>NZ_CBDAQN010000001.1:575000-1633075 GCF_965199065.1 Acidisoma sp. | reverse complement strand
CGGCCGAACCCGCTGACGCAGGATGGGCTGCTCGCGCTGTTCAAAGGCGAGGCGGTCGGCCGCGGCGTGACGCTCCTTCCGGCGACGATGGAGGATATGGGCGGGCTCGCGGCGGCCGCCGCCCGTCCGTCGCTCGAAGTTGTCTACGAGGGCGTCTGATCATGGACGGCATGCAAACGCCGACAATTCCGCCCGACACCGGGAGCGGCTGCCATGGCGGGCGGGAGACGATGCTCGCCGCCGCCACCGCCGCCGGCAAAGGTGAAGTGCTGGAGCGCTTGATCGCGGATTATCCGCGCGGGCCGCATGACCAGCCGCAATCGATGTGCCCGGCCTTCGGCAGCTTGCGCGTCGGCCTGCGGATGCGCCGGGTGGCGACGATCCTCTGCGGCTCCGCCTGCTGCGTCTATGGCCTGACCTTCACCTCGCGCTTCTACGGTGCGCGTCGCAGCGTCGGCTATGTGCCGTTCAACTCCGAGACGCTCGTGCGCGGTCAACTCTACGAGGACATCCGCGAGGCCGTATTCGAGACTGCCAAGCCGGCGGATTACGACGCTGTCGTCATCATCAACCTCTGCGTCCCCACCGCTTCTGGTGTGCCGCTCGACCTGTTGCCGAAACAGATCGACGGCGTGCGCATCATCGGCATCGATGTGCCGGGCTTCGGCGTGCCGACCCATGCCGAGGCTAAGGACGTGCTGGCGGGGGCGATGCTGCGCGCCGCGCGTTCCGAGATCGAGGCCGGTCCCGTGGCACGGCCCCGTGGTCCGGCAAGCGCGCTGCCCACCGTCGCCCTCATCGGCGAGTTGTTCCCCGCCGACCCGATGAGCATCGGCGGCCTGCTCGCCCCGATGGGTCTCGGCGTTGCGCCGAGCATCCCGGCGCGCGAATGGCGGGACCTCTACGGCGCGCTCGACTGCGACGTGGCGGCGGCGGTGCATCCCTTCTACACGGCTTCCATCCGCGAGTTCGAGGCGGCAGGTCGCCCGGTCGTCGGTTCCGGGCCCGTCGGTGTCGAGGGCACGGATGCCTGGCTGACGGCCGTTGGCCGTGCGGCGGGTTTGCCTGGCAGCCGCATCGAGGCGGCGCATCAAGCATCTTTGCCGGCGTTGCGCGGCGTGCTCGCGGCGAACCGGATCGATGCGCGCATCAACGTCTCCGGCTACGAGGGCTCCGAACTTCTGGTGGCTCGTCTGCTGATCGAGGCCGGGGCCGAGGTGCCTTATGTCGGCACAGCCTGTCCGCGCACAGCCTGGAACGAGGACGACCGTGCCTGGTTGATCGCGCACGGAGCCCACGTGCAGTTCCGCGCCTCGCTGGAGCAGGACCTCGCGGCGATGAAGGAGGTCAAGCCCGACCTCGCCATCGGCACGACGCCCGTTGTGCAGAAGGCCAAGGAGAACGGCATCCCCGCTGTGTACTTCACAAACATCATGTCCTCTAGGCCGTTGTTCGGCATTCCTGGCGCCGCCGCGCTCGCAAGCTCGATTGCCGCGCAGACCCGCGGTCGGGACCGCTTCGCTCGCATGGTGAGCTTCTTCGGCACCGCGCCCGAGGCAGCACCGGTCGCGGCACCGGCTGAGCCGGTCAAGATCAACAGCCTCGCCGCTTCGATGGGGACCTGAGCATGTTGGTCATCGATCATGATCGCGCCGGCGGCTATTGGGGCGCGGTCTACGTATTCTCAGCCCTCCGTGGCCTGCGCGTCATCATCGACGGTCCGGTCGGCTGCGAGAACCTGCCCGTCACCGCCGTGCTGCATTACACGGACGCGCTTCCGCCGCATGAGTTGCCAATCTCGGTGACGGGCCTTTCCGAGGACCAGCTGTCACGCGACGGCACCGAAGAGTCGATGAAACAGGCGAACAGCGTCGGCGACCGGCGTATGCCGGGCGTCGTCGTCACCGGCAGCATCGCCGAGATGATCGGCGGCGGCGTCACGCCGGAAGGGTCCGGGCTGCTCCGCTTCATCCCGCGCACGATCGACGAGGACCAGTGGCAGTGCGCCGACCGTGCGTTGTTCTGGCTCTATAACCAGTTCGGCGGCAAGAAGGCGGCCAAGGGCGTCCGCGTCACCAAGAACTCCAAGGATCCGAACGCGGTCGCGTCCGGCGCCCCGAAGAAGCCGCTCGTCAACATAATCGGCGCCATCCACGGCACCTTCAACATGCCGTCGGACCTCGCCGAGATCCGTCGTCTTGTCGAGGGCATCGGCTGCGAGGTCAACCTCGTCTATCCGATGGGCGCGCATCTCGATGACACGCCAAAGCTCGCGGACGCCGTCGCCAATGTCTGCCTCTACCGCGAGTTCGGCCGCCTCCTTTGCGAGGAGCTGGGGAAGCCCTATCTGCAGGCGCCCATCGGTCTTTTTGCGACGACGAATTTTCTCCGCGCGCTAGGGCAGATCGTTGGCGTCGATCCCGAGCCCTTCATCGAGCGCGAGAAGCAGGCGACGATCAAGCCGGTCTGGGACCTGTGGCGCAGCGTGACGCAGGACTTCTTCGCGACTGCCAGTTTCGCCGTCGTTGCGACCGCCACCTACGAGCACGGTCTCCGCCAGTTCCTGACCGAGGAGCTCGGTATTCCCTGCACCTTCGCGCATGCTCGCCGTCCGGGCGTTAAGCCGGACAACCAGGGCGTGCGCGAGGCTCTGAAAAAGAGCCCGCCGGTGGTGCTGTTCGGCTCCAACAACGAGCGCATCTACGCGGCCGAACTCGGCCTGCGCTCGATCTACATTCCGGCCTCGTTTCCGGGTGCGATCATCCGTCGCGCCACGGGCACGCCCTTCATGGGCTACGCCGGAGCCACTTACCTCGTTCAGGAGTTCTGCAACGCCCTGTTCGACATGCTGTTCAACATGCTGCCGCTCGGTCGCGACCTCGATCAGGTTGAGCCGACGCTGGCACGTGGCGAGGACGCCCCTCCGGTCTGGGAACCGGAGGCGCGCGCCTTGTTCGACGATCATGTTGAGACCGAGCCGTTCCTCATCCGCATTTCCGCCGCCAAGCAATTGCGCGAACGGATCGAGAAAGATGCGCGGCGTGAGGCGGAGCCGTGCGTCACCGCTGCCCGCGTTTCTGCCTCGCTGGCTGCGATGGCCATGTCGTGACCAGCGACTTAACCGACTTCATGAGGAGACAAATCCATGGCGAGCGATCTTGAAAGGCGGTCGACCCTCTCGGGTCTGACAGAGGGGGAGGCGAAGGAGTTCAACCGAATCTTCATCATCAGCTTCCTCATCTTCGTGGGCATCGCGATCGTTGCCCATATCCTGGCATGGGCCTGGCGGCCTTGGCTGCCCAGCGTGCATGGCTATCAGACCGGCATGTTGCTGGATCATCCGGCACTGCATGGCCTGGCGGCCCTGGGCACCCATGCCGCTTCTGTCCTGCTGACCTGAGGGGAGGGCGCCATGTATCGCGTCTGGATTCTCTTCGACCCGCGGCGGACGCTGACGACGCTGTTCGTGTTCCTGCTGATCCTCGCTCTGGTCATTCACTTCATCCTGCTGAGCACCAGCCGCTTCAACTGGCTGGATGGCCCGAACGCGGATCGCTACGGCGGCCCGTCCCAGGTGCAGCAGATGACGCCTATGCCAAGTACGAAAACACCCTGAACATGGGTTCTGTTGGGGGCCGGTGAGAGCCGGTCTTCAACGGAGCGGGGAGACGCCTCAATGGCCATGATGAATTTCGAATACAAGTACCGCATACGTGGCGGTACGCTGATAGGCGGGGACCTGTTCGACTTCTGGGTCGGACCGTTCTACGTCGGCTTTTTTGGCGTCACCACGATCTTCTTCACGGTGATCGGCACCGCCTTGATCGTCTATGGCGCCGCGATCGGACCCACCTGGAATGTCTGGCAGATCAACATTCCGCCACCGGATCTAAAATACGGGCTGGGCTTCGCGCCGCTTGCGAGCGGCGGATTGTGGCAATGGATCACCTTCTGCGCCATCGGTGCTTTCGTGTCCTGGGACCTGCGCATGATCGAGATAGCGCGCAAGCTCGGCATGGGGCTGCACACGCCAATCGCCTTTGCCTGTGCCATCGTCGCCTACATCACACTGGAGGTCATCCGTCCCGTGATGCTCGGCGCCTGGGGCAACGGCTTCCCGTACGGGATCATGGCCCATCTGGATTGGGTCAGCAACGTCGGCTACCAGCATCTCGAGTTCCACTACAATCCGGCGCACATGATCGCCGTGACGTTCTTCTTCACCACCACCCTCATCCTCTCGATGCATGGCGGCGTGATCCTCTCCGCGCTCAATCCGGGCGGCGACGAGCCGGTCAAACCGTCCGGCTATGAAGACAGTTTCTTCCGCGATCTGATTGTCTATTCGATCGGCCCGCTCGGCATTCATCGGCTAGGCTGGTTCTGCGCCATGAACGCCGGCTTGTGGAGCGCCGTCTGCATCGTCATCAGCGGCCCGTTGTGGACGCATGGCTGGCCGCAGTGGTGGAACTGGTGGCTTAACCTCCCGATTTGGGGATAGAGCGCGATGTTCGATTACCGCACTGCATTCGGCTTACAGTACCAGAACATCTTCAACCGCGTTCAGATACGCGGCCCGGTGGACGAGGGCGCGCCCCTTAAATGGGGCGAGGAGAACCGGATCGTTAAGCCGTTCCACTCCTACCTGATGGGGTTGATCGGGGCGGCCCAGGTCGGGCCGTTCTACCTCGGCACTTGCGGCCTCATGTCCATCGTTTGCGGCTTCATCGCCTTCGAGATCATCGGCCTCAACATGCTGGCCTCGGTCAACTGGGACCCGGTGCAATTCATCCGGCTGCTGCCCTGGCTCGGGCTGGAGCCGCCGGCGCCGTCCTGGGGTCTGCGCATTCCGCCCTTGAATCAAGGCGGCTGGTGGCTCATGGCTGGGTTCTTCCTCACCGCCTCGATCATCCTGTGGTGGTTCCGGGTCTATCGTCGTGCCCGCGCGCTCGGTTTGGGAACTCATGTCGCCTGGGCCTTCGCCGCCGCCATCTGGCTCTATCTTGTCTGCGGCTTTCTGCGGCCGCTGCTCATGGGGTCGTGGGGCGAGGGCGTGCCCTTCGGCATCTTCCCTCATCTGGATTGGACCGCGTCGATCTCCATCCGCTCCGGCAACCTCTATTACAACCCGTTCCACATGCTCTCGATCGTCTTCCTCTATGGGTCGACGCTGCTCTTCGCGATGCATGGCGGCACCATCCTGGCCACCAGCCGCTATTGGGGCGAGCGTGAGCTCGAGCTAGTGACGGATCGCGGCACGGCCGCGGAGCGCGGCGCGATCTTCTGGCGCTGGACAATGGGCTTCAACGCGACCTTCGAGTCTATCCACCGTTGGGCGTGGTGGTTCGCTGTGCTCTGCCCGCTCACCGGCGGCATCGGCATTCTGCTCACCGGCACCGTCGTCGATAATTGGTATCTCTGGGGCGTGAAGCACGGCATCGCGCCGGTTTATCCCGCGGTCTATCCGTACATCCCCACCCCGCCGAGCGATCTTACGGGGGTCCTGAAATGAACCCCTTCCTGGCCCCGTTCCGCCTCACGGGATGGCTCATTTCAGGATTGTTCAACGGCGCCCGCTACCATCCATACAAGGCTGCCGGGTGGGCCGCCGGCATTATCGTGGCCCTTGTCGTCTGGGGCCTGGCGAGCACGCTGCAGACCCTGCCGATGGCAAGTATCCAGCTAGGGCCACGCGGCACGGGAATGATCGAGCAATATAACCTGGCGGCGAGCAAGGTGAACATGCCGCTGAATTCGCCGACCGGCGAGTATCCTGCGGTCACTCCCGCAGGCAAGCCGGCTGCCGCTGTCTATAAGAACATCCAGGTGCTGAAGACGGTCGATGCCAACGACTTCCTGCGGGTGATGGCGTCGATGGCGCAGTGGGTCGCGCCGCAGGTCGGCTGCGCCTACTGCCACTCGGTCGCGAACATGGCGTCCGACGTGATCTACACGAAGGAAATAGCGCGCCACATGCTGCTGATGACGCAGTATATCAATGAGAACTGGCGGAGCCACGTCGGCGCTGCAGGCGTCAACTGCGGCACTTGCCACCGCGGCGCCGGCGCACCGCAATATACGTGGACCTTCCAGCTGCCGCCGGGCGGCCTGCACGGCGTTGCCGCGACGACGACCGGCGAGAATTACCCGTCGCCCGCCGCAGATATGTCGGCGCTGCCTTCCGATCCTTACACGCCCTTCCTTTTGAACGCCGATCCGATCGACGTTCAGGGGTCGACCGCTTTGCCGGCGGGCAACCGCACCTCGATCGAGCAAACCAACTGGACCTATGCCCTGATGATGCATTTTGCACATTCGCTGGGCGTCGGGTGCAACTACTGCCATAACAGCCGGGCCTTCTCGATTTGGGACCAGGGTACACCGAACCGCCTGACCGCCTGGTATGGTATCCAGATGGTGCGCGACCTTAACAACAACTTCATGGTTCCGATCACGAATATCTTCCCCGCCGGCCGCCGTGGCCCGATGGGCGATGTTCCGAAAATCAACTGCCAGACTTGCCACCAAGGCGCGTATGCCCCCTACTATGGTGCGCATGTCGTGGACACTTACCCGGCGCTTACGCACCCCACGAACGGAAGCGGTACGACGGCGCAAACAATCGTGCGGCCTCCCTTCGCCCTTCCGCCTGTGATGAGGTCTTCATCGCTTCAGCCTGCGACCGGCCCTAAGGAGGCAAGTTTGTCTGCACCAGTGTTGTCTGGTACCGTCGCTCAGTCGGGAGGTGCGACACCATGAACAAGAAACTACTCGGCGGGGCGCTTGGCATCGTGCTGTCGGCCGGTGTACTCGCGGCTCACGGCTGGGGCGCGACGCAGGTGCCCTTGCAGACAGCGGGGCAGGGTCCGTCCCAGGCCCCGTCCACCGATGCCGCGCTCATCGCCAAGGGCAAATACCTGACGACCATGGGCGACTGCGTCGGCTGTCATAGTGCGAACGGCGGGAAAGAGTTTGCCGGCGGCCAATACATGGCCATGCCCTTCGGCAAGATCTCGACGCCGAACATTACGCCCGACGTGAATACCGGGATCGGCTACTATACGGATGCCGGCTTCATCCGCCTGATGCGCGGGGGCATCACGCCGAAGGGGCAGTACATTTACCCGGCGATGCCCTATCCTTGGTATACGACCTTGCCGGACGACGACATCCTGGCGATCAAGGCCTATCTCTTCTCGCTGCAACCAATCCACGCGCCGCGCTTGAAGAACTACATCTGGTTTCCGTTCAACCTGCGACCTGCTGTTGCTGGCTACAATCTCTTTTTCCTCGGTAGCCGCTATCACCCCGATCCTCACCTGACGGCGCAGCAAAATCGTGGCGCCTATATCGTCAACGGACTCGAGCATTGCGGCGAGTGCCACAACCACCGGAACTTCCTCGGCAACACCGCGGTAGCACTGAACGTTCTCGGCGGGCCGATCACGCAGTGGTACGCGCCCAGTCTGCGTTTCGATCCCACGACCGGCATCGGGCGCTTCAGTGACGCCGACATCGAGGAGTTCCTCAAGGACGGCGATTCGCCCTCCATGGGCACCGTCGCCGGACCCATGTCGGAGGTGATCGACTACAGCACCAAGTATCTGACCGACGCTGACCGCGCGGCGATCGTCGCCTATCTCCACACCCTGCCGACGACGCCCGCCTACTACGAGTGGAAGCGTGGGCCGAACAACGCAACGGTGCTCGCTGGTCAGCAGGTCTATCTCAGCCACTGCGCAGCGTGCCATCAGCCGGACGGCCAGGGGATCAAGGGCAACATCCCGGCGCTCGACGGCAACGGGATGGTAACGGCAACCGGCCCGCAGAGCGTCATCCGCGTCATCCTCGGAGGGCTTGAGGCGCGTGGAAGCTACGCGTTGATGCCCGGTGTCGGAGCCACGATGACCGATGAACAGGTTGCCGAGGTTGCCAATTACGTCCGCCAGGCTTGGAGCAATGTGGCTCCGATGAGTGCGACGCCCTTGCTCGTCAACATCATCCGCAAGGACACTCACACTTTCACCAACGGTCAACGGCCCGACGGCTGCCCGACGCTCGAGCAGGACCAGCTGAAAACGGCGCTTGCGGACAACTCAAACGGGCTTGAGGATCTGCTGAAGTCCACCACCATGCCGAACATGCTTAACAACGTGAACGCGATCGTGCAGAAGCTGCATAGCGTGGCGCCCACGGTCTCGAGATCGGACGCGGTCAATGGCCTCACCATTGCCTACTGCCCGATTGTAAATGGCGATGACACCATTCCTCCCGACCAGCGGGCCTGGCAGCTGACCCACTTTGCCGACCGCCTCTTCACGCAGCTCTCTAATAACGGGAGTGACTGAAAATGTACATCGGGTGGTTCATCCTCATCTTTGTGATCTGGGCCTGGCTGACCGGCGGATCGATCTATGGGTGGCGGGAGCATAAAATCGGCGCGTGGCTGACTGCCGGATCGGTCGTTGTCTGGACAGGCATCGCCGGCTTGTTCGTCCTTTTCGCGCTGCCGTACTGGAAGGTCGTTTACCTGGTGCTGCTGCAACCGGGCTGAGCAAAATTTTTTGGTTCTTTTTTAGAAAAAGAACCGCTTGCTTCTTGCCTACCGGGCGTCTTCCTTGAGCAGTGTCTCCACCACCTTGGCCGAGGTCAACACGCCCGGCAGTCCGGCCCCTGGATGGGTGCCCGCGCCGACGAGATAGAGGCCGCGAACCTCCTCCGACTTGTTATGGAACCGGAACCACGCGGACTGCATCAGACGTGGCGAGACAGAGAATCCAGCCCCATGCCGGCTCCGGTATTCCTCGCTGAAGGTTTGCGGCGTCATCCAGCTCTCGGTCACGATCGCGGCGGAAAGCTCTGGCAGTTCGCGCGCTTCCATCATCGCGACAAGCCGGTCTCGCAGGCGAGGGGCCGCGACTGCCCAGTCGATCTCGGAACGAAGATTAGGCACTGGAGCGAGCACGTAGAAGGCGTCGCAGCCGGGCGGCGCCATGTCGGGGTCGGTCGCCGTGGGACGATGGAGATAGAGGCTCAGATCGTCCGGCACCTCGACGCCACGGCCGAAGATCTCGTCGAGCAGTTCCCGGTAGCGCTGACCAAGCAGGATGGTGTGGTGCGCGGTCGTCTCGTAGCGGCGATTGGTCCCGAAATAGAAGACAAAGAGACCCATGGAGTAGTCCAGCCGGTCGAGCTTCCGGTCGGTCCAGCGCCGTCGTTTCAGGCTTGGAAGAAGATCGGCGTAGATTGCAGGCGCGTCGGCGTTGGCGATGACGGCGTCCGCGGGTAGCGTCTCCCCGGTTGCAAGCGCCACGCCTGTGATCCGGCCGTTTTCGTGCAGAAGGCGGGCGACATCGGCTTGCAGGCGGACGGCGATGCCCTGGCGCCGCATGAGCGCGCCGAGCCCCGCCACCAGGGCGCCTGTTCCGCCTTTGGGAAACCAGACGCCGTGCGTTCGCTCCAGGTGCTGGATGAGAGCGTAGAGCCCACTGGTATGAAAGGGATGCCCGCCGACGAGAAGCGGTTGCAGCGAAAAGACGCGCCGCAGGCTGTCGTCTCGAAGATAGCGCCGCACGATGCTGTAGACGCTCCGGTGGCCCGAAAGCCTCACGATCTCCGGAAACGCCGTCATCATCGTTGCGAGCTTGTGGAACGGCTGAGCGCTGTAGCGTTCATAGCCAATACGGTATAATTCCGCCGAATGCCGCTGCATTTTTTCGTAGCCGGGAAGATCCTGCTGGCAGAACCGGACGACCTCGCCGCGCATGGCGTCGGCGTCGCCGGTCAGGTCGAAGTGCCGCCCGTCGACAAACCGGACGCGGTAGAAGGGGGTCACGGGCAGCAGAGGCACATGGTCGCGCCTGTCCTCGCCGAAAAGCGCGAAAAGTTCGTCCAGGAGGAACGGCGCGGTGATCACCGTCGGTCCTGCATCGAAGTGAAAGCCGTCGTGCCGCACAACACGTCCGCGACCGCCCAGCTGATCGAGACGGTCCAGGAGCGTGACCTCATAGCCGAGGGCGCGGGCGCGCAACCCGGCAGCGATACCGCCAAAGCCGCCGCCAATGACGATCACCTTCCGCCCGGCCGCCAAATTCGCTCGAGGCGCGGCCATTAGTTATTTGACATTCGTGTCACGGGCTCGAAAGATGATTAAAATACCACAAGACCTGATGGCGTACGTCCTGCAGGTCCCCCATCTCCAGTAGTCTGGAACGGGACGCGGGATAGCGAACACGGCGGGCGGTAGGATGACGAATGGTCCATACGGCGATCTGTTTGAGACGTCACCGCATGATCACGACAACGATCGATGGTGGCCTTTGCTTGGCAAAAATCTGAAGCGAACGCATGCCTTGGAGAGCACGACCGTCACGGCGTTGCTGCTGCTCTTCGTCATGGCGACAGGTGACCGGAAAGACGCGCTTCCTGCTACTGGAGAGGTTCTCAACCTCGTCTTCGCCCTGCAGAAACCTCGTGACGGGGCGGAGACGGATGCAACGCAACGTGCCTCACTCGTTGCGCGTCTCAGCGCGGTTCTGAGTGATCTCCGCCACGATCTCGACTGAGTTTCCGGCGGCCCTGAACGAGCCATCACGCAAAGACCGATGCGGGTGCTTCTGCCTTCAGGCGGGAACCCAGCTCCGCGCCCATGCGGGCTGCATCGACGGCACTGCCCTCGATCTCGGCCCGGCGCAGGAAGGTGCC
This sequence comes from Acidisoma sp., assembly GCF_965199065.1. NCBI lineage: Bacteria > Pseudomonadati > Pseudomonadota > Alphaproteobacteria > Acetobacterales > Acidocellaceae > Acidisoma > Acidisoma sp. Next base: position 1,622,371 of record NZ_CBDAQN010000001.1, on the reverse strand, counting down.
ATCCACGGAGGCGAGCAACCCGCTCAGCCGCAGGCGATTGCCGGTCAGAAGCTGCCCAAAAGCGCCGATCGGCGTGGAGCAGGAGCCGTCCAGGGTGCCGAGCAACGAGCGTTCCGCCGTCGCCGCCACGCGCGCTGCGCGGTCCTCGACGATCTTGAGCAGTTCGCGCAGTTCGGTTGCGTCCTCCCGCGCGGTGATGCCGACGATGCCCTGACAGGCGGCGGGCAGCATGGTCGTGGGCGCAAGTGCGACCGAGGCTTCCGCTTCCAGGCCGAGCCGCCGCAGGCCGGCCATGGCCAGCAGGCTTGCGGCGCAATCGCCGTGACGGATCTTGTCGAGGCGCGAATGCACGTTGCCGCGCATCATGGTGATCCTGAGGTCGGGCCGCGCATGCAGCAGCTGCGCCTGGCGACGGACGGAGCAGGTGCCGATGACAGCGCCCTGCGGCAGGCAGGCGTAAGGATCGTCGTCATCCAGGGCATCGCAGCTGTCGCTGAGGATGAGCGCGTCCCGCACATCCTCGCGCGGCAGGGTGCAGGCGAGCACGATGCCGGGCGGCAGCGTCGTTTCCAGATCCTTGAGGCTGTGGACCGCCAGATCGATACGTCCATCCATCAGCGCCTCGTGGATCTCCTTGGCAAAGAGGCCCTTTCCACCGATCTCGGCGAGGCGCCGATCCTGCACGGCATCGCCCGTGGTGCGGATGATGTGCTCCTGGAACACGTCCATCTGGTGCAGCACCGGGCAGACGCGGGCGAGGAGCGTCAGGAAGCTGCGAGTCTGCTGCAGGGCGAGCGGAGATGCACGGGTACCGACCCGCAGCGGCAGCTGCGGATGGTGCCGGGGAACTGACGCCGGTGCTACAGCGGGCGCCGTGCGCGTCCACGTCGATGCGGCAAGGAGGTCCGTCTGCAGCGCCGCGGCGTCCATCAGCTTTGTCCTTTGACGAGCCCGCGATCCGCTCGTCCCATGAACGGCCCATTGAGGCGGACCATGGCGCGGTTCAGAACGGAGGCAATGCTAACCCAGATGAGGTAAGGCACGAGAAGTGCGGCCGCCAACGGCGAGCGCGGATAGAAGTCCAGGATCAGCGCCAGGACCGAGAGCCAGAGGAACACGACCTCGATCAGTGCCCAGTCCGGGCGCTTCAGCTTGAAGAAAAAGAGGCTCCAGAGAATGTTGAAAACGGCATTGATGGCAAAGAGCCCGAGCGTGACGGTTTTGTCCCAAGGTGTTGGAGAGGCTCGCCAGATGAGTACGGCGGCAATGCAGGTCAGAACTCCGATGGTGCTCCAGACCGGACCGAACGCCCAGTTCGGCGGCCGCCACGGCGGGCTGCGCAGGCTGTGATACCAGGGGCCGATTTCGGTCAGAGCGCCACCGGCGCCGAGCACGCAGATGGTCGCCACCGCCGCAATGATGATCGTGACGATCACGCGGACAGGATCCCGGTCAGATGGCCCATGCTCTTGCAGAAGATCCGCAGGTGGACGAGCGGCTTGGCTCGCACCAGCTCCTTGGTCATGTAGGCGGCCCAGGTCAGCCGCTGCACATCCTGGTCGCGGCAGATGGTGACGAACCGCTCACGCCGCCCGTCGCTGATGTACCAGTAGCGCTGCATGATGCCGAGCACGGCAAACACCTGCCCGTGGCTTTTCATGAACCGGCGTCGCGCATCGCGAAGCGCGCTCGTTTGACCGGTGGCGAGAAAGCGCTCCACGGCCTCGCCGGCGAGCTGCCCGCCGAGCATAGCGTAATAGATGCCCTCGCCCGAGGCCGGGGCCACGACCCCCGCCGCGTCTCCGGCGAGCAGCACGCTCTCCCCGTCATCCCAGCGCCGCAGTGGCTTGAGCGGGATCGGCGCGCCTTCGCGGCGGATTGTTTCGGCACCGGCAAGCCCGGTCGCCTCGCGCAGCTCGGTCGTCGCACGACGGAGCGCGAAGCCTTTGTTGGCACTGCCGAGGCCGACGCTCGTTGTCGGGCCATGCGGGAACACCCAGCCGTAGAAGTCCGGCGATACCTTGGCTTTGTAATGCACCTCGCAGCGCGCGGGATCGAATGATCCGTGCGTGGGCGAGCGGACGATCTCGTGGTAGGCGAAGACGTAGCGCATGCGGTCGGCGCCCTTCACGCCGGCGGCGCGGGCGACGCCCGAGCGCGCGCCGTCGGCGCCGATCACCGAGCGGGCGCGGAGCGTGAACGGGGCGCCGTCGCTGCCCTTCTCCCGGCACTCGAGGGTGACAATGCCATCGGCATCGCGGCTCAGTCCCTCGAACAGGCCGGTGCGCAGCACGGCGCCATCGGCGCCGGCGCGGCGGCGCAACCAGTCGTCGAACTCCTGCCGGTCGACCATGCCGACGAACCCGTTCTCGATCGGCATGTCGGCAATTCGGTCGGAGGGGGCGAACATCCGGGCCGAGGTCACGCGCGCCGCCAGCAACTCGTCGGGGATCGCGAAGTCCTGGATGAGGCGGGGCGGGATGGCCCCGCCGCAGGGTTTGACGCGGCCCCCGCGGTCGAGCAGCAGCACGGAGCGTCCGCTTTTGGCGAGGCTCGATGCGGCGGTAGCCCCGGCCGGGCCTCCGCCGACGACAACCGTGTCGTAGATCGTTTCGCCGTTCATGACACTGCTCCGGAGAGGGTGAGGGCCGTGGTCATCACGGCGCCAAGGCGAAGGCGGTTACGAGCATGCCGAGCACATAGAGCGTGGTGCCGGTCGCATTGTACCAGGGGGCGCGGCCGCGAGGGTCTTCCAGCAGCCGGACCATGAGGGCGAGCTGCGCTGCCAGCAGAGCCACCACGATGCAGGCATGGATGGGCATCCGCCAGACCAGGAGCAGCACCACGATGGCGGCCTGGGCCCCGCCCATGGTGATGCAGGCGAGGCGGCAGGCGCGGTCCGGGCCGAGCCTCGCGGGCAGGGAGCCGAGCCCCATCTGCCGGTCGCCCTCGATCGACTTGAAGTCATTGAGCGTCATGATGCCGTGGGCGCCGAGGCTGTAGATCAGCGCCACCACGATGACGGACGCCGACGGCATCGCCCGCAGGCACACCGCAGCGCCCGCGAACCACGGCAGCCCCTCATAGGAGATGCCGACGGCGAGGTTACTCCACCATCCGTTGCGCTTGAGACGGATCGGCGGGGCGCTGTAGATCCACGCGAGGATAAGGCCGGTCGCGGTCGCGAGGACGACGGGCGCGCCAAGGAGAAACGCTACCGCCGCAGTCAGGATCGTCCAGCCGACGGCGATCCCGAAGCCCCACTGGCCCGGCACGCGCCCGGAGGGAATGGGGCGGTTCGGCTCGTTGATGGCGTCGACATGACGGTCGTACCAGTCATTCACGGCCTGGCTGGTGCCGCAGGCGAGCGGCCCGGACAGGACGAGGCCAATGGCGACGACGCCCCAGCCGCGCGCGCCGGGGCCGCCGGCGCAGGCGACGCCGCAGCCGAAAGCCCAGATTGGCGCGAACCAGGTGATCGGCTTCAACAACTCCAGCAGCGCTCGCGGGCTGGGCCAGGTGCGGACGCCGGCCTTGGGCACCAGCCCGACCGTGCCGCCACCCTCTCCCACGATGCGGTCGCTCACGATCCGGGCTCTCCGTCAGGCTCAGCATCGCCGGGATCGCTCAAGCCGTAGCGTCGCAGCTTCACGTAGAGGCTCTGCCGGCTGAGGCCGAGCATCTCGGCGGCGGAGGCCCGGTTGTTGCTGGTGAGTTCCAGCGCCGACTCGATGCACAGACGCTCGATCACGTCGATCGCGTCCCGCACCAGTTCTTTCATGGAAACGCGGCCGATGAGTTCCGTCAGCTGTTCGATCGAGCGCGGCATCGCCCGCGGGGGCTGGGCTCGCGCCGTCGTCAGGCGGCGTCCGATATCGCGGATGACGAAGCCGAAGCACTGCTGCCCGTCCAGCATGACGGCGTTGGCCGAGATTTCGACATCGTTCGTGCCGCCCATCTCGCCGCGGATGCTGGTGGCGAAGAGCCGGACGACGCCGCGCTGCTTGAGATTGGCCAGCAGCACTTCGGTATCGACGCCCGACTGGCCGATCCAGTTTTCAATCGAGCGCCCCTCCGCCCGGGCCGGCGACCCGAGCTGCGCCATGGAGATGAACGCTGCATTGGCGTTCATGACCTCGCCATCCTGACTGGTGAGGACGAAGCCGTCCGTCGCCTGGTCCAGCGCCGTCAGCAGCCGTTGGTTCACGTCCGAGGCGCTCTTCGCCGTCGTTTCTGGCGCCACGGTGGAGAAGCGGAGCACCAGCACCGCCGACTTCTCCTCCATGAGCACGGTAGCGCCGAGCGTCACGCTCACGTCAGGGCCGAACTTGGCGCCGGCTGCCTTGTCGCCCGTCGAGTCCGGGTTGAGGCGCACCCTCATAGACTGCGGGCTGCCGGCCTGACGCATGCCCGCCAGCAGGCGCTGGGCGCCGGCACGATCGTCGGCGTGCAGAAGGTCGACGACCGGCGTGCCCAGCGTGCGGCGCCCCTGCTCGATCAGCTTGAGCGCGGCTGGATTGGCCTCGGTGACGCGGAGGGTCTGCGCGTCCGCAACCATGAGCGGTTCGGGCGCGGTCTGGAACAGGCCCCGATAGCGGGCCTGAGCCTGCCGCAGGCTCGTGTAGTCGCGTTCCAACGCCTGCTGCGCGTCGACGAGGCGCTGCTGCAGAGTGGCAAGGCGGCGCAGGTCACGCCCAAAGGCGATGACCGAGCCATCGCTGTTGGCTCTGACCGCGGAGTACTCGATCGCGACATCCGGCCCGTCGAGCGCCGCCGGGTGGTTGAGGTGGCGCAGATGGGGTTCAGCGTCCTTCAGAGCGCCGTCCAGAAGAGCTTCTGCCTTGTGCCGGCTTTCGACGGTGACGGTATCGGCCCAGAGCCGTCCTGCCCAGGAACCGGCATCCCCGACTGCATTTTCCAGCTCGGGCGTTCGGAAGGCGCAGTCCTGGACGATGCCGTCGGAGCTGACGAGCAGGGCCACGTCCGCCGCGGCGGCGACGACGCGCGAGGCGTCCTCGGCAGTGAGCGGGCCGATGGAGCCGTTATCGCGGGAAAACCACTTGCTAGCCCTCATCGCGGCATTCTTGCGTTGGCCCGGTCCGGGCGCGGTTTGATCAGGATGGTTATCGTATGGCACTGGACTGAGACGCCGTTGGCCGCTGGAGCTGGTTCAGCAGCTCCTCTGCACGCACGGTCGCCTCGGCGGCGCTCGCGGCCGTGCCGTCCGCCCCCAGGGTCTCGACGAGCGAAGGGGTCGCCAGGATCATCGCCCCGCCGACCATTATGATGACGTTTTTGTTGTGGGAGGCTCGACGCACTGCCTTGATGCAGTGGTCGGCCCGGCTGACCTGCACGTCCGTCGCCATCGAGAACCCGACGACATCGTAATCGACGGTCGCCACCAAATCGGCGACATCGTCTGTTCTGGAGACCTGGACGGTAGATACCTGCCACCCTGCGCTATCAAAACAATTGGCAAGTAACGTCTTGGCGAGATTATGTTGTTCACCTTCCAGTGTCAACAAGAGCAGGGTCTTCCGGGATGCGCCGGGTGGCAACGTGACGCGCCGGGTCATCGGCGCGATCTCGTGCGCCATCCGCTGCAAATGGAACATGCCGATGGTGACTTCCTCAAAACCGGCACGGTCCTCGACCCATAGGACACCGAGATGGCGCGCGGCGTCGGCGACGAGTTCCAGGCATCTTGCCTCGGGAGCCTCGCCCCCGGCGATGAGCCGCTTGATGACAGCTGCCACGGCCTCCTCGGGTTTCGCGCCGATTACGCCTAGGGCCAGTGCGACGGCGTCGGCCTCGCCATGTCCCTGACGGACGAGCGGGGCGGCTGCGAGCCGCTTTGCGGACGCCTTTCCGGCGGCGGCGGCGCGAGCGTTGTAGGCGGCAAGCAGCCGCGGAATGATATCAGCCTCGACCACACGTTCGATCGCCGCCTGTCGCCGCTGCGGAGACCGTTCGTCATGCAGAATGCTGACGACGGTCCGGCACACAGGCGCCTCGCTCAACGGGTAGCTCGACTGCTCGTTCATGGTCGAGCTCGATGCTTCCTGATGACTCAGACCGGACATCCCTAGCCCCCTCTAGACGTTATTATCAGTGCCGATGGGCACTCCCACTGTCAATCGGAATTTACGTCTAGAATGCTTGACAGTCGGTGCGCCGGAGTCATAGCGTTCACCCCGAAGACGACGCGGCAGGCTTGGGTCTGAGACGCATGAACCCCTCCTGGATGCCGAGTGTTCCGAGCCCACGCGAAGCGCGGGAAGAAGTCGGGAGTAGCTATGATCACAAGTTTCAGCGATCTCATCAACACTTTCGACAATTCTCCTTGGCCTGCGACCACGGGGCGGTGCTCTGGCACCGTCATGCCCCGGGTGACAAGCCTGGTTTACACGCCGGATCAGCGCCGCCGCCGTGACAGCAGCCCCTGGACCATGGTGCAGGGGCTTCTCGCACCGCTCCAGTTTCTCGCCTTCATCGTCAGCATCGGGTTCGTTCTCCACTATCTGGCGACCGGGCATGGCTACGAGGCGGCAACCATCTCCGTCGTGGTCAAGACCGGCTTTCTCTACGCCATCATGATTACCGGTTCGATGTGGGAGAAGGCGGTGTTCGGCCGCTACCTGCTCGCTCCGGCCTTCTTCTGGGAGGATATGTTCAGCTTCCTGGTGATCGCGCTGCACACCGCCTACCTGCTGGCGCTGGCAACCGGGGCGCTCACCTCGCAGCAGATGATGCTGCTGGCGCTGACTGCCTTCGCCGCCTACGTCGTCAACGCCGCCCAGTTCGTGCTCAAGCTGCGCGCGGTCCGCCGGGAAGCGCCGACCGGCGGCATGGCGGTCGCGAAGTGAGCGCCGCCGCGCATCCTGTGACCGCTGCCGGCTGCGCCGCGCCGCCGGTCATCCGGGAGCGTGGCCAGCGCGAGGTCTTCTGCGGCCTCACCGGCATCGTCTGGCTGCACCGCCGCATCCAGGACGCCTTCTTCCTTGTTGTCGGCTCCCGCACCTGCGCCCACCTGCTGCAATCGGCGGCGGGCGTCATGATCTTCGCCGAGCCCCGTTTCGCCACCGCCATCATCGAGGAGCGCGACCTCGCCGGCCGCGCCGATATGGATGACGAGCTGGACCGCGTGGTGGCCCGCCTGCTGGAGCGCCGGCCCGACATCCGCATGCTGTTCTTGGTCGGATCTTGCCCCTCCGAGGTCATCAAGCTCGACCTGTCGCGTGCCGCCGCGCGGCTGACACGCCAGTTCCTGCCGCAGACCCGGGTGCTGAGCTATTCCGGCAGCGGCATCGAGACGACCTTCACCCAGGGCGAGGATGCCTGCCTCGCCGCACTCGTGCCCGAACTGCCGGCGAGCGACTCCACGCAGCTGATGGTGGCGGGCGCGCTGCCGGATGCCGTGGAAGCCGAGTTCGCCGGCATCTTCGCCCAGGCGGGTATCGGGCCGGTGCAGTTTCTGCCGCCGCGCCGCGCGACCGCGCTCCCCTCCGTCGGGCCCGGCACCGTGCTGATGCTGGCGCAGCCGTTCCTCACTGAGACCGCCCGCCTGCTGGAGGCACGCGGTGCGCGCCTCGTGGTGGCGCCTTTCCCGATCGGTGCCGAGGGAACGAGGCTCTGGCTGCAGGCGGCGGCTCAGGCGATGGGCGGCGACGCTGACCGGCTTGCCGCGGCCATGGCTCCGGGCATCAAGCGGGCCGCCATCGGCATTGGCCGTCATCGTGCCATGCTCGAAGGCCGCCGCATTTTCTTCTTCCCCGATTCGCAGCTCGAAGTGCCGCTGGCCCGGTTCCTCTCGCGGGAACTCGGCATGGAGCTGGTCGAGGTCGGCACGCCCTACCTCAACCGCCAGCACCTCGCCGGCGAACTCGCTCTGCTGCCGGAGACGACGCAGCTCAGCGAGGGCCAGGACGTGGACCGGCAACTGGACCGCTGCCGCGCCGCCTCGCCCGATCTCGTGGTCTGCGGGCTGGGCCTCGCCAATCCGCTGGAGGCCGAGGGCACGCCCACCAAATGGTCGATCGAGCTGCTGTTCAGCCCGATCCATGGCTTCGAGCAGGCCGGCGATCTGGCGGGGTTGTTCACCCGTCCGCTCCGCCGCCGCGCGGCTTTGGCGGTATAGGGCAATGAAGCTCACCCTCTGGACCTATGAGGGACCGCCGCATGTGGGCGCGATGCGTATCGCCTCCGCGATGACCGGTGTGCACTACGTGCTGCACGCCCCACAGGGCGACACCTATGCGGACCTGCTCTTCACGATGATCGAGCGGCGGGATCGTCGTCCGCCCGTGACCTACACGACCTTCCAGGCCCGCGACCTCGGCGGCGACACGGCGGAACTCTTCAAGACCGCCGCGCGCGAGGCCGTCGAGCGGTTCCGCCCTGAGGTGCTGCTGGTCGGCGCCTCCTGCACCGGCGAGTTGATCCAGGACAATCCCGAGGGCCTCACGCGCGGGCTGGACGTGCCGGTGATCGCGCTCGACTTGCCCTCGTATCAGCGCAAGGAGAACTGGGGCGCCTCCGAGACGTTCTACCAGCTCGTCCGGCGCTTCGCGGCGGGCCAGCCGTTGCCCCGCGAGGGCCGCCAGCCCTGCTGCAACCTGCTCGGACCGACCGCGCTCGGCTTCCGCCACCGCGACGACGTGCGCGAAATCGAGTCGCTGCTCGGACGCCTGGGCGTTGCCGTCAATGTGGTGGCACCGTTGAGCGCCAGCCCCGCCGATCTCGCCCGGCTCGGCGAGGCGGATTTCAACGTCGTGCTCTATCCCGAGATCGCGGACACGGCGGCGGGCTGGCTGGAGCGGCAGTTCGGACAGAAGCGGGTGAAGACGGTGCCGATCGGCGTCGGCGCCACGCGCGATTTCGTCGCCGAGGTCGCCGCACTTGCGGGCCTTTCCGCCGCCGATTGCGAGCGCAACAGCAATTTGCCCTGGTACTCGCGTTCGGTGGACGCCAACTACCTCACGGGCAAGAAGGTCTTCATCTTCGGCGACGCGACCCACGCCATTGCCGCCGCCCGCGTGGCGGTCGATGAACTTGGTTTTGCACTCGTCGGCCTCGGCACGTATTCCCGCGAATATGCGCGGGACGTGCGTCAGGCCGCAGCGTCCTACGGTGTCGAGGCGCTCATCAGCGACGACTATCTCGATGTCGAGGCGCAGATCGCGGCGACCGAGCCGGAGCTGGTGCTCGGCACGCAGATGGAGCGGCACATCTGCAAGCGGCTCGGCATTCCTTGCGCTGTCATCTCATCGCCGGTGCATGTGCAGGACTTCCCGGCGCGCTACTCGCCGCAGATGGGGTTCGAGGGCGCCAACGTGCTCTTCGACACCTGGGTCCATCCGCTCATGATGGGGCTGGAGGAACATCTGCTGGCGATGTTCCGCGAGGACAGCGAATTTGGCGAGGGCGCGGCGCCCTCTCATCTCGGCGTCACGTCCGTCCCGGCGGGGGAAGCGGTCGCCGAGGTGGCCGTTCTTGACGCGACAACATGGCTTCCCGAGGCCGATCAGGCCCTCAAGAAGATCCCGATCTTCGTTCGCGGCAAGGCTCGCCGCAACACCGAAGTCTTCGCCCGCGAACGCGGCGTGGCCAGCATCTCTCTCCAGACACTCTACGATGCGAGGGCGCATTATGCGCGCTGACTCCACGCCTTTCCGCATCGTCATCGTGACGATGGACAGCTACCTCGCCCATGCGGCGGAGGCGGCGGAAGAGATCCTGCGGCGCGACATCCCCGGCCTTGAGTTGCGTGTTCATACGGCCGACGAGTGGGGCCAGGACCCGGCGCTGCTCGACGCGTGCCTTGCCGACATCGAGCGGGGCGACATCGTCGTTGCCGCGATGCTGTTCCTCGAGGACCACATCCGCGCGGTGTTGCCGGCGCTGAAGGCGCGGCGCGATCATTGCGACGCGATGCTCGGCGTGATGTCGGCGGGCGAGGTGGTGCGCCTCACGCGGCTCGGCAAGTTCACCATGGATGCCAAAGCCGGTGGCGGCCTCGCTCTGCTGAAGCGCCTGCGCGGCAGCTCGAAGGAGGGCCGGCCCGCCAGCGGTCAAGCACAGATGAAGATGCTGCGCCGCCTGCCGACGCTGCTGAAGTTCATTCCGGGCACGGCGCAGGACGCGCGCATCTATTTCCTCGCGATGCAGTATTGGCTCGGCGGTTCCGAGACCAACCTCGTCAACATGGTGCGGTTGCTGGTGGACCGTTACGCCACTGGCGCCCGCCAAACCATCGCCGGCACTGTCCGCGCCGCCGCGCCGGTGCAGTATCCGGATGTCGGGCTTTATCATCCCGCCGTCGAGGGTGGCGTGACCACCGACCTTTCGAAGCTGCCACGTCGGGGCGGCCTTCGCGGCACCGTAGGCGTTCTGCTGCTGCGCTCCTACGTGCTCGCAGGAAATGCCGCTCATTATGCCGGTGTCATCACGGCGCTGGAGGCCCAGGGCCTGCGCGTCATCCCGGCCTTCGCCGCCGGCCTCGATGGCCGCCCGGCCATGGAGCAGTATTTCATGGCGAACGGCGTCTCCATCGTCGACGCCATCGTCTCGCTCACGGGTTTCTCGCTCGTCGGTGGCCCAGCCTACAACGATGCGAAGTCAGCCGACGAGATCCTGGCGCGCTTCGACGTGCCCTACATCACCGCCCATCCGGTCGAGTTCCAGACGCTGGAGCAATGGCAGACGGATGCGCGCGGGCTAATGCCGGTCGAGGCCGCCATGATGGTGGCGATCCCGGAGCTCGATGGCGGCATCTGGCCGATGACCTTCGGCGGCCGGTCCTCCTCCGGCGACAGCCATCGCCGGCTGATGGTCGTGCATGAGGAGCGGGCAGGGATGCTCGCTGGCCGTGTCGCCCGGCTGGTGAGCCTGCGCCGGTCCGAGCGGGCCGAGCGCCGCGTCGCGGTTGTGCTGTTCAACTTCCCGCCCAATGCCGGCAGCACCGGCACCGCTGCGTATCTCTCGGTCTTCGAGTCTCTGCACAACACGCTGCAGGCGCTGGCCGACGGCGGTTATCAGGTCGAGGTGCCGGCAACGGTCGACGCGCTGCGTGACCGCATCCTCAAGGGCAACGCGGCCCGCTTCGGCACCGATGCCAACGTCGCCGTGCGAATTCCGGCTGCCGACCATGTGCGGCGCGAGACTTGGCTCGCGGAGATCGAGAAGACCTGGGGTCCGGCTCCCGGCCGCCAGAACAGCGACGGCAGCAGCATCCAGGTGCTGGGCGAGCGTTTCGGCAACGTCTTCGTCGGCATCCAGCCCGCCTTCGGCTATGAGGGCGACCCGATGCGCCTGCTCTTCGAGCATGGCTTCGCGCCCACCCACGCCTTCTCGGCCTTCTACCGCTGGCTGCGCGAGGATTTCGCGGCCCACGCGGTGCTCCACTTCGGCACTCACGGCGCCCTGGAATTCATGCCCGGCAAGCACGCCGGTCTTTCCGAGGCCTGCTGGCCCGACCGGTTGATCGGCAACCTGCCGAACTTCTACCTCTATGCCTGCAACAATCCGTCCGAGGGTGCGCTCGCCAAGCGCCGCGCCGGTGCCGCGCTCATCAGCTACCTGACGCCGCCCGTCGGCAAGGCCGGCCTCTACCGTGGCCTGCTCGACCTCAAGACCTCGATCGACCGCTGGCGTGGGCTGGAGCCCGATGTCGACCCGACGCAGCGCTGGGACCTCGAACAGCTCATCCAGGCGCAGGCCTATCTGGTCGATCTCGCGCCGGCCGAGCCCGCCTGGACCGATGCCGTAGCCGCCATCGCGCAGCTCCGCACCGCGCTGTTGGAGCTGGAACTGACCCTCATCCCGCACGGCCTGCATGTCGTGGGCCGGGCGCCTTCCGCCGAGGCTCGGGCCGACATCATCGAGTCCGCTGGTATTACCGATCTCGCGCTGCGGAACGCGATGGACCTCGCCCTTTCGCAGGACACCGAACTCACCGCGATCCTGCACGCCCTCGACGGCGGCTATATCCGTCCGGCGCCCGGCGGCGACCTGCTCCGCACGCCGGAGGTGCTGCCGACGGGCCGTAACCTGCATGGGCTCGACCCCTTCCGCATTCCGAGCGCCGCCGCCGTGCAGGATGGCGCCCGGCAGGCTGACCGGCTGCTCGCCCGCCATGCGGCGGACGGCAATGGGCTGCCCGAGACGGTGGCGATGGTGCTTTGGGGCACCGACAACCTGAAGACCGAGGGCGGCCCGATCGCCCAGGCGCTCTGGCTGTTCGGCGCCGAACCCCGGCACGACAGCTACGGCCGCCTGACCGGCGCGCAGCTCGTTCCGCTGGAGCGGCTTGGCCGCCCCCGCGTCGATGTCGTGCTGACGCTCTCCGGGATCTTCCGTGATCTTCTGCCCCTGCAGGTCAAGCTGCTGGCCGAGGCCGCGCTGCTCGCCGCGAGCGCCGATGAGCCGGTGGAGCTCAACCATATCCGTGCCCACGCGCTCGCCTTTATGGCCGAGCACGGCGGCGATCTGGAGACGGCGGCGCTGCGGGTCTTCGGCAATGCCGAGGACGCCTACGGGTCCAACGTCAACCAGCTGATCGACAGCGGCGCCTGGAACGACGAGGACGAACTCGCCGAGGCCTTCGTCCGCCGCAAGGGCTTTGCCTACGGGATGGCCGGCCGCGCCGAGCGGCAGGACCGGGTGCTCGCGCATGTCCTCAAAGGCGTCGATGTCGCCTATCAGAACCTCGAATCGGTCGAGCTCGGCGTCACCACCGTCGACACCTACTTCGACACGCTGGGCGGGATCGCCCGCGCGGTTCGGCGGGAGCGTGGCGGCAAGGCGGCTTCCGTCTATATCGGCGACCAGACGCGCGGCGACGGGTTGGTTCGCAGCCTGTCGGAGCAGGTCTCGCTCGAGACCCGCACGCGGGCGCTCAACCCGAAATGGTACGAGGCGCTGCTCTCTCATGGCTACGAGGGCGTCCGCCAGATCGAGGCGCAGGTGACGAACACGCTCGGCTGGTCGGCGACGACCGGACAGGTGGCGCCCTGGGTCTACGAAAAGCTCAGTGAAACCTTCGTTCTCGAGCCCGGCATGCGCGAGCGGCTCTGCGCGCTCAACCCGGTCGCCTCAGCCCGGATCGCCAATCGCCTGCTCGAGGCGAACGATCGCAAATACTGGAACCCTGATCCGTCGATCCTCGAAAAGCTCCGCCAGGCGGGCGAGGCTATCGAGGACCGGCTCGAAGGCATGTCCGTGGGAGTAGCCGCATGACGATCGTCACCAAGCCCGACCTTCTCCGCAAGGCGGCCGGCTGCTCCACCTCCTGCGTGGAGGACGGCGAAGGCAGCGTGCAGGTCCGCATGGACGCGCCGCGCAAGACCGGCGCGGCCAAGGTCTTCGCCGTCTACGGCAAGGGCGGCATCGGCAAGAGCACGACCTCGTCCAATCTGTCTCTGGCCTTCGCGCGGCTCGGGCACCGGGTTCTGCAGATCGGTTGCGACCCCAAGCACGACAGCACATTCACGCTGACCAAGCGGTTGATCCCGACGGTGATCGATGTGCTGGAAGGTGTCGACTTCCACCCCGAGGAACTGCGGCCCGAAGATTTTCTCGTCCAGGGCACCGGCGGCGTCATGTGCGTCGAGGCGGGTGGCCCGCCGGCTGGCACCGGCTGCGGCGGCTACGTGGTCGGGCAGACGGTGAAGCTGTTGCGCGACCATCACCTCCTCGAGGATACCGATGTCGTCATCTTCGACGTGCTGGGCGATGTGGTCTGCGGCGGTTTCGCGGCCCCGCTGCAGCATGCCGATCAGGCGCTTATCGTCGCCGCCAATGATTTCGACAGCATCTTCGCGATGAACCGCATCGTCGCGGCGATCGCGGCCAAGGCGCGCAACTACGACGTGCGGCTCGGCGGCGTGATCGTCAACCGCAGCGCGGGCACCGATCAGGTCGACAAGTACAACGCCGCCGCTGGCCTCACGACGCTCGCACATTTCCCCGATCTCGACGCCATCCGTCGCAGCCGCCTCAAGAAGGCGACGCTCTTCGAGATGGAGGAGACGCCCGAGGTTCTCGCCGTGCAGGCCGAATACACGCGCCTCGCCGCGAGCCTCTGGGCAGGCGCCCCTAATCAGGACGCCAAGCCGCTGCGCGATCGCGACATCTTCGATCTGCTTGGGTTCGAGTGATGGCCACCACCACCTACGAGCGCCGCCGCGGCGAACTGGAAACCTACTTCGACCGCACGGCGGCGCAGGCCTGGGCGCGCCTCACCTCCGACGCGCCGGTCAGCCGCATCCGCGCGACGGTCCGCGCCGGCCGCGACGAGATGCGCGCGACCCTCCTGGGCTGGTTGCCGCAGGACCTCACTGGCTGCCGCCTGCTCGATGCCGGTTGCGGCACCGGAGCGGTGGCGGTGGAAGCCGCCCGGCGCGGTGCGGAGGTGGTCGCGGTCGACCTCGCCGGCACCCTGCTCGACCTCGCGCGGACCCGCATTCCGGCGGAGCTCGCTCATCGCGTTTCCTTCATTCCCGGCGACATGCTCGACCCGACCTTCGGCCGCTTCGACCACGTCGTCGCCATGGACTCGCTGATCCATTACCCGGCGCGGGAGATGGTGGAGGCAATCTCGGCGCTCGCCGCCCGCACCTCGACCAGCATGGTCGTCACTTTCGCGCCTCGCACTCCGGCGCTCTCGGTCATGCATGCCATGGGCCGCCTGTTTCCGCGCGGCGACCGCGCGCCCGCCATCGAGCCGGTGGGTGAGGGGGTGCTGAGCCGCCGGCTTGAGGCCGCGCTTGGTAGCTCTGGCTGGATGCGTCTGCGGACACAGCGGATCCAGAGCGGGTTCTACAAGTCCCAGGCGCTCGAAATGGTGCGGCGGTGAGCGCCACATCGCACGACACTGCGGGCTCCCGCGCGTTCCGCTTCTGGAACAAGCTCGGGCTTGGCTGGCTGCCGATCGCCGATGTGGTGTCGGAGGAACTGCCGCTGAAGCGCCTGCTGCGGCTGGCGCTGTTTCAGGTCTCCGTCGGCATGGCCATCGCGCTTGTTGTCGGCACGCTCAATCGTGTGATGATCGTGGAGCTCGGCGTCTCTGCCCGGCTGGTGGCGATCATGGTGGCGCTGCCGCTGGTCTTCGCCCCGGCGCGCGCCCTGATCGGCTTCCGCTCGGACAATCACCGTTCGCTGCTCGGCTGGCGGCGGACGCCCTATCTCTGGTTCGGCACCATGCTGCAGTTCGGCGGGCTGGCGATGATGCCCTTCGCCCTGCTGGTGCTCTCAGGCGCCGGCGGCGGGCATTGCGCGCCCTGGGTCGGTTCCTTCGCGGTGTCGGTCGCGTTCCTCCTGACAGGCGCTGGGCTGCATACGACGCAGACGGTGGGCCTCGCTCTCGCCACCGACATCGCGCCCGAGCGGTCCCGGCCGCAGGTGGTCGCGGTGCTCTGCGCCATGCTGCTGGTCGGTGTGCTCATCAGCGCGGTGCTTTTCGGAGTTCTTCTCTCGCACTTCACGGTCGAGAAGCTCATCCAGGTGATCCAGGGCGCCGCCCTGATGACGATGGTCCTGAACTGCGCCGCGCTCTGGAAGCAGGAGCCGCGCCGGGTCCTGTCGGGCGTGGCGGAGACTGCGGGCTCGTTCCGCTCGTCCATGGCCGAACTCATGGGCGAGCCGCAGGCGCGGCGCCGACTGCTCGCGGTTGCCTTCGGCACCATCGCCTTCAGCCTGCAGGACGTGTTGCTCGAGCCCTATGGCGGCCAGGTGCTCGGCCTGCCCGTGGCGGCGACGACCGCGCTGACCGCCTTGCTCGCGGTTGGCGGCCTCTGTGGCTTTGCGGGCGGGGGCTGGCTCCTGCACCGCCGGACCGATCAACACCGCGTTGCGGCGATGGGCGTGCTCGTTGGCCTGTTCGCTTTCAGCTTCGTCATCTTCGCCGCTCCCATGCATGCTCCTTGGCTCTTCGCGGTGGGCACGACACTGATCGGTGGCGGGGCGGCGTTGTTCCTCGTCGGCACGCTGTCGAGCGCGGTCGACGCGTCCGGCAAAGTCCGTGTCGGTCTCAAGCTCGGCTCCTGGGGTGCGGTGCAGGCCTTCGCCGCCGGTGCCGCCATCGCGGCCGGCGGTCTGCTACACGATACGGTCGCGCATCTGGCTCTCAGCGGCGCGCTCGGTGCGTCCGTGCTTGACTCCGCAACCGGCTACGAAGCCGTCTACGGTCTGGAGATGGTTCTCCTCTTCGCCACTCTCATCGTTCTCGGGCCGCTCGTACGCTTCTCTTATCCATCGGCGTCCACTACAGATTTTGAACATCCTTCAAGGAAGGAGCACCTCGCATGACCGGCGGTCTCGGGCACTACATCGACGCGGCCCAAATCACGCTTTACGCCTTCTGGGCGTTCTTCGCGGGCCTCATCCTCTACCTGCGGCGTGAAGATAAGCGCGAGGGCTATCCACTCGTATCCGAGTTGCTCGGTCAGACCGACATCGCGGTCGCGGAAGGCATCCCCGACGTTCCCACGCCGAAGATGTTTCGGCTGTATCATGGCGGCGTCTCCTACGCGCCGCGTCCGGAGACGCCGACAATCCCGGTCGGGGCGCGTTCGGCCGGGCTGTTCCCCGGTTCGCCGTTGGAGCCCACAGGCAATCCGCTGGTCGATGGCCTCGGGCCGGCCGCATACGCGCATCGGCTCGACGAGCCCGATCTCACCATCGACGGCAAATACAAGATCGTGCCGCTGCGTGACGGCATCCAGTACTATCTTCATCCGGCCTCGCCCGATCCGCGCGGCTGGCGGGTCGTGGCCGCCGACCGGCTCAGCCCCGGCATCATCTCGGACATCTGGCTGGACGAGATCGAGGAGGCTGTCCGCTACCTCGAGGTCGCCCTGACCCTGCCGGGCTTCGAGGGACAGCGCGTCCTCGTCCCGCACAGCTTCGTTCGTTTCCGCAAGCAGATGAGGGAGGTCTCCGTGACATCCATCCTGGCCCACCAGTTCGCGGATGTGCCGAGGACGCGCAGCGACGAATGCGTCACGCGCTTCGAGGAAGACAAGCTCGTCGGCTACTTCGGCGGCGGTCAGCTGCTCGCGACCTACGAGCGTTCGAGGCCGATGCTATGAGCGCGCCCCTCCGCGTCATCCGGGCCGGCAACACCAGCAGCCTCGGCCGGGTTCCGCACGGGCTGCCAGCTCCCCTGCCGAAGGGCGAGACCTTGCTCTGGCAGGGTGCGCCATCCTGGAAGAACGTCGCCTTCCGCGTGCTTCATGTGCGCAAGCTGACGATCTACTTCGGCATCCTCGCCGCGATCTGCCTGGTGCGTTCGATGATGGTGCAGACCCAGCAGATGTGGTGGTCGCTCTTCGCCCTGCTCTTCCTGGGCTCGGTTGCGATCGCGCTTCTCTCCACCTTCGCCTATTTCGTCGCCAAGACGACCGTCTATACGATCACCGAGAAGCGGATCGTGCTGCGCGTGGGCGTGGCCATCAGCATGAGCCTGAACCTGCCCTTCACCATGGTCGAGAACGCCGATCTGCGGCTCTTCCGGGACGGCAGCGGCGACATTCCGCTGCTCCTCGCCGGTGCGACGCGCGTTGGCTACATCACCCTCTGGCCGCATGCGCGGCCGTGGCGCACCCGGCGCGTGCAGCCGATGTTGCGCTCCGTGCCAGATGCCGCGCGCGTGGCGCAGATCCTGGCCCGCGCCCTGGCGGCGAGCGCCGGGCAGACGGTGGCGGCCTTTGACACGGCACCGGCCGCCGAAAGCGCCGAGGCCCTGGGCGGTCGCATTCCCGCGTCCGTCGCGATGACCGGAGATTGATGGTCATGAGCGCCACATCGCATCAGGACCGACCGTCGGTTCCGTACTACAAGCTGCCGTGGAGCAGGTCCTTCACCGCGCCGGCAGGTTCGCCGGGGCATCGCCGCATCGCCTGGCCGCCGGTGATCGCCGCCGCCATGGTCTTGGTGGCTGGAGGCATAATCATGCTGCCGGGCAAGCCCTTGCCGACCGGCGCCACGATCTCGGTGCGGTCCTTCCGGATCGATCAGAAGGGCGACGGCGTGATCGCGATGCGGGACGCGCGCACGGGAGCCACGCTCGACGTGCTGCAGACGAATGGTGATGGCTTCATGCGCGGGGTGCTGCACAGTATCGCGCTTCGCCGGGAGAAGGCGCACATGAGCCAGGAGACGCCCCTCACATTGACCGCGACCGGAGATGGCCGGCTGATCCTCTCCGATCCGCCGACCGACACCATGATCGACCTTGAAGCTTTCGGCTCGGCCAACGAGGCGGCTTTCGCCAGGTTGCTGCCGCACCCGGCTCAGCATGTAGCGGCTAGGGAGGCATCGCGATGAAGACCGTCGAAGCGCGTTGCCTGCTCGACCTCGAGCAGACGCCCTACAGCTTCCACGCCTATTCCGTTCCGCTGGATATCGAGATCCAGCCCGGGGACGAGGTTCTGCTGCATGATGCGCCAAGCGGCATCGGTTTCAACGAGCAGCTCGTTCGCGAATGCCGCATCACGGTGCGGCGCGCGGGGCCGCTGCGGCGCGCCTGGACGCGGGCTACCGAGATTTTCTCGCTGACCGATCTGTACGAAGTCGGCTTCGACGCGGAGGGCGCACAATGAGCACGACGCTTGAACAACGGGCCGCTCGTCTGAACGAGACGACGAAGTCCGCCGTTGAGAACACGGTCCTGAGCCCGCGCTTCTACACCACTGATTTCGACTACATGGACAAGCTGAACGTCGATCTCGTCCGTCGCGAATGGGACGGGTTGATCGCCGAGATGAGAAGCGACCCCAACCGCAACCACTTCATCCGCGACCATCGCTTCGATGGCGACATCACCACCATGGAGCCGGAACTCCGCCGCGAGTTTCTCGATTTCCTGGTGAGTTCGGTGACGGCGGAGTTTTCAGGCTGCGTGCTCTATGCCGAGATCAAGAAGCGGATCACCAATCCGGACGTGAAGGAGCTCTTCAGCGTCATGGCGCGCGACGAGGCGCGGCACGCGGGTTTCATCAACGATAGCCTCAAGGATTTCGGCGTCGGCGTCGATCTCAGCTTCCTGACGCGCACGAAGAAATATCATTACTTCAAGCCGAAGTTCATCTTCTACGCGACATACCTCTCCGAGAAGATCGGCTACGCCCGCTACATCACGATCTACCGCCAGCTGGAGCGGCACTCCGAGCACCGGATCCATCCCATCTTCCAGTGGTTCGAGAACTGGTGCGGCGACGAGTTCCGCCATGGCGAGGCATTCGCTCTGCTGATGCGTGCCGATCCGAAGCTGACCCAGGGTGTCAACAAGCTTTGGATCAGGTTTTTCCTGCTTGCCGTGTTTGCCACGATGTATGTGCGGGATCATGCTCGGCCCGTCTTCCACAAGGCGCTCGGCCTGAACCCGACCGAATACGATTACACGGTGTTCCGCATCACGCAGGACATTGCCCGCCAGGTGTTCCCGGTGGAGCTCGATATCGACGATCCGCGCTTCCGCCGCGGGTTGGAGCGCTTGCGTATTCTCGGCCTCAAAATGCAGGCGGCGAAGCGTCAGGGTTTCCTGTTCGGCCGCGCGCGGCGTCTCGCGCTGCTGGCGCAGGTGGCGGCGACGTTCGTGCGGCTTTTCCTGCTGCCGACGAAGCAGAATGCGATGCCGGCCGACGTTCGTATGGCCCCGGCCTGGTAAGCGGTCCTTGGTAGGATAGACGACATGGTCCTGTACGCGCTTCCGGCTCTCTACGCGCTGTTCATCTGGTGGTTCAGCACCGGCGTGATCATGTATCTCGACGGTCTGCCGGGGAAGACTTTCAAATGGAGCATCCTCGGCGCGACCCTCCTGATGGTGTTCTCGCTCTGGGGCGTCTATGCGAGCCGGAATGACGCGAGCATCGTGGGCGCCTATTGCGCCTTCACCTGCGGACTGCTCGCCTGGGGCTGGCAGGAAATCAGCTTCTACATGGGCTACGTCACCGGCACGCGTAAGCAGCCCTGCCCGGAGGGATGCAGCGGCTGGAAGCATTTCGGCCACGCCATCCAGACCAGCCTCTGGCATGAGCTGGCGATCATCGCCATGGGCATCGTCATCGTCGCCATCACCTGGGGGTCGAAGAACCAGATCGGCATGTGGACCTTCATGGTCCTGTGGTGGATGCATCAAAGCGCCAAGCTTAACGTCTTCCTCGGCGTGCGGAACCTCAACGAGGAGTTCCTGCCGGAGCATCTGCAGTTCCTGAAGTCCTTCCTGACCAAGAAGCCGATGAACCTGCTGTTCCCGCTCTCCATCACCATCTCGACGGTGATCCTGGTAAAGCTGGTGCAGGCGGCGGTCCAAGCCCATGGCAGCCGCTTCGATGCCGCGGGCTTCTGCTTCCTGGCCATGCTGATGGGCCTCGCCATCGTCGAGCATTGGCTGCTCATGCTGCCGCTGCCGGCCGCCGCCCTCTGGGGTTGGAGCCTCAAATCCCGCAAGGCTGCGAAGCCCTTCGATGCCGAGGTGGTTTCGGGCTTCCTTGGCGCCGGCAAGACCACCTTCATGCGCGCCCGCCTTCAAACGGCCGGCCCCCGCACCGTCGTCCTGGTCAACGATTTCGCCAGCGTCGGTGTTGACGGCTCGCTTCTGCGGGAGCGCGGGGCCGATGTGGTCGAATTACCGAATGGCTGCATCTGCTGCTCGCTCCGCAAGGATCTCGCAGCCCAGCTGAAGACGGTGGTCGCTCAGTGGGCGCCCGAGCGTGTGCTGATCGAGCCCAGTGGCGTCGCCGATCTCGCCTCGCTGCTCGGCGTGATGCGCGCGCCCGATCTCGGTCCGCTGGTGCGGAGCCTGTCTGTGACCACCGTCATAGATGGCGGCGCGTTCCTGCGCGATTATGGCCGCCTGCCGGCGCAGCTGGACGCGCAGGCGCGGCTCTCCTCGATGCTGGTGCTCAACAAGGTGGATCTCGTCGGACCTGCGGAACTGATGATGGTGGAAACGACGCTGCGCAGCCTCAACCCGACCGCGCCGATCATGCGGGCGAGTTTCGGCATTGCGGCTGCAGGACCGATCCTGCCGCTGGCGCTTACGGCCGCGCGTGAGGACCACACGACGCACGCCCACGAGCATCATGAGCATGAGCACCACGCGCATCACGACCATCATGACGATCACGAACACCACCATCACGACCATGACCATGCCCATGGGGACGCGCTGAATTTCGACTCGTGGAGCGGGCTGATCCAGGCGCCCGTCGAGCCGGAGTCTCTGCTCATGCTCCTCGATCGGCTCGCCGATGGTGCGGCCGGGGATCTCGAGCGGCTCAAGGGTATCGCCCGCATGGGGGATGGCTGGGTCCGCTTCGACATAGCCGGAGGGCGGCCCTCGATCGCGGCCTTCGCACCCAAGGGCGAGGAGACCCCGCGCGTCATCGCGATCGGGCGGCACCTGAAGGAAAGCCTTCTTGCCGACAGTTTCGGTGCGCGCAGCACCATGGACGACCTGACCGTGCCGCTTCCCGCGGTTGCCTGAACAACATCCCAGAAGGGGAGACGAGGCGATGGATTACCAGGAGTTCTTCCAGCAGCGGATCGACGGGCTGAAGCGTCACGGCAACTATCGCCGCTTCGCGGAGCTGGAACGGACGCCCGGGAAGTTCCCGCATGTTTCGCTTGCAGGCGGGCATGAGGTCACCGTCTGGTGCTCCAACGACTATCTCGGCATGGGGCAGAGTTCGCAGGTCATCGCCGCGATGCATGCGGCGCTCGACCAGAACGGTGCGGGCGCCGGCGGCACGCGCAACATCTCCGGCACCGGCACCGCCCATGTGGCGCTGGAACGTGCGCTCGCCGGGCTGCACGGCAAGGAGTCCGCACTCCTCTTCAACTCGGGCTACATGTCCAACTGGGCGAGCCTCAGCACGCTCGCTTCGCATATCCCCGGTTGCGTCGTCTTCTCCGACGCCTCCAACCACGCCTCGATGATCGAGGGCATTCGCCACAGCCGCGCGCGCTGCGAGATCTTCGCCCATAACGACGCCGCGGATCTCGAGCGCCGGATGGCGGAGTTGCCACGCGAAACGCCGAAGCTCGTCGTCTTCGAATCCGTCTATTCGATGGACGGCGACATCTCGCCCATCGCCGCGATCTGCGATGCCGCCGAGCGCCATGGCGCGATGACCTATCTCGACGAGGTTCATGCCGTCGGCATGTATGGTCCGCGCGGCGCGGGCATCGCGGCGCGGGACGGGCAGGCGCACCGGCTCACGATCATCGAGGGGACGCTCGCCAAAGGCTTCGGTGTCATCGGCGGCTACATCGCGGGCTCGGCGGCGGTGTGCGACTTCGTCCGCTCCTTCGCCTCGGGATTCATTTTCACCACCGCCTTGCCGCCTCTGGTGGCGGCGGGGGCACTCGCCGCGATCAACGAACTCGCGGATCGGGACGACCTCCGCGCCCGCCATGCAGACCGCGTGGCGCGCGTTCGCTCGGCGCTCGATGCCGAGGGCGTGCCGCACTACGCGAACCCAAGCCATATCGTGCCGGTCATCGTCGGCGACCCGGTCAAATGTCGCGCGATGACGGACATGCTGCTCGATGAGTTCGGCATCTACGTGCAGCCGATCAACTACCCGACTGTCCCGAAAGGCACCGAGCGCCTCCGTATCACGCCGTCGCCGCTGCATACCGACGCGGATATCGCGCATCTCGCGGACTCGCTCGGCCAGGTCTGGTCGGCCTTCCAGCTGCGCCGGGCCGCATGAGCGAGGTGCTCGCCGCGGCTGACACGCGTGTCGAGGCGTCCGCGCCTCGGGGCCGGCGCGTCTACCCGTTCAGCGCCATCGTCGGCCAGGCGGAGATGAAGCTCTGCCTGCTGCTGGCAGCGGTCGATCCCGGCATCGGCGGCGTGCTGGTGATGGGCGACCGCGGCACCGGCAAGTCCACGGCCGTGCGGGCGCTCGCCGGGCTGCTGCCGGCGATGCGGGTGGTGGCGGACTGCCCGTATCACTGCGATCCGGCCGCCGACATCGGCGCCTGCCCATCCTGCGCGGAAGCGGCCCCACAGGGGCGCCGCGAGCGTCTCGCACCCGTGCCGACGGTCGACCTTCCACTCGGCACGACCGAGGACCGGCTCGTCGGCGCCCTCGATCTCGAACGTGCCCTGGTCGATGGCGTGAAGCAGTTCCAGCCCGGGCTGCTCGCCCGCGCCCATCGCGGGTTCCTCTACATCGACGAGGTCAATCTGCTCGAAGACCATCTCGTCGACCTTCTGCTGGACGTGGCGGCGTCGGGCGAGAATGTGGTCGAGCGCGAGGGGCTCAGCGTTCGTCATCCAGCACGCTTCGTGCTGGTCGGCAGCGGCAACCCGGAGGAGGGCGATCTCCGCCCGCAACTGCTCGACCGCTTCGGACTGGCCGTGGAGGTATCGACACCCGGCACCGTCGCCGAGCGCGTCGAGGTTCTGCGGCGGCGCGATGCCTTCGACACCGATTCCAGCGCGTTCCTCGACCAATGGGCCGAGGCCGAGCGCGAGCTTGGCAGCCGCATCCTCGCGGCCCGCGTGCGCCTCGGCAGCATGGCGACGCCGGACGTGGTGCTGGAGTTGGCGGCCCGGCTCTGCATCGCGCTTGGCACCGATGGGCTGCGCGGCGAACTGACCCTGCTACGAGCCGCCCGTGCGCTTGCGGCCTTGGATGGCGACGAGACGATCGCGGCGGGGCACCTGCGGCGGGTTGCGCTGCCCGCGCTGCGGCACCGGCTGCGCCGCAATCCGCTGGACGAGGCTGGCGCCGGCCCCAGGGTCGAGCGCGCCCTCGCTGATCTGTTTGGCGCCGCATGAGCGATAGCTCGACCGCTGCCTCCGCCTGGACGGTCGCGACTGTCGTGGCGCGGCTCTTCGCCCACGACCCCTTCGGCACCGGCATCCAGGTGAAGGCCGCGGCCGGCCCTGTGCGGGACCGTTTCCTCGGGATGCTGCGGGCGATGATGCCGGTCGAGGCGCCTTGGAGCCGCTGTCCGGCGACCATTGCGGATGACCGGCTGCTCGGCGGCCTTGATCTCGGCGTGACCCTCGCCAGCGGCCAGGCGGCCATCGCACGCGGGTTGCTTGCCGAGGCGGATGGCGGGATCGTCGTCATCGGTTCGGCGGAGCGGCTTTCCGGCGCCACGGCGGCGCGGCTTGCCGCCATGCTCGATCTCGGCGAGGTGGCGGCCGAGCGCGACGGTTTCACGATCCGCCATCCGGCGCGTGTCGGGCTGGTTCTGCTCGATGAGGGGACCGAGGAGAGCCTGCCGCTTGGGTTGGCTGACCGGCTCGCTTTCCGCATCGAGCTTGATGGCGTGCGCTTGTCCGAAACGATGGCCGTGTCTGAAGAGGCGACGGCGCATCACGGTCCCGTCACGGCCGATGCGGCTGTGGTGGAGGCGCTTTGCGCCACCGCTGAGGCTCTGGGCATCGGTTCGGCCCGGGCCGAGTGGCTGGCGCTGCGCGTCGCGCGCGCTGCGGCGGCCTTGGACGGGCGGCATGCGATGACGGAGGCTGACGCCACACTCGCGGCTCAACTCGTGCTCGCCCATCGTGCGACCCGCGTGCCGCAAAGCGCCGGGGAGCCGGGGGCGCCTGAGCCCGAGGACGCGGCGCCGGACTTGGACAAGGGTGAGGCCGCGAACGAGGAGGCCGAGGCGCCGTCCGCGGAAGAACTGGCCATGGCGGAGGCGCTGGCTGAGGCGGTTCTGCAGGCGGCGGTGGCCTCTTTGCCGCCCGATCTTCTCGCCCAGCTTGCCGCCGGCGGCCCGGCGGATCGTCACGGCGGCCGTCAGGCTGGCCGCGTTACCGCCAAGCCGAGCGGCACGCGGCGTGGCCGGCCGATTGCCTCGCGACCGGGTCGCCCGAACAATGGCCTGCGCCTGGATGTGGTGGAGACGCTGCGTGCCGCCGCGCCATGGCAGCGGCTTCGCCGGAACGGCGCCGGCGGCCGTATCGCTTTCCGTGCCGGCGACCTCCATGTGCGTCGCTATAAGTCCGCGCCGCGCGCCACAACCGTTTTTGTCGTGGACGCCTCCGGTTCTGCTGCGCTCAACCGGCTGGCGGAGGCAAAGGGTGCGGTCGAGCTGATGCTCGCGGAATGCTATCTCCGGCGCGATCAGGTGGCACTGTTTGCCTTCCGAGGGACCGGGGCGGAGCTGCTGCTGCCGCCGACGGGAGCGCTTGCGCGGGCGCGTCGTTGCCTGGGCGCGTTGCCTGGCGGTGGCGGCACGCCGCTCGCCGCCGGCATGGAGGCGGCGCGTGCCCTTGCCGAAACCTTGCGGCGCCAGGGCGAAACGCCGAAGCTGGTGATGCTGACGGATGGGCGCGCCAACGTGGCGCTGGATGGGGTGATGGATCGCAGCCGTGCCATGGCCGATGCCGAGCGGGTCGCGCGCCATCTCCGGGCGTCCGGGCTGCCCGCGTTGGTGATCGACATTTCGCCGCGGCCGCAGCCGGAGGCGGCGCGCATCGCGGCGGCCATGGGCGCGCGGTGTCTCGTTTTACCGCGGGCGGATGCGGCGGCGGTCAGCCGTGCCGTGAGGGCCGCCGCATGATCGGCGCACCGGACTGGGGGCGGGACGGGCGAGACTGGCCGAACCGGAGCGCCAGCCGCTTCGTGCTCGCCGGTGGCTTGCGCTGGCATGTGCAGGTCATGGGGCCGGGGCTCGCCGCGCGTCGTCCGGTCATCCTGCTGCTACACGGCATGGGCGCCTCGACCCATTCCTGGCGAGACCTCGCCCCGATCCTCGCCGAGCGCTTCACTGTGGTCGCGCCTGATCTGCCCGGCCATGGCTTCACCGGCCATCCGGCACCGACGCTGATGACCTCAGATGGCATGGCGCGGTCCGTCGCGGCCATGCTCAAGGTTCTGGGCGTGCAGCCGGCCATGGTCGTCGGTCATTCCGCCGGGGCGGCTGTCGCGGCGCGGCTGATGCTGCTCCACCTCATCGCGCCGGTGCCGCTGGTCAGCCTCAACGGCGCCCTTTCGCCGATGCCGCAGCATCAGGGTGCGCTCTATTCCGTCATGGCCCGTCTCCTGTCGAACAGCCCCGCGACCGCGTGGATATTCGCGCTGCAGGCTCGGCAGGAGAAGACGGTCGACAGGCTGCTGGCCGCAACCGGCTCGCGCATCGATGCCGACGGCCGGAAGTTCTATGCCCGGCTGATGGGCCGCCCCGGCCATGTCGGTGGCGCCTTGCGGATGATGGCGCGGTGGAACCTCGACGACCTCGACCTCACGCGCCTCGATGCGCCCGTGACGCTGATCGTCGGCGACAAGGACGGCATGGTGCCGCCCGAGGATGCGACGCGGGTGGCGGCCCGGTTGCCGGACGGACGGGTGGTGCTTCTGCCCGGCCTCGGCCATCTTGCCCATGAGGAGGAGCCGGGACTGGTCGCCCGGCTGATCGAGGAGGCGGCCATCATGGATCAACCCGAGCGGGGGCAGCCGATGACGCTGGCGGACTGCGCATGACGGCCCTCTTCATGAACGGCCGCGTCATCGACCTGATCCTGATCCTCGTGCTGGCCGAGGCTGTCGGTCTGCTGCTGCTGCGCTGGGCGACCGGACGCGGCATCGCGCCCTCGGCCCTGCTCGCCAACCTCGCCGCGGGTGCCTTCCTGCTCGCGGCCCTGCGCTGCGGGATGTCGGGCGCGGGGGATGCCTGGGTCGGCCTCTGCCTCGCGGGGGCGTTGGTGGCGCATCTCACCGATCTCCGCGCCCGGTGGTTCGCATGATCGCAGCCGCAGATCTCAGCGCCTGCGCGGCGACGTTGCAGACCGGCTCGCGCTCCTTCGCGATGGCTTCGTTGTTCCTGCCGGCCCGGGTGCGCGCGCCGGCGACCGCGCTTTACGCCTTCTGCCGCGCGGCCGACGACGCCATCGATCTCAGCGACGATCAGGCCGAAGCGCTCGCGGCGCTGAGGGCGCGGCTCGACGCGATTTATGCCGGCACCACAGGAGACGCTGTGGACCGGGCCTTCGCCGCCGTCGTGGCGGATTTCGCCCTGCCGCGCGCCCTGCCGGAAGCGCTGCTCGAGGGCTTCGCCTGGGATGTCGAGGCGCGGCGCTACGACGATCTGCCGTCTCTCATCGGTTATGCGATGCGGGTTGCCGGCACCGTCGGCGTGATGATGGCGCTGCTGATGGGCACGCGTGATCCCGCCATGCTTTCCTCCGCCTGCGACCTCGGCTGCGCGATGCAGCTGACCAACATCGCCCGCGACGTGGGGGAGGACGCACGTGCCGGCCGCCTCTACCTGCCGCTCTCCTGGCTGCGGGCGGAGGGCATCGACCCCGAGGCTTGGCTTGCCGAGCCACGCTTCACGCCGGGACTTGGCCGGATCGTGGCCCGGCTGCTGGCGGAGGCCGCGCGTCTCTACGCACGGGCGGAACCTGGCATTGCCCGGCTGCCCGCCCGCTGCCGGCCCGCCATCCGGGCGGCGCGCCTGCTCTATGACGGCATCGGCGAAGCGGTGGCGCAGGCAGGGCACGATTCGGTCTCAACACGGGCCGTCGTGCCGCTGAGCCGCAAGTTGACGCTGCTTTCGGGCTGTTTCTTCGGTAGAGAGGGCGTGTTGCTGCCGCCTGCCGCCGCGAGTGACTTCCTGGTCGGAGCCGTCTGGCCGGGGCCGTCTTCGCCGCGTGCGGTCGCGCCCTGGCAGCAGGTGGATGATAGGATTGGCTGGGTGGTCGAGTTGTTCGCCCGCCTCAACGAACTGGATCGGGTCAATGGAAGCTCTGAACCCAGCGCTGTCGACCGCGCGGCCGAAGCCTAGCCGCAGTCTTCATCGCTTCGCCAACCCGGGGCAGTTCCTGCGGCTGTCTGGCCGCATCCTCCCTTGGCTGGTGGCGAGTGCCGGCATCGTGACGGTTGCGGGGCTGGTTTGGGGAATGTTCTTTTCTCCGGCCGATTGGCAGCAGGGCGACGCTGTGCGGATCATGTACGTCCATGTGCCCGCGGCCTGGCTCGCTTCGATGGGCTACGGCGCGCTCGCGATCTGCGGCTTGCTGTCCATCGTGTGGCGGCATCCCCTGGCCGATCTCGCGGCCATGGAGATCGGGCCTGTGGGTGCTGTATTCACCGCCGTCTGCCTCATCACCGGCAGCCTCTGGGGCAAGCCCATGTGGGGCGCCTGGTGGGTTTGGGACGCGCGGCTCACCTCGGTGCTCGTGCTGTTTTTCCTCTACCTCGGCCAGATCGCGCTCATCCGGGCTTTCGACAATCAGGAGCGCGGTTTTCGCGCCGCCGCCATCCTGGCGCTGGTTGGGGCGGTGAACCTCCCCATCATCAAGTTCAGCGTCGACTGGTGGAACACGCTGCACCAGCCGGACACGATCCATATCTTCAGCCAGACCACCATGCCGGCGTCCATGCTGGACCCTTTGCTGGTCTGTGCACTCGGTTTTACCCTTCTTTTCGCGGCCCTGGTGCTCGCGCGGCTGCGGGCGGCCGTGATGGAGCGGCGCATCGGGTCTCTGCTCATGGCCCGCGTGCAGCGCGCCGATGGAGTGAACGCATGACCAACCTTCCGTTCATCGCGGGCTCCTACGGGGTCGCAATCGTCGCGGCACTGGCGCTTTCCGTGAACGCCTGGTTCCGCCATGGACAGGCGAGGCGGCGGCTCGCGGCACTCGAAGCGGAAAGCCCGCGCCGCCGGGGCCGCACGCCATGATGATGCGGGCAAAGCATCGCCGGCTTTGGGTCGTCGCCGCTTGCCTGTTCGGGTTCGGCAGCGCGACCGCGCTCACCCTCACGGCGTTCTCCAGCAACATCGTCTTCTTCATGTTGCCCGGTGCCGTGCTCAGCCAGCATCCGCAGCCCGGTCAGGTCTTCCGCCTCGGCGGCATGGTGGCGGAAGGCTCGCTTCGCTACACGAGCGTCGACGGCCAGCCCGGCGCCCGCTTCGGCGTAACCGACGGCCATGGCCACATCGTCCCGGCGGAATACGTTGGCGTACTGCCCGATCTGTTCCGGGAGGGGCAGGGCGTGGTCGCGATGGGCTCGATGACCGCCGACGGCGAGTTTGCCGCCTCCGAGGTTCTCGCCAAGCACAGCTCCAGCTACATGCCGCCCGAGGTCGAGGCCGCGCTCAAGAAGGCTGGCATGTGGAATCCGGATTCCGGGAAGCCGCCGCCGGCGGCGGCGTTCAACGGCACCGCGATGAAGCTGGCCGGCGGCTGAAGATCATGGCGATGGACCCGACCGCCATCCGCGAGGCGCTGACGACCGCGATGCTGAACAGCACGGCTCCCATGGTACTGTCGGATCCGCATCAGGCGGACTGCCCGATGATCGTGGTGAACCAGGCCTTCGCCGACCTCACCGGCTACGATCCTCTCGACATCACCGGGCAGAACTGCCGGTTTCTGCAAGGTCCGAAGACGGACCCGGCTTCGCCGCGTCGCATCCGCGCCTGCCTGGACGCCGGGCAGGGCTGCATCGAGTGGATCGTGAACTATCGCCGTGATGGCTCGGAGTTCTGGAACCTTCTCTTCATCTCGCCGGTGCATGCCGAGGACGGTTCGCTATTGTTCTTTTTCGGCAACCAACTGGACATCACGAAGGGGTTTCCGGATTGGCTGGTGGATGTGTCGCTCGGCCGCGCGCATGTCGTGCCGGCACTGGAACGTGAATTCCATGCGCTTCTTGAGGAGGTGACCGTCGCCGAGCGGGTGCAGTCGCTGGAACGTATCGTCACGGCGGCGCATCGGCTCGCCGAAATCTCCACTAATCTTTCGCCCGGCACTTTGGAGACCGTCAAGACGCCTGCATGACCGCGTGCTCTGCCGCCACACGATGAGTTCAATCCTGCTGCGGTTGAGTGCCTCTGTGGACTGCGTAGCTGTGGGGCTCATAATGAAGGAGCGATCCCCATGCAGGATCCACGCACGAAATATCCTCAGCCGCCATTCGGCGAGCAGCCCCAGCCGGTCCCGGGCCTCGCACGCGAGATGTCGCCGAAGCCCGACCACGGTGAAAAGAGCTACCGTGGGTCGCGCCGGCTGGAAGGCCGGAAGGCGCTTATCACCGGCGCAGATTCGGGCATCGGCCGTGCCGTCGCGATCGCCTACGCCCGTGAGGGCGCCGATGTGGTGCTGAGTTATCTGCCTGAGGAAGAGGCGGATGCGCGCGAGGTGGTCGATCTCATCGAAAAAGCCGGGCAGCGGGCCATCGCCATGCCGGGCAGCCTGACCGAGGAAAGCGCCTGCACGAGGCTGGTGCAGGAAGCGCATAAGGCGCTGGGCGGGCTAGATATCCTCGCGCTGGTTGCGGGCCATCAGCAGGCCTGTGAAAGCATCGAGGATTTGACGACCGCGCAGTTCGACGAGACCTTCAAGACCAACGTCTACAGCATGTTCTGGCTGTGCAAGGCCGCCGTGCCGTTGCTGCCGCCGGGCTCGACCATCATCAACACGAGTTCGATCCAGGCCTATCAGCCGTCGCCGACGTTGCTCGATTACGCGCCGACGAAGGCCGCGATCGTCGCTTTCACGAAGGCGCTGGCGAAGCAGGTGGCCGAAAAGGGCATCCGGGTGAACGCGGTCGCGCCGGGTCCGTTCTGGACCCCGCTCCAGCCGAGCGGCGGGCAGCCGCAGGAGAAAATCCCGAACTTCGGCTCGCAGTTGCCGTTGGGGCGTCCCGGCCAACCGGTCGAGACCGCTCCGGTCTATGTTCTGCTCGCGTCTGATGATTCGAGCTTCATCACCGGCGAGATCTATGGCGTGACCGGCGGCAACCCGCTGCCGTAAGAACGCTTCCCCGGCCGGTGGTCTTGCGCCGCTGGCCGGGTGTCCGCCATCGTCTCTCCTGGCGGTGGGAGAACGATGCAGATGGCGGAACCTTGGGCGATCTGGGGCCGCGCCATCCATGCGCCTGATGCGGTCGACGTGCTGCCGCGAGCGCTGATCACCGTCGATGCCGCCGGCACCATTATCAGCGTCGAGCCTTATGTCCTGGAAAATGATGCGAAGCTGAGGGGTTTTAGCGACTCCGGACACCTCATCACGCTCGCTGCCGATCAGGTGCTGCTCCCGGGCCTCGTCGATCTGCACGTCCATGCCCCGCAGTTCCCCCAACTTGGCACAGCGCTCGATCTTCCGCTGGAGGAGTGGCTTCAGGCCCACACGTTCCCGCTTGAGAGCCGCTACGAGGATGTGGCTTTTGCCGAGAGCGTCTACACTCGGCTGGTCGAGACGCTTCTGGCCCACGGCACGACGACAGCGCTCTACTTTGCGACCATCCATCTGCCGGCAACGCAGCGGCTGGCCGAGATTTGCCTGGCGCGCGGGCAGCGCGGTCTCGTCGGGCGCGTCGGCATGGACCATCCCGAGCAGTGCCCCGACTACTATCGCGACGCATCGGCCGAGAGCGCGATCGCCGATACCCGCGCGCTGATCGACTTCATCCGCACGATGCCGGGGAATGAGAACGGGCTTGTGCGCCCGGTGATAACGCCTCGCTTCGTGCCGGCATGCACGGATGCGCTGCTCGAAGGCTTCGGCCTCCTTGCCCACGAGACCGGCGCTCATGTGCAGACCCATTGCTCCGAGAGCGACTGGGAGCATGAGCATGTGAGGGCCCGCTGCGGCTGCACCGATGCCGAGGCCTTGGACCGGGCCGGTCTGCTTGGGCGTCGCAGCGTGCTCGCCCACGGCAACTTCATCGAACCTGAGGATGTGGCGCGCATCCGGGCGCGGGGCGCGGCGGTGGCGCACTGTCCTCTGTCGAACGTTTATTTCGCCGGAGCCGTCTTCCCCTTGCGCGCCATGCTCGCCGAGGGGCTGCATATCGGGCTCGGCACCGACATCGCCGGTGGTGCGAGTGCCTCGCTGTTCGAGGCAGCGCGGCAGGCGGTGGCGAGTTCTCGGCTACTCGAACGCGGCACAGACCCGACGCTTCCGCCCGAGCGGCGCGGCGTCCCTAACTCCCGGATCGATTTCCGCACTGCTTTCCGGCTGGCAACAGCGGGGGGTGGCGAGGCGCTCGATCTGCCCGTCGGCCTGTTTCGGCCCGGCTACGCCTTCGACACGATCCTGCTGCAATCCGGCCTGCCGGACGGCAACGTCGCCTTTGGCCCGGACGAGAATGGCGACACCATCCTGCAACGGATCGTCATGGGAGCCGGACGAGGGGACATTGCGCGCGTGTGGGTTGCCGGACGCCTGGTGCGCTCGCGCTAGTGGCACGGGCTTTGCTTTGTTCGGCAGGCCTAACGCCCGAGCAACAGGAAACAAGCCGTGGCATTTGCCGAAATCCCCATCATCGACTTCGCGCCAATGCTGGGGATGGATCAGGCCGCGAAACGCGCACTGGCGGCGGAGCTCCGCTTCGCTTGCACTGAAATCGGCTTTTTCTACATCCGGAACCACGGCATCGCGCAGGACCTCATCGACGCCACCTTCGCCGAGTGCCCCCGCTTTTTCGGCCTGGGCGCCGCCGACAAGATGGCGATCCACGTCCGCCATTCCCTCAACAACAGCGGCTACACCCCGCTGCTCGAGGAGAATACGGACCCCACCGGCAAGGGCGACCTCCACGAGGCCTTCGACATCGCGCATGAGTTGCCCGAGACGGAGCCCGACCGCGAGCAGGTCGCTCGCTACTATGGCGCCAACCAGTGGCTGGACGAGGCCATCCTGCCCGGCTTCCGGAACACGATCGAAAACTACTACCGTGCGATGCACGACCTTGGACGACGGCTGTTCTCGGCCTTTGCGCTCGCCCTTGCTCTTCCCGAGGACTACTTCGTGCCCTTCGCTGACCGCCCGACGGCGGTCATGCGGATCGTCGCCTATCCGAGCCAGAGCGGTGTCATCGATCCGCAGCAGATCGGCATCGGCGCCCATTCCGACTATGAGTGCTTCACGATCCTAGCGCAGGAAACCGTGCCCGCCTTGCAGGTCCGCAACCAGCGCGGCGACTGGATCGACGCTCCCCCGATCCGTGGCACCTTCGTCATCAACATCGGCGACCAGATGGCGCGCTGGACGAACGATTTCTTTGCCTCGACGCTGCATCGGGCGGTCAACACCTCCGGCCGTGCGCGCTACTCCATCCCCTTCTTCCTCGGCTCGAACCACGACACGCTGATCACGGCGCTCCCGAGTTGCGTGAGCTCTGATCGCCCGGCGAAATATCCGCCTGTGCTCGCCGGGGACTATGTCCAAAGCCGATTCGACGCGACCTACGCCTACCGGCAGGAAGCCGATACACTACCAACACCTTGAGGAGCTTTGCTGTGAAACGCCTGTCCATGCTCGCCTCCGTCTTCGGCCTGTTCGGCTGCCTCGGTCTCGCCTCGCAGGCGGAGGCGCAGGTCAAGCTCGACGGGCCGCCGAAGATTGCCTTCATCTACCTCGGCGCCATCAGCGACGGCGGCTGGACCGGAGCACAGAACCGCGCCCGCATCATCATGCAGAAGACCTTCCACGAGCACATCCCCTACGTCGAGAACATCCCCGAGCAGACCGAGAAGGTCGAGCAGACCATCGAATTGTTCCTCAACCGTGGCTACAACGTCATCATCGGCGGCACTTACGGTTACGGTGACGCCTTCGCGGCAGAGGCGAAAAGCCATCCGCACGTCGCCTTCGTCAACATGGGCGGCGTGACCATGGGCCCGAACCTCGAGAGCCCATACCCGAAGACCTTCCAGGGCTGGTATCTGGCCGGCTACGCCGCTGGCTCCGTCACCAAAAGCAAGACGATCGGCATGATCGAGGGCTTCCCGATCCCTTCCGTCGTGTGGGACATCAACGCCTACGAGCTGGGCGCCGAGGCAGCGAACCCCGGCACCGTCGCCAAGGTCGCCTTCGTCAACTCCTGGGACGATCCCGTAAAGGAAGGCCAGCTCTCCAACGCCATGATCGAGCAGGGCGCCGACGTCATCGCGACCGACATGGACAGCCCGGCCGCCATCGTGCAGGCCGAGAAGGCAGGAAAATACTCGATTGGGTATCAGAACGACATGTCGGCCGATGCGCCGAAGGGCATCCTGACATCGGTCGTCTTCTACTGGGACAAGATGCTGGTGCCGATGATCAACGCGCTCAAGGCGGGAACCTGGACCAGCGCCGGCGACAGCCTCTATGGCTTCAAGGAGGGCATGGTGGAGTTGACGATGCCGGTCAACCACGTCTCTCCTGAGGCGCAGGCGAAGATCGACAGCCTCAAGGCCGAGATGACCGCCGGCAAGTTCGACCCCTTCGAGGGGCCGATCAAGGCGCAGGACGGTTCGATCAAGGTGCCCGCCGGACAGGCCATGTCGGTCGGCGCCCTCTGGGGCATGAACTACCTCGTCTCCGGGGTTCAGGGCTCGCTGAAGTAACCCACGCCGATGAGCGTCAGCGCCGCCGTCCGCCCGGTCGATCAGGCTCACCCTGCGAAGTCCGTCGCAGTCCGGATGGTCGGCGTGCGCAAGGCCTTCGGTGAGCGTGTGGCGCTCGACGGCGCGGACCTCTCGGTGGTCTGGGGCGAGGTCCATGCGCTGCTCGGCGAGAACGGCGCCGGCAAGTCGAGCCTGATGAACATCCTCGCCGGTTTTTATGGAGCGGATAGCGGCGTGGTGGAGGTGGAGGGCCAGCCGGCTGCCTTCACCGAGCCGCGTGCCGCTTCCGCCGCCGGTATCGGCATGATCCACCAGCACTTCAAGCTGGTGGGGCCGCTGACCGTGCTCGAAAACCTGCGGCTGGCCTGCGGCAAGCGGGCCGGGTGGCGCACGCGCGACGCCGCATTGGTGGCCACCGACCGGATGGCGAAGGATCTCGGCTTCGTCATCAGCCCCGATGCCCGTGTCGATCAGCTTTCGGTCTCGGAACAGCAGAAGGTCGAGATCCTCAAGGTGATGCTGGGCGGCGCCCGCATCCTGATCATGGACGAGCCGACTGCCGTCCTCGCCGAGAGCGAAGCCGCCGCCATGCTGCAACTCGCCCGGCGCCTCGCCGATGACGGACGGGCGGTCATCCTCATCACCCACAAGCTGCGCGATGTGAGCGCCACCGCCGACCGCGTCACCGTCATGCGCGCCGGCCGCACGGTGATTGCCGGCGAGCCCGCCCGCGGGCTGACCTCGGCGGAACTGGCGCGCGCCATGGTGGGCGGCGAAACCGACGTGGTCCGGCGCGGCGCGGCCTCGGTCTCCGCCACGATCGCGCTCGAACTTCGCAACCTCTCCACCGCCGGCGCCGAGCATGACGTGCCGCTGCGCGAAATCAGCCTTGGGCTGCATGCTGGAGAAATCCTCGGCATCGCCGGGCTCGGCGGCAACGGGCAGTCCGAACTGCTGGAGACGATCATCGGCCTGCGTGCGCCGACCCACGGCGAGATCCTCCTGCACGGAACGCCGGCTTCGCCGCTGCCGGCGGCGAGGCGGGAAGCGGGGCTGCGCTTCGTGCCCGCCGACCGGTTTCATCTCGGGCTGTTCGGCAGCCTTACCCTCGCCGAGAACCTCGCGGTGCCCGCGCTCTCCGGCACTCATCCCGAGAAGCGCTACTGGGTCACGCGGGCCTGGATGCGCGGGCGCGCCACGCGCTCGATCATGGATTACGAGATCGCCGGCGGCGTGGCGGATACCCAGGCGCGGCTGCTCTCGGGCGGCAACGCGCAGAAGCTCATCCTGGCGCGGGAGTTCGAGGGCGAGTTCTCGGTCCTCGTAGTTCACTCGCCCGCCCGCGGGCTCGACGTGCGGGCGGCAGCGGCGGTGCAAAACCGGCTGCTCGCGGCGGCGGCGCGCGGCGTCGGCGTGCTCATGATCAGCGAGGATCTCGACGAGGTGCTGGCGCTCTCCAGCCGCGTCGCCGTTCTCTCCCATGGTCGCTTGTCGGCGGCCAAGCCGATCGAGCATACCGACCGCGCCGAGCTTGGCCGGCTCATCCTGGAAGGTGTCTGAGTGGCCGTGCTGCCCTATCGCCTGGTTCTTTCGCCTCGTCTGGCGGTTCCGCGCTGGCTGAGGGCGGCGACGCTCATCGGCGGCATCGCCTTCGGGCTGCTCTGTTGCGCCATCTTCCTGATCGCCTTCGGCGTGCCGGCGGGCGACCTCGCCAACCAGTTCATCCTCTACGTCTTCGGCAACAGTGCGGGCCTCGACCAGACGCTGACGCGGGCTATCTCGCTCGTGCTCGTCTCGCTCTCGGTGGCGCTCTGCCTGCGCATCCGCTTCTGGAACATCGGCGTCGAGGGCCAGCTCTGGATGGGCGCGATCGGCGCGACGGCGGTCAGCTTCTACCACATCGGCCCCTGGTTCCTGCGCATGCCGCTGATGATCGTGGCCGCCGCCCTCGGTGGCGCCCTCTGGTGCGGCATCGCGGCGGTCGCCAAGATCAGGCTGCGCGCCGACGAGGTCATCACGACGCTGCTGCTGAACTACGTCGGCTACCTCTTTGCCCAGGACCTGCTTTACGGTCGCTGGCGCAACCCGGCGGACCAGTTTCCGGTCTCGCCGACCTTTCCCGCCTATGAGCAACTGCCGACCTTCGGCGGCTGGCATCTGCACTACGGCGTCTTCGTGGCCATTGCCGCCACGGTGTTCTGCTGGTGGCTCTGCCGCTACAGCCGCTTCGGGCTGCTTTCCCAGGCGGTCGCCGAGAACCGCACCGCGTCCCGCGCCCTCGGCATCCCGGTCGCCCGCATCACGCTGACCACGGCCTGCCTCGCGGGCGGCCTCTCCGGCTTGGCGGGCTTCAGCATCGTCGCCGGCGAGGAGCACAAGCTGACGCAGTTCGTCGGCAACGACTTCATCTTCCCGTCCATCGCCATCGCCTATCTCGGCCGTGCCAACCCGATCGGCGTGTTCATCGCGGCGCTCGCGGTGGCCGGCCTCTACACGGCTGGCGATTCGCTGAAGGCCTTCTACCAGCTGCCGGACACCGTGGTGGTGACCATGGAGGCCTTCCTGCTGATGACGGTCGCGGCCTTCGACGTCTTCATCCGCTACCGCATCACCGTGCTGAGCACCCGCCCGAAGGTGCTGCGGTCCACGACAACGGTCCCGGCTCAGGCGCGAGAGACGCGGGCTTGAACGGGTTCCTCGCCGATTGGGCGGCCGCGGTTCCGGTATTCGCCGCGCCCTTCCTGCTGGCGACGACCGGGCTCATCATCAACGAGCGGGCAGGGGTGATGAACCTCGGCGCCGAGGGCATCATGTCGATGGGCGCGGTTTCCGCCGTGATCGCCATGCTCTCGGGCACGGGGCTATTCGCCGCCATCCTCTTCGCCTGCGTGGCCGCGCTTGCGATGACCCTGCTGTTCGCCGTGCTGGCCGTGGTGCTGCGGCTGGAGCAGGTGCTGTCGGGGCTGGTGATCTTCGCCTTCGGGGTCGGCCTCAGCGGCGTGATCGGGGACAGCTACGCGAACCAGCCCGTACACGCGCTGGGCATCGTCGCGCCGCGTCTGTTCAGCTTTTTCC
The DNA here is from genome assembly GCF_965199065.1 of Acidisoma sp. Lineage (NCBI taxonomy): Bacteria > Pseudomonadati > Pseudomonadota > Alphaproteobacteria > Acetobacterales > Acidocellaceae > Acidisoma > Acidisoma sp. Next base: position 1,584,985 of record NZ_CBDAQN010000001.1, on the reverse strand, counting down.
CGCATTGGCTGGCGCGCATCATCGACCAGGACCCGCTGACCTACCTCGCCTTCCTCCTGCCGATCATCGTGTGGTGGGTGCTGGAGCGTACGGAGCTCGGCCTTCGTCTGCGCGCGGTCGGCGAGGATGCGCCGGCCGCCGATGCCGCCGGGGTCAACGTCATGCTCATGCGGGTGGGCGCGGTGCTGGCGGGCGGCATCGTGCTCGGCCTCGCCGGCGCCCATCTCAGCCTCGTCGGCAGCCAGGTCTGGGTGAACGGCATGGTGAGCGGACGCGGCTGGATCGCGGTCGCCCTGGTGACGTTCTCGCGCTGGAACACGCTGCGGGCGATCGGGGCGGCGCTGCTGTTCGGCGCCGTGCAGGCGGTCATCCCGCTCATCCTGTCGAGCGGGCTGCACGTGCCGATCTACCTCATCCAGATGCTGCCCTATGTCGCAACGATTGTGGTGCTGGGAGCCTCGGGCATCGGGAGCACGCGGTTGAGCGCGCAACCCGAGGACCTTGCGCGCCCCTTCCTGCGCGAGGAACGGCGCTAATCAGCTGGATGGAACCGGCGCGTAGCTGGCCGGGTCGACGAGCGCGGGACGCGCGTCGAGGAAGAGCGCCGTCCGCCGGGCGGGCGTCGCGGCGATCACGCGGCCGGCTTTGACCACGACAAGCCGGGTCGGCTTCAACCGGACGGCCTCCACCGCATTCCGCGCCTGCAGCAGAACGAAATCCGCGCGGTTCCCGACCTCGATGCCGTAGCCGGTCAGCCCCATCACCCGGGCGCCGGTCGTCGTTACCGCCTCGAAACACGCCCGCATGGCCTCCGGCGCGGTCATCTGCGCCACATGCACCGCCATATGAGCGACTTCGAGCATGTCGGCGGACCCGAGCGAATACCACGGATCCAGCGTGCAATCCTGGCCGAGCGCGACGGGCACGCCGGCCGCCAGCAGTTCGGGCACCCGCGTCAGGCCACGCCGCTTCGGGTAGGTGTCGTGCCGGCCCTGCAGCGTGATGTTGATGAGCGGATTGGCGATGACGTTCATGCCGGATGAGGCGATCAGCGCGATGAGCTTCGCCGCATAGGCGTTGTCCATCGAATGCATCGAGGTCACGTGGGACGCGGTCGCTCGTCCACCGAGGCCGAACCGCTGCGTCTCGGCGGCCATCGTCTCGACATGGCGGGACAGCGGATCATCGGTCTCGTCACAATGGATGTCGACGGGCAGGCCACGGTCGGCGGCGATGCGGAACAGCGCCTCGACCGAGGCGGTGCCTGCTCCCATGGTGCGCTCGAAATGCGGAATGCCGCCGACGATCTCGACGCCGCGATCGAGCGCCGCGCGCAGCAGGTCCGTAGCACCGGGCGAGCGGAAGTAGCCGTCCTGCGGGAAGGCGACCAGTTGCAGCTCGATGTAGGGTGCGACGCGGGCGCGCACCTCCAGCAGCGCGTCCACCGTGATGAGCCGCGGATCGCTGACATCGACGTGGCTGCGGATGGCAAGCAGGCCCTGAGCCACCGCGAGGTCGCAGTATCGGAGCGCCCGCTCGACCACCGCCTCATGGGTGAGCAGGGGCTTCAGCTCGCCCCAGAGGGCGATCCCCTCCAGCAGCGTGCCCGAGCGGTTAATGCGCGGAATGCCCAGCGAGAGCGTCGCGTCCATGTGGAAATGCGGGTCGACGAAGGGTGGCGAGAGCAGTTGGCCCTCGGCGTCGATGACGGTAGCCGCCTCGGCGTCGAGCCCGGGCTCGACGGCGACGATCATCCCACCGGCGACGCCGATGTCGATGCCCGTGCGGGCGTCGGGGAGCGTGGCGTTCCGGACGATGAGATCGAGCGGCATCGTCTACGAGCCGGCCTTCAGGTGGTCATAGGTCGCGGTGAGGCGCTGCGTGAGGTAGTCGCCGCAGAGGATGGGCGCGTAACGCGGGGCGTCGCCGGGCGCGACACAACCGGGCAGGACCTCGATCAGCGCGTCGGGGTTCGCGTCCGCGAAGAAGGCGACGGAGTAGCGCTCCTGGCGCGGGCGCAGCACGCGATGCGGCGTGGAGACGTAGACTTCGTTTGTCCAGCGCATGAGGCAGTCGCCGATGTTGCAGACGAAGGCGCCGGGGAGGTGCGGCGCATCGAGCCAGACGCCGTCGCGCCGGCGCACCTGCAAGCCTGCGACCCCGTCCGTCGCGAGGATGGTGAGGTTGCCGTAGTCGGTGTGCTGCCCGGCGCCGATATCGGCGTCGCTGGTTGTCGTGGCGGCCGGGTAGTGCAGCAGGCGCAGCGTGGCGATGGGCCGGTCCATCTTGTCGGCGAAGAACTCCTCGGGGAGGCCGAGGTCGAGCGCGAAGCCGCGGTGGATGTCGAGTTGCAGCGCCATGCAGGCGTCGTAGTAGGCCAGCACGCTGTCCCGCCAGCCGGGCAGGTCGGGCCAGAGGTTAACGCCGCGAAACGGTTTGCCGGAGAGCGCCTCGGGGTCATCGGCGGGCAGTTCCAGGCCGATGTTGAAGGCCTCTTTCTGGTCGGGGGCGGCGGTTTCGTCGAGCCGCTCGGCGGCCAGCCCGACATAGCCGCGGTTATGCGACGAGCGTTTGATGGAGAGGGCGTCTTTCGCCTCGTGGGGGAGCGCGAAGAGGTCATGGGCGGCGCCGAACACGCCGGTGGCGATGCCAACCGGGATGCCGTGGCCAGTGACGTAGAAGAAGCCGAAGTGGCGGCAGGCCGCGCCGAGATGGTCCGCGACCGCCTGCCGGTCAGCGGGACGGTGCGAGCGGAGGTCCGACACGTCGATGATGGGGATGTCGGTCATAGGCTCACGCCCTCCGTCAAATCACGCCCTGTTCCGCCAGCGCCGCGAGCGCTGCCTCGTCGAGGCCCAGCCGTTCGGCCAGCACCGCGCGCGTGTGCTGCCCCAGCACCGGCGGCGCCAACCGATACTCCGGCGGCGTCGCAGACATCCGGATCGGGTTTGCCACCAGCGGCACGCTGGCGCCGGCAGCATGATCCATTCGTATCTCCATACCGCGCGCCACAACCTGGGGATCGGCAAAGACCTCGGCCAGCGTGTTGATCGGCCCGCAGGGCACGCGTGCCTCCTCCAGCGCCGCGATCCAGTCCCGCGTCGTGCGCGTCACGGAAATCGCGGTGAAAGCTTCCACGAAGGCGGCCCGGTTCGCGACCCGCGCCTTGTTGGTGGCGAACAGCGGCGACACCGCCCATTCGGCGTGTCCTGCCACCAGCGCCAGCTTGGTGAATTGGACGTCGTTCCCGACGGCCAGGATCATCGCGCCGTCGGCCGTCGGGAAATCCTGGTAGGGGACGATGTTGGGATGCGCGTTCCCCATCCGCACCGGCGCCGTGCCCGTTGCCAGGTAGTTCATCGTCTGGTTGGCCAAGCTTGCGATCTGCACGTCCAGCAGTGCCAGGTCGATGTACTGGCCGAGGCCCGATACCTCCCGGTACGCCAGCGCGGCGAGGATCGCGTTGGAGGCGTAGAGGCCGGTGAGGATGTCCGTCACCGCCACGCCCACCTTCTGCGGGCCGGCGCCCGGCTCGCCGTCGCGGCGGCCGGTGATGCTCATCAGGCCGCCCATGCCCTGGATGAGGAAGTCGTAGCCCGCGCGGTCCGCGTAAGGGCCGGACTGCCCGAAACCGGTGATGGAGCAATAGATCAGCCGGGGATTGACCGCGCTCAGCGTGGCGTAGTCGAGCCCGTAGGGCTCTAGGCCGCCGCGCTTGAAGTTCTCGAGGACGATGTCGCAGTCCCGCGCCAGAGCCGTGATCAGCGCCTGGCCCTCCGGCCGGGTGAAGTCGATCGCCACGGATTGCTTGTTGCGGTTGGCGCAGAGGAAATAGGCGGCGTCGCGGGTATCGTGCCCCGCCGCGTCCTTCAGGAAGGGCGGACCCCAGCCGCGCGTATCGTCGCCCGTGACCGGTCGCTCGATCTTGATCACGTCGGCGCCGAGGTCTCCCAGCAGCTGCCCGGCCCAAGGCCCGGCCAGAACGCGGGAGAGGTCGAGAACACGGATGTGGGAGAGCGCACCGGGCATGGCTCATGCTGATAGGCGATCCGGGCGAAACAGGATACCAGCGCACGGCCAGGACGAGGAACAGAGCATGACCCAATCGCATTTTTACGAGCCGTCGGCCGGTCACCGGCTGGCGCATGACCCGTTGAAGGCCATTATAGCCCCGCGTCCGATAGGCTGGATCAGCAGCGTCGATGCTGCAGGGGCAATCAACCTCGCGCCCTACAGCTTCTTCAACATGGTCTCGGACGACCCGCCGATGGTCATGTTCAGCAGCAACGGCTGGAAGGACAGCGTCCGCAACGTGTCCGAAACGGGCGAGTTCGTCGCCAACCTCGCCGTGCGCTTCCTGGCGGAGCAGATGAACCTCAGCTCCGCCGCGGTGCCGCCCGAGGTCGACGAGATGGAGCTGGCGGACCTGCAGAAGGCACCCTCCACCTTGGTCAAGCCACCGCGGGTGGCGGCGGCGCCGGCCGCTCTGGAATGCAAGTGCGTCTCGATCCAGCGCCTGCGCGGCCTCGGGGACGTGGAGTCGTCGAACTACATGGTCATCGGCCAGATCGTCGGCGTCCATATCGACCCGGCGTTCCTCATCAACGGCATCTTCGATACCGCCGGTGCAGCACCGCTCGGGCGGTGCGGCTATCGCGGCGACTATGCCGAGGTGACGAGCCTGTTCGAGATGGTGCGACCGTAAGCGCCTCGCTGAGCGAGATGTCCACCGGACATACCCTTGCAGAACCGGACCTAATTAGATTCCGTCCACAGAACTATACATTAACGTTATTATTTGGTTACCGTAACGGCTCGGCCGGTCTTTAGGCTTTCGAGGGCGGCGTCGGCAAGGCGCAGCGCCTCGGCGCCGTCCTTGAAGCTGGTCAGCGGCGTCGTGCCGGCGGCCACGCTCTCGACGAAATGGGCGATCTCGTTGGCATAGGCATCGGCATAGCGCTCGATGAAGAAGGGCAGCACCACGTCCCCCTGCGCGGTGCCGGCGCCCGAAAAGGCCTGCACCGTCGTCGCAGTCTTGTTGCCGGCGACCAGCATGCCCTTCTCGCCGAAAACCTCGAGCCGCTGATCGTAGCCGTAGCTGCAACGCCGGCTGTTGTTGATGTGGATGAGCGCGCCGGAGGCGGCCGTGAGCGTGACCATGGCAGCGTCGATATCACCGGCGGCCGCGATCGCCGGATCGACCAGATTGGCGCCGAAGGCATGCACCGAGACGATTTCCCCAGCGAAATAACGCGCAAGATCGAAGTCATGGATCGTCATGTCGCGAAACAACCCGCCGGAGACGTTGATGTAGCTGATCGGAGGCGGAGCGGGGTCGCGGCTGGTGATGACGATCTGTTCCAGCTTGCCGATCTCGCCGGCGGTCAGCCGGTCATGCACCGCGCGGAAGGAGGGGTCGAAACGGCGGTTGAAGCCGATCATCACCGTCGCACTGAGCCCAGAGATTTCCGACCAGCACTGCTCGACCTTCGCGATGTCGAGGGCGATCGGCTTCTCGCAGAGGATGGCCTTGCCGGCCTTTGCGGCGGCAGTGATGAGCTCGACATGTGTGTCGGTGCTGGTGGCGATCAGCACGGCGTCGACCTCTGGGTCCGCGAGCACCTCATCGACCGAGGCGGCGGCCTTAACCCCAAGTTCGGCGGCCATCGCGTCCGAGGCGCGGGTGAATACGTCGAAAACCGAGGTCAGACGCGCCTGCGGGTGGCGAGCTAAATTACGCGCGTGCATGGTGCCGATGCGACCGCAGCCAAGGACAGAGAAACGGATCATGAAGGTGTTCTTTCGTGTCGCTGTGCCGCCGGTTGTCCGCGCGCGCTTGGAGCGTTTTTATTTCTTGGCGGATTATCTGGAAGGGATATTCCATTTGGGGTATCGGTTGTCAACGGGAGAAGCTTATGGGTAGCGAAGACGGCCACATGCCGCAGGAACAGCAGGACGCCGAGGACGAGGCGGCCTTAACCGCTGCCGGCCTCGACCCCTCCGCCGCACCGCGCGACTTCCGTGAGCTGCGGACGCTGATCCTCGAACGGCGGGACCGCCTGCCCAAGCGCCTCGTGCAGGTGGCCGACTTCGCCATCCACCATCCGCAGGAAATTGCTTTCGGCCGCGTCGCGGAACTCGCGCGCATGGCGCAGGTGCAGCCTTCCACCATGATCCGCTTCGCACAGGCGCTCGGGTATTCCGGGTTTTCCGACCTGCAGCTCGTCTTCCAGTCTTACGCCCGCGACCGTTGGCCGGACTACAACACGCGGCTGGAGGTGCTGCATGACGGCGCCCATGGCGGCGATGTCCTTAGCCTGCTCGACGGGCTCGTCGAAGCGTCCTGCACGTCGGCGCGGGATTTCCGCCAGAGCGTCGATGTCGAGGCGCTGGAGCAGGCGGTCGACCGGCTCGCCCGCGCCCACACCATCCATGTGGTGGGCGTGCGCCGCGCCTTTCCGGTTGCCGTCTACCTCACCTATGCGTTGCAGAAGCTCGGCGCGCGGTGCGATCTCATCGACCAGCTCGGCGGCCTCGGCTCCCGTCAGGCCGATCTCATCGGCGCCGAGGATGCGCTGCTTGCCGTCAGTTACACCCCCTATGCCGGCGAAACGCTGGCCTCGGCGCAGGCAGCGTTCGAGCGGGGCGTGCCTGTCGTCGGCATTACCGACTCGCCGTTTTCGCCCCTGGTTCAGGTCTCGAACGTTTGGCTGGAGGTCGCTGAAGCGGATTACTCCGGCTTCCGTTCGCTTTCGGCAAGCTTCGCGCTGGCGACGACGCTGGCAGTCGGGACCGTCAGCCAGAGGTCCGGCGACTTGCGTCCCGTCCAGTCGACCCAGAAGAAAGAACATCTGGATCGTATTGACAGAAATTTGGAATAGTGATTTTATTTGGTTAAGCAAAGGCGGCCCGAAGCCGCTTTCAGGAACGTCCGACCGGCTGACACCGAAAAGCTCCTGGCTGTCGGGTGGGGGCTTTCCTGCCAAGGATAAGAGGTTCCCATGGCCGCTCCCACGCTCGACCTCATCACCATCGGTCGCTGTTCGCTGGACCTTTACGGTCAGCAGATCGGGGGGCGCCTGGAGGATATGGGGTCGTTCAGCAAGGCGATCGGCGGCTGTCCCGCCAACATCGCCGTCGGCACCGCGCGTCTCGGCCTGAAGTCCGCCCTGCTGACGCGGGTGGGTGACGAGCAGGTCGGCCGTTTCATCCTCGAGCAGCTGGCGCGGGAAGGGGTGGATACGACAGCGGTCGTGACCGACCGCGAGCGGCTGACGGCGCTGGTGATCCTCGGCGTGCGCGACAGCCACACCTTTCCGCTCATCTTCTATCGCGACAACTGCGCCGACATGGCCCTCTGCGAGGATGACGTGGACGAGGCGTTCATCGCCTCCGCGGGCGCGGTGGTGGTGACCGGCACGCATTTCGCCCGGGCGGGCACGGCCGCGGCGCAGCACAAGGCGATCCGGTTCGCGCGCGCGCACGGCCGCCGCGTCATCTTCGATGTCGACTATCGCCCCAACCTCTGGGGTCTTGCCGGCCACGACGCTGGTGAGGCTCGCTACATCCGATCCGATACGGTGACCGCTCATCTGGCGCCGGTCCTCGCGCAGTGCGACCTCATCGTCGGCACGGAAGAGGAGCTGCACGTCGCCGGCGGCTCAGAGGATACGCTGGAGGCCATCCGCGCCATCCGCGCCAAGTCATCGGCGGTCATCGTCTGCAAGCGCGGCCCGATGGGTTGCGTCGTCTTCCCCGACGCCATCCCCGATAGCCTGGACGACGGGGTGAGGGGGCCGGGCTTCCCCGTCGAGGTCTACAACGTGCTCGGCGCGGGCGATTCCTTCATGTCCGGCTTCCTGCGCGGTTGGCTGCGCGGCGAGCCGCTGGAAACCTGCTGCGCTTACGCCAACGCCTGCGGCGCCTTCGCGGTCTCGCGCCTGCTCTGCTCGCCGGAAATCCCGACCTTCCCCGAGCTGCAGTACTTCCTGGCGAATGGCAGTCCGCACCGGGCGTTGCGGCATGACCAGGCCATCAACCACATCCATTGGGCAACGACGCGGCCGGCCAGCCCGCCGGGCATCATGGCGCTCGCGATCGACCATCGGGTCCAGCTTGAGGCGGTGGCGCGCGAGGTGGGCGCCCCCTTCGAGCGCATCAGCGACTTCAAGGTGCTGGCGGTGCAGGCGGCGGCACGCGTCGCCGACGGGCGACCGGGTTTCGGCATGTTCATCGACGGCCGCTATGGGCGCGAGGCGCTGTTCCGCGCCGCCGACCACAAGCTCTGGATTGCGCGCCCAGTGGAACTCACGGCGTCCCGTCCGCTCGACTTCGAATACGGCGGCAGCCTCGGCACCCATCTTATCGAATGGCCGACGAGCCAGGTCATCAAGTGCCTCTGCTTCTATCACCCGGACGATCCGGAGGAGTTGCGGCTGCGGCAGGAGCGGGAACTCGCCCGCGTCCACGACGCCTGCCGCACGCTGGGCCGCGATCTGCTCATCGAGATCATCGCCGGCAAGCACGGCGTTCTCGCGGATGACACCATCCCGCGCGTGATCCAGCGCATCTACGACATCGGCATCAAGCCCGATTGGTGGAAGCTTGAGCCGCAAAAGAGTGCGACGGCATGGAGCGCGATCAGCGAGGCGGTCACGCGGAACGACAGCTATTGCCGGGGCGTGCTCGTGCTCGGTCTCGAAGCGCCCTTTGCCGATCTGATCGAGTCCTTCCGCGCCTGCGCAGACGTGCCGGTGGTGAAAGGCTTCGCGGTCGGCCGCACCATCCATATCGAGCCGGCCCGCGCCTGGCTGGCCGGCAAGATTTCGGATGCCGAGGCGGTGGACCGGATGGCTGAGCGTTTCGCCAACCTCGCCGCCGCCTGGACCGACGCCCGCCGCGCCAAAGCCGCCTGAGGAGAGGGACATGCTCGCAATGCGAAAAATCCGCCTGACGATGGCACAGGCCCTGGTCCGCGCCATGGCCGCTCAGAAGACCGTCATCGAGACGCCGACCGGCGAGACCCACACCCTGCCGTTCTTCGGCGGCGTCTGGGCAATCTTCGGACACGGCAACGTCGCCGGCATGGGCGAGGCCCTGCATGGCGTACGGGACGTCCTGCCGACGTATCGCGCGCATAATGAGCAGGCCATGGCGCATGCCGCCATCGCCTACACCAAGGCGTTGCGCCGCCGCCGGGTGATGGCTTGCACGACCTCGATCGGGCCGGGGGCACTCAACCTCGTGACCGCCGCCGCCGTGGCTCACGTGAACCGGCTGCCGCTGCTGCTGCTGCCCGGCGATGTCTTCGCATCGCGCCGCCCCGACCCGGTGCTGCAACAGATCGAGAGTTGGCAGGACGGCACCACCACCGCCAACGACGCCTTCCGCTCCGTCTCCCGCTATTTCGACCGCATCACGCGGCCGGAGCAGATCATCCCCGCCTTCACCCGCGCTATGGAGGTGCTGACCGACCCCGCCGAATGCGGCACCGTCACCTTGGCACTGTGCCAGGATGTGCAGACCGAGGCTTACGATTTCCCCACGCACTTCTTCGAGGAGCGGATCTGGGCGCCGCGCCGCCCGCGCGCCGATACGCGCGAGCTGGCCGCCGCCGTCACGCTGCTGCGGCATGCGAAGCGTCCGTTCATCATCTGCGGCGGTGGGACGCTATATTCCGAGGCGGAGCGCGAACTTGCGGCCTTCGCGCAGTCGCATGGCATTCCTGTGGGCGAGACCCAGGCAGGCAAGTCATCGCTCGCCACGCATCACCCCATGAACATGGGCGCCATCGGCGTCACCGGGACGGCAGCGGCCAATGATCTTGCAACCGAGGCGGACGTGATCCTCGCCGTGGGCACCCGGTTGCAGGATTTCACCACCGGCTCGTGGGCGCTGTTCCAGGGTGAGGGGCGGCGGATCATCGGGCTCAACACTCAGCCCTTCGACGCCTGCAAGCACAATGGGCAGCCGCTGATCGCCGATGCTCGCGCGGGGCTGATGGAACTCGGCGCGACGCTGGGAAGCTGGACGGCAGACGACGCCTGGACCGCGCGCGCCAAGGAGACCAAGGCCGCGTGGTATCGTCTTGCCGATGCCTACACGGCGGCACCCGTGGAGCAGGGCAACGCGCTGCCGTCCGACGCGCAGGTGGTGGGCGCAGTGCAGCACCAGGCGCTGCCGACCGATGTCGTGCTCTGCGCCGCCGGTGGCTTGCCGGGCGAGCTGCACAAACTGTGGCAGGCCGAGACGCCGGGCGGCTACCACATGGAATACGGCTTCTCCTGCATGGGCTACGAGATCGCGGGCGGCCTCGGGGTCAAGATGGCGCAGCCCGGGCGCGAGGTCATCGTCATGGTCGGTGACGGCTCCTACCTCATGATGAACTCGGAGATCGCGACCTCGGTCATGCTCGGCCGCAAGCTGATCCTGGTTATCCTCGACAATCGCGGCTACGGCTGCATCAACCGGTTGCAGCATGCGACGGGCGGAGCGGGGTTCAACAACCTGCTCCGCGACGCGGTCCATGAGGTGTTGCCCGAGGTGGATTTCGCGGCTCATGCGCGCAGCCTCGGAGCGGTTTCTGAGAAGGTGGCGAGCCTCGCCGAGCTAGGTCCGGCATTGGCGCGCGCCCGCGCCAGCGACCGCACCTATGCCGTCGTCATCGATACGGACCCGCTGATCAGCACGGATGCGGGCGGGCATTGGTGGGATGTGGCGGTGCCTGAAGTCTCCGTCCGTCCCGAGGTTGATGCGGCACGTGCGCGTTATGTTGCGGCTCTGGATCGCCAGTTCATCGGCAACTGACGGAAGTTTTTTGGTTCTTTTTTGTAAAAAGAACCGCTCACTCTTTGGAGATGTCTGACCAATGGCTATTCGGATCGGGGCGAACCCCATTTGCTGGGCCAATGACGACATGCCCGAACTTGGCGGCGACACCACGCTTGAAACCATTCTCTCGGAGGCGAAGCAGATCGGCTTCAAGGGGTTGGAGCTCGGCAAGAAGTTCCCCCGCACGCCGGAAGCGCTGACGGCGGCGTTGGCGCCCTACGGTCTCGCCTGCATCTCAGGATGGTATTCGGCGAAGCTGCTGACGCGCGACGCCGAGGCCGAGTTCACGGCCATGACGAAGCACCTCGACCTGTTGAAGTCGCAAGGCTGCACGGTGATGGTGATGTGCGAGACCTCCAACACCATCCAGGGTGAGATCGAGACGCCGCTGTCGCGCCGTCCTCACCTTCACGGCGATGAATGGTCATTGTTTGGCGATCGCATGACAGCCCTCGGCGATCGGCTGGTGGAGCAGGGCATGCGCATCGTCTACCACCACCACATGGGCAGCGTGGTGCAGAGCGCGGACGACATCCACGCCCTTATGGCTCATACCGGGCCGTCGGTTGATCTGCTGCTCGACACCGGCCACGCGGTCTGGGGCGGCGCAGATCCCGCGGCCCTCGCGGCGCGCTATCGCGAGCGGATCACCCATGTCCACACCAAGGATATCCGTCCCGAGGTGCTCGCACGAAGCACGGCCGAGGATTGGAGCTTCCTGAAGAGTGTCCTCAACGGCGTCTACACGGTTCCGGGTGACGGCACGATCGACTTCGTCTCGATCTTCCGCAGCTTGCCCGGATACGAAGGCTGGGTGGTGCTGGAAGCCGAGCAGGATCCGGCCAAGGCAAACCCGTTCGAGTATGCCAGCCGAGGCTACGCCAACCTCACCACATTCCTGCAACAAGCGGGGCTTCTGTGATGTCCGGGCTTCTCGTTCACCCCCACGTTCCCGATCAGGACGGCTTCATCCTTCAGATCACACCTGCCAGCGCGGGCTGGAGTTATGTCGGCTTCTCCGTGCTCGAACTGCCGCCGGGCAAGGTCGTTTCCCGCCCGACGGACGGCACCGAGGTATGCCTCGTCATCCTCACCGGGCGCGTGCGCATCCACGCCGGCGACCAGGATTTCGGCCTCCTGGGCGAACGGGAATCGGTTTTCGATGGGTTGCCCTGGTCGGTCTACATTCCTGCCCATTCGCGCTGGACGATGGAGGCGGAGACTGCCGCCGAAGTCGCCGTCTGCGCCTCGCCCGCCGAGGGCAAGCTTCCGGCCCGCATCATTCCACCCTCCGAAGTGGGCGAGGAGGTTCGCGGCAAGGGCACCAACACGCGCCATGTCCGCAACATCCTGCCCGATACCGGCGTGGCCGAAAGCCTGCTGGTCGTGGAAGTGGTGACGCCCGGCGGCAACTGGTCCAGCTATCCGCCGCATAAGCACGACACCAACGATCCGCCTCGGGAAACCTACCTCGAGGAGACCTACTATCATCGCCTCAAGCGCGGTTCCGGCTTTGCGCTCCAGCGCGTCTATACCGATGACGGCCTGTTGGATGAGACCATGGCGGTGAGCGACCGCGATGTCGTGCTGGTGCCGCGCGGCTATCATCCGGTCGGCGCGCCACACGGTTTCGACCTTTTCTATCTCAACGTGATGGCCGGACCGGTACGGGAGTGGCGCTTCACCATGTCGCCCGACCACGCCTTCCTCACCTGGTGAACCCTCCTACGGAGACGATCATGGACAAGATCCAGCACTACATCGGGGGCCGCCTCACCTCCGGCACCTCGACTCGCTTCGGGAACGTCTTTCAGCCTGCCGATGGGTCGGTCGCCCGCCAGGTCACGCTCGGCACGGCCGCCGATGTGGATGCGGCCGTTCGCGCTGCCACCGCCGCCTTCCCGAAATGGGCGGCGACGACGCCGCTTGCCCGCGCGCGCGTGATGTTCCGCTTCCGCGACCTCATCGAGCAGAACGCGAAGAAGCTCGCCGCCATCATCACCGACGAGCACGGCAAGGTGCTGTCGGATGCGCTGGGCGAGGTCACCCGCGGCATGGAGGTTGTGGAATACGCAACCGCCGCCCCCGAACTGCTGAAGGGCGACTTCACCGAGCAGGCGGGCCGCGACATCGACGCCTATTCCATGCGCCAGCCTCTCGGCGTCTGCGCCGGCATCACGCCCTTCAACTTCCCGGTCATGGTGCCGCTCTGGATGCTGCCGATGGCGCTTGCCTGCGGCAATTGTTTCATCCTCAAGCCATCCGAGCGCGACCCCAGCGCCTCTCTGTTGATCGCCGAGCTTCTCAAGGAGGCCGGACTGCCGGACGGCGTGTTCGGCGTGGTGCACGGCGACAAGGAGGTTGTGGACGCCATCCTGGAGCATCGCGGCATCCATGCGGTGAGCTTCGTGGGCTCCACGCCGATCGCCGAATACATCTACAACACCGGCATCAAGCACGGGAAGCGCGTGCAGGCGCTGGGCGGCGCCAAGAACCACGCCGTCATCATGCCCGATTGCGATCTCGAGAAGACCGTCGATGCGCTGATGGGCGCGGCCTACGGCTCGGCCGGCGAGCGCTGCATGGCGATCTCGGTGGCGGTTGCGGTCGGCGGCATCGGCGACAAGCTGGTCGAGACGCTGGCGCCGCGCGTGCGCGCACTCAAGATCGGGCCGGGCACGGACAACACGAACGAAATGGGACCGCTGGTCACCCGCGTGCATCTCGACAAGGTCACCGGCTACATCGACGCCGGCGAGGCCGAAGGCGCCCAGCTGGTCGTCGACGGTCGTGGGCTCAAGCTGCAGGGCTACGAGGAGGGCAACTTCATCGGCGGCACCTTGTTCGATCATGTGAAGCCCGAAATGAAGATCTACAAGGAGGAGATCTTCGGCCCCGTCCTTTCGGTGGTGCGCGCTGACACATTCGAAACCGCGCTTGACCTCGTGAACACCCACGAGTTCGGCAATGGCACCGCCATCTTTACCCGCGACGGCGACAGCGCGCGCGATTTCGCGCATCGTGTCCAGGCGGGGATGATCGGCATCAACGTGCCGATCCCGGTGCCCATGGCCTTCCATAGCTTTGGCGGCTGGAAGCGGTCCCTGTTCGGCGACCATCACATGCACGGCCCCGAGGGCGTGCGCTTCTTCACCCGCTACAAGGCTGTCACCTCGCGCTGGCCTACGGGCATCCGCGCCGGCGCCGATTTTATCATGCCGACGCTGGGATAGCGCCAAGTAGCCCTACCGCCTTCTCTCGGCTTGACTTTACCGGGCCTGCTGCCAAACCTCACCTCAGGATAAGGGCATGGCAAAAGCCCGGAAGGTGAGGAAATGACCAATAGCGAGACATTCGTGCCCGGACCGTCCGGCGCCGCCGCAGCCCAGACTGCGCCCGCGAAACCGGCGCTCGAGATGAGCAACATCAGCAAGACCTTTGGTCCGGTCAAGGCGCTGACGAATGTGTCGCTGACCGCGTATCCCGGGGAAATCCATGCCCTGATGGGCGAAAACGGCGCCGGCAAGTCGACCCTGATGAAGATCCTGTCCGGCGCCTACCACGCCGATTCCGGCGGCGAAATCCGCATCGACGGCAAGCCGCTCGAGATCGGCAGCCCGCAGGCAGGCCGGCGCAGCGGCATCGCAGTGATCTATCAAGAGCTTGCCCTCGCGCCCAACCTTACCGTCGCCGAGAACATGTTTCTGGGCGAGGAGAAACGACGTAACGGCATGATCGACCGTGCGGCGATGAATGCCGCCGCGCAGCCTTATCTGGATCGTCTGGCGGCGCCCTTCAGCCCTGCGGCCAAGGTCGTCTCACTCTCCATCGCCGAGCGCCAGCTGGTCGAGATCGCACGCGCGCTCGCGGGCCATCCGCATATCCTGGTGATGGACGAGCCGACGACCTGCCTCTCGGCGCGCGAGGCGGAGAAGCTCTTCACCATCATCCGCACGCTGAAATCCGAGGGTATCGCGATCATCTACATCAGCCACCGGATGGGCGAGGTTTACGAACTCTCCGACCGCGTCAGCGTGTTGCGTGACGGCGCGATGGTTGGCACGCTCATGCGCTCGGAGTTGAGCGCGCAGACGCTGGTGCGCATGATGGTGGGGCGCGACCAGTCCTCTTTCTACACCAAGGCGCATCGCGCGCCGGAGACGGACCGCAAAATCGCGCTCGACGTACGCAACATCGATGATGGCCGCCGCGTCCACGGCTGTTCCTTCAGCGTAGCCGAAGGCGAGGTGCTCGGCATCGCCGGGCTCGTGGGCTCCGGACGGACGGAACTCGCCCGGCTTGTCTACGGCGCCGACCCGAAGAAGCAGGGCCAAGTCTTCGTCAACGGCACCGAGCGCCAGATCACCAACCCGCGCCAGGCAATCGACGCGGGGATCGTCTACCTGACCGAGGATCGCAAGATCCTCGGCCTCTTTCTCGATATGAGCATCAGCGGCAACGTCAATATCAACGTGCTCGACGAGGACGCGGGGCCCGGGGGCGTGCTCAACCTCGCCGCGGCCCGCCGCCGCGCCGCCGCCGCCATCAAGAAGCTCGGCGTCCGCGCGCCCAACGCCGAAATCAACGTCGGCAGCCTTTCCGGCGGCAACCAGCAGAAGGTGCTGCTGTCACGTCTTCTCGAAAGCAAGCCGAGGGTTCTCATCCTCGACGAGCCGACGCGCGGCGTCGATGTCGGCGCCAAATCGGAAATCTACCGGATCATCGATGACCTTGCCCGCACGGGGGCGGCGATCGTCGTCATTTCGAGCGAGTTGCCGGAGGTGATCGGCGTCTCGGATCGCGTGGTCGTCATGCGCGACGGACGGCTCGTCGGCGAGGTGACGAGCCATGCCGGCGCTCCGATCACGCAGGAGGCGATCATGGAGCTGGCGACCGACGTGACGGCGGCGAGGGCCGCCTGAATGCAACCCGGTGACGAGGGCGTGAGGGGTATTTGTAATGGCTGACGTTGCAAGCGAACCGGTAGCCGCCCGGCAGGCCGACATCACCCACAAGCAGAGACTGCGGAACTGGTTCCAGTTCGCGGGCATGCTGCCGGTCCTCATCCTGCTCTGTATTGGCTTCGGCATCGAGAACGAACGCTTCTTCAGCCTGACCAATGCATCGATCGTGCTTCAGCAGGCGGCGATCAACACCGTGCTCGCCGCCGGCATGACCTTCGTCATCCTGACCGCGGGGATCGATCTCTCGGTCGGCTCGATCCTGGCGGCATCCGCGATGGGCGCTTTGCTCGTCTCGCTGGTGCCGCATCTGGGCATGCTGGGCATCGCGGCCGGCCTCGGCGTCGGCCTGCTGTTCGGCTGCATCAACGGCTTCCTGATCTCCGTCGTGCGTCTGCCGCCCTTCATCGTGACCCTCGGCTCGCTCACCGCGGTGCGCGGCATCGCCCGGTTGATGGGCAGCGATACGACGATCTTCAACCCGAGCCTGCCCTTCGCCTTCATCGGCAACGCGACGCTGTTCGGCGTGTCATGGCTCGTCATCATCGCGCTGATCGTCGTGCTGCTGTCCTGGTTCATCCTGCGCCGTACCGTGCTCGGCACCCGCATCTATGCCGTCGGCGGCAATCCGGACGCAGCCCGCCTGACCGGCATCAAGGTCGGCGGCATCCTGATGTTCGTCTACGCCACCTCGGGGTTTCTCGCCGGGCTCGGCGGCGTGATGTCGGCGGCCCGGCTTTACGCCGCAAACGGTCTGCAGCTCGGGCAAAGCTACGAGCTCGACGCGATCGCCGCCGTCATTCTCGGGGGCACCAGCTTCACGGGCGGCATCGGCTCGATCTGGGGCACGCTCATCGGCGCGCTCATCATCGCCATTCTCACCAACGGCCTCGTGCTGTCGGGCGTCTCCGACATTTGGCAGTTCATCGTGAAGGGGCTGGTCATCATCGGCGCCGTCGCGCTCGACCGCTACCGTCTCGACCACAACGGGCGCACCTGAGCAGCGCCCGGGTTCAAGTTTCGCATGCGGGGGATCAACCTCCGCATGAGGAGGCGGCCCCATGCCACCCGGGTCCGTTTATGTCTCCAAATTATTGAGAGGAACGACAATGAATAGCTTGCGTCTCGGACTTTCGCAGATCGCCATGGGAGTGGTGCTGGCGGCGGGCCTGTCGAGCACGGCGATGGCGAAGGACATCAGCGTGGTCGGCATCACCGTGGGCTCGCTCGGCAACCCCTACTTCGCGGCCACCGACAAGGGTATCGTCGCCCGCGCCAAGAAGATCACGCCGAACGCCAAGATCATCGCCGTCTCCTCCGACTATGATCTCAACAAGCAGTTCACGCAGATCGACAACTTCATCGCGGCCGGCGCTCAGGTCATCATGGTCAACGCCGCAGACCCTGTTGCGATCGCGCCCGCGCTGATGAAGGCGCACAACGCCGGCATCGCCATCGGCGCTTTCGACGTGGCCGCCACCGGCGCCGACGTGACAGTGATGACGGACAACGTGAAGGCCGGTGAGCAGGCTTGCCAATACATCGTCGATCACCTGCCGAACCATGCCGGCAACGTCATCATCGTCAACGGCCCGCAGGTCTCCTCGGTCATCGACCGCGTCAACGGCTGCAAGAAGGTCCTGGCCACCGCCTCCGGCATCAAGATCCTCTCCGATGACCAGAACGCCATGGGCTCGCGCGACGGCGGCTTCTCGGTCGGGCAAAACCTGCTGACCCGTTTCCCGCATATCGACGCCGCCTTCGGCATCAACGACCCGACCTCGATCGGTCTCGAACTGGCCGCGAAGCAGCAGAACCGCCACGACTTCTTCATCACCTCGGTGGACGGCGCGCCGGACATCGTCGGCGAGATCAAGAACAAGGACGGCATGATCAAGGCGAGCTCGGCGCAGGACCCTTACGGCATGGCCGCCGAGGCCTACTCCTACGCGGTCGATGTTGCTAACGGGAAGGCGCCACCGGCGAAGGTCATTCTGCTGACGCCCACGCTCATCACGATCGACAACATCGCGAGCTACAAAGGCTGGGACCCCACCAAGGCGCAATAACGGCTTCGCCCAACTCCGATCGCCAGTGGTTGAAATCGCGGAAACACTCCGGATTTCAACCACGAGCGACTTATAGAGACATTACTTACTCATAACTTTTTCACGCCGGTGAGAAATTCGCGTTCCAGCTTAAGACTTCTCCAATGATCTCTGTGTAGCCTCTGCATAGAGCGATCTATGGAGAGCAACATGGCGGAAAAGATCGAGAAGAAGACTGGAAACGGCCTGAGGCGTTTTGCGGCGGTTGAGGGCGATATGATCGTCAACCGGCCACCTCGACGTTCGATCACGGGTATCGAGTTCGCCAATCAGATATCCCGCATGCTTCTGGACCAGCCTGACGCCACCGGCAACCATATCTATCCCTGCAAAATCGCAAATGTCTCCGATGAGGGGTTCGGCGTTGTGTGCGGGGCGGCGCGGACCATTCCCCATCCATTCCATACAGGCGGCCAACTGACGTTGCAGGAGTCGGATGGGGAGCGGGTCCGGGTTGAAATCCGCTGGATCAAAAGCGATCGTCTCGGCCTCCGCCGCTTGAGCGCAAGGCCAACGCGGATGGCGTGACTACAGCCTCACCCAGCGCTCCTCACGTGACGACAGCAGAGCCGCATCGATGACGCGCTGCACCTCATAGGCCTCACGGAAATCGGCGAAGGGCTTCGGACCGCCCGCCAGCGCCGTCAGGAAGTTGCGGATCTCGATGACCTTGAGGTCGTTGAACCCGATCTGGTGGCCGCCGGCGATGCAGAAGGCACCATAGGGAGGATGCTCCGGGCCGGCGCAGATGGTGCGGAATCCGTTCCGGGTGCCGTCTGCCTCCACCTTGTAGTAGTGCAGCTCGTTGAACCGCTCCTGCGAGAAAACCAGAGCGCCCTTCTCGCCGATGACCTCGAATTCCAGCTGCATCTTCCGCCCGGAGGACAGCCAACTGGTCTCGATGGTGCCACGGCAGCCGCGGGCAAAACGCACCAGCAGCCGCGCCTGATCGTCGACTTCCACCGCGCGCATTTCCTCGGGCCTGCCCGCCAATGGGCGGCGGTCGATGACGGTCTCCATGTCCGCGATGAGTGCGTCGATCGGCCCCAGCAGGAAACGCGCCATGCCGATGATATGGCTGCCGATGTCGGCTATGGCGCCGGCGCCGCCCGCCGGGTCTAGCCGCCAGGTCCAGGGCGAGCGCCGGCTGATCATGAAATCCTCGGCATGGATGCCGCGGAAACCCCAGATTTGCCCAAGTTCGCCGGCCTCGATCATCTCCCGCGCCAGCGCCAGCATCGGGTTGCAGATGTAGTTGAACCCCACCTGGGTCACGACACCCGCGCGTTCCGCCGCCATGGCCATCGCCAGCGCCTCGTCCGCCGTGGGCGCCAGGGGTTTCTCGCAGTAGACGGGCTTCCCGAGCGCGAGCGCGGCGAGCGAGATTGGCGCGTGCAGTTTGTTCGGCGCGGTGATGTCGACCACATCCACCGCCGGGTCATCCACCAGCGCGTGCCAGTCGCCGACCGCGCGCGCAAAGCCGTAGCGCGCCGCGGCACCCGCCGCGAGTTCCTGCGTGGCATCGGCCAGCAGTTCCAGCACGGGCTCCAGGGGAAGGTCGAAGACGGCGCCGACGCTGCGGAAACCGAGCGCATGGGTGCGGCCCATGAATCCGGACCCCACCAGTCCAATACGGATCGGTTTTTTCATGTTCTATCCCTCCTGGAACGCAAGGTCCATTTTATCGCATGGATGCTGGGTTGCGTCATCCTGATTTGGGAAACCTGCCGCCTCATGTCACATCTGCCGCGATGCAACGGAGTGCGAAGCTTGGCCGACGGGGTAAAAAGCGCGTGGAATTTCGGCAGTGACAACGTGGCGCCCATCGCGCCCGAGATCATGGCGGCGCTCGCCGCGGCCAACAGTGGCAATGTCGGTTCCTATGGCGCAGACCCCTGGACGGCGCGGCTGACCGAGCGCCTCCGCGAGATATTCGAGACCGATCTGGTGGCTTTTCCAGTCGCGACCGGAACGGCGGCCAATGCACTGGCGCTTTCCGTGCTCGTCCCGCCGTATGGCAGCGTGCTCTGTGCCGAAGACGCTCATATCAACACGGATGAATGCGGCGCGCCTGAATTCTTCACCGCAGGCGCGAAGCTCGTCGGGCTGCCCGCACCCGACGGTCGTATTCAGGCCGAACAGCTTTCAGTGCCCATCGAGCATGCCCGGGCGCTCGGAGTGCATTACGTGCAGCCGGCCGCTGTCAGCATCACCCAGTCCACGGAATGGGGCGCCGTCTACACGCCGGATGAGATCGCGGCTCTCGGCGATGCCGCCAGGCCGCATGGGTTGCCACTGCATATGGATGGGGCGCGCTTCGCCAATGCGCTTGTGCATCTTGGCTGCACACCCGCGGAAATGACCTGGAAGGCCGGGGTGAAGGTGCTCTCCTTCGGCGCCACCAAGAACGGCGCCATGGCCGCCGAGGCCGTCATCTTCTTCGACCCCGATCTCGCCCGCGGCTTCGAGCAGCGGCGCAAGCGCGGCGCTCATCTCTGGTCCAAGATGCGCTTCATGAGCGCGCAACTCGTCGCCTATCTCGAGGACGACCTCTGGCTGCGCAACGCGCGCCGCGCCAACGCCATTGCCGGCCGGCTCGCCGATGGGCTCGGCGCGCTCCCGGGCGTGCGGATGCTCCACCCGGTGCAGGCGAACGAGCTGTTCGTGGTGATGCCCGAGGCGATGGTCGCTGCATTGCTGGCCGAGGGCTTCGGCTTCTACCGCTGGTCGAGCCGGGTGGAGGGTAACGACGCCGTCATTCGCCTCGTCACCTCGTTCGCGACCGATCCGGATGGCGCCGAAGAGCTGATTGCCGCCGCCGCGCGGCTCGGGAACCGGTAGCCGCCTACTTAACGGCGCCCATGGTAAGGCCGCGGGCGATGTATTTGTGGACGATGATGCCGCCGATGATGACGGGCGCACAGACGAGCGTGGACGCCGCCATCACCTGGGGCCAAGGGATCACGTAGCCGCCGAGATAGGACAGCACGATGGTCGGTGCCGTGCGCGCATCCTCGGAGGGTGTGAGGATGAACGCGTAGAGCATGTCGTTCCAGGCGAAGATGCCGGAGAGGATCGCCGAGACGGCGATGCCGGGCTTCACCAGCGGCAGGGCGATGCGTAGAAAGATCGAGATACGGCTGAGCCCGTCGAGTTGGGCGGCCTCTTCGAGCGCCACCGGCACCGAGCTGAACTGATCGACCAGCAGCCACACCACCAGCGGCACGATGAAGACCTGGTAGACCAGGATGAGCACGATGGGGTTGTTGATGAGGCCGAGGTAGGAGGCGGTGAGGTAGAAGGGGATCAGCACCACGACCGGCACCAGCATCCAGTTGGTCACGTACCAGAACCATACGTCCCGTCGCCCGCGGAAGCGGTAACGGGCGATGCCGTAAGCCGCCGGCGCGCCGACCAGCAGGCCGAGCGCCACCGCGCAGCCGGTCACGATCACCGAGTTGAGCAGGTTCGACAGCACGTCGGTATTCTCGATCGCGTCGGTGTAGGCGGCGATCGTCGGGCTGAAGAACCACTTCGGCGGGATCGCGAAGAGGTCGGTCTCGGTCTTCAGCGACCCGGCCACCATCCAGTAGAGCGGGAACAGAATGATGATGAGGGTCGCGATGAGAGCGACCGCCTGCAGGATCCGCAGAAGGGTGGCGCGCGCATCGGCCATCAGTCCATCTCTCGGTAGAAGACGCGGATGTAGACGCGGGCGAGCAGGATCGACATCACCAGCATGAGGATGGATTCAGCCGAGGCGAGGCCCACATCGAAGCCGCGGAAGGCCATGCGCTCGATCTGCATGACGGCGGTTTCGGTGGCGGTCCCCGGGCCGCCTTTCTCGATCGTGTAGATCATGTCGAACTCTTTGATCGTGAAGGCGGTCTGGAACACCAGCGCGGCGGTGATGCCGGGCCACATGAAGGGCAGCTGAATGTCGCGGAAGCGCGGCCACCAGCGCTCGGTCTCCAGCATCGCGGCCTCGTCGATATCCTTCGGCACCGTCGAGAGGGCCGCCGAGAGCACCAGCGCGACGAACGGCGTCCACTCCCAGATCTGCACGATCATCACGGTGACGAAGGCGGCGGTCGGACGCCCGAGCCAGTCGATCGCCGGAACATCGAGTTTGCCGAGCAGATGGTTGATGATGCCAAGCTGTTCGTTGAACATCAGCTGCGTCAGCAACCCGACGACCGACGGCGTGATGGCGATGGGGATGACGAGGCATATCTGCAGCAGCCGGCGCAGGAAGGCGAAGTTGTCGCTGTCGAGCGCGAGCGCGATCATCATGCCGAGGAAGAGCTCGATCGGCAGGGTGATGACGATGAGCACCAGGGTGCGGACGACGCTGTCGCCGAAGTCGCTCGATTCGAAGGCGTGGATGTAGTTCTGCAGACCGCTGAAGGCGGGCGGCGCCATGCCCATGACCCAGGACTGCAGCGACGCGATCAGCGTGTAGATGACGGGGTAGAGACCGATCGCCAGCAGCAGAATGACCGAGGGGAGAATGAAGAACCACGGTTCCATCTTCTCCCTCCAGGTCGGAGGGATGGCGGCCATGGGTGGCGCGCGGTCCTGCACGTCATCGCTCATCATGCAGCTCCGCGCGCCATCATCAGCTTACTTGTAGAGCGACATTGCCGCTTCGGGGTTGTTGATCTTACCCCAGCAGTTCGAGCTCTTCATGTAGGCGGTCAGATCGTTCTCCATGCTGTCGAGGCCGGACTTGACGGCCACTTGGCCCAGCTCGATCCGCGAGCCCCAGTCGGAGACGATGTCGGAGAAGCGCGGGTAGCACTCCATCTGCGGGCGCCAGTCTGGCACCGTCGCGGTCTGCCAGGTCTTGACCATCGGCGCGAGGTTGGGGAACTGCGCCTGCACCGAGGGATCTTCGTCCGCGCCCTGGCGCGCCACCACCGCGCCCCCGAGGATGAGCGGCTTCGCCTCTTCCTTGGAGGTCAGCCACTGGATGAACAGATAGGCCGCGTTCTGGTGCCGCTTGTTGACCTGCGAACTCACCATGTAGGCGAAGCCTCCGAAGGCCGAGTAAGCCCCCTTCGGACCCGCGGGTTCGGTGGTGATGCCGAGGTTGGCGCCGAGGCCCGAGCTGCTGAGCGTCGGGAAGAACGCCGACCATTCAGTGATCATCGCGACCTGCTTTTGCGCGAACATCTCGACAACCTGGCTGTGGTCGTCGGAGACGATGCCGTCCGGCATGTTCTTCAGCAGGCCCTGGCGAAAGGTGATCCCATCGACCGCATCCGGCGAGTTCACGACCACCGTCTTGTTTGCGTAGTCGATGAACTTGCCGCCCCAGGGCCATAGGAAGCGGGCGAAGGCGTCGGCGGTCTGCGTCTCGCCACGGGCCGACTGCAGCGCGTAGCCGTAGACGTTCTTGCTCTTGTCGGTGAGCTTCGGCGCGTAGACGTTCGCCAGCTCATCCCATGTCTTGGGCGGACCATCGAAACCCGCGGCCTTCAGCAGGGCCTTGTTGTAATAGAGCAGCCCCGCATAGGAATCGAAGGGGAGACCGTAGAGCTTGCCGTCGACCGTGAAGCTCGCCAGCCAAACGGGGAAGAAGTCTTTCAGGTCGAGGTCGGGATCGGCCAGCTTGGTGTTCGAGGTGAAGTGGCTCAGTGGCAGAACCCAGCCCGGATCGGCGAAGTTCACCGGCCACACGACGTCTGACAGGATCGCGTCGAACTGGCCGCTGTTGGAGATGAAGTTGAGCGTTTCCTCCTTAAGCGCATCTTCGTAGGGGAAGATGTTCCAGGTCACCTTGATGCCGGTCTCCTTCTCGAACTCCGGCGTCAGCTTCTGGGCGATCGCGTAGCTTGGCCGATCGAGGCCGACCACGGTGATCGCCGTGCCCTTGTAGGGGGCTGCCGCATCCTGCAGGGACCAGGCGTGGGCGTGGCTGACGCCGACCGACATGACGGCCGCCGCGGTGATTGCGAGGGTCCAGCTTTTCACGCACGTTCCTCCTAAAATGAGGCCCGATGCGTTGATCGCAGCCGGGCGGTTTCTGAACCGGGAGGGCTCTCCTGAAGAAACCCGCCGGAGAGCGCTGCCAGCCAGACGAATTGTTATCCGTAACACTATCGTGTAGTTGAGGTTCCGCGAGAGTGTCAACGGCGCCGTAGAAGACCGTTGCGAGGAAAGACCGATAAGGGGGATTAATGGCGGAAGTCGGCATCGAACGCCTGCACAAAAGCTTCGGCGAGACGGCGGTTCTCAACGATATTTCAATGCAGATCCACCACGGCGAATTCATGGTCTTCGTGGGCCCGTCTGGCTGCGGCAAGACGACGTTGCTGCGAAGCATTGCAGGACTCGAGAAGCCAAGCGCCGGCCGCGTGACGATTGGCGGCGATGACGTGACACGCTGGCCGCCGGCGCGCCGAGGCGTCTCCATGGTGTTCCAATCCTACGCTCTTTATCCGCACATGACGGTGCGCGAGAATATCGCGTTCGGGCTGAAGGTCGCGAAGGTTGCGAAGGAGGATATCGCCGCTCGCGTTAAAGACGCCGCCGCCGTCCTGCAGATCGAGCACCTGCTGGATCGCAGGCCCAAGGAACTGTCAGGTGGCCAGCGCCAGCGCGTCGCCATTGGCCGCTCAATCGTGCGGCAGCCGAAGGCGTTCCTGTTCGACGAGCCACTCTCCAACCTCGATGCCGAGTTGCGCGTGCAGATGCGCGTGGAACTCGTCGGCCTTCATGATCGCCTCGGCGCGACGATGATCTACGTGACCCACGACCAGGTCGAGGCGATGACGATGGCGGACCGCATCGCGGTCCTCAACCGCGGCCAGGTGGAGCAGATCGGAGCGCCGCTGGAACTGTACCGCTATCCGCGCAATCTGTTCGTGGCGGGCTTCATCGGCTCGCCGCGCATGAACCTGATGCCGACCGTCGTGCAAGCCACCGGCCCCGCGGGGGTGACGATCCTACTTCCGGGCGGCACGCCCCTCCTGGTGCCGGTGTCGGCAGAGGGCATCAACGCGGGCCAGTCGCTGACCCTCGGATTAAGGCCGGAGCACATCGGGATCGGCGAGGCGGTCGGCGGTCCGGGCGAAGCGTTCCTCACCGCCCAGGCGAAGCTGGTCGAGCATCTCGGCGGCGAAATCCTGGCTCACGTCGTGCTCGCGGACGGCACGGCGCTCAACGTGAAGACGCATGGGCACGGTGATGTCACGCGGGAGTCTGATGTTCAGCTCGGGGTGCGCGGCGAACTTGCCTACCTCTTCACCGAGGCCGGAGCTTGCCTCGCATCGCTCCGCCCGCGCGAGATGACAGACTGACCATTCAAATCTGAACGGCCCGGCTGAGGTCGACTCACCGCAGGATCTTGCCGGCGATGTCCTCCATCGCGGCCGGTGGCTTGTCACGAGGCGGCGTTCCTGTCAGCTCCATCACCCAAGGGTAACGCTCGGCCTGCTTCAGATCATACCCGAGGTTGAACACGGTGGCGCTCTTCGGGCAGTCGCGCGAGTTCTCGTGATAGGACTGGAAAAGCTTGTCCGGCAGAAAGCTCACGATGCCGTAGTTGCCGTTCTCGTTCTGGAAATGGTGCATGAGATGGTCTCGCTTCAATCTCTGGATGAAGCGGTTCTTCGGTTTGTAGTTTAGATGCTGAATACAGTGGACGAACTCGTATACGCAGGTGGTAACGAGAGCCGTGGCAAAAGCGGCAGCGGCTCCGGTCCTGCCCGCGATCATGTAACCGATCGGTCCGGTGATGATCAGCATGGTCGGGATCGTATTCAGGGGCGAGCCGAAGAGCACCTCCAGCTTGTGTGGGTCCTGGTGATGGTCGAAATGGATGCGCTTCCACAGCGACGCGGTCCAACGCATCCGGTAAAGCCAGTTCCCGTGGAGCACGAAGCGGTGCAGCCCGTACCAGATGAGGGGGTAGACGACGAAGACCGCGAGCATCGGCAGCACGATCGCAAGCCCACGCTGCGCGGTCATCAGCGCGTATGCGGCGAAGAGCAGAGCCAGCAAGGTATAGAGGTTGATCGCAGGGTATGAGAGATAAGCGGCCCAAAGCTCGGGCAGCGTCATCTTCCCCAGATCGTAGGTGCGGCCTCGCCAGCCTCGACCCCAGCCGAATTTCTGAACCATCGCCTATCGCCGCTAGCCTGGTGAGCTAGCAATAAAGATTGCGCCCAATACCACGGAGGATGACATGCTGGGTCAATCTTTGGCAACGGCACAATTCGTGTTGTCAGCGATACGAATTGCTTTCGCAAAAGATCCGGTCGCGCAACGGATCCGTGCTGCTTGACTGGTGCCGCCTAGTTCCCGGTCGTCGGGACGGCAGTAATGGAATTATACGGGCTGCCTTCTTTAATGCGCGTGCTGATCACGACATAGAGAATGACCTTCTTGTCGGTATCCAGCAGCCGGAAAATCTCCAGGCTTTTGAAGAAAACCGAGAGCGAGGTGGTGAAGATGCGCTGCTTCTGCGGCACGTTGGCCGGGAAAGTCACCGGCCCCGTCGCGCGGCACGCAATAGAGAAGCGGGACGGGTCTTGTGCCAGGCCAAGGCTGCCGGACACGCCGCCGGTCTCCGCCCGGGACACGTAGCAGGAGACATTGGGCACATCCGGGTCGTCATAGCGGTCTATGACGATGTGATCGTTGGCGCCGAGCAGCCGGAAGGTGGTGTCGACGCTGCCGATCTTGGTCTGGGCAAGGGCAGGGACGCATGAAGCGCCAACCAGCACTCCGAAGGCCGCCAGTATCAGACGCATCACTCAAGCTCCTCAGCGACGACTTCCTGCACGTTCATGGCGTTGCCGCGCCAGACGAAATCGCGGCGCAGCCAGGCTTCGACCCAAAGCGCCGGGAGCAGGAAGTCCCGCACGGCGCAAGCGAGCAACATGCGCGTCGAGAAGTGCCACCCGGCTGCGCGGGCCAGGATAGCCTCGCTGCCGAACCAGAGCGCGCCGAGCGCCGCGCCGACGACGGCGACGTTCACGTCGTACTGCCAGGCCGCGTATATGCCGGCGACGATAGGAAAAAAGCTGCCGACGAGGAGTTCGGGCATGAACATGATCGGGAAGGTGGAGCGCCGCAACATGGACCAGCGCGCCTGGCGGGACCAGACCTCGGCGGCGGTCCGGTCGCCGAGCGGCTGGTCGAACGGGGTATCGACGAGGTGCACGCGCAGGCCAGCGTTACGCACCATCTTCGTAAAGGCCGCATCCTCGGCAATCTCGGCGCCCAGAGCCTTCAGCATGCCGCCCGCCTGATCCATGACATCGCGATGGAAGAGCATGTTCTTGCCCTGCGCGAAGCCTTGGCCCACCGACTCGCCGACATACTGCCAGCGCGCCTGGAAAGTGTTGAGGAAGGCGCATTCCACCTCGGCCCAGAAGTTCCCAGGCCGCGCGCCGATCGGCATCGAGCAGACCAGACCCGTATCCTCTCGCCACCGCGCCATGAGCTGTTGGATGTAGTCGCGCGGCATGAGCACGTTGCTGTCCGCCATGATGATCCATGGATAGCGGGCTGCGTCCCAGCCCTTCAGCACGTTGTTGAGCTTGGGGTTGCTGCTCCGCCGGTCCTCGCCGACGAGCAGCTGGGCCTGCACGTGCGGGTGCTTCTCCATCAGGCTATAGACAAGCCCGGCGACCGGATCGTCCCCATGCTCGAGGCAGAAGATGATCTCGTAATTCGGGTAGTCGAGCGCGAAGGTCGAGGCGAGCGTCTCCCGCTCGTAATTGTTGATGCGGCAGAGCGGGCGGATGATGGTGACCGGCGGAGAGCCGGCCGGTGCCGCGAGGGGACGCGGGCGCTGCCGGCAGCGTACGGAGCTGATCGCCACGCCCGTCAGGTTAAGACCGGTCGCGACAACGCTGAAGACGGCTGCACAGGCGGCTGGTGTCATCTCGCCTTCAACTCCGGTTGGCCGGCGCGGTTTCGGACTCACGGGCGGTGACCGTGGGCCTAGCCGCTTGATACAGATCGCATAAGCATTGTCCAATGCTTCTCGCCGAGGTCTTGTGACAGGCAGAAGACATTACTTCCTGTAGCGACTATTCGCGAGCCTTAGCCGTAGATTGGGTGGCAGCGGGCGAGCGTACACTCACAGACAGCAGGGCCGAGGTCGACACGTACACCTACGCGCCTCCGGCGGGCGCCGGGTTCAACCTGACCTTGCCGCTGGACCTCAGGGGCATAACGATCGGCGATCCGGGCAGCAGCTGCATCACCAATGTCCGGTTGGTGGATAATAGGGTGACGGCGTCTGCGATTCGGTGATCCGCGGCTGCATGCGCCAGCCTGAGGCGTCGATGCAGCCGGTGACGGGGAAGGACTACGACGCCTCCTCGGCCTATCGCTCACCGGCGGTCCCGCCGCAGCCGTCGGAGGCGCAAGACACGGACATCGCACCCGTCAGCAGCATCACCGGCAAACCCTGAGGAACGGCTGCTCGGTCAGGTTTCCCGTTTCCGATCACGCCATGACCTCCTAAGAAAATCGCTGTCACTTAGCATCACCGACAGCGGAGCGAGGGTATGGGACACGAACTTCAGGCGGGAGACTCCGCCGCGGTTGCGACGCTCGCCAATGTCGACCGGGACGCGCTGCGTGAGGCGCGGATCGATCTCGCAGCCAGTCTGCGGATGGCCGCGCGACGAGGGTTGGAGGAGGGGATATGCAACCACTTCTCCGCCATGGTTCCCGGGCGCGACGACCTGTTCCTGGTCAACCCCTACGGACTGATGTTCCGGGAGGTGACAGCCTCCAGCATTCTGGTCTGCGACTTCGAGGGCAACGTCGTGGACGGAGAGGGGCAGCCGGAGGCGACGGCCTTCTTCATTCACGCCCGGCTTCACAAGAAGCTGCCCAGGGCGCGTGCGGCCTTTCACACGCACATGCCGTATTCCACGGCGTTGAGCATGGTGGAAGGCGACCCGCTGATCTGGGCCGGGCAGACTTCGCTCAAGTTCTACGGCCGCGTCGCCGTTGACGAGGACTACAACGGGCTGGCTTTGGACGAGGCGGAAGGTGACCGGATCGCTGCGGCCATGGGCGAGGCGGATGTCGTCTTCATGCGGAACCACGGCGTGATGGTGACCGCGCCGACGATCGCGATGGCCTGGGACGATTTGTACTACCTGGAGCGAGCGGCGGAGGTTCAGGTCAAGGCGATGAGCACCGGGCGTCCGTTCCGCATAATCCCCCCGGAGTTGGCGCAGAAGACGCAGCGACAGATGCGCCCGGCGGATGCAGAGAGTGGTCGCCTCCATCTGGAGGCCGTGAAGCGGCTGCTGATGCGGGAGGAGCCTGAGTTCGCCGGCTGAGCAGACGCCACGGGAGCGCCCGGGCCGGCGCAGCACTTGATCGTTCCACTTAGACACCGACCGAGATATTCCGGTGCGGCTCCTACTGGATTAATTCCATAGACCGATCAACTCGATGTGAGGCTCCGCAGAAGCCCCAAACGGGGCTGTCGCTGAAGAGGTAGCAAATCTACGCCCTTGTCAACCGGCCACCAAAAGGGAAATTTCGCATGAGCGCCTCGATTAGCGAACAGACTTTCCAATACGTTGGGATACTGAACGGAGTGATGTATCGCATCGACCCTGCCACGGGTCGTTCGATCGAGCCGATGCCCGGCTCGCGGCCCTTCAATAGCTGGGGCGACTTCTCTCTGGATGAGCCGTCAGCGTCTGCCGACGCGGCTTTCGGACCCTCCGACGACACCTCCGTGATGGAGATCGCGACCGAGGCTGGTGCCGTTGAGCAAGCCGTCTCAGTCGAGCGTGTGGCGGCCCCTTCCAACCTGTTTCCGCGCAGCGGCGCGGAGCCGCTTCGCGCTGGACATCCCGATCTTTGGGCTCTGCTCGTAGCCGGCACATGCCTCGAGGGCACGCCGTTCAGCGCCCTCTGATTTCGGCGGCGATGTCTGTCTGTCCCAGGCGGCGGCGGCCTTCGGCCGTCTGGGCAAAAGCGGCGGACATCGTCGGAATTTGAAGGCTCACGCGCTTGGGGTCCGGCCCCTGGGCGCCACCTCTGTGATGTGCGGGCTATCCGTAAAGACACAGAGGATCATGAAATGCGATCGATCTACACCCTGACGCTCGCCTCGGCGCTCGTCTTGGCTCCCGCGGCATTCACTGCGGGATTTGCCCAGAGCACCTCGAACGGCGCCGCGACAGGGCCGGGCGCCGGCGGAGCCGCCACGCCTGGTATCCTCACCAATGGAACAGCAGGAGCCGCAGGCGCCAGTGGCGTCGGCGCAGGTGTGTCCGGCACGGGAGCCGGCGCTAGCGCGGGTGCCGCCAGCGGTGCAGGCAGTGCGGCCGGGGCCAATGGTGGCGCTGGTGGAGGCGCGGCCGGTGGTACGGGCGGGGGCGCCGCAGGTGGTGCCGGCGGTGGCGCTGGCGGCAGTGGCAGCAAGTAGCCGCGCCTTCGGGTGCCATTGCCCGGCCCCACGCAAAGGAGCCCCGCTTGCGCCGGCGGGGCTCCTGAAGTTCCAGATTTAACTTGTGTAGACGCCGGTTGCGGTCAGTGACCGCCGCCGGCGCTGTCGTCAGGCGGCCTTGGCTTCTACATATTTGTCGGCGTTCATCGCGACATGCGTGCGATTGGTCGAGCCCATCTTCCGCATCGTGTTCCGGATGTGAACCTTCACCGTCGACTCGGACAGATTGAGCTCGTAGGCGATAAGCTTGTTCGGCTTGCCCTGCTTCACGAGCTTGAGCACGTCGAGTTCCCGGGCCGTGAGCTGGCCCTTCTGCTTCGGCTCCCTGCCGGAGCTCTGGTGCGCGTTCTCTTGATAGAACAGCACCTGCTTCGGAACGAATGTGCCGCCGGAAGCGACAAGACCGAGAGCGGACACGAGCATCTGCAGCCCGGTCTGGCTGGTCAGGATGAACCCGGACGCGCCCTGATTGAGGACGCTCTTGACGACCGCCGGGTCGAGCGTGGTTGCGTCCGACAGGACGACAAGCTGCGTCGTCGCGAACGCCTCCCGCAGGGCCGCGATATCGGCGGAGTTAACCGAGTCGGCCTCGTGCGCATGATACACGATGAGGTCGACCTTTCGCTCGGGCGCCTTCAGGAAATCATACACCGAGTCGAAGGGGACGATGAGGAAGAGCCTCTGCGCGCCGGCAACGGCGTGTGTCATGCACTCGCGCGTCAAAGCTGACACGTCGATCCAGGCGATGCAGACGGGCTCCGCTTGATGGTTGTTGTCCAGCGAAGCGGAGGAGACTGAATTCGAAAGCAACGGAGTCATCAGGGCGACCCTTACTGAAAGCGGATGATAAGGAGACGGCTCAACCACCTTTTTCAGGGGCGGTTGCGTCTGTTGCCTGATCTAATGGGCCAATCCAGGTCTTTAGATCAGCCCCAAACGGGGCTCAGGTTAAGCCAAACATTAACGAAAGCGTGAGGTTATTGATGCCTCATCTCCTTAGAGGATGCGCCCACTGTCCGCCAGCCCTTAGAGGCTAAGCCGGATGATCCAGATGCCCCGAGACACCGCTTCGCGGGAGCCGTGGCTTGATACTGGAAGAGGTTAAAGGATGGAACTTTGGCAGGAGTGGGGCGCAGCCGCACTTAAGGTGCCCCCGAAGGGCCGCACCAGGTGAGGCCGGGTGCGCTAAAACAACGCGCTTCGCCCGGAGACCCATGGTGCTCGCGAAGCTCTTAGGCTTGCTGAGGGGCATCAGCGGGCGACCGTGCTCCCGCCGCTGTCAGCGGCTCGGGGCCTGGCTGCGTGTGAACCTCGCCATGGAAATACGCATCTGGTTCTTGAAATGCGGACTAAAAAGCGAGCGCACGTACCCTATCGGGCCAAGCCGTTGTAGCTTGCGATGGAGCGAACTTAGAACCGCAAGGCCCTTTTTTTGAGAACGCGCTTAGACAGATGATCTGATGACGCAGTTCGTCTGGTCTGTAAGCCTCCAGGCATGTCAACCGCCATCGATCGACTCCAGGTTGTCGACGCTAGTACTTCGACCTTGTCCGCGCTGATGTTCGCGACCAGACGAACTAGATCGACATGGTTATTCACGTCGCATTCCATCTGTACATAATAGTCGTAGTCGGGATAAACGCAGGTAGAACATGTATAGTGGGGCGTCCCCGCTATACCATTGAATGCTTCCCTCGGCAGCCGCGACAAACTTGGCCGCGAGTATTTCGACGTCGGTCAGGCCAACGACACGGTCGGCGCCGATGTTCTTTATCTTCCCTCGGGTTTCATCGGCCAGGACAAATACGTCAGCGGACTAGGTCAAGGAACTTGACGGCCAAGACGCTTCATTAGGCTTGCCATGACGTTCAAGGCAAGGTTCACACCTGCGAAGGTTTGAAGGACATCGGTGAGCTTCGGCCCCAACGCCCGCCAGAGGCAGTAGATTTCGATGTTGTTGAGGACGCAGGCTAAGACCGCCCAAAGAGAGGGATGCCCAGGGGCTGCGCCCGAGAAGTATGCGCCGACATCTGCACATCCCTAACTCCGGTTCACTCCTACTTCCCTCACTAATTCCGCCATCCGGTACCGCACGGACGCCTTGACGACCCTCGGACGTATGCTTGGCGGGCGGCCGAAACTCGCCAGAAACTTGGCGCTTGCCGCCGAGCTGTAACCGTCAAGATCGAATGTCCGGCCTAGGCCGCTTGCCATTTTGATCGACTCCCAGAGCAAGAACGCTCCGCCGCCACTCGTTGAAAGCTCTGGATCCCTGCTCGTCAACCACAAGTACATAATGCGCTCATCCCAGACCAAGACGCTGCTCGCGACGTCGCGATCCTGCTGATCAACTGCGGTCAGGACGACGCCCGAGCCATGGTTTAAGCAAGATGAGAAGATGGCTTCGAGCAGAGGGAAGTCATGGATATTGTCGCTGCGAGGCTTCTCGCGTAGCGATAAAGTGATGAAACGATCCAGTGAATTATCGGACACGACGCGCAGGCGCTTCTCCGCCGTCCGGATAAGATTCCTGGTCTTTTGATCGCAATCTGAGAGAGCTTGCTCCGGCTGGGTTGAGGATGGGAAGCGAAAAGTAAACGGTGCGTCCACCGAACAGCCAGCGATCGAGAAGGCGAAGGGAGCTTCGCTGTCGGGGTCGAGTGTCATCTGAAAATGGTCGTGCGGAGGCAACTTGGCGAGGAGGTCCGCCACTAACTTGCGAACAGTCTGCGCGCGCTGAAAAGGCTTGGAGGGAGGAAGATTAAATGCCGGACCGAGAGTTCGGGTATATGGAGGCATTCGCAACCGCCTCATTCCCAGCATCGTGTGCCGCACAAATGGCATGGTGGCTAGGATTACACCGTCGCGACGGCACTCCACTTGCTCCCACTTGCCCTTCGATGCGGCCTTCAGCCACCAATCATTATGAAAAAGGCTTGGGGGCGACGGGCGAGCGGCGTTCGTTGTGCTAGCCAAACGGGGAACAGGATCGAGAAGACCCTTCAATTCATCCGGCAGCTTTTGTTGCATTGCTGACATCGGTATTCCAGGTCTTATTCAGATCGATGCGGTCGTAGCATCAACTGCGTTTTCGCTAAAGACCGAGGCTTGTCGCCTCCTGATATGTCTGAAGCTCGGCGGAGGCTGCGTGAGCCTGAAAGCTACGTAGACGTATCACGAAACCCTACGGACTTCGATTTCATCCATCGGTTGAGCCTTGAGCGGCGGCCGCTGATGGTCTTATGGCGTCAGCCGAATAGGTGTGAAGAGCATCATGGTAACGTGGCAATACCGGAGCGGTGCAGCTTTACGGTCTTCGTCAGGGAGTTTGAACGGAACCTGCGCGTGGTCGCCGCCAAAAGTGGACAGCCGCTTTTGCAGGCGCATCCCAAAAGTAGGCCTCCAGAGGGCGCTCTACGCGCATCCTCCGGGGCAGCTCACCAAAATGATCGGTCAACATCATGGTGTCGAGCGATCGGCGTGCGCCGGTTCTAGTTCAAGGAAGGGTGGTGGTCGAGCGATGCAGGAATGTCAGTGCCGGCTGATTTGGAGAGGTAGCTAATTTCCTGATCGGTGCCGAGTTGCAGGCGTTGAAGACCGCTCATCGCGCCTTTAAGCAATTCTGGCATCAGTCCGACACGCTTCGCCTGTGCAGCCTTCTTGAGTGCGACTTGCAGATGGGTCACGGCAAACGGCACGAGGCCCAAACGCCCTCGGTGCTTGCGCACGAAGTATGCCGTCGACCGAAACCTGAAGTAGTCTGCTTTGGCTTGATCGCTTACTCGAACACCTCCGGCAGGTGCCGAGAGATGAAGCAGCTCGGCAGTAGGCTCGAACACGAACTGCCAGCCGCGCTTGAGGATGCGCTCGGAAAAGTCAGCTTCTTCGAGAAGCGCCGTCCCGGTATAGTTTCTGTCGAACCCGCCCATGCCAGCGATCGCTTCGCTCCGCACGCTCATGTTCGCTCCTTTCAGGGAGTGAATCTGGCAGCGCTCGTGGCCGAGGAGGTTCACCATTGTCCGGCCACCAACCGTAATGCGGTTGGCCGTATGCCGAACGTTCTCTCGATTGACGCGTTCGATCGTGCGGCCTGTCACTCCGCCAATTCGAGGATCATCGTAGCAGTCGAGATGCGCGCGCAAAAACGAACTGGTCAGCAAGATTACGTCGTCGTCCAGAAACATAATGAACTGCCCGGACACTCGTGCGAGGCCCGCATTGCGAGCGTTGGCAACTCCGGAACTTGGCAGATGAAAATACGACAGCCGTCTATCTGACCGATGAGATGCAAGGCCGTCTCTGACAATGGCGTGCTGCTCGGGAGAAGATTGATCGACCACCAGAAGTTCGAAATCGGTGAAGTCCTGGCGGAGTATCTGCTCGACGGTGGAGAGGAGGAACCGCGCACGGTTGAAGGTCGGCACGATGATAGACAGAACCGGCGTCTGCAATGTCATAATGAGGCACCGTAGGTTAGCACACTATACGTGGTGCTCTAGTCCGAAAACATTTTATTCGCAATAGCGCAAATAATAAGGTTGCGTTACCGACCGGCAACGCGTCCGCAACCCATCCGTCAGCAACAGCTTGATCGGGTGAATTAGTTTGACCTAGCAATGTTATCTCATACGGTCGCCGTCTGGTGCAGCGTGCTCCTTGTTCAAGGGGTAGCGGATTATGTAGGCTGCGACTGAAAGGCTGACACTTCCTGTCTTTTAGGCGTGATCACAAGCGTCGTTCGAGTGAGATGGAACTTTTGGTCAGGCGCCTGATCCGCATTGCCGGTGTTGTTGCCGCTGTGTGCCGTGCGGTTTCGACAGCGGGCTAAACAGCTGGCGACTAAGACTGCTCCGCCGCTTGAGGAACACCGACCGTTAGACCGAAATTGCTAAACCCATCCCTTGACGGACATGGCCACTCGTTTCTATCCTCCGGATAAGGCCAAAGCAAGAAGAACAAAGTCTTAAGCCGGGATGGCTCCGGGCCAAGTGCCTGATCGCCCAGATAGAGCGTGCGCATCATCAGCTCCGCCTGATCCGTCTGAATACCCCACCCGAGGCCCGCTTCGGGACCAGGCCAAACCGACAGGCGCACTGCATTGCTACGGGAGAAGAGCGTGGAGAACGAATTTCCGAAGCTGCACAACGCGATGTGGCCGGGGATTGTCGGCAAGGGCACGGAAGCGGAGCCGGTCATCAGCTTCGAGACGCTGCTGGACCTGACGGCGTCAACCGAGGTCGGTGGCCAGCGCTTCGACGGCGTCGATCTTTTCCTCGCGGAGCCGCATACAAGCATTGACTCCACGAGAGACGATCTGGAGCGGCTTGCTGATGCGGTGGCGGCTCGCGGTCTGGTAATCGGCTCGCTGGTGGCGCCGGTTTGGCCGCCGGTCGGTGGGGGCTCGGCCATGGGCAGCGCGGAGGAGCGTGATCGTTTCGTGCTGCAGGTGGAGAAGGCCTGCCGCATCGGGGAAACTCTTCGCAGGCTAGGCATCCGGCCAAGTGGCGTGGTGCGTATCGACTCAGCTGCAAGCGTGACCGACTGGGACGCCGATCCAGCGGGGAACACCCGCCTCATCATCGAGACCTTCACCCGAGCCTGCGACGTGGCGGAAGCCCATGGCGAGCAGCTGGCGGCGGAGGGCGAGATCTGTTGGGGCGGCATGCAGAGCTGGAAGAAGATGCTGGATGTCCTGGAAGGCGTAGGTCGCCCCGACCGGCTCGGCTTCCAGGCCGACATGGCCCACACCCTGCTCTACACCCTCGGCGTCAACGCCGAGGAGGACCGGATCCTGCCCGCGGGCTTCACCTGGGACCAGCACGCCTTATGGCAGGAGGCGCTCAAGCGGATGACCGATGCGCTGCGACCCTGGACCATCGATTTCCACGTGGCCCAGAACGACGCGACGGTAAAGGGCTCGGGATCGCACGAGAAGACCGGGCGCCACTGCCTGCCCAACGACCCCAACGGCAAGCTCGATGTGGTGCGGGATTCGGCTCCCTGGCTGCGTGACGGCGAAGGGGCGCTGACACGGCGTATCTCTCACATCTGCTGGGACGGCTGCATGTTCCCCAACGACGTCATGATGATGCCGGGAACCTGGGCGGAGATCCTGGCGGCGATGATCAGGGTCCGCGACGCGCACGGATGGCGCGCCTGAAACCGAGGCCGGCGGGGGGATCATGGTGAAAAAGAAGCTCAACATCGGCTTGGTTGGCTGCGGCTTCATGGGCCGCACTCACTCGAACGCATTCCGGCAGGTGCCGCAGTTCTTCGAGACCGGTCATGACCTCGTGCTCAAGGCGGTCTGCGCCCGCACCCGCCCGCTCGCCGAGGCATTCGCCGGC
Organism: Acidisoma sp.; assembly: GCF_965199065.1. NCBI lineage: Bacteria > Pseudomonadati > Pseudomonadota > Alphaproteobacteria > Acetobacterales > Acidocellaceae > Acidisoma > Acidisoma sp. The sequence continues at coordinate 1,548,297 of NZ_CBDAQN010000001.1, read as the reverse complement.
AACTGGGGCTACGAGACGGTCGAGACGGATTGGCGGGACATGGTCACGCGGCCGGATATCGACCTCATCGACATCGCGACCCCGAACAACTCGCATGCCGAGATTGCCGTTGCGGCGGCGAAGGCCGGCAAGATGGTCGCCTGCGAGAAGCCGCTCGGCGCCAGTCTCGCCGACAGCGAGGCGATGGTGCGCGCGGTCGAGGCGGCCGGCGTCGCCAACATGGTCTGGTACAATTATCGCCGCGTTCCGGCGGTGACCTTCGCCAAGCAGTTGGTGGATGAGGGCCGTCTCGGCCGCATCTTCCATTATCGGGCGAAGTTCCTTCAGGACTGGACGATGTCCAGCGACCTGCCGCAGGGCGGGGCAGGGCTCTGGCGTCTGGATGGGGAAGTCGCGGGGAGCGGCGTCACCGGCGATCTGCTCGCCCATTGCATCGACACCGCGATGTGGCTGAACGGCGGCATCAGCGAGGTGTCCGCGATGACCGAGACCTTCATCCGCGAGCGCCACCACGTGGGCTCGGGCAAGGTCCAGCCGGTGGTCATCGACGATGCCTCAGCCTTCCTGGCGCGCTTCGACAACGGCTCGCTCGCGACTTTCGAGGCGACCCGCTACGCGCGCGGCCACAAGGCGCTCTACACGCTGGAGATCAATGGCGAACACGGCTCGATCGCCTGGGACCTGCATGATCTGCATCGGCTGGAGCTGTTCGATCACCGGGATCCCGGGGCCACGCGCGGCTGGCGCTCCATCCACATCACCGATGGCGACCACCCATACATGAAGCGCTGGTGGGTGCCGGGGCTGCAGATCGGCTACGAACATAGCTTCATCCACCAGATGGCCGATTTCCTGGAGGGATTGGACGGGCAGGGCAGCGGCGTGCCGAGCTTCCGGGAGGCTCTCGGGACCGACCGGGTGACCGACGCCGTGCTGCGCTCGGCCCACGATCGCCAATGGGTCTCGATCGCCAACGCTGAGCTGTGAGTGATCAGGGCCGTGCTGCTCGGCTTCAACCTGCTGCTGTGGACGCCCTTCGTGACCGAGGCGGAGTTTCCCCTCTTCGAGCGGCTGAAGGCGGCCGGCTACGACGGGGTGGAGTTGCCGCTGTTTGATGGCACGCCGGAGCACTACCGGCGAGTGGGCGAAGCCGTGCGCGCGGCGGGGCTGCGTTGCACCGCGGTCGCCATCATCCCCGACGAGGCGCGCAATTGCGCGAGCGCCGGCGCAGCGTCACGGGCCGCAGGGCTCGCTCATTTGCGCTGGGCGATCGACTGCCTGCAGGCGGCGGGAGGGGAGGTTCTCTGCGGCCCCTTCCACCAGCCGCTCGGCGTCTTCTCGGGTGCGCCGCCGACCGGGGAGGAACTGGCGCGCGTCGCCGAGGTGCATCGCGCGGCAGCCGGGCACGCGGCGGCGGCGGGCATCGCACTGGCCGTGGAGCCTCTCAACCGCTTTGAATGCTACCTGCTCAACACGATGGAGGCGTCGGCGCGTCTGGTGGAAGCGGTTGGCCGATCAAACTACGGCACATTGTACGATACCTTCCACACCAATATCGAGGAGAAGGATCCGGTTGGCGTCATCGCGCTTTCGATCGGGCACATCAACCACGTGCATCTGTCGGAGAACGATCGCGGCACGCCTGGAAAAGGTCATATCCCCTGGGGTCCGACGCTCACCGCTCTGCGTGCCGGAGGTTACGATGGCTGGTACGTCATCGAGGCATTCGGGCGCGCTCTGCCGGAAATAGCTGCCGCCACCAGGGTCTGGCGCGACTTCTTCCCGTCGGAGGACGAGGTCGTCCAGTTCGGCCACGACTTCCTGCGTCGACAATGGAAGCAGGCCGCACCCTAAAACAGGCGTCGTCCGCTCGCGCTCCCTTGCTCTGGCGCCGCTGATCGGTCATGTTTCGAAAACACAAGAAGTCGGTGCCAGAATGCCGATCGACGAAGAGATGCGGCGCCGGCTTCTGCAGGCCGTCGTTGAGACAATTTCCGAACATGCCGGGGAACTGACGGCGATCGACGCGGCCCAAGGCGACGGCGATCATGGCCTGAACATGAACCGTGGGTTTTCTGCGGTCATGGCCAAGGCCGATGCCATCGTTGCAAAGCCGCTGCCGGACGCGATGCAGGAGATCGGGCGCACGCTTGTCATGACGGTCGGCGGCGCATCCGGCGCAATCTTCGGCACGGCTTTCATGGCCGCCGGCAAAGCCCTCCCCGAAGCGCCCGCCCGCGCCGATGCCGCCGCCGCCATGGATGCCGCCATCGCCGCCGTCCGTGCGCGCGGTAAAGCGGAGTTCGGGCACAAGACAATGCTCGATGTGCTGGGGCCGGTGGCCGAGGCTCTTCATGGCACGGAAGCGGATATCGCTGGTGTGGCCGATGCCGCCGCCGATGCGACTGCGGGAATGCAGGCCGTGCGCGGCCGCGCGTCGTTCCTGGGCGAGCGGAGCGTCGGCACCATGGATGCGGGCGCACGGTCCGCGGCCCTCATCATTGCCGCAATCTGCCGGACCCTGGAGGGCACGCCATGAAGAAGCTCATCAACGCGCCGGAGACGGTGCTGGCCGAAAGCCTGGATGGTTTTGCCGCCGCTCATGCCGATCTTGTGGCGCTTGGGGAGGACCGAAAGTTCGTCCGCCGCGCGGCGCTCAAGCCTGGCAAGGTGGCGCTGATCTCGGGCGGCGGTAGCGGGCACGAGCCGCTGCATGCGGGTTTCGTCGGCCATGGCATGCTCGATGCGGCGTGCCCCGGGCAGGTCTTCACCTCGCCGACGCCGGACCAGATGATGGCAGCGGCCGAGGCAGTGGACGGTGGCGCCGGCGTGCTCTTCATCGTCAAGAACTACGAAGGCGACGTCATGAACTTCGACATGGCGCGCGAGATGGATGCCGGGGACCGGTCAATCGAGACCGTGCTGGTGGACGACGATGTCGCGGTTGAGGCCTCGACCTACTCCACCGGCCGGCGCGGGGTCGCGGGCACGCTGGTGGTGGAGAAGATCGTCGGAGCGGCGGCCGAGCGGGGGGATGACTTGGCAGCCTGCCGGGCATTGGGCGAACGCGTCAATAAAGCGACACGGTCGATGGGCGTGGCGCTCACGAGTTGCACCGTGCCGGCCGCCGGCAAGCCGACGTTTCAACTCGGCGAGGATGAGATCGAGATCGGTGTCGGCATCCATGGAGAGCCTGGGCGGCGGCGGTCGAAGATGGCCGGCGCGGATACGCTGGCGCATGACATGGTGGACGCCGTCCTCGACGACTTGACGAGAAGCGGCGAGGCTAAGCCGGAGGTGTTATTGCTGGTCAACGGCTTCGGCGGCACGCCACTCATGGAGCTTTACGTGATGTATCACGCGGCCCGGGCACGACTGGCCGCACGCGAGGTGCGTGTGGTTCGTTCTCTGGTCGGCAACTACGTGACCTCGCTCGACATGGCGGGATGTTCGCTGACTGTCACGGGGCTCGATGACGAGATGGCGGCCCTCTGGGACGCGCCGGTGCATACTCCGGCTTTGCGTTGGAGGGTTTAGTCGCTCACATTTGTCCGGCGATATTGCAGCCGGCCCGTTAAGCGGCTAGCGTTACGCCTAACAAACGTCCGCATAAGCGGGCGAGAAAAAAATTGGGGGATGGGCCATGTCGGAAAGCGACCACTCTAAGCCTCTGCTGGATAGCGCAAACATAAAACTTTTGTTGCCGCGGCGCACGTTGTTGACAGGCGCAGCGGCTTTTGGCGCGACCGCACTTTGTGCGCCCAACATCGCGCGGGCACAGACCCATCCGCTTGCGGGCAAATCGATCCATATGTCGATCCTGGGCGTCGCCGGTTGGCTGCCAAGCAGTCTCGGCGTCGACATGTCCCCCGACTTCGCCAAGTACGTCAAGGATCGCTACAAATATGACGTGACATTCTCGTTCGCCGGCGCCCCCTTCGGCCAGTTGTTCCAAAAGGCAGCAACGTCGCTCGCGACAAGAAGCCAGGAATACAACATCATCATCAGCGACAGCCAATGGCTCGGTGCTCTCGCGACACCGAAATGGATCGTCAAGCTCAACGACATCATCGCCAAGGACCCGGCGCTCAACATCGAATGGTATGCGCCCGTCGTGAAGGCGGCGTATCAGGTTTATCCCGATGGCACCGACAGCCTATACGGCTTCCCGCAGGTCGGCGACATCGAGGGCATCTTTATCCGCAAGGACTGGCTGGAGGCGCCGGGCGAAGCGGATGCCTACAAGGCCAAGTACGGCACGCCGATGCCGATGGTGTGGGAAGACTTCGAGAAGATGGATCTCGACGACTGGAAGAAGCTCGTCGCCTTTTTCAATCGGCCCGAGAAAGGCCATTACGGCATAGCAATGCAATATAGCCGCGAGTACGATGCGGTGAGTTGCCCCCTGATCTCCTTCATCCGCAGCCGGGGCGGCGACATCTGGGATCCGAAGACCGGACAGGTCGAAGGCATCATGGATACGCCGGCCAACGCAGAGGCGATGGTCGAATACAAGTCCATGCTGCAGTGGAACCCGCCGGGCGCGCTCAACTACTTTATCGCCGAGGTCGTCGATGCCTTTACGCAGGGCAAGGCGTTCGCAGCATGGCAATGGGTGGCGACCGGGGCGACGATGGTGCCCGACGCCCTCAAGGGCAAGGTGATGGTGGTGCCCCCGCCGGGCTTCAAGGATGCGAGCGGCAAGCTCAACCGCAACTATATCATTGGCGGGCAGCCTTGGGTGATCAACGCCTTCAACGATGACGAGCACATGCACGTGGCGCTCGACTTCATGCGCTGGTGGTATCTGCCGGAGACTTCGGCCGACTACCTGAAGCGCGGCGGCCTTCCCTGCGACAAGGCGACTTTGACCAGCTCGGGCTTCGACGACATTTACCCCTGGAACCGCACATATAAGTACATGCTGCAGCGGAGCACGGATTTCTGGCACGATCCGCGTTACGCGGAGATGCTGGCGACGCAGCAGGAAGGGTGGACGGGCTACATGACGGGGGAGCTGAAGGACCCTGCCCACGTGCTGAAGTATATCGCCTGCAAGCAGCAGGGCATCCTGTACGACGGCGGCACCGCGAACAATGCGCCGAGCGGGTCCTGCAGCGGGATCCGGCTGTAAGTATGGAGACCGGCGCGCCCGCGGCCTTGACTCCGAGGCGGGATACGCCGGCTGGCAGGCAGGGGATATGGCAAAGCTTCACCGGGTTTATCAGCAGGCGTGAAGTCCTGCCTATCTTGCTTCTGCTGCCCGTCCTCACTTTTTTCATCGTCTGGAACCTGATCCCGACGCTTTGGCTGCTCGGGCTTGGCTTCTACCGCTTCTCGCTGACCAGCGGCCGGCCGCCGCGCTTCGCCGGCCTCTACAACTACCGCACCATCCTCAATGACGCCGGGATCTGGTTCGATCTCAGCCGCACCTTCATCTTCGTCTTTTGCGCCGTCGTTTTGGAGACCCTGCTCGGTATCGCCTTGGGTCTGCTGTTCTGGAACAGCCACCGGCTACCGGGACGGCGCGTCGCGCTCACCATGCTGTTCGCGCCGATGGTGCTCACGCCGGTCGCCGCTGGCACCTTCTGGCGGCTGATCTACGACCCGACCTTCGGCGTCCTCAACTACGGTATCCGCAGCCTCGGCTTCGCGAGCGTCGATTTTCTTGGCAACAGCAACGTGGCCTTCGGGGCCGTGCTCGCCGTCGACGTGTGGATGTGGACGCCCTTCATGGTGTTGATGACGCTGGCGGCGCTTGCCTCGGTGCCGAAGGCGGAGCTGGAGGCGGCCGAGATCGACCGTCTCGCCTGGCACCAGAAGCTGCGGCTGATCGTGCTGCACCATGGCAAGTTCATCCTCATGCTGGGCATACTGCTACGCACCATCGATGCCTTCAAGACGATGGATCTCATCTACGACATGACCTATGGCGGTCCGGGCTCGACGACGCAGCTGGTCGCGATGACGCTCTATCGGCGTGCTTTCGAGGCCTTCAACATGGGCTCGTCCTCGGCGCTCGCGGTCATCCTGCTGTTCATCTCCATCGCCTTCACCGCGACATTCATCTTCGTGCTGCATTGGCGCGAGCGGCGGGAGGCGGCACCATGAGGCGCACGAACTGGCGGGAGCACGGCTACCACGCGCTGCTGTGGCTGGTCGCCCTGATTTTTTTCTCTCCGATCTTGTGGATCGTCCTCTGTTCCTTCAAGACGGCGGACCAGATTCTGGCCGTTCCGCCGAAGCTTGTCTTCACGCCGACCTTGGCGAACTATGGGAAGCTGTTTTCGAGCGCGGCCTTTCCGCGCGAGCTTTTCAACAGCGCGGTGATGTCGGTCGCAGCGGTTCTCGTGGCGGTTGCGGTGTCGTTCCTGGCCGCCTTCTCGTTCTCACGCTTCAAGCCGCCGGGCACCAACTTCCTGATGTTCCTGCTGTTGTCGATCCGTATGTTGCCGGGGTCGGCGGCCATCCTCCCGGTCTACCTCATGTACGTGGCCTTCGGCTGGAAAGACACTTACGGCGGCATGATCCTGTTCTACGCGATGTTCTCCATTCCCTTCTCGGTCTGGATACTGAAAGGCTTTATCGACGGCGTGTCGCCGCGCTTCGACGAGACCGGGATCATCAACGGCGCATCGTGGCTGCGCATCATCACGCGCACCATCCTGCCGCAGGTGATGCCGGGCGTGATCGCGGCCTCCATCTTCAACTTTATCTTTGTGTGGAACGAGTTCCTGTTCAATTATATCATCGGCGGGCTTTCCACCTCCAATATTCCTGTGGCACTTGCAAGCGGCCTCTATTCGAACGGCGGCGTTGACTGGACATTCATCTCGGCGCTTACAACGGTTTATATCATACCGCCAATACTGGTCGTCTATTTCTTCCAGCGCTACTTGCTGGTGGGCATGACCTTCGGCACTGTGCGCGGAGAGGTCTGATGCGCGGTATCGTCCCCCGCGCCGAACTGGCGCTCATCCTCATCATGGTCGCGGGTTTCCTGCTCATCGTCCAGCAGTGGAGCTTCGCTCTTTTCCAGATCGGACTCCTGACTGTCATGGCGGCGACCATCCTCAACATCGCGGTCGGCAACCTGCCGCGCGCTGCTGGCCTCTGGCAGGCCCTGCGGCTGACGATCCTCATTCTGCTCATCGTCGCCGTGGTCTTTGCTGCCGGCGTTCTCCTCGTCCCCTACCTGGCGCAGCTCGGCGGATGAGCAGCGTCAGGCTGCAGAACGTCAGCCGGTTATACCACCATGTCCCGGCGCTCGACGATGTGACGGTGGAGGTCGCATCGCAGAGCCTGACGGTGTTGTGCGGTCCTCCGGCCGCCGGAAAATCTGTGTTGCTGCGGCTTTTGGTGGGGCTGGAGCAGCCCGACCGCGGAAGGATTTTCATCAACGGCCGCGACATCACCGACATGCCGCCGGCGCAGCGCAGCATCGGCTACGTGCCGCAGTCCTTCGCGCTGTTCCCGCACGTCAGCGTCTTCGACAACATCGCGTATCCCATGGCGCTGCAGAAAGTTGCCCGCGCCGAGATCGAGCGCCGCGTCGGGCAGGTGGCCGATATTCTCCGCATCCAGCCGCTGCTGACCAAGCGCCCCGCGCAACTCAGCGGCGGCGAGAAACAGCGCACGGCGATTGCCCGCGGCATGCTGAAGAACGCGGATCTTTTCCTGCTGGATGACCCGCTCGTGGGGCTCGACTTCAAGCTGCGGGAAAGCCTCATGGAGGACCTCAAGGACATGCGCGCTGAACTCGGCGCGACGTTCCTCTACGTGACCTCCGACAGTCTCGAGGCGCTCACCATGGCCGAGGACATCATCGTGCTCGATGCCGGGCGCGTCATCGACGCGAATGCGGCGGCCACGGTCTATCACCGGCCGCGCCACTTGCGGGCGGCGGAACTGGTCGGATTTCCCCGCTGCAACGTGCTTCCGGGCAAGCTCGAACCAGGCGGGCTCTGCCGCACCGGCATCGTCGACTTCCACCTCGCACTCCCCACCAACTTTGTCGGCGAGGTCGCCGTCGCCGCCCGTCCCGAGCACATCTGGCATCGGCCGGACGGAGCGCCCGCAACCATCCGCCTGATGGAGAACATCGGTGCGGAATGTGTTGTCTACTTCGAGGCGGGGGAGGAGACGCTGGTGACCTCGGTGCCATCGCCGAGCGTGGCGCACCTCGACATCGGCTCGCCATTTCCCTTCAAGGTCAGCGCCGAGGGCCTGCTGGTCTATGACCGTGCGACCGGCGAGCTATTGGGCCAGGGCCAGGGACATGCCGATGCCTGACATCCGGCTGAGCCAAGTCTCCCGCGTATTCGGCGCGTTCAAGGCGGTTGATGACATCACCACCGTATTCGCCGAGGGCACGGTCACCTGTCTGCTCGGCCCCTCCGGCTGCGGCAAGACCACGCTCATGCGCATGATCGCCGGGCTTGAGACGCCAAGCCACGGCAGCATCAAGTTCGGTGACCGGGACGTGACGCATCTGCCTCCCGGTAAGCGTGATGTCGCCATGGTGTTCCAGTATCCGGTCATGTATCGCACACTCAGCGTCATCGAGAATATCGAGCTTCCGCTGCGCCGCGACCGTGCGCTGAGCCCCGCAGAGGTCCGCCGCCGCGCCGATGAGGTGCTGGAGGTGCTGCAGCTCTCGGCCGAGCGGCACCGGCATATCGGTGACCTCGATGTCGGGACGCGGCAGAAGGTGGCCGTCGGGCGAGCGATCGCGCGCCAGTGCGACGTCATCCTGTTCGATGAGCCGACAACCAATGTCGAGGTCCACGCCAAGCTCGCTCTCATCCGCGCCTTCAAGGACTTCCGGGCGCGCCTGCGCCAGACGGTCATCTACGTCACGCACGACCAGACCGAGGCGATGACGCTCGCCGACCAGATCGCGCTGATGCAATCCGGCCGTATCTCCCAATGCGCGCCGCCGCACGTGATGTATGATCGTCCCGAAAGCCGGTTTGGCGGCTGGTTCCTCGGCAATCCGGGGATGAACTTCCTCAGCCCCCGCAGCCGCGAGGGGAGCATGCTGCGGTTCGATGTGCTGTCCAACGCGATTGCTGTGCCGGCCGGCGCCGACGGCGAGTTGTCGCTCGGCATCCGGCCCGAGCACGTCGATGTCCTCGCGGAGCCTGCCGACGACGCCGTGGCTGCCCGCATCCTTCGGTCCAGCATAACCATCGGGGGACAGCAACTGCTGAGCCTCCTGGTGGGAGAGGCGCGGCTGAAGGCTAAGATACCACCCTGCGAGCCACCTGCAGACGGGAAGACAGTGTTCATCCGTTGCCGGCTGGAGCACGTTGTGCTGTTCAATGACGGATTGAGGCTTCCCGCGCCGGTCACCCGAGCCGCCTGACGAGGACGTTGTGCAGTTGGCGCTGCACTGATGGCAACGTTACCCTGCTCATGCCATGGCCAACATCGGCAACGCGCATTTCGAATGAACTTCAATGATCTTCCGGATACGGTTTGCTGGTTCCTCCGGTAAGTGATCGAGCTTGGAAGCCAACTGGGGGATAGTGCAACAATGACGATATCACTGGCGACGGCTGCGCGAGTTTCCTGAGGGCGTCGACCCGATGAGTGCAAATGATGGTTGGCGAGACAAATCAAAAGAGTTCAAGTGCCGTTTCGTGGCTGCCGACCGTGTTGGCGCCCTGCATGACCTCGAATGCGGTCGCCGCTCCGGACTCCTTCAGCGCGCCAATGCCGTGAACCACGCATTCCAGGCGTTGCCGAACCACATCCTGGAACTGGATCTCTCCCATGGCTGCAGTCATGGCGGCAGCGATGTTCCCGCTCAACTGTTCCATCTCGTTGAGGATCCGGCGCTGACACGTTGACATCCGCTCGTAGCCCACTCCCATTCCATGCAATTGCTCGGCGAGTTCGTCCAGCAGCGCGCGTTCACCGTTGATCTGATCGGCCTTCTCGCTTCCGTCTCTGATCTGCAGGCGATTGGTCTCCTGAAAGCGGTCAAGTCCTGTCTGGATGTTATGCACGGCCAGCTTTGTCTGGCTGGCCAGTTGACGGACTTCTGCAGCGACCACGGCAAATCCTCTTCCAGCGCTCCCTGCATGCGTCGCCTCTATACTGGCGTTCAGGGCCAGCAGATCGGTGGTGAAGACAATGGCGGCGATACCTTCCACCAGCCGCTGTATAGCCTGAGTATCCTTGTCAATCTGTACGAGACGCTCGTTGTCCGCGCTGCTGCTGTCGATGCGGTGCCCGAGGTGAGTTTGCAGTCGGGTCAGGAAGCCTTCGTTGAGCGAGACGCTCTGGCCGGAGTGACCGAGGAGGAGAAGCGACTCTCCTTCCGTCGTGCGCACGAAATCGCTGAACTGGCCGACCATTTGATCGACCTCCTGCAGTCGGACCATGATGGTGAAAGCCGCCGTTTCGGTCTCAGCAATGACCGACCGCAGATGATCGTTGGTGTAATCGCAGAGTTCGCTCAGTTGTTCGACTTCGGTCGCGGGCACGGGTTCGGCCAGCTCCATGCTTGCCATCAGGGCTAGGCGCGCAGCCGCGATCGCCCCGTCGGCTTCGAGATCATCCTCGATGCCGTGCGCCCGTAGTATGACGACCCAGCGTTCGTCGTCAGCCGCGGCTACACGCAGGCGCTCCTGCAGATTATCCAAGATCGTGCTTCTGCCCTCGACAGGAGCCGGACCATCATCGGAGCGTGCGACCACCTGCAGGCGTTGCTCCGGTCCGTGCTCGCGGCGGCGCTCCATGAGCCAGCCGCCAAACGTGCCGAGAAGCATGGAGCTGAAAAGGCCGGCGGCCAGCGAGAGCCAGAGTGCCAGCCCGAGAGCCTGGGCCGTCAGATACGCCGTGACGCCGATACTGAAGAGCATCCCCGCACAGGAGGATCGGACAAAATTCTTCATCCGTGGGTCTTGTGGGACATCGTGTTCACCTGTGGAGCATGAAATCGGCCGTAAGTCTTCGCCGTTAAACAAGCGTCATTCACGAAATAATAATGATCCATCGAGACCGCGGAGTTGCCGTTCCTGATTTGGTCATCCACTCAACCTTAATCCTAGGGGGGTAATATCACGACGAGGTTAGAAACAACCTAACCAGCTACCTGATCACGACCTGCGAGTTTCATGAGCAGCAAGCCGATGGGTGTCGTGCTGCGCCTCTAGCCGAAGCGGCCACCTCGCGCTTGAGAGGCCGAATGCCGAGAGACAATTAGTCGTGCCGTTCAATTTTTCTGGTGGATCATATGGCCTTGGTCAAGTCGACGGATGTCGGCGGCGGTAAGCACACGAACGGCGCGACACCGCCACCGGCCTATCGTGAAACTGCTCCTGTCGAGCCGCTCTCCTACACCCGCCGCAAGGTTACCGTGGCGTCTCAGCAAAAGAGAGTGCGGACGTTCGGGCGGCAGCAGAAGGCGGCCGAGCGGGTGGCGGCGACCACCACGCAGCTGGCCAGCGGCATTGCTGAGGCGGGGGCCGCCGTTGAGGAGCTCCGCCGCGCCATGGAGCAGATTGCCGGGGGCGCCGAGGAGGCATCGAGCGCCGCCGAGGAGTCGATGCGCGCAGTCACCCGCGTTGCCGGCAACCTCAGCAAGGCGCGGGAAAACGCGAGCGTAGCGCTTGGTAAAACGGAAAGTCTGCAGACGCTGATCGCGGGCGTACGCACCCATATCGCCGCGAGCCTGACAAGTATCGGCAAAGCCGCAGAGCGCCAGTTTGCTTCTGTCGCCATGGTTGCCGAGTTGGAGAAGCAGGCGGCGAACATCGGCGAGATCGTGAAAGCGGTTGCCCGGATCGCGGACCAGACCAATTTGCTCGCGTTGAATGCGGCAATCGAAGCGGCGCGGGCCGGCGAGCACGGCAAAGGCTTTGCCGTGGTGGCCGACGAGGTTCGCACATTAGCCGAGACCAGCGAGAAGAGCGCCCGCGACATCCAGGACCTGATCGGCCAGATCCAGAAAGAGGTGACGATCATCGCGGAAGGCATCAACGCCTCGGCGACGGCGGCCACAACTGAAGTCGAGAAGGGTCAGGTGGTGACGAGCCAGCTCGAGCAGGTTCGCATCGACATGGTCGAGATCCAGCGCGGCTGCCGCGAGATCCTGACGGCGGCCGAACTCGGCAACGAGGCCGCCAAAGAGGCGCAGAAAGGTGCGGAAGCCGTCTCGGCAGCGGCTGAACAGCAGTCCTCCGCCTGCCAGGAGGCAATGCGCACGGTGGACCAGCAGACAGTGGCTCTCAACCAAAGCGAGGAGGGCTCAACGGCATTATCCGAAACCGCCGAGGAACTCAAGAACAGCACCGACATCGGGAAAAGCGCCGAGTCGGTCGCGGCGGCGTCAGAGCAACTGTCCTCCACGGTGGAGGAAATCAATCGCGCGGCGGCTCAAATCCTGACGGCAATCGACGAGATCAATCGCGGCGCGCAGCAGCAGGCCGCGGCCACCCATCAATCGGCGGTCGCACTGACAGAGATTGAGCGAACTGCGAAGATCTCCAGTGATCGCGCCACGCTCGCACGTGAGAAGGGGGAGGCGATAGCGGCGTCCCTTCGGGTCAATCGTGGAGCCATGGAACAGCTCATCACCGGCGTGATGCAGGCGGTCGAAGCCAATGCCCGTTCGCGTGGGCAGATCAATGCACTCGATCAGGTGGCCCGTCGCATCGACAAGATCACCGATGCCATCACGACGGTGTCGATCCAGACCAACATGCTCGCGGTCAACGGCTCAATCGAAGCCGCCCGCGCCGGGGAATTCGGCAAGGGCTTCGCGGTCGTCTCGACAGATATTCGCAATCTGGCCCGGGAGAGCGCTGAAAACGCCGAGCGCATCAAGGATCTGGTGAAGGCGGTTCAAGACCAGGTTGGGGCGGTGCGCCGCGACCTCGAGGAGATCGCCGCGGCGGCCACGGCCGAGGTCGAAAAGAACAAGGCCATCACGGCCAATCTCGGCGCCATGGAGACGGATCTCGACGTCATCCTGACCGGCAATATGGAGATCGCGACGGGCGCCACCGACATCCTGGCCGCACTGTCGGAGGCAAAGCGCGGCACCGAGCAGATTTCGACGGCGGCCTCCGAAACCCAGCAGGCGGCGAGCCAGGCGGCGCAGGCTGCACGTGAGCAATCGAAGGGGGCCGAGGAACTCGCCGCTGCGGTCGAGGAGATCGCAGCGCTTGCCGATGAACTGCAGAACAGTGGAGCCTAGTCGTGAGCGAGACGCTCAGCGCTCCGGCCTCTGAGGCGACTGCCACGGGTGGGCCATCGGTGGGCGCTTCCCAGCAGTTCGTCACCTTCTGGCTGAATGGCGAGGTCTTCGGCATTCCACTGTCCGAGGTGCAGGAGATCATTCGCATGCCAAGGGTCGTGCGGGTGCCGATGGCTGCCGCAAGTCTGGAAGGCATTGCGAACCTGCGCGGGGCCGTCCTGCCTATCATCAGCCTGCGAAGAATATTCGGCATGACGGATGTGCCTCACGATGACGCAACGCGCGTTGTCGTGGTCAACCGCGGCAGCTTGCTGGGCTACGTGATCGACCGAATGGCGAGCGTCATCACCACCGACGTGAGGGACATAGAGTCGATTGAGTCGATAGCGGAGACGATCCGCACAGATCTTCTGCAGGGCGTGATCAAACGCAGCGACGGCACGATCATGCTGCTGAACCTGCCGCGCCTCGCTGATGGCGAGCCGGCCGTGCGCGAGACACGGGTCAAGGGACCGCTCATCGCTGCAACTTCTCCGCTTCAATCGAAGGCGGCGGCGGTGGATGGCGCCGTTCGGCAGCTCGTGAGCTTCGAAGTCGCTGGCCAGGAATATGCATTTCCAATCGGGGACGTGCAGGAGATTGTCCAGGTCCCGCCGCGGATCAGCAGCGTGCCGCGCAGCGACCACCACGTCATGGGGGTCATGACCCTCCGAAACCGGCTGCTGCCGCTGGTGTCGTTGCGCCGCATGTTCGATCTCGAGCAGGCACCGCTGAATGAGCAAAATCGCATCGTTGTCGTGTCGATCGGGGGAGCGGACGGGCCACCGCTGTCCGTGGGCATCATCATGGATGCGGTCAACGAGGTCCTGCGCGTTGCGGCCTCGGTCGTCGAACCTGTGCCCCCACTGCTGGCGGCGCAGAAGGGCGGCTCGGAACTGGAGGCGATCTGCCGGCTCGACGGCGGTCGCCTGGTCACAATCCTGTCCGCGGAAAAGATGTTTCCGGCCGGTGTCCGGGGACGGCTGCTGGAGGCGGCGCGGTCCGCCGGCACGGAGGAGGAGATGGAGATGACGGAGGATGGCGGCGGCCTGAAATCGTCCGACGAGGAGCAGTTCGTCGTGTTCCGGCTCGGCGAGGAGGAGTTCGGCGTGCCAATCGGGACGGTGCAGGAGATCATACGGGTGCCCGAGCACCTCACGAAGGTCCCGAAGACGCCGGACTTCATTGGTGGCGTCGTCAATCTGCGGGGTGTTGTGCTGCCGGTCGTCGACCAGCGCCGCCGCTTCGGCCTTCCCGAACTGCCTCGCAGCGACAGGCAGCGGATCGTCGTGCTGATGGTGGCGGGAGTGCGCACAGGCTTTGTCGTCGACAGCGTTGTCGAGGTGCTGAAGGTGGCGCGCGGAACCATCGGGCCAGCGCCGCATCTTTCCGACCAGCAGCACCTGTTGATCGATCGCGTCGCCAATCTGGAGGATCAGAGACGCATGCTCATGCTGATGCGTCCCGAGCGCCTGCTGACTGTCGACGAAATCGGTGCGGTCGCAGGTCTCTGATCGCTCATGCTTAAAGTTCTTGTCGTCGACGATTCAGCGTTGATGCGACGGCAACTTCGTCAGATCCTGGAAGACACGGGAGAGATGGAGGTGCAGACCGCGCGCAATGGCCAGGAGGCCCTGGAGCGGATCGGGGAGTTCGAGCCCGAGGTGGTGACGCTCGACGTCAACATGCCGGTGATGGATGGCCTGACCTGCCTTGAGAATATCATGCGCACCTGCCCACGTCCGGTCGTGATGGTTTCCTCGATTACGGCCGCTGCGTCTGACGCGGCAATCCGGGCGCTGTCGCTCGGCGCGCTGGACGTGATTACGAAGCCTGATGGAACCGTGTCGCTCAACCTGGAGCGCATGCGGCTGGAACTCATAGGGAAGGTGAAGGTCGCCGGACGTGGCCGGCCACGCAGGGTTACGCGGCTGCGTGAGGCGCTGCGTGCGGAACGCGCCGCAGGTGAGGAGCGTCGTGCCATAGCCGCATTGAGCGCCACGATGCGCACGAATCCTTCGGTGACATTGATCGGCGTTTCCACCGGCGGCCCTCGCACGCTTGAGGACATTCTGCCGGAGTTTCCAACTGACTTTCTCAACGCCGTGGTGGTTGCGCAGCACATGCCGGCGGCGTTCACCCAATCGTTCGCACGAAGGATGGACAGCATCTGCGCCATCAAGGTGATGGAGGTGGATCGGCCGACGCCACTTCTGCCGGGGCACGCCTACATCGGGCGCGGCGATGCCGATGTGGTGGTCGAGCGGCGGCTGGGCCGTCTTGTCGTCAACTCGGTGCCGTCTGGGAAAAGCGCCTGGCACCCGAGCGTCGACCGGCTGGTGCGAAGCGCTATGGCGGTGATGCCGGCGGCCGCACTGATCGGCGTGCAACTGACCGGAATGGGCGATGATGGAGCCGAAGCCATGACTTTGTTGCGCGCCCAAGGCGGCAGGACCGTCGCCGAAAGCGAGGAGACGGCAGCCGTGTTCGGCATGCCGGCGGAACTGATACGGCGAGGTGGCGCCACGGCTGTACTGCCATCCGATCGGATCGCCGAGTTGATTTTGGGCTGGACCAGCGCAAGGAGCGGATCATGGGGCTGCTAAAGGCAAGGGTCGCAGCGGTGCCGGCGGCGATCGCGAACCCGGGGGAAAGTCATGACCTTGCAACGTTGCTCGATCGGCTGGCCGCGCCGGATGCATCTGTCCGCCGCGGCGCCGCACGGGCGCTAAGACGCCATGAGGCGGCGGTGCCCGAACTGGCGGCGGCGCTGAGCCACGAGCCCGAGCGCCCGGTGCAGCAGGCGGTCATCGGCGCTCTGATCGAGATTGCCACCTTGCCGGCGATCGACGCGCTCGTGGAACTCCTTCCGTCCGAGGATGCCTGGCTGCGCAACGCGGCGCTCGAAGCCTTGCAGGCGATCGGCCCCGCGGCTCTCGCCTCCGTGCATGCCCGGCTCACGGACCCGGATCCCCGCACCCGCATCAGCGTTGTGGTGACTTTGTCGGGGCTGCCCTCCGACGAGGTGGAAGCCTTGCTGGTCGACATGATCGAGCACGAAACCGACGTCAACGTGCTGGCGGCGATTATAGAGGCGCTCGACCTGGTGGGGGGTCCTGCTGCGTTGCCGGCCCTAGGCCATTTTATGGACAGCACGGACAGCGATCCGTTTCTGGTTTTTGCGGCGGGCAGCGTACACGCACGGCTCGTAAAGGGCGCCGGGTGAGCCAGGCATTCCCGGAGATCCAGGCGGAGGATTTCGATCGTTTTCGAGAACTCTTCTACCGCAAGACAGGGATCGTCTTCAGCGAGTCAAAACGGTACTTCGTGGATCGCCGCCTAGGTGAGCGCATCGAGGCTACCCGCTCGGAGTCCTTCGGCGCGTATATGACGCTGTTGCGATTGCGGGATCCTCGGTCGGAGGAACTGCAGAACCTCATCAACGCGATGACGGTGAACGAGACCTATTTCTACCGCGAGGCATATCAGTTCAAATGCCTTGTGGGGTCAATGCTGCCTGAGTTGACGCACAAGCGGCGCAGTGACGATCAGCTGCAGATATGGTCGATGCCCTGCGCGACGGGCGAGGAGCCTTATACCATCGCGATCTATCTTCTGGAGGAATGGGCGGACGTCGATCGATGGGATGTCCGGCTTATCGCGACGGACATCGATACGCGTGTTCTGGATCAGGCGCGGGAAGGGACCTACTTCGCGCGCGCGGTACAGCACGTGCCGCCGCGAGCGCTCAACCGCTACTTTATGCCGGTCGGGTCTGATCGCTGGCAGGTGATCCCGGATTTGCGCGGCTCGATCGAATTCCGGCAGGCCAACATCACGAACCTGGACGACATGAACGGGTTCCGCAACATAGATGTGATTTTCTGCCGTAATCTTTTGATCTACTTCGATGACACATCAAGGCGCCAGGCGGTCGAATTTCTGTTCGATGCTTTGCGGCCGGGTGGCTTTATCTGCCTTGGCCACGCGGAGTCGATGAGCCGCATATCGTCTTTGTTTGCGGTCAAGAAGTTTCCCGACGGAATAGTCTATCAGAAGCCACTATGAGGAGCAGTCCATGACCGCGACCGTTCTGGTGGTTGATGACGCAGTCACCATACGCATGTATTATCGGCAGATCCTCTCAGGGATTGGCTGCAAGGTTGTGGAGGTTAGCAACGGCATCGAGGGATTGGAGAAGGCTCTCCTATCCCCGCCGGACCTGATGCTGATCGACGTCAACATGCCGTCTCTCGACGGCTACGGCATGTTGCGCGCGATGCGCCAAGAGCCGACGCTTCTCGGCATACCGGCCGTTATAATCAGCACGGAGGCCGGTGACCGTGCAACAGATCGGGCGCAGGAGGCTGGCGCCAACCTTGTGCTTACCAAGCCGGTGCGACCGGATCAGCTTGCGGGTTTGGCACGGGTACTGCTTGGGGTTCCACTCGCATGAACGCCTTGCTCGAACAGTTCCTCGTCGAGGCGCGCGAGTTGATGGACACGGCCGTGCCGGCTTTGTTGCAGATGGAGCGCGGTGAAGGAGGAACTGCCGTAGTCAACACGGTCTTCCGGGCGGTCCACACGCTGAAGGGCACATCCGGCTTGTTCGATTTCGCGCCGCTCACGTCGATGGTGCATGCGGGCGAGGATCTGCTGGACGCCCTGCGCGCGGGGCGGTTGACGGTGACCAGCCGGATGGTGGATCTTCTCCTCGCGATGATCGACCAGGTGCGCAGTTGGATCGACACATTGGAGCGCACGGAGGAGCTGCCTGCCGGCGCGGCAACAATAGCCGCGGAACATGCGTTGTCCTTGGGTGCGGTGATGAACGGCGTCCGTCCTGAAGGACCGGCCGGTGACAAGTCAGATTGCGAAGGGCCGGTCGCCGCGCCGGATTGGGTTGCCGAGTTACCTGAAAATGAGCGCATCGCCGCCGAGCAACGCGCGCGGAATGCGCGTCGTGATCTCGTGGCGATCAATTATCGCCCGGATAAGGGCTGCTTTTTCAGCGGCGAGGATCCGTTGCAGCTCCTGCGCCAGGTTCCCGAGCTGGCGGTCCTGCGCATGGTCGAGCCGGTGCCATGGCCACCGGCTGACAGACTTGACCCATTGGAATGCCTGCTTGCCTTCCGTATGATCTCGACCGCGCCGGTCGCGGATCTGCGACACCTGTTCCGATACAGCGACACGACGGAGATAACCTCCTACTCGCCGCCACCTGCGCCGCCAGCGGACTGGCCTGTCGTGGCGTCCGTGCTCGCCGCTCAGACGAGACTCCTCGGACGGCAATGCGCGGTCGAACTGGCGGCGGGCAGGGCGGCGTCAGTCGGTGAAATACTGCGCCGGGTTGCGCGGCATTGTAGTGACGCGCCGCCGGCGGAGGACGCGCTGGCCTCCGCAGTTGCGCTAGCTGGGGATGGCGACCCGGCAACACTTTTAGGCCTCGTGCAAATGCAGGCCGAGGCCTGCACTCGTGCCGCCGCGCAGCCTGTGAGTGCGCTACCGCTTCCAAGGGCGGATGAAAACGTTGAGCCGGCAACTCTCGACGGCCTCGCGGAGGCGCGTCGACGCGGCGAGCCTACGACACTCAGGGTAGACCAGGCCCAGATCGACACGCTCATGAACTTGATCGGCGAACTGATCGTCGCCAAGAACAGCCTCTCCTACCTCGCCCGTAAAGCGGAGGCCGGTGCAAGTGCCCGCGAGATGGCGCACGACATCAAAGACCAGCAGGCGGTGGTGAACCGGCTCGCCGGGGACATGCAATCGGTCATCATGGCCATCCGAATGCTGCCGGTCAGCCAGGTATTCCAGCGCTTTCCAAGGTTGGTTCGCGATATCAGCCGCAAGCTGGACAAGCAGGTGGAGCTGGAATACTCGGGTGAGGAGACCGAAGCCGACAAGAACATGATCGAGGTGCTCGCCGATCCGCTGATGCACATGGTGCGCAACAGCCTGGACCACGGCATCGAGCCCCGCTCTGAACGGATCGCTGCGGGCAAGCCCGCGTGCGGAACCATACGCCTTGCCGCCGAACAGGCCAACGAGAGCATCATCGTCACCATCCGTGACGATGGACGCGGCATCGACCCCGCGCGTGTCCGGCTCAAGGCGGTCGAGCGCGGCATGCTTGATACCGCAACGGCCGCGGCCTTGACCGATCGGGAAGCGCTCCGTCTCGTGTTTGCGCCCGGTTTTTCCACGGCTGAGGCAGTATCCGACCTGTCCGGCCGGGGCGTCGGCATGGACGTAGTCCGCTCGGCAGTGGAACGGGTGGGCGGCCGGGTCGACCTCGAGAGCCAGCTGGGAGAAGGAACCACTGTCCGCATGACGCTGCCGATGACGATGGCGGTGACGCGGATCATGACAATCGAGTGCGCCGGCCATTTGTTCGGGATCCCGATGAACGCGTTGGTCGAGAGCGTGCGGTTGCCAGCGAGCGCCGTGCATCGCATTCGAGGCAGTGAAGCCTTCGTGTTGCGGCAGCGGGTTTTGCCGTTGCTCCGGCTGGCGCGGTTGCTGGAGCTGCCTGTCGATGACGGCGAGGACACGGGCGCCGAGATATCTGTCCTGGTTCTTCGCGTGGGGTCGACGACTGTCGGCTTGGTGATCGACGCTTTCCGGGAGCGGATGGAGGCGATCGTGCGGCCGCTGGAGGGAGCACTGGCCGGCCTCCCGTCATTTGTCGGAACAACTCTGCTTGGCGACGGACGAGTGTTGATGATCCTCAATGTGGCGGAGCTGAGTCTGTGAGCATCACGATGACTGACGACGTGGCGATCTTCGTGGGCGTCTGCGACGTCGAAGAGGCGGAGCCGCTGCTCGAGTGGCTTCGGCTGACTGAAGCGCCGAAGGTTGACCTAGCTCGTTGCGATCACGTGCACACCGCAATCCTGCAGACTCTTCTCGCGGTCCGGCCCTCTGTCGCGGCGGCATCGCCAGACGCCTTGCTTGCGAAACTCCTGGCTCCCCTCATGGGCTCAGGCCTTGAAGGGAGCCATCAATGAAAACCATCCTTCTCGTGGATGACAGTTCGACCCTGTTGATGAGCATGGCGAGCGTGCTCGAGCGCAGCGGGTTCGCCGTGACGAAGGCGACAAGCGGCGAGGATGGGGTGCAGAAGATCCGGGCTGCGCCAGGGCCTTTTGCGTTGATCATCACGGATTACAACATGCCGGGGATCAACGGTGTCGAGATGATTCGCTTGGCTCGCAAGCTGCCCAATGCGCGGTTCACTCCGATCCTCCTGCTCACGACTGAGTCGGAGCAGAGGAAGCGTGACGACGCCAAGGCGGCTGGGGCAACCGGATGGCTGGTGAAGCCCGTTCCCTCAGACAAGTTGCTCCAGGCGATCAAGCAGGTTGTGCCGGGTGCCTGACATCAGACGAGAGGTGGTGCCGACACTTGAAAACGCCTCTCAGGCCTCATCCGCCACTCTGGCGCACTGTAGCTCCCGCACGGGGAGCGACCTCTTGGCGCGGCCAAACTCTGATGGTCCAGCGGCGTTTCGATCCGCGCTCCCTCACGGGGAGCGACGGCGTGCCCTTCAAGGCCATCGCCATCTTCTGCCAGTTTCGATCCGCGCTCCCGCACGGGGAGCGACGGGACGCCGATCGAGCGGCCGGCGTGGTCGTTAAGTTTCGATCCGCGCTCCCGCACGGGGAGCGACCTCCGTCTGGATCAACACGCCGAGCGAGCGCCATGTTTCGATCCGCGCTCCCGCACGGGGAGCGACCGGCAGGCGGCGTCGACCAGCCAGCTGCGTGGCCTGTTTCGATCCGCGCTCCCGCACGGGGAGCGACTTCCTGCTTCCGGATGCGGAGCAGAGCGCGGAGTTTCGATCCGCGCTCCCGCACGGGGAGCGACCCGGGCGCGGCACCCGGTTTGTGTGCTGGGGCACGGTTTCGATCCGCGCTCCCGCACGGGGAGCGACCGCCCCCGTCGCCCGCATCACCGTCAGCACACCCAAAGTTTCGATCCGCGCTCCCGCACGGGGAGCGACGGTCGGGGTGCCCTTCACTTCGTTGCTCCGGAGCGGTTTCGATCCGCGCTCCCGCACGGGGAGCGACTTGGCCGCGCCAAGAGGCGCGGCAAGGCAGCAAGTTTCGATCCGCGCTCCCGCACGGGGAGCGACGATAGCGCAGATGCGAGAGTTGCGAGCACATGCTGTTTCGATCCGCGCTCCCGCACGGGGAGCGACGCTCGACCATCGGCCAGAATAACGACCTGCGGACGTTTCGATCCGCGCTCCCGCACGGGGAGCGACACGAACTCGAACGGCGAGGGACAGCAAGGCTCGGCGTTTCGATCCGCGCTCCCGCACGGGGAGCGACTTGATATGCTGGTCGGTCAGGTTGGCGATGCGGTATGGTTTCGATCCGCGCTCCCGCACGGGGAGCGACGACCTGGGATTGGGCGCTGATCGATCAGACCGAGGTTTCGATCCGCGCTCCCGCACGGGGAGCGACGCGATCTTCCGACCAGTGATAACCATACTATCAGGTTTCGATCCGCGCTCCCGCACGGGGAGCGACGCTGCTCGGCGGCGCGGGCGGCGGGCTGTTCGGCCCGTTTCGATCCGCGCTCCCGCACGGGGAGCGACATCTCGAATCAGGGCTATCACGTCGACCTCGGCACGTTTCGATCCGCGCTCCCGCACGGGGAGCGACAAGGGGCTCTATTCCGGCCTGTCCGGCGGCGTCTCGTTTCGATCCGCGCTCCCACACGGGGAGCGACCGTCGTCGAACAAAGACATTCAATACGCGCTCACGTTTCGATCCGCGCTCCCGCACGGGGAGCGACCCGCGCCCATGACAATCCGATTGCCCGACCGTCGCGTTTCGATCCGCGCTCCCGCACGGGGAGCGACCACAAGCGCAGCGCATCGATCCCCTTGGCGCTCGAGTTTCGATCCGCGCTCCCGCACGGGGAGCGACAAGATCGCGCCATCCCCGCCGGGTGCGTGGCCCTGGTTTCGATCCGCGCTCCCGCACGGGGAGCGACGCTAAATCGCAGCCTGGACTCCATCGACAATCTCCTGGTTTCGATCCGCGCTCCCGCACGGGGAGCGACATGGAAACCCCATGACCGACACTCATACGCATACCGTTTCGATCCGCGCTCCCGCACGGGGAGCGACCGGACAATACGCAGCCATCAATGTTCTTGTCGGGGGTTTCGATCCGCGCTCCCGCACGGGGAGCGACTGACGTTGCGATGTTGCCATCTGTCGCGGGTGCCAGTTTCGATCCGCGCTCCCGCACGGGGAGCGACGGGATGGAGCGCCACCACGTTGCCCTGGTAGGGGGTGTTTCGATCCGCGCTCCCGCACGGGGAGCGACATCAGCGATAGATCGCTCGTCAACGTCGCCGACTGGTTTCGATCCGCGCTCCCGCACGGGGAGCGACAAGCGACGCCTGGCTGTGGCACAAAGGGGCGACAGGTTTCGATCCGCGCTCCCGCACGGGGAGCGACGAAAACCGGAACTCGACATTAGCGCAATCTTTGTAGTTTCGATCCGCGCTCCCGCACGGGGAGCGACCGGATGTACACGGTTGCGGCCCTGGAAGATTACTTGTTTCGATCCGCGCTCCCGCACGGGGAGCGACCACAAGCGCACCGCTTCGATCCCCTTGGCGCTCGAGTTTCGATCCGCGCTCCCGCACGGGGAGCGACGCCGCTTTTGGATCAGCCGACCGTCAACAATGGAGTTTCGATCCGCGCTCCCGCACGGGGAGCGACGCTCTCACGCGGGCACCGCTGATGGAGACCAGACGTTTCGATCCGCGCTCCCGCACGGGGAGCGACGCGGGGCAGGCATCCGGCTCGCCGCGGATGGTGACGTTTCGATCCGCGCTCCCGCACGGGGAGCGACTTGCCGACAGCGACGAGGCCGCGCGCCGCATCGCCGTTTCGATCCGCGCTCCCGCACGGGGAGCGACGCGTAGATGCGCCCTAGAAACGCTCGCTACGCCGCAGTTTCGATCCGCGCTCCCGCACGGGGAGCGACATCCTGCGAAGGCACCAAGTTGGCGCGCGATCTGTGGTTTCGATCCGCGCTCCCGCACGGGGAGCGACATCTTGCACGCGGCGAGTAGATCAGAACGGATAGCGGTTTCGATCCGCGCTCCCGCACGGGGAGCGACGGCCTTGTTCGCCTCGGCGAGGTCGATTTGCTCCGTTTCGATCCGCGCTCCCGCACGGGGAGCGACGCGGTGCGAGAACTGCGGCCAGCCTATCGAGATTGGCGTTTCGATCCGCGCTCCCGCACGGGGAGCGACGCCTTCACCAAGCGGCTCGGGCTCACCGACTACGTGTTTCGATCCGCGCTCCCGCACGGGGAGCGACAATTGTCCAGCGCATTCCCGGCGCGACCCATGGGGTTTCGATCCGCGCTCCCGCACGGGGAGCGACTCCCGCGCTTTAACCGGCGGACGAAACACAACGAAACGCCCCGCTTCCGCGAAACCATCCGCCAAGCCACGTCCCACCGTCTAAACACCGGAGGTGACAACCAACTATACAATATAAACAATGACAAAGAGCGCCCGCGAATGACCCAGGGTTTATCCCGACGCTTCACGGTCGCGGAGCCATTACGCTCCGCACAACCGTCATACGATGATCGGGTCCTCTAAATCCACGGCTGGCTTGGCGCCTACGTGCTCAATCCGACGTTTGCCCCCGGACCCAAGAAAATAGAAGCGCAGGCTATCCCGCTCACAATCCATCTCCGCCACAAGTCGCGCCTTCAGCAGCACCCATTGGTCCGGCGCCACCTCACACTCGAACACCGAGAACTGCACGCGCTGCCCGTAATCCTGACAGGCGCGGGCGATCCGTCGCAGCCGACGAGCCCCACCCGGCGACGCGACTTCCACGTCGTAGGTGATCAGCACCAGCACTTCCTATTTCCAGATCATCGGCGGATAGGCATCCAGATCTCCCCGGAGTGTCCGCGCCAGAAGGCTCGCCTGCAGATGCGGCAACAAGCCGAGAGATGTCCGCTCTTTCAGGAAAGGGTGGTCGATCTCCTCCTTTTTCCGGTCTTGCCAGGCAGTCAACACCGTTTTCCGGCTGTCCTCCGCCAGAAGCACCGCTCCGTTCTCCATCAACCGGAAATCGCCGATCCCCAACTCCCTCCGGTTGAGCAGGGACAGCACCAGCCGGTCGGCGAGATGGGCTCGCAACTCCTCCATCAGGTCC
This sequence comes from Acidisoma sp., assembly GCF_965199065.1. Lineage (NCBI taxonomy): Bacteria > Pseudomonadati > Pseudomonadota > Alphaproteobacteria > Acetobacterales > Acidocellaceae > Acidisoma > Acidisoma sp. The sequence goes on along the minus strand of NZ_CBDAQN010000001.1, from coordinate 1,523,839 downwards.
AGCGCCAGGCTGGGCCGCCCCGGGCGCATCCGATGCAGAAAACCGGCCGCCGGATCCAGACCCACCCCCTCCAAGCCGCTCCGGCAATCATGAACCAACATCGTATAGACGAAGGAGAGCAGCGCGTTCACCGGGTCCATCGGCGGCCTCCGGCTGCGTCCCCGAAAGACGATCCCTTCATCCACTGACCGCACCATATGGCCGAAAACACCAAAATAAAGTGCGGCGGCCTCGCCCTCATGTCCGCGCAGCCGATCCAAGTCGGCCTCATGCGCCGCCCGCCGTGCGATGTCCTGCATCCGGGTAATCGCCCCCGATACAGCCGCCCGCACAGCTTCCGTCCAGCCGACGCCATGATCGCGCATCGCCCGCTGCAACACACCTCGCTGGTTGAGCGCCTTCGCCGCCACCATGCTCCGCGCGATCGCGGCACAGCCGGCGGGATCGTCCATGCGCCGATACTGCTCGCGGCGCAGGAGGATATTGCCCGAGACCGGCCCCTCCACACGCGCCAGAAACCGTCCGTTCATGCTGAAGAAAGCGCAAGTCACGCCCGCCTCCGCCAAGCTGCCCATCAGCGCCGGCGACAGCGACACGCGGCCGAACACCACGACACTGCCGAGCAGATGCACCGGCACGCGCCGCTTCTCGACGCCGTCCAGCTCGACAACGACGTTGAGCCCGTCCTTGCGGACGTAGGCGCCGTCGAGTGTCACGTAGAGCGTGTTGAGCAGCTGGCGCACGGTGCTACTCCGCCAGTCGCTCGGCGAGCCAGGCCTCGACCGAGCGCGCCGCACCCGTCGTCCGTGGCCTGCAGATCTCGATCAGCGAGCAGGCATCGCAGCGCTTCTTGTCATAGCCCATGCGCGGCGTCCGGCCGGAGACGATGAGGGCGCGGGTGGCGGCCGCGATCTGCTCCGTCAGATTGCGAAGCGCAGTGTCAAAGAACACGGGCGTTCGCCGTCGCGGTCGCCCATAGAAAAGCGCGCCTTCGGTGATCGTCATCCCGAACATCTCCTCCAACGCGAAGGCCTGGGCACAGAGTTGGACTTCGTCGGCACGGTGGGCCTTGGGGCGGCCGAGCTTGTGCTCGACCGGGAAGGGGCGCCAGCCGCTGCCCTCAGCGGTTGGATGGAGTTCGACGACATCGGCAATGCCGGTGACGCCGAGCCGGTCAGAGCGCAGCGGCATGCCGGTGACGGTGCGGATGCCGCGGCGGCTCTCGGCACCCTCCGCATGGACGCGTTCATGCGCGACGCGGCCCTCGGCGGTGGCGGCGTTCTCGGCCCAGACCTGCTCGACATGGATGAGGGCGCACTGGCGGGGGCAGAAGAGGTAGTGCTGGAGGGCCGAGATGGCGATGAGATCGGCGGCCGACATCGCCGGCCCTGCCGTTAGATTTTATGCTCGACGGTGATGCCGGCGGGAAGGTCGGCCTCGTTCACCGTCACCACGTAGTCGCCATAGCCGCGCGGCGGTCCCTCGCCCGGCGCGCGCGAAACCGTCACCCGCTCGAGAAGCTTATGAGCCGGCGCGTTGCCGAGGTCGCTCTCATGCTTGAAGACGACGAGGCTGCGTGCCGTCATCTCGCCGCGCGCGGCGGCGCGGTCATGATCGAACATGTTGGCCAGCGCCTCCCACACCAGAGCGAGATCGGCCTCGGAGAAGCCGGTGCCCTTCCTGGCGTCATTGGCGAGACGGCCGGAAATGAAGCCATGGGCGCGGTAGAGGCCATAAGGCACGATATGCTTGCGACCCATGGTGCGGTCGTTCTGCAGCGCGTCCCTCTCATTGGTAACGGAGGAGCGGGTGATCGAGATTTCCAGCGGCACGATGGGATCGAGGCTCTCGGCGAAGGTGAACTGCACGGGGCCGCGCACCTGCCCGGCGTTGACCTCGGTGGACATGACGGCGCCGAAGGTTCGGATGTCGAAGAAGTTGGCGCACATCCAGGCCGTCAAACCACGCGCTTTGTCGTCGTCCTTTGGCAGTTTCTTGGATTCGGACTTCAGGTCGAGCGCGGTATAGGCGCGGGCATGGGCACGGTTGAGAACCGCCCTCTCCTGCATGTAGATGTCGTAGCCGGGCGCATCACCGCGCGCCATGGCGACATAGTTGCGGATCTTGCGCTTGATGGCGACATCGGTGACCAGTCCACTACCAGTCTCCGGATCCATGCGCGGCATATTGCCGGCATCGGGGTCCCCGTTTGGGTTCCCGTTGTGAACATCAAACAGGAAAACGAAATCGTAACGATTGGCAATCGGCACCTGGCTCGGCTGGGTCATGCGTCGGTCTCTCCGTTGTCTGGGTCAATGGCTACAGCAGCATCCGCCGTCTTGGCGCCGCGTGGCCCTGGCCGCTGGTGATAAAATCCGACGATGAAGCGGCCCTGGTCGTCCAGGGCCAGCGTTGTCGGGAACGGAACATGCGCTTCCAGCCCATCCATCACCTGCTTGATTTCGGTGTCGATGAAGGTTGCGCGGCCGAGCTTTTCCGGTGACTTCCTCGCGTCCGAAAGATGGTTCTGGGACATGCGCAGAAGGCTCGGGAAAATCCGGCGCGGTGTGGAGGAGGCCGATGCGAAAAACCTCTCCTTGATGCCCGCGTTCACTGAGCCAACCGACAAGTATTGGGCGTAGTCGAGGAGCGCGAAGAGGCGTCCCAGACGGTAGCCGACATTGGTTTCATCACGATCGAGCGCCACAAGCGGATCCTTCCAGGCTGAAGCGGCAGGGTTTTGGCGGAACTGTTCGGCGTGCCGGCGCCGTGCGACACGCGTGAGCACGGCCTTGGCGAGGGACACACGCATCCCGTTCACGTCCCCATCAGCGCGAATGCGCATGATGGTTTGGACGAGCAGCGCCTGCGGATAGGGCAGGCCGGTGAGGATCGCACGCATCACCTCGCCGGTTAAATGCTTGGGGATGTCGGCGGATTCCCGCTGAGGCGCGAGTTCCAGCAGAAGCCGCCAGATCGATGGAGGCTTGTCACGCGGCGCCGGATCGAGCTTGAGGTCGAGCCAGTGCTCCTGAAAGTGCCGGGTGAAGTCCGCGAAGGTCTGCTCGACCCAGAAACGGACCGAAAGCCGCGCCGCATTGGGACTGAGGCCAAGCACGTAGACCCGCGAGTCGGCGTGCATGGGGGCGCCAGAATCCCGCATTGGGGTGCCGTCCTGCATCCGTCGCAGCACCTCCCTGACCTTGATGCTTTCCGTCGCCTCATCAACCGGGAGGGCGTCGTCAGCGGCTTCCTCCTCTTCATCTCCCGATTGGTTGAGCATGGCGCGCATCAACTGCTCGACCGTGCCGTGCTCGGCCCAGAAGGGCACGGTCGTCTCCCCGAGTATGACGCGATTGCGATAGACGGGGCGGTCCTTGGCATCCCGGCCGGATGGAGCGAGCAGCCCATTGAGAGCGGAGCCATAGGCAAAGGCTACTGCCTCCAAGACCGGTGCATTCTCGCCTTGGTTATGGCCGTAGGAGGTGAAGGAATCGAGGTTGAAGGATACCAGCGCCGCACCGGATGATTGCGCGCCCTGCACGCCTTTGATTGAGGGATGAAGCCGGGCGATGGGCCCGACCACGCCGCTGACGAGGCACATGGCTTGTGGCACGGCATCGCGGGCACCGGCTTCGGCGGTCAGTGCGCCGCGGGCCGCCTCTCGATCATGGATGAAGCCCCTTTCACCCTGGAGGCGAAAGACGACGTTCTGATCCAACATCTCTGCCGCGTGGCGGAGCGTATCGTATTGATCTGGAGACCAGTTCCGCAGAAAGCTCCATAGCGCAACGAGGCCGATGTCATTGCTGCCCGCCAGCAGTTTTTCGTGGCGGGCCAGAAACGCCGTGTGTTCGTTGATCAGCCGCGCCGCGTCTCGGACTCGCTTGGCGGCGGGGACGGTCTGGTCGGTCGCAGTCCGTCCGAATACGTAGGAGGTCTTGTCCCAGAAAACGCCGCTCGCGATGCCCACCGTACGTTTGGGCGCGGCGGGCGCGGCTATAATCTTGGGGCGTGGCTTCTTGCCGTCGCCAGTTCGCTCATCATCCGTCGTGACGTAGCCGCCGGAACGGTCGAGCACGATCGTGAAGCTGATCTGAGCCGGCGCGAAGCCCGGAACCGGCGCCTGTCCGACAGCCGCGAGCCGCTCGTATCGCGACGCCAGCGATTGCAGAATGGTCATCCCTTCACGCCCTCGGCGCCGAGTGCCGGCACGTCGATGACGCCATCGACCATCGTCGCCCGAAAGAACCGCGCCTCCATTCCTGGGCCATAATCGATGTCGAGCGCCATCCAGCCGAGATCACGGGTTCCGAGCAGGCTCTCATCCGGGGCAGGCGGTTCGCCCTCCAGCAGTTCGAAGTCGCACGGAAACTCGCGTGTGCCCAAATAGGGGTGATGGAAATACTGCCCTTTGGCGGCACGCCGACGGGCGATCTCGAGATGCTTCTGCACCGTCTCGGTGGGGTCGGCACGCCCCTTGGCCGTCAGTTCCACCTCCGCCTCAATGACATAGGCGACATCCTTGAGCAGGGTCGCGGCACGTTGCTGCCGATCCTCGTCCACATAGAGAGCGAGGCCCTCGGTCGAGCCCGCCCGCATGGCGGATGCGGCCTTACCCGCAGGAATTTTGGACCCAACCTCGTTGCGGCGGATGGATTCGAAGCGGATGGGCCTGAGCACGCGCAGCCGGCGGACGCGCCAGACCATCTGTGGCTTCCAGTGGATGGCTTCGAGAATGCCTCGCGCTGCCGAAGGTGTGATCACGTCGTAGCTTACGCGCTCGACCTTCATTTCGGGGCGGGAAAAAAGCGCTCGTGGCCCCCAGACGTACAAGTTCACCGAGGGATACATGATTTTGCTTTCTTGCTTGTGCGAACCCGATCCGCTGGCAGCCGTGGGTTCACATGACCCACAGCCGCCAGATTTGTGCAGCTACAACACAGACCTGCTGTTTCAATCCGTAATCGTAACAAAATATATCGTAACAGATTGGAGGCGTCAATACAGTCCTGCTGAAGCCTATCCGATAATGAGGCTTTCGGTGGTCATGAAGGTGAGGTCGTCCCAGACCAGCCCCGAAGCGGGAAGGTAGAGATCGAGGTTCAGCAAAACCACGAACTGATCCCCGAAGTCCTCACCTCGAACGCGTGCAGCCACCCGCTGAGCCAGCATCCGGTTGCGCACCTTGCGCGGAACCCCCACTGTAAAGCGCCCGAGCTTGCGCGCGATGCGACCGACGCCCTTTACCCACTGCAGTTCCTTGAGCAGACCGGCAACAGCGCCGTCATCCTCGACCGGCACGATCACCGGCACCATCGTGTCGTCTATAAAACGCATGGCTTTGGCAATCTTCTCGAATGGGAAATTAAGGTCGCCCGCATGATCGTGGCAGTCTTCCAGCACACGTCCATTGTCCAGCTCCGCCTCACCGCGGCGCCAATAGAGCAGCTCGAAAAACGATTTCATGATGTCCGGAGCAAACGGGTCCTCCGGATGGTCAAGCATTATCTCGCGGCCAGCCTCGGCATTGGCCTTCAATGCCTGGATCACACCATAGTCTGGTGACTGGAACACCAGCACCTCGCTCTCCTCCGGCGTCGCGCGGAACTCGCGGTTGCAGCGCCCCGCCGCCTGGGCGATCTGGTCCAGCCCCGCCTCGGCCCGCAACACCAGAGGAAAGTCGATATCAACCCCGGCTTCCACCAGCGACGTGGAAACTACCCGGCACGGGCGCTTGTGCTCGAGGTCAATCCTGATCTCCGCCAGCACCCGCGCGCGATGGACGCTGTGCATGCAGGTCGAGAGATGCCGTGCCCCAGGCAGATGGCGGATCACCCGGAACAGAGCCCGCGCATGGGCCCGCTGATTGACGATGCAAAGTGCCTGTGGGCTGGCGGCGAACCGCTCCGCAAGATCGGTGTCCGACTGCATGCCGATATGCCGCAGCGTGACCCGCCTCAAATCCGTGAAGAGCCTCGGGACATCGTCCAAAGCCAGTTCCCTCACCTTCGTGAAACCGGCAAGAAAGCCCACCTTCGTTCCCGACGGACCGGCATTCAGGGCTGGCTGGGTCGCGGTGCACAACACCACCGAACATCGGTAGTTGCGCACAAGCTCCTTCAATGCCGCCACGCAGGGACGCAGCAGGGGCAGGGGCATGGTCTGCGCCTCGTCAACCACCACTACGCTGCGGGCGATGCTGTGCAGCTTGCGGCAGCGGCTTGGCCGGTCCGAGAACAAACTCTCGAAGAACTGCACTGCCGTCGTCACGACAATCGGCTTGTCCCATCGTTCCATCGACAGGCGCAGCCCGTCCGGCCCGGTGTGATCGCGGCTCCACGTCGCCTCGTCCTCCCGCTCGAAGGCGCTGTGGTGCTCCAGCACCGCCGCGTCATCAAAAGGGCGCAGCACGTCGCGATAGACCGCCGCGGTCTGCTCGATGATCGAGGTGTAGGGTATCACCACGATGACCCGGTCAAGGTCGTTCGCCCGCGCGTGAGCGAGCGCGAAGGCGAGCGAGGTCAGCGTCTTGCCGCCGCCTGTCGGCACGGTCAGCGTGAAGGCGCCGGGCGGCTCGGCAGCCTTGGCTAGCGCTGCGGCCAGCACCTCGTCGCGCAGCCGGTTGAGCGCGCTCTCGGTCGTCTGCCGCCGTCCGATCCAAGCCCGCATTGCATCATCCAAATCCGCGATCGAAGGGCTGGCGGCTGTCGCCGGGACCTCGCGGTGGCCAGAGCGCGCATCAAAAGCCGCAGCGGCGGTGCGGTCGGCATCGATCAGACAGGAGAAGATCATTCGGGTCAGGAAGGCGCGCTGGAAACCAGCATGGCTCTTCACGAAGCTCATATCCACAGGCGCCGGGATAACGTCGGGCAATACGAGGCCATCGGCCCGGCCCGCATCAGCGGCGGAGGCTCCAAGGCGGGCCTTGGCCTCGATCCGTCCCACCACATCGTCCTGCAGCCCCGCATGATGCCCCGCTATCGCATGGGCAATGAGCCGCCCCAATTTCAGCGGCAGATGCTGGTCCGCCCACGCCGCGCCCGCTGTGGAATGATCGACCGACGCTCGGGAACCATGCAACCTGTTCTGGAACGCCTCGCTATACTTGCCGAGATCATGCAGCAGCCCAGCCGCGTGCGCTAATGGACCTGCTCCGAATCGCGCACCGTTAGCCGCCGAGAGCGCCGCCACTTCCAGCAGGTGGTGTAGTAGTGGCTCCCAAACATCTTGCGGTCGGCCATCGACAGTGTGCGCATAATACGGCATCTGGCTTCTGGAGCCTTTCAAGAGGCACGGTTGAACCGGCTAGACGAAGCCTGAGCCCTGCCTGTGGCATCTGCTAGTGTTGCTCCGGAGGCCATCGGGTCCGCCATTCTGCGGCTGGAGACGTGGTCAAGGCACGCTTGATTATACCGTGACGGGTGTGCGTCGACGCCCAAGCCGAATGGGTCGACTGGTTCAACAACCGACGTCTCCTTGAACCGATCGGCAACATGCCGCCCGCCGAGGCGGAAGCCGCCTATTAAGCGCAACTTGAAGTCATCCCAATGGCCGCGTAGCACCCAACTAAACTTGCCTCCCGGAAACCTGCGGCGGTCGAACACCGGTTCGGTCGCGTGAACAGGCTGCCCCATAAAATCGAATGGCTCAGCGACAATGGCAGTTGCTACGTCGCCCATGGCACCAGGAACTTTGCCATGGGCGCCGGCCTGGAACCGAGGACGACACCCATCAAGAGCCCCAGAGCAACGGCGTGGCCGAAGCCTTCGTCCGGACTTTCAAGCGAGACTGCGTCAGGGTCAACGCGATCCCGGACGCCCAACCCCTCATGAGCCTACTTCCTGGCTGGTTCGACCATTATAAAATAGTCACCCAGATAAGGTGCTTCGTTACCGCTCGCCGGTCGGAACAACCTGATCCTGCTAAGGAACGATCCGATCTCCCCGCTGGATATCTTGAAAGACTACCTGCGCTCGAGAGGTCCACCTTCGGCATTTCTTCGATCGCAGCGAAGCAGGTCACCACTCCCGCTGGTCCTGTATGGGTCCGTCGCGGAAAACCTCATCAGCAATTGGCAGTTGAGAGGAAGAACGGCGGTGACCTCGGTTGATCGCAGTTCCAGAGCTGCTCTTTGCGTCCGCCTGCCGGACCATCATCATCCCACGGGTTAGGGCGTTAGCGATGCGTATGAATGAAGGTCATGGCGTATCAGACCCGTCGGCCGCGGAGATGCGAGCCCAGGGACGTACTACGCAGGACGCGAGTTACTTTCTGCGTAAACGTCCCCATCAGGGCTTTCAAATAGGCGCTAGGCGGTAGGCGCCGCAGCTTGCGATGGAGCAGGCTGTTGGGGTTGAGGTAGCCGAAGAGTCCGACCTTGACCTTCATCAGGCTAGCGACGTAGCGGTTGCGGTCGAGCACTGGGTGAACGATGCTACCTGACGGCATGACAAAAAGGTCAGCTTCCACGAAAGGGGGCCAAGTGTCGTAGTGGTTTGTTTCGCTGTATTGGCTCCATTCGACGCTGACGAAGCCGTTCCGGGCCATTTCAGTCGCGATGAAGCCTTCACAAAATGGCCAGGCCTGGATTAGCCCCGCCCGGAGCTTGTCGGCCATGGCCAGTCGGGCTTCAAATAGCGTCGTCAGGCCGCGATTTGAGAACAGCGACAGGCAGATCAGCTTGTAGCGAATTTCGGACATCCGGTAGAGGTCCGTGCAGGTGTGGAGCCACATCCATTCATCCACAGGCTCACCCTTGGTGAGGCCCACGAAATCGGCTCCGTCGGTTCCAGCCTTCAAAACCAGCGAGTCGACGTCAGTGTTGATGACGACGTCATATTCCATCTGCAGGTAGTAGTCGTAGCCGGGTTGTTGCCGAAGGAAAAGGTACAGCGGATAGTCGCCGTTGAACCACAACATGTTTGACGCGCCGGCCCACAACTTGTTGTCGCCACCGGCGCGCGGCAGTCCTAGGTCGACCAGATCTTGCTCGGTATGGCGGACCACGCGGTCATGGGTGATGCCGCTCACTTTGCCATGGGTTTCGTCGACCAGCACAAAGATGTCGCCGGACTTCACGTTTTGACGGATGCGGTCGAACTGGCGTTGCGCGAACGCATCCCAGAAATGTGTACGGAAGATGACAGCATAGTGCGGAACATGGCCGGCGCCGAAAACAACCGCATCATTAGTTTTCATCATCAATAACCTAAATCAGGGCCGAACGGAATTATAGCGGTCGCAGTGTCAGCTTGACTGCCTGACATTGAACATTTGCCAGTATATTGAGTGCACAGAGCAAATTTCCGGCTTAGTTGCAAGTCTGCCCGCCGTGCACGGGGGTGACAAGCTAGGCCCAAGCGAACAACGAGTCGGCGATGAACGAAGACCAACGCGCGCATTCAATGGGGCGGCCTCTTACGGCCGAGGTCATCCTTTGGACGCTCTGGTGGTATCTTGGGTTTCCAGTCAGCTATCCCGGCGTCGCTCTGATGCTGTCGGATCGAGGCGTAGCAGTCGATCACACCACGATCTTCCGTTGGGTGCAGGCCTACGCGGCGATGCTGGAGAAGCGCCTACGGCCTCATCTGCGGTGCAATATCGGCTCGTGGCGCGTCGACGAGACGTACATCAAGGTCAGGGACGCCTAGACCTATCTTTATCGGGCTGTGAGCAAACCCGGGTCAGACCATTGACTTCCTGCTCTCACCGCAGCAGGACGCTGTCCCGGCTAAGCGGTTACTCCGCAAGGCACTGGCGCAGGTCCATACCGGCAACCCGCGCATGATTACCGTCGACAGGAACCCTGCCTGCCCGCGTGCCACTGCGGAGATGAAGCGTGGAGGTAAGGCCTGGGCTCGGGTTCGGAAGCCTGGCAACCGCCCACTGATCGCCGGCCGGCTAGGAAGTCATTGCGATGATCCCGAAGGGGCAGGTTCACAACATCCACGGTCGCGACATGCAGGCGCCGACCGTGTTCGTTGCAAACCTCTTTCAACTCACAGCTTGAGATCGCCGGCATCTAACTCGTCTCTCGCGTTGACGCGTCTTCTACCAGCATTCGTGACGCAACCGACGCCGACAAGAAGATCGTCGGTCGCAAGCGCCACATTGGTGGAGACCGATGGGCGGCTGCTGATGGTAAACCTGACCACGGCGGAAATCTCCGACAGTGCAGGAGCACAGGCCATCCTCGACGCGGTCCGCAAGCGCCGGCTTTGGCTCAAGCACGTGTTCGCCGATGGCGCCTATGACCGCACCAATCTGCTCGACAAAGCCATGTTCCGAGACTTCGTGCTGGAGATCGTGCGCCGAGCCGACAAAGACGCGGGCTTCAAGGTGCTGCCACGACGTTGGGTAATCGGACGCACATTCGCTGGATGAAACTGGCGCAGGCTCGTGCACAACTACGAGACGTGCCTCGATGTCTCCGAAGCCATGATCTATTTCGCCATGCGAAGCCTGCTTCTGCGCCGGATCGCCCTTAGCTAATCTTTCCCTAACGGGCTCTTACAACTGCGCTCGGCAATTGAAGACCCTGAATGGCAGCCAGGGTTCGTTTATTGGGTGTACCGAAGGGTCGGGTCAGACTGCGGGACGTCGCGATGGGCTACCTCAAACCTACCTTCTACGCCGCGATCGCAATGAGGATCGGGCTGGTTGCCGCCCAGTGGAGGAGGGTAGCTCCTACCCCTTTGCTGCAGGTTGCCGTAATCAGCGCGCTCGGCTGCTCGCTTCATGTAGTCCGAGGCTGGGCGGCGAGCCAAAGGTCTAGTGCGATTTGACCAGCCACCTACGCCCGTCAAACCGGATGGTGAGCAAGCCCATCAGCTCGCGCACACTTTGTTGAGGGCCATGTGGGCTCAGATCGAACCGCCGGGGCGCGACGGCTAACATTCCGCGTCTTGCAGGAAGCACCGGCCTGTCCTATCCAATAATTAGCGCAAGTGGCCCAACGCGTTAGTGCTTGATGACATCTTAGCGCCTCTGGATTGAACTGGACGCCGGGGCACTGCAGCAACTTCCGGGGATGACGAAGAGTTGAAACGGGATACTCCAGTAAGGGACAACGCATCCATGCCTCGCCGCAACCTTGTCATCGTCCGCGCCGGCGACAATTCGTTGCACCCCGGATGGATGCAAGGCCCTGAGGTGCGGAACTGGGATCTGGTTGTTAGCTATTTCGGCAACGATCCTGACCGATACCGGGAGGACGGGATCGTGCGGATTGACGGCAAAGGGCCAAAATGGCCGCCGCTTCAGGCCCTGCTGGCGTCTCATCCGCAGTACGTCGATGATTACGATTATGTCTGGCTGCCGGACGATGACCTGGCAATGACGACGAAGGACATGAACCGGTTCTTCGACCTGTGCCACGAATATCAGCTTGAGTTGGCCCAACCGTCGTTGACGCCGAACAGCCCAGTGACGCACCCCATGGTGATTAACAACACGCGCAGCCGGATCCGTTTCACCAATTTTGTGGAGGTGATGGCGCCGTGCTTCAGCACTGCATGCCTGCGCAAAGCATTGCCGACGTTCGACCGGACGCAAAGCGGCTGGGGCATTGACTGGCTGTGGCCAAAGCTGGTGAACAAGCCGCGAACAGGGATCGCGATCGTCGACGAAGTGGCGATCCATCACACGCGACCGCTGGGTGGCCCGAACTACGACGCTATGAAGGCGGCGGGGGTGTCACCGCAGGACGAATTGGCGGCGTTCTGGAAGGCAGCGGGAATCACGATGCAGCGCATCGAGATCCACCGGGTGCTGTGGAAGTCAGGGCGGGTAGACGAGGTGACAGGCCCTTCCTTGGCCTATTCCGCCAGACTTAGTATGGGGTTTTTGACTGCGCTGTTCGTCTCGCCGGCGCGCTGGAGGTTGATGCTCCACACTGGCCGGCTCGTGAAGCGTCCGTTCATGATCTCTGCGACGTAAGGGCGGGCAACCCATGTGTCGATGTTCCTTAACAGGCCGCGATAATTCGGTATCTATCGTCGGGTAGCTGGCGTACTTGGCTGAAAGCTTGTGGACGGGTGCGGTTTTTGAGTGCTGAACTCAGGCGCATGTTGCCTTTGGCCAGTCTGCTCGTCCTCGCCCCGCATCAACGCCCCCGACCGACCCTAAGCGCAAAGGATAAGATAGCAGCCGATTTGAGTGGCCGCAGCCTGTCAAAGGCGGGATTGTGGCTTCTTACGGTCCAGATGGCCCTGTGGCGCTGGCGCTGGGAGACGGTGCAGGGCTGGCACGGGCTAGGTCCTCAACTGGTAAACGGGAATCCACGGCAAGGAACATCTGATCCAAACGCCCCTCAGGATGGGAGTGATCATGAGCCCGCGCCGGTATGAATTGACGGATTCCGAGTGGTCTATCATCGAGCCACTGCTTCCGAGCAAGCCGCGTGGGGTGCCACGGGCCGATGACCGTCGGGTCCTGAACGGCATCTACTGGCGCTTGCGCACGGGATCACCATGAGCAGATAGCCCTGAGCGCTATGGGCCGACTACGACCTGCTACAACCGCTTTGTTCGCTGGCGGAAGATGGGCTCTGGGACAGACCCTTCGATGCTGTCTCGCGAGCTCCGCTGGACGTTCGGGCACAACTTCCGCCAGGTCGCTGATGCCGCCGGTATCTCGAAGACGCTGCAGTTCCGCGACTTGCGCGCGACGGCGCAGACGGAGCTTGCCAACACCGGGTCGTCCATCCTGGAGATGCGAACCCACAGCGGCCACGCGACCGTGGTGATGGCGGCTCGTTATGCGCGCCCGACAGTCGAACAGTTCAAGCAGGGCGCGCTAAGAGAATTGCAGGAACGAAAGAGAAGTGGTGAGTGATGTTCCGCAGAAGATCGCAGACGGGCTTGGATTGAGAGATATACAAGGGCTTCTCGACATTGATGAGTGGAAAGGTTCTGAGTTCTCTTTCCGTCCAGCAACTATGGCAAGGTTGGAGAAGTTGGGCTGCACACTGCTGGTGTCGCGGAATAAACGGGGATGTTCCTACCGGATCACTCCGCGCGGGCAAGCAGTTGCAGCAATCACTCGGCAGAAAAACCGTTCGGCAACCTTGACGGAAAGCCCGGCGGAACACGGCCAGCGCACCAGCTAAGGCTTTGAGAAGTGGTGCCGACACTCGGAATTGAACCGAGGACCTACTGATTACGAATCAGTTGCTCTACCCCTGAGCTATGTCGGCACACGCCGCTCGTGTATCGCCATCAGCCCGCCGACGCAACTCCCGGCTTCGCCCTATCCTCGCCCCAATCACGGCCTTTCCTTCGAGGATATCCTCTCCAAACCGACTGGGAGCAGCCTTCTCATGGGTTATGCGGAACACGGCGTCTGGAATACCGGCTGGTATGACACCCGCGCCCATGGCGGCCGTTTCCAGCGGACGGAGGCGCAGTTCCGGAACTGGCTCACCCCGGACGGCGCGCCCGGCCCCAGCGGTGACGGCGGGTTTCCCGCGGAGCCGGCGCGCTATCACCTCTATGTTTCGCTCGCCTGCCCCTGGGCGCACCGCACCCTCATTCTCCGCGCACTCAAAGGGCTCGAGGGGCTGATCCCCGTCTCGGTCGTCAACTGGGTCATGCTCGATCGGGGCTGGACCTTCGATCGCGCGCCCGGCGTCGTGCCGGACCCCCTCGGCGCCGCCAGCCTGTTCGATCTCTACTGCCGCGCCGACCCGCAGTATTCAGGGCGCGTCACGGTGCCAGTCCTCTGGGACCGCAAGCGCGGCACCATCGTCAGCAACGAGAGCGCCGAGATCATCCGCATGTTCAACAGCGCCTTCGATCGGGTCGGCGCCCGCGCTGGCGACTACTACCCTGAGCGCCTCCGCCCGGAGATCGATGCACTCAATGCCCGCATCTACGACACGGTCAACAATGGCGTCTACAAGGCGGGCTTCGCCACCACACAGGAGGCTTATGAGGAGGCCGTGCATCCCCTGTTCGACAGCCTCGACTGGCTGGAGGCGCGCCTTGCCACGCGCAACTTCCTCTGCGGGGACCGCGTGACGGAGGCCGATTGGCGCCTCTTCACGACGCTGGTGCGCTTCGACCCGGTTTATGTCGGGCACTTCAAATGCAACCTGCGGCGGCTGACGGACTACCCGAACCTGTGGGATTACACGCGTGCGCTTTATCAGGCGCCGGGCGTCGCGGCGACGGTGAACTTCCAGCACATCAAAGGCCATTACTTTCAGAGCCACCCGACGATCAACCCGCACGCCATTGTGCCGATCGGCCCAAAGCTCGATTTTGCCGTGCCTGCGAAGCGCTCGGTGCCGCTGAGCGGATGAGCGTTCCTGGTTCTTCTCCCAGGTGGGACCGCTTCCCTTCTGTCAGAGACCGCTGATCAGAGCGGCGGAATAGGCGAGCGGCATCGTTACCAGGAACTGCGCCGCCTGCATGTCGAGTGACGAGCCCAGAGCGGCGGGACAAGCCTCCCTGATCTGGAGGATCTCGTCGAGCGTGATCCCTGGTCGCGCCGCCCGAGAGGCGCGGACTGCGGCGCCCATCGGCTGCTGCCCCGCGGTCAGCGCCTCCAGTTGAGCTTCCACGGCGTCGGTGGTGCCACTCGTGCAGATTTGCGGCATCACGCCTAGGCCTTGCAGCGGCCACCCAAGCGGCGCCAGCAGCCGCGCCCAGGTCACCAGCAGCGTCCCGCCGCCGGGCAGCGACGTTGCCGCCTGCACCAGGCCCTTGCCGAAGGTGGCGCTGCCGACCACGACCCCGCGCCCGTCATCGGCGAGCGCCGCGGCCAGCACCTCGGCCGCGCTTGCGGTACGGCCGTCCACGAGCACCACCACGGGCGCGCCGGAGGCAAGGTCGCCGCTCCCGGCGGTCCATGTCTGGTCCGCCTCCGGGTCCCGCCCGATCGCGCTCCCGATCATGCCTTGGTTCCGGAGGCCGGCGTCGATCAGGCTGCGGGCTACCGCAACCGCCTGGTTCAGCAACCCGCCACGGTTGCCCCGCAGGTCGAGCACGAGGCCGCGCGGCTCGGGCCCGGAGTTGAGCGCATTGGTCAGCACCTGGCGGAAGTCGTTCGCCGTGCTTTGCTCGAAGCCCGCGATCTGGACCACGAGCATCGGCCCGTGCCGGGTGGCGAAGACCGTGGGCGGCGAGATCGCGATGCGGGTCAGCGACAGGGTCTGCGGCCGCCGGTGCCCGGTCACGACCTCGAGTGTCACCTGTGATCCCGGCGGCCCCGCGAGGGCCCCGTTCAGCGCGTAGGCGTCCTCTCCGCGGGTCGATACGCCATCGATTGCGAAGATGCGGTCGCCTGCTGATAGCCCGGCGGCAGACGCCGGTCCGCCGGGATCGATCTTGTCCACCACGGCGCGATGGCGGCGAACGGCGACCGTGAGCCCAGGGTCCCCGGCTGCCGTGTCGACCGCGCTGGCGTCGCGTGGAACGTAGCGGGAGTAGGGGTCGAGATGGTTGAACAACTCGTCGAAGAAGCTGGTGACGATGCCGTCTGTTCCGGCCTCGGCGATCGCCGGGGAAAGCTGCGCGGCACGGCCGCAGAGCACGGCGGCGACGGCGCCCCAGCCGGCCGCATCGTCGGGCCGGGGCAGCGCCAAGGATAGAACGATCTGTTCACGGTCGACGAGGAAGAGCCTGGTCTGGTCCATCGCCGGGCTGACCGACGGGTCGAGGGCGGTAAGCCCGCGCAGGCCCCAGAGCGTCATCTCCCCTATCGGAATGATGTCCAGCGTTCGTGGCGCCATGAATGCGAAGGCGCTGGCGTATATACCGCTGGCGAGGCCCTGGTTCCAATTGCTTTGGGCTTCTGCCCGCAGGGGCAGGATCAGGAAAACAATGGCGAAAAAGGCGCCGCGGTTCACGGCGATCGTGGGCGGGGCTGGCTGCCGCCACGGCGGGCGCGGCGTTCGGGGTCCGATGCTCCCGCGCCGGGCTCAGCGCCCGGCCTAGAGCCCGGCCCAGCTAAAGACCCAGCGCCAGACGGAGCCATTTGGAACAGCAGCCCGCCTGTCACCGGACGGGCCTCCGCCAAGCGCACCATGACCGCCTGAGCGAGATGATAAACCACCCGGCTGCGCCGTCCGCTAAGGCTTTGCGTTGCTTCGTCGTGCATCCAGAAGTCATCGGGCAGTCCTGCCAGCGGAATCATTCCGCTGGCACCGGTGTCCATCAAAGTAACGAATAGGCCGAAGCGCGTCACGCCCGAAATACGCGCCTCGAAAATGGAGCCGACCTTGTCGGCCATGAAGGCGGCCATGTAGCGATCGGTGGCGTCGCGCTCCGCCTGGGCGGCGCGGCGTTCGGTGCGCGTGATGTGCTCGCACGTATCTTCGAGCCGCGCGGCCTCCTCGGGCGTCAGCCCGTCGGCGCCGAAGCCGAGCGCGCCGATCAGCGACCGATGCACCAGAAGATCGGCGTAGCGCCGGATCGGGCTGGTGAAATGAGCGTAGCGGGTCAGCGCCAACCCGAAATGGCCGAGGTTCTCGGGGCTGTAGGCCGCCTGGGATTGGCTGCGCAGCACCGCGTCGTTGACCAGCGGCGCTTCCTCTGTGCCGGCGACCCGCGTCAGCACGGCGTCGAGGTCGCGCGGATGGATCTGGTCGCCCGGCGGCAGGCTGATGCTCATGCCATGCAGATAGGTCCGCAGGCCTTCGAGCTTCGCCTCCGAGGGCGGCGCATGGACGCGATAGACGACCGGCCTGTGCAGCCGCTCCAGCTCCTCGGCCGCCGCGATGTTCGCCAGCACCATGAACTCCTCGATCAGCCGGTGGCTGTCGAGCCGCGTGCGTTTCGTGACGCTGGTGACGTGCCCCTCGGCATCGAGCGTCACCTTCCATTCCGGCAGGTCGAGGTCGAGCGTCCCGCGCTGGCGCCGTGCCCCCAGCAGCCTCTCGAAGGCGCCGTAGAGGTGATCGAGCGGAAAGCCCGGCGTCTCGCGGTTCGCTTCGCGGGCTTCCTGCACCTCCTCGTAGGTCAGGCGCGCCACACTGCGCATCAGCCCGCGGCCGAAGCGGTGCGACACCTTGCGGCCATCGTGGCCGATGTGCATCTCGGCGAAGAGGCAGGCGCGATCCTCGTTCGGGCGCAGGCTGCACCAGCCGTTGGAGAGCGCCTCGGGCAGCATCGGCACGACGCGGTCGGGGAAGTAGACGGAGTTGCCGCGTTCGCGCGCCGAGCGGTCGAGCGCGCTCCCCGGCCGTACGTAATGAGCGACATCGGCGATCGCCACGATCAGGCGGTAGCCGCTGCCTTCCGGTTCGGCAAACACGGCATCGTCGAAGTCGCGTGCATCGGCGCCGTCGATCGTCACCAGCGGGATGTGGCGGAGGTCCTCTCGTCCCTCCGGCCCGACGCCACGCGCATGCTCCGCTTCGGCCAGCACTTCGGCAGGAAACGCGTCGGGGATGTCGAGCGTCGCGATCACCAGCAGGCTGACGGCCCGCGCGCTGCCCGCGTCGCCCAGGCGCTCGGTGACGCGGACGGGCTTGAGGCCGAGGCCGCCGCCACCTTCGCGTGGGGCCAGCGGCTCGCCACGCACGATCTCGCCGTCCTCGGCACCGCCATCCTCGCCGGGTGGCACGATCCACTCGGCTTTGACGCGCTTGTCGGTGGGTTCGATCCGGGTCAGGCCGCCACGGCGGCGGAAAATGCCGATGACGCGGCCGGGCGTGCCCTCGATCCGCCGCAGCGTGCGGCCCTCGAACTTGCGAGCGTTGCGCGCCTCGCCGATCGGCTTGATGCGGGCGAGGACGCGCTGGCCGGGGGCGAGTGCCGCCTGGCCGCGCGCCTCGGGCTGCATGAAGATGGTCGGTGCCGGGCCGTCCCCGCGCCATTCCGCCGGGCGGCCGATGGCGTCGCCTTCGGTGTCGATGCCGGTGATCTCGACGATGATCGCTTCCGGCAGGCGGCTGCCGCCCGCGCGACCCAGCGAGCCGGTGAGGCGTGGGACGCCGTGTGGCGCGGTGAAGCGCTTATGGCCGGCGGGCGCCGCTTCGCCCCGGCTCGCCATCTCCTTCAGCACCGTCCGCATGGCGACCCTGTGCTCGGGCCCGAGGCCGAAGGCGCGCATCGCCTCGCGCTTACCGACCCTGCCGGGTGTCTCGGCGAGGAAGGCGCGCAACTGCTCGCGGCTAGGGAAGGGACGATCACGCCCCGCCTCCGGGGTTTCACCAGAGACCTTGGGCGGCTTCGGTTTCTTTCGCGCGGTTTTCATGCCCGGGCGCGACCTTCGGCTACTCCGCAGCCTGGGAACGGACGCGCGCGCCGGATTTGCCGCCAGCTTTGGCTCCGGTCTTGGCCCCAGCTTTGGCTCCAGGCTTGGAAACCGGCGCCTTCTTCGGCGCAGCGATCTTCGCCGCCGGTTTCTTGGCAACAGGCTCCGCGGCGGCCTTTGCAGGCTTGGCGCCAGCCTTGACGCCAGCTTTGACCTTGGCGCCGGCTTTACCGCGCGCGCCCGGCTTCGGCTTCAGCTCGCGCCCCTTCTCGGCGAGCAGGGCGATGCCCGCCTCGAGCGTGATGTCGTCCATGGAGAGGCTGCGCGGGAGGTTCGCGACCACCTTGCCATGCTGCGCGTAGGGGCCGAACCGCCCCTTCTTGACCATGATCGCCTCGCCATCCTTGGGATGCGGCCCGAGCGTCCGCACCCCGGCGAGCTTTTTCGCCAGCAGGTCGACAGCCCGGTTTTGGCCGACGCTCAGCACGTCGTCGTCGCGGTCGAGCGAAGCATAGACCGAGCCCATGCGGATGTAGGGCCCGAACCGGCCGATCCCGGCCTCCATCGGCTCGCGGCTCTCCGGATGTATGCCGATCAGCCGTGGCAGCGTCAGCAGGCCGAGCGCCTGCTCCAGCGTGATGGTCTCGCCGTCGACGCCGCGCGGCAGCGACATCCGCTTCGGCTTTTCCTTCTTCGCCTTCTTGTCGTCCGGTGCGGCCGGCGGCGGCTCGCCCTGCTGGACATAAAGGCCATAGGGGCCGCGGCGGACCGTGATGTCCTCGCCCGTGGTCGGATCGCGCCCGAGCACCCGCATCCCTTCCTTCAGCGTCTCGTCGCCGTCCTCGCCGTTCACGGTGAGGCGGCGCGTGTACTGGCAGGCGGGATAGTTGGAGCAGCCGATGAAGCTGCCGTGCCGCCCGAGCTTCAGGCCCAGGCGTCCGGTGTTGCAGGCCGGGCAGAGGCGGGGATCGCCGCCATCAGCGCGGGGAGGGAAGAAATGCGGCCCGAGATCGTCGTCCAGCGCGTTGATCACGTCGGTGATCTTGAGTTCGCGCGTCTGCTCGACGGCCTCGGAGAAGTCGTGCCAGAAGGCGCGCATGACCGCTCGCCAATCCGCGCGCCCATCCGAAATCTCGTCGAGCTTCTCCTCGAGCGAGGCGGTGAAGCCGGGGTCGACGTAGCGGGTGAAGAAGCTCGTCAGGAACGCCGTCACCAGCCTGCCGCGATCCTCCGGCACCAGCCGTTTCGCATCCAGCCGCACATAATTGCGGTCCCGCAACACCGACAGCGTCGAGGCATAGGTCGAGGGCCGGCCAATCCCCAGCTCCTCCATCTTCTTGACCAGCGAGGCCTCGGTGTAGCGCGGCGGCGGCTGGGTGAAGTGCTGGCTCGCGCGCACGTCGCGCCGGGTCAGCGGGTCGCCCTCAGTCATTGCGGGCAGCACGCGCGTCTCGTCGTCGTCGTCGCTCTGGTCGTCGCGATCCTCGCGATAGAGCTTGAGGAAGCCGTCGAAGGCGAGCAGCGAGCCGTTCGCCCGCAGTGTGGTGCCAGCGCCCGCCCCCCTTGGATCGTTGACGTCCGCCATATCCACGGTGACCTGGTCGAACTCGGCCTGGCTCATCTGGGAGGCGACGGCGCGCTTCCAGATCAGCTCATAGAGCCGCGCCTGATCATGGCTGAGGGCACGAGCGACATCCTCCGGGCGACGATCGACATCGGTCGGGCGGATCGCCTCATGGGCTTCCTGAGCGTTCTTGGCCTTGGTGTTGTATTCGCGGGGGGCGGCGGGCAGGTAGTTGCCCCCAAAGGCGCTTTTGACGTGGTCGCGGATGGCATGCACGGCTTCCCGCGCCATCTGCACGCCGTCCGTCCGCATATAGGTGATGAGGCCGACGGTCTCGCCGCCGATGTCGATGCCCTCGTAAAGCTGTTGCGCCACGCGCATGGTCTGCTGGGCGCCGAAACCGAGTTTCCGGCTCGCCTCCTGCTGCAGGGTGGAGGTGGTGAAGGGCGGGTTCGGGTTCCGCCGCACGCGGCGTCGCTCGATCGTGGAGACCGAGAAGGCGCCGGCTTCCACCGCCGCCCGTGCGGCCTCGGCGGCGGCGGCGTTCGGCAGGTCGAACTGGTCGAGCTTGCGGCCGTTGAGGTGGGTCAGGCGGGC
Organism: Acidisoma sp.; assembly: GCF_965199065.1. Classification (NCBI taxonomy): domain Bacteria; kingdom Pseudomonadati; phylum Pseudomonadota; class Alphaproteobacteria; order Acetobacterales; family Acidocellaceae; genus Acidisoma; species Acidisoma sp. The sequence goes on along the minus strand of NZ_CBDAQN010000001.1, from coordinate 1,503,474 downwards.
GAGGAACGGCGCGCCGGCCGGCGTCGCCAGATGCGCCTCGATCGACCAGTATTCGCGAGCGCGGAACGCCTCGATCTCGGCTTCGCGCTCGCAGACGAGGCGGAGGGCGACCGATTGCACCCGGCCGGCGCTGCGGCTGCCGGGCAGTTTGCGCCACAGCACGGGCGATAGGGTAAAGCCGACGAGGTAGTCCAGCGCGCGGCGGGCGAGGTAGGCCTCGATCAGCGGCTGGTCCAGCAGGCGCGGCTTGGCCATCGCCGTGGTGACGGCGTTGCGGGTGATTTCGTTGAACGTCACCCTGTGGACGGTCACCCCGTCGAGGGCGTGACGGTCCTCCAACATGGCGCGGACGTGCCAGGAGATCGCCTCGCCTTCCCGATCCGGGTCGGTGGCGAGATAGAGCGTCGTGCCGCGCTTGATCGCCTTGGCGATGGCGGAGACCTGGCGGCTGCCACGTTCATCCGATTCCCAGTCCATGGCGAAATCCTCGTCGGGACGCACGCTGCCATCCTTGGGCGGCAGGTCGCGCACATGCCCGAAGCTGGCCAGCACGGTATATCCATCACCAAGATACTTGTTGATGGTCTTGGCTTTGGCGGGAGACTCGACGACGACGACGTCAGACATGCTCTTCCTGAAAGGCGCTTATCCGCCCTGCTGCTGCGCGATCAAAGCCACGCGGTTGCCGGGCAGGGACTCGATGACGCCACCGAGTTCGAGGTCCAGCAAGGCGGCCAATAAGGCGGCTTGAGACGTGAACTGGCAGTGTCGAAGCAGATCGTCAACCGATGTCGGTGCCGGACTGAGCAGTTGCAGCACGGAGGCGCGGATTTCGCTCGCCTCGAACGGGCTCATCGGCAGCTCCTCCGCCAGGTGGTCGAACAGCTGGGGCGGGCGCCGGTTGGCGGTGAAGTCCTCGGGGCCACGCGGCAGATGCGCGAGGATGTCGCCGATTGTCTCGGTCAGCTGCGCGCCCTGGCGGATCAGGTCGTTGGAGCCCTGGCAGCGGGGATCGAGTGGCGAACCCGGCACGGCGAACACCTCGCGGCCGGCTTCCAGCGCCAGACGGGCCGTGATGAGGCTGCCGGAATGGCAGGCGGCCTCCACCACGACGACGCCGAGCGCAAGGCCGGCGATGATGCGGTTGCGGCGCGGAAAGTGGCGCGCCTGGGGTTCGGTGCCGAGGGGCGCCTCGGTCACCACGGCGCCGCTGACGGCGATCCGCGCCTGCAGGTCGACGTGCTGAGGGGGATAGGGATGGTCGAGCCCCCCGGCGACCGCGGCGACCGTGCATCCGCCCGCCGCCAGCACCGCCTCATGGGCGGCGGCGTCGATGCCCCGCGCCATGCCGGAGACCACCGTGATGCCTTCGCCGCCCAGGGCCGCGGACATATGCGCCGCCAGTCGTTGGCCATTCAGCGAGGCGTTGCGCCCCCCGACGATGGCGACCGAGCGATCCGCCAGCCGGTCCACACTGCCGAGCACGGCGAGCGCGGGCGGCGGGTCGGGCAGCAGCGCCAGCAGCGGCGGATAGCTGGGCATGTGCGGCATAAGGAATTGGCCGCCGAGACGCTCGGTGCCGGCGATTTCATCCTCGATCATGGCCAGGGAGGGGATCGGCTTGTCAGGCCGCCCGGCGGCGCGGGCGAGGCCGGGCAGCGCCTCCAGGGCGGCGGCGGGCGTTTTGTAACGGTCCAGCAGGCGCCGATAGGTGACCGGGCCGACGCCTTCGGTGCGCGCCAGCCGCAGCCGGTCGGCGAGATCGGACCCGGTTCGGCTCACGTGGCGCCGATGCGGGGTTCGGTGCCGGAGAGGAGGCGGCGGATGTTGGTGTGATGGCGCGCCAGCACGAGGACGGCGACGACGAGCGCCAGGATGGCCCGGGCGGGGCCGCCGAAGGCCCAGGCGATGAAGGGCGAGAGGATGAAGGCCGCGAGCGCCGAGGCCGAAGATATTTTGGTCAGCTTGGCGCCGATGAGCCAGATCGCGCACATGAGCACGCCCTCGGGCCAGCAGGCGGCGAGCGCCACGCCGATGCCGGTGGCGACGCCCTTGCCGCCGCGGAACCTCAGCCAGACGGGGAACATGTGGCCGATCACGGCGAAAGCGCCGGCCCAGAGGCCAGCCGTCGGCACGACATGAAGGGCGGGCACATTCGCGGCGAGGAGCACGGCGGCGGTGCCTTTGCCGCCATCGAGCAGGAGGGTCGCGGCGGCCAGCCCTTTGCGGCCGGTCCGAAGCACGTTGGTGGCGCCGATATTGCCCGAGCCGATGCTGCGCAGGTCCCCGGCCCCGCCGAGGCGGGTGAGGATGAGGCCGAAGGGGATGCTGCCGAGCAGGTAGCCGAGGATCACCGGAGGCAAGATCGCGAGCATGGGAGTCATGGCGCGCGCGCGCCTGACTTATTTTCTTGTTGATGCATTGTCCCCCCGGAATGCGTTCTCTGGCAGTTACGCCCGCGCCGGCTTAGCGTAGGGTCTATGGACAAGGTCGCTGAGAACACTTTGCCAAGCTGGATGTTGGACTCGCTGGAGCGAAGCGAGGCGCAGATAGAGGCAGGACAGGTCGTTCCGCTTGAGCCGGTCCTTGGTCGGCTCCGCGCCAGTATCGCACGAATGCAGGCCGCCGAGGGTAAGTCCACGCACCCCGGCATGGCGTGATATCGCTTTCTCGCGAAGCGGAGGCCCAGGTCGATAGTCTGGTCGAGCATTTCGAAACGAACGGACGACTGGAAGCGGCCGTCAACCTGTTTCGCGCCCTCGAACGGGCGAAGGACCGTATCGCCACAGCGCCCGACGCCGGGCTGCCAGCCCCGCGCCCATACCGGGCTTTTCAACGCCCTGGCCGGCGCTGGATTATCGAGGGCCGCTACTGCGTGTCGTACAGGCTGACCTCGCCGCCAGTCATTTCGGGCGGGTTTTACGTCACCGCCGACATCCCGCACCGGATTTAGCGCGAGCGTCCACTGCGGTCTTGAGCATCCAGTGTTCATCCGAACACGCGCCTCCCAGCCTTCCAGGTCCCAAGGACCCGGCCCTCGACCGCGCGCCCATCGAACGGCGTGTTCTGCGCCTTGCCCGGCATCTTCCCGGCCTCGATCTTCCACGCCCGCTCCGGATGGAACAGGCACAGGTCCGCCGCCCCGCCGCGCGCGATCCGCCCGAGCGGCAACCCGAGCACCTGCGCCGGACCCGCCGTCATCAGCGCGATCGCGCGCGGCAGGGAAATCATCCCGCCATGCATCTGCGCCAGCGTGATCGGCAGCAGCGTCATCAGCCCCGCGCCGCCGGCAGACGCCAAGGCAAACGGTTGCCTCTTGTCGTCCGCGTCCCGCGGCTGGTGATCCGACGCGACAGCATCGATCGTGCCATCCACGAGGCCAGCGACGACCGCCCGGCGGTCGGCCTCACTCCGCAGCGGCGGCGAGAGCTTCGCATAGGTGCGGAACTCGCCGATCGCGATCTCGTTGAGGTCGAAATACGGCGGCGCCGTATCGCAGGTCACCTGAAAGCCCCCATCCCGGGCACATTCAGCTTTTGCCGCGCGGATGAGGTCGAGCGCCGCCGCCGTCGAGACGTGGGCAAAATGCACATGCCCGCCGGTCAGCCGCGCGAGCGCGATATCCCGCGCCACCTGGATCGCCTCGGCCGCGGCCGGAATGGCCGGCAGACCCAGCCGCGTCGCCAGTTCACCTTCGGTCGCGGCCCCGCCCTCCGCCAGGCTCGGCTCCTCGGGGTGCTGCACCACAATCCCGCCAAACCCGCGCGCATAGGACAAGGCGAGCCGCATGAGCCGCGCCGGCCCGATCGCGCGGCCGCCATCCGAGAAGCCGACCGCCCCGGCCTCCCGCAAAAGGCCAAGCTCGGCCAGCTGCTCGCCCGCGCAGCCGCGGGTGACGGCGCCATAGGGGAGGATGGTGAGCGTGCCGGTCTCCTCGCCGCGGGCGCGCAGCAGCCGCACCAGCGCCGGATCGTCGATTGCCGGGACAGAGTCCGGCAGCGCCACCAGCGTCGTGATGCCCGCCGCCGCCGCCGCGCGCGCGACGGACTTGATCGTTTCGCGATATTCCCGGCCCGGCTCGCCCAGCTCGGCGCGCATGTCGACGAGGCCCGGGCAGAGCACGGCGCCGTCGGCCGCCACGGTTTCGGCGCCTTCCGGCGCGGTCAGCCCCTGCGCGATATCGGCGACCAGCCCACCCCGGATCAGCACGTCGGCGATCTGGTCGAGGCCGCTCGCCGGGTCGATCACCCGGGCGCCCATGATGAGGGTGTCGCGCTGCGTGACCGGGCTCATGCCGTTCATGCGCGTTGTCTCGCCGTCATGGGCGCGCGGCTTTGCCGCTCGGGCACCACGGCGGGGCGGGAGAGGCGGTCGAGCACCGCCATACGCACGGCCACTCCCATCTCGACCTGTTCGCGGATGACGCTGTGCGCCGGATCGTCGGCGACCGCGCTGTCGATCTCGACGCCACGGTTCATCGGCCCCGGATGCATGACCAACGCATCGGGGCGCGCGACCGCCAATTTCGCTGCATCGAGGCCGAAAAAGCGAAAATACTCTCGGCTGCTGGGAACAAGGTTGCGGGTCATACGCTCTTTCTGCAATCGTAACATCATGACCACATCCGCATCGGCCAGTCCAGTCGCCATGTCATGAAACACGGTCACGCCCAGCTCCTCGATGGCGGCGGGCATCAGCGTCGGCGGCCCCACCACGCGCACCGTGCAGCCCATCGCGTTGAGCAGATGGATGTTGGAGCGCGCCACCCGCGAATGCCCGACATCGCCGCAGATGGCGATCACCAGCCCCTCCAGCTTGCCGCGATGCCGGCGGATCGTCAGCGCGTCCAGCAGCGCCTGGGTCGGATGTTCGTGGGTGCCGTCGCCCGCGTTGATGACCGCCGCCTCGACCTTCTGGGCCAGCAGGTTCGGCGCGCCCGACTGGTCGTGCCGCACCACCAGAAGGTCGCATTGCATGGCGTTCAGCGTCGAGGCGGTGTCGAGCAGCGTTTCGCCCTTCTTCACGCTGCTGGTGGACACGGACATGTTGATGACATCCGCGCCGAGCCGCTTTCCCGCCAGTTCGAAGCTCGTCCTGGTCCGGGTGCTATCCTCGAAGAACAGGTTGATGAGCGTCCGCCCGCGCAGCACGTCGCGCTGGGTTTTCCCCGAGCGGTTGAGCAATGCGTAGCTCTCGGCGAGGTTCAGAAGCTCCCCGATCGTCGCGGGCGAGAGGCCTTCGATGGCGAGCAGGTGGCGCATGCGCTTCCTTACCGGAGTGAAAGTTTTTGCTTCTTTGCCCAGGGCGCCCTGTTCCAGAAAGAAGCGCTTGCGCTATCCCGTGGTCACCGCCCTGATCCGGGCGAGGCTTTCGGTCCGGCCGAGTGCGGCGAGGGTCGCGTCAATCGGTGGGCTCGTCGTGGTGCCGGTGAGTGCCGCGCGCAGCGGCTGCGCCACCTGCCCGAGTTTGCGGCTGGTTTCCTCGGCGAAGGCGCGCAGGGCGGCATCGATCCCCGCCACCGAGAAGTCGGTCGCCTCCAGCCGTGGTGCGAGGCTTGCCAGCATGGTTCGGGCCTCCGGCGTCAGCAGGAGCTGCGCCTTGGTGTCGAAGGTGAGGGGCTGCGGCCTCGCGAGGAAACCCGCCGAGGCCGCCAACTCGACCAACGTCTTCGCGCGCTCCTTCAACGCCGGCATGAGGAGGGAGACGCGCGCTTCCACGGTGTCGTCGATGACGAGGCCGGGTTCCTCGGCGAGACGGCGCAGCACATCGCGGGCGAGACGCGTGTCATCGGCCTGCCGCAACCACACGCCGTTGAGGTGGGTGAGTTTCGCGTAGTCCATCCGGCTGGCGGCGCGGCCGACGCCGCCGAGGTCGAACAGTTCGATGGCCTGCTCGCGGCTGAGGATTTCGGCATCGCCGTGCCCCCATCCCAGCCGCAACAGGTAGTTGCACAGCGCCTCGGGCAGGAAGCCTTCGCGCTCGAACTCCAGCACGCTGACGGCGCCGTGGCGCTTGGAGAGCTTGGCGCCGTCCGCGCCGTGGATGAGCGGGATATGGGCGAAACGGGGCTTCTCCCAGCCCATTGCGTTGTAGATCTGCACCTGCCGGAACGTGTTCGTGAGGTGATCGTCGCCGCGGATGACGTGGGTGATGCCCATGTCGTGGTCGTCCACCACCACGGCGTGCAGGTAGGTCGGCGTGCCGTCGCTGCGCAGGATGATCATGTCGTCGAGTTCGGCGTTGGCGACCCGCACGGTGCCCTGCACGAGGTCCTCGACCTCGGTCACGCCCTCCTGCGGCGCGCGCAGCCGGATCGAGGGTTTCACGCCCGGCGGCGCTTCCCCAGGGTCGCGGTCGCGCCAGCGCCCGTCGTAGCGCGGCGGGCGACCGGCGGCGATGGCCTCGGCGCGCATCTGGTCGAGTTCCGCCTTGGTGGCGAAGCAGCGGTAGGCGCGGCCCTGCTCCAGCAACTGCCGCGCCACCTCGGCGTGCCGCGCCTCGCGCGCGCTCTGATAGACGGGCGGCTCGTCCGGGTTGAGGCCCAGCCAGTCGAGACCCTTGAGGATGACCTCGGTCGCTTCCGGCGTGCTGCGGGCGCGATCGGTGTCCTCGATCCGCAGCAGGAAGCTGCCGCCATGGTGGCGGGCAAAGAGGTAGTTGAACAGCGCAGTCCGGGCCCCGCCGATGTGCAGGAGCCCGGTCGGAGAGGGCGCGAAGCGGGTACGGATTGGGGTTTCGGCGGTCATGGCGGCTGCTTAAAGCATTTCGCCGGTGGGTGAAAATGTCCTCGCGCGATTGGCCGCCCCGCTTCATGGGGTCTGGCTGTTGCGGGCGCGGCTGGCCGCGGAGCGGGGGCTGGCCGCCTGGATCGATGCCGAGCAGGGCCGTTTCCTGCCTTGGCTGGCGGTGTTCATGGCCACGGGCATCGTGCTGTTCTTCGCCCAGCCCGCCGAGCCGACCGCCTGGATCGGGCCGGTTTTCGCCGGCCTGGTCCTGCCTCTGGTGGTGCTCGGCTGGCGGCGCCAGATCCCGCGCGCGCTGACGGCCTGCCTGCTCGCGCTGGCGATCGGCTTCGCATCCGCCAGTCTGCGAACTCATGCGATGCCGCCGATGCCCGTGTTGTCGCACGACGCAATCGTGGTCTCCGGCACGATCGTAGCGGTGGAGCCCTTGCCCACCGGCCGCCGCGTCATCCTGGGGGCGATGACGCTCGACGGCGGGGCCACGATGGCGCGCGGGCTCCGGCTCCGGCTTCGCAACACCGATCTCCAGCCGCTGGCTCCCGGCGACCGGCTGACAGTGCGGGCGCTGCTGCGGGCGCCTTTTCCACCCGCCTATCCCGGCGCCTGGGATCAGCGGCGCGACGAGTATTTCCAGGGACTGGCGGGCGGCGGCTTCGCTCTGGGCGCCGTGCACCTGTCGGCGCCCGCGCACCGCACCGGCCTCGCCCAGCTTTGGCAGCGATTGCGGGAGAACGTCGCCGGCCGGATCATGGCGGTGGTGCCCGGCGCGCCGGGGGCGGTGGCGGCCACGTTGCTCACCGGCATCAGCACCGCGATCCCCATCGCCGTCCGGGCTGATTTCGCGACCGCCGGCCTCGCCCACATCCTGGCGGTCGCCGGCCTGCATATCGGCATCGTCATGAGCACGGTCCTCGGCGCCGCCCGTTTCGGTCTGGTGCAGTGGGAGTGGGCGGCTCTGCGCTGGCCGGTCAAGCAGGTGGCCGGGGTCGTGGCGCTCGCGGCCGGCGCCTTCTACATGGCGATGACGGGCATGCACCTGCCCATCATCCGCAGCTTCGTCATGGCCTGCCTCGTCACGCTCGGCCTCCTGCTCGGGCGGCGGGCGATCTCGATGCGCAGCCTCGGCTTCGCCGCGACGGTCCTCATGCTGACGCAGCCCGAAGCGGTCGGCGGGGTCAGCTTCCAGATGAGCTTCGCCGCCGTGATGGTGCTGGTCGCCGGTTATGAGGTGCTGCACTCCCTCAAGATCGCATCATTTTCCCATCGGGCCGGGGTGCTGGGCTGGCTGCGGCGGGACCTCATGCTGGTTGCCACCACGAGCCTGCTGGCAGCCGCGGCGACCGCGCCCTTCGTCGCCTATCATTTCGGTCAGGTGCAGATCTATTCCGTGCTCGCCAATATGCTGGCGGTGCCGCTCGCCACCTTCTGGGTGCTGCCGCTGGGCCTCGCCGGGCTGCTGCTGATGCCGCTCGGTCTCGGCTTCCTCGCCCTCGTCCCAATGGGGTGGGGCTGCGCCCTGATGGTCGGGATCGCCCGCATCGCCGCGCACCTGCCCGCCGCCACCCTGTCCGTGCCGCCGGAGTCGCTCACCGGCCTCTGCATCGCGAGCCTGGGGCTCATCTGGCTCTGCCTGTGGCACAGTTCACTGCGGCTGCTCGGCCTTGCCCCGCTCGTCTTCGGCGTCCTCGTCATGCCCTTCTTCGTGCGGGTCCCGGACATCCTCGTCTCGCCCGACCTCCGGATCATCGCGGTGCGCGAACCCGGCGCCGTCTACCTGCAGCAGACCGGACACGACGACTTCACGCTCGGGGAGTGGCGCCGCTTCTTCGCCGGTCGCCCGCTGGTGGCGCTGCCGGGTGAGGGGGCGCTTGCCGATGGCCGCGTCACCTGCACGGCGGAGGGCTGCGTGCTGCCGGGCACCGGCAAGGGCGCGGTGTTGATCTGGCGCGCCTACGACCCGCCCGCGAACTGCCGGGGCATCGGGGTGATCGTCGCCACCGGCTATCTCGACGAGCTTTCCGGCGCTGACTGTGCCGGCGTGGCGCGCGTCGACCGCGACCTGGTCCGAAGCGGACAGGCGATCGCCATCCGGCTCGAACCCGGTGGCCCGCGGATCGATACCGACCGCGACGGGCGGGGGATCTGGCCGTGGCTTCCGCCGCTCAGGCCGGAGGCGCAATGACCGCCTGCTCTTCTGCCGGCAGGGGGTTGGCAGATGCCCGGCAAGCGAACAATACTTCACCCCAAGGATGCGCGGACATCCAGGGATGGGACGTTCATGAGCGAAAAGATGGCCGCGGAGACGCGGTCCCGGCAAGGATTGAGATTGGAGCAGGCGGCGCGTGCGGCCTGGCTTTATTACGTCGGACGGCGCACGCAGGATGAGGTCGCCGGGCAGCTCAACATATCGCGCCAGGCGGCCCAGCGGCTCATTTCCCTCGCGCTCACCGAAAAGCTCATAAAGTTTCGGTTCGATCATGAGGTGGGCCCCTGCATGGAGGCCGGCGACGCTCTGTCGCGCCGCTTCGGCCTCTCGCTCTGCGAGGTCGTGCCCACGATGGGCAGCAACGCCGCGACGCTCGGCTCCGTCGCCATCGCCGGGGCGCAGTTCCTCGAGAAGTGGCTCTCGCAACGGGCGCCGCTCGTGCTGGGTCTCGGCACCGGCCGCACGCTGCGCGCCATCGCGAATGAGCTCTCCCCCGTGGCCGCGCCGCAGCACAAGGTTTTTTCGCTCTGCGGCAGCATCCTGCCGATGGGCCGTGCCATCGCGCTCGACCCGGTGCTGCGGATCGCCGAGAGGTCGGGTGCGCAATGCTTCTCGCTCCCCTGTCCGGTCATCGCCGCAACCGTCGAGGAGCGGGACGTGTTGCAGAAACAACAGCCATACGAGACCCTGCGCGACCTTCTGCCCCAGGCCCGTTGCATGCTCGTCGGCATCGGCTCCGTCGATTGGAAAAGCGCGCTGCACAGCGACGGCTGCGTATCGGACGGAGAACTCACCACGCTCATCGAAGGCGGCGCGGTCGGCGAGATCGGCGGCTGGTCCTATGACGCGGATGGCCGCCTCCTGGGCGGCTCGGTCAACGAACGCGTCGCCGGGGTCTGGCATCTGGCGCTACGCACCAGCGCGCTGCGGGTCGGCGCGGCCTTCGGCGCGGTGAAGGTCGGCGCCATCCGCGCGGCCATGGTCGGCGGCATGGTCGACGGCCTGATAACCGACGAAGCGACCGCCGAAGCGCTGCTTGCAACATGAAGCTGACGCAATGCCTTGGAAAGGCCACTTGACAGGCGGCCTCGGTCTTGATGTTCTGCTCGCCGGCCGAGCATACGCCCATCAAGTGGCGTAGCTCGAAACGGCTTTTGAATATAGGGAATAGGAAATGCGTCTAAGAGCGATAGCGGCCTTCGCGGCTGCCCTGATGTCCGGCACCTGTCTGGCCCATGCGACGACGATCACCATCGCCACCGTGAACAACTCGCAAATGGTGGTCATGCAGAAGCTCTCCTCGGTCTGGGAGAAGAAGACCGGTAACAATATCAACTGGGTGGTGCTCGAGGAGAACGTCCTCCGTCAGCGCGTGACGACCGATATCGCGACCCATGGCGGCCAGTTCGACATCATCACCATCGGCTCCTACGAGACGCCGATCTGGGGCAAGCAGGGCTGGCTCACGCCGCTCGATGGCATCCCGGGCTACGACTACAACGACGTGTTCAGCTCGGTCCGGCAGGCGCTGTCGTCGAACGGCAAGCTCTATGCGCTGCCCTTCTACGCTGAAAGCTCCTTCACCTATTACCGCAAGGACCTGTTCTCGGCCGCCGGTCTGACGATGCCGTCGAACCCGACCTGGAAGCAGGTTGACGGCTATGCCGCCAAGCTCACCGACAAGAGCAAGCAGCAGTATGGCATCTGCCTTCGCGGCAAGCCCGGCTGGGGCGAGAACATGGCGTTCTTCGACACTCTGCTGAACACCTATGGCGGCGAGTGGTTCAACATGAGCTGGCAGGCCCAGCTCGAGACCCAACCCTGGCATGATGCGCTGACCTTCTACGTGCATCTGCTGCGCGACTACGGCCCGCCGGGCGCCAGCTCGAACGGCTTCAACGAGAACCAGGCGCTGTTCGCCACCGGCCACTGCGCCATGTGGATCGACGCGACCTCCGGCGCCGGCATGATCTACGACAAGAACAGCAGCCAGGTGTACGACAAGACGGGCTTCACCGCCGCCCCTGTCGATGTAACGCCGAACGGTTCGCATTGGTTCTGGTCATGGGCGCTGGCGGTCCCCTCCACCTCCAAGCAGGCGGCGACCGCGAAAGACTTCATCAGCTGGGCCACGTCGAAGGATTACATCGACCTCGTGGGCCGGGACAACGGCTGGACGACGCTGCCGCCCGGCACCCGTCTCTCGACCTACTCCAACTCTGACTACCTCGCGGCGGCACCCTTCGCCGGCGCGGTGAAGACGGCGATCCTGACCGCCAACCTCGACCACCCGACACTGAACCCGGTTCCGTACACCGGAATTCAGTACGTTTCGATCCCGGAATTCGAGTCGATCGGAACGACGGTCGGACAGCTGGTGGCGGCGGCGCTGACCGGCCAGAGCAGCATCGATGCGACACTGAAGCAGGCGCAGGCTTCGGTCTCCTCCACGATGCAGCAGGCGGGCTACACTCAGTAAGCGCCTGGTGAAGTAAGAACAGGCGGCCCGGCACAACTGGGGTTCCCAGGCCGGGCCGTTGATGTTTCTAGCGTGCCGCAACTCGTTGCTTTGCCGCTCGAGTTCGAGAAGCACGCCGGACCGGAAAGGATCGTCATGAGTGCCACTCCTATGAGTGCGGGGGGGCCGGCCGCCTCAGGTGCATCGGCAAAAGTCGTGAAACGGCCGGGCGGTGGGGTGAGGACGCTGCCGCTTCTCGCGCCATCCGTCGGGCTGCTGCTGATCTGGATGATCGTGCCGCTCGCGATGACGCTGTTCTTCGCGTTCCGGCGCTACAACCTGCTCAACCCGATGATCCACGGCTGGGCCGGGTTCCGGAACTTCAAATACCTCTTCCAGGATCCGGCGCTGCTCAACTCGCTGATGATCTCGGTCATCATCGTGGTCGGCGTCATCGCAATCACGATCATCTTCGGCACGATCCTCGCGGCGGTCTTCAACCAGCCGTTCCGCGGCCAGGGGTTCGCGCGCGTTCTCATGATCTCGCCCTTCTTCGTCATGCCGACGGTGAGCGCGCTGGTCTGGAAGAACCTCCTGCTCGACCCCGTCGACGGGTTGGTGGCGGCCATCTTCCGCATGCTCGGCCTTCAGCCCGTCGCCTGGTTCAGCGTTTTTCCGCTGGGCTCGATCATGGCGATCCTGTGCTGGGAATGGCTGCCCTATGCCTTCCTCATCCTGTTCACGGCGCTGCAGTCGATGGACGAAGAACAGCTGGAGGCCGCCCGGCTGGACGGCGCCAGCGCCATCGACATCTTCCTCAACATCCAGCTGCCGCACATGTCGCGTGCCATATCGGTCACGATCATGATCGAGATGATCTTCCTGCTGAGCGTCTTCGCGGAGATCTACGTGACGACGGCGGGCGGCCCCGGCTACGCGACGACCAACCTGACATTCCTGATCTATCAGCGCGCTCTGCTGGCCTTCAACGTCGGCGGCGCATCGGCGGCCGGCGTCATCGCCATCGTGCTCGCCAACATCGTCTCCGCCTTCCTCACGCGGAGCGTCGGCAAGAGGCTTGAGCTATGAGCTACGGTGTCGCCAGGAAGAACAGCCCGGTCGCGGGAACGATTGCCTGGGTCGTCGCCCTCGTCATGTTCTTCCCCATCGCCTGGATGGTGCTGGCGAGCTTCAAGACCGAGGTGCAGGCGGTGCAGACGCCGCCGCTCATCTTCTTCAAGCCGACGCTCATCAACTACCGGGACATCTTCGCCGAGGCCGATTACCTGCATTTCGCCGCCAACAGCGTCATCATCGCCGTGGGCGCGACGCTGCTGACGCTCATCATCGGCGTGCCTGCGGCCTTCGCCATGGCCTTCTACCCGACGCACCGCACGCGCGGCCTGCTGCTCTGGATGCTGTCGACGAAGATGCTGCCCGCCGTCGGCGTGCTGGTGCCGATCTACCTGCTCTGCCGCGACGCGGGGCTGCTCGACAGCCGCACGGCGCTCATCGTCATCAACATGATGAGCAACCTGCCGATCGCCGTCTGGATGCTGTTCACCTTCTTCCGCGACCTGCCGAAGGACATCATCGAGGCGAGCCGCATCGACGGCGCCAACCTGCGGCAGGTGCTGGTGCACGTCCTGCTGCCGCTGGTGATGCCCGGTATCGCCTCGACCGGGCTGCTCGGCATCATCCTCTGCTGGAACGAGGCGTTCTGGAGCCTCAACCTGACGGCGCACAACGCGGCGCCGCTGCCCGCCTTCATCGCCAGCTTCTCGGCGCCGCAAGGCCTGTTCTGGGCCAAGCTTTCCGCCGCCTCCGTGCTCGCGATCGCGCCCATTCTCATCTTCGGCTGGATCAGCCAGAAGCAGCTCGTGAGCGGGTTGACGTTCGGAGCGGTGAAATGAGGCTCGAGGGCAAGGTTGCGATCATCACCGGCGGCGCGCGGGGCATCGGACGCGCCATCGCCACACGCTACGCGGCGGAGGGCGCCCGCGTCGTCGTGGCCGACATCAACGCGACGGAGGCGAAGAGCGTCGCCGACGAGATCGGACATGATGCGATCGGCGTCGGCGTCAACGTGGCGCAGCAGACGTCGATCGACGCGATGGTGGCGGCGGTGGTCGAGCGCGCCGGCCGGATCGACATCCTGGTCAACAATGCCGGCGTCTTCGAGATGGCGCCGATCCTCGAGATCACCCGCGAGAGCTACGCGAAGCAGTTCTCGGTCAACGTCGAGGGGTTGCTGTTCACGCTGCAGGCGGTGGCACGCCAGATGGTGCGCCAGGGTCAGGGCGGGAAGATCGTCAACTTCGCCTCCCAGGCGGGCCGGCGGGGCGAGGCTCTCGTCGCCGTATATTGCGCCTCGAAGGCGGCCGTCATCAGCATCACGCAGAGTGCCGGTCTTGGGTTGATCAAGCACGGCATCAACGTGAACGCGATTGCGCCGGGCGTCGTGGACACGCCGATGTGGGACGTGGTCGACGCGCAGTTCGCGAAATACGAGAACCTGCCGCTGGGCGAGAAGAAGCGTCAGGTGGGGCTCGCGGTGCCGTACGGGCGGATGGGCCATGTCGAGGACATGACCGGTGCGGCGGTGTTCCTGGCGAGTTCGGACGCCGACTACATTGTCGCGCAGACGCTGAACGTCGACGGCGGCAACTGGATGAGCTAGGGCCGAGGGCAGGGCTCTGCCCTGGACCCGCTGGAGCCGGCGGCCCCGAGGCTCAAGGCACCAGCACGGCGGCCCCCTCGAACCGCCCGGCACAGAGATCCGCCAGCGCCGTGTTCGCCTCCTGCATCGGGTAGGTCGTGGTCTTGATCTGCAGGTCCATCTTCGGCGCCTGCCCGAGAAAGTCGATCCCGTCCTGGCGCGTGAGATTGGCGACGGAGACGAGTTGCCGCTCCTCCCACAGAATATCGTAAGCGAAGCCGGGAATGTCGCTCATATGGATGCCGGCGCAGACGACGCGCCCGCCTTTACGCACGGCCTTCAGCGCCAGTGGCACGAGCGCGCCTACCGTCGCGTAGATGATCGCCGCATCCAGCTTTTCGGGCGGCGCTTCGTCCGAGCCGCCGGCCCAGTCCGCGCCAAGGCTCCTCGCGAAGGCTTGGTTGCCTGTGTCTCCCGGCCGGGTGAAGGCGAAGACGCGGCGGCCCTGCCATCGCGCTACCTGCGCCACGATGTGCCCGGCAGCGCCGAAGCCGTAAAGGCCGATCGTCCTGCCTTCGCCCGCGATCGCGAGCGACCGCCATCCGATCAGCCCGGCGCAGAGCAGCGGCGCGAGCGACACGTCCGCTCCCGTCTCGCCCAGCGGAAAGGCAAAGCGGGCATCGGCGATGGTGGCGGTCGCGAAGCCGCCGTCGCGCGTATAGCCGGTGAACAGAGGCGCGTCGCAGAGGTTCTCCCGGCTTGCCTCGCAGTAGGGGCAGACGCCGCAGGTATGGCCGAGCCAGGGGATGCCCACGCGATCGGCGAGCTTCAGGCCCGTGACACCTTCCCCAATCTCGTCGATGCGACCGACGATTTCATGCCCGGGTATGATGGGTGATTTGGGACGCGGCAGTTCGCCGTCCAGCACATGCAAGTCCGTGCGGCAAACCCCGCAGGCCAGCACCTTGACCCGGATCTGGCCCGGCCCCGGATGGCGGTCCGGCAGTTCCGTCCAGACCAGCGGGCTTTTCGGCCTGCCCAGGACCATAGCCTTCATCGGGATGTCAGTCTTTGCTCGTGGTGAAGCCTTGGATGGCGGCGCCCGGGCTTCGATGCACGACCGTGGCGGCGGCTGATACCGTCGGTCTGTCGAAGAGGCGCGGCACGACTGAGGCGCCGATCAGGCCGGCGATGACGATCCAGCCCAAGAACAGAAGCGAGGATGTCGTCGGGCGTGTCATGACACCCTTTTTTGCAGCCGCCGCCGTGACCTCGAGCGCAGGATGCAGTGGTATTGTCCGGGGCGACGGCAGAAGGCCCAGCACCCGCTGACAAAGGCCCTCCCGGTCGGGCCTGGTGGATGGCGCCCCGGGTAGAGGCCCGAGCAGGGCCGAGAGGCGCGTGACGGCCGCCGCTTTCGATAGCGCGGCCAAAGCTGCGGCTTCCTGCCACGGATCGATGTCGAGCCGCGCCAACGCCGACATGACGCTGAGGGGGAACTCGTTCCGGTCCAGCCAAAGCGGCGAACTCAGGAAGGGGTCGAACTCGGTGCTGAGATAGCCGGATGGGGCGGGACTGGTCATGTGCATACCTGCGTGTCAGGGCTGGCGCCGCTGCCTGATCCAGCAGGATGGCGTTTGGCAGGCCGGATGGTAAGCGACGGAAAATACCGAGTGGCGGCGGAACACTTCGGCCTGCCGATTGATTGCATGAAGATAACCGACGGAGTTTGATCCATATCAACGGCTTCCGAGCGCGTCCCGTATGGGTAGTTTCCGATCCTGCTGCTCCTGGCCCAAGGCGATTAGAGATTTCATTGGGTGGACAGAGAGGCCGCACCCAAAGCATCGGGATGCGACGACCGTGTCCTCCGGGCTTGAGCATGCTTTGGCCGACAGTCCGCAGCAGGAACATCGCATGACCTATCAGACGCTCAATCCCTTCAACGGGAAGCTCGTGAAATCCTTCGATCAGATCACCGACGCTGAGTTCGAGACGAAGCTGGCCACGGCGCAGTCATGCTACGAGACGTGGCGCCACAAGTCCTATGCCGAGCGCGCCGTCATCATCGCCCGCGCCGCCGTGCTGATGCATGAGCAGGCCGATAGCCTCGCCCACACGATGACGCTGGAAATGGGCAAGCGCATCAGCGAGGCCCGTGGCGAAGTCGAATTCAGCTCCAGAATCCTCGCCTACTACGCCAAGCACGCGGAACGGTTCCTGGCACCGGTCAAGCTGCACCCGAGCGTCGGCGAGGCGCATATGGAGAGCAGCCCGATCGGCGTGATTTTTGGCGTCGAGCCGTGGAACTTTCCATACTACCAGCTTGCCCGTGTCGCCGGCCCGCACCTCATGGCCGGCAACACCATGGTCGTGAAGCATGCCGGCATCGTGCCGCAATGCGCGATCGCGTTCGAGAAAATACTGCTCGACGCCGGCGCGCCTCCCGGCCTCTACACCAATCTTCTCATCTCGCATGAGCAGTCGGACCGTGTCGTCAATGACGAGCGCATCAAGGGCGTGGCGCTGACGGGCAGCGTGGCCGCTGGACAGATCATCGCCGCAAGCGCCGGGCGCAACCTCAAAGTATCCTCGATGGAGCTTGGCGGCAGCGACGCCTTCATCGTGCTGGACGACGCCGACATGGACCACACGATCAAATGGGCCGTGTGGGGCCGCATGTACAACTGCGGCCAGACCTGTTGTGCCGCCAAGCGCTTCATCGTGGTGGAGAGTTTGGCCGAAACCTTCCTCGCCCGCTTCCGCGCGGCGCTGGAGGCGCTGAAGCCTGGCGATCCGATGGACGAGAAAACCACTCTCGGTCCGCTGTCGAGTGAACAGGCGCTCGTCGATCTTCTGGCGCAGGTCGACGTGGCGGTGAAGCACGGGGCGAAGCTGCTGATGGGCGGCAAGCGCTTCGACCGTCCGGGCGCCTTCATGCAGCCAACGATCCTCACCGGCATCAAGCCGGGAAACCCCGCCTTCCGCGACGAGTTCTTCGGGCCGGTCGTCTCTTTCTATGTCGTCAAAGACGAAGATGAGGCGGTCGCACTCGCAAACGACAGCGATTTCGGCCTCGGCGGATCGGTTTGGACGCAGGACATCGCGCGCGGACGGCGGATCGCCAGCCGCGTCGACACCGGCATGATGTTCATCAACAACATCGACTGGACTGATGCCGGACTTCCCTTCGGCGGCATCAAGAACTCCGGTTATGGCCGCGAGCTGGGCGACATGGGCATCCAGGAGTTCGTCAACAAGAAGCTCGTGCGCTACGCGGTTCTCGAAGCGCCGGGCTGACAGGCTTGGGCGGCGCGCGGCCGGCTAATCACCAGAAGGATTGATCGATGTCCAAGAAGATGCACGCCGCCGTCGTCCGTGAATTCGGCAAGCCGCTGGCCCTCGAGGAATGGGATATCCCAGAGGTCGGTCACGGCCAGATCCTCGTCAAGACCGAAGCCTGCGGCGTCTGCCACACCGATCTCCACGCGGCGAGCGGCGATTGGCCTGTCAAGCCGAAGCCGCCCTTCATTCCGGGTCACGAGGCAATCGGTATCGTCGCGGCCGTCGGCAAGGGCGTCAAAATCGTCAAGGAAGGCGACCGCGTCGGCGTGCCATGGCTCTATTCCGCCTGCGGACATTGCGAATACTGCCTCAGCGCCTGGGAGACGGTCTGTGCCGAGGCGGAGTTCGGCGGCTACACCCGGAACGGCGGTTTCGCCGAATATGTTCTCGCCGATCCCACCTATGTCGCGCACATCCCGAAGGGCCTCGGTCCGAAGGAGGCCGCGCCCATCATCTGCGCGGGAATCACGACCTACAAGGGCATCAAGCAAACCGAAGCGCGCCCCGGCGAGTGGATCGCCATCTCGGGCTGCGGCGGCCTCGGCCATCTCGCCATCCAATACGCCAAGGCGATGGGCCTGCATGTCTGTGCGGTCGACATCGACGAGGGCAAGCTCGCGCTCGCGACGACGCTCGGCGCCGACCTGGTTGTCAACGCAAAGACGGGCGATCCGGCGGCGGTCCTGCAGAAGGCGATCGGCGGCGGCGCGCATGGCGTATTGATCACCGCGCCCTCGTTGCCCGCCTTCCGGCAGGGCATCGGCATGACGCGCAAGCGCGGCACCTGCGTGCTCGTCGGTCTCCCGCCGGGCGAGTTTCCGACACCGCTTTTCGACGTGGTCGCCAACTGCATCACGGTGCGCGGCTCCTTCGTCGGCACGCGCGAGGATATGGCCGAATGTCTCGCATTCGCCGCCGAGGGCAAGGTGAAGGCCGATATCGAGCTGCAGCCGCTTTCGGCGATCAACTCGGTCTTCGAGCGCCTTGGAAAAGGTCAGGTGCCTGGGCGCGTGGTGCTCGATTTTCTCGAACCGACGCCCGGCGCTGGCAAGAAAACCGTCCGCGAGGCCATTCCGGCCTGAGGTCCACCTCAACCGCAATCTTGCAGCAGCCCGCGGAGATAGCCGGGCATATCGGTGGGCCCGATTTTCGCGGCCCGCACGAGCTGGTCGAAATGCCCGATCAGCGCCCGGATATGGTCGCGCGACTGCAGGACCAGAAATGCCTGGC
The DNA here is from genome assembly GCF_965199065.1 of Acidisoma sp. Lineage (NCBI taxonomy): Bacteria > Pseudomonadati > Pseudomonadota > Alphaproteobacteria > Acetobacterales > Acidocellaceae > Acidisoma > Acidisoma sp. Next base: position 1,484,833 of record NZ_CBDAQN010000001.1, on the reverse strand, counting down.
CGATATAGATCGCGCCCCGGATCGGCCCATAGATGGTGATCGGCGCCGAATACAGCTCGCGCCCGTCATAGAGGAACCAGCGGAAGCGGGGATACAGCTCCTCGCAGAGGCCGACGAGATGTTCGAGCTGCGCGCGCCGCACCTCCACCGGCAGCCCCTGCCATCGTCCCTGGCCACGCGCGAAGCTCGCGATCACGTGCATGGCGGTCGCCGCTTCCATATCCGTCTCCGGCCGCCGCAGATAATCCAGCCGGGACCGGGTGATCTCGATGCGCTTCTGCGGCGAGAGCGCGATGAAATTCTCATACTCGAAGGCGATGACCTCCTCGGTCTTCAGCACGTCCGGGAAGCTGCTGGGCACGTGGCGGATTTTGTAGCCGGCGGCCTCTTCGAGCCAGCGCATCAGCCGCTCGTCGGCCGGTGAGATCACGTCCCGTTCGATGCTGAGGCTCTCGGCGACCAGCCCCGGCTCCTGCGCCTCGACCTCGCGCAGGCCCAACAGCCAGTCCAGCGACACCTGACCCACGCGGGCAATGGCTGCGACCGATTCGAGTCGCGGCAGCCGGTCATTCGCTGGTGACAGGATCTGTGAGAGCGTGGAGCGGTCGATGCCGACGCTGCTCGCGAAGGCGGTCTGCCCGAGCCCGCTGCGGTTCATCACTGCCAAAAGCCGCTCCCTGAACAGGCGGACAAGCTCGGCGCGATCTGCGGAGGTAAAGCTCATGCGGGATTTTAACCACGAGTGTGCGGAATGTCATCAAGCTATAGCGTTCCCGTTTCATATGTAACGGAAGATGCGCATTATACACGCTCACAGGCTGGTTATCGCCTTGAGACACACTCTTTTTCCGATCAACATATGTGTATGGATACCGAAACGAATCTGCGTGTTGCCCGATTTCCGCGTCCTCCGGTCGAGTGGCCGACGGTGCTTCTGACAGCGGTCATCTACGGCGGCTGGGGTGCGTTGACCTTCTGGCACGCTCTCATTCCGTGGCCGTTACTTGCCCTCGGCGGCGGCTGGTTCGTCGCGTGGCAGATGTCGCTGCAGCACGAGGTTCTCCACGGTCACCCGACGCGCTATCGTGCGCTGAACGACGCCATCGGTTTTCCGCCGCTCACACTTTGGCTGCCGTACAACGTCTATCGCGCCATTCATCTTCGCCATCATCGGGACGCCTATCTCACCGATCCTTTGGAGGATCCGGAGTCGTATTACCTCACGCCCGAGCGCTTCGGGCGGCTGGGTCCGGCGGCTCGGGCTTTCTTGCGCTTCCGGAACACCTTCTTGGGGCGCATCACCTTCGGCGCCATGCGCAGCATGGTCCTGTTCCTCTGGGTGCATCTCGGACTGTGTCTGCGCGGCAACCGGGCCGAGTTGCGGGTTTGGCTCCCGCATCTGCTCGGCGTGGCGGCGGTGCTCGTCTGGGTCTGCGGTGTCTGCCACATGGCCGTCTGGATGTACGTCTTGTGCTTTGTCGTTTCGGCCCGGTCACTGGCGAGCATCCGTTCGTTCGCCGAGCATCGCGCGGCGGCTGACGAAGCCGAGCGTACCGCCATCGTCGAGAACGCGCCGGTTCTGGGGCTTTTGTTTCTCTATAATAATCTTCATGCGGTTCATCATGACCGGCCGGGCCTGCCTTGGTATCGCATCCCGGCCTACTACCGCGCCCACCGGGCCGAACTGATCGCGGCGAACGGCGGGCTGGTCTATGACGGCTATGCCGATGTCATCCGGCGGTATCTGGTGACGCCGCATCATATGGGGCCGCATCCGGGCTTCGAGGAACCGCGTGCGGCTCTGCCGCAATCGCGTGCCCTCGGGCGGCAGGCGCCGGCTCTCAGGTCAGAACCGGGTAGCCTAGCGAGGCGGCTTCCGCCTCAAAGACGAGGACTGCATCATAGGCCTCCGGGCGCGGCGGCAGCACCGTTGCAATCCGCAGTCCCGCCAGCGCCTCCGGAACCTCGGCCCCAAGAATCCGGGTGAGCGCCGCCGCCGTCTCCGGCGGCGTCCCGGCCGAGGTGATGAACGGGATCGCCGGGCTCGTGGGCGTCTCCGCCACCACCCGCAGCGCCGCCACGAGGTCCGGCCGATAGAGCGCGCAGAAGCCATAGGTCACGCAGTCGATCGACGCGGCGTCGGCCTCGCCGGCCGCGACCATCTCCATGCTCCGCAGGTGGCCGCCGCTGACGATCACCTGCGAGAAGAAGGGCCGCCCACCGGCCAGCGGCGCCAGCAGCCGTCTCGGCAGGTTCATCCCGGAGTTGGAATCGAAGCCGTTGACCGCGAACCGGCTGTCCCGCAGCGCCTCGACGGTCTCCGTGGGTGAAGTTCGAGGCACCACGATGAAGGAGCAGTGGCCCGGGACGCCCGGCGCGAACCACCCGCAGCCGGGCAGGTCGTACAGCGGCGTGCCCAGCAGCCGGTATTGCCCATCATAGAGGCGCCTGAGCGGGTAGCCGCACATCTGGCTGAACAGCGTGCCGGGTGCGATCGCCCCCGGCAGCGCCGCAGGTGCGGGCGATAGCAGCGCTGGCAGCGCCGCGATCCCCGCCGCCTCAAGCCTCTCGCGGACCGCCGCCCACAGCGCCGCATTGGCCGCCGCCATCTCCGGCAGCGCATACATCGGCAGGCTTGCGCGCCACATCGCTGTAGTCTCGGTCAGAGATTGGCGACGCAGACCAGAATGACGGCGCCGATACCGAGGCTCAGCCAGAGCAGCCGCCGGACCGGGGCTGCATCCTCAACGGTCGCCGTGCCGCTGGCGAGCTTCGCCTGGAAGCGCTTGTTCGGCACCAGCACCATGCCGATGAAGATCGCCGCCATCAGCACGCCGCCGGTCTCCATCACCATGACTTCCCACGGCTGCTTCTGGTGATTGTAGAGGAGGATGATCAGCAGCAGGCCGCTCACGACGGCCATCGGCATGATCTGCCAGGTCGTGCGGAAGAACCGCCGGAACACCGCGCCCTGCAGCACCAGCCGCGCCGAGGGCTCGATCGCGTTCGCGCTCGCGCGGAGCGTCAGCAGCAGGAAGGCCATCCCGCCCACCCACAGCACGACGCAGAGCAGATGGATGGCGGTCACCAGCCAGACGAGATAGTTCAAGCCACCACTCCTTCAATCTCGCGCAGCAGCGCCAGGATTTCCTGCGCGGCGACCGATTTCGGCGCCGCCTCGACCGCACCCATACCCTGCGCGAAGGCATTGGCGAAGCCCGCGCGATTGCCGAGTGTGTTCGCCATCACCGCGTAGCCCGCGGCCTCCGCATCATGCTCGACCGTCGTGCGGAGCTTCGAACTCGTCGGCGCCCGGTTCAACACCAGCCGGGCCGGGCGCTTCTCTGTCCGCGCGAGCTGCACCGTGCCCTCGGCCGCCCAGAGGTCGGGCGGGCTCGGCTGCAGAGGCACCAGCACGAGGTGGGCGCTGCGGATCGCGAGCTTCGCCTCGGTATCGACCTGCGGCGGGGTATCGACGATGAGCACATCATGCCCGGCCATCAGCCGCTCAAGCTCGGTGCGGAGCCGCCAGCCGGATACATCCGAGAAGGTGATGGCGGGCAGGGCGCGGCCTTGTTTCCCGCGTATCTCGTGCCAGCGCTTGAGGCTGCGCTGGGGATCGATGTCGAGCAGGCAGACGCGCCGGTCGGTCGCCATGGCTGCCGCCAGGTTGGCCGCGAGCATTGTCTTGCCGGCGCCTCCCTTCTGCTGGGCTACCGTGATGACGAGGGCCATGGGCGCGACTCCGCTGCAACGCAGCATTATAGGCGAATCGTTCCTGGATGCGATTCGACCGATCAGGCGGGAGAGCCGGACGTGCCTGCGAGCACGAGCGCTCGCTGATGCATCGACGACGTTCGCGCACCGAACGCTGTTGCCGAGGCAAGCGAGCTATGGCGTCGATTGCACCGTCTGCCAGCCTTCCGACGCCAGCGCGTGCAGAATTTCGTCCTCGCCGCACATGCCGACCAGGCGCCCGCCCTCCGTCATGAGCACCGGCATGCCGGTCGACTGCCGCAGCTGGATGACCGACTTCATCGTCGCCTCGCTGCTGATGGCGGCACAGCTGCCGGGCGGCGGACCCGCGCCTTCCAGCGCCATCTCGGCGATCGGCACCCGCGCGCCGCCGGCCGTCATCTCGTGCCCCGCGCCGTTCGTGCGCATCAGGACGGGCCGGTGAGGGTCGAGCACCGTCCACCCATCCCTCTGCGACAGCGCCGCCAGCGGCGTCATGAAGGTGCGCCCGCGCAGCACGTTCAGCGGGTTCATGTGCTGGACGAACTCGCGCACATACTCGTTCGCCGGCCGCAGCACGATGTCCTCCGGCGAGCCCGACTGGATGATGCGTCCACCCTCCAGGATCGCGATCTGGTTGCCGAGCTTCAGCGCCTCGTCGAGGTCGTGGCTGACGAATATGATCGTCTTGCGGACCTTCTTCTGCAGCGTGAGCAGCTCATCCTGCAGCTTCGTGCGGATGAGCGGATCGAGCGCCGAGAAGGGCTCGTCCATGAGCAGGATGTCGGCGTCGGTCGCGAAGGCGCGGGCGAGCCCGACGCGCTGCTGCATCCCGCCCGAAAGCTCGCGGGCGTATTTGTCGGCCCACTGGTCGAGCGCCACGAGCTTCAGTTTCTCGTCCACGATGCGCTGTCGTTCGGCGGTTTTGACACCGCGGAACTCGAGCCCGAGCCCGACATTCTCCCGCACCGTGCGCCAGGGCAGCAGCGCGAATTGCTGAAACACCATGGCGATGCGGCGGGTGCGCATGAACCGCAGCGTGGCGCGGTCGCAGGCGGCGACATCGACCTGTTTGTCCTCGTTTCGCACCAACACGCGCCCGCGCGTCACGCGGTTCAGTCCGTTGACGGCTCGCAGCAGCGTCGACTTGCCGGAACCGGAAAGCCCCATGAGGACGCAAATCTCGCCTTCCCGCACGGAGAGCGAAGCGTCCTTCACGCCCAGCACGACGCCGGTTTTGGCCAGGATCTCGTCGCGCGTCCGGCCCTGGTCCATCAGGGTGACGGCCTCGGCCTTCGCCCGCGCGCCGCGACGCCCCGCGGCGCCGAACAGGATGTCGACGTGGGAGAACTCGATGACAGTCTCGTGCGAAGTCTGGGACACGGTCAGCCCTCGCTCTCGCGTGGCCGGCAGACGCGGTCGAGAATGATTGCCAGCACGACGATGCAGAGGCCGGACTCGAAGCCGATATCGACGCGCACGGAGTTCAGCGCCTCCACCACCGGCACGCCGAGGCCGCCCGCGCCCACCAGCGCCGCGATCACCACCATCGACAGGCTGAGCATGATGCACTGGGTGAGGCCCGCCATGATGGTTGGCAGCGCATGCGGCAGTTCGACTTTCCACAGCAGTTGCGACTTCGATGCGCCGAAGGCTTCGCCCGCCTCGATGAGCGGCGGCGGCACGCTGGAGATGCCGAGCTGCGTCAGGCGGATCGGGGCGGGGAGGGCGAAGATGATGGTGGAGATAAGGCCCGGCACCGCGCCGAGGCCGAACAGCACCAGCGTCGGGATGAGATAGACGAAGGTCGGCAGCGTCTGCATGAGGTCGAGCATCGGCCGCACGCCGACATAGAGCCAGGGCCGGTGCGCGCAGGCGATGCCGATGGGCACGCCGATGAGCATGGAGATGACGGTCGCGAAGACGATGAGGGACAAGGTCTCCATCGTCGCCGTCCAGTAGCCCTGGTTGAGGATGAACAGCAGCGCCAGGATGACGAAGAGCGTGAGCTTCCAGGACCGCCGGATGGCGTAGGCGATGGCGCCCACGACGAGGATGAGAACGATGCTGGGGATCGCCTCGAGCGCCGAGGTCACGCCGTTGATGGCCCAGGCGATGCCGTTGGAGATGGCGTCGATGGCGTCCGAGCCGCTGATATCGTTGACGACGGCAGCGATCCAGTTGCCGAGAGGGATCTTATGTCCCGAAACGATATCGGCTAGGCGTTCCAGCATGCGAACCCCGTTCGTTGCATGAGCAAGCGGTTTCTTCTTCAACCCTGACCGGGTCGGACAAGAACCGAAATCCTAGTGTGGAAACTCGCGAGGACGAGCGAGCTGGCGTGTTTGCCCGAGCATCGGGGCACAGGAAAAGCGCGCCAGATGGCCGTCCTTAGCAGAGTTTCTTACAGCCCGAGGGACTTCTTGACTGCCGCCTCTGCCGGCTGACTGCCATCCTCGGTGGTGACGCCCGCGAGCCAAGGCGTCATCGCATCCGGGTTGGCCTTCAGCCATTTGGCGGCGGCAGGGGCGGGGTCGAGCTTGTCATACATGATGGAGCCCATGATGGTGTTCTCCATCGGCAGCGTGAATTTGAGCTGGTCGAGGAAGCGGCCGAGGTTCGGACACTCCTTCGTATAGTCGGCGGTGACGTTGGTATAGACCGTCGCGCCGCCGTAGTTCGGTCCGAAGACCGCGTCGCCGCCCGAGAGATACGTCATGTCGTATTTCGTGTTCATCGGGTGCGGCTCCCAGCCCAGGAACACGATGCCCTGGTGATGCTTCGTCTTGCGCGAGACTTCGGCCAGCATGCCCTGCTCGCTTGACTGCACCAGCGTGAAGTTGCCGAGGCCGTCAGTGTTATTTTTGATCATGGTGAGGATGAGGCGATTGCCGTCGTTGCCGGGCTCGATGCCGTAGATCTTGCCGTCGAGCTGCTTGTAGAAATTGTGGATGTCCTGAAACGACTTCAGGCCCTGGTCGTAGAGGTAGGTCGGCACCGCGAGAGTGTATTTCGCGCCTTCGAGATTTGGGCCGACGACATCGACGGTCTTGTTCGCAACATACGGCTTGATGTTGTCGGCCATGGTGGGCATCCAGTTGCCCAGGAACACGTCGATCTTCTTGTCCTTCATCTCCTCGTACGTGACCGGAACGGAGAGCATGTCGGTCGTCGGGTTGTAGCCCAGAGCCTGCAGGATCACCGTCGCCGTGCCGGTGGTGGCGCTGATATCCGTCCAGCCGACATTCGAGAAGCTGACGTTGTGACAGGAGGCCGGGTCGCCCGCCGCCTGCGCCGCGCCCACGCTGCCGGCCGCGCCTGCAATTAACCCGATGGCCGCTACAGCCTGAAGGAGATGTCTACGCATCGTGCGGTTCCCTGTTGACAGAGTTCTGAGATCTGGCGAACCCCGGATCTCGTCGCCCGGAGCCGTGCGTTGAACATACTTTCAATTTTTGGTTTCGCACATGCCTTTTTAGGGATCGATTCGTAAATCATGCCGAACCTCGACCTGGAATGGGCGCTGTTTGCTCCATTATTAGGCAATGAGTGCTTCGTAACGACACAAGAATGCCGCTGATGAAATCGCTGTTGATTGCACGTTCAATCAACCCTAGGTTCGGCCGACGGTCGTCTGCAAGATCAGACCGGCCCAATTTCACCCTTGGAGAGCCGCGTGTCGCGCCGGGATACGGAAGATGTTCGCCGCAAGCAGTTGATCGACACAACCATTCTCGTTATGGCCCAGGTCGGCTTCAGCGCGACCACGCTCGGGGCTCATCGCCAAACAGGCTGGCGTCTCCACGGGGCTCGTCGCGCATTATTTCGGCGATAAAGACGGCTTGCTCGAAGCGACGTTGCGCAGCCTTGCGTCCCGCCTCAGTCGCGCGGCCGCGGCTCGCCTTCGCGCCGCCGCCACACCGCGCGCACGGCTCCAGGCGGTCATCGACGCGAACCTCGCGCCCGAGGAGATGGATCAGCGCACCGGCGCGGTGTGGCTTGCCTTCTGGGGGCAGGCGATCCATTCGGACCGGCTCCTTCGCGTGCAGCGCATCTATCAGCGGCGCGTGCTCTCCAACCTGCGCCATGCCCTGACGTTGCTCGCGCCCTCGTCGGAGGCCGAGCGCCTCGCGATCATCATCGCCGCCATCATCGACGGGCTTTGGCTGCGGACGACGCTGGCGGCCTCATGGAGCCCGTCCGACGCCGATGCCGCGCGCCGGATCGCCGCCGGTTTCGTCGACACGCAGCTGGCGGCCAGTACGGAAGGATACGCGATGCCTATGAGCCCGCCGGTGCCGGCCGCATCTTCGCAACGGCGCCTCGCCGCCTGGATCGGAGGCCGTGCGGCTCCTGACGCGACCGCCGAGACCTTTGTCTCCGCGAACCCCGCCACCGGCGAGGCCCTGGCGTCGCTTGAGATCGCCGGGATCGCCCAGGTCGAAGCCGCCGTCGCCGCCGCGCGCTCCGGGCAGAAGGTCTGGGCGCGGATGACGGGGATGGAGCGGGGGCGCATTCTGCGTCGCGTCGCCGATATCCTGCGCCAGCGGAACGACGAGCTGGCCGAGTTGGAAACCCGCGACACCGGCAAGCCGATCCAGGAGACGCGCGTCGTCGACGTGGTATCCGGTGCCGACTGCCTCGAGTATTTCGCCGGCCTCGCGGGCGGCATCACCGGCGAGAGCGTCGATCTCGGTCCCGCCGCGATGGGCTACACGCGGCGAGAGCCCCTCGGCATCGTCGCCGGCATTGGCGCCTGGAACTACCCGTTGCAGATCGCCTGCTGGAAGGCCGCGCCCGCGCTCGCCTGCGGCAATGCGATGATCTTCAAGCCCTCGGAACTGACGCCGCTCACCGCGCTGAAGCTCGGCGAGATCATGACGGCAGCCGGTGTCCCGGATGGCGTTTTCAACGTGCTCCCCGGCGACGGCCGCACCGGCGGCCTGCTCACCGCGCATCCGGCGATCCGGAAAATCTCGCTCACCGGCTCGGTGCCGACGGGCAAGCGGGTCATGGCGGCGGCGGCCGAGACGCTCAAGCAGGTCACGCTGGAACTCGGCGGCAAATCCCCGATCCTCGTCTTCGAGGACGCCGACATCGAGAACGCCGTGTCGGGCGCGCTGCTCGGCAACTTCTACTCGGCGGGCGAGGTCTGCTCCAACGGCACGCGGGTCTTCGTCGATCGCTCCATCCGCGAGCGTTTCCTCGAGCGCCTGCTGGAGCGCACGCGCAAGATCGTGGTGGGCGATCCGCTCGACCCCGCGACGCAGATGGGCGCGCTGATTTCGGAGGCTCATATGCAGAAGGTGCTGGCCCACATCGCGCGCGGCGTGGCCGACGGCGCGCGGCTGCTCTGTGGCGGCGAGCGGGTGACGCGGGACGGTCTGGGCCGTGGCTTCTTCGTCTCGCCCGCGATCTTCGACGGCTGCACGGATGACCACTCCATCGTGCGCGAGGAGATTTTCGGCCCCGTGATGGCGGTGCTGACCTTCGACACCGAGGAGGAGGCGATCGCGCGCGCCAATGCCACCGAGTTCGGCCTCAGTGCGGGCGTGTTCACGCGGGATCTCGCCCGCGCCCACCGGGTCATCGCGCAGCTCGAGGCCGGGACGTGCTGGATCAACACCTACAACATCACGCCCATCGAACTGCCCTTCGGCGGCTATAAAATGTCGGGCCTCGGACGCGAGAACTCCCGCGCTGCGCTCGACCACTACTCGCAGATCAAGAGCGTCTACGTGGCGCTGACCGACGTCGAAGCGCCCTACTAATGGAAAGCTTCGACTACATCATTGTCGGCGCGGGTTCGGCCGGTTGCGTGCTCGCCAGCCGCCTGACCGAGGATGGCAAGAACAGCGTGCTCCTGCTGGAGTATGGCGGCTCCGACCGCTCGATCTACATCCAGATGCCGGCGGCGCTGTCGATCCCGATGAACCGCGCGCAATACAACTGGTTCTACGAGACCGAACCCGAGCCGCATCTCGGCGGCCGTCGCATGCATACGCCGCGCGGCAAGGTGCTTGGCGGGTCGTCCTCCATCAACGGCATGGTCTATGTGCGCGGCAACGCCATGGACTACGAAGGCTGGGAGCAGGCCGGCGCGCGTGGTTGGGGCTACCGCCACGTCCTGCCCTATTTCCGCCGCGCCGAAACGCGGGAGGAGGGCGGCGACAGCTATCGCGGCTCCGACGGACCGCTCCACACCTCCTATGGCCCGACCAAAAACCCGCTTTACCGGGCCTGGATCGAGGCCGCGAAACAGGCGGGCTACCCCGAAACCGAGGACATCAACGGCTACCAGCAGGAGGGCTTCGGGCGGATGGACATGACCGTCCGTCGCGGCCAGCGCTGGAGTGCGGCCAACGCCTACCTCAAGCCGGCGCTTGACCGTCCAAACCTCGAGGTGCGGACGGATGCGCTCGCCACCGCCATCCTGCTGGAGGGGCGTCGTGCTGTCGGCGTCCGCTACCGGCGGGAGGGCACCGAGACCGAGGTCCGCGCCCGTCGCGAGGTCATCCTCTGCGGTGGCCCGATCAACTCGCCCCAGTTGCTGAAGCTCTCGGGCATCGGTCCGGCGGCGGAACTCCGCGAGCACGGCATTACCGTTGCCGCCGATCGTCCGGGCGTCGGCGAGAATCTGCAGGACCATTTGGAGTTCTATTTCCAGGTGGCGGTGACGCAGCCGATCACCCTGTTCTCGGCCCAGTCCCTGGTTTCCAAGGGCATGATCGGGGCGCGCTGGGTGTTGCGGCGGGATGGGCTGGGGGCGACCAATCATTTCGAGACCTGCGGCTTCATCCGCAGCCGTGCCGGCATTCCCTATCCCGATATCCAGTATCACTTCCTGCCGCTCGCGGTGTCCTATGACGGCCAGAGCCTCGCCACGGAGCATGGGATGCAGGCTCATGTCGGGCCGATGCGCTCCAAAAGCCGGGGCTGGGTGCGGCTGCGCTCGACCGATCCGCTCGACAAGCCGCGTGTGTTCTTCAACTACCTCAGCCACCCGGACGACCGCGAGGAGATGCGGGCCTGCGTGCGGCTGACGCGCGAGATCTTCGCCCAACCCGCCTTCGCGCCGTTCGCCGGGCGGGAGATCCAGCCCGGCGCCGACATCGTCACCGACGACCAGATCGACGCCTTCGTCGCCTCCAAGGTGGAGAGCGCCTACCACCCCTCCTGCAGCTGCCGCATGGGCGATCCGGCCGATCCGATGGCGGTCGTCGACCCCGAGACGCGCGTGATCGGGTTCGAGGGGTTGCGCGTCGTCGACAGTTCCATCATGCCGAGCGTCACGACCGGCAACCTGAACGCGCCGACGATCATGATCGGCGAGAAGGCGGCTGACCACATCCTTGGGCGGCCGATGCTGGCGCCCTCCAATGCGCCATTCTACATGGCGCCGAACTGGCAGACCGCGCAACGCTGAGGCTCCCCATGCCGTTTCTGGCTTATCTCGCCGCGCTGATCGTTTTCGTGGCGCTCGATGCCATCTGGCTTGTGTTGATGGGGCCAGGTTATCGCGCCGTCATGGGCGACATGCTGGCGGCAAATGTGCGCGTCGCCCCTGCCGTCCTGTTCTATGTCCTCGACACGCTGGGGCTGATGATCTTCGTCGCGCGCCCTGGAACGCGGCATGGCGCGGCATGGGTGGTGGCCCATGGCGCGTTGTTCGGCCTTTTCACCTATGCGACCTACGACCTCACGAACTACGCGGTGCTTAAGAACTGGGACCTCACGCTGACGGTCGAGGATGTTGTCTGGGGCATGGTCATCAGCACAATCGTATCGCTCGTTGCATGGTCGATCATGCGGGAGCGGCGCCGCAGGCGCTGATGGTAGCTGGTCCTCCCGCGTGTCGGGCGGCGTAGCGCCCGCACCGGCCCCCATGACGCCTGCAACGGTGTCGAGCCTTGCTACGCGACGGCGACGGCGACAGCCGCGGCCGTGCGAGGAACGGCAGATTTCATTTGCTGCTGTCGCGCTGCGGAGGCGTTGACGGCGCCTGCTTCGGCTGGCGCGCTGCCGACCTTGAAGTCGCACAGCATCGCGGTGAGCTTGTCGGCTTCGTTGAAGAGCGACTGGCTCGCCGCGTTTGTTTCTTCGACCATCGCCGCGTTTTCCTGCGTTACGCGATCCATCTGGCTGACAGACGAGTTCACCCGTTTCAGTGCCGTCGCCTGCTGATTGGCCGCGCCCGCGATGCCCTGCACGAGTTCCGCGAGGTCGCTGATCTGTCCGGTGATGCGCTGCAGGGTGTGGCCGGTCTCGTTCACAAGTTTGACGCCGGTGCCTACCTGCTTGCCGGACGCGGAGATAAGCGCCTTGATCTCCTTCGCGGCATCCGCCGAACGCTGCGCGAGCGCGCGCACCTCGGTCGCGACCACGGTGAAGCCGCGGCCCGCATCCCCCGCGCGCGCTGCCTCCACGCCGGCGTTCAGCGCCAGCAGGTTGGTCTGGAAGGCAATTTCGTCGATGACACTGATGATGTTCGCGATCTGGCGCGCCGAGGCCTCGATGCCCGTCATGGCGTTGATGGTGTCCCGCACGACCGTGCTGGAAGCCGTGGCGTCGGCGCGGGCGGCGGCGGCGAGCTCCGCGGCGCTTTTGGCGTTCTGGGAGGTCTGCTCCACCGTGCCGGTGACTTCCGCCAGCGTGGCGGCGGATTGCTCGAGTTGCGCGGCTTGCTGCTCGATGCGGCGGGCAAGGTCAGCTGCGGCGCCGTTGATTTCACGCGAACCTGTGGAGACTGAGTTCGTGCTTATAATCACGTTGTGCATGGTGCTCTCCATCCTGCTCGAGGCGAGATTGAAGTCCATGCGGAGGGTTTTGTAGTCGACGCTGAAGAACTTGTTGATTTTGTAGCTGAGGTCGCCGTTGGCGAGGCTGATGAGCGCCTTCGCAAGCTCCTCCACCACCTCTTTCTGGTTGGCCGAGGCCTGAGCGCGGGCCCGCTCGTTCTTTCCTCTCTCTTCGTCGGCTGCCGCGCGCACTGCCCCGGCCTCCGCTTCCGCCTCCCGGCGAGCGACGGCATTCGTCCGGAACACTTCCATCGCCACTGTCAGACGCCCGACGCAATCGGTATGGTCGGTGAAGCGGACGGGGGTCGTGATGTTCCCGGCAGCGAGCGCTTCCATCCTCTCGACTGTCGCGACGTAGGGGTTCGCGATGGCCGCGCGGCAGGCGAAGCCGGCGATGGCCGAGGCTGCGAGAATGGCGGCAAGCATTGCATGCCCCGTGGCGCCGCCAAGTCCGGTGCCGAACGTCCCGGTGCCCAGAAGGCCGGCCACGGCCACCAGTCCGAACTGCAGCCCGAAGGCGATGACCAGCTTGAGCCGGACAGGCGCAGCCTTGACATACCACTTCACGATCCGCTCACTCCGAAGAAGCTGCCACCTAGTAAAAGGATCTAGCTTAACGAGGGGTAAAGCCAGCCGCGGGCGAGCTTGCCCGAAGTAGGTTTTTCGTCCGGCCTACGCCTCGGCTGTCCGAACGGCTTAGCCTCTCGTTACTGTCCTGGCCTTCAGCAATACGTTGATCCGTGCGACACTTCCTCTCAAAGCAGCACAAGAAACGTTATCGGAACGTAAACCTGCTGCGTGTAATAGCGAGGGGGTTGACCGCATGTTGCACACGGATATGCAGCGCCGTCTGGCGGCAGAGTTTATCGGAACGTTCTGGCTGGTGTTCGGAGGCTGCGGCGCGGCCATTTTCTCGGCGGCCTTTCCGCAACTCGGCATTGGTTTTGTCGGCGTCGCCTTCGCCTTCGGGCTGACGGTGCTGAGCATGGCCTACGCCGTCGGGCATATCTCAGGCGGCCACTTCAACCCGGCTGTCACGCTCGGCCTGTGGTCCGCCGGGCGCTGCGCGAACAAGCACGTGGTGCCTTATGTCATCGTGCAGGTTCTCGGCGCGATCCTCGCCTCGGGCGCGCTCTATCTCATCGCCTCAGGCAAGCCCGGCTGGGTCCCGGGCGCGTTCGCCGCGAATGGGTACGGCGCTCTGAGCCCCGGCAAGTTTGCCATGCCCGCCTGCTTCCTGGCCGAGTTCCTGCTCACGTTCTTCTTCCTGATGATCATTGTCGGCACGACCTCCAAGGGTGCCGCCAGCGGCTTCGCGGGCATCCCCATCGGCCTTGCGCTCACGCTCATCCATCTGATCTCGATCCCGATCACGAACACCTCCGTGAACCCCGCGCGCAGCACGGGCCCGGCCTTGTTCGCCGGGGGCGCGTATACCGCGCAGCTTTGGATGTTCTGGATCGCGCCGATCCTGGGGGCGGTCGTCGCAGGTGCCCTTGCGCGAACTTTATGGGAACCTGCAACGATCACCGAGACGGTCGTCATCGAGGAAACAAGTGCGGCTTAGGGCGAGGCCGGCCGGCGGGTTTAGAAGCCGAGCTGGAAACCCTACTGGGTCGCCAGCAGCGCGGCCAGTTGCGGCGGAGTGCTTCCATCGCTCAAGGGATCGGCGGAGTACATGTAGTCCCCCATCCAGGGACCGCCGGCCCAGTAGGTCAAGCCCTGCCAGACATTGGTGTTCGCGTTGATGTAGTTCAGCGTGTTTGTGAACGCGGACAAGCTCGCGTTGTCGCTACAGACGCCGATCTCGCCGAGCCACAATTTTTTGCCGTTGGATTGTGCCCAGTTGGTCACGGCAGCCAAATCTTCCGGCCCGATCGTCGGCGAGACGATGCTGCAATCCGTACCGGTGGCTGCGGTATCGAGATACTCATGGATTTCGAAGACGGTCTTGTTGAGCGGGTCCGTTATGCCGACCATTGCTGCCGCGTCGCCGGAGCTTATCCATTGCGCGCCGCCATCCCAGTCGCTGCCGGAGGCCAAAATCGCCTGAGTGGCCCCCGTCGACCGGATTGCGTTGATCACCGCCTGGACGACGGCGGCCCAGTCGGTCGCGCTCTGGTCATGCGGTTCATTCTCGATCCCGAAGACAACGTTAGGAATGCTTTTGTAGTGTTCGGCCAGCTGTTTCCAATAATCCACGAAGGCGGAGGTCGGTGTGCCGGACGTTCCAATGTCGTTTCCAAAGGCGATGCCATAGTCGTGGTCGTCCACTATGACGCCCGCCTTGTCCTTTGCGGCCTCGGCGACAAAGGCATCGAGGTAGCCGAGTTGCGTCGTATCGAGCGAGCCATACTGTGTCGGCTGCAACCGCTGCCAGGCGACCGGAACGCGGAAGAAGTTTAGTCCGATGCCGGTGAAGTAATCAGCCTCCGCGGGCGTGGGGTAGATGTACCCGTAGCCATAGACGCCGCTCGTGGGGCTGCCGCTCTCTGCACCCGATAGGTTGACCCCGACATAGGATAGAGATGCGGCCTGAGCAGTGACGGCCGTGAGCGCAACGCCGAGCAGTTGCGTCACCGCCATGGTAAGTTTCTTCATTATCTTCTCCACGAGATCGCACGGGCAGAGGCATGGCTTCAGGCGCGCCTCAATCGCGTCTCACATTGCATGTTGTCACATCGTGTTGGCCGCGAACGGCACCAGACTCCTGCAAGGAAGCACAGAGTTGGCGCGACAGGCGCTGCCGTCCGTTGCAGTTAATTCAAATACGGTCGCAGATGCACCGTGTAACGGCCAAGGCTATTTTCCAATGATCTCGTCTCGTTCAGATGCAAACACAACCGCGTCGCGCGGAAGCGCCAGGAACGTCTACACTTAGTTCAATGGGAAGGTAAAGATATTTGCTCGGTCGTTTTCGGCACTTGATGATCATGTTCTTGAACATGTTGTCGACGGGCATGAGGTAATTTCAATCAAAGTCCCGGTTTCCGTATTCTTACTGAATTCGAGACTATTTAAACTAGAACTCGATGTAACGGAATATTCGGGTTCTACGGATGGTATGCCGCGCGTTGATGGTGGTAACGCGCCGGCCAATATTCGGATACCGCGCGCTCTACTCTTCTTCGAGCTTTTGTCGTGCGTCCTTCACGCCTTTGCCGGGCGGAGGATATTGCGGGTCGAGCGCCTCGAGCGTCGTCCGCAGCAGGGTCGCGACGAGCAGCCTCGCCACCCATTTATGGTCCGCGGGGATCACGTACCACGGTGCGTGGTCTACCGCGGTGGCGGCTATCGCCTCCTCATAGGCAGTCACGTACTTGTCCCAGAGAGCGCGCTCGGCGAGATCGGCGGGGTCGAACTTCCAGACCTTGTCCGGGCGGTCGAGGCGGCGGAGGAACCGGCGGCGCTGTTCATCCTTCGAGATATGCAGGAAGACTTTCCGCACCAGGATGCCTTGGTGGTCCAGATAGCGTTCGTGGGCGGCGATGTCCTCCAGCCGGCCGTGCCAGATGCGGTCGTTCAGCTCGGGTTGGGGCAGGTGCTCGGCCGCGAGCAATTCGGGGTGGAGGCGGGTGATCAGCACCTCCTCGTAGTAGCTCCGGTTGAAGACGCCGATTTCGCCGCGTACCGGCAGCGCCTGGGAGGTGCGGCGCAGGAAGTCTTCCCCCATCTCGTCGCGCGACGGCGCCTTGAAGGAGGCGACGCGCAGGCCGCCGGGGTCGATGCCGCGGCAGACGTGGCGGATGGTGCTGTCCTTGCCGCCGGCATCCATGGACTGCAGGACGAGCAGCACGCCCCAGCGGCGCTCGGCGACGAGACGAGCCTGAAGATCCGCCGTGGCGCGCAGTGTGGCCGCGAGCGCGCGGGCGCCGGATTTCTTGTCGAGACCGGGGATCCTGCTGTCGGTTTCATGCCGGCTCAGCGCGAGCGGGCCTGTTTCACGAATGCGGCAGGAACCGAGCAGCCGGCGGCTCTCCTCATAATGGTCGCTGATCGGCCTTCTCCTTGGCGTTGCGCGAGCTATATCAGGCTCATGAGGGCAAAGCGAAGGCCGGTGCTGCGATATATCCTCGGCGACCAGCTGTCGCGCGGCATCGCGGCTCTTTCGGACGCGGACCCTCGAAACGATGTCGTGCTGATGGCGGAGGTGGCGGACGAAGCCTCCTACGTGCCGCATCACCCGAAGAAGATCGCTTTCATCTTCTCGGCCATGCGCCATTTCGCGGCGGAGCTTCGCGAGGCAGGCTTCACCGTCGACTACGTGACGCTCGACGATCCGGCCAACACCGGCGCTTTCGGTTCGGAGCTTGCGCGGGCGGTCGAGCGGCTTGGGGCGGCGTCCGTGGTGGTGACCCATCCGGGCGAGTGGCGCGTGCTGCATGCGATGCAGGATTGGCAGGCGGAGGCTGGCGTGCCGGTGGAAATCCGGGAGGACGACCGGTTCTTCTGCTCGCGGGCGGAGTTCCGGGGCTGGGCGGAGGGCCGGCGTCAACTGCGCATGGAGTTCTTCTACCGCGAGATGCGGCGCGGCACGGGCCTCCTGATGGATGAGGACGGCACGCCTGCTGGCGGCGCCTGGAACTACGATGTTGAAAATCGCAAGCCGCTGCCGGCGCGGTTGGCGACGCCGCCGGAGTTTTTCGTGCAGCCGGATGCGGTCACGCGCGATGTGCTCGCGCTCGTCGGTTCGCGCTTCGGCAACAACTTCGGGACGCTCGAGGGGTTCGACTACGCGGTGACGGCTCGCGATGCCGAGCGGGCGCTCGCGCATTTTCTCGAGCACGGGCTGCCGTCGTTCGGCGACTATCAGGACGCCATGCGGCAGGGCGAGGACCGGCTCTTTCACTCCGTGATCTCGCCTTATCTGAATGCGGGGCTTCTCGATCCGCGCGCGGTCTGTGCCGCGGTGGAACAGGCCTGGCGCGACGGCTTGGCGCCGCTGAACGCCGTGGAGGGATTCATCCGCCAGATCCTCGGCTGGCGCGAATACGTGCGCGGCATCTACTGGCTGAAGATGCCGGATTACGCGCAGACGAACCGGCTCGGCGCCTACCGGGCTCTGCCGGGGCTGTTCTGGGGCGCGCCGACCGAGATGAACTGCCTGCACCAATGCGTCGACCAGACCCGGCGGCTTGCCCACGCGCATCACATTCAGCGGCTCATGGTGACCGGCAATTTCGCGCTGCTGATCGGCGCGCGGCCGTCCGAGGTCGCGGAGTGGTATCTCGCCGTATACATCGACGCCTACGAGTGGGTCGAACTGCCCAACGTGCAGGGCATGATCCTCTACGCGGATGGCGGCTATCTGGGCTCGAAGCCCTATGCGGCGAGCGGCAAGTACATCGACCGGATGTCCGATTACTGCCGTCACTGCCGCTACGACGTGAAGCAGACCACGGGCGAGCGGGCCTGTCCGTTCAATTTCCTCTACTGGAACTTTCTCATGGCGAACGCCCCGATGCTTCGGGGCAATCAGCGCATGGCGATGATCTACGCCTCGCTCGACCGGATGGACGAGGCGAAAAAGGCCGCCGTGCAGGATCAGGCGGCGGCCTTTCTTGGCGGATTATCGAGCGACTACTGATGCTTCCTGGACATCATCCGCGGTCGGTCTTGAAGCGATAGACGGTGCTCGACCGGAAGATATGGCCCGGCAGCAGGGTGGTCGTCGGGAACTGTGGCTTGTTCGGCGAGTCCGGGAAGTGCTGGGTCTCGAAACAGTAGGCGTCCGACTGGCGATAGGCGACGCCGGCCGTGCCCGCGGTGCTCCCGCTGAGGTAGTTGCCCGTGTAGAATTGGAGGCCGGGCTCCGTCGTCTCGACCTCCAGCATCCGTCCGCTGACCGGATCGTAGGCGCGGGCGGCGAGCGTCATGGCGTTCGGGCTCGGCTTGTCGAGCACCCAGTTGTGGTCGTAGCCCTTCTGCATGAGGATCTGCGGATGGGCGATGCGGATACCGGCGGCGATCGGTTTTGGCTGCCGGAGGTCGAGCGGCGTTCCCGCCACGGGGGCGATCTCGCCCGTAGGGATGCCTTCGGCGTCGACGGGCGTGTAGCTCTCGGCGTTGATCTGCACGATCTGGTCGAGGGCTGAACCCTGGTCGTTGCCGGCGAGGTTGAAGTAGGCGTGGTTGGTCAGGTTCAGCACGGTTTCGGCGGTCGTCACGGCCTGATAGTCGATGCGGAACTCATTGTCGTCGTTGAGGCTGTAGACGACTTCGACCTTCAGCGTGCCGGGGAACCCTTCGTCGCCGTCGGGGCTGACGTGGTTCAGCACCGCGGACAGCGCCTGGCCGCTCTGGGCGGCGGTGACGCTCCATAGGGCGCGGTCGAAGCCCACGATGCCCCCATGCAGTGTGTTGCCGTGGTCGTTGGCGGCCAGATGGTAGGTTTTGCCGCTGAGGGTGAAGGATGCCCCGCCGATGCGGTTGCCGAACCGGCCGATGAGGGCGCCGAAATGGCCGGCATTGGCCTCGTATCCGGCCATGTCGGGCTGATCCAGGGTGACGTTGGCGAAGTGGCCCGCGCGGTCGGGCGCGAGGATCGCCGTGACGATGCCGCCGAGGTCGAGAAACCGCACCTCCAGCCCCGCCGCGTTGCGCATGCGGTACTCCGTGACCGGCTTGCCCGACGAAAGGGTGCCGAAGGGTTTGTGGGTGAGGCCCATCGCCGCCGATACGCTACCGCTCTCTAGGCTCATTGTTTCGTTCCACCGGCGCTCATGATGTTGGCCCTCCTGTTGGAGGCAGCGTAGCCCCAGCGTCCGGGCAAGCCCATAGGGCGGCCTGAGGGACGCCCCAAAGTTTTCACTGCCATCCTCGTCAGGTTGTGTCATACACAACCCATGGTAGCAGCCGGAACCATCATGAACGAACCCGCGTCGATCCAGCGCAAGGCGGCGCGGGGCCGGCGCGCGCAGCGCAGCGGGATCGATGGCGAGAGCAAGGTGGCGCTTGCCCTCGCGACCAGCGGATGGACCATCCATGGCCGTCGGATGCGAACCGCCGCCGGCGAGATCGACATCGCGGCGGAGCGCGACGGGTTGCTCGCCCTGATCGAAGTGAAGACGCGTCGGGATCTCGACACTGCGGCTTACGCGCTTGGCGAGCGGCAACGCCGTCGTCTGTGCCAGGCGGCAGCCATCCTGCAGGGTGAAAATCCCAGCTGGGGCCAGGCTGGAACGCGGTTCGACGCGTGGCTCGTCGATGCCAAGGGTCATATGCGTCATGTGCCCGACGCCTTCCGTGACGAAGGCTGAAACGGCCGGGCCCTCAACTCCGGGGTGACGCTTCCGCCGATACGCTCTATCTCTGCTGCGCCGACGCGGCGCACATCAGAGCAGGACGTGGATGATCGATTACGGTTCGATACGGCCGCTCACCCTTCGCTCGGCCCTTTTTCTCGATCTTGATGGCACGCTGATCGACATCGCGCCGCGACACGACGAGGTCCGGGTCTCGCCCGAGTTGCCGGCCGTTCTGGCGCGACTGCGGAACGCTCTCGGCGGCGCGCTCGCCATCGTCAGCGGCCGCCCGCTGGACGACATCGTCTCTCTCATCCCGATCCCCGGCATCTGCGTCGCGGCTGAGCACGGCGCGCGCGTGCGTCTCCCGGACGGGACGCTGGAAGTCCACCAGGCGGCGCTGCCGGAACGCCCCGGCTGGATCGCGGCGATCAACGAGGCCTTGCCGCGCTGGCCGGGGGCCTTCCTCGAGGAGAAGACGATCGGTCTCGTGATCCACTACCGGCAGGCACCGAGCGATGGGGCCGGGATCGAGGCCTTCATGCGCGCGCTCATCGCGCCTGCGGATGGGCGCGCGGAGCTGCTCCCGGCTTTGATGGCCTTCGAAATCCGCCCCAAGGGCGTCGGCAAGGGCCACGCCGTCGACCGGCTGATGAAGCTCGCGCCGTTCGCGGGGCGCGTCCCCGTCTTCATCGGTGACGATGTGACCGATGAAGAGGGCATCGACGCCGCCGTGGCGCATGGCGGTGCCGGCCTGCATGTGGCACGCAACTTCGGCGGCGCCGCCGCCAACGTCAGGGCGTGGCTTGCCGACATGGCGGACCGTCTCTGAACCGACCTCCGCCGCATCGGCCCGCGCCCACGGAACGAAAGGAATCGCCTTGTCTCGCCTCGTCATCGTCTCCAACCGGGTGCAGATCCCGTCGGAGAAGTCGCCCCGCGCCGGCGGCCTTGCGGTCGCTCTCGGCTCCGGGCTCAAGCCTGGAACACTTTGGTTCGGCTGGAGCGGCAAGCGCGGGACGGGCGGCCGCACGCCCAGCATCCACGAGGCGCAAGGGGTCACCTATGCCACGGTCGACCTGACCGATAAGGAATACAACGAGTTCTACGTCGGCTTCTCGAACGGCGCGCTGTGGCCGTTGCTGCACTACCGCCTCGATTTCCTCGACTTCCTGCGCCACGAATACGACGGCTACCGCGGCGTGAACGCCTATTTCGCCGGCGCCCTGCTGCCGCTCCTGAACGACGACGACCTCGTCTGGGTCCACGACTACCAGCTCATCCCGGCCGGGTTGGAAATGCGGCAGCTCGGCGCGCGTCACCGCATCGGGTTCTTCCTGCATATCCCGTTCGTGCCGCCCGAAATCCTTGACGCGCTGCCGTGCGGCGTCCCGCTCCTCAAGAGCCTCTGCGCCTACGACGTGGTGGGTTTTCATACCGAGGATCACCGGCACGCCTTCCTCGCCTGCGTCAGCGCCTTCCTGGATGTGTCGCCCGACGAGGACGGCAGCTTCGTCTATGACGGACGACGGGTGCGGACGCTCAGCGATCCCATCGGCATCGATGCGGAGGAATTCGCCGCCATCGCCGCCCGCTCGGCCCGGGGCGCCGAGGTGAAGCGGATCCGCGAAAGCCTGTTCAGCCGGGCGCTCGCGATCGGCGCGGACCGGCTGGATTACTCCAAGGGCCTGCCCAACCGCTTCCGGGCCTTCGACCAGCTCCTGGAGCGCTTCCCCGAACATCGGGGCAACATCTCCATGCTGCAGGTCGCCGCGCGCTCGCGGGAGGATGTCGACCGCTACCAGCAACTCCGTCGCACGCTCGACCGGCTGGTGGGCGATATCAACGGCCGCTACTCCGAGTTCGACTGGGTCCCCATCCGCTACATGACGCGGGCGCTGAGCCGGAAAAGCCTCGCCGGCTTCTACCGTGTGGCGCGCGTCGGAGTGGTGACGCCGTTGCGGGACGGCATGAACCTGGTCGCGAAGGAATACGTCGCGGCGCAGTCGAGCGCCGACCCGGGCGTGCTGATCCTGTCACGCTTCGCCGGGGCGGCGGATCAGCTGCGCGAAGCCCTGATCGTCAATCCTTTCGACGCCGATGAAGTGGCGGAGGCAATCAATCAGGCGCTCACCATGGAGCTGCCCGAGCGGAAGGAGCGCTGGCAGGCGCTGCGGGAGACAGTCTGGGCGGGAACGCCGACGCTGTTCACGGACACCTTTCTCGACATGCTGCGTGCCTGAGAAGCGGTCGCTTCATTTGAGGTGCCTCAGGCAGCCGTAGGCGGCGATGGCGGAGCCACGGGCCGTCGCCCGCTGGACACTGCCTGCCATGATCAGCGCCTTGACGCGTGTCCTGAGCAGAGACCGCATGTCGGTGTCCGGGGACACGTAGGGTGCGGAATCCTGGTAGATCGTCATGGCTTCGGGCGGCAGGCTTTTCGAGCAGGCGAGTGCCGCGGCCTGGTCCTCCGCCTGGGCGGGTGCGGCAAGGACCGATCCGAGGCTGACGGCAGCAACGACAAGCCAAAGACTTGGCCGGTGCGACATGGAGGACGCTCCTGTGGTGCCGGAACCTTGCCGGCGTTGAAGACGGCGCGGCTCATGCCGATAGCACAAAGTTGTGAGAAATCCCCGCTTTGCTTCTGCGATGGTAGCGCTTTCATACACCTGCCGCGCGCGACCGGACTGCGTGGTGGCCAAAGACGATTATAATCATGGGGAGGAAGACGTCATGAAGCCCAAAGGGCTCGCTGCCTTTGTCATCGCCTTCGTCGCGGCGGCGCCGATCGCCGCTCTCGCACAGGGCGCGACCGCGCCCAATCCACCGCTCGCGCCCCTGCAGGAACCGGCAAAGACCTTGCCCGCGCCGTACGCGGACATCAGCCCGCAGATGCAGGCATTCATCGCCAAGCCGCTCAATCCGGACTGGAACGATCAATGGAAGACCGGCGCCGAGGCCCGCGCCTATGCCGACAAACAAGCCGCAGGCGTCGTGCCGACCATTCCGGGAATGCTCTCCCGGCTGCATGTGACGATGACATCGACGTCGATGGGCGGCGTCCACGTCTACGTCCTGACGCCCGCCGACATGCCGCCGGAGAACAAGGACAAGGTCCTCATTCACGTCCATGGCGGCTGCTACGTGCTGTTTCCGGGCGAGTCCGGCGCCACGGAGGGGATCATGATGGCAGGGTTCGCCCACTACAAGGTGATCTCGGTCGACTACCGCATGCCGCCTGAGGCTTATTTCCCAACCGCGCTCGACGATGCCGTCACGGTCTACAAGGAGGTCCTGAAGACGACAAAGCCGAAGGACGTGGCCTTCTTCGGCACCTCCGCCGGCGGCGCGCTCACGCTTGAGATGGTGTTGCGCGCACGGCAGGACGGGCTGCCTCTGCCGGGGGCCATCGCGCCGGGCACGCCGATGTCCGACGTGACCAAGACCGGCGACAGTTTCTACACCAATGAGAAGGTCGACAACGTCCTCGTTTCCCGTAGCGGGTTCTGCCACGCGGCGACCCTCATCTACGCCAAGGGCCATGATCTGAGCGATCCGCTGCTGTCGCCGGTCTATGGCGACATGCACGGCTTCCCGCCGGCGATCCTGACGACCGGCACGCGCGATCTGCTGTTGAGCAACACGGTGCGCGTGCATCGCAAGCTGCTGCGGTCGGGCGTGCCGGCCATCCTCGAGGTGTTCGAGGGTGAATCTCACGCGCAGTATCAGTTCGACGACACCGTGCCGGAAACCCGCGAAGCCTTCACTGAAATCGGCGCCTTCTTCGGCCAGTATCTCGGCCACTGACCCCATACGACCGGCGGCCGCTCGCGCGGCCGTCGGCGGCTAGAACTCGATCCCTTCCTGCGCCTTCACGCCCGCCTTGAAGGGGTGCTTCACCGCCTGCATCTCCGTCACGAGATCCGCGGCTTCCAGCAAGGCGGCGGGCGCGTTGCGTCCCGTCACCACGACATGCAGCCCCGGCCGCCGCGCCGTCAGCGTGCCCACAACCTCCGCGACATCGAGGTATTCGTAGCGGAGCGCGATGCACAACTCGTCGAGCACGACCAGAGAGACCTCCGGCCGCGCCATCTGCGCCCTTGCCTCGTCCCAGGCGCGGGCGCAGGCGGCGATGTCCCGCGCGCGATCCTGCGTCTCCCAGGTGAAGCCTTCGCCCATGCTGTGCCAGGCCAGAAGGTCGTCGAAGCGTGCAAGCGCGCCACGCTCGCCGGTGCTCCAGGCGCCCTTGATGAACTGCACGATGGCGACCGCACGGCCACGCCCCAGCATGCGCAGCGCGAGCCCCATCGCCGCCGTCGTTTTGCCCTTGCCCGGCCCGGTGTGAACGAGCAGCAGGCCTTTCTCGATCGTCTTGCCTGCCACCTCGGCATCCTGAACCGCCTTGCGCCGCGCCATCTTCTCGCGCCAGCGCCCAGCCTCGACGCCAGCCTCGACGCCGGCCTCGACGCCGGCCTCGACGCCGGCTTCAGGCTTCGGGCTGTCGCTCATTTCACCACCATCGGCAGACCGGCCACCATGAACAGCACCCGGTCGGCCCGGCTCGCGATCCGCTGGTGCAGCACCCCGGCGGCATCGCGAAAATCCCGCCCCAGGCGGTGCTCGGGCACGACGCCCAACCCGACCTCGTTGGCCACCAGCACCGTCGGCGCCGACCTCGCCGCCAGCACCGCGAGCAAGGCCTCCGTCGCGGCAGGCACGTCGCGCTCGCCGAGCATCAGGTTGGTCAGCCACAACGTCAGGCAATCGACGAGAACGGGCGCACCCGCCGCTTCGGCCAGTGCTGCGGGCAGGCGCAGCGGAGACTCGACCGTCTGCCACCGCTCGTCCCGCCTTGCCCGGTGCAGCGCGATCCGCGCCCCCATCTCGTCGTCCCAGCTCTCGGCGGTCGCGATGTAGGTCCATGGCGGCGGATGGGCGCCGATGAGCGCTTCGCCGTGCCGGCTTTTGCCGGATCGCGCGCCGCCGAGGATGAGGGTCACTGAGGTATCCGGTTGACGGGCCATTGGCCCGGCTCTTAGATCATTCCCGATGGTTCCTCCAACGGGCAACCGCTTGGAGGATGAAAAGGGAATGCGGTGCGGATGGCGACGCCATCCAATGCCGCGGCTGCCCCCGCAACTGTAAGCGGAAAGCCTGCCGGTCATTTTCCACTGGGCCCCTCGGGGTCTGGGAAGGACGACCGGACGGCGCCTGATCCGCGAGCCAGGAGACCTGCCATCGCACGGCTGTTGTTCCTTCCGGGCGGGGTGCCTCGGCGGGTTCGTTCCTCCAAGCCACGGGCCTCCGCCCGCGGCCGCATCCCCGTTTCCGCCCGACGCTGAGGGCGTGCTGAACCGGAGCGCGATGTGGCCACCCATACCCTCGACAACAACGCTACCTTGCATGTCTGCGTCACCTGCGGCTTCCCCGATGAGCCGCGGCCCGGCCTCATCCTGCATGACCGCATCGCCGCTCTCATGACGGAGGACGAGCCCTTCGCGCTGAAGCCCGTGACCTGCCTCGCCCTCTGCGGCGATGGCTGCTCCGCCGCCGCCACCGCCTCCGGCAAATGGGGCTACCTGCTCGGCCGCCTGTCGCCCGATCACGCCGACGACCTCGTCGCCTACGCCCGCCTCTACTCCGCCGCCGCGACGGGGACCGTCATGCCGAGCCGCAGGGCGCCGAGCCTGAAGGACGTCGTCATCGGGCGCATCCCGGGCCTGGAGCCGGCAGCATGAGCGCGCGCGTCCCCGCCACCATCATCACCGGCTTCCTCGGCGCCGGGAAAACCACGCTCGTCCGCCACCTGCTTCAGAACGCCGGCGGCCGGCGGATCGCGGTGATCGTCAACGAGTTCGGCTCCCTCGGCATCGACGGCGCGCTGCTCGCCGGCTGCGGCATCGAGGGTTGCGACGAGGACAGCATCGTCGAGCTGTCCAACGGCTGCCTCTGCTGCACGGTGGCGGACGAGTTCCTGCCGGCGATGGAGGCCCTGATGGACCGGCCGAACCCACCCGAGCATATCGTCATCGAGACGTCGGGTTTGGCTCTGCCCAAGCCGTTGCTCAAGGCGTTCTCCTGGCCGGCGATCCGCGCGCGGGTGACGGTGGATGGGGTCATCGCCGTGGTGGACGGACCCGCCGTCGCCGCCGGCCGCTTCGCCGATGATCCGGAGGAGGTCGCGCGGCAGATGGCCGCCGACCCGTCGCTCGATCACGACAACCCTCTGGCCGAGGTTTACGAGGACCAGTTGAACGCGGCCGACCTCGTGCTGCTCAACAAGACCGATCTCATGGGCGAGGCCGAACTGGCGCGTGTGCTGGCGGCGGTGAACGGCGCCCTGCCGCGAGCGGTGAAGGTGATCCCGGCGCGCGAGGGCCGCGTCGACCTTGCGGTGCTGCTCGGACTGGCGGCGCAGGCCGAGGACGATCTGGCGTCCCGGCCCTCCCATCATGACGCGGTCGATGGCGCGCACGAGCACGATGATTGGGAGAGCTTCGTCGTCGATGTCGGCGAGCAGCCGACGCCGGAGCCGCTGGTCGCGCGGCTGCGGGCGGCGGCGCAGGCGCATGACGTGCTGCGGATGAAGGGTTTCGCGAGCGTCACGGGCAAGCCGCTGCGGTTGGTGGTGCAGGGCGTCGGCGCGCGCTTTCGCCATGAATACGACCGGGCCTGGCGTCCGGAGGAGCCGCGCGGCGGGTCCATCGTGGTGATCGGACGCCGTGGCCTCGACCGTCCGGCGATCGAGCGGGCGATACTGGGATGAGCGCGAAAACGATCAAGCGCTTCTTGTTGCGAAAAGAAGCAAAAACTCTCTTCGGTTGCGGTTGAGCGATGCATCTGCTGGTGCGCGAAACTCACGGGCTGGAGGAAGGCGAAACGGCGGTGGAACCCGAGGGCTCGCCCGCGGACATCCTGTTTCTGTCCTTCTCCGACAGCGACCTGAGCGCGGCAGCGGCGGCGGTGCTCCCGGCTGGCTTTCCAAGCGTCCGGATGGAGCGCATTGGGCGTTTCCTGCATCCGCTCTCAGTCGATCTGCTGTGCGAACGTCTTGTGGCCGAGGCCCGCGTGGTTGTCATCCGGCTGCTCGGCGGCCTCGACTACTGGCGCTACGGCGTGGAAGAGGTCGCAGCCACATGCGCGGCCTCGGGCGTGCTTCTGGCCGTGCTGCCGGGTGATGGGCCCGCGGATGATCCGAAGCTCGCTGCCGTCTCGACAATGGCGCACGCGGCTCGGGCCGCCATCGACGCCTGTTTGCGTCAGGGAGGCTCCGAAAATCTTGCGCGGGCGCTCATTGGCGCGGCGCATGCGGCGACGCTCTGGCCGGAGGCGCCCGCGACAGCCGTCGCGCTACCCGAGTTCGGTCTGCTTACTGATAAGCATATCCTTATGTCTGCACCGGATGCGGCAATCGTCTTCTACCGCTCGCATCTGCTGGCGGGCGAGACAGCGACGATCGAGGCGTTGATGGCGGCGCTGGCCGCGCGAGGCCTCGGCGCGCGGGCGGTCTTCGTGGACAGCCTCAAGAACCCGGCGGCCGCGACCTTCGTGCGTGACTGGCTGATCGCCTGGAAGCCCGCGGTGGTGCTGAACCTGACGGGCTTCTCCGCGAGGCTTGGGGATGCGCCGTCGCCGTTGGAAGCGGCGGGCGTGCCGGTGCTGCAACTGGTTCAGGCCGGCACCAGCCGCGCCGCGTGGCAGGCGTCGTCGCGCGGGGTGTCGCAGGCCGACCTCGCCATGCAGGTCGTGCTGCCGGAGACCGATGGGCGGCTGCTCACGACGGCCGTCTCGTTCAAGGAACGCGACGAGACAGGGCTCGCCCGGCTGGTGCCCGATCCGGATGGGATTGCACTGGCCGCCGACCGTGCCGCCGGCTGGGTGAGGCTCGCGTCAACACCGCCGGCGGAGCGGCGGATCGCCGTCATTCTATCGGATTATCCCGGCGGGGAGGGCCATGAGGTCGGCCATGCCGTCGGGCTCGACAGCCTCGCGAGCGTCACGGCGATCCGCCAACGGCTTCTGGCAGCAGGGTATGATCTCGCCAATATCACCGTCGCGGTGCAGCCGGATCGCGGAACGGGCGCCGATCGCCGGGCCGGTTATCATGACCCCGCAGCCCCGCCCGCCGACACCTATGTCGACTTCTATCGTCGGCTGACGGAGGAGGCGGACATCCACGCGATGATCCATCTCGGCACGCACGGCACCCTGGAGTGGCTGCCGGGCAAGGCGGCGGCGCTTTCGCCAGAGTGCTGGCCGGTGGCGCTGACGCGGGGTCTCCCCGTGATCTATCCCTTCATCGTCAACAATCCGGGCGAGGCCGCGCCCGCCAAGCGCCGCCTCGGCGCGGTCATCATCGGCCACCTGACGCCGCCTCTGCAGCGCGCCGGACTGCATGGCCGGGCGGCAATGCTTGAGCGGTTGATCGACGAGTTCGCGGGCGCCGATGGGCTCGACCGGCGGCGGGCGAACGCGCTGCGGCGCGAGATCCTCGTGGAAGCCACCACCTCCGGCCTGCTCGCCGAGAGCGGCGCCAAACCGGAGATCGAGGGCGAGGACGCGGCACTCGCGAAACTCGACGCCTACCTGTGCGACGTGAAGGACATGCAGATCCGCGATGGGCTGCATGTGTTCGGGCAGCCGCCCGCACCGGCTCAGCGGGCGGGCTTGCTCGCGGCGGGGTTGCCTGTGGCGGCGCTGGACGCCTGCGCGGAAGCCGAGGGGCGTGCGTTGCTCTCGGCGCTCGACGGCCGGTTCATCCCGCCGGGTCCAGCGGGCGCGCCGACCCGTGGCCGCCACGATGTCCTGCCGACGGGGCGGAACCTCGTCACCTTCGATCCGCGCGCGATCCCGACCCGGTCGGCGATGGCGCTCGCCGAACGCGCCGCGACGGCGTTGCTTGCCCGCCATCGGCAGGAGCAGGGCGACTGGCCGCGCGCCCTGGTGATCGACCTCTGGGGCAGCGCCACCATGCGCACCGGCGGCGAGGATCTTGGGCTGGCGCTGGTTCTGCTGGGCGTCCGCCCGCTCTGGGACGAGGGGTCGAGCCGGGTGAGCGGCTTCGAGGTCTTGCCTCTGGCGGTGCTCGACCGGCCGAGGGTGGATGTCAGCCTGCGGATCTCCGGCCTGTTCCGCGATGCCTTCGCCGGTCAGATCGCGCTGTTCGATCAGGCGGCGCGCGCCGTCGCGGCCCGGGACGAGGCGGCGGACTGGAACCCGTTGGTGACCAGTTCCGGCGCGCGGGTTTTCGGCCCGGTCGCCGGCGGCTATGGCAGCGGCGTCGTGTTGGTCGACGGCAAGCAGGAGGCGGGGCGGTCCTACCTTGCCGGTTCCGCGACCGCCTGGGACACGGACGACGGTTTAGCGGATGCCGCCGGCTTTGCGGCGCGGGTCGGCGCGGCGGACGGCTTCGTCCACACCCAGGACCACGCCGAGACCGACATTCTCGAGAGCGTCGACTATGCGGCGCATGAGGGCGGGTTCGCGGCGGCCGCGGCCATGCTCGGCGGCGCGCCCGTGCTCTATCACCTCGACACCAGCAATCCTGAGGCGCCGAAGCCCCGTCTGGTCGCCGAGGAGGTGCGCCGCATCGTGCGGTCGCGCGCCGCCAATCCGCGCTGGATCGCCGGCATGATGCGCCACGGCTACCGGGGCGCGGCCGAGATCGTGCGTGGCGCCGAGAGCCTGAGTGGCTTTGCAGCCACGTTCGGCGATCGGTTCGACGACCAGTTCGAGCAGCTTTATGACGCGACGCTCGGCGATGCGGCGGTGACGGAGTTTTTGGGCGAGGCCAACCCGGCGGCGCTGGCGGTGCTGGAGGCGCGGTTCCGCGATGCGCTGGCGCGCGATCTGTGGCGGCCCCGCCGGAACAGCATCGCCATGGCGGCTGAATGATGGGCGCGGACCTCAAGCGGGGCTGGTGCCCCAGCCTGCTGCGGCCGATGGAATCCGGCGATGGCTGGCTGGTGCGCGTCCGGCCGCGCGCGGCGGTCATCACGGCGGTTATTGCCCGTGCCGTTGCCGGGGCCGCCACGCGGTATGGCAACGGGCGGATCGAGATCACCAACCGGGCAAACCTGCAAATCCGTGGGCTGCGGCCGGAGACGGTCGAGCCTTTCGCGGCGGCGATGGAGGCCGTGGGTGCGGCGGACGATGGTCCGGCGATCCTCGTCTCCCCCTTGGCCGGCTCAGATCCCGGTGTGGCGGCGGAAACCCTGGATCTCGCGGCGGCCATTGCCCGCGCTTCCGGTTTGGCGCTGCCCGCCAAGTTCGGCGTCCTGATCGACGGCGGCGGCGCCCTGCCGCTGGCGGGCCTCTCGCTCGACGTGACGCTCCGCGCCGCCGGCGGCCGCTGGCTGCTCGACGGTGCGGAAGTCGCCGTTGAGGACGCGGCAGCGCGCGCCCTCGCTTTGGCGGAGGTGCGCGCCTGCGCGCCGAGGCAGGTCGCGGGTCGCACGGACACACGCCCCGCGCTTGGCTTCCACCCCTACGGCGACGGCAGACAGGGAGCGGTCCTCCTCGCACCGGCCTTCGGACAGCTTCAGGCGACGCAACTCTCCAGCCTTGCCGACCTGGCAGAGCGACTGGGCGATGGAAGCCTGCGCCCGACGCCATGGAAAAGCCTCGCCATCGCTGGCGTCGAACGTCGCGATGAGGGGTTGTTGAGGGATTTGGCCAGGCAAATTCGCCTCATGACGGAGCCGGATGACCGGCGCCTCGGCATCGTCACCTGTGTGGGCGCGCCCTCCTGCAGCCGCGGAGAGGTGGAGACCTATGCCGCCGCCGAGAGCCTCGCGCTGTCACGCCATGAAGGCGATCCGCTGCTGCATCTCTCCGGCTGCGCGAAGGGCTGCGCCCATCCGGGACCGGCCGAGGTGACGCTCGTCGGCGAAAATGGGCGCTTCACCTTCATCCGCCGCGGCCGTCCGGGCAACGAGGCGGTGGCGCATGGCCTGACACTGGCGCAGTGCGCGGCGCTGATGCAGAGCGTGCCAGCATGAGCGGCCCTTACGACTATATCCGCGATGGAGCCGCGATCTACGCGCGGTCCTTCGCCATCATCCGCGCCGAGGCTGAGCTCTCCCGCTTCTCGCCGGAGGAAGCCCGGATCGCCGTCCGCATGATCCATGGCAGCGGCATGGTGGAGATTGCCGAGGCCATCCGCTTCGGCGGCGGTTTCGCCGAAGCGGGCCGCGCCGCAATGCTCGCTGGCGCGCCGATCCTCTGCGATTCCAAGATGGTCGCCCATGGCATCACCCGCGCGCGCCTGCCGGCTCGAAATGAAATCATCTGCACGCTGGATGCGCCGGAGACGCCCGAGCGGGCGCGGGCGATCGGCAACACCCGCTCGGCGGCGGCGCTCGACTTCTGGGGTGAGCGGCTGGGCGGGGCGGTGGTCGCCATCGGCAATGCGCCCACGGCGCTGTTTCATCTGCTCGAACTGCTCGACGAGGGCGCGCCGCGGCCGGCGGCGGTGATCGGCTTGGCCGTCGGCTTCGTCGGCGCGGCGGAATCGAAGGCGGCGCTCGCAGCGGATGGCCGTGTGCCCTTCCTCATCGTCGAGGGGCGGCGCGGCGGCAGCGCCATGGCGGTTTCCGCCGTCAATGCTCTCGCGAGCGAGGCCGAGTGACCGCCCAAGCTCCCGGCACGCTGTTCACGCTCGGCATGGGTCCGGGCGACCCCGAACTGCTGACGCTGAAGGCGGCCCGCATTCTGGGGCAGGCGCCGGTGGTGGCCTATTTCGCCAAGGCCGGCCAGCGCGGCCATGCGCGTACCATCGCTGACGGCCACATCGGCGTGGAAGCCGAGGAGTTGCGTTTCGATTACCCGGCCACGACCGAGATCCCGCATCGGGACAGCCGCTATGTCGACGCCATGGCGGCCTGCTACGCCGCCGCCGCCGATGCCGTCGCTGCTCGGCTTGAGCAGGGGTTGGACGTGGCGCTGCTCTGCGAGGGCGATCCGTTCTTCTACGGCTCCTCGATGTATCTCTTCGACCGGCTGCGCGAGCGGTTCCCGATGGAGATCGTGCCCGGCGTGCTCGGCATGAGCGGCTGCTGGGCCGAGGCGCAGCTGCCCATGACGCACGGCGACGACGTGCTGACCGTGGTGCCGGGGACGATGACGGAGGCCGCCCTGCACAGCTCGCTGCTGGGCGTCGACGCGGCGGTGATCATGAAGCTCGGGCGGAACCTCGCCAAGGTGCGTTCCGTGCTGACAGCCCTGGGCCGGTCCGACCGCGCCATCTACGTCGAACGCGGAACGATGGCGGGCTCGCGTGTGCTCCCGCTGGCCGAGATCGCCGATGGGTCCGCGCCCTACTTTTCGATGATACTGGTGCCAGGGCGGCAAGGCCCGCGATGAGCGGTGGCAGGCTCTTCGTGATCGGGCTCGGACCGGGCGACCTCGCGCTCCTCACGCCCGAGGCGCAGGCGGCGCTCGATCATTGCACCGACCTGTTCGGCTATCTTCCGTATATCGAGCGTCTCCCTGAGCGGCCGGGTACGCGACACCATGCCTCCGACAACCGCGAGGAACTGGACCGCGCGCGAGCCGCCCTGACGCTCGCCGCCGAGGGACAGATGGTGGGTGTCGTCTCCGGCGGCGATCCCGGCGTGTTCGCGATGGCGAGCGCCGTCTTCGAGGCGATTGAGAGCGGCCCCGCCGCGTGGCGCGCGCTCGAGGTGACGGTCATCCCCGGCATCTCGGCCATGCTGGCCGCCGCCGCGCGCGTGGGCGCGCCGCTGGGCCATGACTTCGCGGTGGTCTCGCTCTCGGACAACCTCAAGCCCTGGCCGCTCGTGTTGGAGCGGCTGGGTGCCGCGGCCTCCGCCGGCTTCGCGCTGGCGCTCTACAACCCCATCTCGCGCGCTCGACCCTGGCAGCTGGGCGCGGCGCTCGATCATCTCCGCGGCATCCTGCCCGCCGAGACGCCTGTGGTCTTCGCCACCGCCGTCAGCCGGCCAGACGAGCGGATCGAGATCGTGACCCTCGCTGAAGCCGAGCCGTTGCGCGCCGACATGCGGACGCTGGTGCTGATAGGCACCGCCGAAACCCGCCGCATCGCGCGCGGGGAGGGGCGGCGGGATTGGCTCTATGCCCCCCGCAAGGTTTCCGCATGAGCGTGGAGCCAAGTCACAGCGGCCTCGGGCGCGGCTACGGTCTCGCCTCTCGGTGCCGGTTTCCGGTCCACCATGATGACGGGGAGGCCGAGCGCGCGGGCGGCGCGCAGCTTGCCGTCGGTGCCGCCGGAGTTCTTGGTCACCAGCACCGAGATGCCGTGGCGCTCCATGAGGGCGCGATCGGAGGCTTCGGTGAAGGGGCCGCGCCCGGTGAGGATTTCCACGTGCGGCGGCAGCAGCGCCGGGTCCGGCTGATCGACGCTGCGGATGAGGTAGAAATGATGGGCCGCTGCCTGGAACGGCAGCAAGTCCTGGCGCCCGATCGTAAGGAAAACCCTCCGAGGAGCCTTACCCAAAGCGGCAGCGGCGGCGACAACGTCGGGCACGTAATGCCAGTCGTCGCCCGGCGTCGCGATCCAGGGGGGACGTTGCAGCACCAGTCGCGGCATGCCGGTCGCCTCGGCCGCGCGCTCGGCATTGATGGATATCTGATTGGCGAAGGGATGCGTCGCATCGATCAGAAGATCGACCGCCTCGGCGCGCAGATACGCGGCGAGACCCTCGGCGCCGCCGAAACCGCCGATGCGGCTCGGGATGGGCGGCAACACGGGCGAGACCGTCCGCCCGGCGAAGGAGAGCACGGGCGCGACCCATGTTTCGCCCGCCAGCAGCCGCGCGAGCGCCGACGCCTCGGCGGTTCCCCCCAATATGAGCACCCGCAGTGATGAGCCGTGTCCCATGGCTGACGATTGTCGGCATCGGGGAGGACGGTGTCGAGGGGCTCGCGCCCGCCGCCCGCGCGGCCATCGCCCAGGCGACCGTGGTGTTTGGGGGGGAACGCCACCTCGCACTTGCCCGCTCGCTCATCATGGGCGAACGGATCGCCTGGCCCAGCCCGATGACCGATGGCATTCCGGCGGTCCTGGCGAGGCGCGGGAGCAGGGTCGTGGTGCTCGCCTCGGGCGATCCCTTCTGCTTCGGGATCGGCAGTGTGCTGGCCCGAACGCTGCCGATGGCCGAGATGCTCTGCCTGCCGGCGCCATCGGCCTTCAGCCTTGCCTGCGCGAGGCTCGGCTGGTCGCTGCCCGAGGTGGAGACCATCTCCTTCTGTGGCCGTCCGCTCGAGGCGATCCGCCCGTTGCTACACTCTGGCGCGCGGGTCCTGGCGCTCTCGGCCGATCACACGACCCCAGCGGCGTTGGCCGCGCTGCTGGCTCGGTGGGGATTTGGCGAGACGCGCATCACCGTGCTGGAGGCAATGGGCGGCCCGGACGAAGATTCATTTACCTTCAGGGCTTTGAAGAGCATCCATGACAGGATCGCGAAGCTCAACCTGATGGCGCTGGAGGTATCGGGCGGCCCGGCCATCCCGCTCGCGCCCGGCCTGGACGAAGATTGGTTCGAGACCGATGGCCAGATCACCAAGCGCGAGATCCGGGCGCTGGCGCTCGCGGCTCTCGCGCCACACCGGGGCGAGCGGCTGTGGGATGTCGGCGCGGGCTCAGGCTCGGTCGGCATCGAATGGATGCTGCGGCACCCGTCCTGCCGCACCATCGCGATCGAGGCGCGGGCGGATCGCGCCGCGCGGATCATGCGCAACGCGGCGGCACTCGGCGTGCCGGCGCTGGAGGTAGGTGTGGGAACCGCGCCCGAGGCTCTCGTGGATCTCCCACCCCCGGATGCGGTGTTCATCGGCGGAGGCGCATCCGATGCAGCAGTAACAGCGGCTTGCTGGCAGGCTCTAAAACCCCGTGGCAGGATCGTGGTCAACGCGGTGACGCTGGAGACCGAGCGGGCAGTGATGTCGTGTCATGGCGAGTGGGGCGGCCGTCTGACACGCATCGGGATCGAGCGGCTGGAGCCGATCGGCACCATGCAGGGCTTCGCTCCGGCTCGCACGGTGCTGCAGTACCGGGCGGTAAAACCATGATAGTCGCGGGAATTGGCTGCAGGACTGAAGTCACCGCGGAGGCGCTCCTGTCGCTGTTGCGCCTTGCTTCTGAGACGGCGCCACCGGAAGCGCTCGCGGTGCCGGCCTTTCGCAGGGGAGAGCCGGGGATCACTGAAGCCGCCAGACGCCTCAACCTGCCCATCCTGTGGGTGGAGCGGGATCAGCTGAAGGGAGAGCAAGGCCGCTGCGTGACCCGCTCGGCCCGCGCGGAAGCCGAAATCGGACTATCGTGTGTGGCCGAGGCTGCCGCGCTCTCCGCTGCCGGACCCGGCTCGCGGCTTATCTTGCCGCGCATCGCGGGTGGCGGCGTCACCTGCGCCCTCGCGGAGAGCCACGGCGCATGACCGTATTCTTCATCGGCGCCGGACCGGGTGCGGCGGACCTGCTGACCCTGCGCGGGCGGGACATCCTCGCCCGCTGCCCCGTCTGCCTCTATGCCGGCTCGATCGTGCCACAGGCGATGCTGGCGCACTGCCCGCCTGATGCGCGGCTGGTCGACACCGCGCCGCTCAGCCTGGACGCGATCGAGGCCGAGTATCGCACAGCCCATGCAGCCGGGTCGGACGTGGCGCGGCTGCATTCGGGCGATCTCTCCATCTACAGCGCCGTCGCCGAACAGACCCGGCGGCTGGACAGGCTCGGCATCCCCTGGAGCCTGACACCCGGCGTGCCCGCCTTCGGCGCCGCCGCCGCCGTGCTGGGGCGGGAACTGACGGTGCCGGGCCTCGCCCAGAGCGTGGTGCTCACACGCATCGAGGGCCGGGCAAGCCCGATGCCGCCGGGCGAGAACCTGGCGGCGTTCGCGGCGACGGGCGCGACGCTCGCCATCCATCTCGCGATCCACCGCCTTGCCGAGGTGGTGACGGCGCTGGTGCCGCATTACGGCGCGGGCTGCCCGGCGGCCATTGTGGCGCGGGCGAGTTGGCCGGAGGAGGCCGTCATCACCGGCACGCTGGGGACGCTCGTGGAACAGCATACGGCGACGCCGGCGCAGCGGACGGCGCTCATCCTGGTCGGGCCGGCGCTGGGACCGGACGAGTTTCGCGAAAGCGCCCTCTACGGCGCGGATTACGTCCGCCGCTTCCGAGGTCAGGGCTGATGCGAGGCCACCACGCGTCCTTCGCGATCGATGAGCAGCACGTCCAACCTGATCGGCGCATCCTCGAGCACGGATTGCGCCACCCGGTGCGCCTCGGCCGCAATGGTGGCGGCGAGCGGAAGAGATCCGGCAAAATAAAAGGCTTGTGCGGTTGTGTTAGCGGTCGCTATGAGCGCGGCCTGGCCGGCACTGGCACCGAGCCGGACCGCCAGCGCGCCGAGGGCATCGCCGTCCACGCCGCCTCGCTTGGAGTGCAGGTCGAGCCGCCCCTGGGCGAGCTTCGTCATCTTCGCGAGGCCGCCTGCCAGCGTCACCCGCGCGACCGGATGCCGTCGAAGATACTTCAGCGTGCCGCCGACGAAGTCGCCCATGTCGAGCAGCGCCTGATCCGGCAGGCCATACAGTCGCTGCACGGCCTCCTCCGAGGTGCGGCCGGTGGCAGCGGCGACATGGGTAATGCCCGTCGCACGCGCCACATCGATGCCGCGCCGGATGCTGTCGATCCAGGCCGCGCAGGAATACGGGATGACGATCCCCGTCGTGCCGAGAATGGAGAGCCCGCCCCGGATGCCGAGACGCCCGTTCATCGTGCGCTCCGCCAGCAACTCGCCGCCGGGGACGGAAACCTCCACCACCCAGTCGCTGCCGCCGCCGAACAGCGCCGCCGCCTCGGCCAGCGCCTCCGCGATCATGCGGCGCGGCACCGGATTGATGGCGGGCTCGCCCGGCGGAACGGGCAGGCCGGGCAGGGTGACGATGCCGACCCCCGGACCCGCCCGGAAGGTGACGCCGGACAGAGGGACGCCGAGGGACAGGGTGACGCGGATGAGCGCGCCATGCGTCACGTCGGGGTCGTCGCCCGCATCCTTGACAATGGCGGCCATGACGGCGCCTGGAAGCCTCAGGGTTTCGGCCAGCGCGAAGGCCGCAGTGCCGCCGCCGGGCAACCGGATTGCGACCGGGTCGGGGAACTGGCCGGTGAGAAGGCCTTCAGCCGCCGCACGGGCAGCGGCCGCGGCGCATGCGCCTGTCGTCCAGCCACGGCGGAGCGAGGGCGTGTCCACGGCACGGAAACTAACCAACTGCTGACGCCAAGTCACGGCGGAGACGACGAATGACAATCGAGGAGGCGCTGCGGCGCCTGATGCCGGTAGTGCCGGAACTCCTGCCCGGCCATGTCTGGCTGGCAGGCGCCGGGCCAGGCGACGTGGGGCAACTCACACTTCATGCTATCGCCGGGCTCGCCCAGGCGGATGTCGTGCTGCACGACGCCCTGGTGAGCGAGGCTGTGCTGGCTCTGGCGAAGCCCGAAGCCGAGCTGGTGCCGGCAGGCAAGCGCTGCGGCCGGCCATCCTCCGAACAAACCACCATCTCAGCGGGTCTGGTGGCGGAGGCGCGCGCGGGCAGGCGGGTCCTGCGGTTGAAAGGCGGCGACCCCTTCGTGTTCGGCCGCGGCGGCGAGGAGGTGCTCGCCCTGGCAGAGGCGGGCATCCCGTTCCGCGTCATCCCCGGCATGACCGCGGGCCTCGCCGGGCTGGCGGCCGCCATGATCCCGGCCACCATGCGCGGCATCAATCAGGCCATCATCTTCGCGACCGGCCACGGCGCGGAGTCGCAGCACGCCAGCCTGAACTGGGAGGCAATGGCGAGCCTCGGACAGCCCATCGTGCTCTATATGGGCGCGCGCCGGATCGGTACGATCGCACGCCGGCTGATGGCGGGCGGAATGCCGGCGGACCTGCCGGCGGCGCTCATCCTCGACGCCACCCGGGCGGAACAGACCGTGACGGTGACCGATCTCGAGCATATCGCCGGAACCGTGGGCGAGGGTGACGAGGAGAGCCCCGCCCTGATCGTGATCGGCCGGATCGTGACGATGCGGGCGCGGATCACGGACCTCATCTCTCAAGCCAAGCAAGAGGTTCTTTTTTGAACAAAAGAGCCAAAAAACTTTCGCTCATCATAGCGGCGCCACGATCGGGGTCGGGGAAGACCACCGTAACGCTGGCGCTCGCCGCCGCCTTCCGAAGACGCGGGGTGCGCGTGGCCGTCGCGAAATCCGGCCCCGACTACATCGACCCAGCCTTCCACGCGGTCGCCACGGGACGACCCGCCTTCAACCTCGATAGCTGGGCCATGCCGCCGGGCGTGCTGGACGGACTGCTGGCCCAGGCCGCCGGAGACGCCGACCTCGTGCTCATCGAAGCCTCCATGGGTCTGTTCGATGGCGCGGGCCCGGTGGGCGAAGCGGGCCGGGCGGCGGATCTCGCCGCGCGCTGGGGCCTGCCGGTGGTGCTGGTGCTGGACGTTTCGGGCCAGTCCCAAACGGCGGCGGCGAGCGCCCGCGGCTTCATCGGCTTCGAGCCCGGCGTCACGATCGCGGGCGTCATCCTCAACCGCCTCGGCAGCGCCAAGCACGAGGCCGGCATCCGGCTCGCGATGGCGGGCATTCAACTGCCGGTGGTGGGGTCGCTTTTGAGGGATGCCGCACTCAGCCTGCCCGAGCGGCACCTCGGGCTCGTCCAGGCCGAGGAAACCGGCGACCTCGAAGCCCGGATCGAACGCCTCGGCCAGCTGGCGGAAGAGCGCTTCGACCTCGACGCGATCCTGGCGTTGGCGGCGCCGATCACGGCCGGCGGCGAGGCTGTGCCTGCCATCGCGCCGCCTGGTCAGCGCATCGCGGTGGCGCGGGACGCGGCGTTCAGCTTTCTCTACCCGCATCTGCTCGCGGGGTGGCGCGAGGCGGGGGCTGAGATCAGCACCTTCTCGCCGCTCGCCGACGAGCCGCCGCCTGTGGGTTGCGATGCCTGCTGGCTGCCCGGCGGTTATCCGGAGCTGCACGGGGGCCGGCTTGCCGCAGCCGAAAGGTTCAAGACCGGGCTGCGGGGTTTCGCCCAAACGCGGCCTGTGCATGGGGAGTGCGGCGGCTACATGGTCCTCGGCGAGGCATTGACGGACGCCACCGGATCGAGCCATCCGATGGCCGGACTTCTCGACCACGAAACCAGCTTCGCCCGGCGTCGGCTCCACCTCGGCTACCGGCTTGCGCGGCTGTGCGCGGATGGGCCCTTGGGTGCCGCCGGCACGGCGCTGCGCGGCCACGAATTCCACTACGCCACCGTCTCCGCCGGCGGCCTCGACGCCCCGTTTGTCCAACTGGCGGACGCGCTTGGCACGACGCTCGGCCCGGCCGGAAGCCGCCGGGGCCTCGTCACGGGCAGTTTCTTTCACCTCATCGCGCAGGAGGACCTCCGACCATGATGACGCGCCAATCCGATTATCTTGCCGATCTTCTGAGGGGCCTGCCGCCGCCGGATGAGGCCGCCGGCGATGCGGTGGCGCGCCGTCAGGCCCGGCTGACCAAGCCCGCCGGAAGCCTTGGACAACTGGAAGAAGCCGTCGGCTGGCTCGCGCGCTGGCAGCGGCGGGAGATGCCGCGCCTCGACCAGGTCGACGTGCTGATCTTCGCCGGCAACCACGGCGTGACGGCCCAGGGCGTGTCGCCGTTCCCCTCGGAGGTCACGGCGCAGATGGTCGCCAACTTCCAGGCCGGGGGTGCGGCGATCAACCAGATCGCGGCTGCCGTCGGCGCCACGCTCTCGGTCGTGCCGCTCGCGCTCGACCAGCCGACGGCGGATTTCACCGTGGAGCCGGCGATGACGCCGGCTGAGTTCCGGGCGGCGCTGGAGGCGGGCTTCGAGGCGGTGGTGCCGGGCACGGATCTGCTGTGCCTCGGCGAAATGGGGATCGGCAACACGACGGCGGCGGCGGCGATGGCGGCGGCGCTGTTCGGCGGCGAAGGCCGCGACTGGGCAGGGCGCGGCACCGGGCTCGACGCGGCGGGCGTCGCGCACAAGGCGGCGGTGGTGGATCGGGCGCTCACGCTGCATGCCGAGGCCAGCGGTGATCCGTGGGAAGTGGCGCGTCGCCTCGGCGGTCGGGAGACGGCGGCGATCCTCGGCGCGGTGCTCGCGGCGCGGCGGCACAGCATCCCGGTGCTGCTCGACGGTTTCGTCTGCTCGGCGGCGGCGGCGGCGGCGGCGAAGCTTCTGCCAGATGGGTTGGAGCACACGATGATCGGCCATGTCTCCGCCGAGGCCGGGCACCGGCGCCTGGTGCGGGAGCTGGGCCGGCCGACCTTGCTCGACCTCGACATGCGGCTGGGCGAGGCCTCCGGCGCGGCGCTGGCCGTGAGCATCCTGCGGGCGGCAGTCGCTTGCCATAGCGGCATGGCGACCTTCGCGGAGGCGGGCGTTGCCGACGGGCGCTGACCTTGTCGCGGCATTCGGACTGCTGACGCGGCTGCCGCTGCCGCGTGAGGCAACGGCATCCTCGTCGGGTGCCTCGGTATGGGCGTGGCCCGTCGTCGGGCTGGTGATCGGCCTGATCGGCGCCGCGGCCTACGCGCTGGCCTGGCGGGCTGGATTGTCGGCTCTGCTCGCGGCTTTGCTGGCCGTGACCGCGACGGTGGTGGCGACGGGCGGCTTCCATGAGGACGGCCTGGCCGACACGACGGATGGCATCGGCGGCGGCGCCACGCCGGAGAAGCGGCTGATGATCATGAAGGATAGCCGCATCGGCAGCTTCGGCGCGCTGGCGCTGATCGCCTCCGTGGGGCTGCGGGTTGGAGCGCTCGCGCAGTTGGCCGAGCCTCGGCTGGTGGCGGCGGCGCTGATCGTGGCGGCGGTGCTGGGCCGAAGCGCCATGCCCGGCGTCGTGCTGCTCTCCCCACCGGCACGCACAGGGGGGCTCGGCGCCGCGCTCGGCGCGCTCGACCGCAGGCGGCTCATCATCGGCGGAGTGATCGCGTTACTGGCGTGCCTTCTGCTGGAACGCCCGCATGTGATGCTGGAGGCGTTGCTGGTGACGCTGATGGCGGCGGCGGCGATGGCCGGAGTGGGCGTACGCAGCCTCGGCGGCTATACGGGCGACACCCTGGGGGCGACGGAGCAACTGGTTGAGTGCGCGGTGCTGATGGTGCTGGCGGCCGCAGTGCGATAGCGAGGCCGCGCCAAAACCGGCTGACGTAACATCATCCGTTTCGGCGCTGAGCCTGATCGTGCGCCCCGATTACTTGGGACGCCACAGACGGAACCGGGGAACGCCCTGGCGCGCAAGAACGATCATGTAATCAAGCTCGATCCTGTAGTCCCAGAAGACCGTCTCGCCATACTGGTCGGTGATCCGCTCGATCCAGCAGGCGACCTGATGAACCTCGATCCAGCGATTCAGCTCCTTGATGTTCACGGCATCATCGCGCCCGATCCTGTAGGTGACGCTGGGACCGCTGAGGTTCGGTTTCCCCCAGATCTTGGGCAGCTCGGGGAGCGGTTGCGGAATAGTCTGCAGTCTCATTGCTCTCTCGCAATAAAAATTGGGATCTTTATTAATCCACGGGGGATACTTTCTTGGTTTTAATGTTTTAGTCAAGATTTGGACAGGGCCATTATTTGGGTTCTACCCGGAATAGGTAGATCAGTTACGAGGAGTTCTACGCCGGCGCCGGCCGGGGTGACAGGGTTGCCCCGGCCGGCGTCGGCTGCCCGGATTACCGGATGCCGCGCTTGATCAGCGGGATCAGCGCGTCGATTGTCGCCGGCGTTTCCACGCCCGCCCCGGTGTTGATGTTCAGCCCGGCGAAATGGTACTTCGCGGAGAGGACGCACTGCGCCACCGGCAGGAAGCCCTGCAGGTACAGCTGCTGGTCCAGGGTCGCCGTTATGTATTTCCCCTGCAGCCCCGCGATGGTGCTCGGCGCGAGATCGATGCCACCGACAATGATCTGTCCCGGCTGCTTGCCGACCTGGCGCAGAGCCTGCGGAATGAAGCCCGTCACCCCGCCATGTTGCGTTCCGATCGCCTTCAGATGCGGATGAGACTCGATGAACGCCACCAGGATCGGGACCGCCAATGACGAATCCGAATCGACCTGCGGCGAGATGTTGAGTTCCGTCACCTTCACGCCGGCCTTCACGAGCGTGTCGCGCAGGCCGCGGTCGGACTGGCTGCGCTCGGTCTCGTTGAAGACGCCGTATTCGAGGGCCTCGTCACCGGACTTCAGGCCTGCCGCCAGCATCGCCTGCGCGGTGATCTCGCCGCCGATGTAGAGGTCCACACCGGCATAGCCGGTGCCCTTCGCGCCGTAGGTCTTTTCCGCGACCGGGAGCGGAGTGTTGCCGACTGTGACCAGCGTGCCTTCCTTCTCGGCCTGAGCGATCAGAGGATCGAAGGCCGCGTCACCCGGATGGCCGGTGACGCCGATGCAGGTGGGACGCGCGGCCATTGCCTGGCGGAACTGGTCGAGCATCGTCTCCGGGTTCCAGGCCGAGAACTGCTCGATGACCTTGATGCCGAAGGCGTGCGCGGCATCGGCGGCGCCGGTCTGCCGCGCGAGGGTGGCGCCGTCACCGGGGTTGCCGCCCATCTGCATGTACATGGTCATGCCGGCGCCGAGCGGCCCGGAGGTGGTTGGCTGGGTTGCGTGGGCGACGCTCACCCCGCCGAGTGCGAGGACCGCGCAGCCCGCCAGCAATTTCATCTTGGTCATTGTTGTCTCTCCCTTAGGTGTAAAAGTCTTTTGGTTCTTTTCTTCAGAAAAGAACTGCTGGTTTGCTCACGACTCCCTTCGCAGCCCGACGATGCCGCTGAGGGCGCGGAGTTTGGCTGGGCTCTCCACGACGAGGTGGAGGACGACGGCGGCGACGAAGACGACGCCTTCGATGGCCTGGACCCAGAAGCCGGCGATGCCGGTGGCGACGACGCCCGCTTCGAGCATGCCGATGATGAAGGTGCCGAAGAAGGTGCCGACGATGGTGGCGGTGCCGCCGAAGACCGAGGTGCCACCGATGAAGACGCCCGCGAGGGCCGGTAGCAGGTAGCCCTGTCCCTGCGTCGAGAAGTAGTTGAGGTTCTCGACGGTCAGCAGCACGGCCGCGAAGCCGCCCAGCACGCCCATCAGCGTGAAGAGCTTGATCGTCTCGAGCACGACGTTGACGCC
The DNA here is from genome assembly GCF_965199065.1 of Acidisoma sp. NCBI lineage: Bacteria > Pseudomonadati > Pseudomonadota > Alphaproteobacteria > Acetobacterales > Acidocellaceae > Acidisoma > Acidisoma sp. Next base: position 1,441,888 of record NZ_CBDAQN010000001.1, on the reverse strand, counting down.
CGCGACGCGAGCGACCGTGCGGCTGTCGCCGATGAACAGCACATGCTCGCCGAAGCGGTGGCGGTTGAGGATGAACCACATGAATACGGCGATCGCGAGCGCCCAGAGCGCCTGCATGGGCAGGAAGCCGAAGAGGTTGCCGGCGAAGATGTTGTAGAGCGGCGTGCCTTGCAATTCCTGCAGCGCGTCCGACTGGCCGCCCGAGAGGATGGAGGCGGCGCCGGCCCAGAAGAACTGCGTGCCGATGGTGACGATGATGGAGGGCACGCCGACGACCGCGACGAGCGTGCCGTTGACGACGCCGATGAGCGCGCCGCCCGCGAGTGCCGCCAACACACCGAGCCAGGGACTGCCGAGTTGCGTCTCGCAGATCGAGAACAGGAAGCCCGAGAAGGCCAGGGTCGAGGGAAATGACAGGTCAATCTCGCCGGCCGCGACGACGAGGGTCAGGCCGATGGCGAGCACCAGCATGGGCGGCACGGTGGTGAGGAAGGAGAGGTAGATGGGCCAGCCGAGGAAGACCTGCGGCGCCGCGATCATGAAGAACACGACGAGGATCACGAAGACGAGGATGATCGGCAGCCCCTCGACATGGATGAGCCGCGGCAACAGGCCGGGGCGGGCCTCGGGGGTTTTGCTCGAGAGATGTGTGCTCATCAGCCGGGCCCCACGGCGTGGCCGCTGTGCTGGAGGTCGATGAGGAATTTTGTGAGCTGCTCGAGCGTCATCTCGCCCGACTTGATATCGGCCACGATGCGCCCGCGATCGAGAACCACCAGCCGGTCCGCGAGTTCATGCACATGGGCGAGATTGTGCTCGATGTAGATGCAGGCGCGGCCTGAGGTTTTAATGGAGCGCACGAAGTCCAGCACCTTGCGCACCTCGCTGATGGCGAGGGCGACCGTCGGCTCGTCGAGAATGATGAGGTCGCTGTCGAAGTGCATGGCGCGGCCGATGGCGATGCCCTGTCGCTCGCCACCCGAGAGCTTCGAGATGGTGGAGTCCGCGTCGATGCCGACACCGCGAAAGCCGAGCTGGCGCTTGAGGATATCGTTGGCGATGCGCCGCTCCTCCGCCACCTTGATGAAGCCGAAGCGGTTGGTGATTTGGCGACCGACGAAGATGTTGCGCCAGAGCGGCTGTTTCTCGCCGAGCGATTTCTCCTGATAGACCGTCTCGAACCGCAGCCGGTGAGCCTCGCGCACGGAATAGCTGCCCCAGTCGACCAGCTCGTCCCGGATGTAGAGCTTGCCCGAGGTCGGGCGGACGACGCCCGTGAGCGTCTTGATGAGAGTGGATTTGCCCGCGCCGTTGTCGCCGATGAGCCCGACGATCTCGTTCTTGCCGATCGCGAGGTCGATGCCCGACAGCGCGCGGACCTTGCCATAGGACAGGCTGAGGTTCTCAGCCCGGACAATGTGCTCGTAACTCCGCGTCTTCGGAGTCTGCATGTCCATGTTGGTTTTGCTCTTTTGTTCTTGGACGGAGGTATGGCGGCAATAGTCGGAACAATAAGCGTGAGGTTAGGAAGCAGCGCGAGGACTGTCAAATGTTGATTTGGCGGCGGCGTCATCCCAGAACCCAGCGTCGGAACAAGGCGAGGTCGATGTTGCCGCCGCATAGCGGGATGCCGATTCTCATCCCCGTCAATGCCGCGCGCTCACGCAGAACGGCGGCGAGCGGGGCCGCGCCGGCGCCCTCCGCGAGGTTGTGGGTGTCCGTCCAGTAGACGCGGATCGCCTCGGCGACCTCGTCGTCCGTCACCGTCACGATGCGCGAGACGCCTCTGCGGATGATTTCGAAGGCCGCCGGATCGGGAACGCGCACCGCTAAACCGTCCGCCAAAGTCTCGGCGGAGGAGAGATGGACCGTGTGCCCGGCTTCGAGAGATTGGGCATAGGCATCCGCACCGGCGCTCTGCACGCCGATGATCTCTGTGCCGAGACCGAGCAGGTCGCGCGCCAGGATCGCGCCGCAAATCCCCGAGCCGAGCCCGATCGGGACATAGAGCACGTCGAGATGGGCGACCACGCGAAAAAGCTCGAGCGCCCAGGTCGCCACGCCGAGCACGAGGTCGCGGTGGAAGGAAGGGGCGAAGGTCAGGCCCTCGACCTCGGCCAACCGCACCGCCTCCTGCTTCGCGCTGTCGAAGTCATGGCCGTGCTCGATCAACCGCGCACACATGGACCGCATCGCCGCGTTTTTCTCGACGCTGTTGCCGTGCGGGACGACGATGGTGACCGGGATACCGAAACGACGACCGGCATAGGCGAGGGACTGGCCGTGATTGCCGCGCGTCGCCGAAATGACGCCTGAGATGTGGGGCTGCGCGCGGGCGAGGCGCTCCATGTGGATGAGGCCGCCACGAACCTTGAACGCGCCGGTGGGCGTGTGGTTCTCGTGCTTGACCCAGACCTCGGCGCCGAGGCGCTCGGCGAGAAGCGGCCAGGCGTATTGCGGCGTGCCGGGGAACACCGCGTGGATCGCGCGCTGCGCGGCCTCCAACTCGTCGAGCGTGAACACTGCGGTCTCTCCTGCGGTCAGCGTGGCGTGTGCCAGATCGCGCCGGTTGGCAAGGTGGGGCGTAAGAGGTCCACGGGCTGATCCTCGGCGAGCGCCATCAGCACCTTCAGCGGGCCGCCGTGGGTGACGACGACATGCGGGTTGGGTTGTTCGGGGAGGTTCCGCCAGAAGTCGGTGACGCGCGCGGTGAGCGCGGCTCCGGTCTCGCCTCCGGGTGCGGCGAAGTTGAGGAGGTCAGCCGCCCAGCGGTCGAGGTCGGCGCGCGGGATGTCGTCCCAGGCGAGGCCCTCCCACGCGCCGAAATCCATCTCCAAAAGGCGAGGGTCCGCAATGGGGGGCGGTTGGCGCCAGTCGGCGGCGAGTGCCTCGGCAAGCAGGCGACAGCGGGCGAGGGGGCTGGTGTGGATCGTGGCCCCGCGCATGGGGGCGAGCGCCGTGACGATTGGCGCGATGCTGGCGGCGTCGGCGAGCGGCAGGTCAAGCCGTCCGTAGCAACGCCCGGTGGCGTCCGCGACGGCGGGGTGGCGGACGAGGGCGATTGGCTGCTTAGTGCTGTATCGCAATGGATTTGTTATCTCGGCGTTGGACTGTCTTGCCGACCGTTGCACCGATTTGCGCCCTTGACACAACTACGGGTAACCAGTAGTGGATATAGAGTTCGCGTGGGATCCTGCCAAGGCGGCGAGCAACCGGCGCGACCATGGCATTACGTTCGAAATGGCGAGCGAGGTATTTAAGGATCATTTCGGCCCGAAAGGCAGAAGTCTATGAACGAAGAAGATACCACGACGAAAACGGCAAGCCATGACTGGAGCCGCGCTGATGCGATGACGGAGAGCGACGTGCATGCGGCCGCATTGAGCGATCCGGATGCCCAGCCGCTGACGGAAGAGAGCCTTGCCCGGATGAGGCCCGTTCCTCGGACGAAGACGATGCGCCAGGCCCTTGGTCTGACACAGGAGGCGTTTGCGACGCGCTTCCGTATTCCACTCGGCACCCTGCGCGATTGGGAACAGGGCAGAGCCGAGCCCGATCAAACAGCACGAGCTTACCTGACGGTAATTGCTCGTGAGCCAGAAACGGTATCACGCGCCCTTGGATCAGGACTCCCAGGCTGATCTGTTTCCACTGGATCAGCACAGTGAGGCAATCGGCCTGTGAGTTGTTAAGGCACCGCTTCTACAAGCCTACGAGTTGGATGGCCAACGGTGCAATCGTCTAGATAAGGTCGGTCGCCGATGAAACCGCAAGTAATAGCCGGACAAAAAGAAGGCGAAGCCGATTACAGTTTCTAATTTGGTTGTGATGACCCGACGGCTCTGTCTTAGTCCTATGTGCCGCAGCATTCCGCTCTCCCCAAGCCTCCAAACGCCACGCGCAATTGCCTTAGCCCCGTTTGGGCCAACAAACTCAACACATTCATGGCTTGTGAATATCGTGCCGGGAGGATGATCGGCACTAGACGGCAGTTGAGAACCTACGGTAGTTGTATCTAGTGTAATTTCTCCCGTTTCATCGCGCCTGACAGAGAATCCTTTGACTGGACCATGAAGTGGCCCCGCATCCTTTATGAAAAACATCCCCTCATTAAGGATGGTCTCAAAAGTTTCGCCACCGAGATACCATTCGGGTTGCTCCACTAGAATGTCCTAATTACATTTTTTTGTAATGTTGATATATCAAAGCCTAACACTAGAACTTCTAGATAAAGTTTTGTCAAGATCCCTTGACGCGGTTAAAGTTTTGGTTTTTTTTCAAAACGTGTTGCCTAGTTTTTAAAGAAGCGAACCGTTCTAAACCAGCTTTACCCACGTCGACTTCTGCTGCGTGTACGCCACAACACTGTCGAAGCACTTGTCCCGCGCGTTGCCCGATTGCTTGTAGCCGCCGAAAGGCTGCGTCATGTCGCCCTCGTCGAAACAGTTGACCCACACCGTGCCCGCCTCGATCTCGCGCGCCATGCGATGCGCCGTCGTCAGGTCCGTCGTCCAGATGCCCGCCGCCAACCCATAGATCGTGTCGTTGGCGACCTCGATCGCGTTCTCCACCCCGTCCACCGGAATAATCGCCGCAACCGGCCCGAAAATCTCCTCCTGCGCAATCCGCATCTTCGGCCCCACGCCCGTGAACAAAGCCGGCGCCACATAAGCGCCGCGCTCCAGCCCCTGCGGCACGTTGCCGCCGAACGCCAGAGACGCACCCTCCGCTTTTCCGATGTCGATGTAGCCGAGCACCCGCTTCTGCTGCTCGAAGGTCACCAGCGGACCCATGTTCGTCTCCTCCAGCAACGGGTCGCCGGGCACGAAACTCTCGCTCTCACGCATGAAACCGTAGAGGAACTCGTCGTGGATCTTCTTGTCCACCAATAGGCGCGAACCCGCGTTGCAGACCTCGCCCATGTTGCCGTAGATGCCGAAGGCCGCCGTTTTCGTGGCGGTGGCGAGGTCGGGCAGGTCGCTCATGAACACCTGCGGCGTCTTGCCCCCACATTCCAGAGCCACGCGCTTCATGTTCGACAGCCCGGCATATTGCAACATCAACTTGCCGACCTCGGTGGAGCCGGTGAAGCTCACCTTCGCCACGTCCATGTGCATGGCAAGCGCGCGCCCGACCGTCTCGCCGGGACCGTTGACGACGTTGAAGATGCCGGGCGGCCCACCGGCCTCGACGAACAGCCGGGCGAGATGCACCGCCGACAAGGGCGACTGCTCGGCGGGTTTCAGCACCACCGCGTTGCCGGCGGCCAAAGCGGGCGCGATCTTCCATACCGCCATCAGCATCGGATAGTTCCAGGGCACGATGGCGCCGACAACGCCCAAAGGCTCCCGCGTCGTGTAGTGCAGGACGTTGGCCGGCGTCGCCGTCGTGGTGCCGGTGATCTTGTCGATGCATTCGGCGCAGAAACGAATGGTCGTGGCCGAGGCCGGAACGTCGATGTTCAGCATGTCGCTGATCGGCTTGCCCATGTCGAGCGTGTCGAGGAGCGCGAACAACTCGGTCTCGCGCTCGATGAGGTCGGCGAAGCGGTAAAGCACGGCCATGCGGTCCCGAGGGGCCATGCGGGACCAGCTGCCGCCGCGGAAGGCACTGACCGCGTCGGCGACGGCGCGATCCACGTCGGCGGGCGAACCCTGGCCGACGGCCGCCAGAACCGCGCCGGTGGCAGGGTTGATCGTCTCGAAATGGCCGCCGGTGACCTCCACCATGTCGCCGCCGATGAAGGAGCGCGTCTCGAACCGGAGGGCCGCCGCTTTTTCGTGCCAGACCGAGGTGCTCATGACCGTCTCCCTGCGAGGTTCCGGGATGGAGCGTAACATGGCGGCGGGAAGACAGAAGGGGCTTTTGCTTTCGTGTGACGCCCGAACGGATACTTTCACATTGGCCGAAGTTAGGTGTAGCTTCACTCAGGACGGTATATGAGTGCCGTCTCGTAACAATGATCCGGGATGCATGGCGCTCCGGACGACCGGGAGAGTGAGATGTACAAGCTTGCCAATCCGGCCCCGCTGGGGCTGGTCGGATTTGCCGTCACCACCTGGATGCTGAGCATGGTCAACGCGGGCTGGTATGGCGCCGCCTCCGTGCCGCTGGTCCTGGCGCTCGCCTTCGCCTTCGGCGGCACCGCCCAGTTCTGCGCCGGCCTGCTGGAATTGCCGCGCGGCAACACCTTCGGCTTCGTCGCCTTCTGCAGTTACGGCGCCTTCTGGTGGTCCTTCGCGCTGTTCGTCCAGTTCTACGCCGCCCACGTGCCGCCCGCCTTCGTCGGCTGGTATCTGTTTATGTGGGGCGTGTTCACCTTCTACATGTGGCTCGGCAGCCTCGCGCTGAACCGGGCCGTCTCCTACATCTTCCTGGCCCTCTGGATCACCTTCGTGCTGCTGGCGATCGGCGCCTGGGGCTTCCCCGCCGCCACCATGATCGGCGGCTATGCCGGGCTGGTCACGGCCGTTCTTGCCCTTTATGTGTCGGCGGCGGAGATCATCAACGAGACGCACGGACGGGCGGTGCTTCCACTCGGTGTGCGGACACCCGTCAACAGCATCCGCGGGGCGCAGGTTGTCTGACGACCGCTAACGAAAGCGAGCCAGCCTTGGAAAAAGAGCGCGTTGGATTTGTCGGCCTTGGCCTCATGGGCCAGGGCATGGCGCGAAACATCCTGAGCAAGGGCTGGCCGCTGACGGTGCTGGCGCATCGTAGCCGGACGGCGGTCGAGGCGCTGGTAGCCGAGGGCGCGCGTGAAGCGACCTCGGCCCGCGCGCTGGGGCAGGCGAGCGATGTCGTGGTGCTGTGCGTCACCGGATCGCCGGAAGTGTCCGCCGTCGTCGAAGGGCCGGACGGCTTGGCCGCGAGTGGCCGGCCGCTCGTCATCATTGACTGCTCCACCTCGGACCCGTCGCAGACGTTGCGGCTGGCCGAGAGCCTGCGCGGGCAGGGGATCACGCTGATCGACGCGCCGCTGAGCCGGACGCCGAAGGATGCCGCGGCCGGCACTCTGGACGTGATGGTCGGCGGTCCCGAGGATGTGGTGGGCCGCGTGCGGCCGATCCTCGACGCCTTCGCGGGCCGTGTCGTGCATACCGGGCCGGTCGGCACCGGCCACACGATGAAGCTGCTGAACAACTTCGTGTCGATGGGCTATGCGGCGCTGTATTCGGAAGCGCTGGCCCTGGGCGCCAAGGCAGGGTTGACGCCGCAAGTGTTCGACAGCGTCATTCGCGGCGGCCGGATGGATTGCCTGTTCTACCAGACCTTCTTCAAATATGTGCTGGAGCGGGACCGGAACGCGCATCAATTCGCGATCCGCAACGCGCTGAAGGATATGAGCTACCTCGCCGGCTTCGCGAGCGCGTCGAGCTTCGCCAACCCGATGGGGGCGGCGGTGCGGAACAGCTTCGCGCTCGCGGCGGGCGCGGGCAGGGCCGAGGACTACGTGCCGCAGCTCTCCGACATAATCGCCGAGATGAACGGCGTTTCGTTGGTGCCCAAGGCCGACTGACCAGCGTCACTCGTCGCCGCGCAGATGGCGCTCGGCCCGCCGCAGATCGGCCTCGGTCGTGATCTTGAAGGCGTCCTCGGACCCCTGAACCACGCGCACCGGAAGGCCGGCCGCTTCGGCGACCGAGGCGTCGTCCGTCACCGGCGGAACATCCGGCAGAGTTGGGCGGCTCGCCACCAGCCGATGCGCGGCCAGGATCGCCGGGAACGAGAAGCCCTGCGGCGTCTGCGCCCGCCAGAGTGACGCTCGGTCGATCGTGCCGGTGATGAGCCCGCCGGCACAGGACTTGATCGTGTCGAACACCGGCATCGCCGCGATCGCCGCCGGCGAGGTTTCGAGTGCCGCGATGACCGAGGTGATGGTTTCCGGCGCCACAAAGGGCCGGACACCGTCGTGGATCAGGACAAGATCCGGCGGGTCCGCCGCCAGCGCCTCCAGCCCGAGACGCACGGACGTGTCCCGTGTCGCACCACCGACGATGGGCGGCGCCAGATCGAGGCCCTCCGTCGCGGCCTCGTAAAGTGCCTCGTCGTCCCGATGAATGACCGCGGCGATGCCGGTTATGGCGGGATGGAGGCGAAAGGCCAGCGCCGTGTGGCGAAGCACGGCGACCCCGCCGAGCGAGCGGTATTGCTTGGGCGCGCCCGGACCCATGCGCGTGCCGCGCCCCGCACAGACGATGAGCGCCGTCACCTTCATCTGGGCTGTGCCGCCGTTCTGTAGGTCAGTGGGCGGTGCCGTACGCGCGGTTGCCGGCTTGATCCGAGCAGTAGCAGGCAGCGCCGGGCGCCCGTGCAACTTCCATGGGGCAGGTGAGGGACGGGGCGTAGCAGGTATGGGCGGCCGCCGGGTAAGCGACCGGCGGCGGCGGGTAGTACACGGGGGGCGGCGCGTAGTAGACCGGCGGCGGTGCGACGACGATCGGCGGCGGATAGTAGTAGGGCCGCGGCCCGTAGTAAGGGTAGTAGCCTGGACCCGCGATCCAGACCCCGCCGCGCCACCAGGCCAGAGCCGGCTTCGGGACAACGACGCCGCTGACCGCCAGCAGGGCCGCGCCGCTGAGAACGGCCACTGCCGCCATCCTGACCCGCCCGATCGTCCGGCGCGGGATCGTGTGTCGCTCGTGATCCATCATACTGCCCTCACGCACCCATCGAATGACATTGGAGGATATTCCAGGAACCGTGTCCAAATTCCGGCGGCCGAGCCCAGGATTGTCGAGCCCAGGATTAAAGTCACGGAGCAGTGACGCCGCCAGGGCACGAATTTGGGACCTGTCAGAGATGGTAAAGCTGGAACAGATCCCCCTCGCGCCGCACGCGCAAGCCGCTCAGATCCGGCACCCAAAGCTCGCCCTTGCGGTCCAGCCCCTCGCTCGACTGCGTGGAGGCGACGGCGACCACCTGCGCCCCCGAGGCACGGCCGGCGGCAAGGCCCGCATCCGCATCCTCGAAGACGATGCAATCGCTCGGGTGGAGGCCAAGGCCCTCGGCGCCAAGCTGGTAGCAGCGGGGATCGGGCTTCCCGCGCTCCACCGACTCCGCCGTGATGAAGACGCGCGGCACCGGAAGCCCGCAGGCACCGAGACGGCTGCGCGCCAAGGCCGCGTCGGCCGAGGTCACCAGTGCCCAGCTGCCGGGCGGCAGGCTGACGATGAGTTCGAGCGCACCGGCGACGGGCAAGAGCCCCTCGAGATCGTGCCGCTCGGCCTCCTCCAGCTTGCGGGCTTCCTCCTCCGGATCGATGGCGCCGGTCGCGAACATCCGGATCGTCTCGATGGCGCGGCGGCCATGGGCGATGGGCATCAGCCCGACCGGGTCGAGGCCGTGGGTGCGTGCCCAGGCGCCCCAGACGCGCTCGACGACCGCACCGGAATCGACCAGTGTCCCGTCCATATCGAACAGGAAGCCCCGCGCCGTGAGTCGCCGTCCGCTGTCGAAACGCATGGTGCTGCCCGATCGTCCCTGTAATGTCCGCGAAGATGGAAATGAGCGGCGACCAGCCGCGAAATGTCGCCGGTTGCTCGCCGGCCCGCTGGGTATGCCTCTGGGAATGACCCTCGGTGCGAAGGGGGCGTTTACCGCCCGCACGGCGCGAGCGCAAACCGCGCCCGCCGATGCTGCTCCCATGCCGCAGGGCCAGGGCGACGTGGAATGCGCCTCGCCCTACATCGGTCGCCGCTGGCCGGGTTTGGCATGATAAGCCCGAACGGGAGGCAAACAGTCTCCCTTCGCCGCTTGCCGGGAACACCCCGTCTCTCCCGGGGCGGACCGCTTGATTGACCCTCTCCAAGGTGCAAAGTGGTTCCCGAAACCATGCCTAGGAGCACCCTCATGACCATCCAGCTGGGCCAGATCGCCCCCGACTTTACTCAAGACAGCAGCATCGGCCCCCTCAGCCTGCACGCCTACCTCGGCAACTCCTGGGGGGTGTTGTTCAGCCATCCGAAGGATTTCACGCCCGTCTGCACCACGGAACTCGCGGCCGTCGCCCGCCTCGCCCCGGAATGGGAGAAGCGGAACGTGAAGCCCATCGGCCTCTCGGTCGACAGCACCGAGAACCATGAGGGCTGGGCGCGCGACATCGAGGAGACGCAAGGCACGGCGCCGAACTTTCCGATCATCGCGGACCGCGACCGGACGGTCTCCAACCTCTACGGCATGGTGCATCCGGACGCCGATCCGAGCGTCACCGTCCGTAGCGTCTTCATCATCGATCCGAACAAGAAGGTGCGGCTGACGCTGACCTATCCGCCGAGCACAGGGCGGAACTTCAACGAGATCCTGCGGGTGATCGACAGCCTGCAGCTGACCGACGGCAACAAGGTGGCGACGCCCGCCGACTGGAAGCCGGGCGAGCATGTCATCATTGTCCCGAGCCTCTCGGACGAGGATGCGAAGGCCCGTTTCCCGCAGGGCTGGAAGACGCTGCGCCCGTATCTGCGCGTGGTCGATCTCAATGAGCCTCCCAAGGCCGCCAAATAAGGTCGCCTGCCTCAGGTGAACCGGGGGGGCGCGTCATGCGGCCTCTCGGTCCGCGGCCTCCCGGGCTGCGGCTCGGCGTTCAACCCCGTCATCAAACCTTCACGGGCGGCCCATGGTCCGCATGGGGCTCCTCCGCTATTCCCGCCCACAGTCGGCCGTGACTGATGTAGGATTCGGCGGAACATCGTGGACAGACGCACATGGCGGTGACGGAGCAGGCGAAACCGGCGACAGAGGCTCTGGCGGTCTCGGCCGCGGACAAAGCAGCGCGGATCTCGATCCGCGACCTCAATTTCTACTACGGCAAGACCCACGCCCTGAAGTCGATCAACCTCGACGTGCCCGATAAGCGGGTCGTGGCCATGATCGGGCCGTCGGGCTGCGGCAAGTCGACGCTGCTGCGCGTCATCAACCGCATGTACGACCTCTACCCCGGGCAGCGCGCCGAGGGCGAGGTGATGCTCGACGGCATGAACATCGTCGGTTCGGACGTGGATTTGAACGAGTTGCGCAGCAATGTCGGCATGGTGTTCCAGAAGCCGACGCCCTTCCAGATGTCGATCTACGACAACGTGGCGTTCGGTGTCCGCCTGCACGAGAAGCTGGCGCGCGCGGAGATGGATGAGCGCGTGCAATGGTCGCTGACCCGCGCCGCCCTCTGGGATGAGGTGAAGGACCGGCTGAAGGCGCCTGCCTCCGGCATGTCCGGCGGGCAGCAGCAGCGCCTGTGCATCGCCCGCAGCATCGCGGTGCGGCCCAAGGTCCTTCTGCTCGACGAGCCGACCAGCGCGCTCGACCCGATCAGCACCCTAAAGATCGAGGAGCTTATCGACGAGCTGAAGAAGGACTTCACGATCGTCATCGTCACCCACAACATGCAGCAGGCGGCCCGCTGCGCCGACCGCGTCGCCTTCTTCTATCTCGGCGAACTGGTAGAGGTGGATGCCGCCGGCACGATGTTCACCAACCCCAAGGAAAGACGTACCCAGGAATACATCACCGGCCGGTTCGGGTAGCCCTGGGCATGAGCGAACGGTCTGAAAGCGAGCACATCGTGAAAAGCTACGATCAGGAACTGAGCCGTCTGCGTGGTCTCGTGACCCAGATGGGCGGGATGGTCGAAGCCCAGGCCGCCAATGCGGCCCGCGCTGTCATGGAGCATAATTCGACTGCCGCCGGCTACGCCGTGCAGGACGACGTGAAGGTCGATACGCTCGAACGGGAGATCGCCGACTTCGCGATCCGGATGCTGGCGCTGCGGCAGCCGGTGGCGGCGGACCTCCGCATGATCGTGGCGAGCATCAAGATCAGCGGCGACCTCGAGCGTATCGGGGATTACGCCGCCAACGTCGCCAAGCGCAGCCTGGTGCTGAACGAGATGGCGGCGCCCTACACGCTGAGCGGCATCGGCCACATGTGCCGGCTTGTCCAGGAGAACCTGAAGATCACGGTGGATGCGATCGGCGAGGACAATGCCGAGCGGGCGCTCGAGGTCTGGCGCTCCGACATCATGATCGATGATGTCTATTCGGCCATCTTTCGCGAGCAGATCACTTACATGATGGAAGACCCGCGCAACATCACGCCCTGCACGCATCTTCTGTTCATTGCCAAGAACCTGGAGCGGATGGGCGACCACGCGACGAACATCGCCGAGACCGTGCACTACTCGATCACCGGCTCGGCGATACCGACCGAACGGCCCAAGGGCGAGAGTAGCTTCACGCCCAATCGCTCCCTCGGTGCCTGAGGGTTGCGTGACCTGATTGCCGAACGCCTGAGAGCAGAACGCCTGATGGCGAGGAATAATGACTGTGGTTCCAGATAGCGTTACGACCGCGAACAAACCGCTCGTCCTCATCGTCGAGGATGAGGCGGCGCTGATGACGATGCTTCGATACAATCTCGAGAAGCAGGGCTTCCGGGTCGAGGAAGCCGGGGACGGCGAAGAGGCCCTGACCCGCATCAACGAGCTCAAGCCCGACATGGTGCTGCTCGACTGGATGCTGCCGCACCTCTCGGGCATCGAAGTGTGCCGGCAACTCCGCCGGCGCCCGGCGACGCGGGAACTGCCGGTCATTATGATCACGGCGCGGAGCGAGGACCAGGACGCGGTCCGCGGCCTCAATACCGGTGCCGATGACTACGTGACCAAGCCCTTCAGCACCGAGGCGCTGGTGGCCCGCATGCGGGCGCTCATGCGCCGGTCGAACACCGTGCCTGCGAAAGGCGAGCTTCGTTTTCATGACATCGTGCTCGACCTCGCGGCGCACCGCATCAGCCGCAACGGGCGGCAGTTGCATCTGGGGCCGACCGAGTACCGGCTGATGGAGTTCCTGATGCAGCGGCCGCGCCGCGTCTTCTCGCGGGAGGAACTGCTGGACGCGATCTGGGGCCCGAGCATCCACGTCGAGCCCAGGACAGTGGATGTCCATATCCGCCGGCTGCGCAAGGCGATCAATGCGCCGGATGAGCTGGACGTAGTACGGACGGTGCGGGCTGCGGGTTATGCGCTCGACACCGAACAAGCCTAAGGGCCAGATCTGGCGTTCTTGAAGACCATTGCGGCGAGCGATCCTGGGCGAAACATCCGCCGGATGCCCACACGATCTAGCCCGATAGATGTCTTTATTGCTTGATCGGGTTCCATAAAATCCTCACCCCGGTGAGGAGATTGTTGTGGAACTTCGTCCCGTTACTGACGGCTTTATAGGCTTGTCCCGCCTCTGCGGCGGGATCGCGGCGTTGATGTGCATGTTGGCGGGCCCTGTCGCCTACGCCGGAACATCGCACTCCGTTAGTGACACATCAAAATCCGCAGCCATGCCCGCCGGCATTGCGGCGATCGACACCAGCGACCCGCAGGTGCAACTCAGGGCACACAGGCTTGCGCGGGAGCCGGCGGTGCGTCCGCCCAATGGGCGCCATATCGTCGAGGACCATTCCGGGCGCAAGGAACTGGGCAAAGCGTCGGTGTATGCGCCCCGCTTCCAGGGCCGGAAGATGGCGAACGGGCGTGCCTTCGACCAGAGGAGCCGTGCCGCCGCGAGCAAATCCTTGCCGCTCGGAACGGTCGCTAAAGTAACGAACCTCCAGAACGGCCACACCGCGCTCGTCACGGTCGAAGATCATGGCCCCTACGTCGGCGGTCGGGTCGTCGACGTGACACGAGCCACGGCCTCGCAGCTTGGGATCAGCAAGCGAGAAGGCATCGTCCCCGTCGTCGTGGCGCCTGTCGCCGTCCCTCAGGCCAACGGCGCGGTCATGGCGGGCGCGGGGGCAGTCCCTGGCCCCGCGACAGGAAACTGACGCCGCGCCGCATCGCCCGGCGTCACGCTACCAAAACGAGCCGGATCGCTAGCCGCGCAGGTAGGACAGGTCTCCCAGCGGACGCGCGCCCAGACGCCGGATGGTTTCCGCCGCTGCCCGCGACCCCCATCGCCCGCAGACGGCGAGCGGCGCGTCCGCTACCAGTCCCGCCATGAACCCAGCCGCGTAAGCGTCTCCGGCGCCGGTCGTATCGACGACCTCTGTCGGCTCGGCGGGCACTTCAACTCGCTCGCCACCGCGCAGGATGACGCTGCCACGCGCGCCCCGGGTGAGAACCGCGAGTTCGACCTGATCGCGCACGACCTCCGCTGCCGCCTCGAAATCATCGAGGCCTGTCAGCGCCGCGAGCTCGCTCTCATTGGCGAAGAGGATATCGACATGGTCCCGCACCATGGCGCGGAACGCCTCCAGGTTGCGCTCCACGCACAGGAAGTCCGACAGGCTGATGGCGACACGCCGCCCGGCCTCATGCGCCAGGCGCGCCGCGACGAGGCAAGACTCTCGCGAATCTGGCACGTAGAACAAAAAGCCTTCGAGATAGACGATCGCCGAGGCCGCAATGACCTCGGCATCGAGATAGTCCGGATGCAGCGAGCTGGAGGCGCCAAGGAAGGTGTTCATCGTACGTTGCCCGTCCGGCGTGACGATGATCAGGCAGCGTGCGCTCGGCAGCGCGGGCGGCGCGGGCGGGGTGACGTAGTGCACCCCGGACGAGGTGATGTCGTGCCGGAAGATGTGGCCGAACTCGTCATCCGATACGACGCCGATGAAGGCGCTCCGCACGCCCATCTGCGCGGCGACGGCGGCGGTGTTGGCAACCGAGCCGCCGCTGGTTTGCACCGCCGGAGGCATCAGCGCGTAAAGCTTGTCGGTGCGCTCCGCATCGATAAGGTCCATGGAACCTTTGATCATGCCCTGTTCGGCGAGGAATTCATCATCGACCTCGGCAAGAATGTCGACGATTGCATTGCCGATGCCGAGGATGTCGAAACGGGCGGAATTCATGCGTTCTCCTCACCTGATGCTTGCGCGTAGCAGTGGCGGTCTGGTGTTGCAAACCGGGAGTTGCACGCAATGCGTTAACAAAATGACCGCGGCGGGTTGTTCGTGTTGATAGGTTCATGATACGCCCGCTGCTTCGCCAAGGCAGGAAACGAGCATAACGTGTTCAAACGCCGCAGCAACCGACCAGAGGATGAGATCCAGCAGGGCGCCCCCGCGGCGCAGACCCCGAGCTTGCCTGCCCAACCACCTGTTGGTAGCTCTGCGGCTACTCAGCCGACGGATAGCGGCCTTGGCGTTCCGCCCTTTCGACCCGCGCCGCTCACGGACAAGGACCCAACAACGATGGCCCGACCGCCTTTCGCCCCCAATCCGACCAGCGTCCCGAACATGCCGGTCGCGCCACCGCGACCTGGAATGAACCCGTCGCCGGGACTTCAGGCATCGGGACTCCAGGCGCCGCCGCGCCCTGTAGCACCTTCCTCCGACCCCAGCGAGCGCCGCACGCTCGTCGTCGGGCGCGGCATCACCCTGCACGGTACGATCAACGACGCCGAGCGCCTGGTCGTCGAAGGCACCGTCGAAGCCAGCACGATCCGCGCCGCCGAGCTTTCGGTCATCCATGGCGGCATCTTCAAGGGGGAGATCGAAGTCGAGGAGGCCGAGATCGCCGGCACGATCGACGGGGTGATCACCGCCCGGACAAGCCTGATCGTGCGCTCGAGCGGCAGCGTTCTGGGCCGCGCGCGCTGCCGTCGGCTTCAGGTCGAGGATGGCGGGCAACTGACCGGCCAGATCGAGATGCTGACGGACGCGCATGTCGCCGCGGGCGTGCCGCCGGCGGCGCCGTCTCCGACATCGTCGCCGCTGTCCGACCTCAGCCAGCCGGAAGTGCCGGTCGGCGCCAACAGCTTCAGCGGCTGATCTTTCTGGATGGAGGACCGGTAGTCTCAGCCGGTCTCCACCCCGAAGGCGCGACGGGCAAGGGCGATGATGCGGTGCGCCTCGCTCCAGAGGTCGTAGCCGTCGAGCGCCCGCAGATCGGCCCAGGTCACGTCGGCGGCGTCCGACAGGGCCTTCGGTTCGCCGCCTGACCAGAGCGCCGCGAAGTCCAGGATCGTGTAGTGGAAGCGGATGCGACCCTCCGCATCCTGCTCGATGCTGTCCACATTGCCGGCGAGGCGCAACTCGCCCACCGCAAGGCCCGTCTCCTCCAGCAACTCGCGCCGTGCCGCGGCCTCGGCGGTTTCGCCAAGTTCCTGACCGCCGCCCGGCAGGCCCCACCGGCCCAGCATCGGGGCGCGGCCGCGCCGGATCAACAGCACATCGTGCGGCGGCTTCAGCACCACGATGCCGATGCCGACCAGGGGCCGCGCCGGGTACTCCCGCCCGTTTGGGGCGGCGGTCATCCGCCGATCAGCTTGCGCACGCTGTCCTCCTTGTCGAACAGGCGCAGCAGGCAATCCGCAGCCTGGCCGCGCGGCGTCTGCAATGTCGGGTCCTGGTCGAGCAGGAGCGCAGCGTCCTTGGCCGCGACCTCCCGCAATGCGTCCTGCCCCGGAATATCCGCGAGGCGGTAGCCGGGTTGGCCGGACTGCTTGGTGCCCGTCACGTCCCCATGCCCGCGCAGCCGGAAATCGGCATCCGCGATCTCGAAGCCGTCCTGCGTGTCCCGCAGCAGCGTCAGACGCGCCTGGGCGACCGCCGTCAGACCATCCTCGTGCAGCAGCAGGCAGAAGCTGTCCTCCGACCCGCGCCCGACCCGCCCGCGCAGCTGGTGGAGCTGGGCGAGCCCGAAGCGCTCGGCATGTTCGATGACCATGACCGTCGCCTCCGGCACATCGACGCCGACCTCGACCACTGTCGTCGCCACCAGAAGCCGGATGCGTCCCGCGGCGAAATCGGCCAGCGCCGCCTCCCGCAGCTTTGGGTCCTGCCGGCCGTGGGCGAGACCCACTGTGCCGCCGAAGCGCTTCTGCAGGATGGCGAAACGATCTTCCGCGGCGGAGAGATCGCTCGCCTCGCTCTCCGACACGAGCGGACACACCCAGTAGATGCGCGCGCCGCGATCGAGCGCGCGGGCGAGACCGGCAATCACGTCGGACATCGCCGCGATGGGATGGATGGTGGTGCGGACGGGGCCGCGTCCCCGCGGCTTTTCGGTGAGCTGGCTCACATCCATCTCGCCATATTGGGTGAGCCGCAGCGAGCGCGGAATGGGCGTTGCCGTCATTACCAACACGTCCGTGGCGTTTCCCTTGTCGCCTAGGCTGATCCGCTGCTCGACCCCGAAACGATGCTGCTCGTCGATCACGGCGAGACCGAGGTCCCGGAATTCGACGCTCTTCTGAAACAGCGCGTGGGTGCCGATGACAAGCGGCACGGAGCCATCCGCGAGACCGCGCAATATGCCGCGCCGGTCGGCGGGTGGCACGGAGCCGGTGAGGAGCCCGACCGTCACCGGCGACAGCGCCGAGAGCGTGCGCCAGTGCTGCTGCACGAGAAGTTCGGTGGGCGCCATGAGCGCCGCCTGGGTGCCGGCCTCGGCGGCGCGCAGCATCGCCATGAGCGCCACCAGCGTCTTGCCCGACCCGACATCGCCCTGCAGCAGCCGCAGCATGGGCCGCGGCGAGGCCATGTCGGCGTCGATCTCCGCCAGCGCGCGGATCTGCGAGCCCGTCGGCTGGAAGCCGAAGCGCCGCAGCGCCTCGGCCCGATGATGGCCGTCCCCCGTCAGCGAGCGGCCCGGGCGCTTGTGGCGCGCGAGACGGCGCAGCCCGAGGGCGATCTGCTCGGCGAGAAGCTCGTCATAGGCAAGGCGGGTGCGGGCGGCCTCGCGCGCCGTGTCGTCGGTGTCCGGCGCCTGCACGCGCCTCAGTGCCGCCGTGAAGCCGATCCAGCGGCGGCGGGTGAGCAGCGAGGGCTCGATCCACTCAGGGAAGTTGGGCAGCCGGGCGAGGGCGCCCGCCATGGCGCGGCCCACCAGCCGGTTGCTGACGCCCGCCGTCAGCGGCCAGACCGGCTCGATCTCCGGCATCTCCGAAGCGCGCTCCACGGGCAGCACGTAGTCGGGGTGCGGCAAGGTGAGCTTGTCGTTGAAGCGTTCGAGCTTGCCCGACACGATGAGCCTGGCGCCGAGCGGCATCTGGCTCAGCCGCGCCTGATGGAAGAGCACGATGTCGGCGAAGGCTGAGCCGTCGGTGACGACCACGCGCCACGGCTGGGCGCGGCTGCGCGGCTTGTCGTGCCGAACGACCTCGACTTCGAGCGTCACAATGCCGCCGGGCCTGGCATCGGCGAGGCGCGGCCTCTGCCGGCGGTCGATGGTGCTGTCGGGCATGTGCAGCAGGAGGTGGCGGAGCGTCGGGCCGCCGACCAGACGCGCGAGCGAGGCGGCGTGGTTCGGGCCTATGCCGGGAAGGTAGGTCAGTGGCGCGCGAATTATTGCGACGTGATCGGTCGTCATAGGCTGACACCGGGCGAGCGCGTGATTATAGGACGCATCACCCATGACCGATCCCGTTTCTGATCCCGAGCCGCCCCACTCCGATCCTCGGCGGCGGCGTCTCCTGTTTCGCGCCACCCATCGTGGAACCCATGAACTCGATCTGCTGATCGGCGGCTTCGTGTCATCCCGGCTGGCCGCCTTCTCCCCGGACGAGCTGACCGAGGTCGAGCGACTCCTCGACCTGTCAGAACCGGATCTGGCCGAGTGGCTGACCCGCCGTCAACCCGTGCCGCCCGACCAGGACAGCCCGATGCTCCGCGCGATGGTGGATGCGGCGGGACGATGAGCGGTCTCACCGTCTACGGCGCGCCCGATGGATGGGACGCGGCACTGCTCGTGCGGCGCGCGCTGGAAGCCGACGGCCCCATCATCCATGTCGCGCGGGACGATCAGCGCATGGCGCGGATGGCCGAGGCGCTGGCCTTCTTCGCGCCCGAACTGCCGGTGCTGCGCTTCCCGGCCTGGGACTGCCTGCCCTACGATCGCGTCTCCCCTAACCCCGCCATCGTCTCCGAGCGCATAGCAGCGCTGGCGCAGCTGGCGCCGGGCCGCTTCAAGCGCGGCGTGCTGCTGACGACGGTCAATGGCCTCGTCCAGCGCGTGCCCCCGCGCGCGATGTTCAAGGGATCGAGCCTGATGCTGGCGCCGGGCGGCGACATCGCGCCCGAAGCGCTGGCGACCTACCTCGAGGCGCATGGCTATGCGCGCGCCGCGACGGTGATGGAGCCGGGCGAATTCGCCATGCGCGGCGGCATTGTCGACCTGTTCCCGGCGGGCGAACCGGAACCCATCCGCCTCGACCTGTTCGGCGACAGCATCGAGAGCATGCGCCGGTTCGACCCCAACACGCAGCGCAGCGGCGAGACGGTCACCGGCCTCAGCCTGCACCCGGTGTCCGAAGTGCCGCTCGACCCCGAGTCCGTCGCGCGCTTCCGCACGAGCTGGCGGGAACTGTTCGGGGCAGCCGCCGCCGAGGACCCGATCTATCTGTCGATCTCCGACCGCCGCCGCCATGCCGGCATGGAGCACTGGGTGCCGCTGTTCCATGACGCCATGGAAACGCTGGTCGACTACATGCCCGGAGTTTCGGTGGCGCTCGACCATCAGGCCGAACAGGTGCTGGAATCGCGGCTCGAACTCGTCGCCGACCACTACCATGCTCGGCGCGCTGTGCCGCGCGATGGCGAGACCCCATACCGGCCGCTGCCCTCCGAGCGGCTCTATCTGAGCGGCGAGGAGTGGGACGCGATGCTGGCCCAAGTGGGCAGCTTCGCCTTCAGTCCTTTCGCCAAGCCGGAACATGCGACCGGCGTCGATGGTGGCGGACGGCCGGCGCCGATCTTCGCGCCCGGCGGCGACATGCAGCCGGATGTGTTCGACAAGCTGCGTGAGGCCGCCGCGAACTGGGCGCGCGACCGCAAGCGGCTGGTGATCGCGGCCTGGACGGATGGCTCGCGGGACCGCCTCGGCGCGCTGCTGCGCGAACACGGCTTCGATCAGATGAAGGTGGCGGCTAACGCGGATGCGGTGCGCGCCCTGCCGCCGCAGGCCATCGCGCTGGTGACGCTCGGCCTGGAACGCGGCTTCATTGGCGACCGCATGGCGGTCGTGGGCGAACAGGATCTGCTGGGGCGCCGGATTGCGCGTCCGCCCCGGAAACGCAAGCGCGCCGACCAGTTCATCGCCGAGGCGACCGACATCGCCGAGGGCGATCTCGTCGTGCACGAGGACCACGGCATCGGGCGCTACGACGGGCTCGTGACCATCCACGTCAACAACGCGCCGCATGATTGCCTGCGCATCATGTACGACGGCGAGCACAAGCTGTTCCTGCCGGTCGAGAATATCGAGATGCTGTCGCGCTTCGGCGCGGAGACGGCGGGCATCGCACTCGACAAGCTCGGCGGCGCTTCCTGGCAGAACCGCAAGGCGAAGGCCAAGACGCGCATTCGCGACATGGCGGCGGGGCTCATCCGGATCGCGGCCGAACGGCGGTTGCACGAAGCGCCGAGCCTCGCCCCCGCCGAGGGCATGTGGGACGAGTTCTGCGCCCGCTTCCCCTTCATGGAGACCGAGGACCAATCCCGTGCGATTGCCGACGTGCTCGAGGATTTGGCTATCGGCCGCCCGATGGACCGGCTGATTTGCGGCGATGTCGGCTTCGGCAAGACCGAGGTCGCGTTGCGTGCCGCCTTCGTGGCGGCGATGTCCGGCTCTCAGGTGGCCGTCGTTGTGCCGACAACGCTCCTGGCGCGCCAGCACTTCCGGGTCTTCTCCGCGCGCTTCGCGGGCCTGCCGGTGAAGGTCGCGCAGCTGTCCCGCATGGTGACCGCGAAGGAAGCGGCGGTTGTGCGGGCAGGGGTCGCGTCGGGCGACATCAACATCGTCGTCGGCACCCATGCGTTGCTGGCGAAGTCCATCACCTTCTCGGACCTGGGCCTCGTCATTGTCGACGAGGAGCAGCATTTCGGTGTAGCGCACAAGGAACGTCTGAAGTCGCTGAAGGCCGACGTGCATGTGCTGACGCTGACGGCGACGCCTATTCCGCGCACGCTGCAACTGGCGCTGACGGGCGTGCGGGAGATGAGCATCATCGCGACGCCACCCGTCGACAGGCTGGCGGTGCGGACGTTCATCATGCCGTTCGACGGGCTCGTCGTGCGCGAGGCGATCCAGCGCGAGCGCTTCCGTGGCGGCCAGATATTCTGCGTCGTGCCGCGCATCGAGGATCTGGAGCGCGTCGGCAAGCGGCTGCAGGAGATCGTTCCGGATCTTCGTGTCGTCGAGGCGCATGGGCGGCTCGCGCCAACCGAACTCGAGCGCGTGATGACCGAGTTCGGCGACGGGAAGTATGACGTGCTGCTCTCGACGAATATCGTGGAGAGCGGGCTCGACATGCCGGCGGTGAACACGTTGATCATTCATCGGGCGGATCTGTTCGGGCTTGGGCAGCTTTACCAGCTGCGCGGGCGCGTCGGGCGGGGCAAGCAGCGGGGTTACGCGTATCTAACGTGGCCGCCGAACCATCGGCTGTCGGCGGCAGCGGAGAAGCGGCTCGACGTGATGCAGACGCTCGACACGCTCGGCGCGGGCTTCACGCTCGCCTCGCATGACCTGGATATTCGTGGCGCTGGCAATCTGCTGGGAGACGAGCAGTCCGGGCATATTCGCGAGGTCGGCATCGAGCTTTACCAGCAGATGCTGGAGGATGCGGTGGCCGATCTTCGCGCCGAAAAGGGCAAGAAGAGCCGTGCGAGCGAGCGCGACTGGACGCCGACGATCGCACTCGGCCTGCCGGTGCTGATCCCGGAGAACTACGTGAAGGACCTGCCGGTGCGGCTAGGCCTCTACCGGCGCATTGGTGCGCTGTCATCCGCCGAGGAAACGGAGGCGATGGCGGCCGAGCTGGTGGATCGTTTCGGGCCGTTGCCTGAGGAGGTCGACAATCTGCTTCAGGTGATGACGCTGAAGCGGGTGTGCCGCGAGGCGGGTGTGGAGAAGCTCGATGCCGGGCCGAAGGGCATGGTGCTGAGCTTCCGCGGCAACTCGTTCAGCAATCCTGCCGGGCTGATCCCCTGGATCGGGTCGCGCGGGGGCGCGATCCGGCTGCGCCCGGACCACAAGCTGGTAATGTCGGGCGACATGGATGTGAGCCGCCGGATCAAGGTGGCGAAGGACGTGCTGGGGAACTTGTCTCGGCTGGTGGGGCAGGCGAAGGCGGCTTAGCGACGGTCCCGAGGTTGGGAGAGGCGAAGGCGGCTTAGCGACGGTCCCGAGGTTGGGAGAGGCGAAGGCGGCTTAGCGACGGTCCCGAGTTTGATAGGCAACGGCTCTCCTTGGGTCAGGGGCCGTCGAGCACTCGGCCGCAGGTGGCGCTGAGCAAGTAGTGGGACTGTCTCCTCATTGTTCGCTAGCGACCCATTCCTGCCGTACAGCGGCAAGCGCGCGATGGTCGATAATGGACGTTCAAACAGCGGCTCGACCGACGGCTCTGCGCCCAATGTCGGTCATCGAGGGCTGTCTCGGGTTGTTCCGAAGCCGACATCACACTGTGCGATCGACTACCGGACACGTTGCTGAACGTGTCTATAGGAGAAAAATTCGAGCATTGTTTGCGGCATCCACACGACCATACTCGATTGGTGCACCGCCAGTACAGAGAGACATCAACTCGTAGGCGAAGCGGTCTATTGACGGGATTGTGTAAGCGCTATGGAAACAAATTACGTTTGCACGGGGCCCAGCAATGGGTCTGTTTTGAAAAAGAAGAACTCCGTTGATGTGGGAGAGTCGCCGCTCGGTCCTTGATTTGCGCTTCCGCAACAGACGAGCGATAGCAAATCCAATAACGTGCACAGAGAATTCTCCTGCGTCCTCATTGATCATCACGACAAGTCCGCCGGCAGACGCCATTCCGAGCCGATCTTTCGTATCCCGAATTTGCCGGTTCGCGGTGGAAAGATCTTCCTCTACAAACCGCAATGCGCTGAGATAGACTTTGTTGTTCTCAAAGCGGTCGTGTTTTCCTGTAATCATGCGGTCGATTTCTACTGGCTCTGTTACTGCTGGATCAAATCCGTAAATCAGTCCCAAGCGGTACATCTCCGCTTCAAGTTTTGTTATGCGGGCGTCGGTTTGAACCTTTATCTCCTTCTGCTCTACTATCACGTTGTGGCGAGGCAGGGCATAGTCGGCCAACTTGACGCCGTGAAGCTTCTCGGCGGTCTCGTCAAGTTCCTGTGCCTCCGGCACGGTGAGGATCGCGCGCCTAAATCGCTCTGCTAGCCGTTCGCGCTTCGGGAATGGCGTAGGCAAAGATCGGCTCACAGGGCAGTCCTCTACAGCTCAGACTTTTTTCCAGCGCCCACGTCTGAGATCCCATGGTTACGCAATTCAAAATGTTCGCTTCTCTGAGTTGGACGCAGATGCGGACGGTGACGCCGGTAAGATCTGCGGATACGAACAGCTGCGCATCACTACTTTCTGTGTCTCATGGCCTGGGTCGAAGGCTGCCGGCATTGGTAGCTACGGTATGTCTACTGTCTCTGATATGCTTCTCCAAAGCAGCCAGTCGGCTTTCGACCAATCTTAGCCCGATGCCGAGAGTCTGCTAACCCAGCACCCGCCAGAAGCCCAGACAGTGCGGTTTCCAACCATTTCAGCCAGAGCCGGCATTGAACCTCGCGCGGTCAACCCACCCCAAGCTGACGGGCGGCGGCCTCGGCCGTGTCCTCGGGCTTGGTGTTGAAAGCAATCGCCGCGTGAGGCGCTGCCTTGTGGACGACGTTGATCACACGCTCGAACAACGCAAGGCTCTTCGGCGGGATCCTGAGACCACCGCCGATCACCACGCAATCGTAATGCGCGCTCGACAACTGCTTCTCGATCGTGGGACCGGCTGTCTCGTCGGGCATGATCATGCAGGTGTCGCCCTGCCAGCCCCGCTCCTCGATCTTCTCGACGGCGACAGCGATCCCGGCGTTGATCTTGTCCGCATCGAAACCCGGCGGCAGAGCGGGATCTGAGAAGTCCACGGTCTCGGGCTTCTGGCCAATGAACAATATGCGCGTCATGGCATCCTCGAACGTGTTGATTGCTAGCGTCTCTGCCTGTTCCTACCGCGCGAAACGCCGCCCGCCGCCGCCCGCATAACCGCCTCTGCCGCCGTAACCGCCGCCATAACCGCCGCGGTTGTAGCCGCCATACTGCCGCGCCGTCTGATCCCGGTTGAGCTGTCCCCAGCCGTTGCCGCTCATGCCCGGCTGCTGGTAACTGCTCGGTCGCTGGTAGCTGCTCGTGCTCGGGCGCTGATAGCTCGACGTGCCGGGTCGTTGCGTGCTCGACGAGCCATAGCTCTGACGCGTCGCCGGCGCCGAGTAGTTCTGATGGTTCGTCTGCGCGTTGCTCCGCGCGCTGCTGGCCGAAGGTGGCTGCGTCGCCTGCCAGGAACCCGAACTGTTATTGTACTTCGACCAGCCGGAATCAGTCTTCTTGTAAACGTTGCCATCCGCCCCGGCATAGACGTTGCCGTTCGCCGTTCTCACCGCGCCGGCATTGTTGCCGTTATTCCCGTGCACCGCCGCACCTTGAGCGCCGTTGCTCGCAGTGAACCCGCCGGCCGATCCCCGCGCGTTGCTCCCGCTCGCCGTATTGACCGTGCCGTTCGGACCGCTGGCGGTGCTCGACCCCCAGCGCGCGTAGGGGTTGGCGTTCTGCGTCGTGCTGCCGGAGCGGCCCGTATAGGGGTTGTAGGCAGAGGCACGGGCCGTGCCGCTGCCGTTGCTCCAGCTCGCGCTGCCATGAGAGTAGGTGCCGGTGGAGGGATTGTAGCGCGACCACGCGCTGGCGCCGCCATAGGGGCCGTAGACAGCGCCTCCGCGCGTATAGGCGCCGTTGTTCGGGTTGTAGGCAGCGCCGCCCGTCGCCGCATTGCCATAGGGGCCGTAGACCGTGCCGGTGCTCGCCCACGCGCCGGTCGCCGTGTTGTAGTGGACGTTCCCGGCATAGGAGTATGGGTAGGGGAAGTAGGCTGGCACCCGTCCCGGCACGACATAGGGCGGGTAGTAGTAGCCCGTGCCGTAGGCCAGCACGCCCGCGGTCACGAAGCCCAGCACATAACCCGAGGTGAAGCCGTAGGTGATCGTTGCCGGTGTCGAGCCGTAAACCCGCACGTAGGTCACGTTATAGACCGGGCTCGAGGGCGGAATTGTGTAGATCGCCGGCGGCACGCTGGTCGCCAGTGCCCAGGGTCCTGTGGGCGCATGAGCCACGAACCAGGCGCCCTGATAGCAGCAGTAGAAAAGCCCGTTCACGTCGATGACCTGGAAGGGCGTGTTGGTCGCGTAGCGCATGGTCGTGCCTGGGATCGGCGCGAAGTTAGGCGCGCCGGCATAGGTCACGGTGATGGTCGCCGCCTTGCGGGAGAGCGTCGCCTGCGTCGGGATTTGCGCCTTCAGCACAGCGGCCTGCGCCGCCGCGGTGCCGGGCACGGCTGCGAGCAGGTTGCCGTAGCTCCCGGTCGGTGAAAGCTGCGCGAAATCCGCCGGCAGGTTCGGGGTCGCGAAGGTCCAGGGGCCGTAGAGGCTCGCGGCCGAGAACCAGCGCCCCGAGACCAGATAGTAGAAGGTGCTGGTGGGCTTGTAGAGAAACAGCACCGAGCCGCTGTTCGTTACCGCACTGAGCGCAGTTCCCGGCACCGGCTGGTAGGCCGGCGGCCCGGCGGTCACGATGATCTCGGCGGGCTTCGTCGAGACGAAGACCACCGGCACTGTCCCCGGCGGCAGCGGGTGGCCCGGCACGGCCTTCCGAATCGCACCGAAATCGGCGTCGTCAGGGATGCGGGAGAAGGCCGGCGGCAGCGGTCCGGCCGGCTCATACGGCCCGGTATAGGCCTGCGCCACGAGCCAGCTGCCGTTGTTCAGCAAGTACCAGGCGCCGCCCGTCGACGGGTCCTGGATCACGTCCCAGTTGGTGTTGACGGCATAGCTGAGGCCGGTCGAGGCGAGCGGCGCCATGACCGGATCGCCATCGAACACCAGAAGGCTTGCCGGCTGGGCGCTGTAGTAGATCGCCGGCGGCGCGTTGTTGACCGGCGCCGCGGTCACCGGCGCCTCGTTCAGGCTGAGCAGGATGGTGTCGAGCGGGATGATCTTCACCGGCATCGTCGTCAGGAAGGCCGCGATGCGGGTCTGCAACTGGTAGGCATGGCTGGTGTCGAGCGCCGGGAAGCTCGAGGAGAGCAGCGTCGGTCGCTCGAAATAGACGACGTTGTTGGCGGTATCGGCCTCGGTGCTGCCGGAAAGCTCGATCGTGCCGAGGATGGGGTGGGCGCTGCCCGGCGGGGTGATGGCGATGGCCGCGCGGGCGCGAAGGGTGGCGCGGTTGGGCCAGTCGATCGCCTGCGGCTCATAGACCGTGACGGCGGCGCCGTTCACATCGATGGTATGTGGCCAAGCCGTGGCCAGGGGCGTCGCGCCGGATGGTGCGCCGGCGGGCTGCGCCAGAGCAGGCAGAGAGAGCCCGGCCGCGGGCGCCGATAGAAGGGCCGCGACGATGAGAGAACGCCGGGAAACCCTCATCAACATCCCCCTTTTTTGTTTGGTTTACCTTACCGGGGACGGAATGAGGCGACAAGCAAAGGCCGGCCTTGGCCGACAACTCTACGGGCCCCGAAGGGCGGGCATGGCCGCCCGCCGTCCCTGCGGTCTCTTCACCCAGCCGCCGCTGCAAGGTTAGGATGGGGCCATGCAGCGCTTGATAGAATTCCTGCCCGATGGCTTCACCCTCGCGATCGTCGCGACCGTTGTCATCGCCTCCTTCCTCCCCTGCCATGGGGAGGGCGCCGTGATCTTCAGCTGGCTCACGACGCTCGCCATCGCCGTCATGTTCTTCATGCAGGGGGCCAGACTGTCGCGGGACGCGGTGATCTCCGGCCTCAGGCAGTGGCGGTTGCACGCGGTCATCCTGACCTCGACATTCATCGTGTTTCCGATCCTGGGCTTCGGCTTCCGCGCGCTGTTCCCGCACCTCATCAGCCCGCCCATGCTGATCGGGCTGCTCTACATCTGCCTGCTGCCCTCGACCGTGCAGTCCTCCATCGCCTTCACCTCCATCGGCCATGGAAACGTGCCGGCGGCGATCTGCGCCGCCACCTTCTCGACGCTCATCGGCGTGATCGTGACGCCGATCATGGCGAGCCTGCTGCTGAAGACCCATGGCGCCCAGGGCGGCGGCCATGGCGGTGGCTTCGGCGCCATCGGCGGCATCTTTCTTGAGCTTCTGCTGCCCTTCATCCTCGGGCAGTTGCTGCGGCCCTGGATCGCCGACTGGGCGGCGCGTAACCGGAACATCCTCAAATTCACCGACCGCGGGTCGATCATCCTGGTCGTCTACACCGCCTTCAGCGCCGCCGTGATGCGCGGCATCTGGCACCAGCTGCCACTCTCCGGGTTTGCCGAAATCATCGTCTCCAACGGCATCCTTTTAGCGCTGGTTCTGCTGATAACGACCTATGGCAGCCGCGCCCTGGGGTTTGCCCGCCCGGAGGAGATCGCCATCGTCTTCTGCGGCTCGAAGAAGAGTGCCGCCAGCGGCGTGCCGATGGCCAACGTGCTGTTCGGGGCCTCGACGGTCGGGTTGATCGTGCTCCCGCTCATCATCTTCCACCAGATGCAGCTGATGGTCTGCGCGGTGCTCGCGAAGCGCTACGCCCGGCAACATGAGGCGGCGGAAGCCCGCGGAATCGCCGCGCAGGCCGCCGAGTGAGCGGTGGGACCGAGCCGGACTGGCTGCTATGGGCGCGGGAAATCCAGGCGACGGCGCAGTCCGGCCTCGCCTTCACCAAGGACCCGTATGACATCGAGCGGTATCACGCGCTGACCGCGTTGGCGGCGCGGATGATCGCCGCGCGGACGGATGGCGCGGCGGGGGCTCTGGAGGCGCTGTTCGGGGCCGAGCGCGGCTACGCGACGCCGAAGCTCGATGTGCGGGGCGCGGCCTTCGATGCCGATGGGCGCATCCTGATGGTGCGCGAGGCGGCGGACCATGACCGGTGGACGCTGCCGGGCGGGTGGGCGGATGTGAACCAGACGCCTGCACAGTGCGTGGCGCGTGAGGTGCTGGAGGAATCCGGCTACGTCGTCCGTGTCGTGAAGCTCGCGGCCTGCTGGGATCGCGCGGCCCAGGGGCATCGCCCGGCGGGGCTGTTCTCGATCACCAAGCTGTTCTTCCTCTGCGAGATCACGGGTGGAGCGTCTGCGACGAGCCTGGAGACGAGCGAGGTCGCATTCTTCGCCGAGGGCGAGGTGCCTGCGGATTTGTCTTCCGGCCGGGTGCTGCCCGCACAGATCGCCCGGATGTTCGCGCATCATCGCAATCCAGCGCTGCCGACCGAGTTCGAGTGAAAGTCTTTTCTTCAGAACGGCATCGATCTGCTTTAACAATGAGGTCCGGAACCGCGAAGGCTGAACCGAGTGACGGATATTCTCCAGTCGATCGAGGTCGTTAAGGAGGCCTGGGTCGGCAGCCCGTACTATGAGCATGCCGAGCAATGGACGTTCCTCTTCTGGGAGGACCGGTTCGTCTTCAAGCCATACTTCGACAAGCTCGACCTGAAGCGGTGCGCGGAACTCGCCTGCGGTCACGGGCGGCACGCAGAACAACTCCTGAGGCGCTATGGGGATCGGGTGGAGGCGCTCTACTGCCTGGATGTGCTGGAGGAAAACGTCGCGTTCACGGCCGAGCGGATCGGCATGTTCGCCCAGGCCACGGTCATCCTGATTTCCGGCTGTGACTTTCAGCCGATACCGGCGGCGACCCTCACCGCGATCTTCTGCTACGATGCGATGGTTCATTTCAGCCCCGATATCGTCCGGAGCTATCTCGCGGACGCGGCCCGCGTCCTGGTTCCGGGAGGGCGGGCGCTGTTGCATCACGCCAACCTCTACGCGCCCGACACCGGCACGCCTGGCCGTCACTACGGGCTCAATCCAAACGCGCGCAATCACATGACGCTGGCACTGTTCGAGTTTTTTGCTCAGGAGGCCGGTCTGCGAATTCTCCAGACCGAAGCGATGCAGTGGGCGAAGATCCCCGACACGGACCGGATCACGCTGCTGGAACGGCCCGCGAATTAACCGGTCCCGTCCGGCTGGTTCCAGGCACAGATCCGCGCCGCGCCGAAGCGCCGTTCCGCGAGCAGCGGCGCATCCGTGGGTGCCGGGTCCGCGACGCCGACCTCGGCGATGAGGAGAGCGCCGGCGACGATCCATCCAGTCTTTGCCAACGCCGCGAGCGCCCGGGGGACGAGACCCTGGCCGTAGGGCGGGTCCAAGAAGACCAGCCCGCTGGCCGTTCCGCGCGGTGGCTTCAGCGCGTCGCCGGCGACGACGCGGCACAGGCTCTCGGCACCGCAGGCCGCGATATTGGCCCGCAGCGCCGCCGCTGCCGGGCGGCCGCTCTCGATGAAGGTGGCGGAGGCCGCTCCACGCGACAGCGCCTCCAGGCCCAGCGCCCCGGTGCCGGCGAACACGTCGAGCACGGTCGCGCCGGTGAGGGCCCCCTCGGCCCAGGGCGCGTGCATCAGCATGTCGAACAAGGCCTGACGCGCGCGGTCGGAGGTTGGCCGCGTATCCGCCCCAGGTGGTGCCGTCAGCCGCCGGCCCTTGTAACGCCCGGCGATGATCCTCAAGACTTTGGCGGGTCCTTGGGCATCTGGTCCCGCAGGATCTTGGGCGGCACTTCCTCGACAGATCCCTTCGTCAGCAGCCCAAGCTGGAACGGGCCGTAGGCGATGCGGATGAGCCGCGAGGTGGCCAAACCCAGATGCGCCATGACGCGACGAACCTCTCGGTTGCGGCCTTCGCGCAAAGCGATCGTGAGCCAGGAGTTGTCGCCCTTGCGGCTGTCGAGACCCGCATCGATGGGGCCGTAACGCTCGCCCTCGATCGTGATGCCATTCGCCAGCGCGGCGAGCGCCGGCTCGTCGACAAAGCCGTTCACCCGCACCCGGTAACGGCGAAGCCAGCCGGTCGCCGGCCGCTCCAGCAGCCGCGCCAGCGCGCCGTCATTGGTGAGCAGCAGCAGCCCCTCGCTGTTGAGGTCGAGCCGCCCGACGCTGATCAGCCGCGGCAGGCCGGGGGGCAATTTCTCGAAGACCGTCGGACGGCCCTCGGGGTCCTTGTGCGTCGTCATCAGCCCGACAGGCTTGTGGTAGCGAAAGAGCCGCGTGCGTGACGGCGCATCGACGATCTTGCCGTCCACGTGGACGGTGTCGCCCTCGCTCACGAAGCTCGCCGGATGGTCGAGCTTCACGCCGTTGAGCTTTATGCGGCCCTCGGCGATCATCTTCTCCACGTCGCGCCGGCTGGCGACACCGGCCCGCGCCGCCCATTTGGCGATGCGCTCGCCCCGCTCAGTCCCGTGCACCTCGGGAGGCGCGTCCTCATTCGGTTCCTCAGTCATCGGCAGGCCTCGACCAGCGCGCGGAAGATGAGCGCGTCGCCGGGATCGGTGTGGAACTCCGGATGCCACTGGACGCCGAGGCAGAAGCGGTGGCGCGGGTCCTCGATGCCTTCGACGACGCCGTCCGGGGCGACGGCGTTGACGAGAACGCCCGGACCGGCATCCCGCACCGCCTGATGGTGCGAGGTGTTCACCATCATCCGCCCGGTGCCGGTGATGCGGGCGAGCCGCGACCCGGCCGTGACCGTCACCGGATGTCCCGGCTCGTCATGCCGCGTCTTCTGCTCATGGGCGACGCAGTCGGGGATGCTGTCCGGGATGTGCTGGATGAGTGTGCCGCCGAGCGCGACCGCCATCAACTGCTCGCCGCCGCAGATGCCGAGGACCGGCTTGTCCCGCTGGAGCGCGCCGCGCAGCAGGGCGAGTTCGGCGGCCGTGCGGCCCTCCTTCAGCACCACGGTCTCGTGCCGGTCGCCCTCGCCGTACATCGCGGGGTCGATGTCGAAGGCGCCGCCGGTGACGATCAGAGCATCCAGCCGGTCGAGCCAGTCGGCTGCGAGGTCCGGGTCGTGCGGCAGGGCGATCGGCAGACCGCCGGCCTCCGCCACCGCTGCCGCGTAGTTCTGGCGCAAAGCATACCAGGGGTAGCGGGACCAGCCGCCCGGCGCCTCGCTATCCAGCGTGATGCCGATCAGCGGACGGCGCGTCATTCGGGGAAGTCCGACAGCGCGATCCTGATCTTTTCGTGGGCGGCGGCGATGTCCGGCGTGGTGGGGGAGAGTGCCGCTATGCGTGCCGCGGCCTCGGTGCCCGGTGCGACGAGGCCGCGCACTCTGGCGACGTAGGGGGCGAGGGCGCCCGCATCGGGCAGTTCACCCCGGTCACCGGCCTCGTCCATCGCGACGATGAGGTCGCTGAAGGCGCGCAGCCAGGCGAAACGCAGGTCCTCCATGACGGCGCCGAGAAGCTTGTAGGGATTGCCGGCGAGCCCGGTTTCCCGCGCCTGCGCCTGGAGGAGGGCTCGGTGGAGGTCCATGACCGCGAGGGAGAGCGGCCGCTGGATGGTGCTGGGGGTCGGTTTGTCGGGTCGTACTGCCATGAGAGGCAGATGCCATGAGAGAGCGACCGGGTCCACTGGACCCGCGGTCTGCCAGCAGGCAAGAAGCCGCATGACGCCGATGGAACTCGCCCTGCGGGAAGCCCGGGCCGCCGCCGCCCGTGGCGAGGTGCCGGTGGGCGCCGTCGTGCTGGACGGCTCGGGCGCCGTGCTGGCCGCCGCCGGCAACCGCACCGAGGCGGACCATGATGCGAGCGCCCACGCCGAGATGCTGGCGCTGCGGGCGGCGGCGCGGGCGCGGGGCTCCGCCCGGCTTCCCGACTGCACGCTGGTCGTCACGCTGGAGCCGTGCCCCATGTGCGCGGCGGCGATCAGCGCCTTCCGGATCGCGAAACTGGTGTTCGGCGCCTATGACCCGAAAGGCGGCGGCGTGGAGCATGGCGCGCGGGTCTTTGCGGCGTCATCCTGCCATCACCGCCCGGAAGTCATCGGCGGGGTCCGCGAGGTGGAATGCGGCGATCTGCTGCGGGCGTTCTTCAGCGAACGCCGATAGGGAGCAGAACACGCGTGGGCATGCCGCATGGACCGCTACGCAGCGCCTTGCTGGGGGCGCGGGATGTATCGCCGCTGGCCGTCGGCGTCGTCATCTACGGTCTGGCGTTCGGTTTGCTTGCCGCGCAGGCCGGTTTCAACACGATCAAGGTCGGCGTCATGGGGCTGATCGTGTTCGCCGGCGGCTCGCAGATCGTTGCCGCCCAGCAAATGATCGCAGGCGCGGGAGCTGTGGCGGCCGTCATCGCTGGATTAGCCCTCAACCTGCGGTTGATCCTCGTGACCGCTTCGGTCCACGAAGTGTATGCGGGCCGCCCCTGGTGGCAGATCGTGCTCGGCGCTCATGTGACGACGGATGAAAACTGGGCGCTCATGCTGGCGCAGCGCGCGAAGGGCAGGCCCACCGGGTTCTGGTATCTCGTCGGCGCTGGCGTCTGCCTGCTGCTGATCTGGCCGCTCGCAACCATGGCCGGTGTCATCTTCGCGCGGGCTATTCCTGACCCGAAGTCGCTGGGGATGGATTTTGCGTTCACAGCCGCCTTCATCGCGATTGCCCGTTCGCTCTGGAAAGGCCGCAGCGACCTCATGCCTTGGCTGACCGCCGTCGTCATTGTTGCGGTGTCGATCCGTGTTGGCGGCCTTCCGCCATCATGGACGTTGATCATAGGTGGAGCGGCCGGGGCGACGGCGGCCGCGTTCTCGCGCAATGGATGAAACCTGGGTCGTCATACTTGCGCTGACGGCAGGCACTTTCGCGACCCGGATGTCCGGTGTTCTGATCGGGCAGCGCATACCGCAGCATGGAGCCTGGGCGCGTTGGCTGCGTGCTCTGCCGGGCTGCCTCATCGTATCCCTGGTGACGGTTTCACTGTTGTCGGGAGGCCCCAGGGAGTGGGGCGCGGGAATTGTCGCGCTTGTCGTCGCCATCGTGACGCGAAACCTGCCGGTGACGATGGCAAGCGGCATCGCCGCAATCTGGCTGCTGCGTCACTTCGCCTGACGTATGGGAGGGAACTCCGCGACTGACTGCACAATGAGCGTCAGAAATGGCTGCCGATGTCGCGACGGCAGAAACCCTCGGGCCAAACGATTGCGTCCACCGCCGCATAGGCTCGCTCGCGCGCCTGGACGAGGCTCGGCGCCATCGCGTTGACCACGAGCACCCGGCCGCCATCCGCCACGATCTTGTCGCCATCCGTCCGGGTGCCGGCGTGAAACACTGAAACCTCATCACCCGCCGCGGCGCGCTCCAGCCCGCCGATGACGCTGCCGCGCTGGTAGGCGTTCGGATACCCGGCCCCCGCCATGACCACGGATACGGATGCCTCGGCGCGCCATGTCAAAGTCGCACCCGCAATGTCGCCCTGGCAGGCGGCGACGAGCGCCGGCACGAGGTCGCTCGCCAGCAGCGGCAGCAGCGTCTCGGCCTCGGGGTCGCCGAAACGGACGTTGAACTCGATGAGCTTCGGCCCCTGCTCGGTGAGCATCAGCCCGGCGAAGAGAATGCCCGTGAACGGCATGCCGCGCCGCGCCATCTCGGCAAGCGCCGGGCGGATGATCGTCTCCATCACCAGCGCCTGCGTGTCATGCGTGAAGCCGGGCGGCGGCGCGATCGCGCCCATGCCGCCGGTGTTGGGCCCGATGTCGCCGTCGCCCACGCGCTTGTAGTCGCGCGCGGCGCCGAGAAAGATCGCGTCGCGCCCGTCGCAGAGCGCGAAGACAGAGACCTCGTGACCCACCAGACATTCCTCGATCACGACCGTCGCCCCGGCGTGGCCGAACGCCTTGTCGCGCAGGCAGGCAATGACGGCGGCCTCCGCCTCCGCCACCGTCTGTGCCACGACCACACCCTTGCCGGCCGCGAGACCATCGGCCTTCACCACGAGCGGCGCGCCGCGCCGCTGGACGAAGTCGAGCGCGTGGTGGCTGTCGGTGAAGGCTTCCCATCGTGCGGTCGGGATGCCGGCGGCGTCCGCCACCTCCTTGGCGAACTGCTTGCTGCCCTCCAGCCGGGCGGCGGCGGCGCTCGGGCCACAACAGCGCACGCCGCGTGCGGCCAAATGGTCGGCGAGGCCGGCGACGAGCGGCGCCTCCGGACCCGGAACCACAAGGTCGATGGCGTTGGCAGCGGCGAAGCTCGTGAGCGCGTCGACATCGGCGGCCGGGATCGGCACCAGGGTCGCGAGCGGCGCGATGCCGGGGTTGCCCGGCGCGCAGAACAGCGCCGTCACCATCGGGCTTTGGGCGATGGCCCGCACCAAAGCATGTTCGCGGCCGCCTGAGCCCACCACCAGAACGCGCATCCCTCGATCCTCGCCGCTGCTTCAAGAAGCGGCGGCTCTAGCATATCCTGCGGCGATGGCCGAAACGCTCGAATCCCCAGCCGCTGTGACGAACATCCCCGAATACTCGGTGGGCGAGATTTCCGCCGCCGTGAAGCGCACGCTGGAGGGCGCCTTCGGCCGCGTGCGGGTGCGCGGCGAGATCACCGAACTCAAGCGCTACTCCTCCGGCCACATCTACTTCTCGCTCAAGGACGAGAACGGGAAGCTCGCCGGGATCATCTGGAAAACGGCCGTCTCGCGGCTGGGTCTGGTGCCCGAGAACGGGGTTGAGGTGATCGCCACCGGGCGCGTCACCGCCTATGGCGAGCGGTCGAGCTACCAGCTCATCGTCGAGCGGATGGAGTATGCGGGCGCCGGGGCGCTGCTGGCGCGCATCGAGATGCTGCGGGTGCGGCTGGCGGAGGAGGGGCTGTTCGCCGAAACCCGCAAGCGGCCGCTGCCGGTGCTGCCGAAGCTGGTGGGCGTCATCACCTCGGGGCAAGGCGCTGTCCTGCAGGACATCCGCACCACGATCGCGCGTCGTTTCCCACGCCCGATCCTGCTGTGGTCGGTGCCCGTGCAAGGCGAGGGCGCGGCCGCACGCATCGCCGCGGCCATCGCCGGCATGTCGGCATTGCCGGCAGGCGCGATCCCCCGCCCCGATGTGCTGATCGTGGCGCGCGGCGGCGGCAGCCTCGAGGACCTCATGGCCTTCAACGACGAGGCCGTGGTGCGCGCGGCGGCAGCGTGCAGCATTCCGCTCATCTCGGCGGTGGGACACGAGACGGATACGACGCTGATCGACTTCGCCTCGGACAGGCGGGCGCCGACGCCGACCGCGGCGGCCGAACTCGCGGTGCCGTCGCGGATCGAGCTCGTCGCCGACGTGGCGCAGAAGGCGGGACGGCTGACCTCGGCTCTGGCGCGGCGGATGGGCGAGGGACGCTTGCGCGTGACCGGCGCGAGCCGGGGTCTGCCCGATATCGCGAGCCTGCTGGGGCAGGCGCGGCAGCGGCTGGACGATCGGGTGGAGCGCCTGCGGATGGCGCCGCGCAGCCTGCTGATGCTGCGGCGGGCCGAGTGGCGCCACGCCGCCGAGCGGCTGCCGGCGCCCTCCATTTGGCTGCAGGGCCTGGGCCGCCATGTGCGGGAGGCGGAGACCCGGTTGCGGCTCGGTTTGCCGCAGCTGCTGGCGCTGCGCCGGAACGCCATGGCGCTCGGGGCGCAGGGCCTGGGTTCAGGCGTGCGGCACCGGGTCTCGGTGCTGGCGCAGGCCGAGGGGCGCGTCAGCGCCCGGTTGCATCCGGCGCCCGTGGTGGCTGGGCAGCGGGAGGCGCGGGCGCGGCTGGAGGGATTGGCCGCCCGGCTGGATTCGGTCTCCTACATGGCAGTGCTGGAGCGGGGCTTCGCGCTGGTCTCCGACCCCGCCGGGCACCCGCTGACGCGCGCGGGCGAGGTGGCGCCGCGCGCCGCTTTGCGGCTGCAATTTGCCGATGGCACGGTAGCCGCGACAGCGGATGGCGAGGCTGCGGCGCCTCGCCCCTCTCGGCCTCGGAACCCGGCCCAACAGGGTTCGTTGCTGTGACCGGGCGGCGCCGCGCGTGACCATTGCCCGCCGCCATCTTGGAGCCGCAGAACCCGTCTTCGCCCCCCTCATCAAGCGCATCGGGCCCTGCCGCCTGAAAACGGAGCCGGCGCGCGAACCCTTCGAGGCGCTGCTGCGGGCTGTCGCCCATCAGCAACTCCATGCCCGCGCGGCGGAGGCGATCCTTGGCCGGTTCATCGCGCTCTACCAGGGCGGCGGCTTTCCAAAGCCTGAGCAGATCCTGCTGACCGACGTAATGGCGCTGAAGGGCTGCGGCTGGTCGGAAAACAAGATCGCCGCGATCCACGACCTCTGCCGCAAGGCGCTCGACGGCATCGTGCCGACCCGGCGCGCCGCCATGCGGCTCGACGACGAAGCACTGATCGAGCGGCTGACGACGGTGCGCGGCATCGGCCGCTGGACGGTGGAGATGCTCCTGATCTTCAACCTCGGGCGGCCGGATATCCTGCCGGTCGACGACTTCGGCGTGCAGGAAGGCTATCGCATCCTGCACGGTCTCGAGACACGGCCGAAACCCAAGGCGCTGGCTCAGCTCGGCCTGCCCTGGTCGCCGTTCCGCAGCACTGCGGCCTGGTACCTCTGGCGTGCCGCCGACGAGGGGAAGAAAATCCCCTACAAGGCCAGCTAACGCCTCAGTCCGGTCTCATCAGCGGGGCCGCGACGCCTTCTCGGCGATCCCGCTGATGCCCTCGCGCCGCGCGAGTTCGGCCCAGACCTCCTCGGGCCGAACCTTCGCATCAACCCACAGAACCATCAGGTGGAAGAGGACGTCGGCGCTCTCGGCGATGAGTGCCGCGCGATCCTCGCCACGCACCGCCTCGATGACGCACTCCACCGCCTCCTCGCCGAACTTCTGCGCGATCTTGGGCGTGCCGCGCGAGAGCAAACGGGCGGAGTGGCTGAATGCGGGGTCGGCGCCGCGGCGGCTTTCGACCGTTTCCCACAGCCGGTCGAGCACGGTGGCATCGAGCCTGGGCGCGTCGGTCATGGTGGTGATCCCCCGGCGATGCGCGGCATGCGAACCGGCAGGCGGGCGTCGTTCAACGCCTGCTTCACCTCCGCGATCGTGAACTGGCCGAAATGGAAGACGCTCGCGGCCAGAAGCCCGGTCGCCCCGGCCTGGGCGCCCTCGACGAAGTGGCGGAGACTGCCGACGCCGCCCGACGCGACGATGGGGATCGTCACCGAGGTGCAGACTGCCCGCAGCAGATCGAGGTCGAAGCCGCGCCCGGTGCCGTCCCGGTCCATGCTGGTCAGCAGAATCTCGCCGGCGCCCATGATGGCCATCCGCTGGCACCAGGCGACGGCGTCGAGCCCGGTCGCCGTCCGTCCGCCGTGGCTGAAGACCTCCCAGCGCCCAGGCCCCGCGGCACGGGCATCCACGGCGACCACCACGCACTGGTTGCCGAATTTCTCCGCGGCCTCGCTGACGAGTTCGGGGCGGGCGATGGCGGCCGAATTGACGCTGCACTTGTCGGCGCCGGCGAGCAGCAGGCGGCGCATGTCGGCGGTGGACCGGATTCCGCCGCCGACCGTCAACGGGAGGAAGATCCTCGCCGCGGTCTTGGAAACGACATCGAGGATCGTATCGCGGTTCTCGTGGCTTGCGGTTATATCGAGGAAGGTCAGCTCGTCGGCACCGGCCGCATCGTATAACCCCGCCTGTTCAACGGGATCGCCGGCATCCCGGAGAGAGACGAAATTGACGCCCTTCACCACCCGACCGTCCTTCACGTCCAGGCATGGAATGACCCGAAGTTTCAACATGGCAGGGCGCTCGTCATCGTCTCCGTCTTGTGGGCGAGGCGGCCCTTTCCCGCAAGAGAGCGCGCGCTTCCGCCCAGCGCCCACGGTGACGGCATGAGCGACCACGACGAAGACCACGACCTGGAACACGACGAGGCGGGGCACGATCACCACGATCATGGCGAACACGGACACGCGGGGCACTCCCATGCCGGGCACTCCCATGCCGGGCACTCCCATGCGGGGCACTCTCATGCACCGGCCAATTTCGGCCGCGCCTTCCTGATCGGCATAATCCTCAACATCGGCTTCGTCGTCGCCGAGGTCGTCTATGGCTTGCTCGGGGGTTCCGTCGCCCTGATCGCGGACGCCGCCCACAACCTGACCGACGTGGCGGGCCTCGGCGCCGCCTGGCTCGCGACCGTCCTCGCGCGGCGAGCGCCCACCGCCCGCTTCACCTATGGCCTCGGGCGCACGACGATCCTCGCCGCGCTGATGAATGGCGGCCTCCTGATGCTGGCGACGGGCGCGATCTTCCTGGAGGCGATCCAGCGGCTGATCCACCCGGCGCCCGTCGCCGGCGTGACGGTGATGATCGTCGCGGGCGTCGGCATCGCCGTCAACGGCATCAGTGCCTGGCTCTTCGCCTCGGGCAGCAAGGGCGACATCAACATCCGCGGCGCCTTCCAGCACATGCTGGCCGACGCCATGGTCTCGGCGGGCGTGGTTGTCGCAGCACTCATCATAAGCCTCACAGGCTGGAACCGGCTCGACCCGATCATGTCCATCGTCATATCGGTGGTCATCGTCGCCGGGACATGGGACCTGCTCCGGCAATCGGTGGGCATGTCGCTCGACGCTGTGCCGGACGGCGTCGATGCGACCGCCGTGCGTCGTTACCTAAGGGAGCTTCCGGGTGTCACGGAGGTGCACGACCTGCACATTTGGTCCATGAGCACCACCGAGACGGCACTCACCGGGCATCTCGTGATCCCCGGCACTCACCCCGGCGATGGTTTTCTGCGTGTGACATCAGATCAGCTCAGGCGCCGCTTCCGCATCGGACACGCCACGCTGCAGATCGAGATCGATGCGGAAGGCCAGTGCCGGCTGGCGCCCGATCACGTTGTCTAAGCGTCTCCCGCTATGCTGCCGTGGCATGACCGATCGGCTTGATCGAGCGAGCGGCAGCGCGTATCGTCTTTTCAGAAGTTACTGAAAGTTCTCGACTGTGGAACTGTCGCCAATCGTCCAGGCTTTCGTGCTGCACTTCGGTGAGATGGGGAGCCGCTGGGGTATCAACCGGACGGTAGGTCAGATCTGCGCCCTGCTGTTCCTCTCTGCGCGGCCGCTGCCCGCGGACGAAATCGCCGAAGCGCTCGGTTTCTCGCGCTCCAACGTCTCCATGGGGCTGAAGGAGCTTCAGGCCTGGCGGCTGGTGCGCCTCCAGCACCTGCCCGGCGACCGGCGCGAGCACTTCTCCACGCCGGACGATGTCTGGCAGATCGTCCGCACGCTCGCCGAGGAGCGGCGGCGCAGGGAACTCGATCCCACACTTTCGGTTCTGCGCGACCTGCTGCTCGACCGCGTATCGGGCGAGACCGACCAACACGCGCATCGCCGCATGCAGGAGATGCACGACCTTCTCGAGCTTATCACGCGCTGGTCCGAGGACATCCAGAAGCTCGAAACGGAGCAGCTCACGGAGCTTATCCGGCTTGGCGGGCGCGTCGTCCGGCTGCTGGAGCTTAAGAACCGGCTTCCATTGATCGGGTCCGGCCGCGGTTCGAGAGGCGCGGCTGGCGCGAATTCGACCGATCCTCTTCCGGGCGAGACCCGTACGCCGGAAGAGGGCTCATTTGATGAGGATTTGATGTGATGAGCGCTGCTGCCACGGCTGTGCCGGCTCTCGCGGTCATTCTTGCCCGCGCCCAGTTCGGCTTCACCATTGCCTTCCACATTCTCTTCCCGGCCTTTTCGATCGGATCGGCGAGCTTCCTCGCGGTGCTCGAAATCCTGTGGCTGGCGACGGGCCAGGACGTCTACATGGCGGCCTTTCGCTACTGGCTGAAGATCTTCTCGGTCGCCTTCGCCATGGGCGTCGTCTCAGGCCTCGTCATGGCCTACGAGATCGGCGCCAACTGGAGCGGCTATTCGTTCAAGGCCGGGCCGATCCTCGGGCCATTGCTGGCCTGGGAGACGCTGACCGCGTTCTTCCTGGAGGCGGGCTTCCTCGGCATCATGATCTTCGGGCTCCAGCGCGTGGGCCGCAAGCTGCATCTGTTCGCCACCTGCATGGTGGCGATCGGCACGCTGATCTCGGCCAGCTGGATTTTGATGGCCAACTCCTGGATGCAGACGCCGGCGGGATTCACCGTGGGTAAGGACGGCGCCTTCGTGCCGACCGACTGGTGGGCGATCTGCTTCAACCCGAGTTTCCCCTATCGCTGGGTGCACATGGTGCTGGCCGCCTACCTCGCGACCGCCTTCGCGGTCGGTGGCGTCGGCGCCTACCACCTGCTGCGCGACCGCCGCAACGCGGTGGCCCGCGTGATGTTCTCCATGGCCATGTGGATGGCCGCCGTCGTCATGCCCATCCAGATGTATGCGGGCGACGAACAGGGCCGGAACACGCTGCAGTATCAGCCGGTCAAGATCGCCGCGATGGAGGGTGATTTCACCACCAAGGCAGGCCAGCCGCTGGTGCTGTTCGGGCTGCCGGACACGTCCCAGAACCGCAACCGGTTTGAAATCGCCGTCCCGCACGTCGGTTCGATGATCCTCACCCATAGCTGGAACGGGCTGATCCGCGGGCTCGACGCCTTCCCCAAGAACGACTGGCCGGTGGTCTCCATCGTCTTCTGGTCCTTCCGCCTGATGGTCGGCGTGGCGATGCTGATGTTCGCCCTCGGCCTCGTCAGCCTCTGGCTGCGCTACAAGCGGCGGCTCTACGACACGCCGCTGTTCCACCGGGCCGCGATCGCCCTCTCGCCCGCCGGCTTCTTCTGCATCCTCGCCGGCTGGACGACGACGGAGGTCGGCCGCCAGCCCTGGACCGTCTATGGGCAGCTGAGGACGGCGCAGAGCGTCTCGCCGGTGACCCTCCCGATGGTGGCCTTCTCCTGCGCCCTCATCCTGGTGATCTACACGGTCATCTTCGGGATCGGCATCCGCTACCTGCTGGCGATGATGGCCTATCCGCCGAGCCTGGACGAGCAGCCCCCTGCCAATGATCCGCCGCAGCGCACCCAGGGCATCACCCCGGGCCCGGCCGGTGGCACCGGCCGCCGCAAGGAGACCCGGCCCGGCGATCCGATCGGGGTGCCCGCGGAATGAGCGCGATGCTGGCTGGGCAACCCGTGCTGCCCGTCATCTGGGCCTGCATCATGGCCTTCGTGATCCTGGCCTACGTCGTGCTCGACGGCTTCGATCTCGGCGTCGGCATGCTGTTCGCCGCCGAGCATGACGAACACGACCGCGACGTGATGGTGAACACCATCGCGCCGGTCTGGGACGGCAACGAAACCTGGCTGGTGCTGGGCGGCAGCGGCCTCTACGGGGCCTTCCCGACGGCCTACAGCGTCATCCTGCCGGCGATCTATCCGCTGGTCTTCGTGATGCTCATGGGGCTGATCTTCCGCGGCGTGGCCTTCGAGTTCCGCTTCCGCGCCATCCCAAGCCAGCGCCATTGGTGGGATTGGGCGTTTCTCGGCGGCTCGGTCCTTGCCGCCTTCTGCCAGGGCGCGATCCTCGGCGCGCTCATCCAGGGCACCAAGGTCGCCAACAACCAGTTCGCCGGAGGGCCGCTGGATTGGCTGTCGCCGTTCACCGTCTTCTGCGGCATCGCCGTCGTCTTCGGCTATGCCCTGCTGGGGTCGAGCTGGCTGATCTGGCGGACGACCGGCCGCCTGCATGCGAACATGCGGCGCCACACCTTCGTGCTGGGGATCGTCCTGCTCGTGATGCTGGCCGTCGTCAGCCTCTGGACGCCCTTCCTGAGCCCGACCTTCAACCACCGCTGGTTCGCCTGGCCGGGCATGCTGGCGACCGGCGTCGCGCCGGCGCTCTGCATCGTGCTGGCGGTGGTGTTCTTCCTGGCGCTCAGGCGGGAGGACAGCGCCGCCCACGAGAAGGTGCCGTTCTTCTGCGCGCTCGGCTGGTTCACCCTGGGGTTCCTCGGTCTCGGCTACTCGATCTTCCCCATGATCGTGCCGCCGTCGCTCACCATCTGGCAGGCGGCGTCTGTCCACTCCAGTCAGATCTTCCTGCTGGTCGGGGCCGTGGTGATGATCCCGCTCATCCTCGCCTACAATGCGATGTCCTATTATATCTTTCGCGGAAAGGTGGAACCCGGTGCGCATTACCACTGATCGCCAGGACCCGTTCGACCGTCTGGCGCGTGCCGTCGCGCGCCTCCCGGGCGCTGCACGGTGGCAGCAGGCCCTCGCACGCCGTGACGCCGCCAGGCGCTGGGTCTGGTTCCTGGCGATCTATGTCGTCAGCGTCGTCGTGTTCGGAACGGTGGCGCTGTTCTTGAACGCCATCGTGCCGAAGTAAGACGAGGAGGTTGTTCCTGCTTTCCGGCGTGGGCTAGGGATGAAGCCGTGGTAAATGACGGCGCCCGCGGCGAAGCACGGAGTTCGACGATTGACCTTTGTCATGTGGCTGTCCGGCGTGCCGCTTTGGCAGTCCGTTCTCCTTATCGTCGTGGTTCCGACCGTCATCGTAATGGCCTCGACTCTCCTTGTCCGGAGAGTGTTCGGGCTCAGCCGGCTAGAGGTCAATAACGAGGTCGCCGGCTTCAAATACGCCGTCCTCGGCGTGATCTACGCGGTCCTGCTCGGCTTCGCTGTGATCGTGGTCTGGGAGAATTTCCGCGACGGGAGCACGGCGGTCATCGAAGAAGCCTCGGCGCTGTCGACCACCTTTCGTCTTGCGGGCGGTGTTGGGCCGGATGCGGCTGCGATGATCCGGCAGGCCGCTTTTAACTATGGAGAAGTCCTGGTCAATGAGGAGGGGCCGCTGCTGGCTGCAGGAGGTCTGGTGTCGCGGAATGCCACGAACGCCCTCACCGCGCTTTATGCTGCGGTATTGAACGCTCATCCCCAGACACTCGAGCAGTCAGACGCTTATCAGAACCTCCTGAGCGCCCTCACCACGCTCTCCGACGGCCGGCGGGATCGACTGGAGTTAGGCGGGAGCACAGTGCCAAGGGTCGTCTGGATCGCGCTGTTCGGTGGCGCGATCCTCAATGTGGCCTTCACCCTGTTCTTTGGCACGCGCCACGTCTGGGTGCAGATGGTGATGTCGGGCATGCTGACCGCCGTGATCTTCCTAGCGCTATTCGCGATCATAACGATGGACCACCCGTTTTTCGGGAGCGTGCGCGTCTCCTTGGAGCCGATCGAATACGTCCTGATGACGGTCGGCAAGCAGCCATAGCGCCAGCGAGGTCGTGGTGCGGCGCGCCCTATGCCGCGTCAGGTCAGGCGGCCGTGGCAGTATTTGAACTTCTTGCCGGAGCCGCAAGGGCAGGGCGCGTTGCGCGGCGTGCTCCGCCAGGCTTCCGGCAGATCAGCCAGGGAGAATGCCGCACCTTCGGCCGCCACCGGCGCCTCGAGCACCGCACCGGCGGCGTAGCCCGTGTTGGTGCCGAAGCTCTGGTTTAGCACCTCCTCGGGATGGTTCTCGAACATCGGACCGGACTGTGTCGGCGGCGGCTCCGCCGGCTGGCCGATCTCGACCCGCGAAAGGCTCGCCGTCACCCGCTCCTTCAAATCCTCCAGCAAGGCGCCGAAGAGCGCGAAGGCCTCGGTCTTGTATTCCCGCAGCGGATCGAGCTGACCGTAGGCGCGCAGCCCGATGCCCTGGCGCAGATGGTCCAGGTTGAGAAGATGCTCCTTCCAGACCTGGTCCAGCGTCTGCAACAGCAACGACTTCTCGATCATCCGCATAAGTTCGGGACCAAAGTTAGCCGCCTTGGCGGCCATCATCGCATCCGCCGCCTGTTCGACCCGCTCGCGGATATGGGTCTCGTCGATGCCTTCCTCCCGGCCCCAATCCTCGACAGGGAGGCGCATGCCCAGCAGGCGCTCGAGATCCTCGGCCAGTTCCGCCGTCTCCCACTGCTCGGCGAATGCCTTCTCGGGGATGCGGCGCGCCACGAGGTCGCCGATGATCTCGGCCCGCATCTGCGCGACCGTCTCCGAAACGTCTTCCTGCTTCATGTATTCGCGGCGCTGGCCATACACCTCGCGGCGCTGGTCGTTCATCACGTCGTCGTACTTCAGCAGGTTCTTCCGCGTGTCGAAGTTGCGCGCCTCGACCTTCTTCTGAGCCTTCTCCAGCGCCCGGTTGATCCAGGGATGGGTGATCGCCTCGCCCTCCTTCAGGCCCAGCCGCTGCAGCATGCCGCCCATCCGGTCCGAGCCGAAGATGCGCATAAGGTCATCCTCGAGCGACAGGAAGAAGCGCGAGTGCCCCGGATCGCCCTGGCGGCCCGACCGGCCACGCAGCTGATTGTCGATGCGGCGGCTCTCATGCCGCTCCGTCCCG
The DNA here is from genome assembly GCF_965199065.1 of Acidisoma sp. Taxonomy (NCBI): domain Bacteria; kingdom Pseudomonadati; phylum Pseudomonadota; class Alphaproteobacteria; order Acetobacterales; family Acidocellaceae; genus Acidisoma; species Acidisoma sp. The sequence goes on along the minus strand of NZ_CBDAQN010000001.1, from coordinate 1,397,744 downwards.
ATCACGAACAGGCCGCCCGCCGCCACCACCGCATCATGCGCGCGAGCCACTTCTACCACGAGTTCCGCATCGCGGCGGGCGTACTCCTCGGGGTCGGCGATGGCGCCGAGTTCCAGCCGGCGCCGCATCTCGACGTTGCCGCCGAGTTTGATGTCGGTGCCCCGGCCGGCCATGTTGGTCGCGATCGTGACCGCCCCCGGCGCGCCCGCCTGGGAGATGATCACCGCCTCCTGCTCATGGAAGCGCGCGTTCAGCACCGCGTGCGGCACCTTTTCCCGCTTCAGCAACTCGCTGAGCAACTCGCTCCGCTCGATGCTCGTGGTGCCGACGAGCACCGGCTGGCCGCGCTTGCGCGTCTCGGCGATGAGGCCCGCGAGGGCGGTGTACTTCTCGGCGGCGGACCGATAGACCTCGTCGTCCTCGTCCTTGCGCGCGACCGGCACGTTCGTCGGGATGTCGACGACCGAGAGCTTGTAGATCTCCTCGAACTCGTCCGCCTCGGTCATCGCCGTGCCGGTCATCCCGGCGAGCTTCGGATAGAGCCGGAAATAATTCTGGAAGGTGATCGAGGCGAGCGTCTGGTTCTCGGGCTGGACGGTGACGTGTTCCTTGGCTTCCAGCGCCTGATGCAGACCCTCCGAATAGCGGCGGCCTTCCATCATGCGGCCGGTGAACTCGTCGATGATGATGACCTTGTCGTCGCGCACGATGTAGTCGACGTCGCGGGAGAAGAGCGTGTGAGCGCGCAGGCTCTGCTGGGCGTGGTGGATGACCGAGATGTTGAAGACATCGTAGAGCCCGCCCTCTTCGATGATGCCGGCCTCGCGCAGCATCTCCTCGACCTTCTCGGAGCCTGCTTCGGTCATGGTGACCGCCTTGAGCTTCTCGTCCTTCTCGAAGGTCGTGGGGTCCTGCACCAGCTGGATCACCACCTCGTCGACGCGGCGATAGAGGTCGGACGAGTCTTCCGCCGGGCCGGAGATGATCAGCGGCGTGCGGGCTTCGTCGATGAGGATGCTGTCGACCTCGTCGACGATCGCATAGTGGAAGTCGCGCTGGACCATGTCCTCCAGCCGGTACTTCATGTTGTCGCGCAGATAATCGAAGCCGAACTCGTTGTTGGTGCCGTAGGTGATGTCGCAGGCGTAGCTGGCGCGGCGCTGGCTGTCCTCCATTCCGTGCACGATGATGCCGGTGGAGAGGCCGAGGAAGGCATAGAGTTCGCCCATGCTCTCGGCGTCGCGGCGGGCGAGGTAGTCGTTCACGGTCACCACGTGCACGCCGCGGCCGGAGAGCGCGTTGAGATAGACGGGGAGGGTGGCGACCAGCGTCTTGCCTTCGCCGGTCTTCATCTCGGCGATGCGGCCGTTATGGAGGACGAGGCCGCCAACCAGCTGCACATCGAAGTGGCGCAGGCCGAGAACACGTTTCGACGCCTCGCGCACGGTGGCGAAGGCCTCGGCCATGATGTTGTCGAGCGCTTCGCCGCCCAGGATGCGGTCCTTGAATTCGGCAGTCTTGGCACGCAGCGCTTCGTCCGACAAAGCCACCATTGCGGGCTCGAGCGCATTGACCTGCGGCACGATGCGGCGGTAGCCCTTCAGCGTGCGCTCGTTGCTGGTTCCGAGAAAGATGCGGGCGAAAGATCCGAACATGACTACCTTGGGTCAGAAGGGCCGGGCGAAGGCTCGGCTTACGGGTCAAGCGCGTCCGCCCAGAGGCTAGGCGGTCCAGGTAGCCTGGTCCGTCAGCCTTGATGGGGCGCCTTTGATAGGACTGGCGCAAAGGCGGGTCAACGCGCGCCTGCGGCATCCCTGGCGGAGCACCTGTGTCCTGCTGCGTCTTCAAACTGAAGTAGGACCGTAACCTGGAGCCGCCTTGTGGCCCGACGGCTCTTCGGCCATTGTCCGCCGCCTTTGGCACCCAAGCGACGTTCGAGGTTTTCATGCGCTCTTCCCGCCTTCTGCTGACCATGTTGGCCAGCTCCGCCCTCGGGCTTTCGTTTGCGGCTCAGGGGGCCCAGGCGCAAAGCGCCGCGCCCACGACCCCGGCAGCGCAAAGCGCCGCTCCCACGACCCCGGCGGCGCAAAGCGCCGCGCCCGCGACCCCGGCAGCGCAAAGCGCCGCACCCGCGACCCCGGCGGCGCAAAGCGCGGCACCCGCGACCCCGGCAGAGCAAAGCGCCGCGCCCTCGGGGACATCATCGGCAGCCCCAGCAGGCGGCGTGCCGACACCGGCAACAGGGACGCCCACCGATCCGGTCATCGCCACGGTGAACGGCGCGCCCATCCATCTGTCCGAGCTGTCGGAAATGACCCGCAACCTGCCGCAACAGCTGCAAGGCATGTCGCCCGATCAGCTTTACCCGATCCTGCTCGATCAGCTGGTCGACCAGAAGGCGATGTCGATCGCCGCCAAGAAGGACGGGCTCCTGGACGACCCGACCGTCCAGAAGCGGATCGAGATCGGCACTGAACAGGTGCTGCAGGCGGCGCTGATCACCAAGACGGTCGGGCCGCAGATCAGCGAAGCGGCAATCAATGCCGCATACCAGAAGGAATATGCGAACAAGCCCGGCGTCGAGGAAATCCATGCCCGCCATATCCTCGTGCCGACCCAGGCGGAGGCGCAGTCGATCATCAAGCAGCTCGACAACGGCGCCGACTTCGCCAAGCTGGCGCAGAAGTATTCGACCGATCCGGGCAGCGTGAACGGCGGCGACCTCGGCTGGTTCAAGAAGACCGACATGGTGCCTGAATTCGCCAACGCCGCCTTCGCCATGAAGGACGGGCAGATTACCCAGACGCCGGTGCACAGCCAGTTTGGCTGGCATGTCATCCAGGTGCTCGGCCACCGCGTCGATCCGGCGCCGACCCTCGCCTCCGTCCACGACAAGATCCGCAACGAGCTGATCCAGCAGGGCATCCACAACCTGCTGACCTCCGTGCGCAGCCAGGTGGCGATCAAGGAATATGCGCCCGACGGCTCGCCCTTGACCCTGCCAGCCGGCTCGCAGTAACGGAAAACCGGCATGGCCGCGATCACGGGCGTCTCGCCGCTGGCGGTGCCGCTGCCGAACCTCGGACCGATCGCGGGCGTGCGTCTGGGCGCCTCGGAGGCCGGCATCCGCTACAAGGGCCGGCGCGACCTCATGATGATGGTCTTTCCGCGTGGCACCACGGTCGCGGGCGTCTTCACCCGCAACCGCTGCCCGGGTGCGCCGATCGACTGGTGCCGCTCGGTGCTGGAAGCCGGGAAGGCGCGCGCGCTCGTGGTCAATGCCGGCAACGCCAACGTGTTCACCGGAAAGGCGGGCGTCGCCACGGTGAAGGCAACCGCGAAGGCCGCCGGCGCGCTGGCCGGATGCCCGGCGACCCAGGTGTTCCTGGCCTCGACCGGCGTGATCGGCGAGGTTCTCCCCGCCGAGCGTATCACCGAGGCGCTGCCGGCCCTGGCGGAGACGCTGTCCGAGGACGGCTGGGAAGACGCCGCCCGCGCCATCATGACGACCGACACCTTCCCCAAGGGCAGCACGCGCAGCGCGATCATCGGTGGGGTCGAGGTGACCATCAACGGCATCGCCAAGGGCAGCGGCATGATCGCCCCCGACATGGCGACGATGCTGTGCTTCATCGCGACCGACGCTGCCATCCCGTCGGCCGCGTTGCAGTCCCTGCTGTCGAAGGGCGTCGGCCCCAGCTTCAACTCGGTGACTGTGGATAGCGACACCTCCACCAGCGACACGGTTCTGCTGTTCGCGACCGGCGCGGCGGGCAATCCGCGCGTGCCGGAGTCGGGCGGCGCCATGCTGCGCGATTTCCGCCGCGCGCTGGACGAGGTGCTGCACGACCTCGCCTTGCAGGTGGTGCGGGACGGGGAGGGCGCGCAGAAGCTCGTCCGCATCACCGTGACGGGCGCCGCCAACAAGAAATCGGCCCGCGCCATCGCCTTCGCCATCGCCCATTCGCCGCTGGTGAAGACCGCGATCGCCGGCGAGGACGCCAACTGGGGACGGATCGTGATGGCCGTCGGCAAGTCGGGTGAGCCCGCCGACCGCGACCGCCTCGCGATCGGCGTGGGCGGCACCTGGATGGCGCGCAACGGCACCGTGGTGCCGGGTTACGACGAGGCGCCGGTGGTCGCGCACATGAAGAGGCGCGAGGTCGACATCGCCGTCGATATCGGTCTGGGGGATGGCGAGGCAACGGTCTGGACCTGCGACCTCACCCATGGATATATCGATATCAATGGCAGCTATCGAAGCTGATGCCCCCGCGCCGTCCTGCACCGAACTGACGACCGAACGGCTGGTGCTGCGGCCGCTGACCCCCGATGACGCCGAACAGCTCCACCGGCTGCTGAACGACTGGGAGGTCTGCCGCATGTTGCAGACCGTGCCATTCCCCTATCCCCGCCTGTTGGCCGACCAGTGGATCGCAGACTCCGTCGCCCAGCGGCAGGACGGTGCCGCCTATCATTTCGCGATTACCGGCGTCGAAACCGGTGGAGAGATTTTAGTAGGCGCGATCGGCCTCAAGCTGATGCCGGGACAGCGGCGGGCGACCCTCGGCTATTGGGTCGGACGGCGCTTCTGGGGGCATGGTGTGGCGCGCGAGGCGACGGCGCGCGTGGTGCGCTGGGCGCTGGCCAATCTCGATCTCGACTGCGTCGAGGCCGTGGTCGCGAACGATAATCCGGCGTCGGCCCGTGTGCTGGCGGCGGCCGGCTTTCAGGAGACCGGGGCCGGGCAGGAGGTCTTTCTGTCGCGGGGCGGCGGTACCCAGCCCGTGCGGCGGTTCGCGGCCAGCCGGGGGGATGTGTCCGCGGTGCCCGACCAGCCCAGCCCCGAAGCCGGAGGCGTGCCGCTGCTGCTGGTCGCCGCCTGCGTGCTGATCGACGGTTCGGGACGGGTGCTGATCGCGCGCCGCCCGGAAGGCCGCGCGATGGCCGGCCTTTGGGAGTTTCCGGGCGGTAAACTGGAGCCGGGCGAAAGCCCCGAAGATGCGCTCGCGCGTGAACTGCGCGAGGAACTGGGCATCGACGTGTCGCGCTCCTGTCTGGCGCCCTTCGTGTTCGCGTCCCACGCCTATGAGCGGTTTCACCTGCTCATGCCGCTTTTCCTGTGCCGGCGCTGGCAGGGCACGCCGGTTCCGCATGAGGGGCAAACGATCCGGTGGGTCGCGCCGGACGAATTAGCCGACTATCCGTTCCTGCCGGCCGACCGGCCGCTGCTCCCCATGCTGCGCGACCTGCTGTAGGGTCTCGCGCTCCCGAAATCTGATGTGAGGCCGACACCCATGCCCAACCCCATTGCCTGCCTGCTGGTGATCGGCAACGAGATACTCTCGGGCCGGACCCAGGACATCAACATCAAGTTCCTGGCGACGCGGCTGGGAGAGCTGGGCATTCCCCTGCGCCAGGTGCGCGTCATTCCCGATGTCGCCGAAACGATCATCGGCACGGTGAACGAGGTGCGGGCGGCGTTCGACCATGTCTTCACCACGGGCGGCATCGGACCAACCCACGACGATATCACCGCCGAATGCATCTCTGCCGCCTTCGGGGTGCCTTGGGAGATCAACGAAGAGGCGTTCGCCATCATGAACGCCCGCTACCCGAAGGGCGAGTTCAACGCCGCCCGGCAGCGGATGGCGACGATGCCGCGCGGGGCCACGCTGATCGAGAACCCGGTTTCCGCCGCGCCGGGCTTCACCATCGGCAATGTCCACGTGATGGCCGGCGTGCCGCGCATCATGCAGGCGATGTTCGAGTGTCTCGCGCCGACGCTGGAGGGCGGTTCGCCGGTCGTCTCGCGCGCGGTCTACGCGATCGGGCTGCTGGAGGGCGCGATCGCGGCCGATCTCGAGGCTGTGCAGAAGCGCCACCCGGAGCTGGATGTCGGCAGCTATCCCTTCGCGCGCCCGACCGGGAACGGTGTGGCGATCGTGAGCAAGGGCACGGACGTGGCGGACGCGGAGGCGGCGACCGCGGAGGTGACGGCGATCATGGAGCGCCTGGGCCTGACGCCGATCCAGGGCGAGCCCGCCTGATCCTGAGGGCCAAACGCCCGATTTTCTCATGGCCAGGCGACGGCCTTGACGGCTACTGTCAAATGATCGGACAACGGAAGCAGACCGCGTGTTTCGCGAATTCTCCTGGTTCGTCGTTAACTTCTTTCTGTCCTGGGACTACGACCCGGATGGCCATCGGGACGGCGGATCGAGCAACAGCCGCAGCGTGATCGGGGCGCTCATCCTCCTCATGGTCCTCGTCCTGGTCGGGCTCTGGATCATCGACTCGCTGCGCCAGACGGATGCCCTCCAGGATTGTGTTCTGCAGGGGCGAACGAACTGCCTGCCGAGCTTGAGGTAGATAATCTCTTGGACGCCGGGCAAGCGCCGGAACGCCCCGAGCCGGGACAGGATGACGGAACGGCCGAGGCCGCCGCGCACTGCGCGCTCCAGGTCGGCCGCATCATGCTGCAGAACGGCGGCGATACCGGTCAGGTGCAGCTCGCGATCGAGCGCGTGGCGGCGGCCTTCGGCTTCGAGGCGCATCTGCTCGTCACCTATGAAGCGCTGCTGCTGACGCTCGTCGGCCACCGGTCCTTCAGGACCAAGGTCGGCAACCGCATTCCCGCGATGAATGTCGGCATGAGCGCGCTCGTCTCCGTCTACGGCATCCTCGACAGCATCGACAGCGGGGCGATGCGTCTGCCCGAGGCCCAGGCCGCCCTCGACCGCGTCGAGCGCGAGCCGCCCGCCTACAACCACGTGCTGGTGGCCGTGGCGCTCGGGCTGACGGCCGCCTCACTCAGCCGGCTGTTCGGCGGCGACTGGACCGCCTTCGCCGTCTGCTGGGTTGCCGTCTCCCTCGCGACACTGCTGCGCCAGGAGCTCGGGCGCCGAAGATTGAGCCCGGTGCTGGTCGCGTTCGTGGTCGCCTGTATCAGCGGCCTTCTCGGCGGCCTTGGCGCGCGCCTCCTCCACAGCGGCACGGCATCGCTCTGCCTCGTCGCGCCGGGGATGGTGATCGTGCCGGGCGTGCCGCTCATCAACGGCGTGCAGGACATGATCCGCAACCATGCGAGCACGGGGATGGCGCGGATCGGCTTCGCCTTCTTCGTCATCGCGGCAATTGGCCTCGGCCTGGAAGTGGCGTCCTCGGTGGCGGGCGTGCCGCTGCCGCTGGACGCACCGAGCCTTCCGGTGCCGCTGGCGCAGGACGCCATATTTTCCGCCTTGGCGGCGCTCGGCTACGTGTTCCTGTTCAGCGTGCCGCTCCGCTTCGCCTGGGCCTGCGTGCTCTGCGGATTGTGCAGTCATACGGTGCGGTCGCTCTGCATGGATGCCGGGCTCGATATCGTCGCCGGCACGCTGATCGGCGCCCTGGTGACGGGCGGCCTCGCGGCTATCTTCGCGCGACGGCTGGGCGCGCCGGCGGCAACCTTCGCCTTTCCGGGCGTGGTCGCGATGATCCCGGGCGTCTACGGCTTCCGGACGGTCACCGGCGCCTTGAGGATCGTGAGCGCCGGCCAGGTGCCGCCCGCAACGCTGATCGACGCGACGGTAGCGCTCGCGGTGACAGTGTTGCTCATGACGGCAGCCATCACCGTCGGGATCGCGGCGCCCCTCGCTCTCGGCGCGCCGGCCCGGAGCCACGGCAAGTAGGCGGCGAACGAGACCGAGCCGCTACGCCACCCGCGCCAGCCGCACGGCGGTGTGCCCACGGCTCGGCCGCAGGCTTGGCATCACCAGCAGGCAGTTGTCGTAGGGCGTGCGGATATCGGTCGATCCGTCCACTGCAATGAGCGTATCCCGCCGGCGGATGATCTGCCCGCCGCGATAAGGCTGCACGAACGCGAAACCGGCGGTCTTCGCTGTCACGACGGTGGTGACCTCGGCGAACACACGCGGAGCCCTCGCTGGCGGCGGCAGCCGCGGTTCATCCGGCGCCACCATGCCCAGCTGCCGCAGCACCCCGGCAATCGCGCGGATCGTGGTTTCAACCGTCTCCCGCTCCCAGTGCTGTCCCGCCTCGACCAGATTGGCGGTGGGACCGCTGCCCTCGTCCGAAAACATCGCGTAGTCGATCAGACGACGCCCGTTGCTGTGCCCCTCGTCCGCGATGACCAGCCCCGGCGCGCCGATGCCTTGGGCCAACTGCCGCCCCTTCGGCGTCCGTCCGCTGAGGATGAGCGGGTCCGACGGCCACAGCATCGAGTGCAGGTCGAACAGGATGTCGGCGGTCTCGATCAGAGGGCGCATCTCCCGCGCCCGGTCGAGTTCCAGGGAGCGCCGACCGCCGCCGAGCGAACTCACGTCCCAGACGCGGTTGAGGTCCTCCTCGACGTAACGCGAGGCGATCGGGTCCGCGGGGTCGAACCGGGCGAAGGCCGCCAGGTTGGCGAAGCCGAAGGTCAATCGTCCGCACAAAGGCTGCAAATCGTCGCGAAGTAGACGGTCGAGCGCGATGGCGCCCGCCAGTTCGTTGCCGTGCATCAGCGAGACGAGAATGAGGTGCGGTCCCGGCCGGCGGCTGTCGCGGGTCGTGAAGCCCCGCACACCCGTATTCCCTGCGAGCCACGGCTCGATGTCGGGCGGCGTCACGGCGACATCGAAATGGGGCAGGGAGATCGGGGCAAGCCCGGACGGCAGCACCGAGTTCATCGGCAGGCGCGTTCGGCCATGCGTCGGATGAAGCGGTCGCAGGCCGCCAACTCGCTTTCGGCGATCCACTCATCGCCCTGATGAGCCTGGGCGATGTTGCCCGGCCCGCAGACGATCGTCGGGATGCCCGACGCGTCGTAGAGGCCGGCCTCGGTGCCGTAGCTGACGCGCCCGGCGCCGTTCGCGCCGGTGGTCTGCCGGACGAGATCGGCGAGCGGATGCCCCTCGTCCAGAGAGAGCCCGGGAATCCAGTTCAGGACGTCGAAGCTGAAGCCCGCGGCGGGATCGACCGCCTTCATCGCCGGCTCGATGGCCTCCGCCACATAGGCGCGGAAACGCTCGACCTCGTGGAAGAAGTCGTCGCCCGGCACCGTGCGCCACTCCATGTCGAACCAGGCGAGATCGGGGATGATGTTGATGACGGAGCCGCCGCCGATGACGCCCACGTGGCAGGTGGTGTGAGGCGGATCGTAGCCCGGCACGAACGGTCCGCTTGCCGCGAAACGCCGCGCGTCCCGCGTCACCCAGTTCACCGCTTCGGCCACGGCGGCGACGGCGTTCACGCCGCCCGCCGGATTGGCGGAGTGGCCGGCACGGCCGCGTGCCGTGACCCGCATCGCGAGCCGTCCCTTGTGGCCGGTGATCGGCTGCATCAGGCTCGGCTCGCCGACCAGGCAGAGGTCGGGCTTCCAGCCGCTCTCGTCGATGTCTTCGATGAGCCGGCGGGCGCCGTTGCAGCTGACCTCCTCGTCATAGCTGATGAAGAGATGCACGGGCCGGGGAAGACGCGCCGCCTGGAGATCGGGGACCGCCGCGAGGCAAGCGGCGACGAAGCCCTTCATGTCCGCGGTGCCGCGTCCATAGAGCCGGCCACCCTCGCGGCGCAGGGTGAAGGGGTCGCTCGTCCAGCTCTGTCCTTCGACCGGCACCGTATCCACGTGCCCCGACAGAGCGAGGCCACCTGGCCCGGCCGTGCCGATGATGGCGTGGATATTCGCCTTCTCGCCCGTCTCGTCGTGGCTGAGCCGGTAGCGGACGCCGAGGCCGTCGAGATAGCCGGCGACTGCCTCGATCAACGGCAGGTTGCTGTGGCGGGAGGTGGTGTCGAAGGCGACGAGCCGCGCCAGTATCTCGACCGTCGTGGGTCCGGCGGCGGTGCGGGGAGCATCTGCCAGCAACATGTTCTGCATAACGGCTTATCCTATACCGGCCGGCAGTCTCGGCAACTGGAGATGTCCTGCTGCCGCCGCGCCTCGAGGCTCTGTGCATGAATACGCGCTAATGCAGAGGGTGGAGCCGTTGACGTCCAGGGCGAGCAGCATCACAAGGCCGGGATGTCATCCCTGGCGTCCCCGCCTGCAGCCGGTCTCTCCATAGTCTCGCCCGGCACCTCCCCATCCTCGTGGATTTTGACGGAGCCTTACGCCGGGCTTCAGGCGCAGGCGCTGGGGCTGGCCGAAGCGGCCGGGCTGGCGCCGCTCGTGCGGACATTGAAACCCAGATGGCCATGGAGCCTCATCTCCGCGCCGCGCTGGCCCTGGCCGCTGCACGCCGTCGAGCGTGAGGCATTGGCCGGGCCAAAGCCGGAGCTGGTGCTGAGCTGCGGCGGCATGGCCGGGGCAGTGGCGGCGGCATTGCGCGGCCCTGAGCGGCGCGTCGTGCATGTGCAGCACCCCCGCATGGCGCTCGACCGTTTCGACCTCATCGTCGTCAACCGGCACGACCAGGTGACCGGGCCGAACGTCATCGTGACCCGCACCGCGCTGCATCGGGCGACGCCGGCGCGGCTTGCCGCGGCAGCCGAGCTATGGCGCCCGGCTCTCGCCCATCTGCCACGGCCGCTGGTGGCCGTCCTGATCGGCGGCACCAACGGGCGCTTCCGGCTTGACGCCGCCGTTGCCGAAACACTGGCCGCCACGCTCGGCGGGATGATGGAGAGGGACCGTGCCGGCCTGATGCTCACGCCGTCGCGGCGGACGGACCCGGCGGCGACGGCTGTCTTCCGCGACCGGCTGAACCCGCTCGGGGCCTTCGTGTGGGACGGGACCGGCGACAACCCCTATTTCGGGATGCTCGCGCTGGCCGATATGATCGTCGTGACGATCGATTCGGTGTCCATGGTGTCGGAGGCGGCGGCGACCAATGCGCCCGTCATGCTGGCCCCGCTGCCCGGCCGGTCCCGCCGCATCGGCGTGTTCACCGATCAGATGATCGCAGAGGGCAGAGTGCGGCCGTTCGTCGGCCGCTACGACCACTGGCCGGTCGCCCCTCTGGACGATACCGCCGCGGCGGCGCAGGAGATGCGGCACAGGCTTGGCTTCTAAGGTGTTGTTTCGTCGATATAACGAGACCGTTCGCGAACAAAGGCAGTGCCACGACCGATGCTCGATATTCAGACCTTCGACGCCCTGAAGGGCGGCAACGTCTTCTACAAGGCGCTTGCCCATCCGCTCGCCGCTGAAGCCATGGGCCGGCTCGCGGCGCGGCTGGCCGAGGCCGGGCCGGTCGCCCTCTTCGATCCGGAGGCGGTCGCCGGCCCGCTGCTGACGATGTATCCGGCGCTGGGCATCGAGAGCCTGTTCGTTCAGGACGTGCAGGCCGTTGGCCGCGAGCGCGGCGGCCTCGTCGCGCGTCCGGTCACGGAACTGGCCGGGAGTGGCGCTCGCACGGTGCTGGTGGCGGGCTTCGACGCCCGACGGGTCGTGGGCCTGTTGCGTAGCCAGTTGCCCGAGGGAATGGCCGTGCTCAGCCTCGATGAGGCGCGCCTTCCCGAGACGCATCTGACCAACACGCGGCGCTACCTCGACCCGCTGAACTTCGCCATGAACTTCGCCTTCTTCCGGGACCAGGACGGGCTCTCCACGCGGCTCGTCACCGCCAACTACTGGGCGGGCTATGGCGCAACGGCGGTGCGCTTCTGGTTGCGCCTGTTCGATGGCGCGGGCGGGGCGATCGCCGATTGGGAGGAGCCTGCGCCGGCGGGGGCAGGGGGCATCGTCTTCAACAGCCGGGACATCCGCGCGCGCTTCGGGCTCGGGCCGTTCACCGGGCAGTTGTTCGTGCATGCGATCGGCGTGGCCGGTCATGACATCGTCAAATACGCGCTCGACACCGTCGGCGGGGGCAACGAGGCAAGCTTGTCCTGCACCCACGACGCCAACGCCTGGCCGTCCAGCCGGTATGCCGGCCTGCCTGCGCCGCGCGCCGATGAGAGGGTGGTGCTCTGGGTGCAGAACAGCCACGGCTCGACGATCCCGGCCGGCGCGATCGCGCTCGACCGCATGGGCGCCGAGCAGCCGGTGGCGCTGGCCGAGCCCATCGGACCCTTCGCCAGCCGCGCGGTGGACGTGGCGGAACTTCTGCCCGGTCTTCGCTGGCCCGAGCAGGTGGAGGTGAGGGCCGGGCGGCATGTGGTGCGGCCGCGCTACGAGGTGACGCGCCTTGGGCGCACCCGCATCGCGCACGTCAATGTCGAGCGGGCCGACCTCGTGCCGGACCCCGGCATCCGGACGCTGCCGCCGCAGCTGGGGCGCGGCTTCCTGCTCCCGTTCCCGATCCTGCCCCGCGCGACCTATCGCAGCATCGTCCTGCCGACGCCGATGGCGGAAAGCGAACGGACACTGCCCCTGCGCCTCGACATCTTCGACGCCGAGGGCAACCTCCTCCGCGAGCACTTCCTCGGCTGCCTGCCGCGGGACCATGCCGTGGCGGTCGATTTCGACGACCTGCTCGACAGCGCCGCGCTCAGCGACATCGGCGGCCATGCCGACCTCGTCTACGATTTCCGCGAGGGCGGGGAAGCTGACGGCTGGCTCCACGCCCTCGTGCGCTACGAGCGGCGCGACTGCGACCATGTCGCCGAAACCAGCTTCGGCGCCCATATCTTCAACACGCTGATGACCTACAAGGGCGAGCCGCAATCCTACTCGGGGCCGCCGCCGGGGCTGACGACACGGCTGTTCCTCAAGCTCGGCGAAGGCGACCGGCACAGCTACACCCACCTCATCTACCCGGCCTCGGGGCCGTGGCATGCCCGCTCCGATACGCGCCTCGTGCTCCATGATGGCGCGGGTGCGGTGCTGGCCGAGGAAGGCATCACCATCGCCCGTTCGGGTTCGGCGCTGGTGCGCCCGGACCTGGTTTTCACGCGCGCGCTGATCGAGACGGCGGGACCGGCAGGCTACGTGCTGATCCGGGACCGGACGTGCCGGCTATTCGGCTACCACGGTCTGGTCGATGACCGGGGCGCGTTCTCGCTCGACCACATGTTCGGGTTCTGACGAGGAGACTGGTGGGTGCGACAGGGATTGAACCTGTGACCCCCGCCGTGTGAAGGCGATGCTCTACCGCTGAGCTACGCACCCAGTCCGTCCGCGGAGGCCGGTTCTCTAAGGTCTTTCGCAGGTCCGGGCAAGCCCCTCGGCGACCGCTGCCGGCTGCCATACCCTGTTGGCGCTGCGGCCGGCTCTCTGCTAGCGAGGGCACAGTTGCAAATGGCAAACGAACAGGCAGGTCAGTCATGGTCAGCGCCGGCGAGATAGCGTGGCAGAACAAGACGATCCCCGGCGCCAGCGACTTCCGGGGCGTGCTGGTCATGGGCCTGCTCGCGGCCTGGTTCTACTTCGTCTGGCAGTTTCTGTCCCTGCCGCCTTTGGCGGCGTTCAAGGCCGGGCTGCCGCCGCTGCTGCGCTTCGCTCTGGCCAAGGGTCAGTACATGCCGGACTTCGGCATGATCGTCGCGGGGTGCGCCGCCTTTCACTTCCGCCGGGAACTGCGCCGGGAATGGGAGCGGCCGGTGGCGATCCAGGTCTACTTCGCGGCGGTGGTTCCGCTGATCGCCTACCTGGCCGTGGGCGTGGCGCTTCTGGAGGCCGTTCATCTGGCGGGACCGGCCCATGCCGTCGTGCTGCCATGGCAGGACCGGCTGATCGAGGTCCAGTTCCTGGTCCTCGCGACGGCGATCGTCTTCGCGTTCCTGTGGCCGGTCTTTCTGTATTGGATGTGGACCGCGCCGCTCGACATCGGCTTCACCGGGCTTGTTCTCGCCCTCATCTATACCGGCATGAGCCTGACCCTGGGCTGGCACAGACTGGCCTATATGTGGCCGTCGGCCGCGCTCGCCGACTTCTTGCTGGGCGTATGCCTCTGCACGAGCATGTTTCGCGGCGTCGTTCATTTCGGACCAGTGCGCGGTCCGGTCATCATTCTGGGCTGGCTGGCCATGCTCGTCTGCTCGATCTTGGCAGGAGCCGGGCTGTTCTTCCTCGGCTTTATCATGATCGTGGCCGGCGGCACGCTCGGCGAGCGGCCCTGGTTCCTGCCCGGCGAGCGCGCCCTGCTCCTCTGGTCGAGAACCGCACTCGCCATTACCGTGGTGCAGCCCGCGGTCTTTGACGCCTGGCTGATCTGGGGCCAGTCCTCCAGCGGCGTCGGCTGGCTCACGTTTCTGGCGCTGGCGGCAGCGGCTCAACTTCTTGCAGTCGCACTCTACCTGGTCATCGAAATGCCGGCGCGACGCCTTACGCCTGTGATGCCGGCGTAGGCTCGGGAGCGCCCAAAGGTTATTGCCTTTTAATCTTCACCCCCCAGATCAACCGCATGTCAGGGCGCCAGGAGAACCGGCGCCGTTCCTGTCCGCTATTCACGAGGGGTAACTTTATGAGCGATTTCCAAGCCGAGACGGGTCCCGAGGCCAAGCGAGTCGCCGACGATGTCGCCGCCCTGAAGCAGGATATGGCATCCCTCATCAAGCAGATGAAGGATTATGCGGTGCGCGAGGCCAATCGCCTGAGCCAGGACACAGCCGACAAAATCTCGGGCCGTGCATCCGACCTCTACGGCACCGTCTCCGACACCAGCAAGAGGTCGGCCGATGCGATCACCGCCCGTGTCGAGGAGCAGCCGATCTCCAGCCTCCTGATCGCGTTCGCGGCGGGCTTCATCTTCAGCAAGATCCTGACGCGTTGAGGCGGTAGCAGTTTATGGCCAACTTGCAGCGCCTGCTACGTATCGGCCTCGCTCTGGCCTTCAACCCGGCGCGGATCGTGGAGGATGTCGCCGGTGCCGCGCGACGGACCGCCATCCTCATCGTCTGTGCTCTGGTCGCAGCCCTGCTCCTGCTTCCTGCCGCCGGATGCGCGGCGGCTGGCCTGTGGATCATCGTGCAGCACGATCTCGGTCCCGTCTGGGCGGCTTTCATAACCGCGGCCGCTTTCGTCATCCTGGCCGTGATCCTGCTGCTGGTCGGTATCATCGCCTCCAAGAAGCCCGCCGTGGACCTGAGGCGCGACAACCCGCCCCGCCAAATGGGCGCAACGGCTGCCGCGCTGCCCGCAGCGCTCGCTGCTCTGACGGCGCCGAAGGATGTGGCTGCCGCGGGGCGAGGCTTTTTCAATCGCCACAAGGGCACGGCCCTGCTGACGGCGGCGATCGTCGGGCTGGTCATGGGGCAGGACCTGTTGCGGCCCGGTTTCCGCCGCAAACGCGCTCGCTAGCTGGATGGTCATGATGAGGCGGACGAAGCTATTCGTCTGCCTCATAGCGGGCCTGATACGACGGAATCCATTTAACGGCGGCCGGTGATCACGGTATTGTTCGTGAGGTGTGAAATCGCTCGCGTCCGTCAACTGACACATCACCGAACGGTTACTGCCGCTGACGGGGTAATCGCTGGCTCGTGATGGGACGGCACGGGGTTTCAGTACGTATACAAGGTCAACAACTTGACCGGCTTCGGTCCGAAACGGCGCTGACTTCAGGCCGCGATCGTCGAAGAAGAAAAGGAGTCTGTTATGGCCCTTGGCATGATCAACATGGCTCCCGAAGGTAATCTCTCTCGTTATCTTCAGGAAATCCGTAAATTTCCAATGCTGACCGCCGAGGAGGAGCTTTCCTTGGCTAAATCCTGGCGCGACAACAACGATGTCGAGGCCGCCCACAAGCTCGTTACATCCCATCTCCGCCTCGTCGCCAAAATCGCCATGGGCTATCGCGGTTACGGCCTCCCGGTTGGCGAACTGGTGAGCGAAGGCAACGTCGGCATGATGCAAGCCGTGAAGCGCTTCGATCCCGAACGCGGCTTCCGTCTCGCGACATACGCAATGTGGTGGATCCGTGCCGCTATTCAGGAGTACATCCTGCATAGCTGGTCTCTCGTGAAGATGGGCACCACGGCCGCGCAGAAGAAGCTTTTCTTCAACCTGCGCCGTCTCAAGGGCCAGATGCAGGCGATCGACGACGGCGATCTTCGCCCGGATCAGGTTGCCCATATCTCTCGGATGCTCGCTGTGCCTGAGCAGGACGTGGTCAACATGAACCGCCGCCTTTCGGCGCCCGATCACAGCCTGAACGCCCCGGTCCGGATGGACAGCGAAGGCGAGTGGCAGGATTGGCTGGTCGACGACTCGGAGAGCCAGGAAGACTCCATGGCCGACCGCGAGGAGATGACCGATCGCAAGGCGCTTCTCGCCAACGCGCTGAAGACCCTGAACGAGCGCGAGCGGCATATCCTGATCGAGCGGCGCCTGAAGGATGAGGCGACGACCCTCGAGGATCTGTCCCAGCAGTATCGCATTTCGCGCGAGCGGGTGAGGCAGATCGAGGTGCGGGCTTTCGAGAAGCTGCAGAAGTCGATGAAGACGCAGATCGCCGACCGCCGGCAGCTGATGACGAAGGACACCGACATCGCCCGCATCGCCGCGTAGGCGATTTGCGATTGCTACGAGAGGCCGGCCCGGCAACGGGCCGGCCTTTTTGCGTCTAGAGAGGCACGCTGCCGGACGCTGCCGCAGCACGATGGACAGCCCGCCTGTCCTGCCGGCGACGTTGAGCCCGAGCCTCAAGCCACAGGGCATAGAGAATGAGGACCAGCGCCAAGGCGCTCAAAGCGCTGCCGAACCACGGCAGGCGGGAATAGCCCACGCCCGCGGACACCATTACTCCGCCGAAGGACGCCCCAAGCGCATTGCCGAGGTTGAAGGCGCTCTGGTTGAGCGTCGAGGCGAGGCCTGGGGCCGCGCGGCCTTGATCCACCACCCGCATCTGGAGCGGTGAGCACACTCCGAAAGCGAGCGCGCCCCAGATCATGATGGTGATGACCGCGGGAACCGCACTGTGGCTGGTCCAGGTGAACGCGGCCTGCACCACGACGAGCATGCAGAGCATGATGACGATGGACGCCATCAGCCGCCAATCCGCCGCCCGGCCGCCCGCAAGGTTGCCAAGGGTGATGCCGACGCCAAAGAGCAGTAGCGCGATGCTGACGCCATGCGGCGAGATGCCGGACGCGGTCTCCAGCAGCGGCGTGATGTAGGTGAAGACGGTGAACAGCGAGGCCGAGCAGATCGTGCTGACCCCCATCGCGAGCAGCACCTGCGGATGGCTCAGCGCGACCACCTCGCGTTTCAGGCGCATTCGCCGTGCCTGCCGCACTTCGGGCACCCAGATCAGCAGGGCTGCGAAGGCCACGATGCCGATGACGGAGACGGCCCAGAAGGTGGATCGCCAGCCGTAGGCCTGGCCAAGGAGCGTGCCGAGCGGAACGCCCAGGACATTGGCGAGCGTCAGCCCCGTGAACATGAGCGAGATTGCTCTGGCACGCTGGTGCTTCGGCACCACCTCGGCCGCGACGATGGCGCCGATCCCGAAGAACGCGCCGTGCGCGAGCGCCGTGAAGATGCGCGCCGCCATCAGCGTTTCGTAGCCGTGGGCCAGCGCGCACAGCGTGTTCCCGAGGATAAAGATCACCATGAGGATGAGCAGCGAGAGCCGGCGCGGGAACCTTGCCATCAGGATCGCCATGAAGGGCGAGCCGATCGTCACCGAAAGTGCGTAGCAGGTGACTAGCTGCCCAGCCTGCGGGATGGATACCGAGAGATTTTTCCCGATTTCCGGGAGCAGCCCCATGATGACGAACTCGGTCGTGCCAATCCCGAAGGCGGCGGCGGCCAGAGCAAGCAGGGCTGGAGGCAGGGCCAAGGCACGAACTCCGCATCCGGGTGTGCCCCACTATAGCGGGAAGATGGCCGGATCGAGGCTTATTGTGCGGGTGCGAAGTCCCTGACAAGCAACCGCAGCCTGAGGCCCGCGAGCACCGCGCCGATGCCGACCACGACCCCCACGGTGAAGCAGAAGAGCCCCGCTTGCGCGACTACCGCAGGCGGTGCCCGGTCGGTCAGGCCAGCCGAATTGGCGGCGACACCGCCGAGGGCGGCGCCGATTGCGAGGCCGGTTGAGAGCACCGTCGGCAGCATCGCGGAGGCGCGGTCGCGGTCACCGGGGCCGGCGCGGGTCATGATCGCCTGGCTGAGAAAGCCCCAGCTCAAGCCATAGCCGGTGCCGACGCACACGAGGGACGCCATCAACAGCGAGAGCGACTCCGATGGCATGGCGACCATGCCGGCGCCAAGGCCGAGGGCCAGCAGCGTCGGTCCGGCCCAGAGGCAGGAGGAGGACAGCGAGGCGGGAATGCGGCTCGCCAAGACGCCGATGATGCTCCAGGTGATGTAGGGAGCCGCGCCCAGGATGCTCGCGGCCAGTGGCCGGAAACCCCAGATCCGCTCCAGCATCAGGATGGTGTAGGTGGTGGGGCCGGTGCTCGCCGCCGGCATCAGCAGGACGACCCAGAAGGCGAGGCCCAGTGCGGAGCCCCAGGAGAATGCGCCGGCCGGCAGGAGCCGGTTGAGCGCCTGCTGGTCGCGGATCGACAGGACAACGAGAAGCCCGATGGACGCCAAGGCGCTCGCGGCGCGCATCCAGAGCTGCGGTTCGATGGCCGCGAGCGACAGCAGCAGGATGGCGAGGCCCACGCCGAGGAGCCTCGCCATGGCCAAACCGTGGACAGGAAGCGCGCTCGCGCGGCGCGGGATATTGACGCGGACGAGCAGCATGAAGGCGAGGACCATCGGCACCTCCGCCAGGAAGGCGGCGCGCCAGCTCAGCGCCTGGGTGAGGAAGCCGCCAAGGATCGGCCCGGCAGTGGAGCCGCTGGCCCAGATCACCGCCTCGATCCCGAATACAGCCGGGATGAGCGCCGCTGGAAAGACCTCCGGGATCAGCATGTAGGTGAGGCCGGAGATGGCGCCTTCCCCGAGACCCTGCAACACGCGCCCAACGAGCAACAACCAGATGTCAGGCGCCAGGCCGCAGGCCAATGTACCCGCGAGGAAGCAGGCGGCGGCCCATTGCAGGGCATCGGCCGTGCCGAGGCGGCGCTTCAGCTGCGAGGCGAGCGTGCCGGCCACGATCGCCGCGATGAGGTAGAAGGTGAAGCCCCAGCTGATCAGGCCGAGGTGCCCGAGGGACTTGATGGCCGACGGCATGCACGCCGCCACCAGAAACGCCGAGAAGGCGTAGAGGGCGGACCCCAGGCTGAAGGTCGCCAGATAGATCCCGTATGGCCGCGCAAAGAGCGCCCGGACATCCGTGCGGGCGTCACCGGCCACAGCGGTGATCGCGCATCAGCGCAAGCGTGGCGCGCGAGGGTTTCGCCCGGGCCAATCGGTGACGTGGTCCTCCAGCATCCCCGCATCCCGCTCGCTGATGATGCGGCCGCGCGCCGACGCGCCGGAGGTGACGACGGTATCGCTCGTGCCCGAGCGGAGCGGGTGCCAGGACGGCAACCCGCGCCCCTCCTCGATCCGGCGGTAAGCGCATGATGGAGGCAACCAGTCGATCTCCCGCAGGATCGCGGGCGTCAGCTGAATGCAGTCGGGAACCTTGGCGAAGCGGTTCTCGTAGTCCGAGCATCGGCAGGTCGCGGTGTCGAGCAACCGGCAAGCCACGTTCGTGAAGGAGAGCGCCTGCGTCTCCTCGTCCCGCAGTTTGTGCAGGCAACAGCGCCCGCAGCCGTCACAGAGGGATTCCCATTCCTCTGCCGTCATCTCGTCGAGCGTCTTGGTCTGCCAGAAGGGCGCGGTCATGGCGGAGCTTATAGCAGAGAGTGGCGCATCAGGTGGAGGGTGCGACACGCCACGTCAGGGCATCGCAGCGGGCGAGAGGCGCGACGCTGCCCAGCAACCGGCGCGTAGATGATGCGTGGTCAACCGCTCCATCCGCCGGCGCCGCGATCACGGCCCGGCGGATGGACCCGTAGTCGCGCCCCGCGGCGATGAGGTTGATGAGCGCCGCCTGCAGCGGCGGCAGACCGGGGTTGTAGGCGGCATTCTCGATCGCGGCCCCGCTGACGATGGCCCCGTCGTCGAGTTGCAGAACCACGGCGGAGGGGGCGCGACTGTATGGCGCATAGGCGCGCCCGCCAGCGGCTTCGAGCGCCGCCCGCAGGTCCGCAGAGACATCGCCGCCATCCTGCAACTGCAACGGTGAGCCGGAGCGCGGATCGACGCCGCTTTCGCCTAGATCGGTGGGCGTGAAGCTCCAGGGCAGCAACTCGGCCAGTGTCAACCGGTCGCCGGACGGATCGAGGATGATCAGCCGCTCGCGCCCGGCGAATTCGGCCATGAACTGCCGGCAGTGGCCGCACGGCCGGGCGGAGACGGCAACGAGGTCGAGATTCGCGCCACGGTGATACGCGCGGGAGAACAGGAACTGCTCGGCGTGGATGGTGTCGGTTGCAGGCGCACCGCCAAACTCCACGTTGGCGCCGAAAACGAGCGCGCCCGTGCCGATTTCGCGGCCGACGGCGCCGACGCGAAATCCCGACATCACAGGCCGCGCCAGGGCCTGCGCCTCCGGCAACAGGGCGAGCATCAGCGCCTCGACCGTCGGCAGACCAGCCCGACGCATGAGATCGGCCACCGCAGGTCCAGGGATGACTTGCCCGTCCTCCGCGCTCGTGCCGATCATTTGGCTGAGGTCGGCCACCCAGGCTCAGCCGCCTGAGCCAAGCGGCAGATGATCCCACGTGCGCGCGAGAAGGTGCGCGATGTCGCTGGCCGCCGCGCCCCAGAGGGTGCTCATGCTCGCCACGATGTTGGCGACGACGGGCTCATTGGCCGGCCCGCTCTCCTGGATCGTGCGGGTGACGATGATCTGCAGCGTCTCCCCGCTGCGCACCGCGACCTGCATTTGCAGCGTCATCGTGCCGTCGGGGTTGGGGTCGAAGCGCAGCACGTTGGTTTCCACGATGAGGTTGGGGCTGGCGCCGATCGAGCCGCCGGAGCCGATCACCGAGGTGCCGGGCATCCGCTGCGTCAGATCCTGCACCAGCGTCGCCTGCAGCATGTCCGCGAACGGTTCGGCCCAGATGTCGTTGCTGTGGATATCGAGCTTGAAGTCGCCGGCGCTCTTCACGACGCCCTGGCGATCGAGATAGCCGGGGATGCTGATGCTCCGCACCTCGACGCTCGGCGGCCCGTGGCTGACGGTCGGTCCGGAGGCCACGCCCAGCCGGTAGTAGTTCGGGTTGGGGGAGCTGCAGCCGGCCAGGGCAGCGAGGCTCACCGTGCCGAACAGAGGAACGATCGCCGGCACGGCGCCAAATATACGCAGGAACTGTCGGCGCTGGATTGTCATTGTCCACCTGTGGCGCGGCCGGTCCGGCCCAAGAGCAGGGCTTCCGGATGCCGGTCAATGAAATCGGCCAGATCCTTCACCGACCGCAATGCACTGTCCGCCTGATCCATGAGCTGCCCGAGGCTACGCTGGAAATCGGAATTGTTGCCGTAGCCGCGGTTGAGCTGCGTGATGGCCAAGTTGGTTCCGCGCAGCGTCGCCTGCAGATTGGCGGTGAGGGCCGGCAGCTCATGCAGCGTCGGCGCAAGCCCATGATCGGTTGTCGCCACCAGATGCTGAACGCTGGTGAGCGTGGCCGAAAGCGCCGTGAGCGCGTTCTTCACCTGCTCGCCGCCAAGCGTCTCGTTCGAGGTCACGAGCAGCTTGTTCAGATTGGCGCCGATCTGGTCGAAGGGTATCGCGGAAACCTTGGTCATGACCTGAGACGCGGCGGTCAGGATATCGGTGGCGCCTCCGCTCGCGGTCGGCAGCACGAGCGCATCGCCTTCGTGAGTGATCGCCGCATGACCGGCATCGGGCTCGAAGGCGAGCGCCACGTCTTTCTGACCGGTGATGAAGCTGCTCGTTTCCAGGTCGACCCGCAGGCCGCGATCGACCATCCGCTGCAACACGTCGAGCGGCTTGAGGCCCGGGCTGAAGTCCGAGCTGCGAACCACCCGGTCCGGCTGCAACTCCATGGCGACCCGAACCTTGGCGAGGCCGGTCATCGGGTCGAGGAGGAACTTCACGTCGGTGACGTAGCCCACCTGGATGCCGAAGATCGTGACGGGCGTGCCGCGGCTGACGCCTGCGACCGATGTCTGGAAATAGGCGACCGTGCTGATCTGATGCTGGTAGCCGGCGGCCTCCGCATCCTGCTCGGTCGGGTAGAGGTGGAAGGTCGCGTTGTTGGCGCTTGCCTGCGCGTCTGCCTGATCGGCGGGCAGGTCGAAGGTCACGCCACCGGCGAGCACGGCTTCCAGCGACTGCAGCTGGACGCGAAGGGTGCCCCCTTGCACGCCGATGCTGATGCCGGACGAGTCCCAGAAGTGGCTGCTCGACTTCACCAGCTTGTTGAAGGGAGCGCGGACGAAGATGTTGATGGTGACAGGCCCGATGCCGTCGCCGAGATCGTAGCCGAGCACTTCGCCGACAACCACGTCCCGATAGAAAACCGGAGAGCCTGAGCTGAGCGAGCCGACGCTGTCCGCGTGGAGGACATACGTGCTGCCAGGCTCATCCGAACGGACGCCGGGCGGCTCCTCCAACCCTGTATAGTGCGTGTCGTAGCGGCCGCCCGGCCCGCCAGGGTCGACGCCGATATAGGCGCCGGACACGAGCGTATCGAGCCCCGAGAGGTTGGTCACCGAGAGGCGCGGCCGCACCACCCAGAAGCGGGCATGCGTCGTCAGGAATCGCACGCCGACGCTGTTCATGCGCACCTTGACGACGACGTGGCTGTTGTCAGGGCTGAGGTCGATGCTCTCGACGGTGCCGAGCGCCACCCATTTGTATTTGACCTGCGTCTGCCCGACCGCCAGCCCTTCGCTGTTGTTGAAGGTGATGGTGACCAGCGGCCCCTGCTGCGTGATGGTGCGGTAGCCGAGGTAGATCGCGATCACCGCGGCGATGATCGGGATGATCCAGACGAAGGAAAAGCGCCTCTGGCGAATGTGGACCGCGGGCGGAGGCATGTGGCGCTGGGGCGGCTGTCCGTCGACGGCGGGCGGGCGTTCAGGATCGGTCATGCATGGGCATCCTTTACGCTGCCGGCGTCCTTGATGTTGCCGCCGGGCGGCTGGATCACCGCGGACGGCGCCGGCACAGGTCCGGGCTGAGGCGCGGGTTCACGCCCGCGCCGCACATCCCACATCAGCCGCGGGTCGAAGGCGATGACCGCGAACATCGTCAGGACGACGACGGCGGCGAAGCAGGGCGCACCGGTCTCGGCGTAGACGTTGGCGAGTTGCCCGAACCGCACGAGCGCCACGAGGATCGAGATCATGAAGATGTCGATCATCGACCAGCGGCCGATGAAATCGATCACACGGAACGCGCGGGTGCGGAACAGCAGACGCGTGTCGCGCCGCCGCTGCGTCTGGATGAGCAGGAAGGCGAGAGTTGCGAGCTTCATCAGCGGAATGGTGATGCTGGCCAGGAAGACGAGGGCCGCCAAGGGCCACAGCCCGTAGGCGACGAGTTCCTTGATGCCCCCGAAGATGGTGAAGGCCTGGGACTTGGCGAGCTGCGTGATGTTCATCACCGGATAGATGTTGGCCGGGATGTAGAGGAAGACGGCGGACAGCACCAAAGCCCAGGTGCGGTTGACGCTGTCCGGCTTGCGGGCCCGCAGGATGGTGTGGCAGCGCCTGCACGGGTCGCCCGGATCACCATGGTTTACCAGATGGCAGGTGTGGCAGCCGATGACCTCGGGGTGCGCCTGCACCTCCTCCGCGGTCCGGCGTGGCGCACGGGCGGCCTGCGGATGGCGACGGTGGAAGCGCTCGTCCGCCTTAATGTCCGCTCGGGTCTCCGCCTCCTCCAGCGCCCGCCAAACCGCTTCGTGATCGATGGCGCCGTCCGCCGCGGCCATCGAAACCATGAGGCCGATGAGCGCATAGAGAGACGTATCAAGCTCGACATGGGCGATTGCGATGAGGCGCGTGTAAGCCACCAGGAAGCCCAGCAGATAGACGTCGATCATCGACCATGGCGTGATGCGGTGGTACCAGCGGAACAGCAGAACCATCAGCCGGGCAGGAACGGCGCGCGTCTCCAGCCCAATGAAGGTGACGAGCATGATGCCGAGCTTCACGCCGGGGAAGACTGCGGTCACGGCCATGACCAGAACGCCGAGCCCGGTGTAGCCTTGCAGGATGAGGTTGTCGGGGCCTGTCTCCAGGCGCGCGAGCTGGAAGCGCCCATACGACGAGATTTCGAGGAAGGGCGCGACCAGCGCGAACAGGTAGAACATGAGGCCCGCGATGCCGCAGGCGATCGGGAATCGTAACGGGGCGCGCAGCATTCGCCACAGCGTCTTGCCGCACCGGGGGCATTCGGCGACGAGACCAGGCGCCATGTCGGGCAATGTCGAGAGCAACCCGCAATCCGGGCATTCCCGCCAGTGATCCAGCCTGTCGAGCGCCTCGGCCTCGGCTAGGTCTGGCATACGGAGCTTCTGGCGCGCAGCGGGAGCGTCCTTCGTTCGATGCCGGCACAATACCCCGTCCGGGTGTGGCGCGTCTGGGGACGGATATGGGAGTAAGTCATGAGATGGCGAGAGCCCGGCGTCAACTTCGGTGGCGTTCCGCGGCTTTCAACGAGGCGGGCGAAAGCTTGGCCTGGGGCGGGGCGGGCGGGCGAAGACCACGACGCTTTCGAGCCGACTCGACCACAGGAACTGGTCAATCGGGTTCGCCGACACCAGGGCGAAGCCCGACCGCTTCAGGACCGCGGCATCCCGCGCGAGCGCGGCCGGGTTGCAGCTGACGTAGATCACGCGAGTCGCCGAGGAGGCGGCGATCGCCTCTATCTGGGTCAACGCGCCGCTGAATGGGGGATCGAGCACAATGGCGGCCGCCTCACGCAGCTCCGGCTCGCCCAGGGGTTGCCGGTTCAGGTCGCGGCGATGGACGAGAATGGTTCCGTGCAGGCCAGCCTGACCGGCAGCGCGTTCCAGTGCGGCGGCGGCTCCGGCGTCTCCCTCGTAAGCCGTGACCCGCGCATGGCGGGCGAGGGCAAAGGTCAGCGTGCCGCAGCCGGCATGCAGCTCGACCACGCGGTCCTTAGGTCGCAGCCCCGAGGGCAGCCCGCCGACGACGGCGGCGGCGATCGCGGCCGCGCCATCCGCGGTTGCCTGAAGGAACGCCCCCGGCGGCGGCGATACCGGAACACCGGCGAGGTCCACCGACACAGGCCCGAGCTGAGCCGCAATCTCGATCGTGTCTTCGCCGCGGGCCCAGGCGACGCGCCGGATACCTTCGGCGTCGGCGAAGGCTGCGAGGAGCCGGCGATCCGATGCCGCCAATTCTCCATCCGTCCGCAGCAGGAGATCGGGCCCGGTATCGAGCAGGTTGATCGCACAGCTCGAATCGCGCTTGATCGCTTGAAGGCGCGGAATGATCGCCCTGAGCGGGGCCAGCAGAGCGACAATCGCGGGCGCGGCGACCAGGCAAGTCTCGATCGGCACGATCTCGGCCGAGCGCACCATGTGGAAGCCGAGCGCCACGATCCCCGCCTGCTTGCGGATGGCGAGATCGACCCGGCGGCGCGTCGCTGGAAGGCACTCCGCCAGCGGCGCCAGCGGTGCGTCGGGGTAGCCCGCTTCTGAGAGGGCGGTAGCCAGTTCCGCCACCTTCCAGCGATTGAGCGATGCCCGGTCCCAATGCTGGAGCGTACAGCCGCCGCAGCGGCCGAAATGGGGGCAGGGGGGTACGACCCGCTCGGTGCTGGCCTCGAGGATGGTTTCGGCTACGCCCGCCATGCCGCCGCCGCGACGGCTCAGGGGCCGGGCTTCAACGATCTCGCCAGGCAATGTGTAGGGCAGGTAGAGCGGCCGACCGTCCGCAAGACGCCCAACCCCGTCGCCATCTCCGCCAATGCCGCTGATCCCGCTGCGGACGATGGTCCGCTGGGCGCTCACGAGCTCGGGGTCAGCACGTCCCGTGCCGGACTCAGCGCTGATCCTCGTCATCCTCGGGCTCGAGCGGCAGATCGGGGCCAGCCACAAAACCGGCCGCGTCGACACTTGCCGTGCCGGCGCCGCGGCGGCGGATCAGCATGAAGGCCGGGATATCGTCGCCGAAGCCGACCACGGGCGGTCCCCGATCAGGATCGGGCTGGCTGCGCCGCGGAGACTCCGCAGACGCCCCGTTGCTGCCCGAAGAGGGACGCGCGGCATCCGGCCGTTCGCGCCCACGCTGATCGCCTCGTTCACGGCGCGGAGACGGCGCCGCACCTCGGGATCTCGGTTCCGCTACGGCCGCGGGAGGCTGCACAGGCTCGGCCTGGGCGGCAGGCTGAACATTGACAGGCTGAGCGTCTGACGGCTGAGCGCCAGCAGGTTTCCCCGGCGCGGCGCCCTTCGGCTTTACCTTGCCCCTGCCTTTGCCACCGCGCCGGCGCTGATCGCCGCCCTCCGCCCATTCGAGCGGCTCGAAGCCCTCGACGTCCATGCGCACGATCGGCGCACCGGTCAGTTTCTCGATGGCGACAACGGCATCGCGCTGATCCGGCGTCGCGATCGTGAAGGCGCGGCCCTCGCGACCGGCACGGCCGGTGCGGCCGATCCGGTGGACATAATCCTCGGCGTGATGCGGCACGTCGAAATTGAAGACATGTGACAGACCGCCGATATCGATCCCGCGGGCCGCCACGTCGCTGCAGACCAGCAGCCGGATTTCGCCGGCCCGGAACTTCTCTAGCGTCGAGAACCGCGCCGACTGCGGCATGTCGCCATGCAGGGCGCCGACGCTGAACCCATGCCGCTGCAGCGACTTGTGGAGGATGTCCACGTCGCGCTTGCGGTTCGAGAAGATCAGCGCGTTCTGAACCTCCTCGTTGCGGATGATCCGGCGGAGCGCGCGGCGCTTGTCCTCCTCGGCGACGACCACGAGTGTCGAGGTGATGGTGGTCGCGACGGTCGCGGGAGCGGAGGTGGTGATTTCCTTCGGGTTCTGCAGGAAGGCGTCCGCGAGGCGGCGGATCTCCTTCGCCATGGTGGCGCTGAAGAACAGCGTCTGCCGGGTCGATGGCAGAAGTGAAACGATCCGTTCCACATCGGGGATGAACCCCATGTCGAGCATGCGGTCGGCCTCGTCGATGACGAGGATGCGCGTGTCTGAAAGCAGCAGCCCGCCGCGCTCGAACATGTCGATGAGGCGGCCGGGCGTCGCGATGAGCACGTCGACGCCGCGCATCAGCACCTCTTTCTGGTCGGACAGGCTTTCGCCGCCGATGAGAAGGGCGTGGTTGAGTTTGAGATATTTGCCGTAGAGCACGAAGTTCTCAGCGACCTGGAGCGCGAGTTCGCGGGTCGGCTCGAGGATGAGGCTGCGCGGCATCCGGGCACGCGCTCGCGACCCGGACAGGATCTCCATCATCGGCAGGGTGAAGCTTGCGGTTTTGCCGGTGCCTGTCTGGGCGCTGCCGAGGACATCGCGTCCTTGAAGGACGATGGGGATGGCCTGTTCCTGAATCGGTGTCGGGTGGATGTAACCCTTCTCGGCGATCGCGCGCAGCAGAAGATCGGACAGGCCTAAATCGGCAAACGTCGTCCTCGCCTCGGCCGGGGTCTCCCCGGGGCCGGAGCGATCCTCGGGGCCGGAGCGATCCTCGGCAGAATCGGACCGATCCTCGACAGGGGCGGACTCGACGATCGGCGGCGCAGCCGCATCCGTTTCAACGGGGCCGATCGTCGTCGATGATGAAGAAATTGGTGCATCCGCGGAGGATGCTGCGTGAAGTGACAAAGAGGATATGATCCTGTGGTGGTCTGGCTGGCAGTGGGTTGGCGATTGCGAGGCCTTGCCGAACGCCTGACGCTGGCGGCGGAAACGCAGGGCAGACGACCGTGCGCCGCCCGGACCTTCGAAGTCCGTGCGGATGAGCGGTCTCGTCGCGATGGGTATCGCTGCCGGGGCGGTATAAAGTCAATGATTTTCCTGGCATAGCCGCCATTGCATCTCCGATAGCGGAGGCAATTTTCGCCGGAGATTGGAGGTCCCGCCCGGAATCGAACCGGGATTCACGGATTTGCAGTCCGTTGCATCACCACTCTGCCACGGGACCCCGCAATGGGGAGGCTTATCCATTCCGGAGGCCCCCGGGTCAAGATCAGCCGCCGCAGCGCCTCAGGGTCCGGGCCTGCCCGCGGGCCAGCTTGGCGCTACGGCGCAGCAGGGCTATGCTCGCCTCACAAATTGCGTGATCCGGTGGAGATGATGGCCAGCACGACCCTTCCTTTCGCGGCGGCCCGGCAATTCATGGTGGACAGCCAGCTACGCCCCAACAAGGTTGCCAATCCGGTTCTGCTGGATGCCATGCGCCACGTGCCGCGGGAAACCTTTCTGCCGCCGCCCCTATGGAGTGTCGCGTATGCCGATCAGGACGTGCAGCTCGCCGGTGGCCGCGTGCTCATCGCGCCGCTCGCCTTCGCCCGGCTGGCGCAGTTGCTCGACCCGGCGCCGGGCGAGCGCGTGCTGGTGATCGGCTCCGGGACCGGCTACGCCGCCGCCGTGCTCGCGACGTGCGGCGCCCGCGTGACGGCGCTCGACCAGGATCAGGCGTTGCTCGACATCGGGCGGAGCGCCATCGCGGCACTCGGGCTCGCTGTCAGCTCGCAGTGCGGTCCGCACCGCGACGGTCTGCCGGGAGTGCAGCCTTGGGATGGCATCCTCATTCAGGGCAAGATCGAATTCGTGCCCGAAGGTCTGGCGGCTCAGCTTCGCGCCGGCAGCGGGCGGCTGGTCACGATACTCGGCAAACCGGGACAGCCCGGCGTCGCCGTTCTTGGCGAACGGCAGGGAGCCCAGCTTCCTTTGGCGCGGACCTTCGATTGCACGACCGCCACGCTGCCGGGATTTGAGGCGGTGGCCGATTTCCAGTTTTAGCCGATGCCGTGGCCGCACTAAAGAGTTGGCCTTTCAGCCTGATACTATGGCAAATGCGGAGGGCGCTCCGGCCATGAAAATGACCAGCGCAAGCTGGGGGCAAGGCACAGGCAGAACACTCCCATCCCGGAATGGTCTGCGTCGGATCCTCGTCGGCCACGTAACGGCCGCTTCGCAATTGGAATGAGGTTCATGATTTCACGCATTGGCCTTCTGGTCGGGCTCGGCCTTCTAGGCGCGGCTTCGCCCGCGGCCGCGCAGACTTTGGATGAAGCGCTCGCGGCCGCCTATGCCAACAACCCGCAGCTACAGGCGGAGCGCGCAAATCTCCGTTCGACAGACGAGGGCGTGCCGCAGGCGCTGGCAGGCTGGCGCCCTCAGGTGACGGTCAGCGGAACCGCCGGCTACACCCAGGGCAGCATCTCTTCGCCTTCCCAGGATTTCCTCGGCAACGCGACGACGGTGACGACGTCGCAGGATCATCAGCTTGGCACGGTGTCGGCTCAGGTCACCGAGAACATCTACAGCGGCGGTCAGACCAAGGCGCAGACCGCCGAGGCCATCGACAAGGTGAAGTCCGAGCGCGCCAACCTGATCAATATCGAGCAGCAGGTCTTCACGAATGCCGTCTCAGCTTACGCGACGGTCATCGAGAACCAGCAGCTTCTGGCCCTCGCCATCAATAACGCGCAGGTCCTGAAGGAGCAGCTGAAGGCGACGCAGGATCGTTTCAGTGTCGGAGAGATCACCCGGACCGACGTGGCGCAGAGCGAAAGCTCGCTGGCGCAGGCGGAGGCCGAGGTGCAGACGTCGCAAGGCAACCTGCAGACGGCGCGTGCGACCTTCGAGCAGGTGATAGGTTTTCCGCCGGGCCGGTTGACGCCGCCGCAGCCCCTGGCGCTTCCCGTCAACAGCAGACGCTCGGCGGCGGCGACTGCGGCCGCCAACAACCCGGCCGTCATCCAGGCGCAGTTCAACGAGGCTTCGGCCTCGGATGCCGTCGACCTTGCCTTCAGCAAGCTCATGCCCACGCTTGCTCTGCAGGGGGAGGTCTATGACGAAGTGGGGTCCGTCGAAGCCGGCTACATCAGCAAGGGTGCCGAGGTTCTGGCGAGCCTTTCCTGGCCGCTTTACCAGGGCGGCGCCGAGTATGCGGCCATCAGGCAGGCGGTTCAGCAGCGCGAGTATGCCCGTCAGCAGGTCGACGTGGCGAAGCGCACCGCGATCGAGAACGCCGAGCAATACTGGGAAAACCTGGTGGCCACGCGCGCCACGATCACCAGCACGCGGGCGGAGATCGCCGCCAACGAGATCGCGCTGGACGGGACGGAGCGCGAGGCGCTCGTCGGCAGCCGCACGACCCTCGACGTGCTGAACGCGCAGCAGCTTCTGCTGCAGTCGCAGGTGACCCTGGTGCAGAATCTGGCCAGCCTGGTGACGGACAGCTATCAGGTTGCCGCCGCCATCGGCCGTTTTACGGCGCGCGATATCGGCCTCCACGTTCCTTTGTATGACGATAATGCTTATTACAGTGCGGTAAAGAACGCCTGGGTTGGCACAGGCGATCCGACCGCCAACTCGGTAGGCGACGAGAACGGCAGCCCGTCCGATAATCTTCGCAACGACAATCACTGATGGTCGCGCAGCATGACATTCCCGGAACTACTCCCTCGATGACGGCGGCGGCGGACGACATGCCGGAGAAAGAGCAGTCGATGGACGACATCCTGGCCTCGATCCGGCGGATCATGCTGGATGAACAGGCGCGGCTGCAGGACGGTCCGGGAGCGCCGGCCACCCCGCCCGGGCGGACTCCGGCTGCCGGCGCGGATCCTGTCCTCATCCTAGATTCGAGCATGGTCGTCGAAGGCGTGCCGCCCGAGGACCAACTCAATGCGTCCTCCGACGGCACGGAAGTCCGGGTGAATGAGGCTCGACACGCCGACGCGAAACCAGCCGCTGTCACCAGCAGTGTGCCGGCTGACGCCGAGACAGGCGACGCGGCGGCGCCAGTCCAGCGGGAGCCGTCATTCGCCGCGCATACGACGGTATTGGGCGCCACCGGGGTCGTGCCTGTGGACCTTGCTTCGAGTTCACGCCCGGTCATGATCAGCGCGCAGGAGATCGAGGCGTTGATGGCTCCGGCCGCCGCCGCCGCCGCTACGGCCTCGGTGGAGGCGCTTCTCAAGCAGTTGGGTGAGGAACGGCTCGCGGCGCTCAAACCGTCGGCGCCGTCTCCGCCGAGCCTCGAGGAGGTTGTGCGTTCGGAGCTGCGGCCTTTCCTCAAGGCTTGGCTCGATGAACATCTGCCGCCAATGGTCGAGCGTCTCGTCCGGACGGAGATCACCCGGCTGATCGGCCGGTAGGGTTGCCAACGAACGCTGCCGCGGAAGCGATCAGTCGCTGAGGGCGATGTTAGTCACGGGCGGATACGGCTTGACCGAGGGCTCCGAGCTATCCACCACGATCACCGCGTCCCCCGCGAGTGGCGTAGGTTCGAGTTCAGGCGAAAGCAGCGCGCGGTAGCCGATGTCGTTCTGGCCAAGGCGCTCGATGTCGGCGTCGATGATGCCGCGGCGGTCGAGGAACCGGTTGAGGCTGTCCGGCAGACGGATGCAGCCTTCCGAATCCGCCCGGCCGATCCGCTCTTCCAGCACGTCCGGATCGGTCGCGTGCATTTCGACGCGAACCTCCATCGTGGCGCCGGGCGTTCGCCAGTCATCGCTGGTCTGCCAGCCGAAATCCCAGACGCGCATCCCCTTCACGCCAAGGCCGCGGATATGGTTCTGATTGAAGGTGCCCTGCGCGCGGTAGCCGAGTTCCGACCCGTCGTTCAGGAGGACACCCACCGGCGTCTTGAAGTGCTGAAGCCGGCCGGGCTTGCCGGTCGAGACATGCCTGGCGCCGAGAACCTCCCAGTCACCATCCGGCTGAGCGAGGGTCATCGCCATCAGCTGGCCCTGCGGAGCGCGGTCGACGATCAGCACCAGCTGGGGCTGGCGAATGAACAGATGATCCTGACCCGCAATCCGTTGCGCAAGAACGATCAGTGCCTGCTCCTTAGCTGAAGTAAGTTGAACTGCGCCGGCAACCTCCGCCGCCATGGCCTGTCGCAAGGTGGTTGCCTCCCGGACCGTCGAGGCGGGCGACAGCGCAAGCTCATCCGACTGTGCCGGCACATAGGCCACGAGGCGAAGGCTCGCGCGGCCGGGGGCTGGTGCCGGTGCTCCAGCGGCCAAATCCCGCAGGGGTTGGACCGGTGTCGAGGCGCCCACCAGACCTTCGGCCGCCACGCTCGGACTGCCGGGAGCGTATTCAGCATCATCCGAGGCGCAAGCGCTTAAACCGAGCAGCGCGGCGGAAAGAGCGACCAGACTGGCAAGCCTGCAACCTGACGCTGTCTTGAGCACGTTCGACCGCCGCTTTTCGAAACATCCTCTCTTATCTAACACATTTGTGTAGGTTTTTAGTGAACCAGATTATCAAAAGGCTGATTGCGAGGTCACATTTTGGTAGGCCGCTGATGTGCCAATTGGCCAGCGCGGCTGCGGGCGCACTTCAAGACCCTCGGTGGCGAGGCCCAGCCGCAGCCGCTCGATCGCGGCCCAGCCGATCATCACGGCATTGTCGCCACAGTAGCGGAGCGGCGGTGCGACCATCGGCACCCCGTGCCGCTTCCCGGCTTCGGCCAAAGCCTGCCGGATCGTCTGATTGGCAGCGACCCCGCCAGCGACGACGAGGCACGTCGCATCCGGCGCCATAGCAAGCGCATGGGCAGCCCGATCGGCCAGAACCTCCGCCGCTGCCGCCTGAAAGCTGGCGGCGATATCGGCGCACATCCGGGGCTCCATGGCTCCTGGCGGGAGCGTCGCGACCAACTGCGCGACCGCCGTCTTGAGACCCGAGAAGCTGAAATCACATCCCGGACGGCCCAGTAGCGGCCGGGGGAAACCATGGCGGCGGCTGTCGCCAGACAGCGCGAGGCGCTCCAGAGCCGGACCCCCTGGCAACGGCAAGCCGAGGAGCTTCGCGACCTTGTCGAAGGCCTCGCCAACCGCATCGTCGATCGTGCCGCCGAGGCGGCGATAGCGCCCGACGCCCTCCACTCGCACGCATTGGCAGTGACCGCCGGAGAGCAGGAGGAGCAGATACGGAAATCCGGCGCCACTCGGCGTGAGCCCGGGAAGGCGCGCTGTGAGCGCGTGTCCCTCGAGATGATTGACGGCAATGAAGGGGCGACCGGCGGCAAGCGCCAAGCCCTTGCCGAAGCCGGCGCCAACGAGCAGACCGCCGATCAGCCCGGGACCTGTGGTGGCGGCCACGGCGGCAAGATCATCGGCCCGCAATCCGGCGTCCTGCAGCGTCGCCGCCGCCATCGCCGGCAGGTGGGAGAGATGGGCGCGGGCGGCGATCTCGGGCACGACGCCGCCGAATGGCGCATGGTCCGCGAACTGGCTCAGCACGCGCTCGGCGAGGACGGCGCCGTCGGCAGAGAGGATTGCCACGGCAGTCTCGTCGCAGGATGTCTCAATCGCGAGAACCGGCCCCGCGGATGCGCCGCTCCAGTCAAGGCCGATGTGCAGCGCGGTAGTCTTCTCTTCATTCATGTCAGGCATTATCAGGCGCCGATGAGGTCATCCGACATTCTATCGCACGAACCGCGCGTTAAACCCCATCTCCGTGCGCTCCCTCTGCGTGTCGGCACGCGCGGATCTCCGCTGGCCCTGGCCCAGACGCGGGCGTTCCAGGCGCAGCTGAGCCGCTTCTGCCCTGTGCTGGATTCCATGAGCGTCTTCGAAGAGCATGTGATCACCACGTCGGGCGACCGCATCCAGGATAAACGGCTCGCAGAAGTAGGCGGCAAGGGCCTGTTCTCGAAAGAAATTCATGAAGCGCTTCAGGATCGTCGGATCGATCTCGCCGTCCACAGCCTGAAGGACCTCGAAACCGATTTGCCGCCGGGCATCGTGCTCGCCTGCACCCTCAAGCGTGAGGATGCGCGTGACGTATTGATCCTCGGGCAGGCGCTGGAGAAGCCGGACCCGGACGCGCCGTATTCGTCGCTGCCGCCGCAGGCCGTCGTAGGCTCCGCCTCGGTCCGTCGCCAGGCGCAGTTGCTGCACGCGCGGCCGGATATCCAGGTTCGCACCATTCGCGGCAACGTGCAGACGCGCCTCAACCGGGTGCGGGCAGGCGAGTTTGACGGCAGCCTGCTGGCGCTTGCCGGGTTGCGCCGCCTGGGCCTTGCCGGCGCGGCCGCCGTCATCATCGCGCCCGAGATCATGGTGCCGGCCGCGGGCCAGGGTATTGTGGGCGTCACCGTCCGCGCGGACGATGTCGAACTTCGCGAACTGCTCGCCGCCATCGAGGATCCGGAGGCACGGGCCGTCTCCATGGCCGAACGCGGGCTGCTGGCCGCGCTCGACGGCTCCTGCCGCACGCCCATCGGCGGCTATGCCCGGCTGATCGACGGCGAGCTGCGGCTGACAGGTCTGGTCGCGAGGGAGGACGGCTCGTTCCTCCTCAAGTCACATATCGAGGGCAGCGCGCGGGAGGCGGAGGCCCTCGGGCGTGCGCTCGGAGAGGAGCTGCGCGGGCAGTCTCCGGCCGATATCTTCCTGGACTGAGACGGAGCGGTGCGATGACGCCGACGCCGGTTCTCGTCACGCGGCCTGAGCCGGGAGCTTCGGCGACCGCGCGGCAGCTGCGGAGCATGGGATTCGCGCCGGAGGTCGCACCTCTGCTGACGATTGCGCCCATGCCGGCGGCGCTACCGCCACCAGAGGCGCTGCACGGTATCGTCGTCGCCAGCCAACATGCGGTGCCGCCTTTGCCCCGGAGCCACCGCGGCCTGCCGCTGTTCGCGGTCGGCGAGGCGACGGCCGCGGTCGCCCGGCAGAGCGGCTTCGCAGACGTCCGGAGCGCCGACGGCGATGCCCCAGCGCTGGCAGCGCTTGTGGCGCTCAGCCTCATGCCGGGCGATCGCCCGCTGCTGCTGGTCGCGGGGCTAGGGCAGGGTCGCCATCTCATGCGGCTTCTGACGGAGAGCGGTTTTGCCGTGGAGCGTAGAGAGGTCTATGCGGCTCAGCCGGTCGACGCGCTGCCGGAGACGGCTCGTGCGATGATCTGCGGTTGCCGGCGCGGGCAGGTCTTGCTCTTCTCGCGGGAAACCGCACTTTGCCTCAGCCGGCTGATACAGGAGACAGAGCTATTGGCCGGCCTCTCGACGCTCGACCTTGCCGCCATCAGCAGACCTGTCGCCGAAGCGGTTAGGGGCTTGCCCTGGCGGAGTATCCGTGTGGCAATGAAACCCACAGAAAACGCGGTGTTGGCCCTTCTGCATGATCGATGAACCCTCGAACGACCCGTCACCCGAGGCCGATAGGCCGATCGCTTTAGGCGGCCCCCATGCGGCCGGCGAGGAGGCGGTGTCGTCCCCGTCGCCTGGACCTGAGCCGCAGCGAGAGGCGCCGGACATTGGACCGACAGTCCCTGGATCGACGGCGTCTCCGGTGCCGCCGCCGCCGCAGAGGCGTTCGGTGGCCATGCCGCTGCTCGGGGTGCTCGGCTTTGTGATCCTGGCCGCCGCCATCGGTTATCTGTGGGTTCGTCCGGCGCCGACACCGGCGATGCCCGCGATGCCGCCGGACGAGAGCGACGCGGTCGCGGCACTTCAATCGGATCTGGCGTCGCTGAAGACCCATCTCGCGACGCTGGATAAGCGCGAAAACTCCGACGTGGCGGCCTTGCACGCGGCGATCGCGGCCCTTCCCGCAGCAACTTCCGCCGCCCAGCCCTCCAGCACGGGCCAGCCCTCCGGCACGGCCCAGAACTCCGGCACGGCCCAGAACTCCGGCACGGCCCAGAACTCCGGCGCGGCCCAGAACTCGGCAGCCGCCGGGAACTCCACGCCACCGGGTGGTTCGACGACTTCAGAGAGTCCGGCGCCCGCTCAAAGTTCCACGCCCACGCAAAGTTCGTCCTCCACGTCGCCCTCGGCGACCTCGCAGAGCGCAACGCCCGCACAAAACGCGGCGGCACCCGCACCCTCGGCCGTGGTCGCCCAGGCGGCGGCGGACGCCGCTCTGACCCAGTCCGTGGCCAGCCTCTCCAACCGTATCGACCAGCTGCAGTCGGCCGAAGCCGCACAGGCGCAGCAGACACAGTCGCTGCCCTCCGCCGCCGATGTCTCAAAACTCGCTTCCCGCGTCGATGATGTGGGCCAGAGGGAGTCCAAGGACGACACGGCCATCCGGCAGGATATCAATCTGGTGCAGCAGCAGCTTGCCACTCTGACAGGCCAGGCGCAGACCCTGACCAAGACCTCGGCCGCCGTTCCGAAACTGACAGCCCAGGCCGATCGCCTGGGTCAGATCGTCCGGGCGCAGGAGGCGCTGCGCGCCGGACTGCCGCTCGGCACGATCGCGAACGCGCCGCAAGCCCTCGCCCGTTATGCCGACACAGCGCCACCGACGCAGTCGGCGCTTCAGCTGTCTTTCACCAGCGCGGCGCAGGCTGCCGACATGGCCGGCGAGCCCGTGCCGGATCAAGGCCACTTCTGGCACCGGGTCTGGATGCGAGCGCAGAACCTCGTCATGGTCCGCCAAGGCGATCGCGTTGTCCTCGGGGATCCGACCAGCGCGATCCTCGCCCATGCTCAGACCGTGCTTGATGCCGGTGACCTTTCGGGGGCGCTTGCGGTGCTCGGCACCCTGACCGGGCCAGCGGCTCAGGCCATGGCGCCTTGGGAGGCCCAGGCGCGCGCCCTGTTGCAGGCGCGCGAGGCCCTGACGCAGATGGCAGCCGGCTGATGCGTCGCGTAATCGGCTTTCTCATCCTGGCGGCGATCCTGGTGGCGATCGCCTTCGGCCTCGGCGCGCTGCCGGGCCAGATCGGCGCCACCTTCGGCAGCTGGACCGTTCAGGCACCGCTGCCGCTGGTTCTGGTCGCGGCTGTCATCCTGTTCGTCGTCCTCTACCTGCTCGTGCGGCTGCTGGCGCTGCTGCTCTCGACCCCAGGGCGTTTCGGGCGGAGCCGACAGGAACGCCAGGTTCGTCAGGGCGACCGCGCCGTGACACGTGCCTTCGCGGCACTGGCGGCGGCGGATCCGAAGGCGGCTCAGCGCGAGGCCCAGCGCGCCAAGCGCCTGCTGCCCAACGCGCCGATGGCGCTGCTCGTTTCCGCCGAGGCAGCGCGGCTCGCCGGCAACCCGGAGGAGAGCGAAGCCCATTACCGCGCGCTCGCCGAGCAACCGGATGCCGCGTTCCTCGGGCTTCGCGGGTTGCTGCGTCAGGCGCTCGACGCGCATGACTGGACGCTCGCCGCCGACATCGCTCGTCGCGCGGAGCTCGCACATCCTGGCGCGAGCTGGCTACGCAGCGAACGGGCAAGGCTGGCTCTCCGCACCGGCAGCTGGGCCGAGGCCCTGGCGCTCTCGGGGCCGGAAGCGCCGCGCGCAGTGATGGCAACCGCGGCAGCCGAAGCGGCGACCGACCCGATCCAGGCGTTACGGCTGGCCAAGGACGCCTTCGCAGCCGATCCGAAGCTTACACCGGCCGCGTTGGCCTATGCGAGCCGGCTGCGGGCGGGGCGCGAGGCCCGAAAGGCCGAGAACGTCGTTGAAAAAGCCTGGGCGGCAGCGCCGCACCCCGATCTGGCAACCTTCTACCTCGAGCCGGTGACCGACCCGCTTGAGCGGGTGCGCGAGGCCGAGCGGCTTACGGCCTTCAACAAGAACAGCCCCGAGAGCCATTTTCTGCTGGCGCAGGCCAACCTTGCAGCGAACCTCACGGGCGAGGCTCGGCGGCATGCGCAGGCCGCGTTAGCCGCAGGGTTGGATCAGCGTCGGCTTTGGGTGCTCAAAGCGGATATCGAGGATGCCGACGCGGCGGCGGGCGGCGGAGAGGCCGCGGCATTCGCGGCCCATGAGGCGCTGCGACGGAGCCAGACGGCACGCCCGGACCCGCGTTGGCGCTGCACGACCTGCGGCGCCGAGCCGGGCGCATGGCATGCAGCCTGCCCCTCCTGCGGGACGGTCGGGCGGATGCAGTGGACCGACAAGACCGTGCCGGCGAGCGGGGTCAACGTCCCTGCGCTGACGTTGCTGCCAGGCGCGACGGCAACCTAGGAACGGTCGCCACGAGCCTCTCAATACGAAACTTCTCGGAAGAAGGAGTGGAACAACGATGGACCAAGCGATAACGGCGGGTTCGCATCCCTTTGGCCGCCATGATCCGCTGCCTCTCGGCCATCTGCCCGCGACACGCTACCCCGATCCACGGGTCGAGGCTCTCGATCGGCGTTTCACTGCCCGGCAGGGGAATGCGGGGATCGAGCGGATCGCGACCGGCTTCCGCTGGGCGGAAGGGCCGGTCTACTTCCCGGCGGGCGGCTATCTGCTCTGGAGCGACATCCCCAACAACCGCATGCTGCGCTGGCTCGAGGATGACGGGCATGTCAGCGTGTTCCGCAGCCCCTCCAACTTCGCCAACGGAAACACCTGTGATCGCGAGGGCCGCTTGGTCACCTGCGAGCATGACGCGCGTCGCGTGACCCGGACGGAGTTCGACGGCAGCATCACGGTGCTTATGGACCGGCATGATGGCCGGCGGCTGAACGCGCCGAACGATGTCGTCGTCGCCTCCGACGGCGCCATCTGGTTCACCGATCCGGGCTACGGGATCGACGGTCCCTACGAAGGCCACGCCGCCGAGGCCGAACTCTCCCGCCACGTCTATCGCCTCGATCCGGCGACCGGGAAGGCGACGGTTGTGGCCGATGACTTCGTGCGCCCCAACGGACTGGCCTTCTCGCCTGACGAGAAGCGCCTCTATGTCGTCGACAGCGGCATCACCCACGGCGGGCCCGCGCACATCCGCGTCTTCGAGGTTGACGGCGCGAAGCTCCGGAACGGACGCGTTTTCGCGGAGGACTTCGCGCCCGGCTTCACCGACGGGCTCCGCACAGATGCCGACGGCAATGTCTGGTGCAGCATGGGCTGGGCCGATCCCGGAGAGGACGGCGTGCGCTGCTACGCACCGGATGGTGACCTCATCGGCAAGATCCATCTGCCGGAGAGCTGCGCCAACCTGTGCTTCGGCGGCAAGAAGGGCCATCGGCTGTTCATGGCTGCCAGCACCTCCGTCTATTCCGTCTTCCTCAACACCACCGGCGCCTGAGGGGCATGACCATGAGCGAAACACTTCCGGCTGGTCTTGGCCGTCTGCAGGGCAAGGTGGCGCTGGTGACCGGCGCCTCGAGCGGTATCGGCCGCGCCACAGCCCTCCGCTTCGCGGCCGAGAGCGCGAGGCTCGTCATCAACGACATTGACGCTCCACGGCTGGAGACGCTCCGCGCCACCATAGCCGCGGCTGGGGCCGAGGTGCGGGCCGCCGTCGGCGATGTGGCGAAAACCGAGGATGCGGAGGCGATGGTGGCTGTCGCGGTCGCGGAGTTTGGGCGGCTGGACGTGCTGGTCGCCAATGCGGGCATCATCCCGGAGATGGACCTCGCCACGGCGACGGCCGAGGATTTCGATCACGTCATGGCCATCGACGGGCGGGGGATGTTCCTCAGCTGCAAGTTCGCGGTCGCGGCGATGCTGAAGACGGGCGGCGGCTCGATTGTCTGCCTCTCTTCCATCTCCGGCGAGGCGGGGCAGAAGCGCCAGGCCGTCTACGGCCCTGCGAAGTTCGTCGCCTCCGGCATCACCAAGCACTTGGCGGTGGAACTTGCATCGCAGGGCATCCGGGTCAATGCGGTGGCGCCGGGCACGATCGCGACTGCAGGACTTATGAAGATGTCGGCGGAATACATCGCCGGCGTCACGGCCGCGCACCCGATCGGCCGGGTCGGCGACCCGGCGGAGGTGGCGGCTGCGATCCTGTTCCTAGCGTCGGACGATGCGTCCTTCATCACAGGCGCGGTCCTGCCGGTCGATGGCGGCTATCTGGCGCAATGACCGACGCCGGCATTCCAACGCCGTTCCGGGCGGACGGTCTGGTTGCGGCGATCACCGGTGGCGCGAGGGGCATCGGGCTTGCGGCCGGGCGGCTGCTCGTCGCCATGGGCGCTCGCGTCGTGCTGATGGACCAGGACGAGCAAGCGGCGATTGACGCGGCACGGGAGGTTGGAAGCGGAGCGACGCGTGGCCTCGGGCTGGACGTGACGGACGAAGCGGCGGTTCGTGCGGCGTTCGCGGACGTCGTGGAGCGGGAGGGGCGGCTCGACATCCTGGTGAACAACGCGGGACGGGCGATCCGGCGGCCATCGCTGGAGCTCGATCTCGCGGATTGGGAGGCGGTCGTCGCCGTCAACATGACCGGCGCATTTGTGTGCGCGCGTTCGGCGGCGGCACTGATGATCGAGGCCGGGCGGGGCGGGGCCATCGTCAACACGGCCTCCGTCATGGGGCTGTCCGGCGGCGGGCTGTACCCGAACATCTCCTACCAGACGACGAAGGGCGCGATCGTGAACATGACGCGTGCGCTGGCGGTGGAGTGGGCGGCCCAGCGCATTCGGGTGAACGCAGTTGCGCCTACCTGGACGCGAACCGGCTTCATCGGCGAGTTGGAGCAGAACCCGGCGCTGATGCAGCGCATTCGCGACGTGACACCGCTTGGGCGGTTGGCGGAGGCGGAGGAAGTGGCTTACGCGATCGGCTTCCTGGCAAGCCCCGCGGCGGCGATGATCACCGGCACGACCTTGGCGGTGGATGGCGGTTTTCTGGCGCAGTAGGGGCCGTGGCGCGAGCCTGTCATCACTCGTATGATCCCGCGCACAAACTCAAGCCGCGGGTACTCGATGCCGAACCTAGATGTGCAGGATGCCATAAAGAGGGCTCGCAATATTGTTGGCGAGATCTTTAAAGACGAACCGATTGCCGACATAGGGCTCGAAGAAGTCGAGCATGACGTTGATGGCTGGAAGATCACCATCGGCTTCAATCGGATCTGGAAAACCCAACCGTCGGGCCTTGCCGGCATGCTCTACTCCCCCGGTTTCCAGCGCTCCTTCAAAGTCGTCACGATATCGGACGCGGATGGTACTTTGGTTTCGATTAAGAACCGTGAACCAGCTTCGGCAAACAGTTGAGAGGCCTGCTACTGGATACAAACCTTCTGGTTCTGCTCGTGGTTGGGCTGGCGAACGAAGGCTGGATTAAGTCTCATAAGGCTCTAAGCGCTTACAATCTCAGAGATTTTCAGGAGTTGAGGACGGTGCTGACCGGCTACGATGGACTTTATGTTACACCGAGCACTCTGACGGAATGCTCCAATCTCAGCCGCCAGATTACGGGTGACGCCAAGCGCAGGGTGAGCCTCACCCTGGGACAGCTAATCCATAACGCCACTGAACTACATGTCAGGAGCGTCGAAGTCTGTAGTAGCGAGAGCTACCTTCGGCTCGGTCTAGCCGATGCCGTGCTTTTGGCATTGATGAACCGCAATATCACGTTGCTGACCGCTGACTTCGATCTCTACCAGGCTGCTTGCGGCATCGCACCCGACAGGTCGGTCAACTTCAACCATCTGCCGCACCGGAGCGAATTTCGGTAGCGGAGGCTCAAGCCAAAGCCTTCAGCGCCTCCGCCGGCGTGATCCGGCCATCGTACAGCGCCCGCCCGACGATCACGCCGTCGATCCCCGGCGTCTTCACAGCCACCTCCCGCAAAGCCACCAGATCACCAACCGAACCCACGCCGCCCGAGGCTATCACCGGCGTCGTGACTGCTCGCGCCAAAGCCGCCGTGGCATCGAGGTTGAGGCCCCCCAACATGCCGTCCCGCCCGATGTCCGTGAAAATGATGGCCGCGGCACCGGCATCCTCGAACCGTAGCGCCAACGCCTCGGCCGAAAGCGCGGAAGTCTCGGCCCAGCCCTCGGTCGCGACAAATCCATCCCGCGCGTCGATGCCAACCACGATCCGCCCCGGGAACATCCGGCATGCCTCGCGCACGAGGTTTGGGTTCTTGGCGGCAATGCTGCCGAGAATGACGCGCCTGACGCCGTCGGCCAGCCAAGCTTCGATGCTCGGCAACTCGCGGATGCCGCCACCAAGCTGCACCGGAACCCGCGCCGCCGCCAGAATGGCCCGCACCGCTTCGGCATTCACCGACCGGCCCGCGAAAGCTCCATCCAGATCGACCACGTGGAGCCATTGGCACCCGGCCTCCTGCCAGGCCACCGCCTGCGCGCCGGGATCATCGCCATAAACCGTCGCCTGATCCATATCGCCACGCCGGAGCCGGACACAGGCGCCACCCTTGAGGTCGATCGCCGGATAGAGCGTCAGAGCCCGCATCATCATCCTCAAAAAGGCGAGCCCGCGCTTCTTTTCGAACGTAGAAGCAAAACCTCCTCACGCCTTGCGCTGAAGAAGCTTGTAGAAAAACACGCCGGCGATCATCTGGCCGCCGACCCTGGCATAGGCCGGATGTTCGCCCCAACGCAGGTAGCCGAGCGCATCATAAAGCGCGATCGCACCCACATGCGTCTCCCGCACGTCGAGGTTGAGCACCTGGTAGCCCATGCCGCGCGCGCGTTCCTCGACCCGCATCACCATCATCCGCGCGAGACCCAGCCGCCGGGCGTAGGGCGCTACGAACGCCTGTGTGATCGTCGCCGCCATCGCCTGCGCCTCATTGTTCCGCGACGGCCGCACGAGCTGCGTTGAACCGACAATCACCCCATCGACCCGGCCGACGTAAATCTCGCGCTCCGGCACCATGAGCAGACCGCGAAAATAACTCTCGATCACCTGCCGTCCGGGCGGGTTCACCCAGCCGAAGCCGCCGCCATCGATGATGGCCGCATCCGTCGCCTCGCAGAGCGCCAGGAGATCCTCCTCGGAGAAGGTGGCGATCCGGTCGACGCTCAGCTTCGGCTTCGCCTGGGGGAGCGGCGGGAGCGCGGTTTCCGCCGCGCCCGCAGTCTCCCGCGTATGGGAGCTTTCCACCGCCATCACGGCGTCCACCTCAGGAAATTGCCCATGATGGTGAGGCCGACCTCCTGGCTCTTCTCGGGGTGAAACTGGGTTCCGGCGCGATTGCCGTTCGCCACCATCGCCACGACCGGGCCGCCGTAATCGGTGGTGGCCAAGCATTCCTCCTCCGCCCCGCCGGTCAAGGAGTAGCTGTGCGCGAGATAGACGTGGTCGCCCGGCGCAATTCCATCGAGCAGCGGATGCGAGCCCGGCGTGAAGTCGAGCGCGTTCCAGCCCATCTGCGGCAGCCGCAGCGAGGGCGCCGGCATGCGCGTGATCTCGCCCTTCACCCAGCCCAGCCCGTCGGTCGCGCCGTATTCGAGACCGCGCTCCGCCATAAGCTGCATGCCGACGCAGATCCCGAGGAAGGGGGTGCCGCCGGCGACCGACTGCTCCAGCGCATCGCGGAGGCCGGGAACAGCGGCCAGCCCATCCATGCACTCGGCGAAGGCGCCCTGGCCGGGCAGCACGATGCGATCGGCGGCGCGGATGTCCGCGGGGTCGCTCGTCACGATGACCTCCCCGGACTCGCCTGCGCGTTCGGCCGCAGAGGCGACCGCACGGGAGGCGGAGGCGAGGTTGCCGCTCCCATAGTCGACGACGAC
Organism: Acidisoma sp.; assembly: GCF_965199065.1. NCBI lineage: Bacteria > Pseudomonadati > Pseudomonadota > Alphaproteobacteria > Acetobacterales > Acidocellaceae > Acidisoma > Acidisoma sp. The sequence goes on along the minus strand of NZ_CBDAQN010000001.1, from coordinate 1,354,427 downwards.
GACCTTCATGGCAGGTCCGAAGCGGCGAGCGTGGGGTCGCGGGTGATGAGCCGGGCGTAGGCGGCATCGCTGTCACGGCCGGCGAGGACGTGGCTCTCCTCGTAGCCCTGGCGGGCGAGGGACCAGCGGCAGAGGTCGCGGCCGTTCCAGCCCAGCAGCGCGGCATAGCCCAGGAGCAGGATGAGCGGCAGGTTGGAGCCGTTCAGCACGCTGGCGACCACGCCCAACCCGATCAGCACGGCGAGCGCAATGATGCCGGCCACCCAGGCGCGCTGGGCGAAGAGCCAGACCGGACCGAACAGAAAGGCGCCGAGGCTGAACCCTTCCCGGATGAGGCGCGGCGCACGACCCGGGGCAAGATGGGCGGTAAAGATCCTCATCCCGCGAGTGACCCCTTTGTGGAGGGGATCAGCCCGCGTTGCCGCGGATCAGGCTCTACCGCCATCCGCAGCGCACGCGCCGTCGCCTTGAAGCAACCCTCGGCGATATGGTGGTCGTTGCGTCCGGCCCGCTGGATGAGGTGCAGCGCGAACAGACCATTGCCGGACAGGGCCCGGAAGAACTCCTCGAAGAGCTCGGTATCCATCTCGCCGATTTTGGGACGCGTGAACGCGACCTGCCAGCCAAGCGTCGCTCGCCCCGAGAGGTCGATCGCGGCTTCCACCAGCGCCTCATCCATCGGCACCAGCGCCTGTCCGTAGCGGCCGATGCCGCGCTTGTCGCCAACCGTCCTGAGGATCAACTGGCCGAGCACGATGCCGACATCCTCGACCGTGTGGTGAAAGTCGACATGGAGATCGCCCTTCGCGACGATGTCGAGGTCGAACAACGCGTGCCGGCCGAGGGCCGTGAGCATGTGGTCGAAGAACCCGATCCCGGTTTCGGCGCGGACCTGGCCGGTTCCGTCGAGGTCGAGCCGGATCGTCACCTCAGTCTCGGAGGTGGCGCGCGTCAGGCTGGCGGAGCGAGGCGAGGTTTCCAGCACCGAAGACGCCGGAGACGGAGAGGGCGGGATCGCATCCATGCCTGCTTGATAACCTATCCGGCCCATCTTTACACCTCGGCCTACACGGAAGGCCGTTGCAGAAACCCAACAAGGCGCTCGGCCTCGGCAACGATCGGGTTGGCAATAGCCCCGGCCCTGGCCGCGCCGTCGAACAGCAGCCGGTCGATATACCCGGGGTCGGCTAGGAGCCGTTTCGTTTCTGCACCGATTGGAGTGAGTTTCGCGACCGTCAGCGCGGCCAGCGCATCCTTGAAGCCGGCGAAACCCTGGCCGCCATATTCGGCGAGCACCGCCGCGGGCGTCATGCCCGCAAGCGCCCCATAGATGCCGACGAGATTGCGGGCCTCGGCGCGGCCCTCCAGTCCCTCGGGGTCGCTCGGCAGAGGTTCGGCATCAGTCCTTGCCTTGCGGATCTTGCCGGCGATCGCGTCGGCGTCGTCGCCAAGATTGATCCGGCTCTGATCCGACGGGTCGGACTTCGACATCTTCTTCGTGCCGTCCCGCAATGACATCACCCGCGCCGCCTCAGGCATGATGAGGGGTTCGATGAGGGGGAAGAAGGGCGTCGCGTAATCGTGATTGAACTTCTGGGCGATGTCGTTCGCGAGTTCGAGATGTTGTTTCTGGTCGTCGCCGACCGGCACGCGGGTGGCGTGGTAGGCCAGGATGTCGGCGGCCATGAGGTTTGGATAGACGTAAAGCCCGGCCGAGGCGGCTTCTCGGTCCTTGCCTGCCTTGTCCTTGAACTGGGTCATCCGGTTGAGCCAGCCGATGCGGGCGACGCAGTTGAAGATCCAGGCGAGCCGGGCATGGGCCGGTACGGCGGACTGATGAAAGAGGATGTGGCGCTCGGGGTCGACCCCGCAGGCGATAATGGCGGCGGCCAGTTCCCTGGTCTGCTGCCGGAGCGTCTCCGGCTCCTGCCAGGTGGTGATGGCGTGCAGGTCCACCACACAATAAAGGCAATCGTGTTCGGCCTGCAGAGCCACCCAGTTGCGGATCGCTCCGAGATAGTTGCCGAGCGTCGGAATGCCCGACGGCTGTATCCCGGAAAAAACGCGCTGCATGGTTCCACCTTTCATCGCCGTCCGAGGAAAGCGCCCTCTGCCGGCCGCCGGCCGTGCCTGCGGGTCGTGCGGGCTTTTCTTCGCATCCGATCCGCCCGTCAATCTGCAGACGCTCATGCTGCGCTGCGTCAGGCCGGTTGACCGATCGGTCAACCGGTTACACAACAGGCGCGAATGATCGGGAAAGGCGCCTTCCAGCAGGGAGCCTTCCGCGCGATCGTGGCTCTTCCGTCAGCCATCAAGGCTCAAGCCCAGGGATTTCCTGATGCGGTTTCGCTATTTGTCGCTTGTCGTTGCAGCCATGCTGGTGGCCGGCGGTTCGCCGGGGGCACAGGCGCAAACGGGGCCGGGCGGGCCGCCCGCGGTCGGCGTCGTGAAGGCCGCGCTCACCCCCATCTACCAGTCGAGCGAATACATCGGCCGCGTTCAGGCCATCAGCAAGATCACGATCAGGGCGCGGGTGACGGGCCTCCTGGAGGAGCGCGACTTCCATGAAGGCGACGAGGTCAAGAAGGGCCAGAAGCTCTTCGTCATCGAGCAGCCGCCCTACCAGGCGGCCGTGCTGCAGGCCCAAGGCCAGGTCGTGCAGGCAGAGGCGACCCTGCGCAACGCCAGGCTGAACCTAAGCCGCTCGCAGACGCTTCTGAACACGCCTGCCGGCCAGCGCTCCACCGTCGACAGCGACCAGGCGAGTGCGGGTCAGGGCCAAGGCTCCCTTCTTGTCGCCGAAGCCCAGCTGCAGACCGCACAGATCAACCTCGGCTACACGACCATTCTCTCGCCGATCGACGGCAGGATCGGCATCGCGACCGATCCCGGCAACGTCGTCGCCTTCACCGACGCGGCGCTCGCGACCGTGGTGAGCGAGGACCCCGAATACGTGCTGTTTCCGGTCTCCGAGACCGAGGCATCGCTGCTCAAGTCCAAAAACGCCGGGCAAGGGGGCCTTGCCGCCATGACGGTAAAGCTGCGCCTTCCGGACGGGCAGACATACGACAAGACCGGCAAGATCGATTTCAGCGACATCAGCATCAATTCCTCGACCGACACGCTCGATCTGCGCGCCGTCGTGCCGAACCCGCCGCGGGCCAACACCTTGGCGCTTGGCAGCGACCGCACCCTGGTCGACGGCGGGTTCGTCACCGTCATTCTCCAGTCGAAGAACGCCCAGCAGCAGGTGACGGTGCCGCGGGCGGCGGTGCTGGCCGACCAGCAAGGCTATTACGTCTTCGTCCTCGGGCCGGGGAACACGGCGCAGCGGCGGAACATCACGCTCGGCGATTCGACGGCACTTCTCGCCGTCGTGGCGACCGGCCTCAAGGCCGGCGAGACCGTGGTCGCAGATGGCGTGCAGCGCGTGAAACCGGGGGCGCCGGTGAAGCCTACGCCCTTCACGCCGCCAGACTACAGCGCGCCGGGCAGCACGGACGGGTCGGGTCAGTGACGGGACAGGCAAAGCCATGATCTCCTCGGTCTTCGTCGACCGCCCAAGGTTCGCGGTCGTCATCGCCATCATGATCACGCTCGCCGGCCTGATCGCGCTGCTGCGCATTCCGGTCGCGCAGTTCCCCGACATCGTGCCGCCGCAGGTATCGGTAACGACGACCTACCCGGGCGCGTCGGCGGCCGTGGTGGAAGCGACGGTCGCGCAGCCGCTCGAGGCGCAGATCGTCGGCGCCGACAAGATGATCTACATGCGGTCCTACAGCGGCAATGACGGCAGCTACAGCCTGACCGTCAGCTTCGCGCTCGGCACCGACCCGAACATCGACGTGGTGAACGTGCAGAACCGCGTTTCTGCCGCGTTGTCCGAACTGCCGCCGGAGGTTCAGCTCGAAGGACTACAGCTGCGTCAGAAATCCTCGGCGGTGTTGCAGTTCGTGCTGTTCTCGAGCCCGAACAAAAGCCTGTCGCCACTGTTCATCAGCAACTACATCACCATCAACGTGCTGGACGTGCTCTCGCGCACGCCCGGCGTTGGCCAGGCCTTCCTGTTCGGCGCGCAGAACTATTCGATGCGCGTCTGGATGAATACGGACCGGCTGACGCAGCTCGGCCTGTCCCCGACGGACATCATCACGGCGATCCAATCCCAGAACACTCAGGCGGCGGTCGGCACCATCGGCGCCAAGCCGATCGGTCCCGACCAGCAGTTCCAGCTCAATATCCAGACCCAGGGTCGCCTCATCACGCCGGCGCAGTTCGGGAACATCATCCTGCGCGCGAACCAGGACGGGTCCGTGCTCAGGCTCCGGGATGTCGCGCGGCTCGAACTCGGCGCTGAAAGCCAAAGCACGCAGGACCAACTCGACGGCGCCCCCGCGCTCGGCATCGGCATCTATCTCGAACCGGGGGCCAACGCGGTTGAAACCTCTCAACGCGTCAAGGCCGTGATCGCAGGTATATCGAAGCGCTTCCCGCCGGGCCTCGCGGCCAACGTGATCTACGACACCAGCGACTTCGTGAACGACACGCTGCACGAGGTCGTCCAGACCATCGCCGAGGCCTTTGTGCTGGTCGTGCTCGTCGTGTTCCTGTTCCTCGGCGGCAACGTACGGGCGACGATCATCCCGGCGATCGCAGTGCCCGTCAGCCTCATCGGCGCCTTCGCCATCATGCTGGCCATCGGCATGTCCGCGAACACCATCTCGATGCTGGCGCTGGTCGTCGCGATTGGCGTGGTCGTCGACGACGCCATCGTCGTGGTGGAGAACGTCGAGCGCGTCATGGAGGAGTATCCGGAGCTATCGCCGCAGGATGCGACCAAGCTCGCCATGCGGCAGATAACGGGTCCGATCATCGCGATTTCCCTCGTGCTGCTGTCGGTGTTTGTGCCGGTGGGCTTCATCCCGGGCCTTTCCGGCGAGCTGTTCAAGCAGTTCGCCATCACCATCAGCGTGACCATGCTGATCTCGGCGACGAACGCGCTGACGCTGTCGCCCGCGCTCTGCGCCCTGTTCCTGCGCCCGGTGAAGGACAAGGCGACCCGCAAGGGTCCGTTTTCGCGCCTCAGCCGCGGCATCGACCGCGTTCGCAACGGCTATGGCTATGCCGTCGGGCGTCTCGTGCGCGTCGCCATTCTCGTCATCCCGATCGTCGGCATCTGTGTGTTTTGCCTCATGTTCCTTGCCGGCCGGACGCCGGGTGGCTTCCTGCCGGAAGAGGATCAGGGCGCGTTCTTCACCGCCGTTCAGCTGCCGGACGGCGCGTCCGTCAATCGCACGCAGAAGGTGGTGGACCGCGTCGCCGCAATGCTCAAGGGCGAACCCCAGGTGGCCCACACCATCTCGATCGTCGGGTACTCCATCCTCGACGGTGCGGCGGAGCCTAACGCCGCGTTCGTCGTCGCCCGTCTGAAGCCATTCGCCCAGCGCACCCATCCGTTCGACAGCGTCAATGCCTTGATCGGCAAGATGTTCGGCATGTCGCAACAGATCATGAGCGCGAGCGTGTTTCCGTTCAATCTGCCGCCGATCATCGGCCTCTCGACGGGCGGCGGCTTCGAGTACCAGCTCGATGCGCTGGAGGGCCAGGATCCGCAGGATATGGCCTCGGTCCTGGGTAGCGTGCTGATCGCGGCCAACAGCGACAAGCGGCTGAGCCGGGTCTTCTCGACCTACTCGGCGAGCAATCCATCGGTCTACCTGAACATCGACCGCGACAAGGCCGAGGCGCTCGGTGTCAACATCAGCGACATCTTCACCACGCTGCAGGCGACGATGGGCGGGTACTACGTCAACGACTTCAACCTGTTCGGCCGCGTCTGGCAGGTGAACATCGAAGGCGAGGAGGCTGACCGCAACGACTTCGCCGCGCTCTGGAAGATCTACGTGCGGAACAAACAGGGCGACATGGTGCCGCTGCGCAGCCTGGCGACGATGAGCGTGATTACCGGGCCTCAGGTGATCTCCCGCTACAACAACGTGCGCTCCATCACCATCGATGGATCGCCGGGGCCGGGCGTGTCCTCCTCGCAGGCGCTGGCGGCGATGGCGGAGATCTCGAACAAGGTGTTGCCCTCGGGTTACAGCTATGAATGGACCGGCACGGCGTATCAGGAGATCCAGGCCGGCGGGCAGACCGGCGTCGTGCTCGCGCTCGCGGTGCTCTTCGCCTACCTGTTCCTGGTGGCTCTCTATGAGAGCTGGACCATCCCGATGTCGGTGCTGATCTCGGTGGTGGTGGCGGGCCTCGGCGCCTTCATCGGGCTCATGGTCAGGGACCTGCCCCTCAACCTCTACGCGCAGATCGGGCTGGTGACGCTCATCGCCTTGTCGGCCAAGAACGGCATTCTGATCGTGGAGTTCGCGAAGGAGCAGCGCGAGCAGGGCAGGCCAATCCGTGAAGCCGCCGTGGCGGGGGCGCGGCTGCGGTTCCGCGCGGTGATGATGACGTCCTTTGCCTTCATCCTCGGCCTGGTGCCGCTGGTCTGGGCGAAAGGCGCGTCTGAGATCAGCCGGCAATCTGTCGGCACTCCGGTGTTCTTCGGAATGATTGCCGCCAGTTGCTTCGGGATTTTCGTGATCCCGATGCTCTACACGATGTTCCAGTACATGCGGGAATGGTCGCGCGTGCACATCTTCCGGCTAAGGCCCTACGAGTTCCACAAGGTGCGCGAGCACGAGGTGGCGGGAGAGTAGCGCCGGCCGATCTTCAGGCCAGAGCCAGCGCCCGCTGGAAGGTGTCCGGGTCGACGTTCCCGCCGCTGAGAACGACCGCCGTCACCCGGTTCCGGCCGTCGAACACACCCGACAGCAGGGCGGCAAGACCGACGGCGCCGCTCGGCTCCACGACCAGCTTGAGGTGCAGGAAGGCAAAGGCCATCGCGCGCAGCACGGCCTCGTCCGTCACCACGAGGCCGCCGGCCAGTCGGCGGCGGTTGAGCGCGAAGGTCAGCTCGCCGGGCGCCGGCGACATCAGCCCGTCGCAGAGGACCGAGCCGCCGGGCTCGTTCGACTGCCGCTCGCCGGTCACCAGTGAACGGCGGTGATCGTCCCGGCCCTCGGGTTCGACGGAGTAGACGGCACAGCCCGGCGCCATCTCCTCCATCGCAAGCGCGCAACCGGCGGCGAGGCCGCCGCCACTGACGGGCACGAGCACGGCATCGGGTATCAGCCCCATCGTCGCCGCATCCTCGGCAAGCTCCAGCCCGCAGGTGCCCTGGCCGGCGATGATGCGGGGGTCGTCGTAGGGCGGGATGAGTGCCGCGCCGGTGCGCTCTGCTTCCGCCCGTGCCAAAGCTTCGCGATCGTCGGCCACGCGATCGAATGGAACGACCGTCGCGCCCCAACTCTTGGTCGCGCGCGTCTTTATGGCGGGTGCATCGGACGGCATGAAGATCGTGGCCGCCAAGCCGGCCGCCGCCGCCGCGTAGGCCGTCGCCTGGGCGTGATTGCCGGAGGAGAAGGCGACGATGCCGCCGGCATGTCCGTTCTCGACCAGCGACAGCACCGCGTTCATCGCCCCGCGCAGTTTGAAGCTGCCGGTGTGCTGCAACGAGTCCGCCTTCAGCAGCACTGTCCCGCCGATGGCACGATCCAGCACGGCGCTCCGCAGCAGGGGCGTGTGGCGGACGCGGTCTCCGCAGCGGGCGCGAGCAGCGAGGCTGTCCTGGAAGGTCGGCAGGCTGATCTTCACGGCGATGCTCCGGATGGCAGGCGGGTGACGAGCGCGGCGGCGGCGGGGCCGACTGTGACGAGGTAGAGTTTATAGCTTTCGCCGATTCGGCCGTAGCGTCCGCGACCGAGCACGCCGATTTCGGCCATGCTCGCCCAGGGTTTGGCATCGGGCAGCGTTCGCCGGCGCGTGGTGCGAACGAGCAGCCCGGTCTCGCCTGCAGCGAGGGTGATCCCGGGGTGCGGAAGGTTGAACAACAGCCAGCGCGGATCGTCAGCCACGACCGGCAACGAGTTCGGCAGCCGCCACGCCAACTCCGAGCCGAGACCATATTCGTCGATCGCGATGAAACGGGCATCTGTCTGCTGCGCGCGGCGGTCCACCGCCTGGCTCAGTTCCGCCCAGCCCCCGAGCATGCGAATGGTCGGGTCGCTCACGCCGCCGATGGGGATGGGACTGGCGATTGCCTGAGCGTAGATCACCAAGGTCACCGCGAACCCGACCGCCACGGCGGGCTTCAGCCATCGCATGGTGAGCGGTATGCCGGCAGCGGCGATGACCGCCGCCGGATAGATGATCTCGGGCCAATTTGCCTGAACGCGGTCACCGAAGGCGTGCTGGATGAAAACCAGCGCCGGGAGAATGCCGAGCGCCACCAGCAGCCCGGCCGCCGGATCCCGTCGCATCGTTGCCAGACGCGCCGCATGGACGAGGCCCACGGCGCAGAGCACGAAAACCACGGGGGTCGCCAGCCCAAGCTGCCCGAGCACCAGTTCGCCGAGGAACTGCACGGCACGCGCTGGGTGAAAGTCGCCGGTGCGGCCCCCCTGCTTGAGGAAGCTCGCCCAATGATGATCCGCATTCCACAGAATGACGGGCAAAAAGAGCACCAGGGCGATGACGAGGCCGAGCCAGGATCGCAGATCGCGAAGCCAGCGCCAGCCCGCAGGCAGAAGCACCAGCCACAGGCCGATGCCGGCGAGCAGCAGCGCCGCCGTGTACTTGCTGTCGAGCGCCAAACCCGCGAACACCCCGGCCGCGATCCACCACCACCCGGCGCCGCCGTCGACGATGCGCGCCATCGCCCAAAGTGTCGCGATCCAGAACAGGATCAGCGGCGTGTCGGGCGTCATCAGGATGCCGCCGGCGCCAAAGAGGAGCGTTGCATTGAGCAGCAGAGCCGCGGCGAAACCGCGGCCCGCTCCCAGCCGCCGCGCCGCGTCCAGTATCAGAACCGAGCCAAGGGCAACGGCAAAAGGTGCGAGAACCCGGATGCCGAAGGCGCTGTCGCCGAACAAGGCCGTTCCAGCGCGGATCCACAGTGCCACCATGAAGGGATGATCGAGATATCCAAACGCCGGCGCCCGCGACCACACCCAATAATAGGCTTCGTCCGGAGAGAGCGGCGCGACCCCTGCGACTATGAGCCGGATGACGGTCAGCGCCGCCAGGGCGAGCGCGAAAAGAACAGGGGAGGAAAATCGGCGCATGCGCCGCGAGGCTATGGCTCAGCCGCTCGAAAAAGGAAAGCAGGCGCTACTTTTGAGCCCTGGCCGGGCGCAAACGAAGCAAAAGCGTCCCCCGTTAAACGGTGCGCCACACCAGGGTCGATGACACGGCGTAGTTCCAGACTACCCCGACCGCAGCGCCAATGGCCGCGGCGCCGAGCCCGTTATGCGCCGCATGCGAAAACAGCGCCGTCGCGATGCCGACATTGGCAACGGCGCCCAGCCCGCAAACCAGCATGAACAGCACGAGGCCCCGCACCAGCCTCGGACCGCGAAGGCGGTGGGTGCGGTAGGTGAGCCGGTTGTTGAGCTGGAAGTTGAAGAGCATCGCCAGAATCGTCGCCAGGATCTCGGCTGCCAGGAAGTGCATGCCGGCGGCGTGCCCCGCCCAGAGAGCGGCGAGGTTCACGATCATCCCGATCGCACCCACGCCCGCAAAGGCGACAAAGCGCATCGGCACATAACCGTGCAAGGCCTTGTCCAGCAGCAACGCGCCGAACTGGATCATCACCAACGCATCGAGCTTGCTCTCGCCTGCCTCTCTGCGGTGGAACTGGCAAGGGATTTCCAGAACCCGCAGCTTCTCAGGCGCGGACAGGATGAGATCGAGCAGGATCTTGAAGCCGACGCCCGACAGCCGCGGAGCGATCTGCTCAAAGCTCGCGCGCGGCACCATGAAGAAGCCGCTCATGGGGTCCGTGATCCGCATCGGCAGGGCATACTGCGCGATGCCGATGCCAAGGTTCGAAATGCGATGACGCATGGCGGAGGAAAGACCCGCCGAGGAGCCGCCCGAGACAAAGCGGCTGCCGATGACGATGTCGGCGGCGTTGGCACGGAGCTGCGCCAGCATGGTGGGCAGAATTGTCTGGTCGTGCTGCAGGTCGCCATCCATGACGGCTACGAAGTCGGCGGAGGAGGAGAGCGCGCCCTCGATCACGGCGGTCGAGAGGCCGCGCCGGCCGATGCGGCGAATACAGCGCACCCGGGAATCGACCCGGGCGATGGCGCGCGCCGCATCGGCCGTGCCGTCCGGGCTGTTGTCGTCGACGAAGATGATCTCCCAGGCCACTCCGGGGAGGGCCGCCGCGACACGGTCCACCATAGGGCGGACGTTCGGCTGTTCCTTGTAGCAGGGCACCACAATCGAAAGTTCCGGGCAGGCGGCAGCCGTGCCGATGAAGCCGTCAAGCGTCATCGCCCGGACTCCATGATCGAAAACGCCGACATCAGTAATGAGAGTGTCCATCGCTGCCGTTCCCGGTGGGGTCATGCCAACTGCCCCATTATTCTCCGTATCATCTTGCATTCGGGCAGGAATCAGGCGGATTGCGGCTGCCAGCCGGGCGGCGCCATGACGAAGCCGGAAAACTGGAAGGCGGGTGCCACGATGCAGGAGACGAGGCTCCACGAGCCCAGGCTCTGGGCCCGCTGCCAATGCTGCACGGGCACCGTCTGTTGCAGACGCTCCCCGGCCGAAAGATCGGGCCCGAGACGGTCAGCGACCGCCGCCGCATCCGGGGCCGCTATCTCCAGCAGCAACGGTGCGCCTGCCTGCCAGACCCAGATCTCCAACGCATCGACACGGTGCCAGTGGCTGATGACGCCCTGTGGCAACAGGAACAGGATGGCAGTGGCGGCTCCGCGACCAACGGGATCACCGTCCCGGAAGGTCTCGCGGTAGAAGCCGCCCTCCGGATGCGGAGCGAGATCCAAACCCGCCGCCACGGCCTCGGCGGCGAGGGCTTGGTCGCGAAGGTTCATGCTCGCGGAGCCTCAGCCCGGGGGCGCGGTGTCGGCGATGCCGGGCAGAGCGGAGACGCCTTTGAACCAGTGCGCGAGCCGCGGATGATGGTCGCGCCACGCATCGTCGGCGTAGCGGAAGTCGAGGTAGCCGAGCGCGCAGGCAACGGAAATGCTTCCGATGTCGGGCAGGCCGTCGGACGGCGGATGATCTTCCAGAACCGAGAGGCCGCGGGCGACCGCTGCCTTCTGGCGCTCGATGTTGGCCTGCCGCGCCGCTTCCTGTGGCCGCATGATCTCGCCCCGGGCCGCCACGGCCGCGTCCATGATGCCGTCGGCGAGCGCCTGGAAGCGCAACGCCACCCAGCGGCTGGAGCCATGGTCCGGGAACAGCGGCGGCGCATCCCCGATGCTGTCGAGATATTCGCAGATCAGCGGGCTATCGAAGAGCGCCACGCCATCCTCGGTCAGCAGAGCCGGCACCTTCGAAAGCGGGTTGGCGGCCAGCAGCGCGGCGGGCGAGGCATGCGCATCGGTCCGGATACGCTCGATCCGGCTGTCGAGCCCGCGGGTGATCGCGCACGCGACGACTTTGCGCACGAAGGGGCTGGTGGGCGAGTAGAACAGCTTCATCGGCGTCCTCGTGTGTGGGTCGGGTTCAGGCGCGGCACGCGTCAACCCTTGAAGCTGTCCTTCATCGAACGCAGCCGGCCAAAGCTCGGCGCGTCCTGCGCGAGGAGATACGGGTTTACCATCAGCTCATCGGCCAGCCGGACCGGCAGCGTCTGCTGGCCAGCGGCGCGCATGCGGTCGACCTCCGCCGCCTTCGCCCGCAGCCGCGAGTTATCGGGGTCGACGGACAGTGCAAAACGCGCGTTAGACTGCGTGTATTCATGGCCGGCGCAAATCAGCGTCTGCGGCGGCAGGGCGGCAATCTTGCGGAAGCTCGCGAAGAACTGCTCGGCGGTGCCTTCGAACATGCGGCCGCAACCGAGGCTGAACATCGTGTCGCCGCAGAACAGGATCGGACCGTCAGGGAAAAAGTAGGAGATATGGCCGACCGTGTGCCCGGGCGTGTCGATCACCTGCCCCTCGTAGGTGGAGAAGGTCACGCGGTCGCCTTCCGCGACGGCGATATCGAGCCGGGGTAGCCGGTGGGCGTCGGCGGCGGCGCCAACGATCTTTGCGCCGTAGCGGCGCCGGAGGGCGTCGGCGCCGGCGATGTGATCGTCGTGGTGGTGGGTGAGGAGGATGAGGTCGAGCTTGCCGCCATGGGCATCGACGGCGGCTGCGGCCGCCTCTGCGTCGGCGGGATCGACGAAGGCCAGCGCGCCCGTGGCGTCGTCCCGCAGAAGCCAGGCGTAGTTGTCGGACAGCATCGGGACGGTATGGGCGGTGAGGGTCATGACCGGCTTCCTAGCATTGGTCGCGGCGAGCGGGAATGCCCTCCGAAAACGTCCTCCGAATAAGGGCTTCAGCCGGGCGCTTTTCCAGGAGCTTTGCGTAGGGCAGGGATTTCGAGGTCGTGTATGGTGCGTCCAAATGGTGCTCGATGTTCACGCCGCTGCGGATTTTTATTCCACTGCTCAAGGCATTGTCGCGGGCCGGCTGATCCGCGAGCGGCTTGGAACCCTGTGGCCTAGCCTCGCCGGCATGGCGGTGCTGGGCCTTGGTTACGCCCCGCCTTACCTGCGGTTCTGGCGGGAAGAGGCGCGACTCGCGGTCGCACTGACGCCCGGGCAGCTTGGGGCCGCGCGCTGGCCGATGGGTAGCGCGAACCTCACTTGCATGGCGGAGGAAGACGCCTTGCCGTTCGCCGGGCCGGTGTTCGACCGGGTGCTGCTGATTCACGGCCTGGAGAGCGCGGAGAACGCGCGGCGGATGCTACGCGAGATCTGGCGCGTGCTGAAGGACGACGGGAGGCTGATGGTGGTCGCGCCGAACCGGCGGGGCATGTGGGCGTATTTCGAGCAAAATCCGTTTGGCCAGGGAACGCCCTACTCGCCCGGGCAGGTGGGGCGGCTGCTTGCGAGCAGCATGTTCCGGGTCGAACGGCGTGACACCGCGCTTTTCTTGCCACCGACTTCCATGCGCCTCGTGCTGCGGAGCAATCGGCTATGGGAACGCACAGGCCACTGGGCTATGCCGCAGTTCGCCGGAGTAACGATTACCGAGGCGGTGAAGGACGTCTACTCCGCGATCCCGACAAACATGACGCCGAGCCGGAGATTTGTTCTGGCCGAGGCACCCTGACAGCTCTCATGGGCAGAATCGGGCAGAAATAAGATTTTGCGTCTATGCCCCTACCAGCCGGACGCCTCCTCGCCATTTGGTGAGCATCCACAACTTCAACCGGATCAAAGGTTGTCCGGTCCTCCAAGGAGAGACCAATGCTGCTTCTGATTATTATTATTCTTCTGGTTCTCGTGTTCGGCGGCGGCGGTTACGGCTACAGCCGCGGCTACTACCGGGAACGCCCGACCTATGGCTATGGCATGGGCGGTCTTGGGGTCTTTCTACTGGTGGTCCTGGTACTGATCCTGCTGTTCGGACATCACGGCTACTACTGAATGCCACAGGCAACGGGCTCCGGAATCGGAGCCCGTTGAACCACAGTCAGCCGTGGCTGCTGTGGCCGCCCTTCTTGCCCGCGGCCGATGCGCGTTCCTTGTTGTTCGCGAAGTTGTTCGGGTCGTGTTCCTTTCCCGATCCGACCTGCTCCTGCGAGACGCCTTTCTCTCCGGCGGCCGACTTGCTCTCGTTTTTGCTGTGCTCAGTTTTCTTGCTGTCGTGCTCGGCGTGCTTGCCGTGCTCGCTGTCGCTCTTGGTGTGACTTTCCTTATGCGTCGCCATGGCTCAGTCTCCCTTGGTGGTTGCGGCTTCATCCGCACTGTTCGCAGGCAGGATGACTTCACGCATTGGCGGCCGCCTTGGATGGGGCGGCTACCTCGATGCGCGGAGCGGGTTGCGCAGGAGATGACTTCGTCCCACGCGCTTGTTTCTTCCGGGCGGCGGCCAGAACCTGCGGCTCGGCCTCCGGATGGTTGACGGCCTGCACAAGCCGATGGGCGAGGAAGCCGGTGACGGCCGCCTCGGCAGGCTTGAGATTGCCGAGGTCCTGTTCGAGTTCTTCGGTCGCCCGCTTCTTCAGCGTGCCGAGCAGGGAGCCGTCCAGGTAACCTTCAAAGATCGCTGGATGGATGTAGCATTTGCGGCAGATGGCGGGCGTGTTGCCCAGCAGTTTCGACACAGACTCGATTGCCCGGAGCACGCTTTTCTTGGGTGGCAGCGGCTCGGTGGCAGCGGCCAGTTCCTGCAGCGCCAGCGCCGCCAGGTTGGTCCCGGCCCAGGTGCGGAAATCCTTGGCGGTGATATCGGCGCCGCTGATCTCCTGTAGATAGTGATTTACATCCGACGAACCGACGGCGTGCGTCAACTCGTCGTGGTCCACGAACTGAAACAGCTCCTGGCCCGGCAGATGCTGGCACTTGCTGACGATGCGGGCGAGGCGCGCATCTTCGAGATCGATATGATGCGTTACGCCATGCTTGCCGCGGAAATCGAGGACGATCGACTTCCCGCGCACCTTCACATGCCGGTTGCGGAGCGTCGTGATCCCGAAACTATTGTTGGTTTGCGCATATTCCTCGTTGCCGACGCGCATCAGGGTCGTCTCGAGCAATCGCACGATCGCGGCCAGAACCTTCTTGCGCGGTAGGCCTGGCAGGGAGAGGTCCTCCTCCACCTGCCGCCTGATCTTGGGCAGGACATTGGCGAAGACCATCATGTGCCCGAACTTTGCCTCGTCCCGCACCTCGCGCCAGCGTGGGTGATACCGGTACTGGCGCCGGCCGCGCGCATCCTTGCCCGTCGCCTGAAGATGGCCGTCCGCGTCTGGGCATATCCAAACGTCGCGATAGGCGGGCGGGATCGCAAGCTTGCGGATGCGATCGAGAATGGCCGCGTCTGTAACAGGACGCCCGTCCGCATCCGTGTAGCTGAAAACCTTGTCTTCCTTTGTGGGATGCCGGGCGATGCCCGGGGTTCCGTCGTTCACGTAGTGAAGGTTCGCCTCGGCTGCCGCGGCTTCGGGGCTGGCGTCGATGCGGAGCAGGCGCTTGAGTTGAGCGCTCCGCCGCGGCTTTGACGGTTTCCCGGCAGAAGCCGAGTCTGCCGCCGGTTGATTATGAGCCTTGAGCCGGGTTCTGGGCATGTTCCGCTAGATCGGACGCTCTGTTTGCGGTCACAACCATGGCGCCGACCACAAAATCGTGACGCCGCGAGGCTGCGCGGCCCGGCGGTCAGACTATGCGGATGAAGCTTAAGTTGCTCCGGCTGCCCGGCTCTGGCAGACAGCGGCCATGCGCCGCCGCACCCTCATCCGGTCGATTCCCGCCGTTTCCGCCGGCCTGTTGGTCAGTACGGCCGCCGCTGCCCGCGCCGCCGGGAGTTTCCAGGAGTTCCTGGTCGAGGTCGATGCACAGGCCGCGGCGCACGGCGTCAGCTACGCCACCCGGCGTGCGGCTCTGAATGGCCTCAGCCCGAACCAGGACGTGATCGACCTCGACAACCGCCAGCCGGAATTCACCCAAACCTGGGCGCAGTATTCCGCCAAGCGTCTCTCCGCCGCGCGGGTCGCCACCGGGCGTCAGAACTACGGAGCCAACCGAACCCTGTTGGCGGCCATCTACACGCAGTTCGGCGTCGCCCCGGGCGTCATCATGGGCATCTGGGGGTTGGAGACCAACTACGGCACCTATACCGGCGGTTTTTCCGTGGTGCAGGCGCTGGCCACCCTCGGATGGACCAGCCACCGGCCCAGCTACTTCCGGTCGGAACTGGTCTCCGCGCTGAGCATCATCGACAGCGGCGCGGTGACGCCTCAGGGCATGACCGGCAGCTACGCCGGTGCCATGGGCCAGCCGCAGTTCATGCCGAGCGTCTACCTCAAGCTCGCCGTCAGCTTCACCGGCACCGGACGGCCAGACATCTGGACCAGCGTCCCCGACAGCCTCGCCTCCATCGCGAATTATCTGTTGACATCGGGCTGGCGCGGCGACGAGCCATGGGGGGAAGCCGTGCTGCTTACCTCCAGGGTCGATGCCGCTGCCATCGATCCCGATCAGGCGGAGCCGTTGTCCAGCTGGATGGCGATGGGTGTGCGTCGACTTCCCAACCACCCGGCCGTCGCTTACTCGATGCCGGCGCGGCTCATCCAGCCGGACGGGGTCGGTGGCGACGCGTTCCTCGTCTATCCGAATTACCACGCCATCCGCCGCTACAACCCCTCCGACTTCTACGCCCTCTCTGTCGGTCTTCTCGGCGACCTCATCACCGCATGAGACTTGCTCTGCCGATGACGCTGACCGCGCTCGGCCTCGCCGCCTGTGTGCACCAAGTTCCGGCGACCAGTTCCGAGCCGCACTACACGATCGGCACGGGGTATGAGGCGGATGGCGTCTGGCATTATCCGCGCGAGGATTTCGGCTACGACCGCACCGGGCTTGCCGGCGTCTATGGCGACGACGCCCCAACCATGACCACGGATGGCGAGGCCTACGACTCCCGCGCCATGGCAGGGGCCAGTCAGACGCTCCAATTGCCCTGCATCGTCCAGATCACCGACCTGCAGACCGGGCGCCAGCTTCTCCTTCGCGTCAATGACCGTGGACCCGCCGATCCCGGCCGCATTCTTGCGGTCACGCCCCATGCCGCCGAGTTGCTCGGAATCCCGGCGGGAGGTTCGGCCGAGGTACGCGTAACCGTACAGCAGGGCGCAAGCGAGGCGCTCGCCGATGCCCTCGGTGGCGGCATCCAGATCCAGGCCGCGCCGGTCGGCGGCTTCCACGCGACCAGCCTGGCGCCGCCCCCGGGTGTCTCTCAGGCGGGCGGACCTGCCATCGGTCAGTTCGATGCGGCAAATTCAAACCCGGTCACGGCGTCCGTGCCGCCGCTGGTACTGCCGGTGACACTGACGACGGTGGCACCCGACCCGGGCGGGCTCTATATCCAGTCGGGGAGCTTCGGCCGCCAGCTCGATGCATGGCGGCAGACGGCGCGCCTCGGCGGCTTGCCCAATGCTCACGTCATTGCCATCCCGGGGCAGGGCCGCTCCCTGTATGGAGTGCAGACGGGGCCTTATGCCAACGTCGCCCAGGCGGATGCCGCCCTGGCGGCGACTTTGCGGGCGGGCGCCGTGGACGCCACCATCATCGTGCAGTAAGCCCGGCGGGCTCAGAACGGAAGCGCCTCATGAATACACGCCGAGTCTTGCTTTTCGTGGGCGCTGGCGTCGCCAGCCTCAGTGCGTTGCCGGCGTGGGCGAAGCGGCGGCACGCGCCGGAGGCGGGCGCTACCCCATCGGGCGACGAAGGTGGCCCAGGCGCATCCACGGCCGTCGTTTCCAGCCCGGCCGAAACGCCGATCGGGCCGGTGGACACCGTGGCGACCCATGCCATCGTCATCGACTTCAATACCGGCGCCGTCCTGCTGACCAAAGACCCGGACACCCCCAGCCCGCCGTCGTCCCTGACCAAGCTCATGACGATCTACATCACCTTCCAGCAATTGAAGGAAGGCAAGCTGCGGCTCGGCCAAACCTTCCTCATCAGCGAACACGCCTGGCACATGGGCGGCTCGCGGATGTTCGTGCAGGTCGGCACGAACGTGACGATCGAGGACCTCATCCGCGGCATCTTCGTCGACTCCGGGAACGATGCAGCCGTGGCGCTCGCCGAGGGCATCGGCGGAACCGAGGACAATTTCGCGACCATGATGAATGCCGCGGCGGCGAAGCTCGGGATGACCCACTCGCACTTCCTCAACGCCTCGGGCTGGCCGGCGGACGGCCACTTCATGTCGGTGCGGGACATCGCGACGCTCAGCGAACACATCATCCGCGACTTCCCGGAGTATTACCATTACGCGGGCGAGCAGAGCTTCGCCTACAACAAGATCAATCAGATGAACCGGAACCCGCTGGTAACCGCAGGGCTCGGCGACGGGCTCAAGACCGGCCATACCGAAGAGGGCGGCTACTCCCTGGCCGGCACGACCGAGCGCAACTACCGGCGCGTCATCGTGGTGCTGAACGGGTTGCCGAGCTGGGATTCCCGCGTCACGGAGTCGAAGCGGCTGATGGACTGGGCCTTCAACAGCTTCCAGGACGTGCAGCTGTTCGCCGCCGGCGCCCAGGTGACGCAGGCGCCGGTCTGGCTTGGCGAGGCCCCTATGGTCGGGCTGACGGTGCCGCAGCCGGCTGTCGTGACCATGCCGATGGGCTGGCAGAACACGGTGAAGGTCGCCGTGGATTATCCGGCGCCGATCCCGGCCCCTATCACGGCAGGGCAGGTGATCGGGCAGATCAACGTGACCGGCCCCGGCATCCCGAGCGGGCAGGCCGCGACAGGGGCGCAGCTTGTCGCGATGACGGATGTCCGGCGGCTCGGGCTTCCCGGACGCGCACTCGCCCGGCTGCGCCATTTCATCACGGGCGCTTAAATGCCCGGAGTTGAAGCGCGGGGCCGATTCATCGTCTTCGAGGGCGGGGACGGTGCGGGCAAAGGCAGCGCGCTGTCCGCCGTCGCCGAGGCTCTCGTGGCCGACGGGCTCGATGTCCTCACCACGCGGGAGCCGGGCGGCACGCCCGAGGGGCTGGAACTCCGCGCCCTGCTGCTCGCCGCCGCGGGATCGGTGTGGGATCAGGGCTCCGAGTTGCTGCTGATGACGGCGGCGCGGGTGCAGCATGTGAAGCGCGTCATCCGGCCGGCGCTGGCGGCGGGCAGGATCGTGCTGTGCGATCGTTTCGTCGGCTCCACGCTCGCCTACCAGGGCGCCGGCCGTGGGCTGCCGCTGGCGCTCATCCGCGACCTGCACCGCATCTTCGTGGACGACGTCTGGCCGGACCTCACGGTGCTGATGGATGTGGACGCCGGCACAGGCGTCCGGCGCAGCAGGCAGCGGCTGAGCGCCACGAAGGCCGATGAGGGCCGGTTCGAGGCGCTCGACCTCGACTTTCATGAGCGTGTTCGTGGCGCCTTCCTGGAGCAGGCGGAGGCCAAGCCGGGCGCCACGATCATCATCGATGCGGGCCGGGCCCTGGACAGTGTGCGCCCGGATGTGGTGGCACAGCTCCGCGCCTGGCTTTCGGCTTCCCTCACGACAGGATAGGTCTTGCCCATGCGCCGCTTTCTTATGCCGCTCGCAGGAGTTTTGCTGATGGCCGTCACTGCTTCCGCCTCTGCCGCACCGGCAGGCTTTTCGACATTGCCCGACGGCGTGATGTATCACGACAGCGTCGTCGGCACCGGGCCGCAGCCCCAGGCCGGCCAGACCGTCGTCGTGCAATACACGGGCTGGCTCTACCAGAACGGCCAGAAGGGCGCGAAGTTCGACAGCTCCTATGACCGCAACACCCCGTTCAGCTTCGTGCTGGAGGATCAGCAGGTCATTCCCGGCTGGGACGCCGGGGTTGCCGGAATGCATGTCGGCGGCACGCGCACGCTGATCATCCCGCCCGACCAGGCCTACGGCGACCAGGGCGCCGGCGGCGTCATCCCTCCCGGCGCCACGCTGATCTTCGACATCCAGCTTCTCGGCGCGAACTGACGCGCCTAGAGCCGCGCGCCAATCCGGATCTGCTTGGCCATGAAGCGGCCGAGCGGATCTGGTCCCAGGCGCGCGCCAGCGGCCGGTTGCACCATGCGTGGCTGATCACCGGCACCCACGGCATCGGCAAGGCGACGCTTGCGTATCGTCTCGCCCGCGGGCTGCTCGCCGGCCGCAAGCCGGGTGACAGTCTGGACATGGACCCGGCCGACCCTGTGTTCCGGCGGATCGCCGCCGGCACCCATGCGGGGCTGATGACCGTCGAGCGCAGCGCCGACGAGAAGACCAAGCGCATGCGGCGGGAGATCGTCGTCGACGAGGTGCGGGAGGTCACGCAGTTTCTTCGTCGAACCGCAGGCGAGGGCGGCGGGCGGGTCGTCATCGTCGACGGTGCCGAGGACATGAACCCGAACGCGGCGAATGCGCTGCTCAAGCTGCTGGAGGAGCCGCCAGCCGGGGCGCTCCTGCTGCTGGTGTGCCACGCGCCGGGGCTGCTGCCCGCGACGATCCGCAGCCGGTGCCGCCGCCTGAGGCTCTCGCCGCTCAGCCTGGAGACGGTGGAGACGCTGCTCGCCCGGTATCTTCCGGAACTGCCGCCGACAGAGCGCGCGCAGATGGCGGCGCTGGGCGAGGGGTCGATCGGCCGGGCGCTGGTCCTGGCCGAAGGCGACGGTCCGGCAATGGCCGCCCAGGTCGCGCGCGTGGTGGCCGCGTTACCCCAAGGCATGGCGGCACTAGAGGTCGCGGATGCCGTCGGGCGGGATGAGGCCGGCTTCAGCCTGTTCATGGATCTGCTGCGCCAGTCGGTCGGGAACGCGGTGCGCCAAGGCGCGCGCGGCACGCCGGACAGCCATCAGGCCCGGCTGCTCGCGTTACGTTCCCTTGAGTCCTGGGGTGCGGTATGGCAGGCGCTGACGGACATCAAGAACGAGACGGAGCGCTTTGCCCTCGACCGCCGCCAGGCGGTGCTGGCCGGGCTGAGCCTGATGGCAGGGACATGAGCGACAGATTCTACGTGACGACGCCGATCTATTACGTGAACGGGGCGCCGCATATCGGCCACGCCTATACCTCGCTCGCAGCGGATGTCGTGGCACGCTGGAAGCGGCTGGAGGGCCATGACGTATTCTTCCTGACCGGCACGGATGAGCACGGCCAGAAGGTCGAGAAGGCGGCGCTGGATGCGGGGCTCGACCCGCAGAGCTTCACCGACGGTGTGGCCGGGCAGTTCCGCGCGATGAGCGAGGCGCTCGGCATCTCCAACGACGACTTCATCCGCACGACGGAGCCGCGCCACAAGATCGCCTGCGCTGCGCTCTGGACCCGGCTCGTGGCATCCGGGGACATCTACCTTGGCCATTACGAGGGCTGGTACGCGGTTCGCGACGAGGCCTTCTACGGCGAGGATGAGCTTGTCACCAATGCCCACGGCTTGAGAATTGCGCCGACCGGTGCGCCGGTGGAATGGGTGCGCGAGCCGTCCTACTTCTTCCGCCTCTCGGCCTGGCAGGATCGGTTGCTTGCCTTCTACGAGGCGAACCCGGACTTCATCGGGCCGGGCGCGCGCCGCAACGAGGTCGTCAGCTTCGTACGCGGGGGTCTGAACGATCTTTCCGTCAGCCGCACGAGCTTTCGCTGGGGCATCGAGGTGCCGGGCGACCCTGAGCACGTCATGTATGTCTGGCTGGACGCGCTCACCAACTACCTGACCGCGACCGGTTACCCTGACCCGGATGCGCCGCGGGCCGGCTTCTGGCCGGCTGACCTGCATATGGTCGGCAAGGACATCATCCGCTTCCATGCCGTCTACTGGCCGGCCTTCCTGATGGCCGCCGGGCTGCCGACACCACGCCGCGTCTGCGCCAATGGCTGGTGGACGGTCGAAGGCGAGAAGATGAGCAAGTCGATCGGCAACGTCATCGAGCCGTCGGCTTTGATCGAACAATTTGGCCGGGACGCGGTGCGCTTCTTCCTGCTGCGCGAGATGCCCTTCGGGAATGATGGTGATTTCAGCCGCCGCGCGCTTATCTCCCGCCTCAACGTTGAGTTGGCAAACGACCTGGGCAATCTGGCGCAGCGCAGCCTCGCGATGATCGCGCGCAATTGCGAGGGCCGGTTGCCGCCGATGCCCGTCCCTCTCATCGAAGCCGACACTGTGTTGCTCGATCAGGCGGCGGCACTGCCGAAGCTTCTCGGAGACGCCATTGAGGTTCAGGCCTTCCACTCGGCGTTGGAGGAGGCTTGGCGCGTGATCCGTGCAGCCAACGCCTACATCGATCATCAGGCGCCCTGGGCTTTGAAGAAGACGGATGCGGTGCGGATGGGCGCCGTTCTGCGGGTGCTGGTGGAGGTGATGCGCACGGTCGCCACGGTTCTGCAACCTTTCATGCCGGACAGCATGGCGCGGATGCTCGATCAACTCGCTGTTCCGGCCGAGGCGCGAAGCTTTGCGGCGCTTGCTGAGCCGCTGGCGGACGGCACGGTTCTTCCTCCGCCGCAGGGGATTTTCCCGCGCTACGTCGATGAGGTTGCATGAACGGACGGAAGTTTTTGTCTCTTTTTTCAAAGAGAACCGCTTGTTCCTTGATGGATTGTCTTCCGTGCTGATCGATTCCCACTGTCATCTGGACTATTTCAAGGACGTCGAATTCGCGGACGTGCTGGCGCGCGCGAGGGCGGCGGGCGTGGGCGAGATGGTCTCGATCGGCACCAGTCTGGAGCAGTCTCGCCGCATCCTGGCGCTGGTCGAGAACGAGCCCGGCCTCTGGTGTTCCGTCGGCATTCATCCTCAGCACGCGCATGAGGAGCCGGTGCCGGAGCCGGAGGTGCTGGCGGCGATGACGGATCATCCCAAGGTCATTGGCCTGGGTGAAAGCGGGCTCGATTACTTCTACGAGACGGCGCCGCATGACGTGCAGCAGGCGGGCTTCCGCGCGCATATCCGGGCGGCTCGTCTGGCGGGCGTGCCGCTGGCGATCCACGCGCGCAATGCTGATGACGATATCGCCTCGATCCTGGCCGAGGAGCGGGACGCCGGCGGCCCGTTCGACTTCCTGCTGCATTGTTTTTCCTCCGGCCGGGCATTGGCGGAGGCAGCGATCGCGATGGGCGGCTATGTCAGCTTCTCGGGCATCCTGACCTTTCCGAAGTCCACGGAGTTGCGGGAGATCGCGCGGGACATGCCTCCGGACCGGATTCTGGTGGAGACGGACGCGCCCTATCTCGCCCCGGCGACGCATCGCGGCAAGCGTAATGAGCCCGCCTGGGTCGCGCACACCGCGGCGAAGCTCGCCGAGGTGAGGGGGCTATCGCCGGAGGAGTTGGCGGCGCTCACGACCGCGAACTTCCGCCGCCTCTACCCGAAGGCGGTTGCCCGATGAAGGCGATCGTCCTGGGCTGCGGAGGGTCCGCTGGCGTGCCGCACATCGGCGGCGCCGACGGCCGCGGCGACTGGGGCGCCTGCGATGCGGCGGAGCGACGCAACCGCCGGACCCGATCCAGCATCGTCGTGCAGGGCAACGATGAGCGCCGCTTCCTCGTCGATACCTCGCCCGACATGCGGCTGCAGATGATCGACCACGGAATCTCGTCGATCGAGGGGATTTTGTTCACGCATTCCCATGCCGATCACATCCTCGGCCTCGATGACGTCCGCATTCTCAACCGGATCATCGACCGGCCGATCCCGGTGCGGTGCGACGCGCATACGCTGGGCGAGCTGCAGCGGCGGTTCGATTACGCCTTTCTGCCCTGGCGGCCGCCGGGCTTCATCCGCCCCGTGCTGGAGCCCGAGGTGGTCAAGAGCGGCGACCTTGTCTCGCTTGCGGGCATGGACATCACCGTGTTCGATCAGGATCATGGATTCGGGACGACGCTCGGCTTTCGGATCGGGCGTTTCGCCTACTGCACGGATGTGGTCGACCTAGACGACGCCGCATGGGAGATTCTCGCGGGCGTCGATACATGGATGGTCGATTGTTTTCAGCGGGACCTGCACCGGACGCACGGATCGCTGGCGTCGGTCCGGGAGTGGGCGGCGCGGCTTGGCGCCAAGCGGACCATCCTGACACATATGGGCAATGATATGGACTGGGGCTGGATGATGCGGAACCTGCCGCGAGGGCTCGAGCCTGCCTATGACGGTATGGAGATCACGATCCCGGAGTGACGCGCCTGGCCGCACGCCGGCGGCCATGAAACCTTTGGCCCTCTTCGCGCGTATGCTCTCATGGTCATTGCGGAGGGAATTTCGTCATGCTGATCACACGCCTGCGGGGTTGGGATAAGCCGGGTCGCGCCGTCACGTCCGAAAACGCCTTCTTCAGCCGCCGGTCCGCAATGGGCGCCTTCGCGGCGGCCGGGGCGGTTGCAGGCCTGGGTGTCGCTGGCATCCGCCCGGCCTCTGCCGCTGACGAGACCGCCAGCATCCCCGCTTCAGCCATGCGCTTCGACCCGGGCCGCCCGCTGACGCCGTCTAATGTCGCCGAAACCTACAACAACTTCTATGAATTCAGCACGGACAAGGACCTGTGGCAGATGGCTCAGGCCTTCCCCCAGCGGCCCTGGTCGATCACCTTCGACGGGATGGTGGAGAAGCCGTTCACCATCGGCCTCGACGATCTGCTGAAGCAGGTCCAGATCGAGGAACGGGTCTATCGCCATCGCTGTGTCGAAGCCTGGGCCATGACGGTGCCCTGGAGCGGCTTTCCGCTGGCGAAACTGGTGGCCCTCGCCAAGCCTACCTCGAGCGCGAAGTACATGATCTTCACCAGTGACGAGGATCCCAAGGTCATGCCGGGCCTGGGCGGCTTCATGCCCTGGCCTTATCTCGAGGGACTGACGATCGCGGAGGCGAGCAACGAGCTCGCCTTCATAGCCACCGGTTTATACGGGAAACCCATGCCGCCGCAGAACGGCGGACCGATCCGGCTCGTCGTGCCCTGGAAATACGGCTTCAAATCCGGCAAATCGATCGTCAAGGTGTCGTTTAGCGATAAGCAGCCGGATACGTTCTGGGCACAGCTTTCGCCGGACGAATATGGCTTCTGGGCGAATGTTAATCCCGCTGTACCTCATCCGCGCTGGAGCCAGGCGCAGGAACGGCTGATCGGCACCGACCAGATCGTCGCCACGCAAATCTACAATGGGTACGGCGAGTGGGTCTCTTCTCTCTATGCTGGCATGCCGCAGACGCGTAAACTGTTCATGTGATCGCAGCCCGTATCCTTTCCGTCCTTGCCGCCGCCTTCCTCGTGATGGCCTTCGCCATCGCTGCCTTCTGGCCGCCGGTTACGCCGTTGCGGGACCTTCTCTTCATGGTCGACAGCAGCTGGGTGCCGACGTTGCAGACCCTGATCGAAAAGGGATTGTCGCCCTGGCTCTGGATGAGCGTTGCGATGCCGGTTCTTGAACGACCGGGTTGGCTGCCCCCGACCGCGATCGGGCTGATCTTCTTTGGCGGGGCAGTGAACCTCTCCGGCCCCCGCGGCAGCCGTACGCGGCCCCGTCGCTGGCGAAGCTGAAAGCCTGGACACGGAAGTTGGGATGGACATGCAGATCGACAGGGTCACCGCAACGGAAGCCGCCGAAGCATTGGCGGCCGCACTGACGGCGGAAAACGGCCCGATCCTGTTTCACCAATCGGGCGGGTGCTGCGACGGCTCCTCTCCTATGTGCTACCCCCGCAGCGACTTCATGACTGGCGACTCAGACGTACTCCTGGGCGAGATCGCGGGGGCGCCCTTCTACATCAGCCGCTCTCAGTTCGAATACTGGAAGCATACCCAGATCATCATCGACGTGGTGCCGGGCAAAGGGGGCATGTTTTCGCTCGAAAACGGCCGGGGCGTCCGTTTCCTGACACGGTCCCGCGTCTACACGGACGAAGAGGCCGGCTTGCTCACGCCGGTCTAAACACTCTGTACGCGCCGCCGCATTTCCGGGAAGACCGGGTCGAGGTACTTCATGCCGCCATACGAGCGGCGCCGTTTGCGAACCTCGTCACCATGGGCAGCGAGGGCATCGACGCTACGCCGCTGCCGCTGATGCTCGACGTGAATGACGGTTCCAGGGGTAGTCTCATCGGGCACGTCGCACGCGGCAATCCGCAATGGCGAACGACGGATGCGAGCCACGAGGCGCTGGCGATCTTCTCCGGCCCGGACAGCTACATCTCTCCATCATTCTACGAAACAAAACGTCTCACCGGAAAAGTGGTGCCGACCTGGAACTACGTGACGGTCCACGTGCGGGGCCGGATCAGCTTTTTTCAGGAGCCCGAGGCGTTGCTTGGGCTCGTGCGGCGTCTCACGGATCAGCATGAGGGCGAACGTGCGGCGCCCTGGGCGGTCAGCGATGCGCCGGCGGACTTCATCCAGTCCCAGCTGCGCGCGATCGTAGGGGTGCGGCTCGAGATCACGGCCATGACCGGCAAGTGGAAGATGAGCCAGAACCGGAATGCGGCTGATCGGGCCGGGGTTGTGGCCGGCCTCCGCGCGGATGGCGGACCGGCCGCCGAGGCGGTGGCCGAGGCCGTCGCCGCTGCCATGTAGCGCGGCTGAAACTCAGCCCAGCGCCTCCACCGCCGTCATGACGCCGCGCAACTCGGCCAGGCCCTTCAGGCGCCCGATGTAGGAGTAGCCGGGGTTGCTGCGTCGGTCGCCGTCGAAACCCAGCAGATGCCCATGGTCGGGCCGCATCGGAATACCGGCCATCTCGCCTGAAGAGGCCCGCCGCCGTTCCTCCGCCAGCAAGGCCGCGATGAGCGCCACCATGTTCACATCGCCTGCGAGATGGTCCGCTTCCGTAAAGGAACCGTCCCCGTCGCGGCTCACGTTGCGAAGATGCACGAAATGCACGCGGTCGCCGAAGCGCCTGGCGATCGCCGGCACGTCATTATCCGGCCGCGAGCCATACGAGCCCGCACAGAGGGTCAGCCCGTTGGCCCGGTGGCCGACGGCCGCCATCAGTGTTTCGACATCGCTTACGGTCGAAACGATCCGCGGCAGGCCGAACAGCGAGAACGGCGGGTCGTCAGGATGGATGCCGAGACGGACGCCGACCTCCTCTGCGACGGGCACCACCTCGTTGAGGAAGGCGATCAGGTTGGCTCGCATGTCCGCGGGGGTCACACCCTCGAAAGCGGCGATGCGGTCACGGATGCCATCGCGCGTGTAGCTGTCCTCGCCCCCGGGAAGCCCGGCAATGATGGTGGTTTCGAGCTGCTCGATCTCAGCCGCGGACTTGTCGGCGAGCACAGCCCTCGCGCGCTCCAGGAGCGCTGCCGGGTAGTCGCCCTCGGCGCCGGTGCGCTTCAGAACGAATGCGTCATAGGCAGCGAACTCAGCGATGTCGAAGCGCAACGCAAGGCCGGTGCTTGGCATCGGAAACGTCAGGTTGGTGCGGGTCCAGTCCACAACCGGCATGAAGTTATAGCAGACGGTCGGGACTCCGGCGCGGCCGAGATTGGCGAGGCTGTCTTTCCAGGCGTCGAGATATTGCCGCCACGGCCCCGTGCGAAGCTTGATGGACGTGTGCACCGGGATAGATTCGCAGACATTCCAGGTCAGGCCGGCGGCCGCCACCACCTGCTGGCGGGCAGCGATATCCTCCGCTGACCAGACGCGCCCGTCATAGATGTGGTGGAGCGCGGTGACCACGCCCGTCGCGCCGGCCTGACGCACATGGGCCAGCGGCACCGGATCGCTCGGCCCGAACCAACGCCAACTCTGTTCCAAGCGCCTCTCCTGTCCAAACCTGTGCTACGCGACGAGACTATAATATCGGAGGAGGAGAGCGGTATGGGCAAGGTCGCCTTGGTCACCGGAACGACGGGGATCGGCCGCGCGACGGCGCTTCGGTTGGCGCGGGACGGCGCCTCCGTGATGGCGCTCGGCATCGACCGCGATGGAAACGACGCGCTCCAGACACTGGCGGTGGAGGAGGGGCTGACGGTCACGGTGCGTCACATCGATGTCTCGGTGCCGTCCGCCGTCGAAGCGGCCATCGACGAGGCGGTAGCGCTTCATGGCGGCCTCGACATCATCGTGAACAGCGCTGCCATCCATCCGTATGGCGATGCGGTAACGACGACGCACGAGACCTTCGCGCGATGCCTGCAGGTCAATGTGGGTTCCATTCATCTCACCGCGCACTTCGGCGTGCCGATGATGCGGCTGCGCGGCGGCGGGGTCATCGTGAACCTGTCCAGCGTCCAAGGTTTCGCCTGTCAGTCGGGCGTGATGGCTTATGTCGCGTCCAAAGGCGCGATCCATGCCATGACGCGCGCAATGGCGCTCGACTTCGCGGCGGACGGCATCCGTGTGGTGTCCATTAGTCCAGGTTCGGTGCGCAGCCCGATTCTAACACTGGCGGCGCGCACCTTCGACGGTCCGGAGGCCGATATCGATGCCGCCTTCGCCCGATTCGGCGCGGCGCATCCCCTCGGCCGCATTGGAGAACCGGAGGAGGTGGCCGAGTTGGTGGCCTTCCTGATCTCGGACAAGGCAGCGTTCATCACCGGCGCCGACTACAAGATCGACGGAGGACTGACCGCGGGCATCGGCGTTCGGTAGCAAGTTAGGCAATAAAAAAGCCGGACCCCTTCCGGGATCCGGCTTTCCTTAGGCGAGCCTGACGCGGTTAGCCGGCTTGGCCGGGCTTCAGGGTGATGACGCCCTGGTCGGGGCTGTAGGCACCGCCCTGAACGCTGCCCAAATCCTGCGAAGCCGCCGTGTTGACGGTCTCGCCCGGCTTCAGGTTGACGATGCCGACACCCGGCTGCGTCGAGAACGTCGAACCCTGCGATGACTGGTCGCTGGACTGGATCTGGCCGGGCTTCATGGTCACGGCACCAGGCGCCGCATAGGACTGCGCGAATACGGCGGTGCTGCCAAGCATCATGAGGCTAGCTGTAGCGGAAAGGAAAAGACCTGACTTCATCTCGAAATACTCCAATTCGTCGTTAAAACGTTCGCTGTTGAACAACCCAGCAACGACGCTTGAAGCGGAATATGGTGCAGGTGCGAACACGCACTAAGGCGGGTTGCGGCATATCATTCATGTGCATGCTCGCGGAGTTGCTGCCGTTCGGACAGCTTTGCGCTTTCGGAATGGCGTGGGATGACCAGGAACTCGATCTCCAGAGCGCCGACGATCTGCGCGGCTTCCCGTCGGACTGCAGCCCTGTCCGCCGGGTGGGCGCTGCGCCTCATGTTTTGCCGCAGCACGGCGGAGACGGTCGCGGTGATGGCGTCTCGTGCAGCCACTCGATCGTCTGCCTCTCCACCTTCCATCGTCTCGACTTCCATCAGCGTGGTGCCCCCATTGTCAGATGTGAACAAATCAGGAACAAGCTACGAAGGCAAGAGAGGATGATCGGGGAGGACGTGGAGACGGCCCCGCCGGCGCTGAGGCAGGCATCACGCAAGGATGATCCGGTGCCTGCGCTGTCGCCACTAACGCGCTGGTCGCTCCGGTCCGATTTCCTCAAGCGATATTGGTCTTGGAGGCTACGATGAAGACGATGATGAGCGGCCTGCGTCTATTGGCGATCGGGCTGCCGCTGGCTCTGGCCGGCTGCGACATGTTGAGTGGTGGCGGTAGGGGACCGTCCGGTCCGGCCGAGCCTGGCGCCACGGTTCCGTTGGGAGCGACCAGCCAGACTGGCGGGGGCACCCAGAACGGCCCAAGCGTCGGCGCCGAAGACGGCGCCACGCAGGCAGGTGTTGGCGTAGGGGGCGTGACCGGCATGGGCGCCGGGCCGGCGGCTGGCGGTGGTGTCGGCACGACGGGCAGCGCAGCCGCCAATGGCCCTGGCGCCGGCGGCCCGGGCGACAACAGCAACCCACCGGTCTCGGGAACCGGTGGCGCACCCTGAGGTTCGGTCCCGGAGGCGGCCACGGTATCTTCCACAAGGCAGTGGCGTGACACGCCCGCTGCCGCTAGAGTTGGGAGTTGAAGGTTTAGGCCGCCAACGGCAGAAGATTGATTGACGCGCACGTCGCAGGCTGGCTGATATGACGCCGTGTCAGCCTGCGAAAGATCGGGGGAGGGGAAGCAGCGATGCCATTCGATGGAACCGATTTCCACGCTCGGCCGCGCCAGCCAAACCCCGAGATGCCCAGCGACAAGGCCCTCAGCCGCTTTATACTCTTCATTGCTATTTGCCTGTTTGTAACTCCCTTCTCAATGTTTGGGTTGGTGGACTTGGTCCGGTCTATCTGGGGCCGCTAGCCGCCCTCGCCAGCATGGCCAATTCCGGTGCTCAGCCTGTTGTCCGCGTCTGTTGAAAATTTACCGCCATTCGTGCTTCCCCAGAGTTCGACCCGCTGTGGGCAGCAAGGGCTGACTTGCCGTGTCGGGGTGGCAGGGGTTTGACATGGACGCATCGCCGTTGATCTACGACCTCGCCATTATCGGCGGTGGCATCAACGGCTGCGGCATTGCGCGAGATGCGGCTGGCCGCGGCTGGAGTGTTTTACTCAGCGAACAGAACGACCTCGGCTCCGGCACCTCCAGCGCCTCCACCAAGCTCATCCATGGCGGCCTGCGCTATCTTGAACACCACGAGTTTCGTCTGGTCCGCGAGGCGCTCATGGAGCGCGAGGTGCTCTGGAGCATCGCGCCCCACATCATCTGGCCGTTGCGCTTCGTGCTGCCCTACCACGAAAAGCTGCGGCGCCGTTGGATGCTGCGGCTGGGCCTGTTCCTGTACGACCATATCGGGGGCCGCCGGAAATTGCCGAAGACGCGCGTCGTGGACCTCACCCGCGACGTGACCGGCGAGCCTTTGAAGTCGGAGTTCACGACCGGATTCGAGTATTCCGACTGCTGGGTCGAGGACAGCCGTCTTGTGGTGCTGAACGCCATGGCGGCGGCGGAGCTTGGCGCGACGATCATTCCCCGGCGGCGCTGCATCTCGGCCGAGCCCCAAGGCAGCCTTTGGCATGTGGTGCTGGAAGACGAGCAGACCGGCGACAAGACCGCCTTTCATGCGCGGGCGTTGGTGAACGCCGCCGGCCCCTGGGTCGGCGAGGTCGCTCAGACGGTCCTGCATCATAACGAGCAGGCGCCGCTGCGGCTGGTCCAGGGCAGCCACATCATCGTGCCAAAGCTGTACGACCATCCCGGCTGTTACATCTTCCAGAATGCCGATGACCGCATCTTCTTCGTTATCCCTTACGAACGTGACTTCACGCTGATCGGGACGACGGATCAGGATTACAAAGGCGATCCCGCTTCCGTCCGCGCATCGGCGGATGAGGTCGCCTACCTCTGCCGTTCCGCCAGCGCCTATCTTCGCATACCGGTGACGCCGGAGAAGGTCGTTTGGACGTATTCCGGAGTTCGTCCACTTTACGACGAAAGCGGCGATACGGCGGCTCAGGCCGCGACACGGGATTACGTGCTGAAGCTGGATGCAGGCGACGGCATGCCGCCGTTGCTCTCCGTCTTCGGTGGCAAGATCACGACGTACCGCCGTCTTGCCGAGTCTGCGCTGGCACAGCTTGCGCCTCATCTTCCGGCTGGCACGAAACGTTCTGCCGGGTGGACCGGCAAGACGCCCTTGCCTGGCGGAGACTTCCCCATGCGGGGGTTCGAGGCCCAGCTAGCCTCCGCGCGCATGCGCTATCCGTTCCTCGCGGAGGCGCATCTGCGCCGGCTGCTGCGGGCCTATGGCACGCGGATGGAAGCAATCCTGGCGGGCGCCTCGTCCATGTCCGACCTCGGCACCGTCTATGGCGCCGACCTGACCGAAGCCGAGCTGCGGTATCTGGTCCGTGCAGAGTGGGCGTTCGGCGCGCCGGACGTGCTCTGGCGGAGGAGCAAACTTGGGCTTCGGTTGAGCCATGCCGAGGCCGTTCATGTGGATGAGGCCCTTCAGCGCATTCTGGCGGCGCGGGAGCCGGCGGCCGCGGGCTGATCGCCACATCCGGCGTCACCCGGAGGATTGTGTGCATTCTGCTCAGGTGAGGCCGGCGCAGTGCCGGAAAGCCGGCAAAGCGCCAGCGAAACCCGCGAGCGGTACAAGCACCGGCATGCCCGGAAAGAGCACGACCCGCATATATCCATCATGGCTCATGCCATCCAGCAGAGACGGCAGCGCCGATGCGCCGATTTGAGCCACTGCGGTGTCGCGGGTTGTGAAGGTCACCGGAAAACTAATGGCGCCGTCGCTGAGCGTAACGTGAATGGCAGCCTGCATGAGGCGGGGAAGATCCCAGTGCGCGTTCGCAACCATGAGGTCGACCACCCCACCTATGCTGCGGAGGGCGACGGCCGTGTCTGCCTGCACGATCATGCAGGAATTTGGCGCAGCGCTTGCCGCGGGCACTTGTTCGACCGTGGACCAGTATCCGCTCTCGGCGAGCGGCCTGATGACGGTCGCGGCGTGAGCCCCGCCTGCCGTCATCGTCAGGGCCATTGTCGTCAGCCACCACCGCATCGCTCGATCCATGGAGGTTACCGACACCATGTAAGGCTCGCGGCTGTTCGAGAGTAGGGCTTAGGCTGGCGCTAGTGCGTTCCGGCCAGGAGGCGCGGCCTGTTCTGGGCCTTGGACGGGCCAGATCTGGCCGTGGCGCCACCCGCGCCGATCCGGAACTGACCCACCAGTCCGGCCAGTTCCTCCGCCTCATGGGCGAGGCTGTGGCTCGCGGCGGTCGCCTGTTCCACCATTGCGGCATTCTGCTGCGTCACCTGATCCATCTGATTGATGGCCTTGTTCACCTCCTGCAGACCGGTCGACTGCTCCTGCGCCGCGGCCGACATATCGGTAACGAGCCCGTTCAACTGGATGACCTGTTCCACGATGCGGCCTAGGGTCTTGCCGGTCTCGCCGACCAACTCAACGCCCAGCGCGACCTGCTGGCTCGATGCGGAGATCAACGTTTTGATTTGGCGTGCTGCATCTGCGGAGCGTTGAGCGAGCGCCCGCACTTCGGTCGCGACCACAGCAAAACCTCGTCCGGCGTCGCCCGCGCGTGCCGCTTCCACCCCGGCGTTCAACGCAAGCAGATTGGTCTGGAACGCAATCTCGTCGATCACGCCGACGATCGTGCCGATCTGCCGGGATGATGTTTCAATACCGCTCATCGCAGTCACGGCCTCGCGAACAACCGTGCCGGAGCGTTCGGCGCCGCTGCGGGCTTCGCTCCCGAGTTGGCGCGCCTGACCGGCCGTCTCTGCGGCCCGCTTGATCGTGGCCGTGATCTGGTCCAGTGCCGCTGCCGTCTCTTCCAGGCTCGCCGCCTGCTGTTCGGTTCGACGAGCGAGATCGTCGGACGCCTTGGTGATTTCGGCCGCGCCGGAGAAGACCCCGCCTGCATTTGCCGAGATGGACTGCATGGTCTGCTGCAGCGTCTCCATCGCGGCGTTGAAGTCGTGCTTTAGGCCCTGATAGCCGGCACCCACCTCATGCGCGAAGCGCACCGTGAGATCACCGCCCGCGAGGTCGGCGAGCGCCCTGGTGATCCCGTCCACAACCGCCCTTTGGTCGCGCCCGGCCGCCATGGCGGCCTCCTCGGCTTCCCGGAGCCTGCGGTCGAGGTTGTTCTGAAACTCGGCCGCTCCCGCCTCCAGCTTACGGCGTTCGATCGCGCCGTCCTTGAACACCTGAACCGCATTTGCCATGGCGCCGATCTCGTCGCGCCGGCCAATTTCCGTGACCGCCACCGCCGTGTCCTGAAGTGCCAGCCGGCGCATGACCTCGGTCATCCGGGCGATGGGCCTGGCGATGCTGGTGACCGTCAGGAACACGGATGCGAGGATCGCGGCCAACAGTACGGCGAACACGATGAAGGTGCCGATGAAGCTGAACCGTACAAGGGCGCTGGCCTTCTCCTTCAGTGACTGCGTGTAGAGCGAGCGATAGGCCAGATCGTCGAAGATGGCGGTGCGGAACGCCTTGTAAGTGGTGTCCATGTCGCCGAGGACGATTGTGCCCGCGGTCGGCATGTCGCCATTGGTCACCGCCTGCACGTCCTGATTGGCGAGGTCGCTAAGCTTGGCAAAGGATGTTTTGATCCTGTTGCCGTAAACGGTCTCCTGGCCGGGCGTCATGTTCGGCCGGTAAAGCGCCCACTGCCTGGCGAATTCCTTACGAGCAGAATCCTGTAGGACGACCAGCCCCTTATACTGATCCATGGAATCAGAGGCGTTCGCGGACTGGATCTCCTCCGCGGTGAGGCCTGACAAGTCAGCGCCGTCACCCCGCATGTCCCCCAGCTCCACGGAAACAGCCACACTCGCGCCCGTCTCCACCATGATCGCGCCGAGATGCTCGATTTGCAAAAGAACGAAGGCGCCCAGAAGGGCAGAAACGGCGACCACAAGAACGTAACTCGTAACGACCTTGTTTCGGATCGCCATGTTGTCGAGGAATCGCATCGAGCGCCTTTGCATGGTCACCACAGATCAACCAAACTGTAGCAAGCTTTGCATAACGACATGTTAACGCGACAGGCGGCCGACCCATCCAAGGACCGAAGTCGTCAGGACGGCGTGATCCTGCTGAAGCTCGCCAGCGTCTTCCCCGTTTGGAGCTTAAGGCTATGCCAATCACCATCGCGCCGCTCGGTCAAAGCCCCGCAATACGTGAGATGCTCGCGGACCTGCTGGTCGAGACGGTCGCAAACGGAGGCTCGGTGAGCTTCATGCATCCGCTTGCGCGCGCAACAGCCGAAGCCTTCTGGCGTGGCTCGCTGGCGGCAGCCGAACGCGGCGAGCGGATCGTCTTCGGCGCCTGGGAGGGCGACGCCCTGGTCGGCACGGTGACGTTGCTGCTCGATCTGCCGGAAAACCAGCCGCATCGGGCGGAGATCGCCAAGATGATGACCCGTGTCAGCCACCGTGGGCGCGGCATCGCCACCGCGTTGCTCCACGCCGCCGAGGCAGTCGCGATTGAGAAGGGGCGGCGCCTGCTGGTGCTGGACACCGCCCGTGACGAGGGCGCGGCCGGATTATATGAGCGGCAGGGCTTCACCCTGACGGGCGAAATCCCGGACTACGCGCTCAAGCCGCACGGCGGCCTCACGGGCACCCTGGTCTACTGGAAGCGAATCGGACGCCCGGAACTCTGACGTCCAGAATGAGGCAGTGCTTCCCTTGGGAAAAGAGGCACTGCCCTCCGCTTTCGTGTCAGGCCGCGTCCGAATCTGACGCGCGGTCGGCACGCTTGCGCGCGTTCGGATCGAGATGGCGCTTGCGCAGGCGAATGGCCGTCGGCGTCACCTCCACCAATTCGTCATCCTCGACGTAGGCGATCGCCTGCTCCAGCGACATGCGGCGCGGCGGGATCAGCAGCATCGCGTCATCCTTGCCGGCGGCACGGATGTTGGTGAGCTTCTTTTCCTTGATGACGTTCACGTCGAGGTCGTTCTCGCGGCTGTGCTCTCCGACGATCATCCCCGTGTAGACCTTGTCGCCCGGGTTGATGAACAAAGTCCCGCGCTCCTGGAGATACCAGAGCGAATACTGCACGGCCTCGCCGTCGAGGTTGGAGATCAGGCTGCCGTTGCGCCGTCCCTCGATCGGGCCAGTCCATGGGCCGTAACCGGCGAACATGCGGTTCATGATGCCCGATCCGCGCGTGTCGGTGAGGAACTCGCCGTGGTAGCCGATGAGGCCACGGCTCGGCATGCGGAAGGTCAAGCGCACCTTGCCGCCGCCCGACGGGCGCATGTCCTGCAGCTGTCCCTTGCGCCGGCTGAGCTTCTCGACGACGACGCCGGTATAGGGCTCGTCGACATCGGCCAGCACGTCCTCCATCGGCTCCTCGCGCTCGCCGGTCTCCTCGTTGGTGCGCGTCAGCACCCGGGGGCGGCCGATGGTCAGCTCGAAGCCCTCGCGGCGCATCGTCTCGATGAGAACGCCGAGCTGCAATTCGCCGCGGCCGGCAACCTCGAAGGCGTCGGTTTCGTTGCTGATCGTGACCTTGAGCGCGACGTTGCCCTGGATTTCGAACATCAGACGGTCGCGGATCTGGCGGGACGTGACCTTCTTGCCTTCGCGGCCACCGAGGGGGCCATCATTGACGCGGAAGGTCATGCTGAGGGTCGGCGGATCGACCGGGATGGCCTGGATCGGCAGCAGCAGTTCCGGCGCGCCGAGCGTGTCGGGGATGGTGGCGTCCGTCAGGCCGGCGATGGCGATGATGTCGCCCGCCTGCGCCTCGTCGACCGGCACCCGGTCGAGGCCATTGAACGACATGAGCTTGGTGAGGCGGCCGGTCTCGACCACGGTGCCGTCGGCGCGCAGCACCTTCAGCGGCATGTTGAGGCGAGCGCGCCCCTGCTCGACGCGCCCGGTCAGCACGCGGCCGAGGAAGTTGTCGTAGTCCAGAATGGAGGCGAGCATCGCGAAGGGCGCGTCCACGTCCAGCTTCGGCGCCGGCACATGGCTGACAACGAGGTCGAACATCGGGGCGAGATCCTTCCGCGCGCCCTCGATCTCCAGGTCTGCCCACCCTTGGCGGCCGGAGGCGAAGAGCGTCGGAAAATCGAGCTGTTCCTCGGTGGCGTCGAGCGCCGCGAAGAGGTCGAAGATCTCGTTATGGACCTCGTCCGGCCGGGCATCGCCGCGATCGATCTTGTTGACCACCACGATCGGGCGGATGCCGCGCGCCAGCGCCTTGCCGAGCACGAACTTGGTCTGCGGCAGCACGCCTTCGGCAGCGTCGACGAGCAGAATGGCGCCGTCCACCATGCTGAGGATGCGCTCGACCTCGCCCCCGAAGTCGGCATGGCCCGGAGTATCGACGATGTTGAGGCGGATGCCCTTCCAGATGACGCTGGTGCATTTCGCGAGAATGGTGATCCCGCGCTCTCGTTCCAGGTCGTTGCGGTCGAGCGCCCGCTCGGCGACGTGCTGGTTGTCGCGGAACGCGCCGGACTGCTTCAGCAGCGCGTCGACCAGGGTGGTCTTTCCATGATCGACGTGTGCGATGATGGCGATATTGCGAATGTCCATGACGTCTTCCGGCTTGTGGACCCAGCGCGGCGGCCCGATTGTGCTATGCGTACGTTAAACGCCCCGCCGGTGGCGGAGATGATCCGCCAGGGGCAGGGCGCTTTTGTTGCGGCGCACCCTTAGCGGAATGCGACCGGCTAAGCGAGGATAAACCGCAGCCGCTCAGCTCCGCATAGCGGGCAGGCATCTGCGGCTCGGCAGATCAGGCTATCTCAGGTGAACGTCGTCCGGTTCGACCTCAGCATGAAGTGCCAGATTGACCAGGCGATGCACCGCTTCAGAGCGGTCGTCGATGTGATTGGCGGCTGACCAGTCATCGATTGCTCTGGCCTCGTCGGCGCTTACGACGAACGATAGTGCCTCAGCCTGTGAGGCGTCGCTGTAATCATCCGAACGATCAACCATAGGGTTAGATCTCCTCTAAAACTCTTTAGACGAGAGATAAACACGCACCCCTGTTGCCGCGATGCACAAAAACCCGATAGCAGGGCTGTGGTCGACAAGACGTGACCATGATGAGGAAGCCGCTGTGCGCCCGGGCGTCCTTGGTGCCGCCGTGGCTCCGTCGAGATCCCGGCCGATTTAACGTGACAAGCGGTTAGATGCGCCGGAACCGCGCGATGAAGAACCCGTCCAACCCGCCGTACTGGGGCCATAGCCCGGGATGGGTGCGGACATGGCCGTCGCGCCCGAGCGCCGCCGCGAGCTCCGGCATTTCCGATCGCCGGATGGGGTCCGGGTCGAGCGGCAGCCGTGCCAGGGCCGCCGCAGCTCGCGCGGCGCCTTCCTCCGGCTGCAGCGAACACACCGCATAGACGAGTCGGCCGCCTGGCTTCAGCATCGCCGTCGCTGCCGCCAGAAGCTGGTCCTGCAACTGCGTCAGCGGCAGGATGTCGTTCTGCCGCTTTAGATAAGGCACGTCCGGATGCCGGCGGATCGTGCCGGTCGCGCTGCACGGCGCATCGAGCAGAATGCCGTCGAGCGGTGTCGCGGGCCGCCAGCTTCGCGCATCCGCGCCGACCAGTTCCGCCACAAGGCCGAGGCGCGCAAGGTTCGCGGCCAGGCGCTGCATGCGGGCCGGATTGAGATCGACGGCCGTGACGGCGGCGCCCGTGGCCGCAAGCTGCGCCGTCTTGCCCCCAGGTGCCGCGCAGAGGTCGGCGATATGCTGGCCGGGCTCGGCGCCCAGCAGCCGGGCGGGCAGGGCAGCGGCGGCATCCTGCACCATGAAGGCGCCGGTCTCGAAGCCCGGCAGCTCCGTGACCCGCGTGCCTGTGGGCAGCCGCACCGAGCCTGTCGGCAGCAAAAGGCCGCCCTCGGGCGCAGGCGCGTCGCCGATCATGGTCAGGTCGAGAGCCGCCTCGCTCTGATGCGCGGTTGCGATGTCACGCGCATCCGCGCCCCATGAAGTCCACAGCCAGGGCGGCGTATCCAGGCGCGGCCCGTCCAGCTCCTCCAGAGCCGACGCGCCGTTCTCAGCGACGCGACGCAGGACGGCGTTCACGAGGCCGGCAAGCTTCGGCAGGTTGCGGGCGCGGGCGAGCGCGACCGCCGTGCCGACGGCGGCATGGGCCGGCGTCTCCAGGAAGAGCAGCGCCGCCGCGCCCAGCCGCAGGATGTGCATCCCCTCGGAGGGCGGGTTGCGGGCCAGAAAGGGCTCCAGCACGGCATCGATGGTGCCCCTGCGGCGGAGCACGGCCGCCGCCAGCCGATGCGCGGCGGCTCGGTCCCGCGCATCCATCGGCGGCAGCGAATCGAGTGCATCCTCGAGCGGCCGATGCCGGTCCAGCACCGCAGCGAGAAGGGAGAGCGCGGCCGACCGAGTCGGGTCAGGTGAAAGTATAGTGGCTGTTCGATCGTTCTTCACTGGCCGTCTATAGCGCGTTTGCCCCGTTGCCACCCGTGCTGAGGCCGCTATGAAGGCTCGCCTTACGGAGATCGCAGCCCTTGGACCCAATCCACGCCATCGTCATCGCCCTGGTCCAAGGGGCGACGGAACTTTTCCCGGTCAGCAGCCTCGGCCACGCCGTCGTGCTGCCCGCCTTGCTCGGGTGGCATCTCGACCTCAACAGCCAGAGCTTTCTGCCCTTCCTCGTCATGCTACATGTCGGGACGGCGCTCGCTTTGCTGGGCTTTTTCTGGCGCGACTGGCTCGCCATCCTGCGCGGCGTCTTCGGTCTGGCCGATGCCCATTCGGTGGCGGAGGCGCGCCGCGTCCTCGTGCTGATCGTGATCGCGACCATCCCGGTGGTCATCGTGGGATTCGCGCTGGAGCATCCGCTGCGCCGGGTCTTCTCCACCCCGTTGATCGCCGCCGCGTTCCTGGTGGTGAACGGCCTGCTGCTGCTCGTCGGCGAGCGGCTGAAGCGGCAGACGGGCAATCTCCGGGCGCTCTCGAGTCTCAGGCCGATGGACGCCTTCGTCATTGGTTTGTGGCAGTGCCTTGCGCTCATCCCGGGTCTCTCGCGTTCCGGCGTGACGATCCTCGGGGGCGTGCTGCGCGGTGTGGACCATGAAGGCGCCGCTCACTTCTCCTTCCTCATTGCGACGCCCGTCATCGTGGCGGCGGCGGTGCTGGAGGTGCCAAAGCTGATGCACGATACGGCGGCTCATGGGCAGACGAGCCTCGCCCTCATCTGCGCCGTCGTCGCGGGTCTTACCGCGCTCGCCAGCACTGCCTTTCTGATGCGCTGGTTTCGCGGCCATGAGCGCCAGGCAATGACCCCATACGCCCTTTATTGCGTGATTGCCGGCATCCTGAGCGCCGGCTACCTGCTCCTGGCCGCCTAGAAGCGGCGCGTCATGAAGAAAAGCTTCATCCTGGTCCTCGCGCTGCTCTGGCCCATGGCGCTTTCGCTTGCGCCGGCGGCTGAAGCCGGGGTCAATCTGGCGGCGGTGCCGATCAGCCGGATGGATCAGCCATGGTGGAGGATGCGGTTCGAGCACACCCTGGAGCGGGTGCGGCGCGGTCATGTCGGTCTCGTCTGGCTCGGCGACTCCATCACCCAGAACTGGGAACGAACCGGCCCGGCACCCTACGCTGCCTACGCCCCGGTATGGGAGCGGTTCTACGGCGACCGTAACGCCGTCGACCTGGGCTTCAGGGGCGATACGACGGCCAACGTGATCTGGCGGCTGGATAACGGCGAGGTGCGGGGCATCTCGCCCCGGGCCCTGGTGCTTCTGATCGGCGCCAACAACTTCGGCCGCGTTCACTGGAGCGCCGGGCAGACGCTGGCCGGCATCAACACGATCATCGCCATCTTGCGGCGCCAGCTTCCCGAGACGCAGATACTCCTACTCGGCGTGCTGCCAAGCGAGCGCTCGCCCTGGATCACGGCCAATACCGCGTTGCTGAACGAGGACCTCGCCGAGACCTATCGCGGCCGTCCGTATGTCACCTTCCAGAACGTCGGCTATCTGTTTTATCAAAACGGCAAGCTCGACCGCGGCCTGTATCTCGACCCGCATGAAGCCGTGTCGGCCTCTCATGAGCCGGGCGTGACGACCGCGACGGTGCCTAGCGTCGCCTTGCATCCTGACGCGCTCGGCATGGCTTTGATCGCGGCTGCGATCGAGCCGACATTGCATCGTCTGATGAACGACCGCGACCATCGCGTGCCGGCAGGCTAGAGCCAGCCGCGCAACTTGAACCAGATGAGCGGGAGCACTGCCGAGAGGAAGATCAAGGTCAGGCCGTAGGGGTAGCCGTAATTCCACTGCAACTCCGGCATGTCCTTGAAGTTCATGCCGTAGATGCTGGCGACGAGGGTGGGCGGCACGCCCACGACGGACACGACCGTCAGCACCTTGATGATGTTGTTCTGCGTGTTGTTGATCAGCCCGAGCGTGGCGTCGAGCAGGAATTGCATCTTGCTGTTGAGGTGCGCGTCGTAATCGGCGAGCGAGGCGATGTCCTGACGCAGCGACTTCATCCGGTCCCGCATCGGACGATCGATCCAGGCGGCGGCGATCTGGGCCACGTAGGGCAGGATACGGCCGATGCCGAGCAGGCTGTCCCGCACACGGGACATCGTATCGCCCGCGCGACCGATTGCGCGCAGGACATCCTGAAGCCCGTTATCTCGTCTGCGGCCCCGCAACTTGCCGTTGCCCGTATCGTGAAAGATGAGCTTTGAAATCCGGTCCAGATCGTCCCGGATATTCTCCAGCAGGTCGGCGAGGCGGTCGGAGATCGCCTCCATCATCAGCATGAAGATCCCGATCGGCGCCGTCGTTTCCATTGGCGTCCTGTGTTGCGTCTCGAGGAATTTGTGGAACGCCAGGCTGCGGTTGAACCGGATGGTGATGAGCCGGTCTCGGGCGAGCACGAACCCGATCGGCTTGGTGTCGGGTGGTTCCCCTTCCACTTTGGCGATCAACGGCATGCTGAGGTAGATCGCATGGCCGTCGAAGGCAAGGCGGCTCGAAGTCTCGATTTCCGCCAGTTCATCCTCTGTCGCGACTTCAAGGCCGGTCGCCGCCACCACACGTGCCTTCTCTTCCGGCGTGGGCTGAAAGAGGTCGATCCACTGCGCCTTGGAGAGATCGCCTTCAGGCGGAAAATCGGCCAGAGGCTGGCCTTCATGTGCTGCATAGGCGCCGAGCATCAGTCTATCCTCATGGAACAAGGACAAAATGTAATACCGGGCCCAGGCTCGGCTGCAACACGCCGCTTGGTGACAAAGTGACGTTCGACCACGGAGCGCTGCCATGATCTCGATCTCCGACCTGCGAGACCGGCCGGAGTTCCAGCCTATCCTCGCCGACCGCATCTGGCGCGCGTGGTGGCAGGCGACCGGCACGCCGCTGGAGGTCGTCGCGAACGCCGTCGCCGATAATCTCGGGCCGGACCTGATCCCGTCGGCGTTCATCGCCCTGGACGGCGGCCGGTTCCTCGGCACCGCCTCCGCCATTGCGGCGGATATGGACGAGCGGCCTCAATACACGCCCTGGGTCGCCGCCGTCTGGGTGGAACCCGAAGCACGCAGCGCCGGCCTCGGAAGAGCCCTGGTGCGTCATGCGGCGGAGGCCATATTCCGTGCAGGCTGGAGACGCGCCTACCTTTCAGCGGCGCCGCATCGAAGGTCCTTCTACGAAGGGCTCGGCTGGACGGTGCTGGAGGAGGCAATCGGCGAGAAGCGGATGACCGTCCTTGCCCGCGACCACTACTCGTAGGGCGGTTTTGTAAAACCCGCGGGCGAGAGGGTGAAGATCTCGCAGCCCGTCGGTGTGATGCCGATCATGTGCTCGAACTGGGCCGAGAGGCTGCGATCACGCGTCACCGCGGTCCAGCCGTCATCCAGAATCTTCACCTCGGGCCGTCCGGCGTTCACCATGGGCTCGATGGTGAAGAACATGCCCGCGCGCAGCACGGTGCCATCCCCCGGACGGCCGTAATGCAGGATGTTCGGCGGCTCGTGAAAACGCCGGCCGATGCCATGGCCGCAAAAGTCCCGCACCACGCTGAAGCGTTGCGGCTCGACGAAGCTTTGGATGGCGTGGCCGATATCGCCGAGGGTGTTGCCCGGCTTCACCGCCGCCACGCCGATCATCAGCGCTTCATAGGTCACGTCGATCAGGCGGCGGGCCCGCGTGTTGGCCGTGCCCGCGA
Source organism: Acidisoma sp. (assembly GCF_965199065.1). NCBI lineage: Bacteria > Pseudomonadati > Pseudomonadota > Alphaproteobacteria > Acetobacterales > Acidocellaceae > Acidisoma > Acidisoma sp. Next base: position 1,312,298 of record NZ_CBDAQN010000001.1, on the reverse strand, counting down.
CATACATGCGGCTTGTATCTCCATACCAGCCGTCGAGAATGACGGTGATGTCGATGTTGAGAACGTCGCCGTCCTCCAGCCGCCGGTTGCCCGGAATGCCGTGGCAGACGACATGGTTGATCGAGGTGCAGATGCTCTTCGGAAAACCCCGGTAGTTGAGCGGCGCGGGCGTCGCGTTGTGGGCCAGGATGAAGTCGTGGCACAGGCGATCCAGGGTTTCCGTGGTCACGCCCGGAACCACATGCGGACCGATCATGTCCAGGGTTTCCGCGGCAAGACGCCCCGCCGCCCGCATCCCGGCGAAATCCTCCTCCCGATAGAGGGTGATCCGCCGCGCCTCCGTCTCACCGTCCATGGTCCGTCTCCGTCAGCCTCTTCACCAGGCTCCAAGCTTCCGAGAATGCGCCGGCGGTGGAGTCCGGTGCAAGTCTGACGGTGTCATGCCTGGGGTTCCACGGTGTCGAATGGCCGGCGGTGGCGGCGAGCCTTGTAACCGGGCCGTCCGCGGTGCAAATCCTAGTCAGTAAGAAATATGACAAGATGAGCCCGGGAGGGCTCGTGCCATGATCCGACTGCCGGAACCGAAAGCCGATGTCCTCGCCCGCCGGGACCAAATCGTTGCAGGGCTGCGCGAGCTGCTGCCCGAAAGCGGGGTCATCGCCGAAGCTTTGCGGCTTCGCCCCTACGAGACCGACGGGCTGAGCGCCTACCGCCAGCCACCTATGGCAGTCGTGCTGCCGGAAACGACCGAGCAACTCGCCGCGGTCCTCAAGCTCCTTCACCGCGAAGGCGCGCGCGTCATCCCTCGCGGTGCCGGCACCAGCCTGTCGGGCGGCGCGCTGCCGCTCGCCGATGCCGTCGTCGTGGGCATGATGCGGATGAACCGTATCCTCGAGATCGACTATGCGGATCGCCTCGCCGTGGTGCAGGCGGGCGTCACGAACCTCGGCATCACCGCCGCCATGCAGGCGGACGGCTTCTTCTACGCGCCGGACCCGTCCAGCCAGCTAGCCTGCATGATCGGCGGCAACGTGGGCATGAATTCCGGGGGCGCCCATTGCCTCAAGTATGGCGTCACCGCCAACAACCTGCTCGGGCTCAAGATCGTCACCATCGAGGGCGACATCCTCGACATTGGCGGCGCCCACCTCGATGCCGCTGGCTACGACTGGCTCGGCTTGCTGACGGGCAGCGAGGGCCAGCTCGCCATGGTCTCGGAAGTCACCGTCCGCATCCTGCGTGCCGCCGAGGGCCAGCGCGCGATGCTGGCCGCCTTTCGCTCGAACGAGGTCGCCGGCGCCTGCGTGGATCGCATCATCGGCTCGGGCATCATTCCGGTGGCGCTGGAGTTCATGGACCGCCCGGCGATCCATGCCTGCGAGGCCTTCGCCCACGCCAACTACCCGCTCGATGCCGAGGCCATGCTCATCATCGAGGTCGAGGGCTCGGTCGCCGAGCAGGACGCGTTGCTCGACCGCATCCGCGCCATCTGCGCCGAGTTCGACCCGATCAGCCTCAAGGTCTCGCAATCGGCCGAGGAGAGCGCGGCGATCTGGAAGGGCCGCAAGGGCGCGTTCGGAGCCGTCGGCCGCATCAGCCCCGATTACCTCTGCATGGACGGCACGATCCCGACGAGCCGGCTGGCCGACGTGCTCGCGAAGATCGGCGCGATGAGCGAGAGCTACGGCCTCAAGGTCGCCAACATCTTCCACGCCGGTGACGGCAACCTGCACCCGCTCATCATGTTCGACGCCAACGACCCGGAGAGCTTCCACAAAGCCGAGCAGTTCGGCGCCGACATCCTCACGCTCTGCGTCGAGGTCGGCGGTTGCCTGACCGGCGAGCACGGCGTCGGCGTCGAAAAGCGCGACCTCATGCATGTGCAGTTCACCGAGACGGAGTTGACGCAGCAACGGCTTTTGAAATCGGCCTTCGATGCGGGTTGGTTACTCAACCCTGCCAAGGTCTTTCCGTTGCTGGCGGCATGATGATGGTTGAAAGCTTCCTGCTGCGATGAGTGGCCTGACCTATGCGGAGGCGCCTGCCGATGAGGCGGGCGTTGCGACCGTCATCCAGGAGGCGACGGATCGTCGCGAGCCGCTCAGCATCGAGGGCTTCGGCAGCAAAGCCGGCATGTTGCGGCCGGTGCAGTCGGCGCGGACGCTTTCCACCCGCAACCTCACCGGCATCACGCTCTACTCGCCGCGCGAGCTGATCCTCTCGGCGCGCGCCGGCACGCCGGTGAGCGAGATCGAGGCGGCGCTGGCCGAGCACAATCAGCACCTCATCGCCGAGCCACCGGATCTTTCGGCTCTGTTGGGCGGCTCCCGGGCGCAAAGCTGGGGAGGCATTGTCGCCACCAATCTCAGCGGCCCGCGCAGGATCGCCTGGGGCGCGATGCGCGACCACGTCATGGGCATTCGCGCCGTGAACGGACGCGGCGAGGTCATCCGCTCGGGCGGCCGTGTGCTGAAGAACGTCACCGGGCTCGACCTCTGCAAGCTGCTGACCGGCAGCCACGGCACCCTCGGCGTGTTGACGGAGATCACGGTCAAGGTGCTGCCCGCACCCGAGAGCACGGGCTCGCTCGTCATCCGCGGGCTGGATGCAGCGCAGGGCGTGGCGGCGCTGTCCGCCGCGATGGGCTCGCCCTATGGCGTCTCCGGCGCGGCCTGGCTTCCGGCCTGGGCAGCGGACGCGGTCCCGGCGCTCGGCGCGGGTTCGGCGGCGGTCATCCGGATGGAGGAGTTCGCTCCCAGCGTCATCTACCGGCTTGGCCGGCTCGCGGACGACCTGGCCGCATTCGGCACCGCTCAGATCCTCGACGATGGCGCCAGCCGCACCGTCTGGAAGGCGATCCGCGATGTAACGCCGATCGAGATCTCGCCGGGCGAGGCGGTGTGGCTGGTTTCCACCCGGCCGTCGCTGGGTCCGCGCGTGTTGATGGCGGCCTCGGCGGCGGGTGCTCGTGGCTTCCTCGATTGGAGTGGCGGACGGGTCTGGCTCGCGGGCCCCGGCACCGAGGCGCTGCATACGGCCATTGCTGACACCGTCCGGGTTCAGGGCGGCACCTGGACGCTGATGCGGGCGCCCGAACCTCTGCGCGCGGCGGTTGATGTCGTGCCGCCCGAGGTGGCTGCGCTCGCCGCCATAACCCGCCGGGTCAAGGGCGCGCTGGACCCCGCTGGTATTCTCAATCCTGGGCGCCTCTACGCGGGACTATAGGTCATGCAAACGAACTTCACCGCCGATCAGCTGCGTGACCCGGAGACGGCTTCCTCCAATCAGGTTCTACGCACCTGCGTCCATTGCGGCTTCTGCACCGCGACCTGCCCGACCTTCGTGCTGCTGGGCGATGAACTCGATAGCCCGCGCGGACGCATCTACCTCATCAAGGACATGCTGGAATCCGGCCGTCCGGCGACGGAGGAGGTCGTGCGGCATGTGGATCGCTGCCTCTCCTGCCTCTCCTGCATGACGACCTGCCCCTCGGGCGTGAACTACATGCACCTCGTCGACCATGCGCGGCGGTATATCGAGGAGACATACACACGGCCCTGGCATGAGCGGCTCATGCGGGACGTGCTGTCCCGCGTGCTGCCCAACCCGCGGCTATTCCGTCTGGCTCTGCAGGGCGCACGAGCCGGACGCCCCCTTGCCGGGCTCATTCGCGGAAAGGGCATGCTTGCTCAGCGTCTTCGGGCGATGCTGACCCTGGCTCCCGCGCACCTCCCGCCGCCGAGCGCGGCGCAGGCGCCGCAGGTCCATCGCGCTCAGGGTGAGCGCCGCGGGCGGGTGGCGCTGCTCACGGGCTGCGCGCAAACGGTGCTCGCGCCGGCGATCAACGAGGCCACCATCCGGCTGCTGACGCGCCTAGGCATCGAGGTGGTCATCGCCCCTGGCGTCGGCTGTTGCGGTGCGCTCACCCATCATATGGGCAAGCACGATCCTGCCATGGCCGCTGCGAAGGCGGCGATCGACGGCTGGAGCCGCGAGATCGAGGGTGAGGGGCTGGATGCTATCCTCATCAACACCTCGGGCTGCGGGACGACGGTGAAGGATTACGGCTTCATGTTCCGGACCGAGCCCGAGCCGGAGCGACTTCGCGCGGAGCGCGTCTCGGCCTTGGCGGCGGACATCAGCGAGTATCTGGCGCGAATCGACTACGCGCCGACCCGTCCTGCTCCGGGCCTGACGGTCGCCTACCATTCCGCCTGCAGCCTTCAACATGGCCAGCGCGTAACGGCGGAGCCGAAGGCCTTGCTGCGCCGGGCCGGCTTCAAGGTGGTCGAGCCCGCCGACCCTCATCTCTGCTGCGGCTCGGCAGGCACCTACAACATCGTTCAACCCGAAATCGCCGGCCGTCTTCGGGAGCGCAAGCTGGAGACACTGACGGCGCGCAAGCCCGATCTGGTCGCGGCAGGAAACATCGGGTGCATAACCCAGCTTTCCGGTGGTGGGTTGCCTGTCATCCACACCGTGGAGCTTCTGGACTGGATGGCGGGTGGACCACAACCCGCGGGCATCGTCGCGCGTGCGCCTGTAGCGTAACGCGGCGCTGCTGACTGTCGTCATTTCCGCACGTTTCTAACCTCCCGCAAGGCTGCCCCTGAACCGGGAGGAGGCTCGGCTGGACACGAGCCGAAGCCGCGCAGCTAATCCATTGTTTTGTCCAAGAAATCTTTACCACAAATCTGCGTGTCGAGCCCCAAATAGGTCTTGCACAGCTTCAAATGATTTTCATCACGGGAAGTTGACTAGAGATTCCGCGGCGAGAGGGTAGGTGTGATTAGTTCGTTGTAGCGTTTTGGTTAGTGGCGGAGTGACAAATGGCTATCGTAGCGTGCCTGTGGTGCGACACGGCACTGAGGCCCGGAACTGCCACTTGTCCCGAGTGCGGCCTTCAAGCACCTATGCCAGACGCCGCGCCTGGGAGTGCAACTATCTCCAGGTCGGCGGTTCGGCGCGGCCCCCGCGTTCTGTTGTTGTTTGTCGCAGTGCCTTTGATGCTGTCAGCAGCCTACGCAGTGCATCTCGGTGGTGTCCCACATATACCCGTGCGGACCGCGAAAACGGCACAGGTTGCGGTGGACGATCCGTTGCGGCCGCCGACGGTCTACTCGGATCCTCTACAGCGATCGGTGTGGATCTCTGGCGTGAGAGCCGTCCAGCATGCGCTCGCGCGCCCTGGATACACCAGTTTCTCCGGCAGCTACGTCGATGTGGCGGCGGGTCACGTGGTAAGCTTCTGTGGCGAGGTGGCTGGCACATCCGGATATAACAACGCGAGCGGAGCGCAGCGGTTCATCTCGGTCTTCGGCCAGACGCAGTCGACGATCCTGGAGAGCGACGACGCATCCTTCGATGTGCTTTGGACCCGCGTCTGCGCTCAGGATGAAAGCGCCGCCTGAGGCGTCGATGCCACAGCGCGTGGCGGAGAGGGTGGGATTCGAACCCACGGTACGCTCACACGCACAACGGTTTTCGAGACCGCCCCGATCGGCCACTCTGGCACCTCTCCACAGGGATGCGGCTTATAGGTAGGTTCCTCAGCCGCCGCAACCCGCAAGTGCCGATCCGGCTGCTAGGCCATGACCTCGTACCGCGTGAAGGCGGGCTCGGCAGGGCTGATCTCTCTCGCGAGCGAACCCGGCGACTTTACGGTCGGCATAGGCCCGAACGGCCTCCAGCCGACCCGGGCCTCGATCCGCGCAGCCGCATCCCGCACCGCGGATGCGTAGCCGTCCATCGACTCGCGCACACGGAGTTCCGGCATGATGATGCTGATGGTCATCTCGCAGATGCCCGACGCGTTGGTGACCGGCGCCGCGATACAGGCGATGCCCTCGTCCGTGCCGCTCAGCTGGCTGGCGTAGCCTAGGCGGCGCGCCTCCTCGCTCAATGCCACGAATTGCGCGGGGTCTAAAGGCGCGCGTCCGGTGGCCGAAGGGACGGCATTGTGACGGAAGATCTCCAACTGCTCGTGCTGCGGAAGATGTGCCAGGAAGAAGCGGCCTGAGACACTCCAGTTGATTGGCACCCGCGCGCCGATCCGGCTGGAAACCCGCAGGTTGCGGGAGGCCTCGGCCATGTCCTGGATGACCACGAACCCCTCATGCCGGGCGCATATCTGGACGGTCTCGCCAAGCTCCTGGGCGAGCCGTCGCATCTCGATCCGCGCTTCCCGCAGGAGGTCTACGTTCCGCCCGTAGGCAAGGCCATAATGATACATCCGGCTGCCGAACCACACCGCGCCAGCAGCATCGCGTTCCAGCAGCCCCGCCTGCACCAGCGCGTCCACAACCCCGTAGATGGTCGAGACCGGGGCATGGATTGCCTTGGCGAGATCATAGGCCGATGTGGCCTTGCCTTCGACCACCAGCCGGTCGAGCACCTGCGTCGCACGCAAGAGACCGCTCATCCGCGATCGCGTCGTGGTGGGACCGTCTTCTGCGGAAAATGAGTTTATTTCGGCGTCCATGACATCGCTCCTCCCCGCCACAGATCGCGACAGCGCATCCGGGACGATTACCCGGTTTGAAACGCCGGTCGTGCATCGAGATATGTGGCCATAATCGGGCGGGGTGCAACAGTCCAGAGGGTCCGCGGACCGTGCATTTGACATGCAACCTAAGACGAGAACAGCATGTCGTCCGGGTGCACAAATGTTGCGATGCGGCAGAACTATCCGAAAGACTTAGGCGGGCACTTTATGTTTTACCCGCTGCGGTTTACGTTGCAGTGCAACATAGATAACCGGCGTCGTGTAGAGCGTCAGCATTTGGGAAACGATGAGGCCGCCGATGATGGCAATGCCGAGCGGACGGCGATATTCGTAGCCAATCCCAAACGAGAAGGCGAGCGGCAGCGCGCCGAGCAACGCCGCAAGCGTCGTCATGATGATCGGCCGGAAGCGGGCGATGCTCGCCTCCCTGATCGCATCGATCGGCGCGAGGCCACGCTGGCGCTCAGCGGCGAGCGCAAAATCCACCATCATGATCGCGTTCTTTTTGACGATGCCCATCAGCAAGAAAATGCCGATTATCGCAATGATCGAAAGCGGCGTGCCTGTCGCCAGCAGAGCCAGGAGGGCGCCGATACCCGCCGACGGCAGCGTCGACAAGATCGTCAAAGGCTGTGTCAAACTCTCGTAGAGAACGCCAAGCACGATATAGATTGCCAGCAGCGCCGCGAGCAGCAAGAGCGGTATCGAACTTGCCGATTGCTTGAACAGCTGGGCGTTCCCGGCGAAAGCCGTGTGGATGTCACCGGGCAGGAAGATCGCCTGGCCCGCCTGCTGAAGCAGAACCGTCGCCTGGCTGAGCGTCACGCCGGGCTTCAGGCTGAAGCTCACCGTCGCCTCCGGAAACTGGCCTTGATGACGCACCGTCAGGGGGGCGCTCGCGCGCGTGATGTGGGTAAACGCCGAGAGCGGAACCTGTTGCCCGGTGTTGCTGCCGACATAGACGCGGTCGAGCTGGGATGGATCGATCTGTAGACCGGGCAACGCTTCCAGCACGACCTTGTACTGGTTCCGCTGCTGATAGATCGTGGAAATCTGGCGCTGTGCGAAGCTGTTGTTGAGGGCTTCGTCGATTGCCATCATCGACACGTTCATGCGGGATGCGGCGGCGCGGTCGACGACGACATCGGCTTCCGGCCCCGCCTTGTCCTGATCGCTGGAGATGTCGGTGAGCTGCGGTATCGTCTTCAGCTTGTCTTCAAGTTTCTGCGACCAGAGCTGTAACTCCTGCAGATTGTCGCCGCTCAGGACGTAGTCGTAGTCGCTGGCGCTTTGGCGGCCGCCGGTGCGGAGGTCCTCCTGCGGAATAAGGTAGGACTGGATGCCGGCAATGCGCGCAAGCGGAGCACGGAGCCGCGCGATAACCGTCTGGTCCGAGACATGGCGCTCGTTCATCGGCTTGAGCGACACGAAGAGTGTGCCTCGATTGAGCGAGGAAAACCCGTTCGCGACACCGATGCGCGAGCCGACCTGGTCGATCGCGGGGTCCTTCAGCAATACCGCCACCACGCGCCGCTGCAGCTTCTCCATGGCTTTGAACGAGATGTCGGGGTTGGCGATGGTCTGGCCCATGAGAAGACCGGTATCCTCGCTCGGCAGGAAGCTCTTGGGCACGACGGTGTAGAGCCAGACGGTGAGGATGACGGTGCCGAGGGTCACAAGGTTCATCAGGATGCGGTGGCGCAACACCCAGTCGAGGCTGCGGCCATAGCCTCGCAGCACGGCGCGAAAGCCGCGCTCGAAGGCCGCGCCGAGCCTGCGGCCGCCACGGCCCAGGATTCCCGGCCTCACCAGCGGTGCCTCACGGCGCATGAACCAGGCGCAGATCATCGGCGTGACCGTCAGCGAGACCACGCCCGACACGACCACCGCCATCACCAGCGTCATCGCGAACTCGTGGAACAACTCACCCATGATGCCGGGCATGAAGACCATCGGCGAGAACACGGCGACCAGCGAGATGGTGATGGACATCACGGTGAAGCCGATCTGCCCGGCGCCCCGGAGCGCGGCCCGCAGCGGCGGCATCCCGCGCTCGACCTGCGCGTGGATGTTCTCGATCATGACGATGGCGTCGTCGACGACGAAGCCCACGGAGATGGTGATCGCGAGGAGCGAGAAGTTGTCGATCGTGAAGCCCTCGAACCACATGCCGGCGAGCGTGCCGGCGATCGAAAGCGGGATCGTGACGCCGGCCGCGATCGTCAGCACCGTCTGCTGCAGGAAGACGAGCACGACCGCCAACACCAGCAGCACGGTGATCATCAGCGTGTACTGAACGTCCGCGACGCTTGCCCGGATCGTGGTCGTGCGGTCGGTCAGGATCGTGACGTGAATGCCGCTCGGCATCAGCTTCATGATCCCCGGGAGGAGCGCCTTCACCCCGTCGACGGTCTGGATGACGTTGGCGCCCGGCTCCTTGGTGATGTCGAGCAAAATCGCCGGCTTCTGACCGCTCCAGGCCGCGAGGCGCAACGTCGCCACGCTGTCGATGACATGGCCGAGGTCGCGCAGATGCAAGACGCCATCGGTGCCTTTGGCCATCACCAGGTTGCCGTACTGCTTGGCCGAGGTGATCTGCCCGTTGACGAGTAAAGTGAAGGCGCGGTCCGGCCCCTGGATGCTTCCGATCGGCTGGATGACATTCGAGTTGCCGATATTCTGGCTGATCGTCTCGCCGGAGAGGCCGCTGAGCGCGACCCGTGTGGGATCGAGTTGCACGCGCACCGCCGGCTTGTCGGCGCCGCTCTCGGTCACCTCCGCGACGCCGGGGGCCTGCGACAGCCGCTGCGCCAGGATGGTGTCGACCGCGTCGTAAATCTGGGCAATCGACAAGGTGTCGGAGGTCAGTGCGATCGTCAGCACCGGCGCGTCGGAGGGATTGAATTTGCGGTAGTAGGGCGCGCTCGGGAGATCGGAGGGCAGATCCGCCTCCGAGGCGTTGATCGCTTCCTGCACGTCCGCGGCGGCGGAGTTGATGTTCCGGTCGATGTCGAAGATGCAGATGATCGAGGTCGAGCCGAGCGAGTTGATCGAGGTCAGTTCGTTGATCCCGGCGATCTGGCCGAGATGCCGTTCCAGGGGTGCCGCGATCGAGTTGGCGATCGTCTCGGGGCTGGCGCCGGGGCGGCTCGCGAACACCACGACCGCCGGTAGATCGACATTTGGCAGGGACGCGACCGGCAGGAACTTGTAGGCGACCGCGCCCGCCAGCATCAGCCCGATCGCCAGCAGGATGGTGCCGATCGGGCGGCGAATGAAGGGCGTGGAGATCGACAAGCGGCGTTACTCGGCCGGGTGGGCGACGCCCGCGGTCCGGCGGCGCGGCACGGGGCGCAGCCGCTCCATCGCCAGATAGATCACGGGCGTTGTGTAGAGCGTCAGCAACTGGCTGAGCAGCAGCCCGCCGACGATGGTGATGCCGAGTGGCCGCCGCAGCTCCGACCCGGCCCCGCCTTGCAGCACGAGGGGGATGGCGCCGAGCAACGCCGCCATCGTCGTCATCATGATGGGGCGGAAACGCAGCAGGCAGGCCTGTTCGATTGCCTGTGCCGGGGTCTTCCGGCCCGAATGCTGCGCCTCGATGGCGAAGTCGATCATCATGATCGCATTCTTCTTCACGATGCCCATCAGCAGCACCACGCCGACCAGCGCGACGATCGAAAGGTCGTTGCCGGTCACGATAAGGGCCAGCAGCGCGCCGATGCCCGCAGAGGGCAACGTCGAGAGGATCGTCACCGGATGGATGATGCTCTCGTAGAGCACGCCGAGCACGATGTAGATGACGACGACAGCGGCGAGGATCAGCCACGGCTCGGAAGCGAGCGAGCTTTCGAATTGCGCTGCCTCCCCCTGGTAGCTTCCGGAGATGGTGGAAGGCACCCCGAGCGCGGCCTCGGCCTGGTCGATGGCGTTGACGGCGCCACCGAGCGAAACGCCGGGAGCGAGATCGAAGCCGATTGTCGCGGCCGGGAACTGCTCGTCATGCATGATGGAGAGCGGCGTGGTGCCGCGCGTGACGGTCGCGAAGGCGGTCAGCGGGATCTGGTTCGAGGTGCTGCTCGAGGTGCCGGTGGAGGCCGTGGTCGTTGCCGTCTGTGTATTGGAGCTGCCGGAGGCGACCGAGGTGCCACTGCCCGAGGTCGTGTTGTTGCTGTTGTTGGCGCTCGTGGTGCTCGAGTTCGAGGCGCCGCTGCTCATGACATTGCCGGGAAAATACAGCATGTCCAGCAACTCCGGGCTCTGGGCGAAGCGCGGGTCGAGTTCGAGGATGACGCGATACTGGTTGGTCTGGCCGAAGATCGTCGAAATCTGGCGCTGGCCGAAGGCGTCGTCGAGGATGTTCTCGACCGTCTGCATCGGCACGCCGACGCGCATGGCCTCGGCCCGGTCGACATGGATCGTGACGGCGGCGCCGCCGTTCTGAAGATCGCTGCTGACATGGGCGAGTTGCGGCAGCGTTTGCAGCTTCGCCACAAGCTTCGGCACGAACTCATTCAGTTCTTTGGAGTCTGTGTCGGTCAGACGATACTGGTAGGCGGTGCGGGTGATGCTGGTGCCAAGCTGAATATCCTGTACCGGCTGGTAGAAGATCGTGAGGCCCGGGATGCCGGCGGTGGCGTCGCGCAACTCGTCGACGATTTCGTTGACCCCGGGCCGTGAACCGACCGGCGCCAGGGTGACCGTGATCTGGCCGGAGTTGGGCGTCGGGTTCTCCGTCCCCGTGCCGACATCCGAAACAACGTTGGTGACGCCGGAGACCGTGCGGAACGCCGCAGCTGCCTGGTTCTGCAGCGCGACCATCGCCGGGATGGAGATATCCTGAGAGGCCTCGGTGATGGCGATGATCGAGCCGGTATCCTGTTGCGGCAGGAAGCCCTTCGGCACCACGACGTAGAGGAGAATGGTGCCCACCAGGGTTCCGACCGAGATCAGCAGCACCAGCGCCTGGCGGCGCAGCACCCAGACCAACGTCACCCGGTAGAGCGCCAGCAGCCGTGCGAAGCCGGCTTCCGCCACGCGTGCGGGCCACGCCGGACGCTCGGCTGACGTAGGGCGCAACAACCGCCCGCACATCATCGGCGTGAGCGTCAGCGAAATGACCGCCGAGACGATCACCGCGACCGAAAGCGTCACCGCGAACTCGTGGAACAGCTTCCCCACCACGCCCGACATGAAGAGCAGCGGGATGAAGACGGCGATGAGCGAGATCGTCAGCGAGATGATGGTGAAGCCGATCTGCCGGGCGCCCTTGTAGGCGGCCTCCAGCGGCGGCACACCGTCCTCGATGAAGCGCACCACGTTCTCGATCATGACGATGGCGTCGTCGACGACGAAGCCCGCCGCGACCGTCAGCGCCATCAGCGACAGGTTGTCGAGGCCGTAGCCGAGGAAATACATGATCCCGAAGGTGCCGATGAGCGACAGCGGCAGCGCGAGCCCGGGGATGATGGTGGCGCGGACGGAGCCCAGGAACAGGTAGATCACCAAAACCACCAGCAGGATGCTGAGGATGAGCGTGAACTGCACGTCGTTGACGGAGGCGCGGATCGTCGTCGTGCGGTCGCTGACGAGGGTGAGCTTGACTGCTCCCGGAAGCGTCCGCTCGAGCTTGGGCAGCGCGTGCTTCACGAGGTCGGCGGTCGCGACGATGTTTGCCCCCGGCTCGCGCTGGATGCTGAGCACGACGGCAGGCTGGCCGTTGAAGCGGACGTCAGTTTCGTTGTTTTCCATGGCCGTGACGACGCGGGCCACGTCGCGGAGCCGCACGGGCGCGTTGTTCCGCCACGCCACCACCAGATTCGAATAGGAAGCAGCCGTCTCAAGCTGGTCGTTGGCGCCCAGGGTGAAGGATTGCGTAGGCCCGTCGAAGCCCCCCTTCGACCCGTTCTGGTTGCCGTCGACGACAGCGTTCCGGATATCCTCGAGCGACAGGCTGTAGGCTGCGAGCCGCGCCGGATCGGCCTGGATGCGGTAGGCCTGGCGCAAGCCCCCCAGCACCGTCACCTGGCCGATGCCGCTGATCTGGCTAAGCTTCGGCTGCAGCAGCGTCACCGCCTCGTCCGACATCGTATAGAGCGGCACGGTCTTGGAGGTCATCGCCAGCGTCACGATGGGCGTATCGGCCGGGTTCACCTTGGCATAGATCGGCGGGTAGGGCAGCGAGGTCGGCAGCGTTCCGGCCGACGCGTTGATCGCCGCCTGCACATCCTGCGCCGCGTCGTCGATGTCGCGGTCGAGCGAGAACTGCATGACGATCTGGCTGAGGCCCTGCGCGCTCGTCGAGGTCATGCCGACCACGCCCTGGATTTCGCCCAGCTGCCGCTCCAGCGGCGCGGTGATGAGGTTGGCGATCGTTTCCGGCCCGGCGCCGGGGAGCTGCGTGGTGACGAGGATGGTCGGGAACTCCACCTCGGGCAGGGAGGAGACCGGCAGTTCCATGTAGCCGAGGATGCCGGAGATCAGCACCGCCACCGCGAGAAGCGCCGTCGCGATCGGCCGCGAGATGAAGGGCGCCGAGACGTTCAAGATACGCTCAAGTCGGTTGGGCGGCGCTGGCGGTCGCGCCGCCATGATGGTGGTGACGATGCCCCGGCTCGGCCGTGTCCGCGGCGGCCGTGGAGACCGGCTTCGCGAGCGCGACCTTCGACCCGTCGCTGAGGCGCGATGCCCCTTGCAGCACCACCTGCTGGCCCTCGGACACGCCGCTGTCGATCACCGCCGTGGTGTCGCTCTGCTGCCCGACGGTGACGTTGGTCTGCTTGACCGTCTTGTGGTCGTCGTTCAGCACATAGACGAAGCTGCTGGTGGGGCCGGTCTGGATCGCCGACGGCGGCACCGTGAGCACGCCCTTCAGCACCTTGACCGTGAGGTGGGCCGTGACGAAGCCGCCCGGCCACAGATGCAGGTCCGTATTCGGGAAGTAGGCTTTGAAGCGGACCGTGCCTGTGCTGCTGTCGACCTCGTTGTCGATCACGTCGAGTGTCGCGGTTTCCTTGGGGCCTGCAGCGTCGCCTTCCGGATCGACCGACACTGGAAGGCGGCCCTGGGCCGCGGCATCGACGATGGCCGGCAGATCCTGCTGCGGCAGCGTGAAGATGACGCCGATCGGCTTCAGCGTCGTCAGCGTGGCGATGCCCGTCGTGGTGCCCGCCTGCACGATGTTGCCGAGGTCGATGTTACGGATGCCGAGCCGCCCGTCGACCGGCGCGGTGATCGTGCAATAGCTGAGGTTGGTCCGAGCCTGCTCGATGGCCGCCTGGTCCTGCTCCACGAGCGCCTTCGTCTCCTGGACCGTCGCCCGCTCGTCGCTCGCTGTCTGCGCCGACTCGAACTTCGAGGCGGTGAGCTTCTCGTAGCGGGCAAGATCGCTTTCCGCGCCGGCGAGCGTCGCCTGGTCCTGGGCGAGCTTGCCGAGGTCCTGGTCGAGCGTCGCCTGATAGGTGCGGGGGTCGATGCGGGCCAGCACGTCGCCCGCCTTCACGTCCTGCCCCTCGGTGAAGTCGATGGCGACGATCGGACCGGTCACCATCGGGCTGATGGTGACGGTGTTGGATGCCTGGACCGTGCCGAGCCCGGTGAGGATGACCGGCACGTCCTGCGTCTTGACCGGCGCGAGCGTCACCGGGATAGGCGCATCGGCGGCGTTCTTGCCCTTATGCGGCCTGGACGACGCCGTTGACTGAGCGTCGGTCCGGCCGGCCAAGATGCCGGCGGCGCCACCCACGAGCGCCACGAGCACGACGGCGATCAGCCACCGGATCCTGGACTTCCTGCGGGGAGGTGGTTCGGGTTGAGGGGCGTCCGTCATGCTCGAACTCATGGGATGATGGAGGGGTTGAGCACCGGCACCGGCTGCGCGGTTTCCGGCACCGTCTGCTGCCAGCCGCCGCCGAGTGCCTTGAACAAGGCGACAAGCGCCTGGAACCGCGCAAGACTCACGGTCACAAGCGTATTCTCATCCTGGAGCAGCGTCTGCTGAGCAGTCAGCAGCGAAGTGATGTCCACCGTGCCAGCCTGCAACTGCGCGGTGGAAACCGTCACCGCCAGCCGCGCCTGCTGGACGGCGTCGCGCTCCAGGCTCTCCTGCTGAATAGCATAATGCAGCTGGGTCAGCGCTGTCTCGACATCCGTGTAAGCCTGCAGCACGGCCTCCTGATAAGCGTCGGCATCCTCCCGCGCCACCGCGCGGTTCTCGGCGACCTGACCCGACAGCGCGCCGTTGTCGAACAGCGTCTGCACCGCGCTCGCGGCGGCGTTCAGCACCAGGGATTGCGGGGCAAGCAGGCCGTTGAGCGCGTCGTTCTCCCAGCCCATGGAGCCGGTGAGCGTCAACGATGGAAAGAGCGCGGCGCGCGCGGCGCGGGTGCTCGCGACGGCGGAAACGAGCGTCGCCTCGGCCTCCGCCACGTCCGGGCGTCGCTGCAGAAGTTCGATAGGCAGGCCGGGCACGACCACCGGGGAGGGGATCGTCACCAGCGTCCCGGGTTCGACGGCGATCTCCTCGGGCGGCCGTCCGACGAGGATGCCGAGCGCGATGACCTCCTGCCTCTCCAGCGAGATGAGGTCGGGGATGTTGGCACGCTCCCCGGCGACGAGCGCCGCCTGCTGCGAGACATCGAGAAGCGAGGCGGTACCGGCGTCGAGCCGGGCCTGCTCGACCTTCAGGAGCGTCTCCGCCGCGGCCAGGTTGCGCCGGGCCACGTCCAGTTCGTCCTGATAGGCGAGCGCCGCGAACCATGTGTCCGCGACCTCGCTGACGATGGTCAGGGCTTCGACCTGCGCCGCATAGCGGGCAGCGACCGCGCTTGCCTCCGCCGCCCTGAACGTCGCGAGGTTCTTGCCCCAGAAGTCGATCTCGTACGATGCCGAGAGTTGGGCGCTATAGGTGCGGGTATCGATGATCCCCTGGCCGATCTGGGTCACGGTGCCGGTGGAACCTGCCGCCGCGCTGTAGCTGCTGTAGTTGCTGTAGCCGCTGCGGCTGCTGCCGCCCGCGTTGACCTGGGCGAAGCTGGCGCTGGGTGACGCGCTGACGACCGGCAGCAAGGCACCGCCCGCCACCCGCACGGCGGCGTCTGCGGCCGACACGGCGGCGATGGCGCTCTGGATCGTGTAGTTCTGCGCCTCGGCCTCGGCCATGAGGGTGTCGAGTTCGGGCGACTGGAAGCCTTGCCACCAGGTGCTGCTGGGCCAGAATGGCGCGGGACCGCTCTGGCCCGCACTCGGGTTTTCCGCCCCGGGCGAGGTGAAGGCGAAGGGCGTATCGACCAGCGGGCGATGATAATCCGGTCCGACATCGCAGCCCATCAGGGGCAGAAACGGCAGGAAGCCGATAAGAAGCCGACGGATCACTCGAACCCCTATGTTCAGCATACGACGCCAGACTGCTCGGCCCGGCGCCGTTCCTGGATGCACCTCAAGCGGTAAACATTGCCGCTACCGGCAATGAACAGCCTGCCCACGTCTCAGGTTTCAGCCTTGGCTGTTTAGGCCTGACGCGGTCACGCTCTACGGCGGAGTTGTAACGGGGGTGTTACGCATTTGTCTCTGACGGGTTGATGGCAGTCCAGTCGCGACTTCGGCGCGAAACCGGAACCAGAACCCGCCGCGCCAGGCTGTATCGTTGACGCCCAGGTAGGCGCGCCCCCCGGCGCTCATCCGCCGAGGCGGCACCGAAAGCGGCATCTGGAACGATGCCGTAACGGCCAGCCATGCCTGGCGCGTGAGCCCCAGCCTCATACTTTTGAGACAATAGGCTGCAGCGCGGGCAAGGAGCGCGGGAAGTGGAGTACGCCATTTGCGTGCGATGTAGAGGCGGTTGCGGATGAACAGGAACCACCGCCGTCCCGACCAGTCGAGCCGGCCTTCGCTCGCGAGCTTGTGATGAACCGCGATATCGCCGGCATGGAGCAGCTGCCATCCCTGATCGATCGCGCGGAGTGCGAAGTCATATTCCTCCCAGGTGAAAAACAACGCCGAGTCGTAGCCGCCGACGGCGTCCCATGTGGCCCGCCGGATTGCATGCCCGGCGCCGACGAAGGTGGCGCTCGCGAAGCGGTCCGCGGCGCGGGGCCGCAAGGCCTCGGGATAGCCCCAGGAGGCATGGTCCTCGTCGCTGCCGTCACCGTTCATGATCCGAAAGCCAAGGGCCGCCAGCTGCGGCTGTTCGTCCAGCAGGGCGACGGCGCGGGCGGCGGTCGAGCTGTCTGCAAACACCGCGTCGTTGTCGAGCGCGATCAGCATCCGGCCATGCCCGAGGGCGGCGGCGCGGTTGCGGCCCTCGGCGACGCCAAGGTTGCCGCCGGCTGAGGTCAGCTGCGCATTCTCGTGTGGCTCTATCACAGCACGAAGGCGGGCGAGCGTGGCTTCCGAAGAGCCCTGGTCGAAGACGATGAGATGCCTGCTCAAGCCGGTCTGCCCAAGAACCGACTGGATAGCCGCCTCGGTTTCCGCGACGCGGTCGAGGCTCAGGATCAGGATATCGGCATCGTAATCGCCGGCGGGCGCCGGTTTGCCCGCTAGATGCCCGCCTGCCACGGCGTGGCCGCTCATGAAATCGGTGAGATCGCCCGCAACGAGAGGTAGGCGATGCGCTTGGTCTCCTTCCGGCCACGAGCCAGGCTGTCCAGGATCAGGCCGCAGAAGAACGACAACCAGCCGAGGATGACGAAGGTGACCGAGAGCACCGCCGTTGGCAGGCGCGGCACCCGGCCGGTTTTGAGAAAGAACGACACCAGCGGAAGGCCGAGGCCCACGGCGATGAGCACCAGGACCGCGCCGATGCAGGAGAAGAACAGCAGCGGCCGTTCCTCCTTCACCAGGTTGAGGATGGTGCGCAGGATGCGGATGCCGTCCCGGTAGGTGTGCAGTTTGGAAGCCGACCCCTGCTGCCGCTCCTGGTAGCGCGTGCGGAGTTCACCCACCGGCATGCCCAGTTCCAGAGCGTGGACGGTGAATTCCGTCTCCGTCTCGAAGCCCACCGACAGTGCCGGGAAGGACTTCACGAACCGCCGGCTGAAGACCCGGTAGCCGGACAGCATGTCGCTGGTGAAATCGCCGAAGATATTGCGGACGATGCCGGTCAGCACCCGGTTGCCGAGGCGATGACCGCGCCGGTAACTCCCGCGGGACGTATCGACCCGCGCACCGGTCACCATGTCGAGCTGCTGGTTGGCGAGCAGACGGACCATGGTCGGCGCGTCCACCGGATCATACGTTCCGTCGCCATCGACCAGAACGTAGACGTCGGCCTCGATGTCGGCGAACATCCGGCGCACGACGTGGCCTTTGCCCTGGCGTCTCTCGTGCCGCACGGTGGCCCCGGCCTGAGCGGCGAGCACAGCCGTGTCATCCATCGAGTTGTTGTCATAGACGTAGATGCGTGCCTCCGGCAGGGCGTGGCGGAAGTCGCTCACGACATTGCCGATGGTGACGGCCTCGTCCCGGCACGGGATCAGCACGGCGATCCGCAGGCCCGCAAGGCTCCCCTTTCTGCCGGCCGCCTCGTCGTAGGCTTGGCCCGGCGGCGGCAGTGCGCCGTCCATCAGCAAAGCGGGGCCGCTCACCGCCCGGTCACCGAAAGACAATCCGGCGGGACATCACGAAGTTCACGCCCAGTCCGGCGACCGACCCGGCGGCGAGCGCCAGCACCGGATGGAGGCGGCAAGGCGCCGAGGAGGCGATCAGGGCGATATAGACGCCGCGGTTGAGGACGAAGCCAGCCGCATTGGTGGCGAGGTATCGCAGCCATTCGTAGTGCAAACGGCCCTGGCTGGCGCCGCGGAAGGTCCACATCCGGTTGAGGAACCAGTTGGAGCTGCCGGCCACGAAAAAGGACAGGATGCCGGCCAGGATCAGTCCCACGCCGAAAACGAAATGCGCCGTGTAGACGAAGGCGTTGTCGACAACGAAGCCGACGGTCCCGACCATGCCGAACTTGACCAGCTGCATTGCCAGCGGGCGGTAGGCCTCGATCTGCTCCATCGCGATGCGCCGCAGAGTGGCGCGGCCAGCCGGGGTCGCACGCTCGGCCACCACGGGCGGCTCAAGCGAGGCGTCGGTCAAAACGGCAACATTCGCGGCAGGCTCTGACACAGGGCGGTCTCTCGTCATCGGCTTCCTTAAAAAGGTCTTACCACTCAAGCACCGGGGTAGCGATGCCGAAATGCCCCCGCTACCGCAGCGCGAGCGCCATCAAAAGGGCTAGCCCCAATGCCAGTGCCAAGCTGCGCCAGACCACCAGAGGGCTCGCGAACCGGCGCGGCGAGACGCGGTTGCCGGCGCCGTTCTGCAGCGCCCCCGACACCGCTTCGGCCAGCAACTCGGCGTGCATCGGCCGTTTGCCGGGGTCCTGGTCGACCGCGGCGGCGATCGTGGCCGCAAGCGCCGGAGGGATGTCCGGCCGCGCCTGCCGCAACGCGCCCGCCACATCCGCGCCGGGCCGGGGGAAGCGCCCCAGAACGGCCAGCCGGTAGAGGATGACCCCAAGCGCGTACACCTCGGTCCGGTCATCCGGCATCCTGCCGCGCAGCAACTCCGGCGCCATGTAACGGATGGTGCCGGCGAGGCCCTGGTCGCCTGCATCCTCGACGCCGGCCAGATAGGCGAGCCCGAGGTCGAGCAGGCGAAGGCCTCCACCGGTCGTGAGCATGACGTTTTCGGGCTTGAGGTCGCGGTGCAGTACCTCGACCGCGCGCAGATCCTCGACCGCCTGGCATAGCGGCAGCGCGATCGCCGCAATCTCGCCGACCGAGAAGCGGGGTTCGCGGGCGATCCGCGCCTCCAGCGTTTCGCCCCGGTAGTGGGGCATGACGATGTAGAGGCTGGAGCGCCGGCCGGGTTCGGGCTCGATGATGCGGGCGATCACCGGGCTGCGGATGGTATGGCCGATCCATGTCTCGCGCGCGAACCCGGCCCGGAAGACGCGGTCGTTCAGCATGGCGGGCAGGGGGAACTTCAGCACCACCTGTTCGCGTGTGCGGCTGTCGGTCGCGTATTTGAGCAGCGTGTAGGCGCCGCGGTGGAGCGTGCGGCCGATGAGATACCCATCCCGGTTCTCGCCCTCCTGCGGCACCGGCGCCAGCGGCAGGTCGGCGAGGCTCGTCTCGGCGGACCCCGCAGTCGGCGCCGGCAGGCCGATCACGTCGATGACGAGTGCCGCCCGCTCGGGGGGCGCGGCCGGGCCGGTTGCGGGGAAGACCGACAGCGCGCCGGCAAGTGCCGCCGCTGGCTGGGCCTGGGCGCAGACGGCGGCCAGCGCGCGCTCGTCGAGAACCGTCTCTTCCATCGATCCCGGCGCGGACCTGCGGCGGATGTCGCTGAGCAGGATATACCGGTCTCCCGCCAGGACCGGTTCTTCGAGGTAATCGAGCAGCAGCCGGCTGTCGCTGCCAAGCGTGCGCCTTGCCCCGAGGCTGCCGCCGGGCATTCGCCTCAACTGCGGCTCGGTCAGCCGGCTGAGTTCGCCGGCGCGCAGGCGCAGGATCATGCCGCTGCCGATCTGCACCAGCCCTACGCGCGTTCCGCT
Source organism: Acidisoma sp. (assembly GCF_965199065.1). Taxonomy (NCBI): domain Bacteria; kingdom Pseudomonadati; phylum Pseudomonadota; class Alphaproteobacteria; order Acetobacterales; family Acidocellaceae; genus Acidisoma; species Acidisoma sp. The sequence goes on along the minus strand of NZ_CBDAQN010000001.1, from coordinate 1,292,247 downwards.
GAAGACGATGGTAGAAAGCGAGGCCGCGGGTCCGGCACCCAGGCCGTCCCTGCCATGGCGCGCGAACATCCAGCTGTTGATGGCGAGGAGGGCCTGCGTCAGCGCCTGGGCGCGTCCAAGCGTTGGCCGGGCGTTGTAGAGGCCGTCGATGAGCCCGTGCATCGCAACGACCGCCGGATTGCCGGTGCCGCCCGCCTCGGCCGGCTCTTCCTCCGTGCGCGCAACGGCGCCCAGAAGGCCGCGGGGGTTAGCAGCGAGCGTCTCGCCATCCGCTGGCCCGCTTGTCAGCGCCGCCTCCGCGCCGGGTGCAAGCCGGACGGCACGGACCAGATGCCAGCCTGCGGCGGTGACTGCGGCGCTGTTGCCGTCGAACTGATCCATCGGGTTCCCTGGCTGAAGCATGCGTATCCGGCGAGCGCCGCATCCACAAGTAATGATCCCGGCGGGAAGTTATTGCGCCTGCGCGCGAACAGCACGAGCTGACTTGTGCCGTAACTGAAACTATTGTCTGATCGTGATAATCGTGGTTATTCCGGGTGCCGGCGCAGGATGTGCTTCCAGCCTGAGGTCGGACCCATCTACGGTAGCTCATGGTCCTTGCGATTCTCACGGCAGACGGTTTCCTCAGGTTCGGTGCGGACCGCTTTCCGGCCTGTTTCGGCCGTGGCGGCATTTCGCGCCACAAGATCGAGGGTGACGAGGCGACGCCCGCCGGCGTGTTGCCTCTGCGGCGCGTTCTTTACCGCGCCGACAGGGTGCCGCCGCCGCTCGCGACCTGCCCCATCGAGCCGCTCAGCCAGAACGACGGATGGTGCGACGATCCGCGCGACGCCGAATATAATCGTCCGGTTCGCCTGCCCTATCCGGGCCGGCACGAAGAACTGTGGCGCGCGGATGCGGTTTATGACGTGATAGGCGTCTTGGGCTGGAACGATGCACCACCGATTCGCGACCGCGGTTCGGCAATATTTCTTCACCTTGCGACGGCTTCTCGGGCGCCCACGGCGGGTTGCATAGCGCTCGAAATCGACCATCTGCGGGAGGTTCTGTCGAAGGGGATGACCGGGGTCGAGGTGATCGGCGGCTGATGCTGGCTTCGGCGCGAGCAAACCGAGTGCGCCACAGGCTGAAAAACCGCATGCCGTAACCGCACTGGTTTCGGCGCCGAATTACTTGTTAAAGCATAGTAAAGCCCGTGAGCGCTCCTATATCGTTTGAACTCTCGGAACGGGCATGCCTGGCGAAATAACGGTCTGGACATCGGAACGGCCGCGTCTTTGGATGAACCTGTTGAAGTTTGCGGATATTGAGTGGATGGAGTTGGCGGATGGCGGATGTGCAGACGCTGAATGAGAGGACGAAGGTGGCAGATAAGCCAAGCGGAGACGAGCGGCCGATACTCATCGTCGATGACGACTTGGCGCTGCGGTCGACGCTGGCCGAGCAGCTTGTTGTGGACGGCGAGTTTTCGGCGACCGAGGCGGCAACGGTCGGCGAGGCCGAGGCGGAGCTCGGCAAGCCGGGCATGAGGTTCGACGCCATCATCCTGGATGTGAGCCTGCCGGACGGTGACGGCCGTGACTTTTGCACGAAGTTGCGGGCGCGCGGGCTAAAGATGCCCATCATCATGCTGACCGGATCGGCCGAGGAAACCGATGTCGTCCGCGGTCTCGACTCCGGCGCGAACGACTATGTCTCGAAGCCCTTCCGCCTGTCGGAACTGATGGCACGTCTGCGCGCCCAGCTCCGCATGTTCGAGAACAGCGAGGACGCGGTCTTCACGATCGGGCCGTATGTGTTCAGGCCCGCGACCAAGCTGTTGCAGGAGCCGGTCAAGAACCGCCGGATCCGGTTGACCGAGAAAGAGGCCGCGATCCTGAAGTTCCTGTATCGCGCCGGTGCGAAGCCGGTTCCGCGGCAGGTTCTGCTCAACGAGGTCTGGGGCTACAACGCAGCGGTAACGACTCATACGCTGGAGACTCATATTTACCGTCTCCGGCAGAAGATCGAGCCCGATCCATCGCATTCGCAACTGCTGATCACCGAGGCCGGCGGCTACCGCCTCGACCCGAAGGCGAGCTGACGACGCTCACGTCGCCTCTAGCCACGATCCGTAACCGCCTGGATCGTGGCGAAAACGTTGCCAAGCAGCAGCTGGACGACCAGCCTCGTTTTGACACCGTTTCGTATTTTTAGCTGCCCGTGCGGCTGGTGACGCGTCGGGTCGCCCAAGCTGGACGACCGATGTTATTTTGCTCTGATTAGCCAGACGTTTTTTGAGCGTGCCTTGCCAGAACTGTCTCGGTTTTGAGCTGCCCGCAGGCGGCCAGAATGTCTTGCCCGCGTGGGGTGCGAACTGGAGCCGCATATCCCGCATCCATGACGATTGCTGCAAAGCGCCGTATCGCCGTTGGTGTGCTTGTCTCGTAGGCGCTGCCCGGCCAGGGGTTGAACGGAATGAGGTTCACCTTGGCCGGAAGCCCGGCGATCAACTCGACCAACAGGCGCGCATCCGCCTCGCTGTCATTGACGCCCTTCAGCATGACGTATTCGAAGGTGATGCGCCGGGCGTTAGAGGCTGCCGGGTAGCGCCGGCAGGCGGCAATGAGCTCGGCGATCGGGTATTTCCGGTTGAGCGGCACCAACTCGTCGCGCAGCTCGTCCCGCACGGCATGGAGCGATACGGCGAGATTGACGCCGAGTTCGGTGCCAGCCCTGTCCATCATCGGCACGACGCCGCTGGTGGAGAGGGTGATGCGGCGGCGGGAGAGAGCGATCCCTTCGCCGTCCATGACGATACGCATCGCGCGGGCGACATTGTCGTAGTTATAGAGGGGCTCGCCCATGCCCATCAGCACGATGGTCGAGAGCAGGCGCGGGGTCTCGCCCTTGGGGCTGGGCCACTCGCCATAGCTATCCCGCGCCGCCATGAACTGACCGACGATCTCCGCCGCGCCCAGGTTGCGCATGAGCCGCTGCGTGCCCGTATGGCAGAAGGTGCAGGAGAGGGTGCAGCCGACCTGGGAGGATAGGCAGACGGCGCCGCGATCCTCCTCCGGGTCGGGAATATAGACGGTCTCGGCCTCCTGGCCGTCACGGAACCGGAAGAGGAATTTCCGTGTCTCGTCGGTGCTCGTCTGAGCCACCACCGTTTCGGGCCTGCCGACGACGAAGTTCTCCGCCAGCTTGTCCCGCATGGGCTTGGCCATGGTCGTCATGCGCGCGAAGTCGGTTTCCCCCTGGTGGTAGATCCAGTGCCAGATCTGCTTGGCCCGGAACGGCGCTTCGCCGATGCCTGCGACCTCGGCCGCCAGCTCCTCGCGCGTCAGGCCGACAAGGTCGCGCCTGCCATCCGCCAGCCGCGCCGGCGGAGGCGCGAACAATGCGGCTTTCGCCATGATGCGGGCGGCGTCGCCGGCGAACTCGCCGGCCGGGAGCTCGATACGGGGGATGAGCGCGTTCAACGGGCCGGGCACGCGCGGACGATGGCGCCGTACGCCGCGCTGAAGCCGGCGAGGGAGAATTTCTCATGGCCCTTGCCGCCCTTGCGATCCCAGGTGGCGGTGGCGCTCGCGCCCTTCTGCATGCCGATGACCGTGGCGCGGCCATCCCGGGAGAATGCGCGGTTGGCGGCCGTGTAGAAGGACATCGGCGGCTGGCGATCGACCTGCACGGCGACCTCCGCTTTCGGCGGGTAGGCCGCGGTTGCCTGGACAACCACCTCGTCGCGGGAGGTGGACCGTTCCGAGACGATGATCATCGCCGCCGACGGCGTCTTGGCGCTGCCGATCGCCCGGGTGAAGGCGTAGCACACATGGGCGCCGCCAGCATCGTACTGGGCCGAGGTCCAGTCCTGGAACACCCCAAGGGAGGTGGGGCCAGCCGCGAAGGCAGGCAGTGTCAGTGCCAACAGGGCGGAAGTTGTCAGAAGGAGTCTATGCATTGGCGTGGCATAAGGGAGCTCCGCGGCCTCGCGCAAGAGAAGGTTGCAGGTCTCCTCGCATGTCTCGCCAGCGCCACCGGTAGCCGCTAAAGCGGCCCGATGAGCGATCACGCAGATGCCCACCTCGCGGCACAGTACGAGGCCTATCCGTATCCGGCGCGAGACCCTCGCGAGGAGGCCAAGCGGCTCATCATCGGCAGCCCTTCGCATCTGCGGGAGATCGACTATTGGGTCTTCGGCGCCAACCGGCCCACATCGCGGCCTCTGCGAGCGCTCATCGCGGGCGGCGGCACGGGCGATGGCACCATCATGCTCGCGACCCACATGGCCCGCTCGGGGCGGCCGGGCCGCGTCACCTATCTCGACCGCTCGGCCGCTGCCCTGAAGGTGGCGCGCGCTCGGGCGGAGGTGCGCGGCCTCACCAACATCGACTGGCTACAGGGTTCGCTGCTCGACCTGCCGCAGCTCGGGGTTGGACCGTTCGACTACATCGACTGCTGCGGCGTGCTGCACCACCTGCCGGAGCCGGCCGAGGGGCTGGCGGCGCTCGTCGCCGTGCTCGCGCCCAGCGGCGGCTTGGGGCTCATGGTCTATGCGCCTCATGGCCGCACCGGCGTCTACATGGTGCAGGACGCGCTGAGTTTGCTGGCGCCCGCCGATCAGCCGCCCGCGGCCCGGCTCGATGTGGCACGGCGGGTGATGCGCCATCTGCCCGAGAGCAACTGGCTGCGTTTCAACCGGAACTTCACCGACCACATCACCGGCGGCGACGCCGGGCTATACGATCTGCTCCTCAACCCGCGTGACCGCGCCTTCACCGTCACCGCCTTCGCCGATTTGCTGGCGGGCGCCGGCATGGCGGTCACCGCCTTCATGGAGCCGATGCGCTACGACCCGGCCACGTGGCTGCCGGAGCCCAAGCTCCGGGCGCGTGCCGCGAGCCTGGGCGCGACCGCACAGGCCGCGCTGGCCGAGGCGCTGACCGCGAACATGAGCGTCCACATCGCCTATTGCCGCCGCGCCGCCGAGCCGGTGGCGATGGCCAATGCCTTTGCCGACGAGGCGGTGCCCGTCATGCGCGAGGTTCCGGGCGCGGAACTGGCGAAGTCCATCCTCCCCGACGGCTCGCTACCCTTCCTGTTCGACGGCTTGCGGGCGGTGCTGCGCCTCCCCCCCGAGGGCACTGCGATCCTGCACGCGATCGACGGCGAGCGCAGCGTGGCGAGCCTCCGCTCCCTGTTCGCAGGACGCGGCATGCCGGAGGCGAAGTTCGCCCGGGCCTGGGCTGAAACCTTTGCCGCCCTTCAGTCGGTCAATCGGGTGCTGCTGGCCCCGCCGAAGCACTGATGACGGCAGCGCACGGCCAGCTTCGCCCGCACGCGGTCGACCTCCGCTCCCGTCACGCGTAGCGGCGCATAGGCGAGGGCCTCGCTGAACATCGCCACATCGCCCCGGTGCTTTCCCCACTCCGGATGCAAGGCGACGACGGGGCCCCCGGAGAAACCGGCGCGATCGCCGGCATCGAGATAGCTTTCGACCGGCAGTCCCTCCGCCAAAACCAATTGGTGGTGAGACAGTTCGATATGGACATAGGTCACATGGGCCACCGTCACTTGCCGGATCAGCGCGCCGTCGATGAGGTGCTTGACCGGGATAAGGACACCCTCGGCGTAAACCGCATGGTCCGGGGAGAGGAACAGGTCGCGCCCGGGCAGACCGTCCCCGAAGGCATGGGCCGAAATGCGGACGGGCAGAACGCCCGCGGGTTCGCGGTGGCGACCGCATTCGACGCGCCGCAGGCCGGTCCAGGTGATCGGCGCCAGCCCGCCATCGGCGGTGATGACGAGGTCGCCCACCGCGAGGGTCTCGACCGCGACCGCTCCCCGCTCGGTCCACAGGCAGGTGCCGGCCGCGAAGCAGGCCAGTGCGACGACCTCCAGCCGGTCCGCAGTGCCCGCAATGAGGTCGAAGCCGCCGTACTGCTCGGACGCCGAGAGCGCCAAAGTGGCGAGGTCCACGGAGCCGTCCTGGATGGTGAGTGTGCCGCTCGCATAGCTGGCGGTGTCGAGCGGGTTGTAGGTGAGGGCGCCGAACGCCACGACGCTCGACCCGTCGTCGAAGCCGGAGATGATGGAGGTCAGGCCGCCGGTCAGCACCGACGCGCTGTCAGAGGTGAAGTCCAGCAGCCCGCCATTGCCGGAGAAGGCGATCCCGACGCCGCTGGCCGCGCCGCCGATGCTCAGCGAGCCCGTCGATGCAACGCTGATGACCCCGATGCCCCCGGAAGTGCCGGTGGAGAGGATGCCGAGATCGTCAAGCGTCCCCGCGACGGTCACAGTCGCCGCCGAGACGCTTACCGCCGTCGTGTCGAGGACGCCTTGCGTCCCGATGGAAACTTGCCCGCCGGTCTCCGCGAAACCGACCGCGCCGGTGAGCCCGACGGTGCCGGCGGTCACGATCATCCCACCCGCGTCCTGCGTGTAGTTGCCGGCGGTCACCTCGCCGCCGGTCATGACGACGGTTCCGGCATTGGAGTTGAGTGATCCGCTGACACTCAGCGTGCCCCCGCTCATCGAGAGCGTGCCGCCGACGCCGACCAGGAAGTCGCCGGCGGTGATGTCGTTCGCAGCCGGGCCGCCGACCGCGAGCCCGTCGCCGGCGCCGATCGTGAGCGTCACCGTCTGGCCCGCGGGCGCCGACAGGGTCAAAGCGCCTGCCGTCGCGCTTGGCGTGTTCACTGTCAGGCCGTAACTGCCAGAGATCACACCGAGATCGTTGCTGAGCATCACGGCGCCGTTCGCGCTGGGCAGCGTTCCGGCCGACCAGTTGGCGGCGCTGCTCCAGTTGCCGCCGCTGGCCGCGGACCAGCGGGTGCCCGCCGCCGAAACCGATAGCTCGACTGCGGCCCGGGCCTGGATCAGCCCGGCACCGACATCGTCGACCGTGCTCGGGACGGGGATCGCGGATTGATCCAGCAGCGCCGTTACCTCGACGGTGGTGAGGGCTCCATTGGCCTGAAGCATGAGTGCACCAACCGCGCCGGCAGTTGGGGCTGCTGCGGATGTGCCGGCGAAGGGCGCGAAACCGGCGACCGTCGTCGATGAACCGGAAACGCTCAGGAAGCCGGGCGCATTCGCGCTCGCAGGGGTAGCAAGCAACTGGCCCTGGGAATTGTAGAGGATCGTGCCTGTTCCGGTCGCGGTGTAGAAGGCAGGTGCGGGAGAGGCGCCGAACGCCGGGGTGTTGCTGTAGGTCACGGCGCCCACAGCGTTCACGCCGGAGATAAGAGCGTGGCCCATCACGCTGCCCGCGCCGGTTCCCGCGTCCGGCCCTTCAAGCGTGGCAAGAGCACTGTCTAAGACACTGATCGTAAAACTTTGTCCTGAGGGTGTCGTGCCGCCGTTCTCGACCACCACCAGGCGGAACTGTGCCGACGAGGTGTAGTTGGTGAACTGGATGGTCTGCACAGGGTTGTCGCCGAGCACGACCTGCGTCGAGCTGGCGACGACGCGGCCGCTGCTGTTGATGAGGTAGAAGGCCAGGCTGTTCCGCGCGCCGCCGCTCAACTCGCCGATCGTCGCGAAGGGCTGGGCCCATTCGAGATCGATGGTCACGTTGGCGCCGGAGCTTATCGCGATGTCCTGGAAGGCGCCGGTCGCCCCGAAGTTCGCGGCGTTCAAGGCGAAGGGACTGATCCCGGCTACCGTCACCGAGATGGGCGCGAAGCCGAGCTGGACGTAGTCGTCGCCCCCGTTCCCTGTTGCAGTGAAGTAGTTCGCACCGGCCGCAACCGCGGCCTCGATCGCGAGGTCGAGGACGGTTCCCGTCTGGTAGAAGGACTCCTCGGATGGGAACGTCACGTCGTCGACGATGACGGCGCAGCCTGCGGATTGCAGGGTCGTTACCGCCGCGGCGAAACTCTGGAGGCTGTCGCCGCAGGTCGCGAAGTAGTAGGACGCGCCGGGCGCCACCTGATAGGCCAGCTCCGTCATCGCCTGGCCTTCGTCGGTTCCGGTGAAGCTATCGCTCTCGACAGCAACGTTCTGCGGCAGATTGCCGGAGGCGACGTTCGCCGCCGCGCCGCCGTTCGCGTCGTAGCTGTCGGAGATGATGCCGATCTTGATTCCGCCGCCCGTCACTCCGTAAAGCTGGGTCGCGACCTCCGCGCCGAGAGCGTCGGCGGAATCCTTGAGCCCGGACATGCGTCACTCCGTCCAGCAGCACAGGGTACGGCTCAGGTGGATCCTGAGCCAAGGCTGGACCCGGACGATGGCCTGGCGCTGCTTAAGGCGAGGAAGCCAAGCAGTTGCGGCTTCGTGAAGCTCGGCCTTCTAATCCGCCTTGCGCGGCTGAAAATCGTTCCAGCCCCGCGCCGCCCGCCCGCCTCAGCTTCTCGCGGCACTGGTGGCCGGGGCGCCCACGCGCAGCCGCAGCAGGCTCAGCACCATGCCGATGACGGCCAGCGCGCAGGCTACTCCCATCGCGACCGGCATCTGACCATGATGCGGATAGAGCTTGAAGATGAGCGCCGCGATCGTCGCGCCGAAAGTCTGGCCGGTCAGCCGCGCAAGGCCCAGCATGCCATTCGCGCCACCGCTCCGGTTGCGCGGCGCCGCGCCCATGATGGCCCGGTTGTTGGGCGATTGGAACAGTCCGAAGCCCGCGCCGCAGATGGCCAGACGCCAGACGATGTCGAGGTTGGTCGGATGCGCCGGCAGCAGCGCCGTCAGCCCCAGGCCGATCGCATAGACGCCGAGGCCGACGCCACCCAGCAAACCTGCCGGAAACCGGTCCGACAGGCGACCGGCGATGGGGGCGGTCATCATCACGAAGAGCGGCCAAGGCGTCATGAGCAGTCCGGTCGTGACTTCACTCCGGCCCAGACTATCCTGCACAAAGAATGGGATAGCGGTGAAAGCCAACATCTGCGCGCAGAAGGAGAAGATCGAGGTCATGATCGACAGGCGGAACAGCGGGATGCGCAGCAGGTCAATCGGCAGCAGCGGCTCCTTCCGCGACAGCTGGCGCCGCACAAGGAAAATGCCGGCGCCCACGCCCACCGCGACCTCTCCGACCGCCAGAGGCAGGTCGCGCCCGTGGGTGAGCCCCATGATGCCGACCATGCCGACGCCGAAGGTCGCGGCACTGAGCAGGGCGCTGATGAAATCGAACCGCATCGACGACAGCGGGCTGAGCGGCAGAGCGCGCCAGGCGACGGCGAAACACACCAGCCCGATCGGCACGTTGATCGCGAAAAGCCACTCCCAATGGGCGACGGCCAGAATGGCCGAGGCGATCGAGGGGGCGGCAGCCGTGGAGCCCGCCACCACCAGCGCGTTGAGCGCCAGCCCCTGACCGAGCCGCGATCTTGGGTAGGCAAAGCGGATGAGCGCGCCGGTCACGCTCATCTCCCCAGCGGCGCCGCATCCTTGGATGACCCGGGCAAGCGTCAGCTGCTCCAGCGTCGTGGACAGCGCGCAGGCGAGCGAGGCGCAGGTGAAGACAACCACGCCGATCTGAAAGATCCGTTTGTAGCCGTAGATTTCGCCGAGAGACGCGAGCGGCAGCAGCAACACGATGACGGCGATCTGGTAGGCATTGATGATCGAGACGCTGTCGTGCGGGCTGACATGCACGTCCGCCGCGATGGTCGGCAGCGCCACGTTGGCGATTGCGCCGTCCAGCACCGCCATGATGAGGCCGAGCGCCACGGCGGCGACCGCCCAGGCCCGCTGCGGCTGCGCCAGGCCGTCCTGGGGGATCGCCATCGAGAAAGCCGCCACCTAGCTGCTCCTCGCGGCGCGGGTTCCTGCGTGCGCGTTTCCCGGAGACGGCGGGTCCAGCTCGATTGTCTGCCAGCCGCCGCCCAGTGCCTTGTAAAGGCTGATGAAGTCGTCGACGAGCGCAAGGTCGCTCTCGGCCAGGGCGTCGCGCGATGAGAAGACGGTCCGCTCATCGGTCAGGACGGTGAGAAAGTCGGTGAGCCCCGCGTTATAGAGCCGCGACGACTGACTGAGCGCGGTGCGCGCATCCCGCACCGACAAGACCAGAGAGCGATTGGTTTCGCGCTCCGTCTGAACGCGCACGAGCGCGTCCTCCACCTGCTGCAAAGCTGCCAACACCTGTTCCTTGTAGTTGAGCCGGGCCACTTCCGCCGCGTCTCGTGCGGCGCGAAGCCGGGCGTTCAACCGGCCGCCTTGATAGATATGCTGCGTTGCCGACAGCGCCAGCGAGTAGGTCAGGCTCGCTCCCTCGAACAGTTCGCCGATCGGGCTTGTCGTCGGCGTGATGGAGAGCGGGATCGAGAAATGCGGCAGTTCCTCCGCCGTCTGCACGCCGATCTCGGCATTTGCGCCGGCATATTGGAGCAGCGCCTCGTGCACGTCGGGCCGGTTCGCGATCACCTCGGACGGGATCGTGTCCGGGATCGTCGACGGCGGCAGCATCAGCCGCTGCGGCCGGTCGAGCATTGCCTCCAGCTCGCCCGGATAGCGTCCCAGCAGCACGGCGATGGCGTGGGCCATCACGGCAATCTGCGCCCGCAGCGCGGGCAGCGTCGATTGCGTCTGTTCGAGCTGGGCCCGCGCCTGGATGGTTTCCAGCGTGGTGCCGACGCCCTGACTTTCCTCCTGTGCCGCGAGCGACACCACCTGCTGCGCAGTACGCACGTTGTCCTCGGCGATGGCGAGCCGCGCCTGGGCCGCGCGCAGCGCCGCGTAATCGGCGGCGACTTCCGACAGCAGGCTGATGAGGACGGCCCGCCGGTCAGCGATGGAGGCGCCGACGCGCGCGGTGGCCTCCTCCGTTTCGCGGCGGTTCTCGCCGAAGACGTCCAGTTCCCAGCTGGCGTCGAAGCCCAGCTCGTAGAAGTGGTAGTTGCCGAAGCCGGGCGGATATTGCACCGTCGTGCTGGCCCGGGAACGGGCGACCTCGCCGCCGAAATCCACCGAGGGATAGTCGCCCGCCGCCGTTTCGATGCGCTCCTCACGCGCCTGGAGCAGGCGCTGGCGAGCAGCCTGAAGGTTGAGACTGCCGGCGATGGCCTGGTCGATCAGCCGGTCGAGGGTGGGATCATTGAACGATGTCCACCACCGGGTCAGTTCCGCGTTGCTGAGAGCGATGTCCGCTGGTGTCGCCGGACGTTCAGTAAATTGGGCGGGCAGGTCGAGCTTCGGGCTTCTGAAGTTGGGGCCGACGGTGCAGCCCGCCAACGCGGCGACGCCGAGCAAGCTGACAAAGATCTTCCGGCTCTTCTTTGGTAAAAAGAACGGCTTCCTCGAGCATCCGGCCATCTTAAAGATTGTTCTCTAGCCAGCGCTGCACGGCGCCCGCCAGTCCTTTCTGGACCGGCACCTCGCGCCCCACGTTCACCGAACAGGTCATCCCCGATGCAAGCAGCACGCCCGGCGGCACCTCGTCGATGACGACGTCGACGGGAATGCGTTGCGCCAGCCGGACCCAGTCGAACACCGGATCGACTTCGGGCAGGCCGCGCTCATTGACCTGATCGTTCTGATCGTTGATGCCGCGTCCTATGCTGCCGACATGGCCCTTCAGGCGCTGCGGGAAGCCCATCAGCCGCATGCTGGCGGGATCGCCCTCATGGACATGGGCGAGTTTGGTCTCCTCGAAGTAGGCGATCACCTGGAAGGAGTTGGTGTCGATCAGTGTGACGTATGGGTGCCCGGCGGTTGCGTAGTCGCCGGTCTGCAGGCGCAGATGGGTCACGATGCCGGTGACCGGAGCATAGAGCGTCGTGCGCGCCAGATTGTAGTTGGCGAGGTCGACGGCCGCTTGCGCTCCGGTCAAGTTTGCGTTCGCAACAGCCGAGGCAATGCTGGTGTTGGCGACATCCTCTTTCGAGATGAGGCCGGAGAGGCCGCGCCGTCGGGCCACGTCTTCCTGCCGTTCCTGGAGCTGTAGCTTGGCGGCATCGAGTTGGGCCTGGGCCTGGGCCAGCGCGATCTGGAAGCGCTGCGGATCGATCCGGAACAGCACAGCGCCTTTTTTGACCGTTTCGTTGTCGCTCAGCGGCACGGAGACGACCGTGCCCGATACCTCGGGCGCGACGACGACAGTCTGCGCGAAGACCCGTCCGTCCCTGGTCCAGGGAGCCAGCACATAGACATCCCAGAGCTGGATGACGACGAAGACCGCAACCGCGACGATGGCGAGTGTGATGAGAAAGCGTATCAGGCGGAGAATGACGGTCATCGGTTTCCGGTCAGGCGGCCAGATAGACGATGGCGCCGGTGATGATCAGGTAGAGCGAGAGTTCGAACAGGGCCGGGTGCCAGACGGCGGAGAAGATGCGCAGGCGCCCGAGCACAAACCGGATCGGCACGAAGACGATCGCGGCGAGCACGCAATAGAGGACGATGGGGGCGAACAGAATCCCGGCAAGTTGCGCTTCCGTAAACACTCAAGCGCCTCCCCGGAGCGGCGCTTCCAGCGCCAGAAAGCGTTCCGCCTGCGGCATCAGCGCCGAAATCGTGCGGAAGCTTGCCGCGGCCCTGAGCACCCCGGGGCGCGGCTCTTCGAACCGTCCGGCCAAGGCGAGCAGGCTTCCACTCGCCCGGTCCGCGGCGTTTGCCGCCCGGCGCGGCTCGCGGAGGCGGCAGAGCCGGTGCAGCGCCGCCTGCGCCTCGGCGGCTTCAGCCTTCGGGAGGTTGAGGCCGCTGAGTAACGAGTGCAGCCGCAGCGCCTCTTGCGTGATCATGAGCAACGCGCCGCAGTCGCCGATCGTCTGGGACCGGAGCGCGGGGTTCCCCTGCAGCCGCATGAAGAGGCGCTGCATGGCCTGGTTCTGGGTCACGAGCCAGCCTAGACGGTCGCGGTGGACTCCACCGCTTCGAATGAGGCGTTCGACGGATCTGCGGATGCGCCGTGTCAGGATTTTCGCGTCCCGCATGGGGTTCGGCGGCAGGATGACCTGAAACACCAGGACCGTGACCCAGGCTCCGAGCGAGAACGCGATGCCGTTATTGAGATAAGCCACGACGTTGAAGCTCATCTCGTTGGCGATGCCGAGCTGGGTGATGAAAAAGACGACGAAGCCGAGTGCCTGCAGAGAGTATTTCGGGATGGTGCTGGCGTAGATGCCGACGGCCAGGATGGGTGCAATCGTCAGGAACAGCAGCGGGTAGCCGGAAATCTCGGGCAGGACGCCGAACTCCCAGACAAACGCGATCACCGTCGAGAGGGTGATGCCCTTCGCAAAGTTCGTGCTGGCCGCCGCGGCGCTCGGCGCGCCGGACAGCAGAGCGCAAGCCGATGCGAGCACGATGAGAAGCGTCGGACCGGACGGCCAAGCGGTGATGTAGGAGAAAAGCCCCCCAAGCACGACGGCGATCATGCCGCGTGTGCCGTTCCGCACGGCCGTCGCGTAGTCCTTGAAGGCGCGGAGGCGCCGCAAGCCGTGGAACGGCGCCTGGTTCGCCCGCCAGGCGGCGAAGGGTGCAACGGTTTCATAGAGCTGCTGCAACTCCTGATGGACGCGCGCCAGCGTGGCCTCTTCCTCCACCGTGCGAGCATTGCCCTGGAGTGCCGTGACCTCGCGGGCGATCGATGCCAGGTGCTCCGCCATCGCCATCGGCGCCCGGTCGTCCTGCGGATCGTATCGCTGGACCGCCTGCAGGACATCCACCACGTGGCCGGCAACCGCGCGTCTGGCTTCGGTCGCCTCCGCATCAGACCGGTCCTCGGGCAACGGGCCGGCCCTCGGCTCGGTCAGCCGCGAGAGCGAAGCCCCGGCAGCCGAGACGGAGAGCAGGGCCGCGTACATAGCAGCGAGGCCGCGCCGGATACTGGGCGCGTGGCGGTTCACGTCGGTTGCCTCGACGCCGGAAAACTCGACGACCTCGTCCAGTCGTTCGATCTCCCCCGCGAGCCGGGTTCGCTCGGCGGTGAAGGCTGCGTCGTCCATGGGATTGCCGGCCGCGCGGCTCAGCAGGAGGCTGGCGACGCCACGCAAGGCGGCGCGGGCCCGGACCCGCATGGCGTCGGTGGTGACGCTCGGCTGGAAAATCATGGTGACGACTGTGGAGGTGACGACGCCCAGCGTCACGACGGCAAGCCGCGAAAGTGCGAAGGCCAGGACATGATCGGGCGAGCTGATCGCGCCGGCGGCGATGAGGGCGACCGTGTATCCGGAGAGGACTGCGGCATAGGCCCGGAAGTGGCGGAACATGCTGGAGGCAAAGGTGCAGAGCCCGAGCCAGAAGCCGAACGCGAGGATGAACAGGATCGGCTGCTGCGGAAACAAGGCCATGATGACGACAGCCGCGACCGCGCCGGTGATTGTGCCGAAGACACGCCACAGGCCCTTCGAGACGATGCCGCCACGGGAGGGGTTGGCGACGATCATGACTGTGACGGCGGCCGACGCCGGGGACGACAGCTGCAGCCAGAGCGCGGCGTAGAGGGCGATCGCCATCGCCAGCAGCGTCCGCGCGACATACGCAGTGGTCGGCGAAGGCATAAGTGCGGCCTTGATACCGCTCCAGGCCGAGGCTTGCCGAACAGGTGACGCAGGACCCGAGACAGCACTCATTTCAGCTGTTCTCCTCAACCGCACGGTGGCGGGCGAAGGAGCGCAGCAACCGGCCAAGGCCGCTGTAACGGAAATCCGGTTCCGCCGCGTTCACGTCTTTGACGAAGGTCACGGCGAAGGCGCGCGGGCGCTTGCCGATCTCCAACCGCCACGCGGTTGAGAGGCGGTAAGCCTGGCGGCAGAACTCGCTTGCTGGGATTTGGGCGTCCGCCATCGCATGATCCGATCGATGGCAGTTTATAGTTACGACGGTAACGAGAGGCCAGCCTGCAACGCCACGGCCGGGGGACGGCAGCCTCCCTGGACGATCCGGCCCGAGTGGTCGCTGGCCTTAAGAAAGCCCGGTTTCGTCCACGCCCAGGGTGGATAGCAGACGTTGACGCAGCCGGATGAACTCCGGATTGCCATGGTGACGCGGGCGGTCGAGCGGGATCGGGATATCGGCCCCGATTCGCCCGTCGATCAGCACCACCGCGCGGTCGGCCAGCAGCAGCGCCTCATCCACGTCGTGGGTCACGAGCAGGACGGTGAGATCATGCATCTGCCAAAGCTTGCCCACGAGCGCCTGCATCCGCAGCCGCGTCAAAGCATCGAGCGCGGCGAAGGGCTCGTCGAGCAGCATGAGCTTGGGGTCACGGACCAATGCCCGGGCAAGGGCGACACGCTGCGCCTCGCCGCCGGAGAGCGTGAGCGGCCAGGCGTCGAGCCGGTCGGCCAGCCCGAGTTCGGCGAGCGCCGCGCTCGCCTTCGCGCGCGGGTTGCCGGTCCGCAGGCCGAGCGAGACGTTGCGCCACACCTTCTTCCAAGGCAGCAGCCGCGGCTCCTGAAAGACGACCGCTCGACGATCCGGCACGGTGACGGTGCCGGAGGGCGCGTGGTCGAGCCCAGCCAGCGTTCGCAGCAGGGTCGACTTGCCGGAGCCCGACCGGCCGAGCAGGGCGGTGAAGCTCCCCGCCTCGAGCTCGAGGTCGAGGTCGTCGAGGATGTTCGGACCACCGAACGAGCGGGTGAGGCCGCTGATGCTGACGGCGACCTCGCCGCGGGTTACGCGCGGCTCGTCGAGCACCGGAGCCGTCGACTGCAGAGCGGTCATCACACGATCCCCCGATTTACCTGTTGCGGGCCGACGAAGCTTGGCCGCCAGACGAGCGCTCGCCGCTCGATGGCGCGGACCATCTGGTCCGTGGTGAGACCGAGGATCGCGTAGATGATAAGCCCCACGAAGATCACGTCGGTCTCGAGAAAGTCGCGGGCATTCATGACCAGGTAGCCAATGCCGCTGTTGGCGTTGACCTGCTCGGCCACCACCAGCGTGAGCCACGCGATCCCCACGGCATAGCGCAGGCCGACAAGGAACGATGGCAACGCGCCCGGCAGGATGACGTTCCAGATGATCTCGGAGCGGGTGAGATCGAGCGTCGAGGCGGCTTCGATGATCTTGCGGTCGACCGCGCGGATGCCGGCGAAAAGGTTGAGGTAGATCGGGAACACCGAGCCGAGCGCGATGAGCGCGATCTTGGGTGTCTCGCCGATGCCGAACCACAGGATGAAAAGAGGGATGAGCGCCAGGTGGGGCAGGGTTCTCACCATCTGCAGCGTAGAGTCGACCGTGTTCTCGCCGAAGCGGGAGAGCCCGGCGAACAGCCCGAAGACGACGCCCAGCACGACGCCGATGCCAAGCCCCACCATGACCCGGACGAGCGACACCCAGAGGTTCGTCAGCAGCTGTCCGGTGACCAGGAGCTGCCAGAAAGCCTCGGCGACCATGACCGGCGAGGGCATGAGCCGGCTGTTGATCCAGCCCAGCGAGTCCAGCGCCTGCCACACAATCAGTATGAGGACGGGCACCAGGAAGCGGTGCGCGCTGCCGAGCAATCCATTGCCCACGACCGGTCTTGGACGGGACGCGGATCGCGCTGACGAGACGCTCACAGCGGCGCTGGCCATAGGCTCACTCCAATACAACAGAACAGTGACAACGAGACGTGGAACATAAATATACACGATTGACGAGGACGAGATAGTTCAAATACCACGGCTGTGAAGCGGGTAACGCATGATGCACCCGCGTTAACAGCCATGTTCATGGCTCAGTGCCGGGAAACCACGATGATCTCTCGCCGATCGTTCCTGATGACGGCACCAGCCGTGGCAACCGCCGGTTATATCGGCGCGGGGCGTTCGGCCTCGGCCGCGGGGGGCACCATCCACCTCGGCTACCAGAAATACGGCACACTTCTGCTGCTGAAGGCCGCCGGCACTCTGGATCGGACGTTGGCGCCCCTGGGATTCACGGTGAGCTGGAGTGAATTCCTGTCAGGGCCTCCGCTTCTCGAGGCGCTGAACGCCGGCGCCATCGATTTCGGCATCACCGGCGAAACTCCGCCGATCTTCGCCCAGGCTGCGGGCACGCCCTTCGTTTATGTCGCCGCCGATCCGCCGGCGCCCAAGGGCGAGGGGATTGTCGTGCCCTCCGGCAGCACGATCAAGACGCTGAGCGACTTGCGCGGCCGCCACATCGTGACGACCAAGGGCTCCAACGCGAACTATCTGTTGGTGGCGGCCCTGGCCAAGGCTGGTTTGACGCCGAAAGACGCGCAAATCAGCTTCCTTGCGCCCCCGGACGCATTCGCCGCCTTCCGCACCGGCCGCGTAGACGCCTGGTGCTGCTGGGATCCGCTTTTTGCCGCCGCCGAGATGACGGGCGGTCAACTCGTCGCCGACGCCGAGGGCATCGCGCCGAACCACCAGTTCTTCCTTGCCCGGCGTTCCTTTGCCGAGGCGAATGCGCCCGTGGTTCGGGCGGTGGTCTCGGCCGTGGGGGCCACCGAAAAAAGCGTCGCCGCGGACACCGGTGCGGCTGCGATCAAGCTCGGGCCCGAGACCGGCATTCCAATCCCGGTTCTGCAGAAGGCTCTGGCGCGCGTCGCCTACGGCGTCGGACCGATGACGCCTGCGATCTTCGCCGACCAGCAAAAAATAGCCGACACCTTCTTCGGCCTCGGGCTTGTACCGAGGAAGATCGTCGTCACGGACGCCGCCTGGCAGGGGTGAACGCGGCCTGACGCCAGGCTAGATGACCCACTCGCCGGCGCGCATGAGCCCCTCGGCCTCGCCGGAAGCCGAGACGCCGTCGACATCCACCTCGCCCGAGCCGATCATCCAGTCGATATGGATGAGGCTCCGGTTGGCGCCGACCTCCACGAGTTCCTCCTCGCTCATCGTCTCGAAACCCGTGATGCACTTGTTGTAGGCTTGGCCCAGGGCGATGTGGCTGGCGGCGTTCTCGTCGAACAGCGTGTTGTAGAACAGGATGCCGCTTCTAGAGATCGGCGAGGAGTTCGGCACCAGCGCCACCTCGCCGAGGCGCGCGGCGCCGGCATCGGTCTCCAGCACCTTATGCAGCACGGTCTCGCCCGTCCGTGCTGTTGCCTCCACGATGCGACCTGCCTCGAACCGCACGGCGATGCCTTGAATGAGCGTCCCCTGATAGGAGAGCGGCTTGGTGCTCGTCACCCGGCCTTCCACTCGCTGGGCATGAGGCGTGGTGAAGACCTCCTCGGTCGGGATGTTCGGATTGCAGACGATCCCGTTGCGCGCCGCTTCCGAGCCCCCCGCCCATTCGTGGCGGTCGGCGAGGCCGACGGTCAGATCGGTGCCCGGCCCGCGGAAGCGCAGCGCTGAGTATCGGCGCTCGTTGAGGAACGTCTTGCGGTCGCGCAGACGCGCGTTGTGGGCGTTCCAGGCCGCCACGGGGTCGGCCTCGTCGATGCGCGAGGCGGCGAAGATCGCGTCCCATAGCTTCGCCACGGCGGTCTCGAGGGGGACGTCGGGGAAGACCATCTTCGCCCATGACGGGCTGGCGAAGGACAGGATGCTCCAGTTGATATGGAAGTCGACGATATGCTTCAGCGCCGGCAGGTAGGCCTTGGAGCGGGCCCGGTTGGCGCGGCTGACCTTTTCAGGGTCCTGGGCCGCCAGCAGAGCCGGGTCGTCGCCCGCGATCGCCAGGCGCGCGGCGCCGTCGCCATAGGCTTTCGCCATCCCCTCGAACAGCCAGGCGGGGGCGGTATCGAAGCTCTCGGGTGCGCCATATTCGAAGCGGGCGAGGGTCGACTGATCGTCGCCGTAGAAGGTGGTGACGAGCGAGGCGCCCGCCTTATAGGCGTGACGTGTGATGAGCCGCGTCAGCGGCAGCGCTTCGAGCGGCGCAGTCATGACCACTTCCTGGCCAGCGCGCAGGCCAAGACCCACCTTCACCGCGACCTCGGCGAGGCGATCGAGCTTCGTTTCGAAATCCATCAGGATGTCCTCGTTCTGTGTCGATGAAATCAGGACCAAATGGCCGCCGGGTCAAGTAGGGGAGGCGAAGCGCCGCTTGG
The DNA here is from genome assembly GCF_965199065.1 of Acidisoma sp. Lineage (NCBI taxonomy): Bacteria > Pseudomonadati > Pseudomonadota > Alphaproteobacteria > Acetobacterales > Acidocellaceae > Acidisoma > Acidisoma sp. The sequence goes on along the minus strand of NZ_CBDAQN010000001.1, from coordinate 1,273,370 downwards.
ACATGACGCGACCGGTACCTGCCGCTATGATGGAGTGATGCAGCCGTCGATCGTGACCCTTCTATCCGAGGATGAACCCGCACCGGTGGTGATCGACCACCCCGACGGTGCCTCCGATTTTTTCTTTGTTTGCGATCATGCCGGGCGGCGCATGCCGAGGCGGCTCGGCCAGCTCGGCGTCTCGGACGCGGAGATGGAGCGGCACATCGCCTACGACATCGGCGCGGCCTCGGTTGCTGTCCGGCTCGCCGATGCGTTCGACGCGACGCTCATCCGCCAGATCTATTCGCGTCTGGTGATCGACTGCAACCGCGACCCGTCGGTGCCGAGTTCGATCCCGGAGATCAGCGAGACAACCCCGATCCCCGGCAATGTGGGTCTGACGGATGCGGAGCGGGAGGCGCGGCGGGTGGCGCTTTTCCAACCCTACCACGCCGCGATCACGGCGGCGCTGGACGCGCGGGCGGCCCGGCCCACGGCCTTCGTTGCCGTCCACAGTTTCACCCCCGTCTACAAGGGCGAGGTGCGGCCATGGCATGCGGGCGTGCTCTACAACCGGGATGCGCGCCTGTCGCTTCTCCTCAAGCGGCTATTGCTGGAAGAGGGCGATCTGGTGGTTGGCGACAACGAGCCTTATTTCGTCAACGACCTCACCGACTACTCGATCCCGGTGCATGCCGAGCGCCGGGCATTGCCTTACCTCGAGTTGGAGATCCGCCAGGATCTCATAGCGAACGAGGCGGGGCAGGCCGGGTGGGCGGCGCGCTTGATCCGCCTGCTGCCAAAGGTCTGGACGGAGTTCCGCGCCGCCTCCTGAGGCTCGCCGGATCGTGGTCCATCTTGCACCACCGTCATTCCGTGTCGCGCGTCCCGTCGAGCGGATTGCAGGCGGCAGCCGTCGCACGCGCCAGCAGGATCATGCGGCGGGCCGCGACGCCGGCGCCGGCCATCTCTCCAAGCGCATGGGTCAGCAGCGGATTGGAGAGCACGGCATGAGCGGCCGCGTTGATCGCGGCCTCCGACCCGGCCACCAGGCCCGCCGCCATCATTGTGCGGCGGAGCAGACCGAGCGTGCCGAACAGGCCCGGGCGCATGCCGTGCAGCGCCGCCACCTGGCGCACGAGCCGCACCCCACGCCAAGCCACGAGAAGCACGACCAGAGCCGGCGCCGGCGTGGCGGCGATCCCGGCCGCAGTCTGAAACGCGGCGTTCCGTCCCAATGCGTCGCTGCGAGCGCGCAGCCCGGCCACCGGCCCAGCCCGCAGCAGGGCCAGGATGGCGTCGGGGTCGTTGGTGGCGTTGATGGCCGGTACGAGCGTCGCGGCCTCGGGAAGAGTTGCGGCCCAACTCCGGGCCGCCGTGTGGATGCGGTGGGCGTCGCCGCTCGCCAGCGCGCGCCTCAAGCGGTCGACGCGGCCCAACGCGAACAGGCCGCTCAACTCTCGCCAGATTGCCGCCAGCAGAAGCCCAAAGCCCAGGACTGCGACCGCGAGCGTCAGCCAACCCAGCCAGACGGTGCGGTCGAACTGGGTCGCGACGAAATTGGCCGTCTGCAGCGCCGCCAGTCCGATCGCCAAAACCGCCACGCCCGCCAGTGCCAGCACAAAGCCGGAAGCGCGCGGCGCCGGTTCCTCGGTCGCCTCCACCACCACCGGCATCATCGGATCGAGGCGCGGTCCCTTGGCATCCTCGATCAGCAGGCGCGGCGCGCGGGTCACAGCACGTCGTCCAGCAGGAAGGCGAGCAGCGCATCCATCTCGATCTGAGGGATGCCCGCGCGTCGGGCGTGAGGTAGGCGCGTCGGCTCGAAATCAGGCAATGCGAAAAACGGATGCGTCCAGAAGGCGTCGTCCGGTGGCTGGTCGGGAACCTCGCCCGGATAGGAAAGGGCGACACCCTGGCCCGCCACCCGGCCGCGCACGGCCGAGACGCTGCGGCCGCCCAGCTGCCAGGCGGCATCCTCCGTGCAGCGGATCGAGGCGATGGCGAACCAGGCCGAGGCCATTTCGGTCTCCCGTTCCGTCAGCGCCTTCATCAGGCTGCGGAGGTTGCCGCGTTGGCGGGCGGCCACATGATCGGCCTTGGTGGCTGCATAGGCAACGCGCCCGATCACCGGCGGTGGCAAGCGCAGGGAAAGCAGCGCCGTCACGCTCTCCATCCAGGAGGACTGCCAGCGCAGGGCGCCGGAGGCCGCCGACAGTGCCGCCTGTGTGTCGGCAAACCCTTCATGTCCGGATGCGAGTGCGGTCAGAAGATCGGCCAGCACCACAAGACGGTCGAGTTTGCCGAAGAGCGGCGAGAGCAAGTCCTGTCGCGCCGCATTGGCGTAAGCGGCGTAACGCTCCTCGAGAAGGCCGGCGAGGCCGCCACGTCCGCGCAAGGGGAAAAATCCGATCCAAGGCGGCTCCGGACCCGGCGCCGGCATCAGGAAGCGTCCTGGTTGCAGATAGGCGAGCCCCGCCTCGTCCCGCAGCCGGTGCAGCAGGCTTCGATATAGGCGATGCCCCGTCGCGGCCAAGGCCTCGTCGCGCGCGGCATCCCCCGGCAGCGCCGTGGAGAAGGTGAGGAAATCCTTTGCCACGGGCTGGTTCTCCAACCGGCGGAGCACGCCCTCGGACCAGTCGGCAAAGCTCATGCGCAACAGCGGGAGGTCCAGCAGCCACTCGCCTGGATAGTCGAGGAACTCGAGGCGCAGACGGCGCGGCGGCAACTGCCCGGCGAGGCCCGCCCGAGGCACGGTAACGTCCAATGCCAGCAGCGAGACCGCTCCGGTGCGGGCGGGCCAGGCGGCCGGCTCTGCGGCAAGCGCGTCGAGATGGGCGCCGTAGTCGAAGCGCGGAACTCCGGAGGCGCCGCTTTGGGCCAGGGCGACGCTGACGCGACGGCCGCCCAACCGGGCTGCCAACGCGGGCAGCGTCGGCTGACCCGCCCCCATCGCCAGCAGGTTCGCGGCCAGCGATGTCAGGAACGCGGTTTTCCCTGCCCGCGCCAGGCCGGTCACGCCAATGCGGATCGTGCCGCCGGTCCATCCGGTAAGGTTAGGGATCAGGCCCGTTGGATCACCTGGAACGGCATGCTGCTCATGCTCAGCAAGTAACGCTGATTGCCGAAGGCGCAAGCGCAAGACCGGCCACCGCCTCAGCCTTCCTTGGATTCACCGCAAGCCCGCCGCGTGAACTTCCCCGGTTCCGCTGACGGCTCCGGCTGCGAAGTAGGTGCGCGCTTCAGCAAGAAAGGCGGCAACGTTCGCCGTCGTGCGGCGGCTGGGCTGATAAAGCGCGCTCACCGGAACCTGCGGTGGTGCGAACTCTTCCAGCAAGGGCACGAGGCGACCGGCGCGCTGCGCCTCGTCCACCTGATAGGAGAGCGTCCGGGTGATGCCCAAACCCGTTTCAGCCGCGGCAATGGCGCAATCGGCCGTGGTCACGCTCAGTCGCGGCCGGATGCGGACCGCCTCATCTCGAAACCGCCACTCGTTGGTCTGCCCCAGACCCTCGAAGACGATGAGGCTGTGGTTCTTGAGGTCGGCGAGGCGCTCCGGCACGGGATGGGTGGCAAGATAGTGCGGGCTTGCAACGACAACCTGCCCCACGCTGCCGAGACGCACAGCGATCAGACTGCTATCGGCAAGCGGCCCGATCCTGACGGCAACATCGACGCCTTCCTCGGCCACGCGCGCATTGCGGTCCGAGAGCATCAGCCGAACCGAGAGCGCGGCATGTTGCCGCATCATTGCCACGACGATCGGAAGCACATGCAGGCGCCCAAACACGACCGGAGCGGCAACAACCATTTCGCCGCGTAGTTCTCCGGTGTCGCCGCGCAGTGCCCGCTCGGCATCGTCCAGCTCCTCGATAATGCGAATGCACCGGTCGAGATGAGCGGCCCCCAGTTCGGTCAGGCGGACCGAACGCGTCGTGCGGCTCAACAGCTCCACGCCGAGCCGGTCCTCCAACTGTGCCACGGCGCGCGTGGCGACGGACGGCGACAGACGTGTTCGGCGAGCGGCCTCGGCGAAGCTACCGCTCCGGGCCACCGCCACGAACATCCGCATCGCCTCGAGATGATCCATGGTCATTGCTAGGACGGCAACAGAGTAATGCCAAGATGCCGGATTATTCTCGGCAGCGTTTCAGTCCATACCTCCCGGACACCAAAGCAAGAGGCACACCATGTCCCATATTCCTGCTCCCGCCCGAGACGCCGTTCCCGCTGGTTCCCAGCCGCTGCTCGATGCGGTGGAAAAGCAGCTAGGGCTTGTTCCGAACATGTTCCGCGTGATCGCGCTCAGTCCGCACGCGCTGCAGGGCTACCTGAGCCTGAGCGGCGCATTGGCAAAGACGCTGGACGTGAAGACGCGCGAGCGCATCGCCCTCGCCGTGGCGCAGGTGAATGGCTGCGATTATTGCCTGTCTGCCCACAGCTACCTCGCCACCAACCTCGCCAAGCTCGATGCGGGGGAGATCGCCCGGAACCGTGAGGGCGCCTCTGCCGATGCGAAGGCAAATGCCGCCGTCGCATTCGCCGCGACGATCACGAGAAATCGCGGTCAGGTCACCGAGGCCGATATTCAATCCGTGCGCGCTGCCGGTTATACCGACGGACAGCTGGTCGAGATCGTGGCGATCGTGGCCGAGAACGTGTTCACCAACTTCCTCAACATCGTCGCCGGCACCGAAATCGATTTCCCGGTCGTGACCGCCAAGGCGGCCTGAGCGCACCGTGGCCTACGGCTTCCTTGATCTGCTTGCGACGCCCGCTGTCCGCAACGCGCAGGCAGAGCAGGGAAGCCTGGGCTTGTGGGACGGGAAAGGCGGCGACCGGACCTTCGACCGTTTCGGCGCAAGCGAAGCGGCCTTCATCGCCGCCCGCGACAACTTCTATCTCGCGACCGTCTCCGAATCTGGCTGGCCCTACGTGCAGCATCGCGGCGGCCCGCCGGGCTTCCTCAAACTGCTCGACGACCAGACGCTGGCCTTCGCCGACTACCGCGGCAACCGGCAGTATATCAGTCTCGGCAACGTCAAGGCGGATGACCGGGTCTCCCTGATCCTGGTCGATTACCCGCACAAGGCGCGGCTCAAGATACTGGCGCACATGCACGCTGAGGATCTCGCCGCATCGCCGGATCTGGCGGCAAAACTGGTCGATGCCGGTTACCGCGGAAGACCGGAGCGGGCCTTCGTGCTGCGTCTGGAAACGTTCGACTGGAACTGTCCGCAGCACATCCGGCCCCGCTACACCACGGAGGAGATCGAGGCTGCCGTATCTCCACTCCGTCATCGTATCGAGGAGCTTGAGCGGGAGAACGCGAGGCTTGCCGCGCAACTGCTGCTCTACAGCAACAAGGAGAGAGGCCTTTGACCGATCAAGCCCGGCCGCCGTTCCCGCCCTTCGACCTGGCGAGCGCGACGCTGAAGACACGCAAGGCCGAAGATGCGTGGAACAGCCGCGACCCGGCCAAGGTGGCGCTCGCATATACTGTCGACAGCCGCTGGCGTAACAGGGACGAGATCTTTCAGGGCCGGGAAGCCATCGTCGATTTTCTGACGCGCAAGTGGGCGAAGGAGACGGATTACCGGCTGATCAAGGAGCTTTGGGGTTTTCGCGAGAACCGGATCGCGGTGCGGTTCTGCTACGAGTGGCACGACGAGACTGCTGCCTGGTTCCGCAGCTACGGCAACGAGTTGTGGGAGTTCGACGAGAGCGGCCTCATGCGCGTGCGCCATGCGAGCATCAACGACATTCCGATCGCGCAATCTACGCGGCGGTTCCACTGGCCGGTGGGGCAAGCTCGGCCGGACGATCATCCGGGGCTAAGTGAGCTCGGCCTCTGACATCCGCACAGGCTCGGCGCTTGTGCAGGTGAGGCTCGCGAAGAGGCGATCGAGGTCGGCGGCCGTTGCCACCGCAAGGCTCGTCAGTCCGAGCCACGACGCCATCAGCCGCAGTTCCTCGATCAGCCGTTCCGCCGTGTGGTGCGGGGCATCGGGCTCGAGGTGCGCGCGCTGGATGATTAGCGTGCCGGCTTTGCGATCCGCCTTCAGGTCCACGCGGCCAACGAGCGCGCCGTCCATCAGGAATGGCAGCACGTAGTAGCCGTGCTCGCGCTTGTGGGCGGGCGTGTAGATTTCGAGCCGATAGCGGAACCCGAACAACCGCTCGGTTCGCGGACGGTGCCAGATGAGAGGGTCGAAGGGCGACAGCAGCGCCGAACCCTCCAGCTTGCGGGCGGCGCGCGCATCCTTGTGCAGATAGGCTTGCTGCTGCCAGCCGCGCACGCGCACGGGGATGATGGTCCCGTCTTCGACCAGTTGTTCGATCGGCAGGCGCGCGTCCGGGGCAGGAATGCGGTAGTAATCGCGCAGGTCGTCTGCCGTCGCGATACCAAGCGCCCGCCCGGCGCGTGCGATGAGCGCCCGCCGGGCATCGACGCCGCGGGGCGTGGGAAGCTCCAGTATTGCACGCGGCAACACGCGCTCGGGCAGGTCATACACGCGCTCGAAGCTGCCCCGGCGGTGTGTCGAGGCGACCAGCCCAGCCCAGAACAGCCATTCAAGCGCGTGCTTGGCGGCGCTCCACACCCACATCCCCTTCGTCGCCCTGGTTGCCGCCACGTCGGACGCGGCGAGCGGCCCCTCTGCCTCGATGCGCGCGAGCAGAGCGGTGGCCTCGCGCCGCTTCTCCCCGGCGAAGGGCTCGAGAGGCCCCCACACGCCCTGGCCCCGCAGCGCGCGGGCCATGCGCCAGCGCAGAAGCGGGTGGCACTCGACCGGCAGCAGCGACGCCTCATGCCCCCAATATTCGAACAGGCGCTTCGGTTTGGCGGCCACCAGTTTGTCCAGCAGGGCTATCTCGTAGGCGCCCAGCCGAGAGAACAGCGGCAGATAGTGCGCCCGCACGAGCACGTTCACGCTGTCGATCTGCAGCAGGCCGAGCCGCTCGACGCCCTTACGCAGCAACGCGGCACCGATGGCTTCGTGCCGGCGCATTGGGTTGAACCCCTGTGCCGCAAGGGCGATGCGACGGGCCTCGGACGCGGAGAGTTCGGCCTTCAGTGCGGCTCTCTCCCGACAATGGAGACGAAGGCGCGCAGGTCGGCGAGCATCAGCGCCGGTTGCTCCATCGCGGCGAAGTGCCCACCGGCGGACGGCTCGCTCCAATGCACGATGCTGTAGGTCTTTTCGGCGAGCGAACGCGGCGGCGGCCTGAACACGGGATCGGGGAAGGCCGCGACACCGGTCGGCACCCGGATGCGCGTGCCGGCGGGAAAGGTCTGCGTGCCCTCCAGACGCCTGCCGCGGTAGATCCAGGTTGCCGTCACAACGGAAGACGGCGCGACATACAGCATGATGTTCGTGAGCAGCTCCTCCTCGGAGAATTTGCTCCAGATGTCCGGGCTGCCGTCGGCGGTCTTTGGCAGGTCCGCCCACATGCCGAACTTTTCGAGTATCCAACCGGCGGCGCCCACCGGACTGTCGGCCATGGCGACGCCCAGCGTCTGAGGGCGGGTTCCCTGCTCATGACTGTATCCGCCCTCCAACTCGAGCGTGGCCGTCCGCTTGGCGAGGAAGTCCTTCTCTTCGTCGGTCGTGGGAGTGGCGTCTTCCGCCATCAGATTGACCATGTTGACGTGGATGCCGAGCAAGGCGTCGGGCTGGCTGTGGGCCATCCAGCCGGCGATCCCCGAGCCCCAGTCACCGCCCTGCACGATGTATCGGCGTTGCCCGAACAACTGCACCATCAGCCCGTGCATGAGATCCGCCGCCCGGCGCGGGCCGATGATGCCGGTGATCGGCTTGGAGAAGGCAAAACCCGGCAGCGAGGGGACGATGACATCGTGCCCATCCGCCGCGAGTGGACCAACAAGCTTTTCAAATTCGAGATACGAGCCCGGCCAGCCATGGAGAAGCAGAAGCGGCGGCTTTGAGCCGTCACCGCGAAAATGGATGAAGTGGATACGCTCACCCTCGACATCGGCCATGAAGTTGGGGAGCTGGTTGAGGCGTCGCTCGACCGCGCGCCAGTCGTAGGTGCTCCGCCAGTAGGTGACGAGACGCTTGAGGTCGTCGATGCCGACCCCCGAGGTCCAACCACCTGCATCGGGCAGCTGGCTCCAATCATAGGCCTCGACCTTCGCCATGATGGCCGCAAGCCGTTCGTCGGGTATGTCGATCGTGTAGGGCGAGACCATGTTCCCCTCAGCACTCTGTAAAGTTCACCGCCAGCCCGCCCAGCGACGTTTCCTTGTATTTCGACTGCATATCTTGCCCGGTCTGACGCATGGTCGCGATCACCTGATCGAGAGACACGCGATGCGTGCCGTCCCCATGCAGTGACAACGACGCCGCGTTGATCGCCTTGATCGCCCCGAACGCGTTGCGCTCGATGCAGGGGATCTGCACGAGACCGCCCACCGGGTCGCAGGTCATTCCGAGGTGATGCTCCATCCCGATCTCAGCCGCATTCTCCACCTGCGCGATCGTGCCGCCGAGCGCTGCCGTCAACCCCGCCGCCGCCATCGAGCAGGCGACGCCGACCTCGCCCTGGCATCCCATCTCGGCGCCCGAAATCGACGCGTTGATCTTGAACAACGCCCCGATCGCCGCCGCCGTCAGCAGGAAATCCCGCATCCCCTCCAGGCTCGCGCCCGGACAGTCGTCGCGGTAGTGGCGCAGCACCGCCGGCACCACGCCCGCCGCCCCGTTCGTCGGCGCCGTCACCACCCGGCCACCCGCGGCGTTCTCCTCGTTCACCGCGATCGCGTGGAGGCTCACCCGGTCGAGCAGCGTGTGCGGCAGCGGGTCGTTCCGGGCGCCCGCCGTCTCCATCCGCGCCAGCAGGGCCCGCGCACGCCGGCGCACCTTCAGCCCGCCCGGCAACTCGCCTTCGCCCGCGATGCCGCGGTCGATGCAATCCATCATCACGGCGATGATCTCGTCCAGCCGCCGCTCGATCTCGGCTTGCGGCCGCAGCACGCGCTCGTTTTCCCACATCATCCCGGCGACCGAGAGGCCCGAAAGCTCGCCGAGCCGCAGCATCTCGCCGCCGTTCCGGAACGCGTAGGGCAGGGGGTCGTCGGTCCCCGGCAGGGGCACGCCGACATCGGCCTCTTTCGCCACAAAACCACCGCCGACCGAGCACCATCGCTCCGACACGATCTCAGCACCGTCCGCGCCAAGCACGGTGAACACCAGCGTATTGGGGTGGACGGGCGTCGCCGCCGCCGTGTCGAAGACGATGTCCGTTGCCGGATCAAACACGATCATGCCGCGCCCGACAGGCAGGCGATGCGCGCCGCGAGCGTCGTCGATGATGCGGCGCGCGGCCTCCGCCGTCACGCTGTCCGGGCGCTCACCGGCGAGCCCCAGCATCACCGCCGTGTCGGTCGCGTGGCCACGGCCGGTCCAGGCAAGGGAACCCAGCAGGTCCACGCGGATGCGAGCGGGTTGCGCCGTCAAGGAAGACGCGAAGGCGGCCGCCGCCTTCATCGGCCCGACGGTGTGAGAGGACGAAGGGCCAATGCCAATCTTGAACAACTCGAAAACGCTAATCAAGGTCAGCGCTTCTTTTTAAAAAAAGAAGCAAAAATTTCAATTCCCGAACTCCCGCATGTGCTCGCGCAGGAAGCCATGAACATACGGCGCGAAGCTGCGCCACACCTCGATGTGGAAACTCTCGGGCGCCGCCCGCCACAGCACGATCTCGGCCTTCGCCAGCACCGTGCGCGTGCACATGCCGACCGGAAACGCCGAGGGGTCGAGGTCCAGCGGAACGCCGCCCGAGAGGACCGTCGCCGCCCGCCGCCCCGACAGCCGCAGACCCACCTGCCGGTCGGACACGTCCACCATGCTGTGCGGCAGCTGGGAAATCCGGTCCTCCGCTTCGGCGTCGATGCTCTCCAGCCCCGCCGCAGGGGCGAGCAGAAGCCACTCGTCCGGGCCGAGCCACAGCGCCGCGCGGTCTGCGGCCATCGTGGAACGGCAGGCCTCGCGCGGCAGGGAGATGCCGAAGGCCTCGCTCATCGCCTGAACCGCACCCTCCGGGCCGCGAAAGATGAAGCGGCCGAACGGCGGCAGCGTCTCCAGGCTAACGCCATCCGCACCGATCGTCGCGTCCATCACGTCAGACATCGAGGCGCGTTCCTTCCGGGTCGTAGAAGACAGGTGGCACGACCTTCACTGCGAGAGGCGCGACGGTGCCCCGGAACCCGCGCGGCATCGGCACATAGAGCGTCTCTCCCATCCGGCTGCGTCCCGCCGACAGCATGGCCAGTGCAATCGGATGCTCCAGCACGGCGCTCTGATACGAGGAGGTGACATGCCCGATCGCCGTCAGCGGCGGCTCCATGCTCCTGCCCGCGACGATCTGCGCGCCTTCCTCCAGCACGGTGCTGCGATCCAGGCTGAGCAGGCCCACCAGTTGCTTGCGCGTCGGGTCCATCATGCCCGAGCGCGTCAACGAGCGCTTGCCGACGAAATCCGGCTTCGCCTTTCCGATCGCCCAGCCGAGGCCCACATCGTCCGGCGTCGCCGTGCCGTCGGTTTCCTGGCCCACGATGATGAAGCCCTTCTCGGCGCGGAGCACGTGCATCGTCTCGGTGCCGTAGGGCGTGATCCCATGCGGCTGACCCGCCGCGTAGATCGCGTCCCACACGCGGCTCGCCTTCACCCGCCGGCACGTTGACCTCGAAACCGAGTTCGCCCGTGAAGCTCACCCGGAACAGCCGCGTCCTCACGCCGCAGATGCGGCCCTCGGCCAGCGCCATATGAGGCAGCGCCGTCGGTGACAGATCGATCCCCTCCACCAGCGGCGCCAGCACCTCGCGCGCGCGCGGCCCCTGCACGGCGATGACCGCCCATTGCTCTGTCACCGAGGTCAGCCAGACCTGCAGGTCGGACCATTCCGTCTGGAGGTAGTCCTCCATCATGTTCAGTACCGAGGCCGCGCCGCCGGTGGTTGTCGTGACATGGAAGCGGTCGGGCGCGAGGCGTCCCACCACGCCGTCATCCAGCACGAACCCGTCCTCGCGCAGCATCACGCCGTAGCGGCAGCGCCCGACGCCGAGCTTGGTCCACGGGTTGATGTACATGCGGTTCATGAACTCGGCCGCATCGGGTCCGACGACCTCGATCTTGCCGAGCGTGCTCGCGTCGAAAATCCCCACCGCGTTCCGCACGGCGAGGCATTCCCGGGCGACGGCGGCGTGCATGTCCTCGCCACCATGCGGGAAGTAGCGGGCGCGTTTCCACAGGCTGACATCCTCGAACACCGCGCCGTGCGCCTCGGCCCAGGGATGGATCGGCGTGCGCCGGGCGGGGTCGAACAACTCGCCGCGCGCGGCACCCGCGAAGATGCCGAAGGTCGTTGGCGTGAACGGCGGCCGGAAGGTGGTGAAGCCGACCTCGGGGATGGACTTCCCCTGCGCCTGCGACAGCACGCCGAGCATCGGCATGTTGCTCGTCTTGCCCTGGTCGGTCGCCATGCCCGTCGTCGTGTAGCGCTTTGCGTGCTCGACCGAGCGGAAGCCTTCGCTCACCGCGAGCTTGAGGTCCTTCGCCGTGCTGTCGTTCTGGAAATCGACGAAGGCCCGCACGCGTGACGGGTCCCGCGCATAGGGTAGCGTGCCCAGCACGCTCGACACGTCGGCTTCCGGCGAGACCGTGACGTAAACGCGGGAGGGCGCCTCCGTGGCCCCGGCCGCTTCCGCACCGGCGCGATGGCCGCCGGCCAGCGCCTCCGCCAGCCCATACTCCCCGTTCGATCCACCCGCTACGCGGATATGTTGGGCGGCGACGTCCGGCACGTAGGCCTGCAAAGCCTCGTCGAAGCGCAGTTTGCCGAGCGACTGCGAGAACAGGTGCACCGTCGGCGTCCAGCCGCCCGCCATCAGCAGCAGGTCGCAGGCGTGATCCTCCGTGCTGCCGACCACGCCCCCGGCGTCCACCGCCGCGAGCGACACGCCATCGACGCGCAACCTGCCGGAGGTGCCGGCGACGGTCATGCCAGTGTGTACCGGCAGCCCGGCTTTACGCGCCGCCGCGAACCAGGGGCCGCTCGGCTGCCGCCGGACATCGGCGATGGCCGCGATCTCGACCCCTTCCTCGGCGAGGGCCAGCGCGCTGCGGTAGCCGCTATCGTTGGCGGCGACGATCACGGCGCGGCTGCCCGGCTTCACGCCATACCGCGTGATGTAGGTATGGGCGGCGTCCGCCAGCATGATCCCTGGGCGGTCGTTCTCGGGGAAGGTCAGCGGCCGCTCCATCGCCCCCGCCGCGAGCACCACCTCGCGTGCCCGCACCTGCCACAGCCGCTCCCTTGGGAGGTCCGTGTCGGGCGCCGCCTGATGGTCCGTCACCCGCTCGACGAGCCCGATATGGTTGTGCGGGAAGTAGCCGAACGCGGTCGTGCGCGGCAGCAGCGTCACCCGCTCGTGGGTGGCGAGTTCGGCCAGCGCCTCGGAGACCCAGATGCGGGCAGGGCGTCCCGCGATGGTGGACGCGGTATCGGCCAGCAGCGAGCCGCCCATCTCGGCCTGTTCGTCGCAGAGGATGACGCGGCAGTTCGCTTCGGCGGCGGCGAGGGCGGCAGCCAGTCCCGCCGGCCCCGCGCCGACGACAAGCACGTCGCAATGGGCATGGCGTTGCAGGTAGCGGTCGGGGTCGGGCGCGGTCGGCACTCGCCCGAGGCCTGCCGCGCGCCGGATCACTGGCTCGTAGACGCGGTCCCAGAAGCCGCGCGGCCACATGAAGGTCTTGTAGTAGAAGCCGGCGGGGAGCAGCGCCGAGAAGCGGTCGTTGATACCGCCGACATCGAAGCCGAGCGACGGAAAGCGGTTCTGGCTGATCGCGTCCAGCCCCTCGTACAGCTCCACCTGGGTGGCGCGCAGGTTCGGTGTCGTCCGCGCCGCATCCCGCCGCACCGTCACCAGCGCGTTCGGCTCGTCCGAGCCCGCCGTCATGATGCCGCGAGGCCGGTGATACTTGAACGACCTCCCGACGAGGTGGACGCCGTTCGCCAGCAGCGCCGAGGCGAGCGTATCGCCCTGCACCCCGGTGTAGCTCCGGCCATCGAAGCGGAAGGTAAGGGCGCGGCTGCGGTCGATGCGGCCGCCGGTCGCGGTCCGGAACGGCTCGCGGTTCGTGGCGGTAGCGACGGGCGGCTCGAGAGTCGTGGTCAGGGAATCCGGCATTTCATACAGCCTCTGGTCGCGGTTCGCCTGACTTATAGGTGGTCACGATCCGGTCCGTCGTCGTGTCGCGCAGCATGTTGAAGAAGCGCGCGCAGCCGTGGATGTGCCGCCAGCGCTCAGCGTGCACCCCCTTCGTGTTGTCGCGGAGATACAGGAACTCGGCCCAGGCTTCGTCGGTCAGCGCCGCCGGGTTCTCCGGTCGTGCGATATGCGCCTGCCCGCCGTAGCGGAACTCGAGTTCGGGTCGCGGGCCGCAGAAGGGGCAGGGGATGAGGAGCATGTCTCTGACTGCCTAATGCGCGACGGCCGCGGCGGCGGCCTCGTCGATGAAGCGTCCGGTGGTGAAGCGTTCGAGGCTGAAGGGCGCGTTGATCGGGTGCGGCTCGTCGCGGGCGATGGTATGGGCGAACAGATGCGCCGAGCCCGGCGTCGCTTTGAAGCCGCCGGTGCCCCAGCCGCAATTCACGTAGAGGCCCTGCACCGGCGTCTTGGCGATGATGGGCGAGCGGTCGGGCGTCGTGTCGACGATGCCGCCCCAGTTCCGCAGCATCCGCAGCCGCCGGTACATCGGCACCAGCTCGCAGATGGCGTCGAGCGTATGGCTCGTCACATGGAGCGCGCCGCGTTGGGTGTAGCTCGTATAGGCGTCGGTTCCGGCGCCGATGACCATCTCGCCCTTGTCGGACTGGCTGATGTAGGCGTGGATGGTGTTGGACATGACGACGCAGGGGAAGTCCGGCTTGACCGGTTCCGACACCAGGGCCTGCAGCGGGAAGCTTTCCAGCGGCATGCGCAGCCCCGCCATGCCCATCACCACGCTCGTATTGCCTGCCGCCGACACGCCGACCTTTGGCGCGCGGATGAAGCCGCGCTCGGTTTCCACGCCCTCCACGGCGCCGGCGGCATCACGCCGGATGCCCGTCACGGCGCAGTTCTGGATGATGTCGACGCCCATCGCATCGGCCGCCCGCGCGTAGCCCCAGACGACGGCGTCGTGCCGCGCCGTGCCGCCGCGCCGTTGCAGCGCCCCGCCGAGGACCGGGTAGCGGATATTGGCGGAAATGTTCAGCGGCGGGCAGAAGGCCTTGCACTCGGCGGCACTGAGCCACTCGTTGTCGACGCCTGCCGCACGGTTGGCGTGGACGTGGCGCTTGAAGGTCTGCACGTCATGCACCGTATGGGCGAGCATGAGCACGCCGCGCTGCGAGAACATGGTGTTGTAGTTCAGCGTCTCCGACAGCGTTTCCCAGAGCTTGACCGAGTGGTTGTAGAGCGCGGCGCTCTCCGGGAAGAGGTAGTTGGAGCGGATGATGGTGGTGTTGCGGCCGGTATTGCCGCCGCCGAGCCAGCCCTTTTCGAGCACCGCGATGTTCCGCAGCCCGTGCTCCTTCGCGAGGTAGTAGGCGGCGCCCATGCCATGCCCGCCGCCGCCGACGATGACGCATCGTAGGCGGGCTTGGGTTCGGGCTCGCGCCAGAAGGGTTTCCAGCCCTGGTGGCCGCCAAAGGCGTGACGAAGCAAAGCGAGGCCGGAGAAGCGTTCCATGGACCGTCCGTGGCTGTGCGAGTTCGACGAGTGGTGCGCGAAAACCCCTTATATAGACAGAACGCAGGGGGCGGCGAATTTGAACAGAGGCGACGGGTCTAGTTCGCAAGCGGCTCGGCGAGGCCGATGCGGCCGGAAGGTCCGGTCACGGCCACTTCCAGCCCAACGACGTCCCAGTCGCCGCTCGGCGCCCGGGAGAACAGCGCCGCGCCGCTGGTGCCAGGTTCGCCATAGCAGTCATGGACGAGCAACCGGTGTCCGCCATGATCCACGGCGAAGCCACGCAACCGGCAGCTATCCGCCTCCAGCACCTCGTCATGGTCGCGGTTGTAGCCGCCAAGCAGCAGCGGCGCGCCGATCCTCGGGGTGGCAGGAGCAAAACGCACGTCATCGCCAAGGTCGCCGACTGTGTGGTCGAGCGTCAGAAAGGCGCGGTCGAGGCCGAGCGTGTGCAATTCGTGGAGCGGGTCGTAGCCCGGTGCGATGGCAAACGCGACGACGCGGGCGTGGTCGGCATAGGCGCCCATGTCGTAGCGCCACAGGAAGTGGACGGAGCTCGGCTGCACGTATCGTCCGGTGACATGGCGGAACAGACAGTGCGCGGCCGTCATCACGACGCGGGGGCTGATGAGGAAGCCGGTGCAGCGGGTGCCGAGTTCAGTCTGAACGCGCCCGAGCGCCGTCCATGGCGGTGTCGCCATATCCACGGGCGAACTCGGTGATCCGGCTCTCGCCGCTGCCGGCACGATCAGGAGGACGAGCGCGGCGGTGACCATGGCAAGGAGGCGCATGCGATCCGATCTGACCGGGGAGCGCCACGATACCATAATCCATCGGCTGCGACCTCAGGGGAGCCTGGCACTGGCGCGCCAACCGGTGCGCCCCACATTAGGGGCCAAGGCTTGGACAGAGGCACCATGAGCACCGACACGCCGCCCTTCGGCATTACCATCTGCGGCATCGACGAGTTGGAGGGGCACGGAGCACTCGGCGCCACGCATGTCCTCTCCATCCTCGACCCGGATCATCCGGTCCCCGAAGCCTTCGGGGAGTATGGCGAGCATGACCGCCTCGAACTGCGCTTCAACGACATCATCGACCCGACGCCCGGCATGATCCTGCCCGGGCCTGAGCACGTCGAGGCGACTCTCGCCTTCGGCCGCAGCCTTGCGGCTGATCCGCAGGCCAACCTCATCGTCCATTGCCATGCGGGAATTTCCCGCTCCACCGCCTCGATGGTGCTGATCCTCGCCCAGGCGCTGCCCGGCGAGCCCGCCGAGACGATCCTCGCCATGGTTCACGGCATTCGCGAGAAGGCCTGGCCCAATCTCCGCATTCTCGAACTGGGCGACGCGATGCTGGGCCGCGACGGCACATTGGTGAGCGCCGCCTACAGGCTCTACCGGCTGCAGATCGAGCGCCGGCCGCAACTGGCAGAGATGATGGACGCGGGTGGCCGCGGCCGTGAAATCCGCGCTGCTCTCGCCCTTGGCTAGCTGCTCAGGGCGCGAACGCCGTCAATATGCCCGTATAGGACTTCGCCGCCGGACGCGCGTAGCCGCCAACCTTGGACGTGCGTAGCCCGAGCCCGACCACCGCCTCCGCAAGCTTGACCGCCGCCGCCACGCCGTCGATGACCGGCAGCCCCATCTCCTCCGTGAGGTCGCGCGCTAAGTCCGCCATTCCGGCGCAGCCGAGCAGGATGCACTCGGCCCGGTCCTCGGTCACGGCCCGGTGGATTTCGGTTCGGACCTTTGCGACCGCGCCGCTCAGCGGGTCCTCGAGCGCCAGCACCGGCACGCCCGCGGCGCGCGCGCGTCCGCATGCCTCCATCCCGTGGCGCCGGATGAGCCCCTCCATCGCGGGCAGGGAGATCGCCTGCGTCGTCACGATGGTGAAGCGGTGCCCCAGCATCGAGGCCATCCGCATCGCCGCCTCGCAGATGCCGAGGACGGGCACCGAGGCGATCGAGCGCGCGGCGTCGATGCCCGGGTCGTCGAAGCAGGCGACGACGATCGCGTCGGCGCCGCGTCGCTCACCCGCCGCCACCTCGGTCAGAAGGCCGGGGAGACAGAGCGCCTCGTCGTAGAAGCCTTCGATGCTCACCGGACCCATTGCCGGGTTCACAGCCTCGATCTGCGTGCCAGGGCTGGCCACGGACCGGGCCGCGGCGCCGATCTTGGCGGTCATGGAAGCGGTGGTATTGGGATTTATGACGAGTAGCTTCATGACCGCTTAGTTAGGCTCGGTTACAGCTTGGCCAAGCGTCGGCGGCGGATCACCGCCATGGTTGTCATCGCCACCAGGATCACAACTGCGGAGAAGGCCGTCGTCAGCGTGCCGAGCGCGTAGATCACGGGCGTCGTCACATTCGCCGTCATCGCGAAAATCTCGAGCGGCAGGGTGTTGCTGTCGCCCGCCGTCATCATGGTGCGGGGATATTCGTCATACGAGAGCGAGAAGCCGAACAGCGCGATGCCGATGACGCCGGGCAGGATGATGGGCAGCACGACCTCGCGGAAGCTGCGCCAGGGGCTCGCACCCAGATCGCGCGCCGCTTCCTCCCAGCTTTTGTTGAAGCGGTTGAAGACCGCGAACATGATGAGCAGGCCGAACGGCATGGTCCAGGTGAGTTGCGCGCCGAAGGCCGTGCTGTACCAGGCGGGGTCGATGCCGAGCTGGCTGAACAGCAGGCCGATGCCGAGGCTGACCAGGATCGACGGCACGATGAGGCTGGCGATGACGAGATAGAACAGCACCGTCGAGCCGGTGAAGCGCCGCCGGAACGCCATCCCGGCCGCGACGGAGATGACCACGTTCGCCACCATCACCATCAGGGCGAGGATCAGCGAGCGCGTGATGGAGGCGCCGAAGTCGCCGACCATCTGCGCCTGGAACAGGGCATGGAACCAATGGAAGGAAAAGCCGTTCATTGGAAAGGTCAGGCCGCCGTTCGGTCCCTGGAAGGACAGGATGACGATGGTGGCGATCGGCCCGTACAGGAACAGCACGAAGGCCGCGAACAGCGCCGCCAGGATGTAGAACGAAAGCCCGCGCCGGTCCCGGTTCATCGGCTCAGAGTTCCTTGCGGATGTCGACGACGCGCAGGATGAGGAACACCATCACCAGCACGATCGCCAGCAGGATCACCGCGTTCGCCGCCGCCGCCGGGTATTGCAGCTGCGACATCTCGTTCTGGATCATGATGCCGACGGAGGCGCTCTGGCCGCCGCCCATGATGCTGACGCTCACGAAGTCGCCCATCACCAGCGTGATGACGAAGATGGTGCCGATGCCGATGCCCGTCTTCGACAGCGGCAGGATGACGTTGAAGATCGTCTGCCAGAAGCCGGCGCCATTATCATGCGCCGCCTCGATCAAAGTCCGGTCGATCCGCATCATCGAGTTGAAGATCGGCGTCACCATGAACAGCGTGTTCAGATGCACGAAGGCGAGGATGATGGCGAACTGGCTGTACAGCAGGAAGGTCAGCGGTTGATGGATCAGGTGGAAATGCAGCAGCACGCTGTTGACGATGCCGTTGCGCCCCAGCGCCGGTATCCATGAGATCGTGCGGATGATGTTCGAGGTCAGGAACGGTATCGAGCAGACCAGGAATAATCCCATCTGCCATGCCGCGCCGCGCACCTCGAAGGCGAGGAAATAGGACAGCCAGAAGCCCAGGAACAGCGTGATCGCCCAGGTGATGACCGCGTATTTGATGGTGACCGCGAAGGTCTCCCAGGTCACGGCCGAGGACAGCGCCTCGCCGTAGTTGTCGAGCACGAAGCTCCACAGGATCTGCACGGAGTTGTAATCGAGGAAGCTGACGACGACGAGCATCAGGATCGGGATGACGAGGAACACCCCGAGCACCAACGTCAACGGCAATGCGAGCAGCCAGGAACCGGCGGACGACCCGCCGGCCCTGGCCTTCTTCACGCGCATCGCGGGTTTCGCAGCAGCGGTCTCGATCGTTGTGCTCACGCGCGGCTCGCTCCCTGCTTAGACTACGCCACCGAGAACTCGTTCCACTTCTGGATGAGGTAGCGGTCGTTATCCATCACCGAGTTCCAGCAGGCGATGTGCCCGATGCGGTCGTAGTACGAGCCGCCGTCGCGCTTGTCGCCCACCTTGGCGATCTGCGTGCCTTGCGGGCTGACGATCGGCGCGGTCGCGGCCTTGCCTTCCATCCAGTAGCCCCACTCGTTCGCGCTCATGTATTTCTGCGCCGTTGTCAGCACCGCCGAGTAGTAGCCCTGGCGGTTGAGGTAGGCGCCGGTCCAGCCCGACAGATACCAGTTGATGTATTCGTAGGCCGCGTCACGCTCCAACCCGGTGAGGTGGCGCGCGATGCCGAGCCCGCCGCCCCAGCCGCGATAGCCCTCGGCCAGCGGCTGGAAGGTGCAGGCGATGCCCTTGGACCGCACGGCGGTCACCGCGGGTGACCACATCGACTGGATGACGACCTCGCCCGAGGCCATCAGATCGACGCTCTCCTCGAAGCTTTTCCAGAAGGCGCGGAACTGGCCCGCCTTCTTCTGCTCGATGAGGAAGGCGATCGTCTTGTCGATCTCGGGCTTCGTCATGTTGCCCTTGTCGCCGTATTTCATCATCCCCAGGCTCTCGATCGTCATGGCGGCGTCCATGATGCCGATGCCGGGGATGTTGATGATCGCCGCCTTGCCCTTGAAGGCAGGGTCGACGAGTTCCTTCCAATGGGTGATCGGCTTGCCCACCAGATCGGGGCGGATGCCGAGCGTATCGGCGTTGTAGATCGTCGGGATGAGCGTCATCCACTCGGTGGGCGAGGCCGCGAACTTCTTGGACTCCGGGCCCTCGGTATAGCTCACGCGGCAAGGCGCGGTGCCCTGGCCGACGGAGGCGGTCGGCGTCACCTTGCCGTCCTTGAACAGCGGCACGATCTCGCCGTAGTATTTGATCTTCTTGATATCCAATGGCTGCAGGCGGCCGGTCGGGAAGACCTTCTTCACCGTGAAGTATTCGATGTCGGCCACGTCGTAGCTGTTCGGCTGGGTGATGGCGCGGATCGCCGCGGCATCCGTGTCCATCGCCGTCATCGAAATGGTGATGCCGGTGTCGGCCTTGCACTTCGTTGCGATGTCATTGAGGTTCGACACGCCGGTGCCGAACTGGCGCAGCGTTACGTTCTTGATGTTCTGCGCCCAGATCGTTGGAAAGCCGGTGATGGCGCCCGATCCGGCGGCGACGCCGGCGAGAGCGGCCGTGCCCTTCAGAAGCCCGCGGCGGTTCATCATCTTCTTGGTCATTATAAGTTTCCCTATGTCTTGATGTTCAGGCTTGCTTGCGCGCGGGCTTTGGTGGAGCGGCCGCCCACAGGTCTAGAAACTCACGGGATGGGCATCCTGCGGCGCCCAGACGAGGCGGGCGGTTTCGCCCATTGCCAGGGGGGCTGCGAAGAACTGGTCGTCCGGCAGTAGCGCCACGATCTCGCCGCCGCCTTCGGTCGCGATGCCGACCTTCACGACGGCGCCCAGATATTCGATGGAGCAGACCGACCCCGGCAGGCCCTCGTTGGCGGTGGGCGGCGCGAAGCGGCAGCGGTCGGCGCGCACGGCAAAGGCGCCATGGCCATTGGTGATGACGTTGTGTCCCCCCATGAAGCGCGCGATGAAGGCGGTGGCGGGCGTGTCGAAGATTTCGCGCGGCGAGCCGGACTGCACGATGTGGCCGTGATCCATCACGACGACGAGATCGGCCAGCGCCAACGCCTCCTCCTGGCTATGCGTGACATGGATGAAGCTGATGCCGAGTTCGCGTTGCAGGCGCTTCAACTCCTCCCGCATCGTGCCACGCAGGAACGGGTCGAGCGCCGAAAGCGGCTCGTCGAGCAGCAGAACCTTGGGCCGCGTGATCAGCGCCCGGGCGAGGGCGACACGCTGCTGCTGCCCGCCGGAAAGCTGTGCCGGCAGGCGCTGGGCGTACTTGTCCATCTGCACCATGGAGAGCAGGCGCGCGGCCTGTTCTCGGCGCTCGTTCTTGCCGACGCCGCGCATCTTGAGCCCGAACGCCACGTTGTCGATGCAATTCAAATGCGGGAACAGCGCGTAGCTCTGGAACATCATCGCGGTGCCGCGCTTGACCGGCGGCAGGCGGGCGACGCTCACGCCGTTGATGATGATCTCGCCTTCGCTGATGCTTTCGTGCCCGGCGATCATGCGCAGCGTGCTGGTCTTGCCGCAGCCCGAGGGGCCGAGCAGGCAGCAATAGGTGCCGCGCGGGATGCGCAGGGAGATGTCTTCGACCGCGGCGGTCGATCCATAGCGTTTTGTGACGGCGATCAACTCGACGTCCAGAGCGGGCTGCACGATGGGTCGCTTCCTGGCATGGGGTCGTGTCGCCTCGCGAACGAAACGATCACTCAAGATGCCAAGCAAAGCCTGTGCCATAGCTATTGGACAATATCATCAACGCTTTAGCTTCGGGATCGTGTTTCACACCTACCCGATGCATGGATGCCGGCCAACTGTGTACACTTTCTAAGCGTTGTGCAGCCGTAAGCGTCTTTGCACCAAAGGGGTATGAGAAAGGTGCGGCCTCCCCGAAAAGGCGACTGGAAGAAACAGGAGCGCGGCTCGATTATTCAGTTTGCTCTGATACCGCGACTGCCCGGCGTGAGCGGCGCGATTAGCCGATTACAAGCCGTTCGCCGGCTGAAGACGGAGTTCGAACCACGTAATGGATGGATTGTCGTCCGCCGAGAGCCCGCTTCCGAACCGCCAACTGTCCGAAGCTGAAGGTGGCCGGCCGGATCATCAGTCCGCGACTACCGAGTGGCTGAGCGAGTTCCTGCAGCGGGAGAGCACGGGTCAAAATCGCACGCTGCCCCCGCCTGACATTCAGCCGCCCGAGCCAGCCAGAATTTCGTACAGTAGGCCTGTGCTGATCGGCCTTGGCGTGCTTCTGGTCGTTGGGTTGCTCGTGGGCGGCATTGCGGGAGCTTTGGGTCCTTCAAGCCTGCAAGCGGGCCGGATGATCCGCCGTGCAGAGGCGTGGGCGTCCGGACTTCGTGTCCCGGCCATCGCGCATCCACCGGCGCCGGCGCCAAAGGCAGTCGCCATCAGCGGGCCGGCCCCATCCAGCCTTCCGGAGCGCCCGCACCGGACGACCCCGTCTGTGGCCAACAACCCAGTGAGAACGGTCGACCTCCCGCCGCCAGTCGAACCCCACCATCTCGTGCCTGCCTTGGCTGTGGCGCTTCCTGGTGTACCGTCCGCACCGCAGACGCTTCCCGATGGCACGCCTATGCATCTGCGAATCGTCTACGCGCCGTCGAGCCCCATGGAGGGCCTGCGGATGGAGGCATTTGCCAGCCAGCTGCGCCGACAGATGTCCGATATCGCGAGCGCGACAGCGTCTGCAGGATCAGTCCCTGACGAGGCCGTCGTGTACTTCTTCCCGCAAGACGCGGTCGGCGCTCTTCGGGTTGCAGCCGGCCTCTCGCGCATTACGAAGCGGCCCGAGCCGGTGGCGCTCGTTCACGCGAGCGTGCTTCCCCGGCCGGGAACCGTCGAAATCCGGCTACCTCTCAAGGTTGCAAAGGATCTAAGCAATGAAGGCTCATAAGATCGTTCTCGCAGTCGGCACCGCGATGATCGCGGCCAGCACAGTCGCTATGGCGCAGACGCCGAACCCGGCGGCGCCCAAGCCCGAGACGCCGGATGCTCATACGACGACCAGCCCGGCCTCCTCCACGACGCCCACCTCCGCCGAGGCGCCCACGAGCCTGTCGGTCTACTTCGCCTCCGGAAGTTCCACGCTCGCACCGAAGGAGCAGGCGACCCTCGACGAGGCCTCGCGCATCTTCAATGACGGCAAGCCCATCGTCATGATCATCACCGGCATGGCGGACGCCACCGGCTCGGCCGGCCCCAATCTGCTGCTGTCGCAAAAAAGGGCGGATATCGTGTTCCAGGGGCTGATCGCCCGCGGCTTGCCCCCGAACCACTTCCAGATCCTGGCAGCCGGCACCACGGCTTCTCTGAGCGGGAAGGAGCCTTCAGGCCCCGATCAAGCTTACCGCAAGGTGGAGATCACTTGGCGCTGACACGGCGGGCGCTGACACGGCGGGCGCTGACACGGCGGGCGCTGACACGCCGGCCTTTGGCACATTGGGCGCTGACACTTCCGGTGCTGAGCGGGAGGGCCCGGCAGACGCTCGCGGCGGGGCTTCTCGTGTGGTCCTGCCCCTTCGTGGCTCCCGCCTCCCATGCGGACGAGCTTGCTGACGGCAACGCAGCGTTCGACGCGGGGCGTTATGGCGAGGCACGGCAGGTTTGGTCTGCGGCCGCCCGCGCCGGAAACGCCAATGCGGCGTTCGACCTCGGGCTGCTCTACGATCTCGGAGACGGCGTGTCGCCCAATGCGTCCACGGCCTTCCGTTGGTATCGGCGGGCGGCGGAGGCCGGTATCGGCGCGGGTGCCCTCAATGTGGGGGTCATGTACGACAGCGGGCGCGGCGTCCGGCGGGATCGGGCCGAAGCGGCCATCTGGTATGCCAGGGCGGCGTCCCTCGGCCAGCGCGAAGCCGCGTTCAACCTCGGCCAGCTGTATGAGACGGGCGAGGGGGTGCCGCATAATATTGCCGCGGCTGTCGCCTGGTATAGCATGGCGGCCGGTGCAATCCCCGAGGCTGCGGCAAAGGCCGCGCAACTGGCGGCGCACCAGCGGTCAGAGGTGGCAGGTCCGCTGGTGGCGCCGAAGCCGGTCTGGCCGGCTGGTGGCACGGCGGTGCCTGTGTCCGCCGCTCATTCGGTCACCCAACTTGTCTGGACGGCGCCAGCGGAACCGTTCCCCGTAACCTACTTCGTCGAATTACAGGCTGGCGCGCACGGCCAGTTCAACGAGGTGCTGTCTCGCTACAGCACGACGAGCGCCACCGCAGTGACGTTGCCCGGCGACGAGGATTTCGCCTGGCGCGTCTATGCCGTGGCGGCAGACGGCTCGGGCTACGCGCCCAGCGCCTGGACGCACTTCGGCGTGGCGGTTACGGCTCCCGGCACCCTGCCTCGCGCAACACCTCGGTGACAGCCTCGGGCGGTACATCGCCCGTGGTGAAGGCCTGGCCGATCCCCCGCACAAGAACGAAATGCAGCGTCCCGTCGCGCATCTTCTTGTCCCTCCTCATATGCGCGATCAGCCGCTCGGCCGAGAACACACGGTTCAGCATCCGCAGGTCCGCCGGCAACCCGACCGCTTCCAGATGCGCGCGCACGCGAACGCCATCCTCGGGCGCGCAGTGGCCGAGGCGTGCCGACAAGCCGAAGGCGAGGCCGAGCCCGATTGCGACCGCCTCGCCATGCAACAGCTCCCCGCCGTAGCCGACCTCGGCTTCCAGCGCGTGGGCGAAGGTGTGGCCGAGATTGAGCAGAGCGCGGCCGTCATTCGCGCGTTCCTCGCGCTCGTCATCGCCGACGACGCTCGCCTTGAAGGCGCAGGCGCGGCGGATGGCCTCGGCCTGATCTGCGCGATTGCCCCCGACGACGCCGGCGCCATGGGCCTCGCACCACTCGTAGAACGCGGCGTCGCCGATGAGGCCGGCCTTGACGATCTCGGCGTAGCCCGCACGGAGTTCGCGGGGCGGCAGGGTTGCCAGCACATCGGTATCGGCGAGCACGATGCGCGGCTGATGGAAGGCCCCGATCAGGTTCTTGCCATGGCGCGTGTTGATGCCGGTCTTGCCGCCGACGCTGCTGTCGACCTGGGCAAGCAGCGTCGTCGGCACCTGGACGAAGGGAAGGCCGCGCAAGGTGGCTGCCGCCGCGAACCCTGCGAGGTCGCCGACGACGCCCCCGCCGAGCGCCACGATCGCCGTCCGTCGCTCCACGCCGCGACCGAGCAGGTGGTCGACGAGTTCGGTCCAGCCCTCGACGGATTTGGACGCCTCGCCGGGCTCGATCTCCACGGTTCCGGTGGTGAAGCCGGCTGTCTCCAGCCCGCCCTTCAGGGTCGCGAGATGCAGGCCGGCGACGATCCGGTCGGTCACGATGATGGCGCGGCGCTGCGGCAGCACAGGGGCGAGCAGACCTCCGGCGCGCGCCAGCAGCCCGCTTCCGATGACCACGTCGTAGCCACCGCCCGTCAGCTCGACGGGCACGCGAAGCGGCGGTTCATGCGCCAGCACGGCCTCGGTCAGGCGCCTGGCCATGCTGTCCACGGGTTCGTCTCTCGAATCGATCACGATATCGGCCTCGGCATAGAAGGGGTGGCGCAGGTCGATCAGCCCCTGCAGGATCTGGACGGGGTCGCCGCTCATCAGCAGCGGGCGATGGGTGCGGCCGGCGACGCGCTTCAGCAGCAGGGGCAACGGCGCCCTGATCCAGATCGACAGCCCCGTGCTGCGGATCACGGCCCGCGTTTCGCGGTCCATGAAGGCGCCGCCGCCGGTCGCGAGCACGATCCGAGGGCCGTCCAAGAGCCGGCGGATGACACGGCGTTCCACGTCCCGGAAAGCAGGCTCGCCGAAGCGCTGAAAGATTTCGCTGACACTATAGCCTGCCGCGGCCTCGACCTCATGGTCGGTATCGACGAACGGGAGGCCGAGCGCCTGGGCCAGCCGGCGCCCAACGGCGGTTTTGCCGGCACCCATCAGCCCGACGAGCACGATGCTGCGGCCACCATGGTTGGATGGCAGGTCGGGGGGCGGGTCGAAGCCCGAACTCTCCTGCGAGCTATTGCGCGTCATCACATCCCAGGCTTGTCGTCCGCTCCCGAGCTCAGCCTGAAAACGATCAGCGCGCTCCAGCTCTTCTTCACCCGGAACCTAATCATCCTCGCCTCGCTTCGCGACTCCGGTCAGGCTGGTATAGCTCTAGCATAGGCGCAGACTCGAGGGGCAGATCAGCCGAATGCGTGGTTTCCTGTTGGTCGTCATTCTTTTCCTGCTGGTCGTGATCGGCGGCGGTTTCCTCGCTCTGGGGATGTTTCCGCTGCCTCTGCACCAGCATCAGGTTCATGAGGTGCTGCCGGCCAGCGCCATCGACAAGAGCTAGCCCGCCGGGGCTTCTGCGGTGCTTGAGGTGCCTGTCATGTTCCAGAACACGGCGCCCAGCACGACCGCGCCGCCGACCAGGGTCAGCAGCGGCGGCACTTCGTTGAAGGCGAGCCAGACCCAGAGCGGCGCCAGCGGGGTATCCAGCAGACCGATCAATGCCCCTTCCGTGGCACCGACGCGGCGCATACCGAAGGCGAGCAGCACGAGTCCGAGGCCATATTGGCAGGTTCCAAACAGGGCGAGGTGAAGCAGCGGCAAGCTGCCGATCGGACTGATATGCGCGAAGGGTGCGGCGACCAGCGCGCTCAGCAGGCATTGAAGCGCAACTGCGGGCAGCATCGAGACGCGGCGGCCCCGGCGCAGCAGAACCAGCATGATGGCGAACGAGGCCGTCATCGCGAACGCCAACAGGTCGCCGAGCAGATGCCCGTGCCGAATGGCGCCCCCCGTCATGATACCGACGCCGACGAGCGCCACTATGCTGCTGACGATCACGCGCCAGCCTTCACGGTCCCGCAGAACGACCCAGGCAAAGCCCGCTGTGACAAAGGGCAGGGTAGCGTAGATGATCGAGACATCGGCGACGGTCGTGTGGCGGAACGCCGCGAGGTAGGAATAGGAGGAGACAACTCCCAACGCGCCGATCACGACCCCCTGCCAGCCGATGTCCCGCGTTCTTGCCCAGGCCTCGCCGCGATACTGCACCAGGATCAGCGTCACGATCATCAGGCCCGCGAACAGGGCGCGCCAGAACAGCAGGCTGATCGCGTCGAGCGGGATGAGCCGGGTGAAGTATCCGGCCAAGCTGTAGGCGAGCGTCGACCCTCCCATCAAAGCCGGTCCGGCCCATCGCTTCATCTGCTCGCTCCTGTTATCCGCGACGGGCTATAGAGGGGTGGCTCTGACAGCGTGGTGTCAGCATCCGCCACGCTTGAGTAGTGAGGGAGACATGCGGCCAGCCGAGCGCCTGTTGGATATCATCCAGCCTATCTCCTCCGGCTGGCTGGCGCTGCAGGAGCAGTATGCTGCGGCATCTCTGATGCGTTCCTGATGGATCGGCACCTCGAAGCGTTCCTCGAGATGATGGCGGCCGAGCGCGGGGCCGCGTGGAACACGCTCGCCGCCTACCGGGCCGATCTCGAAGACCTCGGCGCATTTCTGGCTGTGCGGGGCGAGCGGCTTGCGGCCGCCCGGCCGGAGGCTCTGCGGGCTTATCTCGCCTCGCTCGCAGCCGAGGGGCTGGCGTCACGCACCCAGGCGCGGCGGCTCGCCTCCATCCGCCAGTTCCACAGGTTCCTGCTCCGCGAAGGTGTGCGGGCGGACGATCCGGCTCGCTTGCTCTCCTCGCCCAAGGCGCAGGCGCCGTTGCCGAAAAATCTCACCGAGGCCGAGGTCGACCAGCTGTTGCAGGCTGCCGCGGGGGCCGCCAACGCGGCCGGTGGCCGCACCGGCCTCGCGATGCGCGCCGGGCTGGAGATCCTCTATGCGAGCGGACTGCGGATCTCCGAGTTGCTGGCGCTGCCGGCAGCGGCGCTGACCCCCGACGCGGAAATGCTGCTGGTGCGAGGCAAGGGTGGCCGCGATCGCGTCGTGCCTCTGTCGGATGCCGCGCGGGAGGCAGCGCAGGCTTTGCGGGCAGTTTTGCCTCGGACCGGTAAATGGCTGTTCCCGGGAAGGGATGCACGCCGCCCGCTGACGCGCCAGGCGTTCTTCCTCCAGTTGAAGCAGGTTGCGGGGAAGGCCGGGCTCGATCCGGCGCGGGTTTCCCCGCATGTGCTGCGGCATTCCTTCGCCTCGCATCTGCTCGGCCGCGGCGCCGACCTCCGCAGCCTGCAACTCCTGCTCGGTCATGCCGACATAGCGACGACGCAGATCTACACGCATCTTCTGGCAGAACGGTTGCAGAGGCTGGTGGAGCGCCACCACCCTCTGGCATTGGCCGTTGTGGCCAGCACGGCAGAGGGCGCTGCTGCGCTAGGAGACTACCTTCAGCCAGGGCCCGCCGACACGGTTCCGCCCGGCGCGCTTCGCCCGGTAAAGGGCTTTGTCGGCAGCGTCCATTACCCGGGCAGGCTCGTCGAAGCCGACGATACCGGCAACGCCCACACTGACCGTGATTCTGACGATCCGCGTGCCGACCATGAAAGGGTAGGCCGCAACGCCCGCACGTAGGCGTTCCGCCACGAGCACGGCTTCCTGCATCGGCAGCTCCGGCAGCAGAATGCCGAATTCCTCGCCACCGAGACGAGCCAAAAGATCGTTTCCACGCAAAGCCGAAGCAAGGCAGGTCGCCACTTCCTGCAGGCAACGATCGCCGACAGGATGCCCGTAAAGATCGTTAAAGTTTTTGAACAGATCGATGTCGACGATGAGGAAGGTGGAGCAGGTGTCTTCCTTGTCGCAGAGGTGCTGCAGCTCGCCGGTCATGCGGCGGCGGTTGGCGATCCCCGTCAGAGGATCCGTGAAGGACAGATCGGTGAGGACGGCATTCTGCGCCACGACGCGTTCGTAGTTCAGATGTTGCGACAGGCCATGCAGATAGAGCCGGCGCGAAGCTCTTTCGAGCTGATGAGCGGCGACGAGCGTGGGCAGAGTGAGTGCCAGCACGAACGCCAGCAGAAAGACCTTGCCGGGCTCGGAAAGTTCGGGATGGTGCAGAAGGATTGCGCCGTAGGTGCCTTCGCTGACGGCCATGAAGAGGATCGCGAGCGGAAACGGCAACCGCACGAATATCAACACGAAGTACATCGGCAGCGCGGTAAAGATGAGCGGCTCGAGTGTGAGCGGGGTCGGCTGGCGGTCGACGAACACCATGACGGAAAGGCACATGAAGCCATAGAAGCAAAGGATAGCGGCTTCACGTTTCCAAAAGGCAACAGCGGGCTTGAAGTAAGGCTGAACCAGAACCACGCCCGCGATCATCAGCGACCAGACGACGAGTGAGAGCTTCCACCTGGGATCCGGATCGACAAACAAATTCCACAGGATGCCTATGCCCATGAACAGCAGGAGACCGATGCACGCCACCTTTGGCAGCTCATGGGCCCGCGCAGCGGCGACATCGAGCCGGTAACGCTGCTCCAGATCGGCAGGGAACGTCAGACGGAACCCGTTCCGCCGCACTTCATCTTCCGCCACCATCTGCAGCGGCACGTCAGTTTCTATCCTGCGGTCGACCTCAGGCTCCATCGAAAGTCCTCGTTGCCAACAGACGCGCGTCGCCACGCATCTAATGCCTCGAGTTGGTGATCCCTTAGGAAATTCGGCGCACGTCCGGCCAGGATAGCCATGCTGAGAAAACGCGATCTCGTTAGCCAAACAGCAAGCCGTTATGACATCAATACGAGGTCGTCGCGGTGGATGAGTTCGTCGCGGCCGCGCCAGCCCAGGATGGTCTCGATTTCCTCGGAACGGTGGCCGATGATCCGGCGGGCATCCTCGCTCGTATAGGCTGAGAGGCCGCGCGCCACCTCATCGCCATCCGGACCCACCACGCGCACCGCGTCACCGCGAGCAAAGTCGCCGGTGACAGCCGTCACGCCCGCCGGCAGCAGCGACCGCCCCGCGCCGAGGGCCCGCGCCGCGCCAGCATCGACCGTCAGCCAGCCGACGGGCGAGAGGCTCCCCGCGATCCACCGTTTGCGGGCGGAGCGGCCGTCCTGCACGGCGAGAAACCAGGTGCAGCGGGCGCCGTCGGCCAGGGCGCGCAGCGGATGAGGCCGATGTCCGAGTGCGATTGCCATGGCGCAGCCGGCGCTCGTCGCGATGCGGGCGGCGGCGAGTTTCGTCCGCATCCCGCCCGAGGAGTAGCCCGGGGGCGGCTCGCCGCCCATCGCGTCGATCTCGGCCGTCATCGCCGTCACCACAGGAATATGGGAGGCGGCCGGATCCAGTCGCGGATCGGCCGTGTAGAGACCATCGATGTCGGAAAACAGAACCAGCTGGTCCGCCTGCACCATCTCGGCCACCCGGGCGGCGAGGCGGTCATTGTCGCCGAAGCGGATTTCGGCCGTCGCCACCGTATCGTTCTCGTTGATGACCGGCACGCAGCCGAGCCCGAGCAGGGTCGTCAGCGTCGCGCGCGCGTTGAGGTAGCGCCGCCGGTCCTCGGTGTCCTCCATCGTCAGCAGAAGCTGAGCCGCCGTCAGGCCCTGGCCGGAGAGCGCCTCGGTCCAGGCCTGGGCGAGCCGGATCTGGCCGACCGCCGCCGCCGCCTGCTTTTCCTCGAGCCGCAGCCGGGGCTGCGTGAGGCCGAGCGTCCGCCGTGCGAGGGCGATGGCGCCGGAGGACACGACGATGATCTCGGTGCCCGTCGCGCGCAGTTCAGCGATATCCGCCGCCACCTCGCCCAGCCAGCCCTGGCGAGGGCTGGCGGCGTCGGGATCGACCACCAGGGCGCTGCCGAGCTTGATGACCAGCCGCCGGGCGGAACCAATGGCGGGCAGGGCGATCACCCGAGGCTCGGCGCGGCTGGCGCTCACGCGGAGACACTCACGCCAGGACGGAGGTTTTCAGCGCCGCCGCGCGTTCGGCGCGGGCCTCGTGCACGATCGTCATGAGCACCCGCAGGATTTCGGGCACGCCTTCGCGGCTCACGCCCGACGCGACGTAGACCGGCTTGCCGCTGGCCTTCGCCAAAGCCGCCCGACGCGCCGAGGTTTCGCGCGGCGACATGGCGTCGCACTTGTTCAGCACGAGGATTTCAGGCTTCTCGGAAAGGCCGCCGCCATAGGCCTGCAGCTCCTCGCGGATCGTGCGCCAGGCGTCGACGACGTTACCGGCGGCGCCGTCCACCAGATGCAGCAGGGCGGCGCAACGCTCGACATGGCCGAGAAAGCGGTCGCCGAGGCCAACGCCTTCATGCGCGCCCTCGATGAGGCCTGGGATGTCCGCGAGCACGAACTCCTCGTAGTCGGTGGGCCGCACGACGCCGAGTTGCGGCGTCAGCGTCGTGAACGGGTAGTCGGCGATCTTGGGGCGCGCGGCGGATACGACCGAGAGGAAGGTCGACTTGCCTGCGTTGGGCAGCCCGACCAGCCCGACATCGGCGATGAGCTTGAGGCGCAGCCAGACCCAGCGCTCCTCGCCGGGCCAGCCCTTGTCGGCGCGGCGCGGCGCGCGGTTGGTGCTGCTCTTGAAATGGGCGTTGCCGTGGCCGCCGTCGCCGCCCCGGCACAGCACGACGCGCGCCGTCGGCCGGTCGATATCGGCCAGCAGAGTCTCTCGGTCCTCGGCCAGGATCTCGGTGCCGACCGGCACGCGGACGACGACAGGGTCGGAGTTGGCGCCGGTGCGATCGGAGCCCGCGCCGTTGCCGCCCTTGGGCGCCCTGAAATGCTGCGAATAGCGGAAGTCGATGAGCGTGTTGAGATCGGGCGCGGCCTCGAAGATGACATCGCCGCCCCGGCCGCCGTTGCCGCCGTCAGGGCCGCCGAACTCGATGTATTTCTCGCGCCGGAACGCGGTCACTCCATCCCCGCCATCGCCTGAACGGACGTAGATTTTGGCCTGGTCGAGGAACTTCATGGCGCACCCAAAACGCATAAAGGGGCCGGCGGTGCCGACCCCTTCTGCTCGGTAATCGAAGGTATCGGCGGTTATTCGGCGGCGACGGGCAGCGGCGCGGCCGGCATCGGCGCCGCCGGCCGCGTCTTCACGGATACATGCACCCGGTCGGCCTTCGTTTCGAAACTGACATGGCCATCGACCAGGGCGAAGATCGTGTGATCCTTGCCGAGGCCGACATTGCTGCCGGGCTTCATCTTGGTGCCGCGCTGGCGGATGATGATGTTGCCGGCAACGACGCTTTCGCCGCCGAACTTCTTCACGCCAAGGCGGCGGCCGGCGGTATCGCGGCCGTTGCGGGACGAGCCGCCTGCTTTCTTATGGGCCATCTGGTGCTCTCCTTATGTTCAACCGGCTCAGGCCGCAGATTCGGCGGCGGTTTCTTCGGCCGGGGCCGCTTCGACCACGGTCTCCGAGGCACGCCCGCCGGACGCCACGATGTCCGCGATGCGCAGAACGGTGACGTGCTGGCGATGGCCGTTCTTGCGGCGGCTGTTCTGCCGGCGGCGCTTCTTGAATATGATGATCTTGTCGAGGCGATCCTGGGCCACGACGGTCGCGGTCACGGTCGCGCCCGCCACCAGGGGGGCGCCCACGGACAATGCACCGCCGTTTTCGCCGACTGCCAGAACTTCGTCGAAGGTGATTGTGCTACCGGCCTCGGCCTCGAGCTTCTCGACCTTGAGGATGGCGTTCGGCACGACGCGATATTGCTTTCCGCCAGTGCGGATGACTGCGAACATAGGCTAACGGTCTTTCATTGCTGCGCCCTCGTTGGAGCGGCTTCTTCTTATGGGCCGACCGGCGAAGTCGCTGGTCAAGCCGGCGGGCCCTATCAAGCAACCCGCCTTCTGTCAACGACATGTCGACCCACAAGGTAGCTTCACACGTCGGCCATGCTCCAGGCGGCGGGCCAGACGCCGCCGGTTAAGCCTCCGTCTTCACCACCTTCAGCCCGGCCCACCCTTGCACCACCGGCATGATCTCAATCGTGTTGACATTGAAATGGGACGGCAACGTCACGACCCAGCGCACCGTTTCCGCCACGTCCTCGGCGGTCAGCGGCGTCGTGTTGGCGTAGACGTTGGCGGCGCGAGCCTTGTCGCCATCGAAGCGCACGGAGGAGAACTCGGTGCCCGCGACGAGCCCGGGCTCGACATTCGTCACCCGCACCTTCGTGCCGAGCAGGTCCGTCCTCAGATTGAGCGAGAAGTTGCGGACGAACGCCTTGGTGGCGCCGTAGACGTTGCCGCCGGGGTAGGGCCAGTTGCCGGCGACCGAGCCCATGTTGACGATGTGCCCGCGATCTCGCGCCACCATGCCCGGCAACACGGCATGGGTGACGTAGGTCAAGCCTTTGACGTTGGTGTCGATCATCGTCTCCCAATCGTCGAGCTTCGCTTCCTGCGCCGGGGCGATACCGCGCGCGAGTCCCGCGTTGTTCACCAGTATGTCGATACCTGCCCAGGCTTCCGGCAACCCTTCGATCGCGGCTTTGACGGCAGCCCGATCCGTCACGTCCAGCACCAGCGGCAGGACCTTGTCCGCCCCGATCTCGGCGACGAGCGCGTCGAGGCGGTCGGCGCGTCGCCCGGCGGCGATGATCCTGTGGCCCTCGGACGCAAGCACCCGCGCGATCGATGCGCCGAAGCCGGCTGAGGCACCCGTGATGAGAACGATCATGTCCGTGGTCTTCTCCTGGCTGAACCGCCGACCGCATCTCTCAGCTTTGCGGCGGTCACGAAAGCGGGCGGCACGTTGAGCGCCGCCCTGGGCACTCCATCTAACGCTCAGGCCCCGGAAGGCAACGCCGCAAGGGGCGCAATATCCGGAGAGACAGCATGACCATTTCCAAAAAGATTGCGGTCCTGGTGACTGACGGCTTCGAGCAGGTCGAACTCACGGGACCGGTTGAGGCCCTGAAGAAGGCAGGCGCCCAGGTCACCATCGTTTCGCCCAAGGATGATAAAATCCAAGGGATGAACCACGATGAGAAGGGCGACACCTTCACGCCCGACGCCAAACTCTCCACGACCAAGCCGGACGGTTTCGATGCGCTTCTATTGCCCGGTGGCGTCGCCAACCCCGACTATCTTCGCGTCAACGGCGAGGCAGTTGCCTTTGTCCGTCATTTCGTCACGTCGAAGAAGCCTATCGCGGCGATCTGCCACGGTCCGTGGACGCTCATCGAGGCTGGCGGCGTGAAGGGGCACACGATGACGTCGTGGCCGTCTCTGCGCAGCGACCTCACCAACGCAGGGGCGACCTGGGTCGACAAGCCGGTGGTCACGGACGGGACGCTCGTCACCTCGCGCAAGCCGGACGACATCCCCGACTTCTCGAAAGCCTTCATCGGCCTGCTCGAGGGTGCGGTTCAACCGGCCTGAAGTCTGCCGGCCGACCTCATCCACCCGGGTCGGCGCCCATGATATGAAAGGGTCTGACGGGATACCGCCAGACCCTTTTGCGATGAGGACGCCGCCGATGCAGTTCCCGCCCGAACTCCTGACGCCAGACGAGATGGCGCAGGCGGACCATGCCGCGCCACGCCTGGGCACGCCTGGCCTTTCGCTCATGGAGAACGCGGGCCGGGCCGTGGCGCGCGCCATTCGCCAGCGCATCCGCCCGGCGCGGACACTCGTGCTCTGCGGCGGGGGCGGCAATGGCGGCGACGGGTATGTCGTCGCCCGGCTGCTGGCCCAGGAGGGCTGGCCGGTTGCGGTCGCGAGCCTAACCGAGCCGCGCGCCGGTTCCGATGCGAGCTTCATGGCCGCGCGCTGGAAGGGCCCGCGTCATCGCTTCAGTTCCGCGGAGGCCGCCCGCGCCGACCTCGTCATCGACGCGATCTTCGGCGCCGGTCTTAGCCGGGATCTCGATCCCGAGGTGGCGGCGGTCCTCGCGGCCGCTCGCAGACGCGTCGCCATCGACGTGCCGAGCGGGCTCGATGGCGGCACGGGAGCCGCACGCGGCGTAGTGTCGCCGGCCGAACTGACGGTCACCTTCTTCAGGCTCAAGCCCGGTCACCTCCTTCTCCCCGGGCGCGAACTCTGCGGGGAGTTGGTGCTCGCCGACATCGGCATGCCGGAGGCGGTTCTCGCGCCGATCGGCTGCCGGACCTTCGCCAACGGTCCTACGCTCTGGTCGCTGCCGAAGCTCACCATGGATGGGCAGAAATACACGCGCGGGATGCTCACGGTGCTGGCCGGGTCGCAGATGGCAGGCGCTGCCCGCATGGCGTCCATGGGCGCCCGCCGCGCCGGCGCCGGGTTGCTGACAGTGGTGGTGCAGGGCAACGGCGATGTTCTGCGCGCGACAGAACCGGGCCTCATCGTCAGCGACGAGCCGCTGGAGGCGTTGCTCGAGGACAAGCGGCGACGCACATGGCTCTGCGGCCCGGGCCTGGGGCTTGACCGGGCCCGGGAGGCGCTGCCGGCGCTGATCGCCGCCGACCGGCAGATCCTGGCCGATGCCGATGCGCTGGGCGCCTGCGCCGGCGAGCCGGACCGGTTGCGCGGCGTTGCCGTCATCACCCCGCATGGCGGAGAGTTCGCGAAGCTCTTCGGCCCCATCGGCCAAGACAAGCTGGCAGCGGCCCGGGCGGCGGCGGCGCGCATCGACGCCGTCGTCGTCCTCAAAGGCGCCGACACGGTGATCGCGGCACCGGATGGACGCGCGGCGATCAACCACAACGCGCCGCCAAGCCTGGCGACAGCGGGCTCGGGCGATGTGCTGGCGGGGATCATCGCCGGGCTGCTCACCCAGGGTATGCCGGCCTGGGACGCCGCCGCCGCCGGTGTCTGGCTGCATGGCGAGGCCGCGCGGCTAGCCGACCCGAACTCCGGCGGCGCGGGTTTGATCGCCGAGGATCTGGGCGATGGTATCGCCGCGGCGCTCGGTCTTGCGCTTGGCACGCGTGAAGGCCCAGCAGGGCCTGCGCTTGTGGGGGATGCGCGAGTAGGGTAAAGCGCGCCCCCACCCTATAGAAGGTGGGGCTGAGGCCTGTCGGGCCGGGTGAAGGGCGGGCGTGGTGAAATTGGCAGACACGCCAGATTTAGGTTCTGGTGGCGCAAGCCGTGGGGGTTCAAGTCCCTCCGCCCGCACCAACGCCGTCCGGACCGCGCCATTGCCGCGCCGCACTCCAATGCTTTCCTTTCCCTCTCACGCCGTCCTTTTCCGACCCGGAGCTTAACCGTCCCATGCAGATCACCGAAACCCAGTCCGACGGGCTGAAGCGCGCTTTCACCGTCATCCTGCCCCATGCCGATCTCGAGCAGAAGCGGCAGGCGCGGCTGGTGGAACTCGGCCGGACGATGAAGATGCCGGGCTTCCGGCCGGGCAAGGTTCCGATGACCCTGCTGCAGAAGCGCTATGGGCCTGCGGTTATGGCCGAGGTCGCCGACGAGAGCGTCAACGAGGCGACGCGCCAGCTGCTCTCCGAGCGCGGCCTGCGTCCCGCCATGCAGCCGAAGGTCGATCTGGTGTCGGCGGGCGACGCCAACGACCTCGAGTTCACCCTCCAGCTCGAGGTGCTGCCCGACATCACCGTGCCGAACCTCGGCGAGATCAGCCTCACCCGCCTGAAGACCGAGCCTCCGGCGGAAGCCGTGGATCAGGGGCTTGCCAACATCCTGCGCAGCCGCCGCAAGGAGATCGACATCACCGAGGCGCGGCCGGCGGCCGAGGGCGACACGCTGGTCGTCGACTTCATCGGGCGCATCGGCGGCGAGGCCTTCGAAGGCGGCACCGCGCAGGACGTGCCGGTGGAAATTGGCGGCTCCGGGTTCATCCCGGGCTTCGCCGAGCAGCTGGTGGGCATGTCCGTGGGCGAGAGCCGCACCATCTCGGTCCGCTTCCCCGAGGATTACGGCAGCGCCGAACTTGCGGGTAAGGATGCCGAGTTCGAGGTCACGGCCAAGGCGCTCAAGCAATACGAGACGCCGGTCGCCGACGATGCGCTCGCGACCGAACTTGGGTTCGAGGATCTGGACGACCTCAAGAAGTTCGTGCGCGACCGGTTGCAGCGGGAGCTCGATTCGGAAGCACGCCAGAACCTCAAGCGCCAGCTGCTCGATGCGCTGGCCGATCGGGTGAGTTTCGAGGTTCCTCCCAGCCTGACCGCCAGCGAATTCCAGCAGATCTGGGAGCGGCTGGAGACGGAGCGGAAGGCGGGACGGCTCGACGACGAGGACAAGGACAAGGACGAGGAGACGCTGCGGACCGAGTATCAGGGCATCGCTGACCGCCGCGTGCGCCTGGGCCTGCTGCTCGCTGAAATCGGCCAGCGGAACGGCATCACGGTGAGCAACGAGGAGATGAACCGGGCGGTTTTCCAGCACTCCATGGCTTATGGCGCGCGGCAGAAGGAGGCGCTGGAGATGTTCCGCAAGAACCCCCAGGCCGCGGAGTTCCTGCGCGGCCCGATCTTCGAGGAGAAGGTGGTCGATTACGTGCTGGAGCTTGCCCAGGTCGAGGACAAGCCGGTGACGCCCGAGGAGCTGACCGCCGCCGTCGAGGGCGACTCACAATAGGTCTTTAAAATCTTTGCCGGCAGGCTCACATAGCGGTGAGGCCATTGCCGGAGCTTGAACCGTCGCCAAATGGGGCGGTTCGGCCGGCCGTCGGCACCATCTAAAAGACGACGCTTGCGGTAGGGGCAGGTTCATGAGGAAATGCCCCTCAAGCGATCGCATAGTCGGATCGCATCTTGCCGCTGCGGGAATGAGCCCGGGCGCGGAAAGGACTGAGCATGGAAGACCGGGATCCCCTAACCGTCTACAACAATACCCTGGTCCCGATGGTGGTGGAGCAAACCTCACGGGGCGAGCGGTCCTACGACATCTATTCGCGCCTCCTTAAGGAGCGGATCATCTTCATGACGGGGCAGGTCTTCGACGAGATGGCCTCGCTCATCTGCGCCCAGCTTCTGTTTCTCGAAAGCGAGAATCCCTCCAAGGACATCGCCTTCTACATTAACAGCCCCGGCGGCGTGGTGACCTCCGGTCTCGCGATTTACGATACGATGCAATACATCCGCTGCCAGGTCAGCACCGTATGTATCGGGCAAGCGGCGTCGATGGGTAGCCTGCTGCTGACGGCCGGAGCCGCCGGCAAGCGATTCGCCCTGCCGAATGCGAGGATCATGGTGCATCAGCCGTCCGGTGGCGCTCAGGGTCAGGCGACGGATATCGAAATCCAGGCGCGCGAAATCCTCCGCATCCGTCAGCGGCTGAACGAAATCTACGTGAAACATACCGGGCAGACGCTCGAGCGGATCGAGAGCAAGCTCGAGCGCGATACGTTCATGTCGGCCGACGAGGCGCGCGATTTCGGCCTGATCGACCAGGTTGTCGAGAGCCGGCCACAGGTTGGCGACGACGGCAAGGTCAGCTGAAGGGGTTCGAGGGCCTTGGCCGCCCGGACTTCGGGTGGCCCAAAACTTGGATGACCATCCTGAAACGGATGGGACGAAGCGGCGCCGGGGGATCAGAGCCTTCAACAATAACCCCCGGCCCGGGCATGACTGACGTGACGGCGTGGACCGATTGCTTCGGCAGAAGGGCCACCACCTTGTTTTTTAATGCTTCTGGGGCGTAGTCTTGACGATCGACGCCCGGCACGACCCCGGGAGAGGAGCCTGCAATGAGCAAAGCCAGCGATTCGAAGAACACTTTATACTGCTCGTTCTGCGGCAAGTCCCAGCACGAGGTGCGCAAGCTGATCGCGGGCCCGACCGTCTTCATCTGTGACGAGTGCGTCGAACTCTGCATGGATATCATCCGCGAGGAGAACAAGACCCACCTCGTCAAGTCTCGGGATGGCGTGCCGACGCCGCGCGAGATTTGCAAGGTGCTGGACGATTACGTCATCGGCCAGGTTCACGCGAAGAAGGTGCTGAGCGTCGCCGTCCACAACCACTACAAGCGCCTCGCGCACGGGCAGAAGCACAACGACGTCGAGATTGCCAAGTCGAACATCCTGCTGATCGGACCGACCGGCTCGGGCAAGACGCTGCTCGCCCAAACTCTGGCACGCATGCTCGATGTGCCCTTCACTATGGCAGACGCGACGACGCTGACCGAGGCCGGCTACGTGGGCGAGGATGTGGAGAACATCATCCTCAAGCTGCTCCAGTCGGCCGATTACAATGTCGAGCGGGCGCAGCGAGGCATCGTCTATATCGATGAGGTCGACAAGATCAGCCGCAAGTCCGACAACCCGTCGATCACCCGCGACGTGAGCGGCGAGGGTGTGCAGCAGGCTCTGCTCAAGATCATGGAGGGGACGGTTGCCTCCGTGCCACCGCAGGGCGGCCGCAAGCATCCGCAGCAGGAGTTCCTGCAGGTCGACACGACCAACATCCTGTTCATCTGCGGCGGGGCGTTCGCGGGGCTCGACAAGATCATCTCGGCCCGTGGCAAGGGGTCGGGGATCGGCTACGGGGCATCCGTAAAGTCCGCCGACGAGCGGCAGACGGGCGAGTTGCTGCGCGAGGTCGAGCCAGAGGATCTGCTGCGCTTCGGCCTCATCCCAGAATTTATCGGTCGCCTGCCCGTGTTGGCGACCCTCGAGGATCTTGATGAGGGGGCGCTCATCGAGATTTTGACCAAGCCGAAGAATGCCCTGGTCAAGCAATATGGCCGTCTGTTCGAGATGGAGGGGGTCAAGCTCTCCTTCACGGAGGACGCCATGAAGTCGGTGGCGGCGCGCGCCATCAAGCGCAAGACGGGAGCGCGCGGCCTGCGCTCCATCATGGAGCAGATCCTGCTCAGCACGATGTACGAACTTCCCGGCCTCAACAACGTCGAGGAAGTTACGATCAACCGTGAGGTGGCCGAAAGCCGGGCCGAGCCGCTGTTCACCTACGGCAAGGAACGCGCTGAAGAGAGTGCCTGAACTACGGCGGGTGCCGCTGACGGGCCCGCCGGAGCGCGATCGTGCAACCCGAAGCGTTTCGATTGCGCTCCTGAAGACTGAGAACGACTGTCCTAAAGGAGGTCATCGTGAGTAAGACTGAACAGACAGCGGAGATGCATCCAGGCGACGAGCGGATGCCTGTGCTCCCGCTTCGGGACATCGTGGTGTTCCCGCACATGATCGTGCCCCTGTTCGTGGGGCGCGAGAAATCCGTCCGTGCTTTGGAAGCCGTTGCCAAGGAAGGCAAGCAGATCCTTCTGGTTGCTCAGAAGAACGCCGCCCAGGACGATCCCTCGGCCGACGACATCTACCAGGTTGGCACCGTGTCGACGATCCTCCAGCTGCTCAAGCTGCCGGATGGCACGGTGAAGGTGCTGGTCGAGGGCACGAGCCGCGCCACCGTGAGCCGCTTTACCGAGGTCGACCAGTTCTTCGAAGCGAAGGTCATGCCGCTCGAAGAGGTATTGGGCGAGCCTAAGGAACTTGAGGCGCTAAGCCGCACCGTGGTCGGGCAGTTCGAGCAGTATATCAAGCTCAACAAGAAGATTGCGCAGGAAGTCCTGGTATCGCTGAACCAGATCGACGATCCGGCAAAGCTCGCGGACACCGTCGCCAGCCACCTCACGCTCAAGATCTCCGAGAAGCAGGAGCTGCTGGAGATGAAGTCGGTCGGTGAGCGGCTGGAGCGGCTTTTCGCTCATATGGAAACTGAAATCGGCGTTCTTCAGGTCGAGAAGCGTATCCGTAACCGCGTCAAGCGGCAGATGGAGAAGACGCAGCGCGAGTACTACCTGAACGAGCAGCTCAAGGCGATCCAGAAGGAACTCGGCGAAGGCGAGGACGGCCGCGACGAGTCGGCCGAGATCGAAGAGAAGATCAAGAAGACCAAGCTCTCCAAGGAGGCGCGAGAGAAGGCCATGGCAGAGCTCAAGAAGCTCAAGACCATGAGCCCGATGAGCGCCGAAGCCACGGTGGTTCGCAACTACCTCGACTGGATCCTCGCGATCCCTTGGAAAAAGCGCAGCAAGGTCAAGACCGACATCGCCGAGGCTGAGAAAGTGCTCGATGACGAGCATTACGCGATGGAGAAGATCAAGGAGCGGATCATCGAGTATCTGGCGGTGCAGGTGCGCAGCCAGAAGCTCAAGGGCCCGATCCTCTGCCTTGTTGGGCCTCCGGGTGTCGGCAAGACCTCGCTCGCCAAGTCGATCGCGCATGCCACGGGCCGCAACTTCGTCCGCATGTCGCTTGGCGGCGTGCGGGACGAGGCCGAAATCCGCGGGCATCGGCGGACCTACATCGGCTCGATGCCGGGCAAGGTCATCCAGGGCATGAAGAAGGCGAAGACCTCCAACCCGCTGTTCCTGCTCGATGAGATCGACAAGCTCGGCGCCGACTGGCGCGGCGACCCGAGTTCGGCGCTGCTGGAAGTGCTGGACCCGGAGCAGAACTCGACCTTCGCCGACCATTACCTCGAGGTCGATTACGACTTGTCGGACGTGATGTTCGTGACGACGGCGAACAGTCTGCGGATGCCGCAGCCGTTGCTCGACCGCATGGAGATCATCCGCATCCCCGGCTATACCGAGGATGAGAAGATCGAGATCGCCAGGCGCCATCTGACGCCAAAGCAAGGTCTGGCGCACAGCCTGAAGGAGAACGAGTGGTCAGTCAGCGACGACGCCGTTCGCGATCTGATCCGCTACTACACGCGGGAAGCGGGTGTCCGTAACCTCGAGCGCGAGATCGCCAACCTGGCGCGGAAGGCCGTCAAGGAGATCGTGAAGTCGAAGGCGAAGCGCGTCGACTTCACCGCCGACAACCTCGAGACCTATGCCGGGGTGAAGAAGTTCCACTACGGCGAAGCCGAGTCGACGGACATGGTCGGCGTTGTCACGGGACTGGCCTGGACAGAGGTCGGCGGCGAGATCCTGACGATCGAGAGCGTGCTTCTGCCCGGCAAGGGCGGCATAAAGCATACGGGCAAGCTTGGCGACGTGATGCAGGAGAGCGTGGCGGCAGCGCTGAGCTACGTGCGCAGCCGGTCCATCACCTTCGGCATCAAGCCGACGCTGTTCGAGAAGCGCGACATCCATGTCCATGTGCCGGAGGGTGCGACTCCGAAAGACGGTCCCTCGGCCGGCGTCGCGATGGCCGTCAGCATCGTCAGCGTGCTCACGGGCATTGCGGTGCGGCGTGACGTGGCGATGACCGGCGAGATCACGTTGCGCGGCCGTGTGCTTCCGATCGGCGGGTTGAAGGAGAAGCTGTTGGCCGCCTTGCGGGCCGGCATCACGACCGCTTTCATCCCGAAGGAAAACGAGAAGGACCTCGCCGAGATCCCTGACAATGTGAAGAAAGGGATCAAGATCATCCCGGTGTCCCATGTCGACGAGGTGATCAGCCAAGCTCTTGTGCGCAAGCCAGAGCCGATCGAATGGGCCGATCCTGAGGAGGAGCCGATTCCCGCGAAAGCGCCGGTGGCCGAGAAAGGCGCTCTGCTACCGCACTGATCAGGCCCGGACGTCTGGGCACCGCGGCGATTGTCTAAAAAAGGCGGCGAACCTCGGTTCGCCGCCTTTTTCCTGCCCCACGTGGTCTTTAGGCCGGGAGAACGGCGTTCGTGGCTGCAGGAAAGCTCAGGATGCTGTCCGCCTTGCGTTGACGTGCAACGGAGCCGGTGGCTAGTAGCCTTGAGACGCCCCGAAAGGCACAGAGCGTCTGGGTTTTAAATGGATCGTTCGTGAACAGGGAGTTCTAGAGTGAACAAAATGGATTTGATCGCGGCAGTAGCCGAGGAGACAGACCTCTCACGCGCGAAAGCCGGTGAAGTGGTAGACGCGGTGTTCGCGAAGATCGCTGAGGGGCTCAAGTCCTCCGAGGTCCGGCTGATCGGTTTTGGCAACTTCGTTACTGCCAAGCGCAAGGCTGGCACAGGCCGCAACCCCCGCACGGGCGAGGAGATCGCGATTCCAGCGTCCACCTCCGTGCGCTTCAAGCCGGGCAAGGCCCTCAAGGACGCGGTCAACTAGTCAATACTATGGGGCTCTGCCCCATCTCCAACGGGGCCGTTGGGCCCCCACTCAGGAGCAGGGGCTCGGCTCATCGCGCTCTTGAGGCAGTCTGGGGCCTAGGGGCTCCAGCGGGCTCAGGATTGGTCCCTGGGCCCGGTCATGGGCGGTTAGCTCAGCGGTAGAGCGTCTCGTTTACACCGAGAGGGCCGGCGGTTCGAATCCGTCACCGCCCACCATCTTCGTTCCAATCTAAAGTCAATCCGGATGCGTGACGCGTTGCGCGCGTCCGACCGGCGTCTCCGGCAGGCTTGCCGCAGTCTAGGCGGCTTGACGCTATCGCCGTGCCGCTTTAACACCCGCCCGTCGCTGCGGGTGTAGCTCAGTTGGTTAGAGCGCCGGCCTGTCACGCCGGAGGTCGCGGGTTCGAGCCCCGTCACTCGCGCCAGCGACTAAAGTTCAAGCTCGAACTCGAACCCTCAAGGCAAGCCAGCGTCTTCCACACCATGCGGTGAAGCGCGGGCGCGCCCGGGCAAGGGGGATTACGCCCCCTTCGCGGTTGCGGTAGACTAACTTGTTCTGGCCAACTGGCCTGCGGCGCAGTGTTTAGTCCGGGGAGATGAAGGTGCAACCTCTGCTTTCGCAGTACTGGCCGATCCTGATCTTCGGAGCCATCGCCGGAGTGATCGCCTTGGCCATGATGACCGCCGCTCTGCTCGCGGCCCGGCAGAAACCCTATGCCGAGAAACTTTCTGCATATGAGTGCGGTTTCGAACCCTTCGACGATGCGCGTCGTCGTTTTGATGTCCGCTTCTATCTCGTGTGCCTTCTGTTCATCATCTTCGACCTAGAAGTTGCCTTCCTGTTTCCCTGGGCAGTCAGCCTGTCGCATATCGGCATGTTTGGTTTCCTGACCATGATGGGCTTTCTGGGCGTGCTGACGGTGGGCTTCATCTACGAGTGGCGCAAAGGCGCGCTCGACTGGGAGTGACAGCGATGAGCGACACGACCTCCTATCCGTCGACCAATATCGGCACGACCAATGAAGGTATGGCCGACGGCACGACCGATCACGGAACCCGCACGATCGCCTGGAACGGCAGCGAGTTGCCGCCTGGTCCTGACCAGGACGCTGTCATCCGCAGCATCACGGGTGAGATCGCCGGCCGTGGCTTCGTCGTGGGCAACCTCGACAAGCTGGTGAACTGGGCGCGCACGGGCAGTCTATGGCCGATGACCTTTGGGCTTGCATGCTGCGCCGTCGAAATGATCCACGCC
Organism: Acidisoma sp.; assembly: GCF_965199065.1. NCBI lineage: Bacteria > Pseudomonadati > Pseudomonadota > Alphaproteobacteria > Acetobacterales > Acidocellaceae > Acidisoma > Acidisoma sp. The sequence goes on along the minus strand of NZ_CBDAQN010000001.1, from coordinate 1,229,830 downwards.
TACATGCCGCGCTATGATCTGGACCGCATGGGCGTGATCCCGCGCGCCAGCCCCCGGCAGAGCGACGTGATGATCGTTGCCGGCACGCTGACCAACAAGATGGCGCCGGCACTGCGCAAGCTCTACGACCAGATGGCGGAACCGCGCTGGGTCATCTCCATGGGCAGCTGCGCCAACGGCGGCGGCTACTACCATTATTCCTACTCAGTCGTCCGCGGCTGCGACCGCATCGTGCCGGTCGACATCTACGTGCCGGGCTGCCCGCCCTCGGCCGAGGCTCTGGTCTACGGCATCATGCAACTTCAGAAAAAAATCCGCCGAACGGGGACCATCTTACGTGGCTGACGCCGCCGCAGCGGCGCCGGAGGCGGTGCCCGCATCGGTTAGCCGCGAAGGGGCGCTCGCCGCCATTGCCGGCGGTCTGCCTTATGTGAGGGGCGCCACGGTCGAGGTCGGCGAGGTCGTCCTGCGGACCGACACCGGATCGCTCATCGCGGTGATGACGGCGCTTAAAGACGATCCGCGCTTCGCCTTCGAGCAGGTGATGGACATCTGCGGCGTCGACTGGCCCGCGAAGCCGGAGCGTTTCGAGGTCGTCTACAACCTGCTCTCCGTGTCGCAGAACCATCGCATCCGCGTCATCGTGACGACCGACGGTGTCACGCCGGTGCCCTCGGTGTCGGGCCTCTGGGCCGCAGCGACATGGTGGGAGCGCGAGGCCTGGGATCTCTACGGCATTCCCTTCTCGGGTCAGGCGGATCTTCGCCGCATCCTCACCGATTACGGCTTCGTCGGTCACCCGCTGCGCAAGGACTTCCCGATGACGGGCTACGTCGAGGTTCGCTACGACGAGGAGCGCAAACAGGTCATCTACGAGCCTGTGAAGCTGACCCAGGATTTCCGCCGCTTCGACTTCATCTCGCCGTGGGAGGGCATGACGACGCTCCCTGGGGACGAGAAGGCGCATCGGGAAGGATAAGACGATGAGCGAAGTGTATGTGGGCGACCGTCCGAAGTTCGAGCCCGAGACGAAGACAGTCGAGATCGACAGCCACGCGCTGAACTTCGGACCGCAACATCCGGCGGCGCATGGCGTGCTGCGTCTCATTCTCGAAATGGACGGCGAGGTCGTGGACCGCGCGGATCCGCATGTCGGCCTGCTCCATCGCGGCACTGAAAAGCTGATGGAATACCGGACCTACCTTCAGAACGTCCCGTATTTCGACCGGCTCGATTACGTGAGCCCGATGGTGCAGGAGCAATGCTACTGCATGGCGGTCGAGAAGTTGATCGGCATCACGCCACCCGAGCGCGCTGAATGGATACGCACGCTGTTCGCGGAAATTACCCGCATCCTCAACCATTTGCTGAACGTTACCTCCTTCGCGCTAGACGCAGGGGCCACCACGCCGAGCCTTTGGGGCTACGAGGTCCGTGAGCAGCTGATGGAGTTCTACGAGGCAGCCTCGGGCGCGAGGCTGCACGCCAACTATATCCGACCCGGCGGCGTAAACCGCGACCTGCCGGCGGGTCTCGAGGAACGGATCGCCGCTTGGTGCGAAACTTTCCCCGGCTTCGTCGACGATCTCGAGGGCCTGCTGACGGGAAACCGCATCTGGAAGCAGCGCACGGTGGATATTGGCGTGGTGACGGCCGAGGAGGCGCTCAACTGGGGCTTCAGCGGACCCAACTTGCGGGCCTCGGGCGTGCCGTGGGATCTGCGGCGGGCACAGCCCTACTCGAAATACTCCGAGGTCGCCTTCAATATCCCGGTGACCCGCAACGGCGACTGCTACGACCGCTACCTCATCCGCGTCCATGAGATGCGGGAGAGTGTGAAGATCATGAAGCAGTGCCTGGCCAAGATGAAGCCGGGGCCGGTGCGCGTTGAAGACAACAAGTTCACGCCGCCGAAGCGCGCCGAGATGAAACGCTCGATGGAGGCGCTCATCCATCACTTCAAGCTCTTTACCGAGGGCTTCCACGTGCCGGCGGGTTCGACCTACACGGCCGTCGAATCGCCGAAGGGCGAGTTTGCGGTCTATCTGATCGCCGACGGAACCAACCGGCCCTATCGCTGCAAAATCAGGCCGACGGGGTTCTCGCACCTCCAGGCGATGGACAAGATGGCGCGCGGCCACATGCTGGCCGATGTGGTTTCCATCATCGGGTCCATCGACCTCGTCTTTGGCGAAATCGACAGGTAATCATGAGCGACCTCGCACCGAACGAGCCCGCAGTCGCGGAGCCGGCAAGCTTTACGTTCGACGCCTATGCCAGTGAGCAGATCGACGTGATCCTGAGGCGCTATCCGCCGGAACGGCGCGCGAGCGCCGTCATTCCTGTACTCTATGAAGTCCAGAGCCAGATGTTCCGCCTCACCGGCAGTGGCTGGGTGCCGAAGGTTGCCATGGATGTCGTGGCTGCTCTGCTCGATATGGCGCCGATCCGCGTCTACGAGGTCGGCAGCTTCTACACGATGTTCAATCTCAAGCCGATCGGGCGCTACCATCTGCAGGTGTGCACCACCACGCCGTGCTGGCTGCGCGGCTCCGACGAGGTGGTCGCCGCCTGCAAGAAAGTGACGGGCATCGAGCATTTCGGCGAGACCAGCGCCGATGGCCTTTTCACGTTGAGCGAGGTCGAGTGTCTCGGCGCCTGCTCCAACGCACCGATGATGCAGGTCAGCAACCAGAGCTACTATGAGGATCTCGACGGGCCCCGCACCGAGGCGCTGCTCGAGGCATTTCGCCGTGGCGAGACGCCGACGCCGGGTTCGACGATCGGCCGCCAGGGTTCGATGGCCGAGGGTGGGCCGACGACGCTGACCGATACGGCCGCTCTTTGGTCGCCGGAAAAATACGCGGCGTTGAAACGCGAACGCGCTGACGCCGCCAAGGCCGAAGCCGACGCGCAGGCGGCGGCGGCCGCTGCCAATCCGCCGCCTACAGAGCCTGCCAAGCCGGGAGCGTAGCCATGATGCTTGCGGATAAGGATCGCCTCTTCACCAACCTCCACGGCCAGGGCGACTGGCACCTGGACGGCGCCCGAGCGCGCGGCGATTGGGACAGCACCGCCGACCTTCTGGCGCTCGGCCGCGGGGCGATCGTCGACGAGATCAAGGCCTCGGGGCTGCGCGGCCGGGGCGGGGCCGGTTTCCCGGCCGGGCTCAAATGGAGCTTCATGCCGAAGGATCGCGGCGCCAAGCCCGCCTATCTGCTGGTGAATTGCGATGAGAGCGAGCCCGGTACCTGCAAGGACCGCGAGATCCTCCGCAACGACCCGCACAAGCTGGTCGAGGGCTGCCTGATCGCCGGCTTCGCGATGGGGGCGACGGCGGCCTACTGCTACATCCGCGGCGAGTATTACCTCGAATACGTGCGGCTCCAGACGGCGGTCGAGGAAGCCTACGCCGCCGGCCTGATCGGGAAGAACGCATCCGGCTCGGGCTATGATTTCGACGTCTTCGTGCATCGCGGGGCCGGCGCCTACATCTGCGGCGAGGAGACGGCGCTCATCGAGAGCCTCGAGGGCAAGAAGGGCATGCCGCGCTCCAAGCCGCCTTTCCCGGCGGCGATGGGCCTCTATGGCTGCCCGAGCACGGTGACGAACTGCGAGACGGTGGCGGTGTCGCCGACCATCATGCGGCGCGGGGCCAAATGGTTCGCGAGCTTCGGCCGCGACAAGAACCAGGGCACCAAGCTGTTCTGCATCTCGGGCCATGTGAACAAGCCCTGCACCGTCGAGGAGTCCATGAGCATCTCGATGCGGGAACTCATCGAGACCCATGCCGGCGGCGTGCGCGGCGGCTGGGACAACCTGCTCGCGATCATCCCGGGCGGCGTCTCGGTTCCGATGATCACCAAGGAGATGGCCGAGCGCGCGCTGATGGATTTCGACAGCCTGCGCGAGATGCGCTCGGGCCTCGGCACCGGCGCGGTCATCGTGATGGACAAGTCGACCGACCTCATCAAGGCCATCGCGCGGATTTCGGCCTTCTATAAGCATGAGAGCTGCGGCCAATGCACGCCTTGCCGCGAGGGCACGGGCTGGATGATGCGGATCATGAACCGCATGGTCGAGGGGCGGGCCGAGATCGAGGAGATCGACATGCTCGACCAGGTGACGCGCCAGGTCGAGGGCCATACGATCTGCGCGCTGGGCGATGCGGCGGCCTGGCCGATCCAGGGCCTCATCCGGCATTTCCGCCCGCTGATGGAAGAACGGATCGCCGCCTACAGGGCGACGCATTCGGTGCCCCCGGCGAACACGCAACCCCTGGCGATCGCGGCGGAGTAGAAGCCAATGCCCAAGCTCACGATCGACGGTATCGAGATCGAGGTGCCGCCCGGCTTCTCCGTATTGCAGGCGGCTGAAATGGCGGGGAAGGAAATTCCCCGGTTCTGCTTCCACGACCGGCTGTCCGTGGCGGCCAACTGCCGCATGTGCCTGGTCGAGGTCGAGAAGGCCCCGAAGCCGGTTGCCTCCTGCGCCTTTCCGGTCGGCGAGGGCATGGTGGTGAAGACCGACAGCCCGATGGTGCGGAAGGCGCGGCGCGGGGTGATGGAGTTCCTGCTCATCAACCATCCGCTCGACTGCCCGATTTGCGACCAGGGCGGCGAGTGCGATCTGCAGGACCAGGCGATGGCCTATGGCGCGGATCACTCGCGCTACACCGAGAACAAGCGCGCCGTTCGCGACAAGGATCTCGGGCCGATCGTCAAGACGAACATGACCCGCTGCATCCAGTGCACCCGCTGCGTGCGCTTCGCGACCGAGATCGCCGGTGTGCCGGAACTCGGCGCCACCTCTCGTGGCGAGAACATGGAGATCACCACCTACGTCCAGCACGCGCTGTCGTCGGAACTGTCGGGCAATCTTGTGGACATCTGCCCGGTCGGCGCGCTGACCTCCAAGCCCTACGCCTATACCGCGCGGCCGTGGGAGCTGAAGAAGACCGACAGCATCGACGTGATGGATGCGGTCGGCTCGGCGATCCGCGTCGACACGCGCGGGCCGCAGGTCATGCGTATCCTGCCGCGCCTCCATGAGGACGTGAACGAGGAGTGGCTGGCCGACAAGTCCCGCCACATCGTCGACGGGCTGATGCGGCGGCGGCTCGACAAGCCCTGGCTGCGCGTCGGCGGCAAGCTGCGTCCCGCGACCTGGGAAGAGGCGTTCATCGCCATCGCCGGGCGGATGAAGGACGTGCCGGGCCGCCGCATCGGCGCGCTCGCGGGCGACATGGCCGATGCCGAGAGCATGCTGGCGCTCAAGGAGCTGATGGCGGGGCTCGGCTCGGCCAACGTCGATTGCCGTCAGGGTGGCGCGGTGTTCGACACCTCGCGGCGCGACTTCTACATCTTCAACTCGACGATCGCCGGGATCGAGGAGGCGGATGCGCTGCTGCTCATCGGCACCAATCCCCGGCATGAGGCGCCGATCCTCAACGCCCGCATCCGCAAGCGCTGGCGGATGAACCGGCTGCCGGTGGCGGTCATCGGCTCGGCCACCGACCTGACCTACCCGTCCGAGATCATCGGCGCGGGCGCGGACGTGCTGACGGCGCTGCTCGACGGCAGCCACGCCTTCGCCGAGATCCTGACCAAGGCGGCCAAGCCGATGATCGTGGTCGGCGAGGGTGCCTTGGCGGGCGAGGGCGGTGCGGCGGTGCTCGCTGCTGCCTGGAAGCTGGCCGAGAAGGTCGGCGGGTTCGGTGACGCCTGGCATGGCTTCAACGTGCTGCATCGCGCGGCGGCGCGGGTCGGCGGGCTCGATCTCGGCTTCGTTCCGGGGCCTGAGGGCAAGGATTGGGCCGCCATGGTGACGGGCGGCGTCGACGTGCTGTGGCTGCTCGGCGCGGACGAGTTCGACGCGGCAGGGATCGCGCCCGAGACCTTCGTGATCTACCAGGGTCATCACGGAGACCGGGGCGCCGCGCGCGCAGATGTCGTGCTGCCGGGTGCGGCGTACACCGAGAAAAGCGGCACCTACGTCAACACCGAGGGCCGTGTGCAACGCACCGCGCAGGCCGCGTTCCCGCTCGGCGACGCGAAGGAGGATTGGCGCATCATCCGGGCGTTCAGCGCCGTGGTCGGCCAGACGCTGCCCTACAACACGGTCGAGGCGCTGCGGGAGCGGCTGGTCGCGGTCAACCCGGTGTTCGGCACGCTCGATGTGCTGACCCGGCTCGCGACGTCGGACACGACAGGGCCGGCGGAGACAGGTGGTGCTCTCAGCGGTCACGCCTTCGCGGTCGTCGTGCCGAACTACTACCTGACCGATCCGATCAGCCGTGCGAGCCCGACGATGCATGCCTGTACCGAAACTATCTCGCCGCTTCTGCAGGCGGCGGAGTAGACCACGGCCATGGGCTTCTTCTCGACCATCCTCGGCCAGATCATTCTGCGTGTGCTTGAGACGCTGGCGGTGCTGGTGCCCCTGCTGCTGATCGTCGCCTATGCCACCTATGCCGAGCGACGCATCCTCGGCGCGATGCAGCTGCGCAAGGGGCCGAATGTCGTCGGGCCCTTCGGACTGTGGCAGGCGTTCGCCGACGCCATCAAGATGATCATGAAAGAAACGATCGTGCCCACAGGCGCGAACCGATTTCTGTTCCTGCTGGCGCCGATGCTGACGTTCAGCCTCGCGATGCTGGCCTGGGTGGTGGTGCCGACCGGCGACAACCTCGCCGTCGCCAACATCAACGTCGGCATCCTCTATCTGTTCGCGATCAGCTCCCTCGGCGTCTACGGCATCATCATCGCCGGCTGGTCGAGCAACTCGAAATACGCCTTCCTCGGCGGCTTGCGCTCGGCGGCGCAGATGGTGAGCTACGAGGTCTCGATCGGCTTCGTGCTGGTGTCGGTGTTGCTCTGCGTCGGCAGCCTCAACCTCAACGACATCGTGCGCGCGCAGAATGGCCTGTGGTTCTGCATTCCGCTGTTCCCGATGTTCGTCGTATTCTTCATCTCGGGCCTCGCCGAGTGCAACCGCGTGCCGTTCGACCTGCCCGAGGGCGAGAGCGAGATCGTCGCCGGGTTCATGGTCGAGTATAGCTCGATGAGCTACGCCATGTTCTTCCTCGGCGAATACGCGAACATGGTGCTGATGAGCGGGATGACGTCGATCCTGTTCCTCGGCGGCTGGATGTCGCCGCTGCCCTTCGCGCCGTTCACCTGGATACCGGGGCCGATCTGGTTCATCCTCAAGATCTGCCTGATGATGTTCATGTTTTTCTGGGTCCGGGCGACGTTCCCGCGCTTCCGGTACGACCAGCTCATGCGGCTGGGCTGGAAGATCTTCCTGCCGCTGTCGCTCGGCTGGATGGTGCTGACGGCCTGCGCGCTGGAAGTGTTCGGATGGCTGCCGAATGGCTGATTTTCGCCTGAGTGGAGACTAGCACCATGGGTGTTCTCGATCGCGCGGCCCGCAGCCTGCTGCTGACCGAATTGCTCGGCGGCATGGCCATCACGTTCCGCTACATGTTCAAACCGAAGGCCACCATCAACTATCCCTTCGAAAAATCGCCGCTCAGCCCGCGCTTCCGTGGCGAGCATGCGCTGCGCCGCTATCCCAATGGCGAAGAGCGCTGCATCGCATGCAAGCTCTGCGAGGCGATCTGCCCGGCGCAGGCCATCACCATCGAAGCCGAGCCGCGCGACGACGGGTCCCGCCGCACGACGCGCTACGACATCGACATGGTGAAGTGCATCTACTGCGGCCTCTGCGAGGAGGCCTGCCCGGTCGATGCCATCGTCGAGGGGCCGAACTTCGAATACTCGACCGAGACGCGCGAGGAGCTGCTCTACGACAAGGAGAAGCTGCTCTCGAACGGCGACCGGTGGGAGCCCGAACTGGCGCGTCGCCTCGAACTCGATGCCCCGTACCGGTAAAACGCCATGATCTTTGCTCACATCTTCTTCTACTTCTTCGCGGCGATCCTGGTGGCGTCCGCCGTGATGGTGGTCACCTCACGCAACCCGGTCCATTCGGTGTTGTTCCTGATCCTGTGCTTCTTCAACGCAGCCGGTCTGTTCCTGATCGCGGGCGCCGAGTTCCTCGCCTTCATCCTGCTCATCGTCTACGTTGGCGCCGTCGCGGTTCTGTTCCTGTTCGTCGTCATGATGCTGGATATCGACTTCAGCGAGCTTCGTGCCGGCGTGCAGCGCTACGCGCCGATCGGCGCGGTGATCGGCGCAGTCCTGTTTCTGGAGCTCGTGCTGGTGCTCGGAGGCTGGAAGATCGCGCCTGCCGCATCGGGCCTGCTGCTGACGCCGATGGCGCCGGGCGTCTCGAACACGCAGGCCATCGGGCGGGTGCTCTACACGCAGTACGCCTTCCTGTTCGAGACGGCATCGCTGGTTCTGATGGTGGCCATGATCGGTGCGATCGTGCTGACGCACCGGGACCGCCGCCGGTCGAAGACGCAGAACATCGCGCAGCAGAATGCGCGCACGCCAGCGAATACACTCGCGATGATCGATGTCGCGATAGGCGCCGGGGTAACGGCTGCCGACATTCGCCGGCCGGACGTGGTGGGGCTGCCTCCGCCGGGCGAGGTGGTGCTGCTTCCCGACGAAAAGACGCAGGAGCCCGTGCTGGTTCCGAACACGCCGGGAGAGCACTGACATGCCCATCGGCGTCGGCTCTTATCTCGTCGTGTCGTCGATGCTCCTCGTCGTGGGCATCTTCGGCATCTTCATGAACCGCAAGAACGTCATCACCATCCTGATGTCGATCGAACTCATCCTGCTGGCGGTGAACCTCAATCTGGTCGCCTTCTCGGGCGTGCTGCATGACCTCACCGGACAGATCATGACGATGTTCGTGCTGACCGTCGCCGCCGCCGAGGCCGCTATCGGGCTCGCCATCGTCGTCACCTACTTCCGCAACCGCGGCTCGATCGCGGTCGAAGACGTCAACCTGATGAAGGGCTGAGACGTGATCTTTGCTGTTGCCGTCTTCGCGCCTCTCATCGGCTCGCTGATCTCCGGCCTTTTTGGCCGCCAGCTTGGCGACCGTGGCGCTCAGGCCGTGAGCGTCATTCTCATGCTGCTCGCATCGGTCGCGGGCGTCGTCTCGGGCCTGCGGCTGCTGACGAACGAGGTGCCGGACGGCCTCGTCTTCGTCGGCGACTGGCTACATGTCGGCAGCTTCCAGGCCGATTGGGCGCTGCGCTACGACAGCCTCTCGGCGGTCATGGTGATGATGGTGACGGTCGTCTCGACCCTCATCCACATCTACTCGATCGGCTATATGGAAGGGGACCGCTCGGTCCCTCGCTTCTTCGCCTACCTCTCGCTCTTCACCTTCTCGATGCTGATGCTGGTGACGGCGAACGACCTGTTGCAGCTCTTTTTCGGCTGGGAGGGCGTAGGCCTGCTCAGTTATCTGCTGGTCGGTTTCTGGTACGACCGGCCGAGCGCCAATGCCGCCGCCATCAAGGCCTTCGTGATGAACCGCATTGGCGATCTCGGCTTCGCCATCGGAATAGCGCTGGTCTTCTTTCTCTTCGGCAGCATCCGGTTCGACGCCATCTTCGCGGCTGTGCCGGCGCAAAATCATGCCGTCTACCACCTGTTCGGCACCAACCTGCATGCTCTGGATGTGATCGGCATTCTGCTGTTCATCGGCGCGATGGGAAAGTCGGCGCAGCTTGGCTTGCATCCGTGGCTCGCAGACGCCATGGAAGGTCCAACCCCAGTGTCCGCCCTCATCCATGCCGCGACCATGGTGACCGCCGGCGTGTTCCTGATGGTCCGGATGTCGCCGCTGCTGGACTACGCGCCCGTCGCTTTGGCCGTCGTCGGCATCATCGGCGGCACGACTGCGGTGTTTGCGGCCACCATCGGCTGCGCCCAGACCGACATCAAGCGCGTCATCGCCTACTCGACGTGCTCCCAGCTCGGCTACATGTTCGTCGCGGTGTCGGTCGGCGCGTACCAGGCTTCGATGTTCCACCTCATCATGCACGCCTTCTTCAAGGCACTGCTCTTCCTCACGGCAGGGTCGGTCATTCACGCGATGTCGGGCGAGCAGGACATGCGCCGCATGGGCGGGCTCGCCCGGCTGATCCCCTTCACCTACATCATGATGTGGATCGGCAGCCTGGCCCTCGCGGGCATTCCGCCGCTTTCCGGCTTCTTCTCCAAGGACGCGATCATCGACTCCGACTTCTTCGGGCGCGGCGGCGGCTACGCTTTCGTCTGTGTGGAAGTCGCGACTTTCCTGACCGCCTTCTATTCGTGGCGCATGATCTTCATGACCTTCCACGGCCCCCGGAAGGGCGACGCGCATGTCATGGCGCATGTCCATGAGAGCCCCTGGGTCATGCGCGGGCCGCTCGTCGTGCTCGCGATCGGTGCGATCTTCGGGGGCATGCTGCTCGACCGCGACTTCATCGGCGCCGCCCAGAGGCTTTTCTGGAATGGGTCCATCGTCAACGCGCCCCATTGGTCCATCCTGGCCGATCTCAATCATGTGCCGAGCGTGGTCGACTACCTGCCGACGGTGCTCGGCCTGCTCGGCATCGCGACCGCCTACCTCATGTATATCGCGCGGCCACAACTCCCTGCGCTGCTCGCCGCAAGGTTCGGCTTCGTCTACCGGCTGCTGCTGAACAAGTACTACGTCGACGAACTCTACGGCGTCATTTTCGTCCGTCCCTACCGGGCGCTGGCCCGCACCCTCTGGCATGTGGGCGACGAGGACATCATCGACGGCATCCCCCGTGGCGGCGTGCTGCTTGCGCGCGGAACGGCGGGAGGCCTGGTGCGGTTCCAGAGCGGTTCGCTCGCCCAATATGCGTTCGTCATGCTGATCGGGCTCGTCGTGCTCATCAGCGTCTTCCTGATCTTCCGGTGAGCGCGATGAACCAGGCCGGTTTCCCGCTGCTATCCGTTCTGACCTTCCTCCCGCTGGTGGGGGTGATCGTCATCATGTCGGTGAGGGGGGATGAGGCGACGGTCGCCTCCAACGCGCGCTGGACCGCGCTTTGGACGAGCCTGATCGTCTTTGTCCTCAGCCTGCTGCTGTGGTTCGACTTCGACAAATCCCAGGCCGGGTTCCAGTTCAACGAGGTTGCCAACTGGCTGCCGCAGTTCGGCGTCAACTACCGCGTGGGCGTCGACGGCATCAGCATCATGTTCGTGCTGATCTCGACCGCGCTGACCCCGATCGCGATCCTGTCGAGCTGGAACAGCACCGGCGGACGCGTGCGGGAATACATGGTCGCCTTCCTCGTCATGGAGACGATGATGGTCGGGCTGTTCTCGGCGCTCGACTTCATCCTGTTCTTCGTCTTCTTCGAGGGCGTGCTGATCCCGATGTTCATCATCATCGGGGTGTGGGGCGGCGAGCGCCGGCTATACGCCGCGATCAAGTTCTTCCTGTTCATGTTCGCGGGCTCGATGCTCATGCTGCTGGGCATCCTGGCGCTCTGGTTCCACGACGGCACCACCAGCATTCCGGCAATGATGCACATCCCGCTGCCGGCTCACCTGCAGTATTGGTTGTTCCTGGCGTTTCTCGCAGCTTTTGCGGTCAAAATCCCGATCTGGCCGGTTCATACCTGGCTCATCGACGCGCACCGGGAATCGCCCATCGCGGGCTCGGTGCTGCTGGCGGGTGTGCTCGCCAACATGGGCGGCTACGGGTTCCTGCGCTTCTCGGTGCCGCTGCTGCCCGATGCCTCGCAATACTTCGCGCCGCTCATGTTCACGCTCGGCGTCGTCGCGATCATCTACACCTCGATCGCGGCGCTGGTGCAGAGGGACCTGCTCAAGCTCGTCGCCTATTCCTCGGTCGGCCACATGGCGATCGCGGTCGTCGGCATCTTCACCTTCAACGTCGAAGGGATCGAGGGCTCGCTGTTCCGCATGCTCAGCCACGGGTTCATCACGGCAGCGCTGTTCCTCTGCGTCGGCGTGCTGATGGACCGCACTCGCAGCCAGAGCATGGACGCCTTCGGCGGTGTCGTTCACCGCATGCCGTTCTATTCGCTGCTCTTCATGATCTTTGCGATGGGCACGGTCGGCTTGCCAGGCACGGCGGGTTTCGTCGGCGAAATCCTCGTGATCGTCGGCGCGCTGAAGGTGAACTTCTGGGTGGCGACGCTGACCGCCACCACGCTTATCCTTAGCGCGGTGTACACGCTGGTGATGTACCGCCGCGTGATCTTCGGTGCGCTCGTGCGGCCTGATCTGAGCGCTCTTCGCGATCTCGGCGGGCGGGAAATCGCCATGCTCGTGCCGCTGGTGCTGCTGACCCTCTGGATGGGCATCTACCCCTCCAGCTTCTCGACCTTCTTCGACGCGACGGTGACGGCCATGGCGAACCAGCACGCGCTGGCCATGGCGCACAGTGCCGGCGCGCATCTCGCCTCCGCGGCAAACGTGATGGCTGGGGGCACGAATTGATGAACTGGCTCGTCGCACTTCCCGAGATCGCGCTCGCCCTCGCGGCCATGGCGGTGCTGCTGGCGGGGGTGTTCGCACCGCCCAAGGGCGCATTCCTGCTCACCAGCATGCTGTCGCTCGGCGGCCTGCTTATCACCGCAGGGCTCGTGATCATCGCGCCGCATGGTCTCGGCTACGGCGGTCTTTTCGTGGCCGACGCCTTCAGCCGCTTCGTCCAGGTGCTCATACTGGCCGGTTCGGCGCTCGCCATCATCCTGTCGCTCGATTTCAACCGGCAGGATGAGCAGCTCGCGCGGTTCGAGTTCCCGGTTCTGATCCTGTTCGCGACGACCGGCATGATGATCATGGTCGCCGCTACCAACCTCATGACCCTTTATCTGGGGTTGGAACTTCAGTCGCTCGCGCTTTACGTCATCGCGTCTTTCGCCCGCGACAGCCTGCGTTCGGCCGAAGCGGGTTTGAAGTATTTCGTGCTGGGGTCGCTCGCCTCCGGACTGCTGCTTTACGGCATATCGCTGACCTACGGCTTCTCCGGCTCGATGGATTTTGGTCACATCGAACAGGCGCTGGTTTCCGGCAGGGCCTCCGTCGGCCTCATCATCGGCATGGTCTTCGTGCTCTCGGGCCTCGTCTTCAAGATGGCCGCCGTGCCCTTTCACATGTGGTCGCCGGATGTCTATGAGGGGGCGCCCAGTTCGGTGACGGCGCTGCTTGGCTCCGCGCCCAAGGTGGCGGCGGTGGCCCTGCTGCTGCGGGTGATGATGCAGCCGTTCGGCCATCTGCTGCCGCAGTGGCAGTTGCTGGTCGAGATCATCTCGATCGCGTCGATGGTCCTGGGCTCGCTCGCACCCATCATGCAGACCAGCATCAAGCGACTGATGGCGTACTCCTCCATCGGCCACGTCGGCTACGCGCTGATGGGGCTGGCGGCGGGCACGGCTTCGGGGACCAGCGGCACGCTGATCTACCTCGCGACCTATATCTTCATGACGCTCGGGACCTTCGGCGTCATACTCGCCATGCGTCGCCAGGGCCGCAGCGTCGAAAAGATCAGCGACCTGGCGGGGCTCGGGCGCAACGACGGTGGGCTGGCATTGGCCATGAGCATCTTCATGCTTAGCATGGCGGGCGTGCCGCCGCTCTCGGGGTTCTTCGGCAAGCTCTACGTGTTCCTCGCGGCGATCCAGAGCGGGTTGTGGACGCTTGCGGTCATCGGCGTGCTGACCAGCATCGTCGGCGCCTACTACTACCTGCGGATCATCAAGATCATGTATTTCGATGCGCCGGTCAGCGTCTTCGACCGCCGTTCGTCTTCGCTCTCCTTCGTCGTAGCCGCATCCGGCATCGTGACCCTGTTCTTCATTCTGGTGGCGGGGCCGATCACGGCGGCGGCACAGGCCGCGGCGTCGGCCTTGCTGGGTTGAACGAACGCGGTCTGGCTCCCGCGCCGCCAGACCTGCCAGCGGCCTATCGGCTTGAACGGGTGGCGAGCCTGCCTTCAACGTCGGATGCCTGTATGGAGCGGGCGAGGGCGGGAGCCCCGGACGGTCTGGCGATCCTTGCCGAGAACCAGACGGCGGGGCGTGGCAGCCGTGGGCGCCAGTGGGTTTGCCCGCCGGGCAACCTTTACCTCTCGGTCCTGCTAAGGCCGCGCAACCATTTCGAGGAAGCCGGGGCCGGGCAATGGGCTCTGCTGGCGGGCGTGGCCTTGGTCGAGACACTGGCGCTATTCGCGGCCTCGCCCGAGGCTCTGATGCTTAAGTGGCCCAACGACGTGCTGAGCGACGGCGCCAAGCTTGCCGGTATCCTCGTCGACGCCGCGATGACGGTCGACGCCGGTTCAGACTGGCTGGTCGTGGGCGTCGGCGCCAACCTCGCCTCTGCCCCCGTTATCGAAGGGCGGCAGGTAGCGGCCCTGGTGACGCCGGATGGGGTGCCGGCGCCGGCGGAGGAAGTCGCCAAGGTCTTCCTGACTAATCTTGAGCGGTGGCGCGGGGTGCTTGCGATTGCCGGGTTTGCCCCGATCCGGGACGCCTGGCTAGAGCATGCGCATCCGCTTGGCACGGCTGTCAGTGTCAAGGATGCACTGCGCACCCGCACGGGTGTTTTCGCGGGTCTCTCGGTGCGGGGCGAACTGCTATTGTCCTCAGGCGACGCTATCCACACGATCTCGACGGGAGACGTGCTGCTGGGTCAGAGGAACTAGCCACAATCATGCTGCTCGTCATCGATGCGGGAAACACGAATATCGTGATGGCTGTGCATGATGACAGCGGCTGGCGCGGCATCTGGCGGATTTCGACCGATCCCCAGCGAACCTCCGACGAATACGCGGTTTGGCTGCTGACGCTGCTGCGGCATCAGGACATCGACCCGCGCGCCATCACGCGGGCGGTCATGGGGATCGTCGTTCCGGCGGCCATCTATCATCTACGGCGGTTGTGCCGAGAGTGGCTGGCCGTTGAGCCTCTGATCGCGTCGTGGGAGCTCAACTGGGGCTTCGAAATCAAAATGGATGCGCCCACGGAAGTCGGCGCGGACCGGCTGCTCAATACCCTGGCCGCGCATCAGATCTACGGCGGCCCTCTCGTGGTTGTGGATTTCGGCACTGCCACCACATTCGACGTAGTGGATCACGCTGGCAACTTTATCGGCGGCATCATTTCGCCAGGTGTCAACCTCTCCATAGAAGCTCTGCATAAGGCTGCAGCACGGTTGCCGCGCATCGGCATCGGGCGGCCGCAGGCCGTTATCGGCAAGTCCACGGTGCCCGCCATGCGCTCCGGCATCTTCTGGGGATACGTCGGTATGGTCGAGGGGCTCGTGGCGCGCATCCGCGCCGAGTTTGGCCAGCCGATGCGCGTGATCGCGACCGGTGGCCTGGCGCCGCTTTTCGCCGAAGGCACTTCGATCTTCGAGACTATCGATCCCGACCTCACGCTGGAGGGAATGCGTTTGTTGGCGCTGCGCAATCCGGCTCCCAGCCTGTCGAACGACTGGAAGCGCCAGCCCACAGGAGACTAACCGAAGGATCCGGGCCGAATGAACAGCAATGACGACGATCTCGCCTTTCTCCCACTTGGGGGGACGGGCGAGATCGGCATGAACCTCAATCTCTACCGCTGCAACGGCCAATGGCTTGCCGTCGATTGCGGGCTTGGCTTCGGCGGCCCGGAGCATCCGGAGGTCGAGGTCATGGTGCCTGACCCCGTCTATATCGCCGAGCGGCGGAAGGATCTGCTCGGGCTGGTGATCACCCACGCCCATGAGGACCATCTCGGCGCGGTGGCATGGTTGTGGCGCCAGCTGCGCTGCCCGGTCTATGCGACGCCGTTCACCGCAGCCGTCCTGCGGCGCAAGCTGTCCGAGGCGGGTCTCGCCTCCGAGGTGCCGCTGCATGTCGTGCAGCCCGGCGGCCAGCTCGACATCGGGCCGTACCACATCGAATTCATCTCCATGGCTCATTCGGTCCCGGAGGCGCAGGCGCTCGCCATCACGACGCCCTACGGCCTGATCGTGCATAGCGGGGACTGGAAGCTCGATCCCGACCCGACCCTCGGTCCCGTGACGGACGAGGGCGCGCTCAAGCGCATCGGTGATCGCGGCGTGCTGGCCTTCATCGGCGACTCCACCAACGCGCTGGTCGAAGGCCACTCTGGTTCTGAGTCCGAGGTGCGGCGGGCGCTGCCCGAACTCATCCGCCATCTCAGCGGCCGGGTGGCGGTGACCTGCTTCGCCAGCAACGTCGCGCGGGTCGAGAGCATCGCGCTTGCCGCGAAGGCGGTCGGGCGGCAGGTGGCGATCGCAGGGCGGTCCTTGCGCAACATCGAGGCGGCTGCGCGCGAATGCGGCTACCTGACGGGCATTCCGCCGTTCCTCAGCGAGGATGCCGCTTCCGACATCCCGGACGACAACCTGCTGCTCATCCTCTCGGGCAGCCAGGGCGAGGCGCGGAGCGCCATGTCCCGCGTTGCCGCCGATTCGCATCCGCGCATTGCTCTAGGCGAGGGCGACACCGTCATCTTCTCGAGCCGCGTCATTCCCGGCAACGAGCGCGCCATCCACGCCGTTCAGGACAATCTGGCGCGGCGCGGCGTGCATCTGATGACCGACGACGATCACATGGTTCACGTCTCGGGTCATCCGGCACGGGACGAGTTGCGGCGTATCTACGCGCTTGTGCGGCCGACCTACGCGGTGCCGGTGCATGGCGAGTGGCGACACCTCGCGGCCCATGCTGGGCTGGCGAGCGAGCTGGGTGCGAAGCCTCTGATGCTGGAGGATGGCGACATCCTGCGTCTGGCGCCGGGCGTGCCGCGCGTGATCGACAGCGCGCCGGTGGGCCGCCTTGCGGTGGACGGCAACCGGCTGGTGCCGATGACCGGCGGTGTTCTGGCCGCTCGACGGCGCATGCTGTTCAACGGAGTCGTCATCGGTAGCTTCGTGGTCGATGCCAGCGGGCGGATCAGGGGCGCGGCTCAGATCAGCGCCCCGGGTCTCTTCGAGCCGGAAGATCCGGAGACCGCGCGCATCATCGGGGAGTTCACGGCCTCGGTCGCCGATCTGCCGGAGGCAATGCGGCAGGACGACTTCACGCTGCTCGAATCGGCTCGGGCTTCCTTGCGGCGGGCAGTCGGACGACGGTTGCAGAAGCGCCCTCTCGTCGACGTGCATCTGATACGCATCGCGGGCTGACGGATGTCTGCCGCCTCATCATGGCGGCAGACGCCGACCTGCAATACTGTGTGCTGCGCGACCCTCTTGCGGCTCGGGGGATCAACCGCTAGGAAAGCCGCCACCGGAACCGTGGGCGCATAGCTCAGCGGGAGAGCACCACCTTGACACGGTGGGGGTCACAGGTTCAATCCCTGTTGCGCCCACCACGGTTCCGCGGGCTTTCCCTGAGCGGCGTAAATCATCCAGTTATACATCCAGAGGTTGCGGCGGCGCCGGATCAGGCGGAGGTCACGCCTCGTTATAGCAATGCCCTTATAACAAGCTTTGACCTGTCTCCGCTCCTAGCCATTGATTTACCCAAACAATTGTCAATTACCTAAAAGCGGTATAAATCGTCATCCGCGCATGAGCTTTTTATTGACTCACACACGCCCAGGTAGCATTCTGCCTGCAACCCAGGGGTGTAGAAAGCAATGCGTGTCCTTCTAGTTGATAATGACGCTCAAGCCGCTGCTTCGATCCAGCGCGCTCTAAAGGCTAATGGTGCCATACTAGAGCATGTCGAAACGGGCGAGGAGGCTTTCCAGCTCGCAAAACGTTACGACTACGATGCAATGATCCTGGATCTGATGCTTCCGGACATCGACGGTTACGAGGTTATCCGGCGGCTCCGGTGGACCTCGGTTGCAGTACCGATTTTGGTTTTGTCGAGCCTGACGCGGCCACAAGCCAAGGTGAAGGCGTTCTCGCTCGGCGCCGACGACTTCCTTGCCCGGCCATTTGACGAATCCGAACTTGGCGCCAGGATCCAGGCGTTGGTCCGGCGTTCGAAGGGGCTGAGCCACTCGAAGATCGTGGTCGGACCCATTGTCCTCGACATGGACTCCAATGTCGTCATGGTGAACGGCACGACTGTTCACCTGACTGAAAAAGAATACAGAATACTGGAACTTCTCTTCTTGCGTGGCGGCAGTATCGTTGCCAAGGAATCTTTCCTCAACCATCTCTACGGCGGCAACGACGAGCCGGATATCAAGATCATCGATGTCTTCGTCTGCAAGCTTCGCCGCAAGCTCTCTCTCGCCGGTGCGGGCGATGTGATCACGACCGTCTGGGGCCGGGGCTACATCGTCCGCGAAGCCGGAGCGTCGGCACAGACTGCGCAAACCAATCAGCTTGGGCAGACAGCGCAAACGTCGAACCGGACCGATGGCGCACTGGTTCCGCAGACCGCCGCCTCCGCAGCGTGATGCTCCGGAGCTTATTGGACGACGCGCCGGCCGAGCGCCGGCAAGTCGATCATGCGACGATGAGGTGGTCTCCGTTCGATGCCATTAAATCGCCGGGACCTGCGATTTCAGACTGCTCGGGAGATGGAACGTGGCCAATGGCGTTTCATCGCCGCCTCACCAAAGGCCCATGCTGAGCTTTGACGGGCGCACTCCATCTATGTCGTTTCGATAAAACACTGACATGTGCGACGGGCGATCCAATTGAAGACCGCCAATGCAAACACCATGAGGGTTGCCAGGACGAGGATGGCCAAAGACCTGATGCATTTGCGGGAGGTGCGATGGCGGCGAGCTGGTCCAACTGGCGGACGGGGTGGGATTCGAACCCACGGAACGCTTGCACGTTCGGCGGTTTTCAAGACCGCTGCCTTAAACCACTCGGCCACCCGTCCAGGTGGTAGTCGCGTCCACAGTTTCTGTGGAGCCTCCGGCTAAACTAGTGCGCCGATGAGCGGGACGCCATAGGCGGCGTCCGGCTCTCAGCCGAACCCGCCAAGCTTGCCGAGCAGCCGGGCGTGGCTGCGCGCACCGCCTTCGAAGCATGCCCAGTCGAACTTCTCGTTCGGACTGTGGACCTGGTCGTCCTCCAGGCCGAAACCCATCAGTATCGTGTCGAGCCCCAACAAACTCTTCAGAGAGCCGACGACCGGGATCGACCCGCCACAGCCCATCATGACCGGCGGCTTGCCGTATTCTTCGGTGAGCGCCGCCGCCGCCGCCGCAATGAAGGGGCCTTCCACAGGCACGGCCACACCCGGGCTCGCGTTGAAGTCCTGGATGACGACTCGCGCGCCGGGCGGCGTCCGCTCCGTCACGAACTGCCGCAGCCCGGCCAGGACCGCCGCCGGATCTTGCCCCGGCACCAGACGGCACGAGAGCTTGGCATGGGCTTCGGACGGGATGACGGTTTTGGAGCCCGCCCCCGTATAGCCGCCCCAGATCCCGTTCAGATCGGCCGTCGGCCGTGCCCATAGGCGCTCCAACGCGGACCGCCCGACCTCGCCGGACGGGGCCGATAGGCCGACAGCCCTCAGCATCGCCCGCTCATCGAAGCCGAGCGCGTTCCATTGCGCGGCAAGGGCCGCCGGCAACTCGGCGACGCCGTCATAGAAGCCGGGGATGCGGACGCGGCCCTGATCGTCGTGCAGGTCCCCAAGGATGCGGGTCAGCGCGTTGATTGGATTAAGCGCCGATCCCCCGTACATGCCGGAATGCAGATCGCGCGATGGCCCGAAAAGGTCGATCTGCACGTAGACCATGCCGCGCAGCTGGGAGGTGATCGCGGGCGTCGTCCGGTCCCACATCCCCGTATCGCTGATGAGAGCAACATCCGCTGCAAGCTCCGAGCGATTGGCCGCGAGGAAGCCGTCCAGGTTGGGGGAGCCGATTTCCTCCTCGCCCTCGAGCAGCAGCGTGATGCGGACGGGCAGGGCGCCGGTCGAGAGATACCAGGCCCGGCAGGCACAAAGGAACGCGACGACCTGACCCTTGTCGTCGACGGCGCCGCGCGCAACGATCCGCGGACCCTCCGCATGGTCCACCAGCTGCGGTTCGAACGGCGGGCTTTCCCACAGGTCCAGCGGATCGGCCGGCTGCACGTCGTAATGGCCATAGAACAGAACATGCGGCCGGGCCTGTGCATCCGCACCTTCCGGCCCGGCATAGTGACCGAGGACGATCGGATGGCCTGCTGTCTCGCGGATTTCGGTCGTGAAGCCGATGGCGGCGAACTCATGCGCCAGCCATCGCGCCGCCTGAGCACAATCCTCGGCATGGGCAGGCTGCGCACTGATGCTCGGGATGCGCAGCAGGTCGAAGAGCCGGGCCCGCGCTTCGTCCTGCGTTGTCTCGAGATTTGCGAGGACGGCTTCAACCTGATTGCTGGACATCACGCTGGGTCCTTTTTCAATTGTGCTGGATCGGCGCGACGCCGTAGGCGCGAGGTTGCGCGGGCGCATACGCCTTCAGAAAGACCGAAACCGCGCCGGCGACCACCCGTTCCGACTCGGCCGGATCGGCCGTCTCGATCAGGCGGAGCCTTGCCCGCATGACGAGCTTGGTCTGGCACAGGGCGAAGAACTGCTCGGCAGCGAAATCGGGATCGGGCACGATCAGCCGGCCGGCCGCCGTCTCCTGGCGCAGCCAATGGGAGAGGTAGTTCAGCCCGCGCTGGGGCCCGGCCTCGAAGAAGGCCCGGGCCAGCTCCGGAAACTGTCCGGCCTCCGACATCACCATCCGGTGGATTGCCTGGCGGAACGGGGAGAGCATCATCTCGAGGATGCTTTTGCCAGCCCGGAAGAGCGTCTCCTCGGGCTCGTTGTCGCTGGGCGGGATGTCGAAGATACGCTTGAGGCTCTGGTCGCAGCTCGCGGAGATGAATCCGCTGAACAGTGCTGCCTTGCTCGGAAAATAGTTGTAGAGCGTACCCTTCGACACGCCGATTTCCCGGGCGATCTGGGCCATGCTCGCGCCTTCATATCCGTCGCGGGCGAATACCCGGCCGGCGCCATCCAGAATAGCGTGACGCCGCTCCGGCGAAAGCGGATCGACGAGAGACTCCGAAGGTCCGGAACCGATGTCTGCCACGGTCTTTTCATCCTGCTCGCAAATTTGACAATGGCTGGCCTGGACCTATCATACAAGCAGCTAACCGAACCGTTCGGTCAAAGCACTCGGCAGGAGCGGAAACGGTGGTCCTTAGGGTAGAGAGACAAGCCTTTCATCGCATGCGGGCGATGACGAGCCGGCCTGTCGTTTCTCTGGCCCTTCTGTTCATGGTCTCCGGCTGCACCGTCGGCCCGGATTTTCACCACCCGACCTCGCCTTACAATCCACTGTCGTGGTTTGCCGGCAGGCCGCCCGCCAATGCGGCAAGTCAGCCGGTGCCGCAGCCCATCGACGTCGAGTGGTGGGAGAGCTTTCATGATCCCGAACTCGATTCGCTCGAACAACGGGCGGCGGCGCAGAACCTCGACGTGTTGACGGCAACGGTCCGTCTGACCGAGGCGCGGGCGAATGCGGGCATCACCGCCGCGGCGTTCTTCCCGAGCGTCACCGGCAGCGCGAGCGCCGCTGACTACAAGGCGAGCAACAACGGGCTGCAACTCGGCGGTGGCTCGTCCGGCGGTGCTTCGGGCGCCGCCGCTGCTCCCGTGTCGAACGAAATCAATCCTCTTTCGCTCTATCAATACGGTTTCGACGCCACCTGGACGCTCGATATATGGGGCAAGGTGCGGCGCCAGGTCGAGGCGGGCAACGCTGATGTCGAAGTCTCCGAAGTCGACCGGCGAGGAACGCTCATCCAGACGATCGCCGAGGTCGCGCGCGACTACATCCAGCTGCGCAACGCCCAGTCCCTGCTGCGGATCGATGAGGACAACGTCCGCACCGCGCGGAACCTGCTCAGCCTGACCATGCAGCGCGCGACGGCGGGCCTCACGGATGAATTGGATGTGGCGCAGGAACAGGCGCAGCTGACGACGACGGAGGCGACGATCCCGCAAGCGCAGGACCAGGTGGCTTCCTACATCAACGCGCTCAGCTTGCTCCTCGGCGAGCCGCCGCGCGCGCTGCAGTCCGAGTTGGCGACAGCGGAGCCCGTACCCCCGACCCCGCGGGCGATCCCGATCGGCTTGCCTTCGGAGCTGCTGCGCCGCCGCCCGGACATCGTCGAGGCCGAGGCCAACCTTCATGTGGCGACTGCCAATATCGGCGTCGCGGTCGCGAACTTCTTCCCGACGGTCGACCTGCTCGGCCTGTTCGATATCCAGTCCACCCAAACGTCCGATCTCTTCACCCTCGCATCCCGGACTTACCTGTTGGGCGGTATGGTGTCGGTGCCTGTCTTCGAGGGCGGCAGGCTGGTCGAGACGCTGCATCTTCGCCGGGCGCAGCAGAAGGAGGCCGTCATCAACTACGACAAGACGGTGCTGTCGGCCTTTTCGGATGTCGACAACGATCTGACCGACTACGAGAAGGAGCAAGAGCGGCGCCACCTGCTGCGTCAGGCCGTCGCGGCGAACGAGCGTGCCTTCAACCTCGCCCAGCAGCGCTACACCGAGGGCATCGCCACCTACATCGACGTTCTGAATGCCCAGCAGGCGGTGTTGTCGAGCCAGAGCAGCTATCAGAACAGCACCGCGGCGGTGTCGACCGATCTTGTGGCGCTCTATCTGGCGCTCGGCGGCGGCTGGGAGGATACCTTCCCGACGCCGTCCAACGAGCGCGAGCCGAACGGCTCCGTCGGGCAGACGCTCAAGACGGCAATCACCCGAGGCAATGCGAGCTGAAGAGCCGGTTCAGTAAACTCGATCGAAGATCGTGATCACGTCGCCCGGCTGCAGCCGGTCCGGCGGGTGGACGAGCCCGTCGCTGGTCTTCGCTCCCTGCGTGCGCACCACGCCCTCGTAGCTCTGGATCGCACGGTAGGTGTAGCCACCCCCGAGCGACACGGCGGCGATGACCGTCATGTCCGGCTCGTACGGATATTGGCCGGGATGGATGACCTCGCCGAGGATGAAGATCGGCCGATAGGAGACGACCTCCACGGCGACCGACGGGTCTTCGATCATGCCGCGCCGCTTGAGGCTCGCTCCGATCGCATCCGCGAGCTGGCTTGGCGTGTGGCCGCTCGCCGACACATCCCCGGCGAGCGGCAACGAGATGAGACCATCGTCGCCGATCGAAAAGACGTCGCTCAGTTCCTTGTCGCCGTAGACGAGGACGCGCACGCGGTCCCCCGGGCCGAGGTGATAGGCGCCGGCGACCCCGAGCGGCGGCAAAGGAGGCAAGTCGCTTCCGGTCGGCGCGCAGGCCGCCAACAGGCCGAGCAAGCTCAGCCCGAACAAGGTTGGCAACTTCGCTCGCCGTTGCCGCCGCGACATGGACCGATACGTAATCAAAACTACTGACCTCCATGCAGAGAACGTTTAACAAATACATCCGAGCAGGGTATGTTCCAATACCGTATCAAATTGATGACGGGATGAGGAGTGCCGATCGTGCTGGATGATGCGGACGGGCGAGGCCCATCGCATTTTGCCCGGAGCTGGGAAAACGGGACGGATGCGCGCGGCCCCGCCGCGTCGGAGCAATCGGTTCGGGGAGGCGCCGAACTGATCCGCGGCGTCGTCGCGCGTCAGTTGTGGACCATCGTCATCCCGATGCTGCTCATGCCTGCGCTGGGCTTCGTCGCCGTCTCGCGGATGCCGTTGCTCTACACGGCGACCGGAACCGTGATCTACGATCCCGCCGGTTACGCGCCCGAGGTGTTGCAGAGCATCCTGAAGACCGACCCGACCACGGATGCGGTCGTGGCAAGCCAAGGCGCCATCCTCGCCAGCCTGTCCATCGCGCATCGTGTTTCGCTCGATCTCGATCTTGGCCATCAACCTGGCTTCACCAGCCGCCCGCATAGTTCACCGGCGGCGCGTTCGCTCCTGCTGGATGCCCAGGTGCTGCGTTCCATCGCCGTCGTGCCGATCAACGACAGCCGGGTCTTCGCCGTCTCCTTCACCGCGCGTAACCCCATGATCGCCGCGGCGGTCACGAACAGGATCATGGACCTCTACCTGGCCGATCAGCTCGGCTTCAAAACCGCTGCCTTGCGTGCCGCGAACGACTGGATGGAGAACCGCGCCGTCAGCCTGCGCGTCAATCTACTGGCGCAGGAGGCCGCCATCGCGCGCTATCGCCAGCAGAACGGGCTCATCGCCGGTGTCCAGGCGGGGATGGGCACGGAGGAACTCAGCACGCTCGGAGACGACCTCATGCGCGCCGAGAACGATCTCGCGGCGGCGCGCGCCCGGCGCGATGTCTCCGCGGATGGTGCCGGAATGTCTCAGAACGTCATCACCATCCGGCTTCAGGAGGCGCAGGCCCAGGCCAATCTCGATGCCGCGCTCGGCCATCTCGGGCCGAACCATCCGGAGGTGAGGGCGCTCCGCAAGCTGCTCGGCGCACTTCAGGCCGCAGCCGGGGCGGAGACCTCGGCCGCGCGGTCAGGGGTGATGACCGATGCGCAGGCGGCCCAGACCCGGCTGACGACCCTGCAGAACAATCTTCTCACGCTCCAGAAGGAGAGCGCGCGCGAGGCCGAGGCCGACGTGCCTCTGCAGGCGATGGGGCAGGATGCCGACGCCACACGCATGCTGCTCCAGACCTTGCTGTCCCGCATGGACCAGACCACGCAGCAGGAAGCGATCGAGACGCCGGATAGCCGCATCCTTTCGCGTGCGGAACCGCCGGCCAAGCCATCCTCGCCACACGGCAGCCTGCTGCTGGCGGCGTCTGCCCTGGCGGGCCTGGTGACCGGAGCCGCTCTCGCCTGGGCGCGGGAAACCATGGCCACGTCTTTCCGGAGCGAGGCCGAAGTGCACGCAATCCTGCGCCTTCCCTGCATCGGCGCCATCCCGCCTCTGCGTGCCCCATTGGGCCTGAACGTCGGCGGCGGCGGCGGGCAATGGATGGAGGCGCTCGCCCGGGAAGGCACCACGGCCGCACGCCAGCTGGCCCAGTTGCGCGGCCGGCTGCGGTTGGCCGCGGCCTGCCCCCGGCTGCTCGCCATCACCTCCGTCCGGCCCGGTGAAGGCAAATCGAGCCTCGCTCTGGCGCTTGCGCGCTCGGCCGCCCGCGCCGGCGAGCGGGTGCTGTTGGTCGACTGCGATCTCTGGCGCCGTAACCTCAGCCGCATCATGGGAGCGGCCGACTTGCCGGGCCTCGGCGAACTGCTGGCGGATCGAGGCGATACCCAAAGCCTTGTGCATGCGGACGGGTTTTCCGGTCTCGCCTTCCTGCCAGCGGGGCGACCCCAGGATGGCCGCGGGATCGGCCATCTGTCGGTCAAGATCTCGACCGAGGGGTGGCGGCGCGATTACGACCTCGTGGTGCTCGATGGGCCGCCGATCCTGGCGAGCGCGGACGCTCTGGTCTTGGCCGAGATGGCCGAGGGCATTCTGCTCTGCATCCGCTGGAACCATACGCCCCGTCGGTTGGCCGCTCATGTGCGCGGGCTGCTGGGGCCGCAGACGGGACGCTCTCTCGGCGTGGTTCTGACGCAGGTGGGAACCCGGTCCCGCGCCCTCCGCGGCTTTCCGGAGGCGGAAATCGCCTCCCGGCGGTATGCGGCCTACGCGACGGACAGCAACTGAAATCAGCGCGTGAGGCGGTCCAGCACGGGCACAGGCCGGAACAGCAGCGTCTTCGCGAGGATCGGCCCAGCGACGCCCGCGGCCATCAGTCCCGCCGCGAACAGCGGAAACCAATCCGCCTCCCAGGGAATTTGCTTCATCAACAGAGCCTTGGCGAGGCCGATGAAGATCGTGTTGAGCAGATAGATGGCGAAGGCGTAAGCGCCGAGCCAATCGAGCAGCCGCCGCGCCGCATAGGGTAGCTGACGGACGATGGCATGCAGCGCCGGCAACGCCACGATGCTCACGCCAAGCATCGCGAGATTGCGCGGGACCGCCGCTCCGGCGCGCAGATCGACGCATAGCGCGAGCGCGAACAGCACGGCGAGCGGAACCCGCCAGGCATCGAGCCAGCGACACCAGGCGAGATCGCGATCGGCCACGACCATGCCCGCGAGAAAGAACGGCACGTAGGTGACGATGCGGTCGGCATAGAGGATCGGCGGGACGGGCAGGAGCGCCAGCGGCGCGGACACCACCAGGAGCGCCGGTCCGTAGCGGCGCAGCAGGGGCAGCAGCATGGGGGCGCCCGCAGCATAGAAGAACAGAACGATGATGTACCAAACTGACTGCGCCGGGCTGCGATCGGTCCGCCAGACGAGGTCCACGAGGCCGCTTACGAACGACGCCGGCGCATGGTCCACATGCAACTCGTCCATCATCGCGATTTTGCCGACGAGGATGGCGACGCCGAAAACAAGTGCAGGGACCAGCAAGCGCTTCGCCCTGCGGCGGAGCAGGTTGCCATATGCCGGGCCGCATGCCGCGGTCGCACCGGACCAATGAGCCGCGTAGCCGCTCAGGTAGAACAGGAAGGGGATGTGGAAGGAGTAAACGGCCGCCCGCGCCGGCTCGTACCAGGCAGCACCCCAGCCGCCGCCTGACGGATCCTCACGCGCAACGATATGCCCGAAGACGACGAGCAGGATCGCCAGGGTTTTGCCGCGGTCGAGATCCCGCCGCCGCCAAACATTATCTTCCATCATCAAACTATATCGAAACCGTTATGAAAAGGCTATGACGGTCGCCTATCGTAACGGATGCGGCCTTGCGGCTTTGGAAGATCCTGCCTGTGGTTGTTCTCTATGGCCTGCTGCCGGCCCGGTCCGCGCGCGCGCAGCTGATCGAGACCGCCTACCCCAGCGACGTGCCTGGTTTCGACACCGGGCAGGGCGTGTCCGTCACCTCCCGCATCCAGACCGACACAGCCTGGCATGAAATCCCCCTCGGCGCAGAGCTGCTGCACCCGGAGGTGACCGAAAGCATCGGCCACGACAGCGCCATTCTTGCCGGGCGGCAGCCGAGCTGGATTGTCGAGACGGCCCCGTCCGTCACGCTCAACGCGAAGGACACCGGATACAGCGTCACCGCCGAGGCCTCGGCCGACGACATCCGCTACCTCGACGGACCCGGAATTTCAGACACGGACTGGACCGCCGCCGTGGGCGGCACCTTCGACCTCGCCGACTGCGCCGTCACCGCGGCGGTCGCGCATCTCGCCCTGCACGAGAACGATACGGCCCTGGACGCGGCGCAGTACGACGAGCCTCTGTCTTATGCGGTCAACACCCTGCGGCTGAGCGCGCAGACGCCGGCAAGCCGGCTGACCATCCAGCCGAGCTTCGACCTGAGCCAGTACGAGTTCGGGTCGGCAACCATCGGCGGGGTCGCGGCGAGCCAAGCCTATCGCGACCGGGTGGTGGCCGAGGCCGGGCTCACCGTCTCCTACGGGATCAAGGAATACGACGATCCCAATCGCGCGTTGCTCAGCATCGAGCCGGATGCGGGCCATTATCCCAACCAGACGCTCGGCGAGCCGGCGCGGGATTATGCCGGCGGCACGGTCATGCTCGGCGTGGAGCACGATCTCGACGGCGTCTGGGGCTGGCGCATCCAGGCCGGCGCCGGCGGGCGCGTCTATCGTTCCTCCTACGAGAACCAGTTCGTGCCGCTCATGGATGCCGCCGTCACCTGGCAGCCGAACGAGCGCACCACCTGGCACGCCGCGCTGTTCCGGCAGATCGAGTCTGCCGCCGACGAAGGCGAGGGTGATTACGTCGCCACCATCGGCGGTGTCGCGATGGACCGCGAGCTGCGGCGCGACCTCATCCTTCACCTCGGCGCCGACCTCGACCGCGCAGATTTCACCGGGGCCTCCGAAACGTTCATCACCGGCCGCGTCGGCCTGCAATGGCTCATCAGCCCAGTGCTGCGGGCGCGGGCGACGCTCACGTTGACAGATCATCAAAGTAGCACTGCAACCCCCTTTGGTGAGGACGTGTTCATGCTGAGCATGACGGCGGGCCTGTGATCATGAATTTCCTCGGATTGTCGTTCCTGGATGCGGAGGCGGCGACCGTCGCCGAGCGGCTCGCGCAACGGCGTGACGATGCGACCTTCGCCTATCTGGTCAC
This sequence comes from Acidisoma sp., assembly GCF_965199065.1. Lineage (NCBI taxonomy): Bacteria > Pseudomonadati > Pseudomonadota > Alphaproteobacteria > Acetobacterales > Acidocellaceae > Acidisoma > Acidisoma sp. The sequence continues at coordinate 1,201,841 of NZ_CBDAQN010000001.1, read as the reverse complement.
ACCCAATGCCGACCATTTCGTGCGTCTCGGCCGGTCGCCGGGCCTCGCCACGCTCTACGACCGCGCGGAGTGGCGGTGCCTCGATTCGATGGCGATCGCGCATGTGGCACGCCTGGTCGGTCTTCGGCCGCCCGCGGTGGCGACAGGCACCGACATTCTAGCCGAAATCCTTGACCGGCATCTGTGTCCGGGCGACCGGGTGACCATCATCGGCCTCGACCCTGCCGGCGTGGCGATCCTGCGGGATCGGCGGCCGTGGGTGCTGGTGGACCACCATCAGCCGCCTCCGCGCCTGTCCGAGGACGCCGATGCCTTCGCGCACGCAGTCTGCTTCGCCGTTGCCCATCCGGCGCGCTTCACCCTGCTCGCGGTCGGCTCTCCGGTGCAGGAGCGGCTGGCGGCGGCGATCCAGGCCATGGGCGGAACCGGCATCGGCCTTTGCGTGGGCGCGGCGCTCGACTTCTGGACCGGACTGACGCCGCGGGCGCCGTGCTGGTGCCGCCGGCTGGGGTTCGAATGGCTCTTCCGCCTAAGCCGCGAGCCGCGGCGGCTCGGGCGCCGTTATCTGATCGACGACTGGTCCGTGCTGTGGCTTCTGCTGGTCGCGCGGTGGCGTGATGGCGGGGCTGCCGGGGGTCAGCTAGTGCCCAACCCGGCGGTTGTAGTACAAGACTTGCATCACCACAGTGCCACGCGTGAGAGCGTGAGCACCATGATGCGGGCAGCGCAACAAGAAAAAGGATAGTTCTAGTGGCAACTGAGAAGACGCAGAATGTTCAGGACGTGTTCCTGAACCATGTGCGGAAGAACAAGACGCCGGTGACGGTCTTCCTCGTGAACGGCGTGAAGCTCCAGGGGATCATCACCTGGTTTGACAATTTCTCCGTGCTTCTGCGGCGGGACGGGCATACCCAGCTCGTCTACAAGCATGCGATCAGCACGGTGATGCCGGGCGCGCCGATCCAGCTCTTCGACCCTCTGAAAACGGAGGCGGCGCCCGGGCGCGAGGTCTTATCGGTCACTCCGGCATGAACGAGCCTGTCATGGGCGGCGCCCCGACGCGGGCCGCCGTCATTCTGCCCTGGGAGCGGGAGGAAGCCAGCGACAATCGCCGTTCCGCCGAAGCGCGACTGGCCGAGGCCATGGGGCTCGCCGCTTCCATCGGGCTTGTCCTCGTGCATTCCGCCATCGTGCCGCTCCGCCACCGCCGGCCATCGGCGCTGCTCGGCGAGGGGCAGGTCGAGAATGTGCACGCTGATCTGAAGGAGCATGAGGTGGCGCTGGTGGTGATGGACACGTCGCTGTCGCCGGTTCAGCAGCGCAATCTCGAGCGCGCCTGGGGTTGTAAGGTCATCGACCGAACCGGTCTTATCCTCGATATCTTCGGCGAGCGCGCGCGGACGCGGGAAGGCGCTCTCCAGGTCGAGTTGGCGCATCTCGACTATCAGCGCTCGCGGCTCGTGCGGTCCTGGACCCACTTGGAGCGTCAGCGCGGCGGCTTCGGCTTCCTCGGCGGCCCGGGCGAGACGCAGATCGAAGCGGACCGCCGGCTTATCTCCACCCGCATGGCGCGGCTGAAACGCGAGATCGAGGAGGTGCGGCGCACGCGCGGATTGCATCGTCACGCGCGTCAGCGCACGCCCTACCCGGTGATCGCGTTGATCGGCTACACGAACGCCGGCAAGTCGACGCTGTTCAACGCGATGACGGGTGCGACGGTCCATGCCGAGGACCAGCTGTTCGCGACGCTCGACCCGACCATGCGCAGCATAGCGTTGCCATCGGGGTCGCCGGCGATCCTCTCCGACACGGTGGGTTTCATCAGCGATCTGCCGACCGAGCTGGTCGCGGCCTTCCGGGCGACGCTCGAGGAGGTGGCCGAGGCCGATGTCATTCTTCATGTCCGTGACATCGCGCATCCCGATACGGCGGCGCAGAAGGCGGATGTGCTGGGCGTGCTGGCCGGCATGGTGCAGGACGGCACGCTCGATGCCGACTGGCCGAAGCGGACGATCGACGTGTTGAACAAGGCGGATCTGCTGGGTGGCGTCTCCGAGGTGCCGGGGCTGGTCGAGGACGCCAGCACAATCGCCATCTCGGCGTTGAACGGGGACGGTCTGGACACCCTGCGCGCGGCGATCGATGAGCGGCTGGCGAGCGCCAAAGAGGTGGCGTCGTTCCAGATCGTGCCGTCGGATGGGGCGAAGCTCGCCTGGCTTTACCGGCACGGCGAGGTGCTGACGCGAGAGGATGAGGAGGAGGCGATCCGCGTGACTGTCCGTATGTTGCCGGCCGACCGGGCCCGGTTCGAGAGCTTGGTATGAGGGGGCTGACGGCTGGACAGCTCCAGGATCTTTGGCTGCTGATGCGGCAGGCGGCGGAGGCGGAGATCCTGCCCCGGTTCCGGCACCTGGGCGAGGGCACGATCCGGATGAAGACGGGTCCGCTCGACTTGGTGACCGATGCGGACGAGGCGGCAGAGCGGCTGATCACGGCGGGCATCGGGCGGATGTTCCCGGGTGCTCTGGTGGTTGGCGAGGAAGCGACCGCCGCCGATCCCGGCCTGCTGCGCCGGATCGCCGACGCCGACCTCGCTTTCGTGGTCGACCCGGTGGACGGGACGGCAAATTTCGCCGCCGGTTTGCCGCTGTTCGGCGTAATGCTGGCGGCGATGGTGCGGGGCGAGATCGTGGCGAGCGTGATCCATGACCCAATCGGCGGCGACGGCGCGTTGGCGCTGCGCGGCGAGGGGGCCTGGATGGAGCAGCCCTCTGGCGCGCGCAAGGATCTGCGGGTCGCCGAGCCGGTGCCGCTGGCGCGTATGACGGGCGCGATCAACTGGCGCTATCTGCCGGAGCCGGAGCGGGCGCGGATGCTGACGGCTCTGCCCCGGTTCGCGACGACCTGGGACTACCGCAACGCCGCGCACGAGTATCGGCTGCTGGCTCAGGGTTTCGCGCATGTGGCGTTGTTTGCGCGCATGATGCCTTGGGATCACGCGCCGGGCTGGCTCATCCATCGCGAGGCGGGCGGCTATTCGGCGCGCCTGGACGGCTCGCCCTATACGCCGACCGAGACGCGGGGCGGTATTATTCTCGCCCCCGACCGCGCGAGCTGGGACGCGGTGCGGGGGTTGATGGAGTAGGGCCTGTCGGCCTTCGCGAGGCTGGCGTTCAGTGTGCCGGGTAACCCTGCCAGAGCCATTCCAGCGCCTCCGGCAGTGTCTCCGCAACGGTCGCGGCATCCACATGAGTGGCATTCCGCGAGAAGAGGAACTGGTACTGGTAGCCTTTGGCGGCCAAGACCTTTGCCATATCCTCGTCGGCGAGCGTCCAGTCGTGCATGCCGTCCGCGAGCGGCGCATCGGGATAGAACAGGTCGCGGTCGCCCACCTCGAACCAGAAGCGGATCGGCTTGCGCGCGCTGTTCGGAATGAGCGGAGCGCCGGTGGCCATATCCGTGTTCGTCACATGGACGCCGTTCACGCCGAGGCCAGCCGGCTGTGGCCCGGCCCATGCGTCATGGTATTCCCAGGCTCCACCCGGAAGCGCGGGATCGTGGGGCCATTGCTGATTGACCATGGTCGGCGAGTAGGCGAGCACCCGGTGATAAAGTTCCGGGTGGAACCAGGCCATCGTAAAGGCGGCCGAGCCGCTCGAACTGATGCCCATGGTGGCGCGACCGTCCGGATTGTGCGTCAGTTGGATGTCGGCCTGGTGCTCGACCAGCGGCAGCACTTCCCGCTCCACCCACTCCGCGTAGGTGCCTGACACAGCGTCATACTCGCGACCGCGTTCGCTGCCCTGGGCATCCTGCCCGCCGGCACCGATCCCGATGGCAACGATCGGCGGGATGCGGTGCTCGTGGATGAGATTGTCGAGCACAGTGAAAAACTGCTTCTCCGAGAAGAAGCCGTGCGGCCCGCCATCGCCCACGACGATGAACGGCGCCGGTGTTCCTCTCGGGAGTTCGGCGGGAACATAGACGTCCACCGCGCGCGTCCAGGTGCCGGCCTGGCTCGTCGGTACAAGAACGTTTGACGGGTCACCAGGTGCCGTTTTCGCCGAGAAGATGGCTGCGTCGAGGCAGTTCTGCGGATCGGCGCGGACGAAGCCGGGCTTGTAGATCACGCTGTCTGCGGACGACATCGTAAGAGAGAGGACTTTGCCTTTCGGCACACCGTTATCAGCGACGGTTTCAGGCGCGGGCGGGTGTGCCGGCCCTATGATGAAGTTGCCGTCCGCTGTCGCCGAGGGCAGCGTTCCCGAGGGCGATGCCGTCGCGTTCGGGTAGGCCGGGTTTGCTGGGTCACGGGTCGGTGGCGAGGTGCTCAGGTTGAGGTCTGTGGTATCGATGTAGAAGGGCGCTGTCGGCTTTGTCGTGTTGGCTCCCGGCGGCACGGAGGCATTTCCCGTCGGGCAGGCAGTGGATGACGCAAGCGCCGGCACTGCGAATGCGCCAGCGATAACCCCACCCATGAGCGTGGCGGTGATCTTGTTCATTATTGTCGTGCTCCCTAGCCAAATCTCGCTTAACCGGCGTCAGACTGCCCTGGCCAAGCTGCACGGTCAAACGTTCAGACGCCTGCATTAGCCAAGATTAGTTGAGTTGACACCGGCAAGTGCGATCAGTCCGCCGCCCCCAAATCCGATGCAACTTTGAAATAATTTTGTGGCGCGCCGTCAATTGCAGCTCAACCATGCTTCACCGTCGAACTCAGAACACCTTGTGGCCGAAGCCGACGAGCGTGATGACGGTGCCATCCGTCAGCGTGAGGGTGTCGGAACCGCTGACTACGCCCTCGCTCACTATCGGGTAGCTTGTATAGCCGCCGAAGACGAGAATGTCGTTTGCCTTGATCCCCTCGATGGCTTCCGTGCCGCCGGCATGCCCGTTGAGGAACCCATAGACGTCCGGACCTGCGCCGCCGATCACCGTGGAATGGCCGGTGCCGCCGACAACCGTGTCCGCGGCCCCGTTGAGCGCCATGACCGCCGTCGTCGCGGGTGCCGTGAAGAAGGTCTCGACGCCCGTGCCGTATTGACCGGCCATCGTCGTGTTGCCGTTCGCGCCCGCCACGAACTCGACCGGTCCGCTGCCTTTGCCGAACTCGGTCGTGGTGCCAGGACCGCCGACGAGGGTCGAAGCACCGCCGCCGGACCCGGCGACCAGGATGTTGCTGCCGGAGCCGCCGGTGAGCATGCTGTTCGCGTCGCCGGTGGAGCCGAACAGGGTAGTGTCGCCGGAACCGCCCGTCACCGTCGCCGCACCCGCGCCGCCGACGAAGGTGAGCGAGCCCGCGCCGCCTGTGACGGTAACGTTTCCCGGTCCACCCGTCACCGTGTTCGTGCCTCCCGCACCTGACACGGTCGTGCTGCCTCCGATGCCGGGACCCGTCGTGGACGTTACCAGATTGACGTAAGTGCCCAATCCGTTGTCGCTCGGGGACAGGCCGAATGTGCCGTCCACGGACCCTGGAGCAAAAGCGAAAGTCTCGGTCGTGCCGTCTTCGACGATGGTCAGCGTGCTCCCGTTGAAGCTGACGGTGCCGTCACCCGAGTAGGGGAGCGCCTCAAGATTGATTGTGCTACTGAGGCCGAAGCCCGAAATGACCGCCGTCGGTGCGGACGTGGCGTTCCCCACCAGACCGACGACGCCGCTGGATATGTTAAGAACGCCGCCGGCTCCTACCCCGACAGTGCCAGCAACAGTATCGGCTGCTCTCAGATTGACAGAGCCCCTCGCCAGTGAAGGTCCTCCGCCACCCACGTCCAGATTGTCGATAAAAACTCCAAAAGAGGCTGACAGGATACCGAACCCGACCGACGTATCGATCGCAGTGCTGCCCGAGAACAGAATTCCAGTGCCCCCCTGGACAACTGCGCCGCTGATAACGCCTCCGGAAGAAACGTATAGGTAGCCGTCGACGTCCACCTCGTCTGCCACACTTCCGGACAGGACGACTTCTAGGCCATCGTCCACACCGCTCGTCGCGACGCCGCCGGGGAACCCGACGACTTCCAGGCCCCCATTGCTGACCGTGTAGTCGCTCGTGAGGCCGCCATCGTAGACTGCCTCTTCACCGCCGGAGCGGACCGTCGTGTCAACGGCGCTACCGCCGCCGTAGACCGCCTGATAGCCGCCTGACACCACGGTTGACGAAATGGCGCCACCATCGGCGCTTACGAAAAGGTCTCCGCCGCCTTCGATTGTCAGTCCGACCGCGCGTCCACCAGCTGACACCTCTGCGTAGCCGGCATCGATCCCGCCGTTCAGGATGCCACCGCCCGTTGCGGTCTCACCTCCGCTATCGACGGTTCCCACCGCGACGCCGCCACTGACAACTGTCAGCATGTCGCCAGGGTTCAGAACGATGCCGCTGCTGGTGGTCGTTCCGCCTGACGGAAGTACATAATCAGTCATCGCTGGCTTCTATGGCTGCTTAGTGACCCAGCCTGTCATGCTCCGAGCCAATCCACAATAACAGACCGTCCGTCAGCTGCCGCTGAACCAGTTGTAGCCCTGGTCCTCCCAGTAACCGCCCGGATTGGTGTTGGTCACCGACACGGACACAACATGCTTGGCGCTCTTGAAGCCGAGCTTTGTCGGAATCCGCAGGCGCATTGGAAATCCGAAATCAGCCGGCAACGGCTTGCCGATGAAGTCCAGCGCCAGGATTGTCTGCGGATGCAGCGCGCTCGCCATGTCGAGGCTCGTGTAATACCGGTCGGCGCAGGTGAAGCCGACATACTTCGCACGTGTGTCCGCGCCAATCCGCTTGAGGAATACGTGCAGCGGAACGCCGCTCCATTGGCCGATCTGGCTCCAGCCCTCGATACAGATATGGCGCGTGATCTGGCTCTCCTGCGGCAATGTCCGCAGCCGCGCCAAACTCCATGGCGTCTTGTCATCCACCAGACCCGACACCGACATCTTCCAGGTTCCGCCGTCGATGTCCGGCACGTCGTCCTCGTCATAGAAGGCGTTGAACCGGAACGGGTTGGTGATGCGGCTCGCAGGGAACGTCGCCGCCAGCCGCGTGCGGCTGAACAACAGCGCCTGCACCCGGTCATTGAAACGGGACATCGCGAACAGCGCCCGATCCACGTCGTCGCCGTCGTTGAGGTCGCATCCCGTCAGCATCGTCAGCGCGCCGAGCGATAGCCCCGCCTTCAGCATCAGCCGCCGCTCGAGCTTCCGTAGTTCCGGCGCCGCGTCACGCGGGCGGATGAGGGTCGTCTTACGCATCGGGATGCGCCTCCACAGCAGCCGGAACATGGGCGCGGCCAGTGATCATCGTCGGCAAGGTGCGCGGCACGACCGCGACCAGCACCAGATGGATGACCACGAACCCGACGATGCCGGTCATCGCCAGGAAATGGATCCAGCGCACCGACGGGTAGCTGCCGAGTGCGGCCGTCAGCCACCAGAGTTGCACGGGCTTCCACATCGCAAGGCCCGAGAGGACGGCCAGCAGGCCGACCAGCAGCACGGCGATGTAGAGCAGCTTCTGGACCGCGTTGTAGACGCCCGGCGTGTGGTAGAGCCGGAAGGAGAGGGCGCCGCGAAAATCCGTCCAGACGCTCCGTGCGCTCAGGGGAAAGAAGGATCGCCGGAAGTGCCGTCCGACGATCCCGTAGGCGACATAGACGAGACCGTTGACGACGAGCAGCCACATGGCGGCGAAGTGCCAGGCGATGCCGCCCGCCAGCCAGCCGCCAAGCGTCATCCATGGCGGAAAGACGAACGGCAGCAGCGGCGACGCGTTATAGATCTCCCAGCCGCTCATCACCATGCAGACGAGGGCCACCGCATTTACCCAGTGGGTGATGCGCACCAACAGCGGATGCACAGTCACCCAGCGCTGCCTCGGCAGGCCTTGCGCCTTACTCGTGTTCATCGTCAACCGACCTCGTCACATGCTTATTGCGGCGGGGTGATGCCGTCCTCGCCGTAGAGGATGCGCGACGCGGTCTTCGGGTCGTTCGGTGATGGGAAGACGATGACCTTGACGCCGGGCTTGAGGTCGCTCATCGAGCCAGGATCGATCGCGACAATCGGCACGTCCGCCGGCACGATGATCGTTTTCTCGCCGCCGGCGTAGTTCACCGTCATCGTATTCCCGTTGGAGACGACGAGATGGCCGACGGTGCCGTTGGTCATGGAGCTGGACGGCCCCAGATCCCAAGCATAATGACCCTCGCCGACGCCCTTCATCGCGGGCGGAAACACCGTCACTTCGAGGGCGCGGAGCTTGCCGCCGCCGGCCGGAACCGCGGCACTGCCGATGTAGCTACCGGCCTGGATGGCGGATATCGAAACGGTCTTCTCGCCGGCCACCTTGGTGTCGCCGTTGATCGCGTAGGTCATCATCGAGCCGGTGCGGCTGGTGACAACAAGCTGCGTCGGCGTGATCTGGTCGATTGTGCCGCGCGTCCGGTGCGGAGGCGCAGCCTGGGCGATGACGGGTCCACCGATTATCGCGAGGCTGAGGGCCGCCGCTGCGATGCGTATTTGGCTCATGATGATCCTGCTGGCTGTGGTCGGGCGGCACGCGCCGCCGGCCGGAATACGGCGGGACAGTCCCGCCGGTTACCAGCAAGCCCGCGGCGGCGGGATGCGCCAGTGTCATTTCGGCAATTCACGCAGTCGTGCGTCAGCGGCGGCGGGACGCCATCCGGTCTCGTGCCGCTTCGCCGAAAGCCCTGAAGATCGCTGTTGAGAGCGCATCGGCGCCGAAACGCCATTCCGGATGCCACTGGATCGCGGTCGTGAACCGCTCCGCGTTCGGGTGCCGGAATGCCTCCACCACCCCATCCGGCGCGCGCGCTTCTACCTCCATGCCGGGCGCCAGCCGATCGACCCCTTGCTCGTGCAAAGAATTTACCCGCCAGCGCGCGGCGCCGTCCACCCAGCCCGAAAAGACCCCGCCGGGCTCCAGCGCCACGTCATGCACCGGCGCGTAGGCGTCGGCGATCGGCAGCGTCGCATCGTAGCGGTGGTCGAGTTCCTGACCGACCTCGTGCAGCTTGGGATGCAGCGTGCCGCCGAAGGCGACGTTCATCTCCTGGCAGCCACGGCAGACGCCCAGCATTGGCACGCCCGCCGCCAAGGCCGCGCGGATGAGCCCCAGCGACATCGCGTCCCGGTTCGGGTCGGCAGGCAGAACCTGATCCTCCGGCGGTCTCCCATAGAGCGGCGGCGCCACGTTGGAGGGGCTGCCGGGCAGGAAAATGCCATCGACGAGCGCCAGGATCGCTCCGTAGTCGAGGGTCTCGCTCGCCGGCGTGCCATCGACGTCCGAGATGCGGCCAGGCAGCAGGATTGGCGTGGCGTCGGCGCCGACCGCGACGGCGTAGAGGTATTTCTCCACCACCAGATGCGCGATGTGACCCGACACCGCTGTCACGTCGCACACGAACCCGATTACCGGCTTGGGCATCATCAACTTCCCTCAACAGATATTGTGATCACATAAGCACGGCTGATCTGGCTGCCGAGAAACTTTCTCCGCAACCCTGATCCGGGCGACCTGATCCGGGCGACCTGATCCAAGCGGCCGTCACAACGGTCAGCCGGCTCGTTCGGCGCCGAGGCGTCCGGCGAAGCGTCCGGATTGAGCCAGATGACCCAGACCCGTCTGAATGTCAGCTTGGATCGCGAGCCGCAGCGCGGCCGCATCCCCGCGCGCAATGGCGGCGAGCGCCTCTGCATGATGGTCATCCGCGCCCTGGCTCGGCAGGTCTTCGAGCGCCGCCCGCATGAAGGGGCCTGTCTGCAACCACACAGACTCGATGAGCGGAACGAGAACGCTGTCCGCCCGCGCGCCGTAGAGCGTCAGGTGGAAAAGCAGGTTCTGGACGACGACCGTCTCACCGTCCGCGTTCGCCACGGCATCGTCGATGTGGCGGTTGATGCGGCGCAGCGCCGCCAGCCGCTCCGGGCCGATCGAAGGCAGTGCGCGCACCGCCGCCTCGGGTTCCAGCGCCATCCTGGCCGCCAGCAGTTCGTCGAACCGCTCCACCGTCATCACCGGCACCCGCACGCGCCGGTTGTCGAGCAGCGCGAGCGCCCGCTCCGCCACAAGGCGGCGCAGCGCCTCCCGCACCGGCATGGCGCTGACCCCCATGCGGGCGGCGAGGCCGCGGATCGTCACCGGCTGGCCAGGGGGAAACCGTCCGGACATGATCGCGCGCCGCAAGCCGCGGAACACCCACTGGTGGATAGGCTCTGCATCCTCGCGCTCCGGCATGGCTAACGCCGGCGAAGATAGGGCAGGCAGGTCTTCCGGCATCGGTCCTCTCGCGGAACGGCTGCGCGGACGATAGCAGAACGGGCTTGCACAATGTGATCACATTATGCGGTAATGGATTGGGCAGGTGAGAGACCATTCATGACGGTGCTTCCGAGGATCGCGGTTGGCGGCAAGTCGAAGAAGTCGCAGGGCGGGATCGTCGAGGCCTTCGTGGTGGACGGCAACGGCGTCCCCCGCGGCAAGTGGCTGCCGGCGGAGAAGCTGTCGGATGTGAGCGACAAGGGGCTGCTCATCCCGCGCTCCGTCTTCGCGCAGGACATCTGGGGGCGTGACGCGGACGAAGCGGGCCTCGGCCACGGCACCGGCGATCCGGACGGGCTGTGCCGGCCGGTGGAGGGCTCGGTGCTGCCGATCTCCTGGCTGTCCCGCCGGGCAACGCAGGTCATGCTGCGCATGGTGGCAGCCGACGGCACGCCTTACTTCGCCGATCCGCGCACCGTGCTGGAGGCTGTGGTGGCGAAGTTCCAGACGGCGGAACTGACGCCCGTGGTGGCGACCGAGCTGGAGTTCTACTTCATCGAGCCGGTGGAGACGGCGGGCGACAAGCCGCGTCCGTCAGGCGCGGATGCGGAGGGGTGGAAGGGCTGGCAGCCGAACGTGCTGAGCCTGGATGAACTCCATGCCTACGACGTGATCTTTGCCGACATCGCGCGATACGCCGGTGAGCAGGGCATCCCTCTGGACGGCACGGTGCGGGAGAACGGGCCGGACCAGTACGAGCTGAACTTCACCCATACCGACGACGTGGTGCGCGCGGCCGACTGGGCGATCATGCTCAAGCGCATCGTCAAGGGTGCGGCGCGGCGGCACGGCATGGACGCCACCTTCATGGCCAAGCCCTATGGCGGGCTGGCGGGCTGCGGGATGCACACGCATCTCAGCCTGCTCGACCGCGCGGGCGCCAATATCTTCGTGGCGGAGGGCCATGCGCCCGGCGGCAAGCTGCGTCAGGTTGTCGGCGGCATGCTCGGCACGATGAAGGACAGCATGCTGGTGCTGGCCCCGCACGCCAATTCCTATCGCCGGCTGACGCCCGCGAGCCACGCGCCAACGCGGCTGAGCTGGGGGATCGACAACCGCACGGCAGCGATCCGGGTGATCGAGGCCGGAGCCGCCACCCGCGTCGAGCATCGCGTGGCGGGCTCCGACACCAACCCCTATCTGACCATGGCGGTCATCCTGTCGGCGGCGTTGCATGGCTTGCGGACGGGCGCCGTTCCGCCGGAGCCGACGGTCGGCGAACACAGCGAGTCGGGCTGCGAGAGCCTGCCCACGACGTGGGACGAGGCGCTTGCCCGGTTCGAGGCGTCGGACTTCATTGCCGAGGCGCTCGGCAAGCCGTACCGGCACATCTTCGCTGCCGTCAAGCGGCAGGAGATCGAGGAGTTCCGTGCGCATATCACGGAGATTGAATACGACGCCTATCTGCGGACAGCCTGACCCCGCCAACTGAGGTTCCAAATGCCCGACCTTCCGAACGATATCGACCGGCTGCGCGAGATCGACAACGCGCATCACCTGCATCCGTTCACGGATCACAAGGCGCTACAGGCCGGGCGTGTTCGCGTCATCACCCGGGCGGAAGGCGTGTGGCTGTGGGATGGGGACGGCAACCGCATCCTGGACGGCATGTCGGGGCTTTGGTGCGTCAACGTCGGCTACAGCCAGCCGTCGCTGGTGGAGGCCGCCGCGCGCCAGATGACGCTTCTGCCCTACTACAACACCTTCTTCAGCAGCACGACGCCGCCGGCGGCGGCCCTCTCGGAGCGGCTGGCGGCCATCGCGCCTCCGGGCATGTCGCGGGTCTTCTACGCCTCGTCGGGGTCGGAGGCGGTGGACAGCGCGCTCCGCATGGCGCGGGTGTTCTGGCAACTGCAGGGCAAGCCCGAGAAACGCATCATCGTCAGCCGCGAGTATGGCTATCACGGTTCCACGATGGCGGGCGCCTCGGCGGGCGGGATGCGGGACATGCACCGCCAGGCGGGCGATCTGCCCGACTTCCTACAGGTCGCGACGCCTTACGCCTACCGTGACGCGGGTGCGCTGAGCCCGCACGACTTCGGCTTGCAGGCGGCGCGCAGTTTCGAGGCGCTGATCGAGGAGGTGGGGGCGGAGCGCATCGCGGCGTTCATCGGCGAGCCCATCCAAGGGGCCGGTGGCGTCATCATCCCGCCCGACAGCTACTGGCCCGAGATCCAGCGCATCTGCCGCGCGCACGACATCCTGCTGATCGCCGACGAGGTCATCTGCGGCTTCGGTCGTCTCGGCAAGATGTTCGGCTCGATCAGCTACGGCATCGAGCCCGACCTGATGACGACGGCGAAGGGCATCACCTCGGGCTACATTCCGCTATCGGCCGTGTTCGTCGGAGACCGCGTGGCCAAAACCTTCATCGAGGAGGGCGGAGAATTCTACCACGGCTTCACCTATTCGGGGCATCCGGTCGCCTGTGCGGTCGCACTCGCCAATCTCGACATCATCGAGGGCCAGGATCTGCCAGCCGCTGCCGAGCGCCAGGGCGTGAAGCTGCGGGCCGCTCTGGACGAGGCGCTGGCGGGTCATCCGCTGGTGGGCGAGATCCGGGGCAGGGGGCTGATCGGCGCCATCGAACTGGTGGAGGATCGTGACGCGCACCGGTTCTTCCCGGGCAGCCGGAAGGTCGGCACGACGTGTCGGGACTTCTCGATCGCCGAGGGGGTGATGATGCGCGCCTGCCGGGACACGATGGTGTTCGCGCCTCCGCTCATCATCTCCGACGACGAGGTCGGTGAGATGGCGTCACGAGCGGCACGCGCGATTGACCGCACATGGGCCAGCCTGCAGACGGCGTGACGGCCACGGCTGACCGCCGCCAAGCGACCGCCGTGGTCCGTTTGATACGGATCGACAAGGGTCTGTTCCCGCGCTCACTTGCGCCGATCCATCGCGGGAAGCAGCGGAAGACAAGCGTGAGTGACGATCTTGTTGATGTTTTAATGATTGTGATCTTGCAACTTCATCCTGCGCGCAGGAGCCGAGCATGAAACGGCCGATCTGTTCTTGGCCAATTCATCATGCCGCCGTTGAAGCAACAAATCCTCGGAGTGTTCACTGGCGACGGAACCCGCTCCTGATCTCGCGCAAGCATGGCACCGGCGAGGGCTACGTCGCTTCCCGCACGAAGTTCCGGCGGTGCTGCACGCAGTCGCAAAGCATGGAGATCCCGGCTCAGATCGCCGGCTGCCACGACGCGACGCGGCATTAGCCTCTCGGTGAACCTCCACCTCTACCTCGGCTTCGTGTTCATCACGGTGATCCTGGGCCTGATCCCCGGGCCGAACCTCGCCCTCATCATCGCCAACAGCATCGCCCATGGGCCGCGCTATGGGCTGATGACGGTCGCGGGCACGGTCTCCGCGCAGGTCATCCAACTCATCGCGGTGAGCCTCGGCCTCACGGCGTTGCTTGCAAGTCTCGGTGTCTGGTTCACGGTGCTGCGCTGGCTCGGCGTGATCTATCTGCTCTGGCTTGGCTACCGGCAGTGGCGTGAACCGCCCGTGGACCTGACCCAGGTCCGGGCGGACGGGCGGGTGCCGCTGCGCTCCATGCTGCCGCGGGCCGCGGCTGTCTCACTCACGAACCCCAAGGTGTTGCTGTTCCTCGGCGCGCTCTTTCCGCAGTTCATCTCCGCGGTGCACCCGGCGCTGCCGCAGGTGGTCATCCTCGCCGTGACGTTCCTGGTCGTCCTGGGTACGGTGGACTGCTGCTGGGCCCTGGCCGCGGGTCGGGCCCGCGTTATGCTGGCCCGCCATTCCCGGCTGCGCAACCGAGTGTCGGGGGGCATGCTGATGGCGGCGGCCGGCGCCTTGGCCGTGGTTCATGGCCGCTGACCGTCCTCCGCGTCACCGCGGCTCCTCAGGCCGGCGCACGGGCATGTACGTGTCGATGCGGCTCCTCAGCCAGCGGCGTGAAGGATTTTCGACGAGGAGGTGGACCAGCGTGGTGCCGATCGCGAGCAGCGCTACGTAGATCCCGACGATCCCGGCGCTTTGGACCGGACGCGAGGGCGACAGGAACTGCTCGAGGTCCGCGGCTCCTTTCTCAATCGGCGCCTGCATCAGATAGAGCGAGTAGCTCGCGGCGCCGATGGCAACGAACGGTCGCCAACTCAAGACGAGCGAAATGACGTTGCCGCGGATGCTTCCGGCCAGGACCAGCGTGGCGAAGAGCGGAATGGCAACGACCCCCACCGGCAGCGGCGTGTAAAACGATGCGGCCCAGACGACTGCGACGCCAGCCGTGATGCCTGTCCACGGCCACGTTTCGGTCCGCACCCGATGCTGCAGGCCACGCAGGAGGCAGCCCAGCGAGAACTCCGTCGTGGCCCGCACGAGCGCTCGCCAGCCGATCGCCTGGTTCATCGTGAGATTGAAGCTCGTCAGGTAGACCACGGTGACCGTCACGAGGAGGAGTATGATGCCAAGCATCATGGCGCCTCGGCTCAACCGAGTTCCTATGACGGCCGCAAGCGGAAACAGAAGGTAGCAGAACCATTCCGCGCTCACGGACCATGCTGGGAAATTCCAGGTCAGGTTGCGGGTGAGGCCCCAGGTCTGAACCAGCAGGATGGAGAGAATGAGGTGCTGGAGAGGGTAGTGGCTGGGGTCGACCACCTCGAAACCGAAGGCTGGTATCAGCCACACCATGCTGGCGAAAATCGCCAGGGTAAACAGGTAGACCGGGTAGAGGCGTGCTGCGCGAAGGCAGATGAACCGCAGGAAAATGCGGATGGTCGGGCGCGCCATTTCCTGCCCATGAACGTGGTAGATGACAAAGCCGCTCAGGATGAAGAACAGGTCTACCCCGAGATAACCGAAGCCCAGCACAGGCAAAATGTGCGTGGCGCCGAGCGAGCTGAACACGCCGCTGCGGTAATGGTAGGCGATCACCCAAACTGCCGCGATTGCGCGCAGCCCGGTCAACGCGTTGAAAGCTAGTTGCTGCGGCGCAATGGCCTGCGCTTCCGCCGGCCGGACCTGAAGCTGCATCGGCGGCTGTCTTTCCCTGTTCGGCGAGCCCCCGCCCGCGTGACGCCGCGTGCCTCATGTGCCGGGTCGCACATCGGCAGGGTTTCACGCGCGGCAAGATAATTCTCGCACGTCGCGACCACACTCTGCCGTGATCGTTGCAAGCCGCGCGCGCTCGGGAGCACGTCAGGCCATCGCGGAACGCGGCCCGGCAACTATTGGGGCATCGCCGATGCGGCGCTGAATGCCTGGGCCTCGGCGTCCGTCAGCGGCAGAGCCATGGAGCGTCCCTGCGCCGCAGATGCCTCACCCGCCGCAATCACCGCCATGACAGCGATCGCCTGCGCCGGCGGCACCGGGTTTGGCGCCACACCCTGGATCGCGTCGCGCACGCCTTCGTAATAGCGCCGGTAGTCGCCATCGGTCGCTGACAGAACCTCGATCTCCCCTGTTGCGCCGTCGAAGAGGGTGGCGTGGTTGAGGTCTATTCCCCAATCGAGGTCGCCGGGCACCATGCCCTCGCGCAGCTGCGCCTCCTGCACGTCGACGCCGCCCTTCACCAAACTGGCCGTCAGGCCATGCAACGTGAAACGCGCGCTGCCTCCGGAAACCAGCACGCCCGCCGAGAGAACCGCATGGAGATGCGGGTAGGTGAGCACCGCGAGGAACCAGTCGGGCGAAGTTCCCGCCCGCCGCTGGCTGGCGACATGCAGTGTGACGGTCTGCGGCAGGCCGAAAAGCAACAGCGCCTGATCCACCAGATGCGCCCCAAGGTCGAACCACAATCCGCTGCCTGGGATCGGCCGCTCGCGCCAACGGTCCTGAACCACAGGCCGGTAGCGATCGATGCGCGACTCGTAATGGACCAGCGTGCCGAGCCGCCCCTCGGCCAGCGCCGCCTGAACGGTGAGGAAGTCGCTGTCCCAGCGCCGGTTCTGAAACACCGAAAGCAGCCGGTCGGCCTGCCTGGCCACCTCGGCCACGCGACGCGCCTCCGCAAGCGTCACCGTGAACGGCTTGTCGACGACCACATGTTTGCCGGCGCTCAAGGCGGCCTCGGCGAGAACGGCGTGGCTCTCGTTGGGGCTCGCGATGACGACGAGCTCCACATCCGGGTCGGTCGCGGCGGCGAGGGGGTCGCTGACGACCCGCGCCTCGGGCGCAGTTTCGCGAACCGCCGTTTCCGGCCGCCTCGACCCGATGACGGTAAGGGCGAAGCCCGGCGTCGCGCGGATAAGCGGAGCGTGGAAGGTGCGGCCGACATAGCCGTAGCCGATGATCGCAGTTCGTATCGGGCTGGCTTCAACCATGGCGTCCCTCCTTTGTTGCTGAACGCGAAAACACCGGCCGCATGGTCTCTCCGCGCTGACCGATTTTCAACGCCGGATTTGAAACCGCAGGCCTATTGCAACGCAGCATCGTGACCATCTAGCAACGGCGACAGAGCGGCGCCGCTGGCGCTCGCCAACAGGAGACGACGTGTGACCCTTGAAGCCCTTTTCCAGCCGCTTGCCGTCGGCGCCATCCATCTCTCGCATCGCGTCGTCATGGCGCCGCTCACCCGCATGCGCTCGCGCCAGCCCGGCGACGTGCCACAGGCGATGAATGCCATCTATTATGGTCAGCGGGCGAGCGCCGGCGGCCTGATCATCACCGAGGCGACGGACATCACCGAGCAGGCCCGCGGCTATCCCGGCGCGCCCGGCTGCTACTCACCCGAGCAACTCGCCGGATGGCGGGCTGTCACCGAGGCCGTGCACGCCAAGGGCGGCTTCATCTTCCTCCAGATCTGGCACACCGGCCGCATCTCGCACTCCTCCATGCAGCCGGGCGGGGGCGTTCCGGTTTCTGCCTCCGCCATCCCCGCACCTGGCAACCACTTCACGCGGACCTTCGAGAGCGTGCCGTTCGAGACGCCGCGACCGCTGACCGAGCCTGAAATCGGCACCATCGTCGAGGAGTTCGCGCAGGCTGCCCGGAATGCCCGCGCCGCCGGTTTCGATGGCGTCGAGGTTCACGGCGCCAACGGCTACCTCATCGACCAGTTCCTCCGCGACGGCACCAACACGCGCACCGACGGCTATGGCGGCCCGATCGCGAACCGCGTGCGCTTCCTGACCGAGATCGTGGATGCGGTGGCGGCGGCCATTGGGCGCGACCGCGTCGGCGTGCGCCTCTCGCCCTGGGGCACCTTCAACGGCATGGCGGACAGCGACACCGGGGCGCTGTTTGACTACGCCGCGACCGAACTCGGCCGCCGTGGCATCGCCTACCTTCACCTCGTCGAGCCCCGCGCCGACCAAACCAGCGATACGAACGCGATCCACGCGGACGCGCCCGATGCCTCCAGCCGCTTCAAGCCTCGCTTCGGCGGCGTCATCATCGCGGCCGGCGGATTTACCGGCGAAACGGCGGCGCGCGCCGTTTCCTCGGGCAGTGTCGATGCGGTGGCCTTCGGCCGCCTCTTTATCGGCAACCCGGACCTGCCCGAGCGGCTGCGGACCGGCGCTCCGCTCAATCGCTATGACCGCTCCACCTTCTACGGCGGCGACGAGCACGGCTACACCGATTATCCGGCACTGCAGCAGCAGGCGGCCGAGTAAGCGGCCCTACAAAATCGGGGTGATGCCCGAGAAGGTTATGGTCTGAAGCAACCGGAGGGGCTAAGTCCTTCTGGCAAAGAAAAAAAGCGGCTTGTCAGCGGACGCCTGTTGGTGTCCGCTGCTCAGCCCTAAGACCAGCGGGAAACGGATCATGGCTCAAGTCTCGATCAGGACACTCAAGAAGACCTACGACGGCAGCGATGCCCTCGCGGTGAAGGGCATCAACCTCGAGATCGCCGACGGCGAATTCGTCGTCCTCGTCGGGCCCTCGGGCTGCGGCAAGTCGACCACGCTCCGGATGATCGCGGGGCTTGAGGACATCTCGGGCGGCGAGATCGACATCGGCGGCCGGGTGGTCAATGATGTGCCGCCGCGCGACCGGGACATCGCCATGGTGTTTCAGAACTACGCGCTCTATCCGCACATGACCGTCTACGACAACATGGCCTTCGGCCTGAAGCTGCGGAAGTTCCCCAAGGCCGACATCAGGACGCGCGTCGAGGACGCTGCCCGCATCCTCCACCTCACGCCGCTGCTGCAACGCAAGCCCCGCGCGCTTTCCGGCGGCCAGCGCCAGCGCGTCGCGATGGGACGCGCCATCGTCCGCAACCCCAAGGTCTTTCTGTTCGACGAGCCGCTCTCGAACCTCGACGCCAAGCTGCGCGTTCAGATGCGCACCGAGATCAAGAAGGTCCACAGCACCGTCAAGACCACGACCGTCTACGTGACGCACGATCAGGTCGAGGCGATGACCCTCGCCGACCGGGTGGTGGTGATGAACCAGGGGTTGATCGAGCAGGTCGGACCGCCGCAGGAGCTTTATCATCACCCGGAGACGCGGTTCGTCGCCGGTTTCATCGGCAGCCCCGGGATGAACTTCATCCCCTGCAAGCTGGTGAAGACGCCGGAGGCGCTCACGGTGCAGCTGGAGAATGGCGTGAAGCTTCCCGTGCCGGCCGAGCGGATCGACCGCTACAGCCAGTTCGCCGGGCGCGACATGCTCCTCGGCATCCGGCCGGAGCATCTGCCGGCCTTCGCAGGCGACAACCGGCCCGGCTTCGTCACCATCGATATCGATGTCGATCTGACCGAGCCGATGGGCATGGAGACGGTCATCTACTTCTACCTGGCGGGCACGAAGCCGGACGGGAAGGACATAACCGAGGCGCCGCTCTGCGCGCGGATCGACCCGCTTGTGAGTGCCCAGCCGGGCTCCAAGATGCGGCTCTCGGTCGACATGAACAACATGCACCTCATCGATCCGGCGACCGACCGGGTCGTCTGACGCCCTGGCTCTGACGTGATGCGCGCCGGGGCCTCTTCCTCGCGCGCGGGCTCTCGGCTAGGTCAGGCGAATGCTCGACAAGACATTCGCCCCCGCCGAGGCTGAGGCCCGGCTCTATCGCATCTGGGAGGAGAGCGGCGCTTTCGCCGCCGATCCTTCCTCGGCCGCCGATCCCTTCACCATCATGATCCCGCCGCCGAACGTCACGGGCAGTCTGCACATCGGGCACGCCCTGACGATGACGGTGCAGGACACGCTCATCCGCTTCCGGCGGATGCAGGGGCGCGACGCGCTCTGGCAGCCGGGCACCGACCATGCCGGCATCGCGACGCAGATGGTGGTCGAGCGTCTGCTCGCCAGCGAGGGCACGACCCGCCAGGCGCAGGGGCGCGACGAGTTCCTCCGCCGCGTCTGGCAGTGGAAGACGGAGTCGGGCGGCAGCATCACCGGGCAGCTACGGCGTCTTGGGGCGTCGCTCGACTGGGACCGCGAGCGCTTCACCATGGATGACGGCCTGTCGCGCGCCGTGCGACGCGTATTCGTCACCTTGCACGCCCAGGGCCTCATCTATCGCGACCGCCGGCTGGTGAACTGGGACCCGAAGTTCCAATCCGCCATCTCGGACCTCGAGGTCGAAAGCCGTGAGATGAACGGCAGCCTCTGGCACATCCGCTATCCCATCGAGGGAATGCCCGACCGTTACATCACGGTCGCCACCACGAGGCCCGAGACGCTGCCGGGCGACGTGGCGGTTGCGGTGAACCCGACCGATGAGCGCTACGCCGACCTCATCGGGCGCCACGCCGTCCTGCCGCTGGTCGGGCGGCGCATTCCGATCATCGGCGACGAACATTCCGATCCAGAAAAGGGTACTGGCGCGGTCAAGATCACGCCCGCGCACGACTTCAACGACTTCGCGGTCGGGCAGCGGCACGGGCTGCCGATGCCCTCGATCCTCGACCGGCGCGCGGCCTTCACGCTCGACGAGATCGAGGCCGATCTGACCGAGGTGCCGGGCGTCGCCGATCCCGCCTTCCTGCGCGGCCTTGCCGGCGCCGACCGCGTGCCCTTCCGCGCCGCGATCGTGGCGGAGCTGGAAGGTCTCGAATTGCTGGTGAAAACCGAGCGCCACGTCAATCAGGTGCCGCATGGCGACCGCTCGGGCGTGCCGATCGAGCCGTTGTTGACGACGCAATGGTTCTGCGACGCGGCGACGCTCGCCAAGCCCGCGATTGAGGCGGTGGAGCAGGGGCGCACGGTGTTCGTGCCGCGCCAGTGGGAGAACACCTTCTTCGCATGGATGCGGGACATCGAGCCATGGTGCATCAGCCGCCAGCTTTGGTGGGGCCATCGCATCCCGGCCTATTACGGGCCGGACGGCGCCGTCTTCGTTGCCGAGGACCAAGCGGGCGCTGAAGCAGCGGCGCTCGCTCATTACGGCCGCGCCGAGCCGCTGACGCAGGACGAAGATGTGCTCGACACCTGGTTCAGCTCGGGGCTGTGGCCGTTCTCGACGCTCGGCTGGCCGGACGAGACGCCGGAACTCGCCCGCTACTACCCGACCGACGTGCTGGTGACGGCGTTCGACATCATCTTTTTCTGGGTTGCCCGGATGATGATGATGGGCCTGCACATGATGGGCGAGGTGCCGTTCCGCACCGTCTATATCCACGGCCTCGTGCGGGACGAGCGCGGCCAGAAGATGTCGAAGTCCAAGGGCAACGTCATCGACCCTCTGGTGCTCATCGATCAATACGGCACGGACGCGCTGCGCTTCACCATCTGCGCGCTGACCGGACCGGGGCGGGATGTGAAGCTCGGCGCGGCGGCGGTGGAGAACCAGCGCTCCTTCGTCACCAAGCTGTGGAACGCCGCGCGCTTCTGCGAAATGAACGCGGTGCGGCCGGTCGTGGGCTTCGACCCGGCAGGCGTGCGTCTGCCGCTGTCCCGCTGGATCATCGACGCCGCTGGCCGGGCGGTTGTGGAGGCAACGGCAGCGCTGGAGGCTTATCGCCTCGATGACTATGCCGCCGCCTGCTACCGCTTCACCTGGAACAGCTTCTGCGACTGGTTCCTTGAATTCGCCAAGCCGATCCTCGCGCAGGGAGATAGCGAGGACGCGGCGGAGGTCCGCGCCGTGGCGGCCCATGTGCTCAGCACGATCCTGAGCCTGCTGCACCCGGCGATGCCCTTCGTGACCGAGGTGCTCTGGGCCGAGTTCGGTTTCGGCGCAGAGGGCACGCTCATCCGCGCGCCTTGGCCGACGCCGGTAGCGGTGCCCGGCGCCGAGGCCGCGCGCGCCGAACTCGACTGGGTCGTAGCCCTCATCGGCGAGGTTCGCGCCGTGCGATCCGAGATGCGGGTGCCGCCCTCGGTGCTTGCGCCAATCCTGCTGCGGGATGCCGATGCGGAGGCGTTGGGACGCGTCGCCCGTTGGATCGACGCGATCCGGCGGCTGGCCCGCGCGTCCGAGGTCAGTCCGCTCGCCGGCGCGGCCCCGCGCGGCTCCGCGCAGGCGGTTCTGGGCAGCATCACGATCATGCTACCGCTGGCCGATCTCATCGATCTCACCGCCGAGCGTGCCCGGCTGGAGAAGGAGCGAGCCCGCGCTCAGGATGAGGCCGCGAAGGTCGCTGCTAAACTTGGCAACGAGAGCTTTGTTTCGCGCGCCAAACCCGAGGTTGTGCAGGAAAACCGGGATCGGCTGGCGGCGTTTCAGGCCGAGGCGGAGCGCCTCCGGGCGGCGCTTGCCCGTATCGGATGATACGTCGAGGCTGGATCGAAACGCAGTCAGCGGATTTGTAACAAGGGTGCCCTCGTTTGGCCGCGAGGCATGTGTTTCCTGACCCAACGCGGGAAACGCGAATTAGGGCGAAGGAGAGAGACGGGTGTCTCACGATATGAAATCCGACAAGCCGAACATGGCACGACGAGGCTTGTTCCGGCGGCTGGCTCTGCTGGGCATGGGCGGCGTGGCGGCTGCGGCCGGCCTGACCGTGGCGGGCGTGCATACGGCCCAGGCTCAGGGCTATCCGCCGCTGCCACCGCCACGGTACGAGGCAGTGCCGCCGCCGCCAGGCCCTCGCTTCGTCTGGCGGCCGGGCCACTGGCATTGGAACGGTTATCGCTACGCCTGGTTTCCGGGCCATTACGTTCCCGCCGGGCCTCGCTACGGCGGTTTCATTCCGGGCCATTGGGCGTATCATTACGGCCGTCGGGTGTGGATTCCGCCACATTGGCGGTGACCCAGCTTGTTGCGGATTTGACGGTTCCACGGCTGTGATCTAGAGCCAGCGCAATCTTCTAACCTTCTGTAGGTATTGAAATGCGCTGGCTCGTTGGTCTGCCCCTGCTGGTGTCGCTCGCGGCCTGCGCGACACTCGGGTTTGCGCCCGCAAATCAGAGGTTTCTGGTCTTCTTCACCCCGATGTCCGGGTCCCTGAGCAATGGCGCCGTCGGCATCGTGAAAAATGCCGCAGACTACGCCAACCTCCACAAGGACGAGCCCGTGACGCTGGAGGCCTATAGCGCGCCTCCGGGCCATCATTACACCGAAGTCGCGAACATCGACACGACGCGGGCAGCCGCCGTTACCGCTCAGTTGGTGGCCGATGGCGTCGATGCGAGCCGGATCAGAATCTTCCCCAAGGGTCCGGTGCAGCCCGCGGTGCCGATGTCGAAGATCGAAGTCCGGCGGGTCGACATCATCGTCGGGGCGCCGCCCGCGCAGTGACATAGTCCCGCGCTACTTTCTCGGGGCTTGGTCCGCTTGCCTTGATCACAACGGCTTCGGACCGGGTTATGCGTGCCAGACGGTCATCACCGCACCGCCGGCAATGATGAGGACGCCGCCGACGAGTATCGGCAGCGACGGCGCAACACCGAATACCACCAGGTTGATGACCTGAGCCACGACGAAGAACAGCGTCACGTAGACGCCGAGCAGCCGCCCGAAGTCCCACGGCGGTAGATTGACGGCCGCGCCATAGGCCGTCAGCACGATGCCGCCCAGCAGGATCAGGCCGAGGCGCCAGGCCTGGCTCTCCGCATGGAGCCCGCGCCGGACGACCGCGTCTCCGCCTGCTTCCAGGACCGCCGCACCCAGCAGGAGCAGAAGCGCGAGCGGAGGCCGCATCACGCCGCCAACCCAGCGCGTGGACGGCCGACCTGGAAATGGTAGAGCCGCTCCCGCCCCAGCAGAAAGATGCGGGCGCCACGGGGAAAGAGGCTCGCGATAGCGGCGTGGCCGATGTCCAGCCCGCCGGTGTAGGCGCCGAACGCCGGCAACATGAGCCGCCGATGGCCGTCTGTCACGAAACAGGGACGCGTGACCGTGGCGCCGCGGACCGGCACCGTCGCTTTCGGATGGTGGTGCCCGCAGATTTCGGCATCCGATCCGCTGGCTTCCGCCGCATGGCGGAAACGGAGCGGGCCGTCCGACCAGTCGGCAGAGACTTCGCCAGGCAGGCTGTCCGGCAGGCGCGGATCGTGGTTGCCCAGGACCCAGATGAACCCGATTGACTGCGCCATGCTCGCGAGGCGGGCTTGGTCGGCGGCCTGCAATCGTGCGGCACCGTCCGCATCGTGGAAGCTGTCGCCGAGAGCAAGCAGATGCGCGGGGGAGTAGCGTCGCAACAAGACTGCGATCCGGTCCAGCGTAGTGCGGCTGTCGTAGGGGGGCAGCAGCCGGCCGCGCCCTGCGGCGGCTGAACCCTTCTCCAGATGTAGATCAGCCAGGATCAGCATATTGCGGGCGGGCCAGAAGACGGCTCCTGAAGGATCGAGCATCAGGCGCTCGCCTGCGAGGTGGAGCGGGGCGATCGCGCTCATGCGGCACCAAGACTTTCAATCGACTTCATACGTTAGTTTAACCTCGGGTCGAAACGCGATGTTCGCGCAATGACGTTCTCCGGATGTTCCTCTCCTGTCGCCTCGCTGACAAGAGCCTCCGCCTCGGCCAGGAGATCTTCTTGCGCCTCGCCGATGACGTGCTCGCGTCCAACTTCGAGAATGACTGGCACGGCAAGCGGCGAGACCCGGTCCAGCACCACGTGATGGATCTTGCCGCGCACCCGCTGAAGCATGGCGGATAGACGGCCCAGATCGGTGAGACCGCCCGCCGCATCGGCCCAGGTCGCGCGCAACAGGATGTGGTCCGGCTGATGGCGGCGCAGCACGTCGTAGATGAGGTCGCTGTTGACCGTCACCTGCCTGCGGTTGCGCTCGGCGCCCGGCATCTGGCGGTCGATGAGCCCCGCGATCACCGCCACGTTCCGGAAGGTCCGGCGGAGCAGCGAGCTTTCCGCCATCCAGGCCTCCAGGTCGTCGCCCATCATGTCCTCGTCGAAGAGCGCGTCCATGGAATGCGGCTCATGCGCCGACCAGGCGGCCAGCACGTAATCCGTCGCCACATAGCCGAGCGGCCCCATGCCGAGCCGCTCCATCCGGCGGGTCAGCAACATGCCGAGCGTCTGGTGCGCGTTGCGGCCCTCGAAGCAGTACGCGACCAGATACCACAGCCCGCCTCGCGGGAAGGTTTCCACCAGCAGATCGTCCTCGCCCGGCAGCGAGGACCGGTATTGCTGTAGCGCGAGCCATTCCTGCACCGGCTCTGGGAAGGCGGGCCAGGCGGTAGGGTCGTGCAGCATGGCGCGAACCCGCGCCGCGAGACCGGTCGAGAGCGGCAGCTTCGCGCCGACATAGGTCGGCACCTTGGGGATGCCGCTGCCCCCATCGCCGACCTCGGCCGTCATCTCCCGAAGGCGGATGAAGCGCAGCAGGCGGCCCGCGAAGATGAAGGTGTCGCCCTCGGCGAGGCTGCTGACGAAGCCTTCCTCGACCTCGCCGAGCACAGGGCCGCGGCCGAGCCGCAGCTTGATCATCGGCGCCTCGACGATGGTGCCGATGTTCATCCGGTACTGGCGGGCAATGCGCGCGTTGCGGACATGCACGAGCCCCTCCGCGTCGCGGAACAGCTTGCGGTAGCGCTCATAGACCTGCAGCGCGTAGCCGCCGTCCTCGACGAAACTCAACACGGCCTCGAAGGTGGCGCGGTCGATCGCGGCGTAGGGCGCGGCGCGGGTGATTTCGGCGAAGGCGTCGTCGGGGTGAAACGGCGCCGCACAGGCCAGCCCCAGCAGATGCTGGGCGAGCACGTCGAGCCCGCCGGGGCGGGGCACCTCGCCATCCTGCTCGCGCGCGGCGACGCCTTGCCGGGCGGCCTCGCATTCCAGCACCTCGAAGCGGTTGGCGGGCACGAGGATGGCGCGGCTCGTCTCGTCCATGCGGTGATTGGCGCGGCCGACGCGCTGCAGCAGGCGGGACACGCCCTTGGGCGCGCCGACCTGGATGACCTGATCGACGCCGCCCCAGTCGATGCCGAGGTCGAGCGAGGAGGTGGCGATGACGGCGCGCAGCCGGCCCTCGGCCATGGCGGTCTCGACGCGACGGCGCTGCCCCACCTCCAGGCTGCCGTGGTGGATGGCGATGGGCAGCGTGTCCTCGTTGATGCGCCAGATGTCCTGGAACAGCAGCTCGGCCTGGGCGCGCGTATTGACGAAGACGATGGTGAGGCCCGCCGCGCGCACGCGCTCCAGAATATCGGGCGCCGAGGCGAGGCCCATATGGCCCGACCACGGAAGGTGGCCGGCGGGCAGGAGGATGGTGAGTTCGGGCGGCGCGGGGTCCGCGACCTCGATGAGCCGAAGCCCGCCTCCGCGTCCGTCCGCCGAGACATAGGCCGCGAGTTCCGGCTTGTGCGCGACCGTCGCCGATAGCCCGATCCGCTGGGCCTTGGGTGCCAGACGGTCGAGCCTCGCCATCCCGAGGGCGAGTAGGTCGCCGCGCTTGGTGCCGGCCATGGCGTGCACCTCGTCGATGATGATCGCACGCAGGTCCGAGAACATGGCGCCCGCGCTCTCCTGGGAGATCAGAAGTGCCAAGCTCTCCGGCGTGGTCAGCAGGATGTCGGGCGGCATCTCGCGCTGGCGGGCACGGCGGTTGGTCGGCGTGTCCCCGGTCCGGGTCTCGATGCGGATCGGGAGGCGCATCTCGTCCACCGGCTGCGTCAGGTTGCGCGCGATGTCGGTCGCCAGCGCCTTGAGGGGGCTGACGTAGAGGGTGTGGATGCCGCGCGGGGGCGCGTCCTCGGCCAACGGCGGACGGTCCGTGAGGTCGATGAGGCTGGGCAGGAAGCCTGCCAGCGTTTTGCCGCCTCCTGTAGGCGCGATGAGGAGCACATGCTCGCCCCTCCGGAACGAAGCAAGAACATCAAGCTGATGCGGTCGCGGACGCCAGCCGCGGAGCGCGAACCAAGCGGCGAACGCCGCCGGCAAGGCGGCTGAGGCCGGTGATGAGACGCCAGCAGGCGCGCGACGAGACGGTGCGAGGGCGGAGCGGGGGCTCATGGGGTGAGAACATAGTGCGAATACGCGAGGTTTCCCAAACCTCATCGGCATGATCTTTCATCCACAGGCATTGGCTTGGTTTCTGAAGGACGACCTGTGGATGAATGGGGATAAGGTAGCCGACGATAGTCTATCGTAGAGTTTACGTTATTAAGCGTTATGTAACGCCAAATCTTACTAGGATTAAATTCCTAAACATTCCCTAGGCTAGGTTTATATTCTTATGACTTCACGTGCGAACGCCTAGCCTGCTAGAGGCTTTCGTTCGCACTAGGGTTGCTGTCATGTCGCGAAGCCGGAGCCCGAACTATCCGCAGATCGGTCTTAAGGAGGCAGTGCAGCGCGTCAGCAGCGTGTACAAACGCGATTATCAAGCGAGCCTGACGCGTGATCTTGCGGCCGACCGGCTGGGTTATTCCGGGCTTAACGGGAAGTCGCTGGCGGTGCTCGCGGCGCTCGGGAAGTATGGACTGTTCGAAGGGCGGGCCGAGGAAACGCGGGTCTCCGACCTCGCCGTACGCATCCTCGCCTTTCCGCCGGGTGCGCCTGAGCGGCGGGCGGCGCTCGCGGAGGCTGCTGGCCGTCCCGAATTGTTCGTCGAACTGGATCAGCGCTTTGCACGAGGTCAGGCCAGCGACAGCGCGATCCGGGCCTGGCTGGTTACCCGCGGCTTCATCCCACCGGCGGCGGAGGCAGCGGTCCGGGCTTATCGGGAGACGAAGCAGTTCCTGGAGGCCGAGGGCGACGCCGCCCCTGCCGTCCTGGCGCCGCAAGTTGTCGCCGCGCTACCCGAATCCGCACCCGAGCCGCCCAAGACCGAGGGTGGAACGCGCCGGGCCGTATTCGGTCTGGCGGAGGGCGAGGTCGTGATCACCGCGCCGGTGTTTCTATCCGCCGAGAGCGTGAACGACCTGCAGGATTATCTCGACGTCTTCATGAAACGCGCCCGGCGCGAGGCCGGCCTCGCCTGAACGTCTGACGCAGTTGGTTGGCCTACGCCTTCACCACTTTGCGCAGCGACGCCTCGATCTGGCCTCCGCAATAAGCGTCGCCGTAGTCTTCCCGTGCCTTCGCGGCCAGCTTCGCCAGCGGTGGAAGGCCGGACACCCGCCGTGTCAGGGCGGCTGTCATCGGCGCCGCTTCCTCAAGGAGCGCGGCGAGCGTCTCGAAGCGCTCGGTCATGGTCGACCACAGGGTCGCGGAAACGACATCGGCAACGCCTGGGGTCTCGCCGCCGAGCAGGAAGCCGGACGTGGGCGTCAGGCCGTGGCGGCGCCCGGTCTCCTCCCAGAACGACATCCACTTCCTCAGGCGGGGGACGAACTCCTGCCAGCTCTTCTGCGTCCACATCTGCCGGCCGCCATCCAGCGTGATCTCGTCGATCACGTCGTTGGCGTCGTTGACGATCTTCATGGTCATGGCGCGCAGGGCGGGGCTGGAGGGCAACAGATCGAGCGTCTCGCCGAGGTAGAGTATGATGGCGGGCATCTCGGCGATGGCAAAATCGGCCTTTTTGTCGATCAGCATCGGCGGGCCCATGAACGGCACCGGCATGTCCTCGACCGCCCCGTTCATCAGCGCCGACATCGCGCCGATCTCGCCCTCGGTCCATCTCTTTCCCGCGAAGGCCAGAACGGCGCGCACGAACTGGCCTCGGAACGGCAGGGGCCAGTAGTAGAGGTCGTAGTCCGACATGGTTTTCGCTCCGGTCAACAACGCCGGCCGATGATAACGCCGCGGAACTGGCTCCGTCCACGCGACCGCCCCAGCACCGGGACCGCCGCCCATTGTATCGCGCCGAATTCGGCCCTTATCATCCAGCGGAATGGTTGCACCGCATCCTGAAACCTGGCTTCGCGTTCTGCCCCAGGGCCTGTTCTGCGAGCCCGGCGGCTTCTTCATCGATCCGCTTGTGGCCGTCGACCGCGCCGTCATCACCCATGGCCACTCAGACCACGCGCGGCCCGGCCATCGCGCCGTGCTCGCGACACCTGAGACGCTCGCCATCATGCGCGTCCGCATGGGCGAGGGGCGGGCCGGCGAAACACAGCAGCCGCTCGGCTATCACGCGCCCATAAGCCTCGACGGCCTGAAAATCGAGTTGGTTCCGGCGGGTCATGTCCTCGGTGCCGCTCAGATCGTGCTGGAATGGCAAGGGAGCCGGGCCGTCGTCAGCGGCGATTACAAGCGCCAGCGCGACCCGACCTGCGCTGCCTTCGAGCCGGTCGAGTGCGACGTTTTCGTGACCGAAGCGACCTTCGGCTTCCCGGTCTTTCGTCATCCTCCGCCCGAGCACGAGATCGGCAAGCTGCTCAAGAGCCTGTCGCTCTTCCCGGAGCGCACGCACGTCATCGGCGCCTACTCGCTCGGCAAGTCGCAGCGCGTGATGGCTCTGTTGCGGGAGGCCGGCTGGGACGGCCCGATCTATATTCATGGCGCGCTTGCGGCCCTCTGCGCGCTCTATGAGGCGCAGGGTGTCCGGCTCGGCGATGTGCGTCATGCGACCGTCGCGGCCAAGGACAAGCTGCGCGGCGCGATCGTCGTGGCGCCGCCCGCCGCCGCCGCCGATCGCTGGGCCCGTCGCCTCAGTGACCCCGTCATCGCTCGCGCCTCCGGGTGGATGCGGGTGCGGCAGCGCGCCCGCATGGCAGGCGTGGAACTGCCCATGATCATCAGCGACCACGCCGACTGGCCGGACCTGCTGCGCACCATCGGCGAAACCCGGGCGCCCGAGGTCTGGGTCACGCACGGATCGGAGGAGGCTCTCATCCACGCGCTGTCGCTCCGCCAGATCCGCGGCAGGGCTCTGCGTCTGCTCGGCTACGAGGACGAGGAGGCGGGCGAGGAAGCGCCGGATGAGCTGGCGTCCTCGCCACCTGAGCCCGGCACGCATCTGGCGCCAGTGACGGATGGGGTGACGGAAGAAGCATGACGCCGTTCGCGGCCCTGCTCGAGCGGCTGGTCTTCACGCCGGGCCGGCTCGCCAAGATCGCCTTGCTGCGCGACTACTTCGCGCACACGCCCGATCCCGACCGGGGCTACGCGCTCGCCGCCATCGCGGGCGACCTCAGCTTCGTCGCCGCCAAGCCCGCCATGATCCGGCAGATCACCGAGGAGCGGGTGGACGCGACGCTGTTTGCCTGGTCCTACGACTATGTCGGCGACCTCGCGGAAACTGTCGCCCTCATCTGGCCCGGCGAGGCCCCCACCGGAGAGGCGCCGCGGCTCTCGGAGGTCGTGGCCGCGCTGCACGACACCTCCAAGCTCGCCATGCCGGCGCGCGTGGCCGATTGGATGGATGTCTGCGACCCGTCCGAACGGCTGGCGCTGCTCAAGCTCATCACCGGCGGCCTCCGCGTGGGGGCGTCGGCTCGGCTCGCCAAGATCGCGCTCGGCGAAATGGCGGATGTGCCGCCCGACGATATCGAAGAGGTGTGGCATGGCCTGACGCCGCCCTACATGCCGCTGTTCGACTGGCTGGAGGGTAGGGCGCCCAAGCCCGACGCTGCCGGCGCGCCGGTGTTTCGCCCGACCATGCTCGCCCATCCGCTGGAGGAGGCGGATGCCGGGGCGCTCGACTGGCCCGCGTATCGTGCCGAGTGGAAGTGGGACGGCATCCGCGTGCAGATGGTGGCGACCGAGAACGGCCGCCGCCTCTATACCCGCACCGCCGAGGACATCTCGCACGGCTTCCCGGAGATCCTGGCGGCGATGGACTTCCACGGCGTGCTGGATGGCGAACTGCTGGTCATGCGCGAGGGGCTGGTGGCGCCGTTCAGCGACCTCCAGCAGCGGCTCAACCGGAAGGCGCCGGGGGCGAAGATGCTGGCCGATTTCCCTGCCTGGGTGCGCCTCTACGACATCCTCATCGACGGCGAGGAGGATGTGCGGGCGCTGCCTTTCGATGCGCGCCGCGAGCGGCTGGAGCAGTGGTATGAGGTCAACCGCCCGGAGCGCATGGACCTTTCGCCGCTGATCCCGTTCGATGGACCCGAGGCGCTGGCGGATCTGCGGCTCGGCGCGCGGGCTGCGAGCATCGAGGGGCTGATGCTCAAGCGCGGCGACAGCCCGTATCTGGCCGGTCGGCCGAAGGGTCCGTGGTGGAAGTGGAAGCGCGCGCCGCTGTCGATCGACGCGGTGCTGATGTATGCGCAGCGGGGCCACGGCCGGCGGTCGAGCATCTACTCCGACTACACCTTCGGCCTGTGGCGGGCTGACGGGGTTCTGGTGCCGGTCGGAAAAGCCTACTCCGGCATCACCGACGACGAACTGAATTTCCTCGACAAGTGGGTGCGCGCCCATACCACTGCGCGGTTTGGACCCGTGCGCGAGGTGGAGAAGGCGCTGGTGCTGGAGATTGTCTTCGACGCCGCGCAACTTTCGAACCGTCACAAGTCCGGCGTGGCCTTGCGCTTCCCGCGTATCAGCCGCATCCGCACCGACAAGCCTGCTGCGGAGGCCGATCACTTGGACAGCCTGATGGCCCGCGTGCCGGCCTCCGGCCCGCTCAAAGCAGAGACGCTGGCAACCGAATAACGGTTCTCTTTCCGAAAAGATCCTGTAATTTCATCCGGAGACTCTCATGCAAGACGCTATCTTTAAGTCCAGAACGATAGCCGGTGCGGTCGCCATGATTGTTGGTTTGGCGGCGGCTCCGGCAGCATTCGCCAGTCCGCCGGCCCTCGCAGGCCTCTGCGCCTCCTGCCATGGCACGAACGGCATCTCGCCCTATCCGACCTACCCGAACATCGCAGGACAGAAAGAGGGCTACATCGCCTATGCGCTTCGTCAGTATCAGACGCATCAGCGGCTGGGCTCCCAGGCAAGCATCATGGCAGCCGTGGCCGGTCAGCTCAGTGCGGATGACATCAAGGCGCTCGCAACCTACTACGCCTCGCTGAGCGCCCAGTAGATCAGCCCAATCATGATTCCCTACTACGCCTGCATGGTGGCGGCGGAAACCCACTACCGCCTGCCGGTGCACGCCTTGCCCGCCATCCAGAAAGCAGAAGGCGGCTACATCGGGGCGGTTCGCGCCGACCGGGACGGCTCACACGATCTCGGCCTGATGCAGGTCAATACCCGCTGGATCCTGCCGCTGGCCCGGTTCATGAGCCTGCCGCCACAGACGGTCACGGTCCGCCTCATCCTCAGCCCCTGCTTCAATATCGCGAGCGCCGCCCTCATTCTCCATGGCTATGTGGAGGAGACGCACGGCAACATCTGGCAGGCGATCGGCGACTACCATTCTCACACGCCGGGACTGAACACCGCCTACCGCTTCCGCGTCCTGCAGGAATCGATGCTGCTGCCGCCGATCAGGATCACGTCCCGGAAGCGCCACCGCCGCTAGGCGCACTCTGCTGCAGGAAGGCGGCGGCGACCATGCGGGCCAGTGCCTCCGGCGTCGTGCCGCCGGTGTCGATCTGCCCGTCGATGATGAGCGAGGCCAACCCATGGACGACGGACCAGCAGGCAAGCGTCCTGCTCTGCCGCAACGACGGCGCCGTCTCGGCCGCCACCCGTGCGGCCAGCACGCTGTGGGACTGCTCCTGGTCATGCCTGAGTTTCGGATGCGGCGCCTGCCGCGGCGGCCCGAACATGAGCCTGAACAAGGCCGGCTGCTCGCAGGCGAAGCGCACGTATGCCACGCCCTGCTCGAGCAGCGCGCGATCGGGCGGCACGCTCCCGTCGGCGGCCTCGAGCGCCGCTCTGAATTCGCGGAAACCATCCGCCGCAACCGCTGCCAGCAACGCCTCCTTGTCCGGGAAGTGGCGGTAGGGCGCCATCGCCGATACGCCGGCCCGCCGTGCCACCGCCCTCAGAGACAACGCCTCCGTGCCGCTCTCGGCGAGAAGCACCCTCGCTGCGTTTATCAGCGCGGCAGGCAGGTCGCCGTGATGATAAGCCCGATCAGATGTTGACATCGTAAACAACCCACTTCATGTTGTCGTTGTAAACATGTGGAGGGCATCCGTCATGTCCCATTCGACGAAAGTGTCTGTCGATCTCTCGCCTTATCCGGATCTGGTCGTGGTCTACCTTGGCTTTCGCGCGCGGGGCCTATCGGGCATTCGCCGGATGATGAGCCTCGGCAAGGGCTTCCGAGCCATCGAGGAGAGCCCGCCGGATGGGCTTTTGCGAAACGAGTTCGTGTTGTGGGGTTGGATGCACGTCGGCATGCGGCAGTACTGGCGCGACCTGACGAGCCTGGAGGTCTTCACCCGATCGGCGCCGCATTCCGGGTGGTGGCAGGCCTTCGCGCGTGGGGCAGGGGGTTCCGGCTTCTGGCACGAAAGCTATCGCCGCGCGGGCGGCATCGAGGGCATCTATATGGACATGCCCCCGACGGGCCTCGGCGCATTCGCCCCCTCGCGAGCGCCGGCGGGCGACTTCAAGACCGCACGTCAACGTCTTGCGGCTTAGGAGGCACCTCGAGGCACAGTCCGGAACGAACCGCGTCTACGCGGCCACAGCTGGCTGCACCGGCCCTTGTCCGGCACCCGTCTCCCGGATCGCCGCGGCGATCTCATCCAGTTCGGACTGGGACAGGGTCAACCGCGCGCCGCCGACCCAGCCGTCCACCTGCTGCGGGCTGCGCGCCCCCACGATCGCGCCGGTGACGGCCGGCCAAGCCAGCACCCAGGCGATCGCGACTGCGGGCGTCGGGAGGCGATGGCGGTCCGCGATCGACTTCAGCGCCTCAGCCAAAGCCAGGTTGCGACGCAGCTTCTCGCCCCTGAAATTGTCGCTGCGAGAGCGCCAGTCATCGTCGTCGAGGTTTGCCGCGCGCATCTCCGTGAAGCTGCCTGTCAGCAGCCCGGCCTGCATCGGGCTGTAGACGATAACGCCGGTGCCGTGGGCCTCGCACCATGGCAGCACGCTCTCGGCCGCTCCACGCTCGATCGCGGAGAACGGCGGCTGCAGCGTGTCGACATGGCCGACCGCTTCGGCGGCGGCGAGCTGAGCCGCATCGTGGTTGGAGAGCCCAACCGCGCGAACCTTGCCCTCCGCCTTCAGGTCGAGAAGCGCCTGCCAGTAATCCTCGATCGGAGTGCCGTCCTGGGCAGGCCAGTGCATCTGGTAGAGATCGATCCGCTCGACGCCCAGTCGCCGCAGGGAGGCTTCGACTTCGCGGCGGATGCTGTCGGGTTGTCCGACGCGCTTGGGGAACGCGCGCGGGTCGGCTTCATCCCAGATCAGGCCGCCTTTGGTAAAGACGAACGGCCGGGTGTCCGGCGGCATACGGCGAAGCGCTTCGCCCACAACCGTTTCCGACCGGCCGAGGCCATACACCGCTGCGGTGTCTATCCAGTTGACCCCCTGACGCTCCACAGCATGTCGGATGGCGGCGATCGAGTCTTCGTCATCCTGGCTGCCCCATCCGGCAGCCCAGTCGCCACCGCCGAGCGCCCAGGCGCCAAAGCCGACGGGGGTTATTTTCATGTCGGTTTGGCCCAGCCGGCGAAGCGGCATGGCCTGTTGGCGATCACTCAAGGTCGAACCTCCTTTGATTATGGCGTCGGCCTTAAATATGGGACGTCTTCAGCCTGTCGCACCCGTGGCACACGAAGACCTGCGCTCACCGGCACCTTTGACTTACCATAATATATCTTCTGCAATGTCCTGAGATGCGTGACTGGTCGCGTCTGCGGGCCTGCTCCTCGTTAAACTTGCAGCCATAATTTGTTGCTATCTTTGGCCGGAGATGCGGTTGAGGGGCCGAAATGGCGCAAAGCACTGCAAAGGGGCCGTCCATGGGCCTGCGGCGCATCATGGTCGAGGCGGCCGAAAAAGAACTGGTCTTTTTGCGCGCCCAGCGGCGCCCGATTTCAGGCGTCGCCTATAATGCACAAAAGTGCCATCTCGTGCCTGACGCGCCGGATGCAGAAGGCACCGTCAGTTACTCGTGCAAAATCGCCGACGTTTCCGCAACCGGCTTCGGCGTGGTGTGCCGTATGGCCCAAAAAACTCCGGCTCTGTTTGAGGTAGGTGCGTTCATGACGCTCGAAGCCGGTGACGGCACGCGTTTGCGGGTTCAGATCCAGTGGGTCAGGAGCGGCCGCCTGGGGCTAAAACGCATCGCCTCGAAGGCCGCCAAGCCGGCAGGTCTTGCCGAGCGCCCTCGCCTCCACGGGTCCAAACCCTAGATTTGCACCAGGTGAGCGGCGCCTCGGGATGGCGGTCAAGAGCCTCGCAGAAGCTCCAGCCTGTAAAGCTCCGCCCGCTCCCGCCGGGCCACGGGAAGGCCCGCCGCCTTGAGAAAAGCGTCCGCCGCCTGGTCGCCCGGTTGCGGCGGCTCCGAATTGCCAATCCAGTTGACGAGCAGAACAGTGCCCTCCGGCCGCAGGCTGCGACGCACATGAGCAGCGGTCGCAGTAATGTCCTCGGGGCTCAGAAAATAAAGCACCTCGGAGAGCAGGATGAGGTCGAAGCCTTCCTCCGGCCACATATCCGGTATGGCCTTTCGCTCGAAACGGACGTGCGGCAGATCCCGGCATCGCTGCCGCGCCTCAACCAAGGGCGCCTCGGCGATATCGAGCCCAAGGAAGGCGTCGCAAAGTGGTGCCACCCGTTGCGACAGAACTCCGAGCGAGCACCCGACCTCCAGCGCCGAACGGTAGCGGCGGTCGGCGATCGCCGCTACCGTTGCTTCGTATTTTGCAGCCTCGTAAGCGCTTGTCTTGAACTGCCACGGATCAGGATCCGCCGCATACATCGCCTCGAAATAGGCAGCGTCCCGGGAGCGGTCACTCATGAAACGAGAAAGGTTTCCACGGGACGGCGAAATACCGAAAGCAGAGTGTCCGGCAACGTAAAGCCCTCCAGGTCATCCGTGATGACCCCGCCGTATTGCGTCGCGTGGGTCATGATCGCCTTCTGCTTCAGCTCCAGCTCGCCCTTGATGTCCAGGCGATAGCCACGAGGCTGCGGCTCATCCACCTCGGCATCGTCGGGAAGTGTCCAGCCCCAGACCGGATAACTGACCAGCGGAATTCCCTCCCGCGCGGCGACATGTTCGGCCAGGGTCGCCGCAGCCACATGATCGCAATGCGGATCGTGCCGCCAGGTCGAGAAGATGATGTTGCAGCCCTGTTGCTCGCAGATCCCGGCGATCCGGCGGGCGGCAAGGCTGAAGCCCGGCCCGGCGCAAGGCAGGCTGGAATCCGTCTGCCCGAGGAACCAGGTCCGGCCGTGCGGCAACCCGAGCAGCAACAACGCCTCCCTCGCTTCCTCTTCACGGAGATGACGCAGCCGCTCCGGCGGATGACTGAGGGATTTCGGGTGCGACTGGCACCCGTCGGTCAGGATGACCACGTGCGGCGGATTACCGGCAGCACAGCATTGCGCGATCAATCCGCCACAGCCGATGCTCTCGTCATCCGGATGCGGCGCGAGAATGAGTGGCACCCTGCCCTGCAGGATCGCTTCCAGGTCCACCAGCGGCAGTTCGTTCCAGGCGTGCCGCACCGCATCCATACGCATTGTCTCAGCCTCCTTAACGCCATTCTAAGATGGAACCGGGAGACCATTTAGCATGAAGTAGCCGGCGGCGTTATGAAGGACCTCGTCGGCTGCCGGCTGCCTGAGGTAGGTCTCGAGATCGCGAGCGACTTGTTCCACCGGATTGCTGGTCATGAAGGCCGCGAGGCCGAGCGACCTCTGCACAAGCTCGACACCGTCCAGGCAGGCGCGCTCGACCGCGATGCGCGCGAGGCCCACGGTCGCCACGATGGCGGCATCGTCCGCCTCCCCGTCCTCGGCCATCCTGCCTGCACGCTCCAGCCAAAGCCGTCCCGTTTCATGCCCGATGAGCGCCTGCCCGAAACGGGCCCGCTGATGCGGGTCGGCCGCACGCCCACGGTCCGTCAGCTGGGTCCGCAGCAGATCGAGGAGCCGGTAGAGGCCGCCCAGCGCCACCGCGGAGCTACGCCATGCCCCGGCCGAGAAGTCAGGCTCGCGCAGATAATCGTCTGCGCTGCCGACAACCCGGTCGGCGCTCGTCGCGATGCCGGTAAAATCCACCTGCCCCGTCACCGCCGCACGCATCCCGGAAAGGCTTGCGGATAAAGGCGAGACGCGTTCGCCGGCGCCCAACTCGACGATCAGCAGCCGCGTCTCGTCATGATACTCGGCCGTCACCAGGGCGTGGCTCGCATGTCCTGCACCGGAGCAGAACATCTTCGCGCCGACGAGTACCATCGCATCGCCCTGAGCCGTCACCCGCAATCCGTTTTCCGGTGGATCCGTCACCCACAGCGCGAAGAGCGCGCCGCCGCGGACGGCCTCGGCAACGAACGCCTGCTGATCCGCATTACCATACCGGACCACGATCCGAAGCGCGTTGACATGGGCCTCGAGCAACCGGCCGAGCGGCAAGCCAGCCTGACCCAGAAGATGCAGGAAATCGAGCAGCACGCCCCCGCGGTGCCGTTCGGTGCCGAGGCCAAGCCCGCCGGCGGCGATCGGCAACGGCGCCGTCAGAGCACCCGCCTCCGTCAGCATCCGCATCGCGTCGCCCGGAAACTCTGCCCGGTCCGGAACCAGGCCCGCCGCCTGCAGCGGCTGCACTACAGCGCGGACACGTTCCAGTTCATCCGCCGGAAGCCCGATCAGCGCATCCATTCTGCCACCTTCGCGTGTTGCGGCGCGTGCCTCGGTAGGCTGCTCTTGAGCCGCGCGAGCAGGCGCGTCGCCCGTCCGGCTCCTTCCGCCAGCTCCGTCATCGCAATTGGCTGCCGCCGCAGCGCCGGGCTCGCCGCCTCGATAGCAGCCCAGGCCGCACCGAACCAGGGGCCGCGCATCATGGCGGCAAGGTCCTCGGGCGCTATGCCCAGCGCCGCCGCGAGACTGTCGCCGCCATTGTTGCCGGCCCAGGTTTGCCGCGCCTCGACCCGCAGCCGTGCGCGCCGCATGGCAGCTTCGGGCGCCTCCAGCCGGTCATCGGCCCAACGGTCCTGCACCAGCATCCGGCGCGCGATGGTCGCCGCCATGCCACCTTCGGCGCGTCCGACCACGCGGCCCGAAACCACGACTTCCAGAGCCGGGTCGTGCCGGATCTTGCCGTCGCGCCGCTCGAGCGCCGCGATCAGGGCGCGATCCTCGCCATGAGGCACGGGCGGCACCCCGCCGACGGCGCGATAGACAGCGGCGCCGATGGCGATGCTGGCGCCCGACCGGTGCGTGTGCCGCGGCCACGGGTCGTAAGGGCGCGGATCGATGAGGCTGTCGATCTCGTCCAGCAACTCCGTGTAGCGCGTCTCAGCGGCGTCATCGGCGACGAGATGCGCGGGGATGGCGGCCTCGTCGGCGGGGTCGATCGCCGCCATGCCGCAGACGGCGTCATGTCCCCCGCGCAGCCATGCCAGATTGGCGGCGACCCAGTTCGGTGGCACCCGCCCGTCGGCGTCCGTCGTCAGCAGCGCACCACGCTTGCCGACCAGTTCCGCGGCCAGGTCCATGGCAAGGCGCCGCGCCGTTCCGGCGTTCGCGTCGGCGCCCTGCAACTTGCGCTCGATGATATGGACCGACGTGCGGCTCCCGGCCGCCGTTTCTCGCGCAACCTCAGCCGAACGGTCCGTCGTGTTATTGATCAGCAGGACGACGTGATCGGGAGGTTCGCTCTGTTTGAGCAGAGCCGCGAGACATCCTCCGATTTGGTCCTCCTCGTCACGAACGGGAATGGCGACGGCAGACGGAAAAGCGCGAAGTTGGGCCACGGTCGTTCCAGGAAATGAGAACCTGAAATGGCCGCATGAGGGTATGTACCAAGATCAACCTTTAGCGGAAGCCGTGCGTATCCCGCCACATTTCCGCGACGTCCGCCACCGCCTCGGTTGCTCCGCGCCCCAACAGGCGTAGCAGCGAACGGCGGCTTTTGGGCCGCAACCAGAGGGCCTTCGCCTTGACGCCGCCCATCTCGCGCACGAGCCCGTCGACATCGCCGAGCGCGTCGACGAGCCCGGCCGCCAATGCCCGCGAGCCGATCATGTAGCTGCCATCGAACAGCTCCTCCTCCGGGGCAAGGAGGCGTCCGGCACGCCGGCTACGGACCCAGTCCTTGAAATGGCCGTGCAGATCCTCGAGCAGCGCGCGGGTGAACTCCACGTCCTCAGGCCGCTCCGGGCTGAACGGATCGAGCCGTCCCTTGTTCTTGCCTGCGGTGTAGAGCCGCCGGTCGACATCGAGCCTCGAGAGCAGGCGGTTGACGCCGAAGCCGCCGCCGATGACGCCGATGGAGCCCACGATGCTCATGGGGTTCGCGCGGATCTCATCCGCCGCACAGGCGATCCAGTAGCCGCCGGAGGCGCCGACATCGCCGATCACGGCAGTCACGTGCACACCGGCCTCTTCCGCGCGCCTGCGGATGAACTGGCCGATCAGGTCGGACTGCACCGGCGAGCCGCCAGGGCTTTCCACTGCCAGGATCAGCCGTTTGCCGGCGTTCTTCGCCCGGGCGAGCGCGAACCCGCGTTCCAGCAGCGGCCCAGCCGACT
This sequence comes from Acidisoma sp., assembly GCF_965199065.1. Taxonomy (NCBI): domain Bacteria; kingdom Pseudomonadati; phylum Pseudomonadota; class Alphaproteobacteria; order Acetobacterales; family Acidocellaceae; genus Acidisoma; species Acidisoma sp. The sequence goes on along the minus strand of NZ_CBDAQN010000001.1, from coordinate 1,162,729 downwards.
GCACGTTGAGCATGCCGGGCCGGGCGGAGATGACGCCGCGCAGTTCGACGACGGGGATGGGCCGGGCACGCCAGAACAGGAGGGGCATGGCACCCTTATGGCCCGGAACCGCCGGCACGGCGAGGCCGCGCCGCGTCAGGCCGCGCCTCAGCCGGCTGCGCCTCGTCAGGCGGCGCCTCAGCAGGCCGCGCCTCGGCAGGCCGCGCCTCGATGGTGGGCCTCTCGGCCGGGCGTGTGGGCATCTCCGGCATCTCGACGCGCACATCCAGCGGGTGCTGAAAGCCCATGATGCTGGCGGATGGCATCATACGGATGCCCTTCTCCTGAAAGGCGAGCTTCACCCGGCGGTTGAACTCGCGCTGCACGCCCCAGCGGCCGCCATCGGTGCAAACGATCTGGCCCGCCAGCGTCGCCGTGGTGCCGTCGATCTTGTCGACGCCCCAGAGTTGCAGGTCGCTCAGCATGCCGTCCTTGAACGTGTCCTCTCGCCGCATGTCGAGCGCGATCTGCTTCAGCATCTCGCCCACCTTGTCGGTATCCTCCTCGTAGGAAATGGTGACCGACACGGAGGCGTTGCCCAGCCCCCGGTTGGTGTTCGTGACCGTCGACACGGAGCTGAACGGGATGATGTGGATCGAGCCGTCGCCCGCGCGCAGCCGCAGCGTGCGGATGGAGAGGTTCTCGACCGCGCCCGAAAGGCCCGCGGCGGTCACCCAGTCGCCGACCTGCATGGCATTCTCCAGCAGCAGGAAGATGCCGGTGATGAAGTCCTGCACGAGCTTCTGCGAGCCAAAGCCGATGGCGACGCCGATGATGCTGGCGCCCGCAAGCAGAGGAGCGATGTTCACCCCGATCTCGCTCAGCGCGGTCAGCGCGATGACGACGAGAAGCGCGATCAGCAGCGTGTTGCGCAGCACCGGCACCACCGTGCGCAGGCGCGCGGCGCGGACGTAGGCGCCCTGCTGGGAGAGGTCGTCCATGTAGATCTGCATGACGAAGTTGATCGTTTCCCAGACGATGACCGCGATCACGAGCGTCACCATGATGGTGCCGAGCGAGCTGATCAGACGGCCGCCGAGGCCGCCGACCTCGAACCAGTTCCAGGCGTCGACGCCCCAGCTCTGGAACAGGACCAGGAAGAAAAGGACGCCCATGCCGATCTTGACCAGGGTGCGAAGCGGGGCGTGGTAGCGCATCGCGCGTGCGGTGATCAGCGCATAGCGCGTGCCGGTCTGCGTGTTCGTGCCAACCGAGAAGGCCTTGTCCAGGCCGCCGAGGACCAGGATCGAGACGACCCGGTAGAGCACCAGCAGGCCCATGGTCTTCAGGATCAGGTGGAACGGATGCCCGATCCCGTTGGCGATCGCGGTGGCGTAGACGATCCACACCATGACGATGAGGATGATCGCCTGGATATGCCAGACGCTCGCGAGCCTGGCCTTGAGCTCGTGCCAGACGCTCCGGCTCTCGCCTGGTTGTCCGCGCAGCCAGTCCTCGACCTCGCGACGGCGCTGCAGCACCATGATCACGAGCATGAGGTGGATGATGAGACCGAAGACCCGGCCCACGCCATGCTGCATCTCGTAACTCATGCCGGACATGCCGCCGATCTGGACGACGATGAAGGCCAGCACGATGGCCATCGCTATCCTGCGGCACCAGACAGTGAGGAAGGCGGCCGCCGCATCCGACACATGCAGCAGTCGTAGTTTCGAGCTCGGTGCGCAGAACGCGCCACGCACGATCACGAGCGCCAGCCGCACCACCACATAGGCATTGACGACAGCGGCGATCATCAGCCGCGTCTGCAGGTCATGCGCGAGCGGCGTGGCGAGCAGCACCGTGGCGATGCCGAGGAAGACGATCGGCGGCACCGCATCGAGCGCCATCGCGACGAGGATGAACGGCAGCCGCTTGACCAGCAGCCAGCCGCTTTGCAACGGCTTGAGGCGCTGCAAGGCGGCACGACCGCCGGTGCCCGGCGCGCCTCTGGCAGGCGGAGACGACGCGGCCTCGACGGCGGTCCTGGCGGTGGCGACGCTGTCGGGCAGTTCGGTTGAAGCCTCTGCCGGCAGCCGGTTCGCCTCGGCCGCCTCCGCCTCGGCCTCCACCGCCTCGGCCTCCACCGTCCGCGACCGCCGGCCGAGCCGGTCATAGAGGCGTCGGGTCAGGCGCCAGCCGACGAACTCGAACGCGAAGGCGATTGCCAGCACGAGGATCAGGCGCCAGATCGCGTCGAGGACGGTGGTGAAGATGGTCGGGTTGCGACTGAGGCTGCTCGCCCAGCCTACGAACTCCTGGTAGTCGGTGACGCTGGTGAGCGTTGCCGCGAGGCTGTCGTCGACCTGGGTCATGAGCGTGCCCGTGCCGGTCAGAATGTCGGCCCCCAGACTGTTGGGCTTCAGCGCAACGGCAGGCTTCGCCTTGGCCGTCGTCGTTGTCGTCGTTGTCGTCGGCGTCGGCGTTTTGGAGGCCGCCGGCGCCACCACTGGCATGAGCTTCTGCAGGCTCTGCAAAGTGGTGATGAGCTGCTGCCGCTTCTGCGGGTTCTGCAGCACGGCGAGGAGTTGCTGGGCCTCGGCGCTGGTCAGGCCGCCCGGAGCGCCGCCCGATGTCCCGGTGCTGTCGCCAGCGGGCGTCGCGACGGCCGCTGGCGTGGTGGCGGCCAGCCCGGGTGCGGCCGCACCGGCGAGCAGGGCGAAGACGAGCAGGAATAGAGCCATGGCAGATCGCATGAGCGCTCCCCGATCACGTGCGAGGGGCCGCTGTCAACGTGCAGATCGGCACGCGGCCGGGAGGCTCCTGACCGCGCGCGTCAGTAACCTAGCGCGAGGCCGTCCTTCCGCGGCTCGGAGCCGCCGGTCAGCACGCCGCGCTCCCAGTCGATCCAGATCGCCTGCGCGCCCCCAATCGGATGGTCGGCGGGGATGAGGCGGTGGCCACGCGCCTCCAGCCCGGCGCGAGCGGCCGCCGGCAGTGTCGCCTCCGCCTCGACCAGGGGCGTGCCGGGCACGGGGAACAGACGAGGCAACGCCATCGCGCTCTGCAGGTCCATGCCGTAGTCGACGACCTTGGAGACGAGGTGCGCCTGGCCCATGGCCTGGAAATGGCCGCCCATGACCCCGAAGGACATCGCGACGCGGTCCCCGTTCGTCATCATGCCGGGGATGATCGTGTGCATCGGCTGGCGGCGCGGCGCCAGCGTGTTCGGGTGGCCGGGATCGAGGGTGAAGCTCATCCCCCGGTTGTGCAGCAGCACGCCGCTCTCTGCGGCCACGATGCCGCTGCCGAAGGTGTCGAACACCGAGTTGATGAAGCTCGCCACGTTGCGGTCCCGGTCCACCACGGTGAGGTAGACGGTATCGCGATGCTCGGGTCCGGCAAACGAAGGAAGATCGGTCGCCGCCCGTCCGGGATCGATGCGGGAAGCGAGTTCGGCGGCAAAACCCGGCGACAACAGGCGGTCGCCCGTTGCCGGCGAGCCCTCGGCCAGGATCGCGTTGCGAACCGCGTAGGCGAGCCGCGCGGCCTCGATCTCGATGTGCAGGCGCTCGGCCGCAAGCGGATCGCCGCTTCCGGGGAACGCCGCCAGGATATTCATGATCAGCAGCGCGATGATGCCCTGGCCCGGCGGCGGACATTCATGCACGGCGTAGTCGCGAAAATGGGTGCGGATCGGCGTGACGTAGGCGCCCGCCGCCGCCGCGAAGTCTTCCGCAGTATGGGTGCCGCCCTCGGCCCGCAGCGTCGCCACCATCTCGGCGGCGACCGGGCCCTCGTAGAACGCGCGACGGCCACCCTCGGCGATCGCGCTCAGCGTGCGGGCGAGTGCCGGGAACCGCAAAACGTCGCCGGCAGCGGGCGCGTCGCCCTCCCGCAGGTAGGCAGCCGTCGCGGCCGGGCGCTGGGCCAGCAGGTCGCGGCAGGTCGCCCAGTCGAAGGCGACGCGTGGCGTGACGGCAAATCCTTCGGTGGCCAGCGCGATTGCGGGCTCCAGCAGGCGGGCGAGCGGCAGCCGCCCATGATCGGCGGCGAGCCGGCACCACGCGTCGACCGCGCCCGGGATCGTCACGGCATGGGGCGAATTATGCGGGATGGCCGAGAGCCCCTGCGCCCGGAGCGCCGCCGCATCGGTGCCGGCCGGTGTCCGGCCGGCGCCGTTGAAGGCGTGGATCGTGGACCTGCCGCGCGGCGCATAGAGCACGAAGCAGTCGCCGCCGATGCCGGTCATGCCCGGCTCCACCACACACTGCACGGCGCAGGCCGCAATCGCGGCATCCATCGCGTTGCCGCCCGCCTTCAGCGTCTCGATGGCGGTCAGTGTCGCCGCGGGGTGCGAGGTCGCGGCCATGCCGTGGATGCCGAGCGCCACCGACCGCCCAGGCGCCTCGAAGTCGCGGCCGATGCCGTTCCGCATGGTTCAGGCCGCCGTGTCGTGAGGGGCCGGGGCGATGAAGCGGAACATGTGCCGGCGCGCTTCCGCGTCGGTCTCGGTCTTGAAGCTGTGCCGGTCCTTCAACGCGATGGCGCGGACGGCCGCCGGGCGCGCGCTGATCTCGTCGAACCAGCGCTTGAGGTTCGGCAGCTTTTCCCAGGCGGCGTCGTCCTTCATCAGGAAGGGCAGCATCCGCGACCAGCCCCACAGCGCCATGTCGACGATCGTGTAGGTGTCGCCGAGCATGTAGCGGTGATCCGCCAGCCGGGCGTCGGCGATGCCGTAGTGGCGCTTCGCCTCGAAGGCATAGCGGCTGACGGCGTAATCCTTCGGCTCCGGCGCGAAATGGTGGAAGTGCACAGCCTGGCCCGAATAGGGGCCGACGCCAGTTGCCGTGAACATCAGCCACGAGAGGAACGCGCCGCGCGCCACCGGCGTGTTCTCCGGCAGGAACTGGCCGGTCTTCTCGGCGAGGTAGAGCAGGATGGCGTTGCTGTCGAAGACGGTCACGTCGCCGTCCACGATGACGGGCACCTTGTTGTTGGGGTTCAACGCGGTGAGTTCGGGAGAGAACTGCTCGCCCTTGCGGGTATCGACGGGGATCGGGTCATAGGGCAATCCGGCCTCCTCCAGGAACAGCGCGACCTTCATCGGGTTCGGGGCAAGGCTGTAGTAGAACTTGATCATCTGGTGTTCCTCGGGTTCCACGTCATGACGCGCCTTCTGGCTGCCAGACTTCCGCCGGCGCGTGAAGAGCAGGGAGCGCCGGACCTCCGCCAGATCCTACTTCCGATGTGTCACGCGGATCTTCGTTGGCCAGGCAGGATGTAAATCCGGCGGACCCGCCCACATCCCCCACCACAACAGGGGGTTACGGCATGACGCGGCGCGGGGGTATCAGGCTCGGGCTCTCAATCGGCATCCCTTTGCTCGCTATCGTCCTGCTGATCATCTTCTGGAACTGGGACTGGTTCATCCCGATCGTCGAGAGCCAGGCATCGGCGCAACTCGGCCGGCGCGTCACTCTGACGCACCTGCACGTCCATCTCGGCCGGACCACGCGCATCGTCGCCGATGATGTAGTTGTGAACAACCCCGCCGGCTTTTCCGCGGATGTGCCGCCGCTCGCCCGCATCGCCCATCTCGGCATCGATCTCGACGTGATGGCCTACATCCACAACCGGATCATCTCGATCCCCCGCATCGACGTGAACAACCCGGTGCTCGAAGTGCGTGCGTTGCCCGACGGCACCAACAACTACACGGTCAAGCTCAAGGCCGCCGCTCCCCTCAAGCCCGGCCAGAAGCCGCGCCCCGCGCCCAAGATCGGCGACCTGACGATCGAGGACGGCCACCTTCATGCGCAGATCCCCAAGCTGAAGGCAGACTTCACCGCGAACATCGCGACGCATGCCGCCGAAGGCATCGTCGCCCAGAACGGCGGCACCAGCGAAATCACCGCGAAGGCAACCGGCACCTATGCCGGCCATCCGGTCACCGCCAGCCTCATCGCCGGCGCCATCCTGACCGTCACCGATAAAGCCAAGCCGTTCCCGCTCGACCTTAAGATCGCCAATGGCGACACCCATGTCGCGCTGACCGGGACGATCCAGGACCCGCTGGCCTTCGAGGGCACCAATCTCAAGCTCGTGCTGTCAGGCACGAACATGGATGACCTCTATCCGTTGACCGGCATCCCCATCCCGAGCACGCCGGCCTACCGCATCAGCGGCCAGCTCGATTACGTGACGGCGACCAAGAGCATCCGCTTCAACGATTTCGAGGGCGTCGTCGGGAACAGCGACGTCGAGGGCACCATCGCCGAGGCGCCGCAGGGCAAAAAGCCCGACGTGACCATGAACCTCTCCTCCCGCCGCGTGGATCTCGCCGATCTGGGCGGGTTCATCGGCACCAAGCCGGGCAGCGCCACCACCCGCACCTCGACCGCGGCGGAACGGCGTGACGTGGCGAAATCGACCGCCGACAGCCATAGCCTTTTGCCGACGACGCCCATCAACATGCCCAAGCTCAACGCCGCCAACATCCATCTGAAATATGATGGACATCACATCGAGGGCCGGTCGGTCCCGCTCGACAGTCTCATCGTGACGATGGACATCGTCGACGGCTCGGTCGACCTTCATCCGATCATCTTCACCATCGGCACCGGGCGCGTGCAGGGCGACATCTCGCTGAAGCCCGAAACCGACAAGAACATCAAACTCAACGCGGACATCCACTTCGATCATGTCGATGTGTCGCGGATTATGGCGGCCACTCACGCCTTCCAGGGTGCCGGCGCCGTCGGCGGCCGTGCCGAGATCGACTCCACGGGCAACTCCGTCGCCACCTTCCTCGGCGACGGAAATGGCGGCCTCGACGTCTACATGTCCGGCGGCGACCTCAGCGCGTTGCTGATCGACCTCTCGGGCCTGGAGTTCGGGAAGGCCGTGCTGTCCGCGCTCGGCGTGCCGCAGCGTACGAATGTCGAATGCATGATCGGGGATTTCGACCTGCGGCAGGGGCTCGTCACCACCCGCGCGTTGCTCGTCGATACCGGCGAGGCATTGATCGGCGGTACCGGCGAACTCAATCTCAAGACACAGACGATCAACTTCCAGGCGCAGTCGCGCTCGAAGAACTTCAGCGTCGGCAACCTGCCAACGCCGATCCATGTGACCGGCACGCTCAAGCACCCGAGCGTCGGCGTGGAACTCAAGCCTCTGGCGGTGCGCGGCGGCCTCGCGGTCGCTCTCGGGTTCCTGGCGGCGCCGCTTGCGATCCTGCCGACCATCGAGTTCGGTGTGGGCGATCCGCACCGGTGCGGCGAACTCGTTGCCCAGGTGAAGCATCAGGTAGCCACCGGCACGCCGGGCCGGGCTCTCAAAGGCGTGCCGACCGTGGTCAAGAAATAGCGGGCGTAACTCCGAAGCCGGGCGGCGCTCTTGACGCCGGGGCCGTACCGGCGAAGCTCTCCTCCATGAACGCCCCAATGACGCAGACTGACCGGCAGCTCCATGACGCGCTGCTGACGATCGATAGCCATATAGACATCCCCTGGCCGCCCGGCCCCAGCGCCTTCGAGGACGGGCCGCGCCGGGTGGACCTGCCGAAGATGCGCCGCGGCGGCATCGGTGCGGGTTGCTTCGCGGCCTACATCCCGCAGGGCCGCCGTGACGCCGCAGGGCACGCCGCCGCCCATGAGCGCGCACTCGCCATGCTCCACGCCATCCGCGCCATGGGCGGGAACTCCGGCGCCAGTCAGGACGCCGGCACGCCGGGCGCCAAGGGCGTGCCCGGGATCATCGCGACGACCGTCGCCGAGATCGAAGGCGCACGCCTTGCCGGGGGCCCCGCCATCATCCCCGTGGTCGAGAACGGCTACGCCATGGGGGAGACGCTGGATCACCTCGATGCCTACCGGGCGCTCGGCGCGCGCTACATGACGCTGACCCACAATGGCCACAACGCCCTCGCGGACAGTTCGGTGCCACGGAAGGACCTCGGCGATGCGCCGACCCTGCATGGCGGGCTGTCGGACCTCGGCCTCGCCGCCATCGACCGGATGAACCGTCTCGGCATGATGGTGGATGTCTCCCACACCTCGAAGGCCGCGATGCTGCAGGCGGTTCGCGCCTCGCGCACGCCCGTCATCGCCACGCATTCCTCGATCAGGGCGATCTGCGACCATCCCCGCAACCTCGACGACGAACAGCTCGATGCCCTTGCAGCGAGTGGCGGCGTGGTCCAGGTCACGCTCGTTTCCTTCTTCCTCAAGGCGGGAAAAAAGGAGGCGGAGGTTACACTCGGCGACTTCGCGGACCATATCGACTACGCGGTGCGGCGGATGGGCATTGCCCATGTCGGCATCGGCTCGGATTTCGATGGTGGAGGCGGCGTGGTCGGCTGGCGTGATGCCGGTGAGAGCGCGAACGTCACCGCCGAATTGTTGCGGCGCGGTTACGACCGTGCGGCGATTGCGGCGCTATGGGGCGGTAACTTTCTCCGTCTGCTGCGCCTCGCTGAGGAGACTGCCCATGAGAGCAGTACGACTACCTGATGGCCGGGACTTGCCTGTGCTCGGTCTTGGCACCTGGAAGATGGGTGAGGATCGCGCCCGTGTGGCTGACGAGGTTCGGGTCGTGCAGCGCGCGCTCGATCTCGGCATCACGTTGCTCGACACTGCCGAGATCTACGCGAGCGGCCGTTCCGAGCAGGTTGTCGGCGAGGCCATCGCGGGCCGCCGCGATCAGGTGTTTCTGGTCACCAAGGTAGCGCCGAGCAATGCCTCCCGCCGGGGCACGGTCCGCGCCTGCGAGGCCAGCCTGAAGCGGCTCGGCACCGAGGTGATCGACCTCTACTTGCTGCACTGGATCGGCGGCACGCCCATCGGGGAAACAATCGAGGCGTTCGAGACCCTGAAGGCCGAGGGCAAGATCAGGGCCTGGGGCGTGTCGAACTTCGATACGGACGACCTGGAGGCGATGCCCGCCGGCGCCCAGTGCGCCGCGAACCAGGTGCTCTACAACCCGCGCTCACGCGGCATAGAGCACAGTCTGATCCCCTACTGTCAGGCGCATGCCATACCCATCATGGCCTACACGCCTCTCGGTCAGTCCGGTCAGGTGCTCGACAACGCAACCATCGGCGAGATCGCACGCCGCCACGGCGCCACACCGGCGCAGGTGGCGCTCGCCTGGAGCATCCGCAACCCGGGTGTCGTTACCATACCGAAAACTGCAACGCTCGCGCGCGTCGAGGAAAACCTCGGAGCCGCCGAGCTGACGCTGACCGAGGCCGATCTCGCGGATATCGACCGCGCGTTTCCGCCGCCCCGGTCGAAGCGTTCGCTGGAAATGATTTAAGGACGAAGTGATGACGCTTAACACACGAAAACTTGGCGGCCAGGGTCTGGTCGTTTCCGCCATCGGCCTCGGCTGCATGGGAATGAGCCAGTCGTACGGACCTGCGGATGAGCCCGAGTCCATCGCGACGCTGCACCGCTCAATCGAACTGGGCTGCACCTTCCTCGACACCGCCGAGGTGTACGGGCCTTTCACGAACGAGGATCTGCTGGGCCGTGCCCTGGCAGGCAAGCGCGACCAGGTGGTGATCGCCACCAAGTTCGGCTTCAAGATCGAGGACGGCAAGAACCGCGGCACCGACAGCCGGCCCGAGCATATCCGTGAGGTTGTCGAGGCTTCTTTGAAGCGTCTGCGCACGGACCACATCGATTTGCTGTATCAGCACCGGGTCGACCGGAACGTGCCGATCGAGGATGTCGCGGGCGCTGTTGGCGACCTCGTCAAACAGGGCAAGGTGCGTTTCTTTGGCCTGTCCGAAGCCGGTGTCACCAACATCCGGAAGGCGCACGCCGTCCACCCGGTCTCCGCCCTGCAAAGCGAGTATTCGCTATGGGAGCGCAATCTTGAGCGCGACGTCATCCCATGCCTGCGGGAACTCGGCATTGGCCTGGTGCCGTTCTCGCCGCTCGGCCGCGGCTTCCTGACCGGCGAAGTAAAGCGGGCGGAAGAGTATCCGGCGGATGACTTCCGTCGCAACGACCCGCGGTATCAGGGCGAGAACTTCACGGCCAACGTGACGGCAGCCCAGGTCGTGCGGGACATCGCTGAGACGAAGAGCGCCAAGCCGGGACAGATCGCCCTCGCCTGGATTCTTCATAAGGGAGAGGATTTTGTTCCTATCCCCGGGACCAAGCGCCGGCAATATCTCGAGGAGAACGTGGCGGCCGCCTCGATCGCGCTCGACACCGCGCAGATGAAGGCTCTGGATGAGGCTCTGTCTCCCGACCGCATTGCCGGCCCTCGCTACGGCGAGGCGATGATGGCGATGGTCGATCGCTGAGCGGGCGCGTCGCTTTATGAGACACATGAAACCTAGGACACGCAGATGACAAATTCGGAAAAGCCGGTGTGGTTCATCACCGGCTGCTCGACTGGTTTCGGCCGCGAACTTGTGTCGCTTCTGCTCCGCCAGAACTACCGGGTGGTGGCAACGGCGCGCGACGTGACAAAGATTGCTGATCTGATCGAGGGCCATGAGGAGGATGCCCTGGCCCTGCCGTTGGACGTGACGGACGCCGACGCGATCCGTCATGCCATCCGCCAGACCGAGGAGAAGTTCGGCCAGATCGACGTGCTGGTGAACAATGCCGGCTACGGCTACTTCGGCGCGATCGAGGAAGGCGAGGATGCGCCGGTGCGGACGATGTTCGACACCAACGTATTCGGCCTGATCGACATGACGAAGGCGGTTTTGCCGGGCATGCGCAAGCGCCACTCGGGGTTCATCGTGAACCTGTCGTCGATCGGCGGGCTCGTGGCCTTCCCCGGCACCGGCTACTACACGGCGACGAAGCATGCGGTGGAAGCCATCTCCGAGGCGATGTCGCAGGAAGTGGCGCCGCTCGGCATCAAGGTCCTGATCGTGGAGCCCGGTCCGTTCCGCACGGACTTTGCCGGTCGTTCGATCAACATGTCGAAGACGGTCATCGACGATTACGACCAGACCGCGGGCGAGCGTCGCCGCGCGACCCATGCCCGCAACGGCCGCCAGCAGGGTGACCCGGTCCGCGCGGCGCAGGCCATAATCGATGTCGTCGCCTCGCCGGAACCGCCGCTGCGGCTGCTGCTCGGCAAGCCTGCGCTCGAAGGCGCCCGCCGCAAGCTCGAGTTCCTCCGCGCCGACTTCGATGCCTGGGAAGAGACGACGCTCGGCGCCGATTTCCCTGGCGATCACCCGGCCTTCTGAAGGAGACGACCTGATGAAAACGCGCAAGTTGGGGGCACTCGGGCCCCAGGTAAGTGAAATCGGTCTCGGCTGCATGGGCATGTCCGCCTTCTACGGCGGACGCAACGAAGGTGAATCGACAGCGACGCTCGAGCGTGCGGTCGAACTCGGCGTCACCTTCTTCGACAGCGCCGACGTGTATGGCATGGGCGAGAACGAGGAACTGGTCGGCCGCGTGCTCAAGCCGTATCGCGACCGCATCGTGCTGGCGACGAAGTTCGCCAACACCTGGACCGCCGACCGTCAGCGCGGGCCCATTCGCGGCGACGCTGCCTACGTCCGCGAGGCATGCGACGCGAGCCTGAAGCGGCTCGGCTGGGACGTGATCGACCTCTATTACCAGCACCGGGTCGACCCGAACGTGCCGATCGAGGAGACGGTCGGAGCGATGGCCGACCTCGTGCGCGCCGGCAAGGTGCGTTATCTCGGCCTCTCCGAGGCTGGACCCCAGACGATCCGCCGGGCTCATGCCGTACATCCCATCACGGCCCTGCAAACAGAGTATTCGCTCTGGAGCCGCGAGCCTGAGAATGAAATCCTATCAGTGACGAAGGAGCTCGGTATCGCCTTCGTGCCCTACAGTCCGCTGGGTCGTGGCTTTCTGACCGGCCAGATCAAGTCTCCCGACGATCTGGAGAAGGACGATTGGCGCCGCAACATGCCGCGCTTCCAAGGTGAGAACTTCCAGAAGAACGTCGATCTCGCCACGCGCATCCATGACTTCGCGAGCGCCAAGGGCTGCACGCCCGGGCAACTCGCCCTCGCGTGGGTTCTGGCGCAAGGCGAGGACATAATTCCTATCCCTGGGACAAAGAGGAGAAAATTCCTAGAGGAAAACGTGGGCGCTACCAACGTCTCCCTGACCCCGGATGAACTGGGCGAAATCAATCGGATCGTTCCACACGCCGCTTTCCTGGGAGATCGTTACCCTGCGGAAGCGATGCGGGCGCTGAACCTCTGAAACCTGCACTTCATGGTAAAGGCTGGCGAGTTACCCTAGTAATGCTGGCCAGCCATGCGACGTAACCCCTCCCCGACCGACCCTGCCCCAACACGCGCGTCCGCCCATCGCCGCGCGGGCGATGGTCCTGATCGCGTCTACGATGGCCTGCGCCGGGCCATCATCGGGCAGGCGATCCTTCCAGGCGCCAAATTGCCCGAGGGCGAGGTTGCCGGGCGCTTCGGCGTCAGCCGGACCGTGGTGCGTGCGGCCTTTGGCCGCCTCATCGCCGAGGGCCTCGTCGTCCGCTCCAGCAACCAGGGCGCTCGTGTCGCCAAGCCCAGTCAGGACGAAGCTGCCGACATCCTCGATCTACGCCGCAGCATCGAACTCGTGGTCATGGCGCGGCTTGGCGATGGCCGCATAACGGAGGCCGTCCTGCGCGATCTGCGGGCTCATGTCGCCGCGGAGGAGCATGCCCTCGCCGCCGGGGGCTCGGAATCCATTCGGCTCTCCGGCGAGTTCCACGTGCGGCTGGCCGAGGCGACAGGCAGCCCCCTCCTCGCCCGCTACGTCTCCGAGCTGGTTTCGCGCTGCTCGTTGATGCTGTCGGAGCACCACCTTCCCCACTCGGGCCGTTGCGCGGTGCAGGAGCATGACGCGCTCATCGACTGCCTCACCCGATCCGACATGGCCGCAGCCACGGCTGAGATGGCGCACCATCTCACTGCGGTCGCCGAGCGAGCCTTGAAGAAACCCGTTGCGCCATTCTCGGTGCCCGAACTCGCGCGCACTGAGCCGGCATGAACGGCCTCAGCTTCTTCGCGATCCTGGTCACGCTCGCGGCCGTGTTCGGCATGGTCAACTACCGGCTGCTCCGGGTGCATGTCTCGACCGGGGTGCTCATCATCGCCCTCGCCGTCTCGGCGCTGGCGATTGCGATCGACCCCCTGCTCGCCCCGTTCAGCTTCCGGCAGCTCGCCGAGAGCCTGCTCCACACGGTCAACCTGCCGTCGACCTTGATGAACGGCGCGCTCGCCTTCCTGCTCTTCGCCGGCAGCATGCATGTGGATCTCGGGGAGTTGCTGCGCCGGAAATGGACTGTGCTTGCGCTGGCGACCTTCGGCGTCCTGATCGCGGTTGCGGTCTTCGGCCTCGGCATCTGGGGCGTGTTCCACCTGCTGGGTGTCCCCGTGGCGGTCATCTGGTGTCTCGTCCTCGGGGCGATCCTGGCGCCCACCGATCCGGTTTCCGTCGTCGGCCTGCTCCAGCGGCTCGGCCTTCCCCCTTCGTTTCGCGCCATCTTCGCAGGCGAGGCCCTGTTCAACGATGGTGTCGGCGTCGTGGTCTTCTCCGTCCTGATGGGGATCGCCACCGCCGACGGCCAGCTGGAGACGGCGGCGGGCGTCATCTCATCCTTCGTCATCGAGGCTTTCGGGGGTGCTGCATTGGGGTTCGCGACCGGTTGGGTCGCGCTCCGGATGATGCGGCGTGTCGACGAGTACAACCTCGAACTCATCATCTCCCTGGCGCTCGCGACCGGCACCTACAGCCTCGCCAACACCCTGCATCTCTCGGCCCCGATCGCCGTGGTCGTGGCCGGGCTTGCGATGGGCAGCAACGCCGGGCGCACCGCGATGAGCGAGATCACGCATCACCACGTCACCACCTTCTGGTCGCTCATCGACGAGTTGCTGGTCACGCTCCTGTTTCTGCTGATCGGCCTCGAGGTGGTTTCGGTACCGCTGCACGGGCTCGATCTTGCAGCGGCGGCGATCGCGATCCCGTTGGCCTTGGTCGCGCGCGCGATCAGCATCGCCGTGCCGGGGACGCTTTTGCGGCTGCACGACGTCATCGGGTTGCACGCGCTCGCGCTGCTGACCTGGGGCGGGCTGCGTGGCGGCATCTCCGTGGCCTTGGCCCTGAGCCTGCCCGAGGGGGCGCCTCGCCAGCATCTGCTGCCCGCGTGCTATGCCGTCGTCGTCTTCACCATCATCGCACAGGGCCTGAGCATGCCGCGGCTTGTGCGGGTATGCTCCAAGAGTGTCGAGGCGGCTGCGGCGAAGTCCAGAGGCTCCACCGCGGCGGAACAGGTTTCCAGCTAGGCCGCGACCGGCCCGGCGGCCTGCTTCTTCTTCGGCACCCGCATGAACCGGCGCGCAAAGCGCACCATGTTCGGCATGGTCGTCGGCCGCAGCAGGCGCTTGTCGTAGCCTGCGAACCGGCGGTCGTTCTCGGCGAGACAGATGTCCATGAGTTCCGGCAGGCTGACATCGACATCGGAAACTGCGGCGCTGCCGGTCACGGTGAAGTTGTTATCCTGCGACTTGGATTTCCCGTCATCCATGCCGCGCGCGAGCCCGACGCGCTCGTAGCCGAGGAACACCCACACGGCTAGGACGCGCATCTCGAACCAGATGCGCTTGTACCAGGGCATGTTGCGGCGGTGCCATGCGGCCCAGTTCTGGAACAGCAGGATATGCCGCGCCTCCTCCTGGATCACCGGCTCGAACGTATCGACCAGCTCCTGCGGGAAGAAGCCGGACCGCTTGGCCAGCTCGAACAGGCCGAAGGCGAAGAAGCTGTCGACGCATTCGCTGTAGCCGGTGACGAGATAGGCCCATTCGGGGTCGCGCGGCTCGATGTAGGCCGGCTCGGGCTCCAGCGGGATGCCGTAGGCCTCGACGAGGTTCGACAGCACCTCCTTGTGCCGCCCCTCCTCCCAGCCGTTCAGTTCCACTGTCTTGCTCATATCGGGATCGAGACAGGAGCGCGCGTAGGAGAGCATGCGTAGCCGCGCCTTGCCCTCGGTTTGCACCGCGATGTCCCAGATCGGCAGGTTGATGATCCGGGTGCGCGCCTCATCGTCGAGCTTCGGCCAGTCGATGACCGAGGGCTTGTATGGGTTGAACGTCTCGTGGAACATACGGCAGACGGCGGCCTTGTGAGCTTCGCTGCCGATCGGCAGTTCCCGGTCTTCAGCCACCCAGATGCGGGCGGCACGATCGGCGGCCTCGATGGTTGCGGCGTCGGCGAGCATTGTGCAGCCTCTAGTCTGGCGGTTTCGCTGTGCAGCATGAGTGGCCCCCGCTGACCGATCGGTCAAGGGGTGCCTCAGCACTTGCGATAGTACTAGTACTGGGTCAGATCGCCGCATGCCCGTCTCCGCTGCCGTCACCAATCGTCGCATCCTCCGCATCGCCGTGCCGATGATGTTCGCTTATCTCAGCACGGCTTTGGTGGGCGTGGTGTCGACCGCCGCCGTCGGGCATCTCGCCGACCCCGCGCTTTCCGCCGGCATCGCCATTGCCGCCATCCTGTTCGACGTTCTGCTCACCAGTCTCAACTTCTTGCGCAGCGCGACGCTCGGGCTGACCGCGCTCTCGCTCGGTGCCGGCGATGCAAGCGAGGCGCGGGCCGTCTTCCAGCGTTCGCTTCTGCTGGCGCTCCTGCTGGGCGCAGTCATCCTGGCGCTGCGGCGTGTGGAGGCGTCCGTCGGACTGCCTCTGCTCGGCGCCGAGGGCCGTGTTCTCCAGGCGGCGCAAGGCTACGTGCTGCTGCGCGCTCTTTCTGCCCCGGCAGCACTCGGGAACTTCGCGATTCTCGGCGCGCTGCTGGGCCGAGGGCGCGCCGCCGAGGGCCTGGCGCTGCAGATCCTGCTCAACGGGCTCAACATCATCGTCTGCGTCTGGGCGGTGGTGGGGCTCGGCTGGGGCGTTCGAGGCGCCGGCCTCGCGGCGCTGGTCGGCGAGGTCGTGGCGTTTGTCGCCGGGCTGATCGTGCTGCAGCGGCTGTCGGGGCCGCTCGGGAGGGGCCTGCCCGCCGCGATGCGGGATGGCCCCGGGTGGCGCCGCATGGGGGTGCTGAACCTCGACATCCTCATCCGCACCCTGGCGCTTCTTTTTGCCTTCGCCTTCTTCACGCGACAGGGCGCGGCGCTCGGTGCCGTCATCCTGGCGGCGAACGCGGTTCACATGCAGTTCTTCGCCCTCTCGGCCAACTGCCTGGACGGCTTTGCCGCCGCCGCCGAACAGCTTGCGGGCACGATGATCGGGGCGCGCAACCGAAGCGGCTTTCTGCGGGCGGTAAAGCTGAGCATCGGCTGGAGCATGGCCTCGGGGGCCGTCATCACCGTGATCTACCTGGCCTTCGGGCATAATTTCGTGGCGTTGCTGACGGAGGCGCCGGCGGTGCGCGTCGCCGCGGCGCAAAGCCTGATCTGGGCGGCGCTCGTGCCCATGGTGGCGGCGGCGGCCTTCCAGCTCGACGGGGTGTTCATCGGCGCCACCTGGTCCCGCGACATGCGGAACATGATGCTGCTGTCGCTGGGTGTTTTTCTGGCGGCTTGGGCCGTGCTCACGCCGCCATTTGGGAATGCGGGGCTATGGCTCGCCTTGCTGATCTTCCTCGGCACGCGGGGGGTGACGCTAGGCTGGGTGTTGCGCGGCCGGATGCGGTCGATGCGGGTGATTCCGGTGCTTGGCGGCTGAAGATTGCGCTATGCTGCGCGGGCCGAGCCTGGAGGAGCAGCGATGCCGGATAACCTGTATGACACGGACATTCTGATCTGGTCGGAGCATCAGGCCGATCTTCTGCGCCGTTTTGCCCATGGCGAGCGCTTGAACGACACGATCGACTGGGAGAATGTGATCGAGGAAGTCCAGTCTGTGGGCCGATCGGAACTGAATGGCTGCGAGAGCCTGCTGCGCCAGGCGCTGATCCACCTGCTGAAACTCCACCTCGCACCCAGGAGCCGGTCCGTTTCGCATTGGCGAGGCGAGGTTGCCACATTCATCGCCGACGCTCGGCATCGCTTCTCGCCCTCGATGCGGCAACGGATCGATCTGGCTGGCCTTTATGCCGAGGCACTGTCCCGGCTGCGGGCCGAGGCACGCGGCAAGCACGACCCGCGGCTCCCGGCAGTCTGCCCGTTCGGTCTGGACGATCTGCTGGTGGCAGAGCCCGAAATCGAGGCGTTGCTGGCCAAGGTCGGCGC
This sequence comes from Acidisoma sp., assembly GCF_965199065.1. Lineage (NCBI taxonomy): Bacteria > Pseudomonadati > Pseudomonadota > Alphaproteobacteria > Acetobacterales > Acidocellaceae > Acidisoma > Acidisoma sp. Next base: position 1,145,548 of record NZ_CBDAQN010000001.1, on the reverse strand, counting down.
GGCCAACGATTAGAAAATCCCGTGCACGAACCAGGCGAGATTACCGGTCTCCGGCTCCACGCCGTCGCCGCTGCGATAGAGCCAGAAACGCTCCCCCACTTCGTTCTCGACCGCCCAGTAATCCCGCACCGCGCGCATTTCCCCATCCCGCCGCCACCACTCGCCGAAGATGCGCTCCGGCCCGTCCGCCCGGCGCACCCGGTGCCGTTTGCGCCGCCAGGTGAAGGCGACCGGCGGCTGATCCGGCAGCAGCGCCATCGCCTGCACCGGCTGAGGCGGCGTCAGCAGCCGCAAAGGGCGTGGCAAGGCCTGGGGCCAGCTCCGCCCGCCCGCTGGCGATAATCCGGCCACCCGCGCCACCGACCGTTCCGGCACGTCGCTCTCGACCGGCGCCACCCGATAAACCTGCGCCGCCCCAAACCGCGCCACCAGCCGGTCGATCAGCGGCCCGAGGTCACCGGCGCCCTCCCGCGCCAGAACATCGCCCTGGCCCGCAGGGGCTGCCTCGGCCAGCGGCACCCAGAGCGTCATCGCCTCCACCCCAAGCCCAGGATCTATGGTCTCGATCCGCTCGGCCAGCAGCCGGGCTAGATGCACCGCGTCCCGCACCGGCCGCGCCGTGCCGACCGCCACCAACTGCATCGTGCCGTCCACCCGCTCGCAAACGAGGTCGAGCCGCCGCGCGCCCTCCCCGCGCCGCTCCAGTGCCGCACAGACCGTCCGGCACAGACGCTCGATGACGGTTGCAAAGGCTTCGGCCGTCAGCAGCGGCTCGATGAAAGTCAGTCGCTGGCGGATGAGCGTGCGCGGCGGCACCGGCTCCAGCGGCTCGAACACCGTGCCGCGCGCATAATCGAGTTGGCGCATCAGCCCTTCGCCGAAGCGTCGCACTAACGGTCCACGCGGCGTGGCCGCGAGTTGACCGATCCGGGAAAACCCGAGCCGGTCCAGCGCGGCCACGGTTTCCGCCGGTAGCCGCAGCGCCGCGACGGGTAAGGACGCCAGCGCCGTCATGGCCTCGCCGGGTGGGACCACGATGAGCGGCCGGTTTCCATATCGCGCGAAGGCCCAGGCAGCGCCCGGCGTATCGGCAACCGCCGCGCGCGCTGTGAAGCCGCTGCGTGCGAGACGGTCCGACAGATCGGCCATCATCGCGGCCTCGCCGCCATGAAGGTGGTCGGCGCCCGTGCTGTCGATGCGGATGCCGTCAGGAGGATCGGCGGCAGTCAGCGGCGCATAGCGCTGGCACCAGCCGGCGAGATCGCGCAAATCCGCGGCGTCGCCCGCCGGATCGGCGTCGATCACGCAGAGGCCCGGCTGCATGGCTTGCGCCTGAGCCAGCGGCAGTCCGGACCGCAGCCCGATCTTTTGCGCCGCGGCGTCCGCCGCCCCGATCACCCAACGCCGCCCGTCATGGCTGCGGGTGACGACCGGAACCTCGCTGGATGAAGGGAGCCTATCCGGCGAGGCGCAGACCCCGGCGTTGTTTTGGTGTCGCCGCCACCGGTCGGTCGGCCACATCGGCAGCCAGACGGAGACGACCCGTCGCATCGCAAGCCTCCACGGTCCAGGATGCGGGATCGGCGCCCCGGCATCGAATAAGGTCGAGTTGCCACAAGGCGGGGGCCAGCCCCCGCACCCAGGGGGCCTGCGGCGCCGGCGGCCCAGAGGGCAGGCGCGCGATACGCCAGCGGGTGACGGCGGCGATGGGGTCCGCCAGTGCCGGGTCGCGGGAGTTGCGGCTACGGCGAAGCGCGAAGGCGGTCACGCCCGCGCTTTCGGCCGCGAGTTGAAGGCGGCGGGAGCCAATGGCATCCAGCCGCCGCACCTCGCCGACGATGCCGGCGAAACCGCCATGGCGCAGCCCCTCCTCCATAGCGAGCAGCACGGCGCGCGGAGCCTCGACGAACAGCACGCGATCGAGGTCGAGGCCAGCATGGGCCAAGGCGGGCGCGAAGAGATCGGTCCGTTCCGCGGCCCACAACACCGGGCCATCGAGGCGCGCGAGGATGCCGGCGACCATGAGCCCCGCAGCGGTCGCGTATTCGAGCGCAGGGCCGGTATCGGCGAGTTCATGCAGGCCACCGAGGCGCAGACCGCCTTCCGGCAGATGGCGGTCGATGGCGTCTATGCCGAAAGGCAGTACGGCGCCGATCCGGGGAGCTTTGGCGGTACCCCGCCGTTCCAGCGCGGTGAGGGTCTGGCGTAAAGCTGTAAGATCCTGAACTTGCTGCATCATTCTGTGTCACGCGGCCCCTTGGATAGGGAACATAACGTGAACATGGTATGTTTGGGAAGCTGCGAATCGAGACTGAGGCTCCCTATGGCGCAGGTGAGGTTGAGCTTGGTTTTGAAATCAAGCGGCTCGGCGATCGGCTTCAAGCAGCATGTCAGCCATCGTTCTCAGAGAGCCTTCCTGCTCATCCACCCTGCCGGCTCACCGACCGATGGAGAGCGCAGGCATGAGCACGTTCAGCCTTCCAAACCCCCTTATTGTTGGATGATTGTAATAAAATATCTACGACCAGCACGGGCTTCTCTGACAAACTCGGCCACCGGTGCTGGAAGAAACGCGGCGTCCTGTCATTGAGCGGATGCCGCTTCATCCTTTTGAGCTTCGGCCTGCCGCGAGCGAATACAGAGCGGCTTCAGGGGCTCCGCAGAACGGTTGAGGCCGCCGCTCGGGGCCCCGTGCTAAACATGTTGTTGGTGACGGTACAAGGGTCGATGTCAACGCATCGCATCAATGCTCGACATGGCGCAACGCCGGTGCACCAGGATTAACGATCAAACGACGCAATCAGAAATACCTTTGTGACGAACTGTAAGGATGGTTCCTTGCTTCGTCGTCCCTGGGCGGGGTGCCATGAAGATTCTCGTTTTTCCCAATCGGATGCGCGGCAATCCATATTTTGAAAATTTCTTGCAAGGCCTGAGGGCTGCGGGAATTGAAGATGTTCGTCTTTCGAGCGTCCTGAGCCTCAGATCAGGCTTCGATGCGATGCACCTTCATCACCCGGATCATGCAGTGACGCAGGGAAACCTGCTGAAGTCGATCGTGCTGACAGCGGCGCTTCTCTGGATCGCTTTCTACGCCCGGTTAAGCGGTCGGCCGGTCGTCTGGATGGTCCATGATGTCGAGCCGGCCTGGGTTCGCCGTAAGACCTTCCTGTTCACATACATGAAGGCCATCAACCAACTCACGACGGCCTATATCTTTCTCAACCAGAGTTCTCAGCAACTCTTCTCACGTAGAAATCCCCGGGAAGTTGGCAAACCCTACTGCTTCACCCCTCACAGCCGATTCCAAACGAAGATGTTCGAGGCTGCCGCGGTGAGAGAGCACCGGCAAGCTCATGGCATCGGAGATGCAGAAATCCTGATCAGCGTTCTGGGAAGCATCACCCCGCACAAAGGTCTGGAGCGAGCCGCGCTCATTCCTGAAAAAACGCGTTCCGGGCGCACGGTGAAGCTCGCGGTCTGCGGGATGATCGACAACGTCCTGCCCCGCGACTACGTCGACACGATCCTCGGTCAAAGGTCCGGCGAGGCGTATCTCCGTGTTGCCGATCGTCTGACCGACGAGGAACTGGCGCTATGGATTCAGTCGTCGGACGCCGTGTTCCTGCCGTATCAACTGGGGTCGAACTCCGGGATGGCTCTCAATGTCCTGAGCAACCACGGCAGGATAATCTCGTCGGACCTGCCCATGTTCAAGGAACTCGCCGAGCGTTGCGGTCCAAGCTGGATCCGGTGCGTGGATCTTCAGGATGCGGCCGCGCTCGCAGGGACGGTCGACGCAATCGAAGCCTGGACCGGGCAGGAACGGGACTTCAACCGGCTCGAGGGTGTCCTGACGGAAGGAGATCCGGTTGAGAACGGGCGCAAGCTGCTCGGCTTCTATCGGGATCTCCAGAGGACGACCGGTCACCTGCCGGGTCCGCTGGCGGCGTCATAGAACCTGGCCGCTGAGCCATACCCTCGGCACGATGACTATCGATTTTGGTCGGAGCGGCGGGATTCGAACCCACGACCCCCAGTCCCCCAGACTGATGCGCTACCAGGCTGCGCTACGCTCCGGACCTAGCCCGCGGGGGTTTTTCGCGGGTGCGACCGTTTAGCAGCGCCCGCGCCCCTCCGCAACCGGGCGAGCCCACTCGGCCCGCCGCTCAGGCATCGATGCTGAATTGCAGCCGCGCCAGCCGTGCGTAGAGGCCGCCGTCCCGCACCAGCGCATCATGCGTCCCCATCGCGACAATGCCGCCCTGATCCATGACGACGATCCGGTCCGCCTTCCGCACGGTGGCCAGCCGGTGGGCGACGACGATCGTCGTCCGCCCGCGCGAGAGATTGGCCAGCGCCTTCTGCACCGCCTGTTCAGACTCCGCGTCGAGCGCGCTGGTCGCCTCGTCCAGCAGCAGTACCGCAGGGTCGCGCAGGATCGCGCGGGCGATGGCGATGCGCTGCCGCTGGCCGCCCGAGAGCCGCACGCCCTTCTCGCCGAGGTAGGTCTGCGTGCCCTGAGGCAAATACTCCAGGAAGTCGCAGTAGGCCGCCGCGGCCGCGGCCTGGATGTCGGCGTCCGTCGCCTCCGGCCGTCCATAGCGGATGTTCTCCCAGGCCGACTGGCTGAAGATCACCGGGTCCTGCGGCACGATGCCGATATGGCTCCGCAAATCCGCCGGGGACATGCGCGCCACGTCGACGCCGTCCAGCCGCACCGCCCCGCTGATGGGGTCGTAGAAGCGCAGCAGCAGTTGCAGCACCGTCGTCTTGCCGGCGCCCGACGGCCCCACGAGCGCCACCGTCTCGCCCGGCTCGACCGTCAGCGAGAAGTTTGCGAGTGCGGCATGGTCCGGCCGGGCCGGATAGCGGAAGGTTACCGCGTCGAAGACGACGCGCCCCTCGGGCCGCGCCGGCAGGCGCTCGGGATGAGCCGGCGCCATGATCGTCGGCTGCTCGGCGAGCAGGTCCCCGATGCGTTCGGCCGCACCGCCTGCCCGCTGCAGATCGCCCCACAGCTCGCTCATCTGCGCGCCCGACGTGCCGAGGATCACCGCATAGAACACGAAGGCCGAGAGGTCGCCGCCGCTCATGCGGTGGGCGATCACATCCCGTCCGCCGACCCAGAGGCTGAACACGATCGCGCCGAAGCCCAGCAGGATGATGACCAGGATCAGGCTGCTCCGGGTCCGCACGCGGCGGAGCGCCGCCCCGACCGACCGCTCCACCTCGGCCGAGAACAGCCGGCGGTCGACCGGCTCGTGCGTGAAGGCCTGCACGGTGCGGAGCGCACTGATCGTCTCCTCCGCGTAGGCGCCGAGATCGGCGACCCGGTCCTGCGCCGCGCGCGAGAGCCGCCGCTCACGCCTCCCGAACAGGACCAGCGGCGCCATGACGACGGGGATGACCAGCAGCATGATCGCCGCGAGCTTGGGCGCGGTCACCAGCAGCATGACGAACGCGCCGATGAGCAGCAGCCCGTTGCGTAGCCATTGCGAGACGGAGGAGCCGATCAGCGCCTGAAGCACGGAAATGTCGGAGGTCAGCCGGGTGAGGATGTCGCCGGTCCGCGCCGTTTCGAAGAAGGCCGGCGAGAGGCTTATCACCCGCTCGAACACGTCGCGTCTGAGGTCGGCGGCGACGCGCTCGCCGAGCCAGGACACCAGGTAGAAGCGGGCCGAGGTGGCGCAGGCGAGGCCTGCTACGACCGCGAACACGCCGAATGCGGCGGTGTCGAGGTGGGCCATGCTGCCGCTGGCGAAGCCGTGGTCGATGAGGCGGCGGAGGCCCTGGCCGAGGGCGAGGATCAGGCCGGCTGCGAGCAGCAGAACCGTGGCGGCCCCGACGGCCCGGAACCGGTAAGGCCGGAGGTAGGGCAGAAGCAGCCCGAGCGCGCCGAGCCGCGCTTGCGGGGGCGTCAGGCGAAGGCCAGGCTCATCGGGCAACGCGCTCACCATCCGGTTAAGTGGGGAGGCATCCTATAGCGCGTGACGATGAAGCCCGTGCCGATGAAGTTCTCGCGGTTCTGGCCGCGGCGGCGACGGGGCGTCAGCCGCTGCCGGGCCTCGTCCGCGAGGCGGCGCCCAGCATGGCGGCGAGCTGCGCCTGTCTGAACGGTTTGACAAGGACCGGCGCGTCCTGCAGGTCCGCCGACAGACCCTCAACGCCATATCCGGTCGCGAAGAAGAACGGAATGTCCCGGTCCCGCAGAATCTGGGCAACCGGATAGCTCTGCTTGCCCGCGAGATTGACGTCCAGCATGGCGATATCCACCGCGAGCGTCCGGGCCTTCTGCATTGCATCCTCCAGCCGCGCGGCGACGGCCACCACCGTGCAGCCAAGAGCGTCGAGCAGTTCTTCAAGGAGCATCGAGATCGCCGCTTCATCCTCGACCACAAGCACGCGCAGACCATCCAGCATCAGCGGCCGCGCTCCCCTCGGGTTCCGACACGCAACAGGGGCACGACGCCGCCCGGCGCCGCGACTTCGGCCAGCGGCGCCTCGACGACGCAGACGACGCCGCTGGCGCAGTCGAACCGGACGACCGCCGTGCCGCCGAGGTCCTGCGCCAGTATCCGCTGGATCAGCCGGATGCCGAAGCCGGGCCGCGCGGGCGGCACGACCGCCGGGCCGCCGCGCTCGCTCCAGGTCAGACCGAACACCTTGTCGTCCGTCGCGGTGACGTCCCAGACGATGCCGACCCTTCCCGAAAGCGTGGAAAGGGCGCCGTGCCTCAGCGCGTTGGTCCCCAGTTCATGCAGGCCCATCGCCATGGCGAGCGCCGCGCGGGGCACCAGCCGAAGCCGCGGGCCTTGAACGTCGAAGCGGTTGCTTTGCAGGCCGCCGAACGGCATCAGGGATCTCGCCACCAGCTCATGCAGGTCCGCACCTTCCCAGTTCTGCCGCGTCAGCACGTCGTAGGCCGCCGCCAGCGCCATGAGCCGCGACTCCAGATTGTCCCGCAGCGCGGCATCGCCGCTCCGCAGCGTCTGCGAGGCGATGGCCTGAACCGTGGCAAGAGTGTTTTTGACGCGGTGATTAAGCTCGTTGACCATCATGAGAAGCCTGTCTTCGTTCCGCCTTCTGTCGGTGATGTCGACCGATACGCCGATCAGGCCGATGACCGTCGCCCCGGCATCGCGGAGCGGCGCCTTGAGCGAGGACCATATCCGCCGCGGCTCGTCGCCTCCTCCGACCTCCTCTTCGAACTCCTCGGGCTCGCCGCGCTCCATGATCCGCTGATCGTTGGCGCAGATGCGCGCGCCCTGCTCCTCATCGTCCAGGAACTGCTGTTCGGTGCGGCCCTCGACCTGGGACCACGGCTTGCCGGTCAGCGCGCGCGCGGATGCGTTGGCCATGATCATCCGGCCGTCGCGGTCCTTCGCATAGATCGCTCCCGGCGCGGCCTCCATGACAGTCTGCAGCAACGCGTGTGCCGCCTCCCGCTCCTGCTGGGCGCGCTTGATCGGGGTGATGTCGGTGCTGATCTCGATCACGACGTCCGGCTCTCCCGCCTCGCCCCGGCTCAAGGTCCAGTCGCTCATCACATGCATTTCGCGTCCATCCTTGTGCCGGCAGACGAACTCGCCCTGCCAACTGCCTTTGGCGAGCAGCACCCTGTAGATCTCCTCGAAGCTGTGAGAGCAGTTGGTCTGCAGCATCTCCTCGAAGCGCTTGCCGACGGCTTCAGCCTCCGTGTAACCGTAAAAGCGCTCCGTGCCGCCGTTCCAGAACAGGATCCGGCCATCCTGCGAGAGCAACGTTCCCTTCGACAGGCCGAAGGCGCGCGTAAAGCGCTTCAGCCGGTAAAGCTTGGCGCGGATTCCGCGCTCGATGATATGCTTCGCCCACAGAACGATTGCGAACAGCAAGGTGGAGAACGAGAACAGCATTGTGGCATTGAGCCAGTGCCAGGGCCAGAATTTGACCCGCGCCCGCAGGAGCCTCGCCCTGGCATTCGCTTCCAGTGTTGCTGTCTGAACACTGATGAGACGCATGAGATCGTTGCTATAATCGGTCTTCACCAGTTCAAGTGCAGCGCCGGTCTGTCCGGCGTCATGCAGCTGAATGGTGCGGGCGAACTGGTCGAGCTTCTCCCAGGTCAAACGCCGGAGTTCGCCCACCTCGATCTTCCGCGATGGCGTCGCGAGCGGCGCGGAACTGATCCGGGCAAGATCGGCAATCAGGTTCTCGCGTGCCAGATGATAAGGAATGAGATAACTGTTGTCGCCGGTCAGCAGGTAGCCCCATTGTCCGGTTTCGGCGCTGAGGAGATCGGACGTGAGCTGCTCCGAGGCAATCTGGATGGCGCTGACCTCATCGATCAACTGGTTGCTGTGCCTCTGCTCTCGCATGTTGTAATAAACGGTGGAGGCGCTGAGCGCCATCAGGGCGACCGTGACCCAGGCTGTCACCGCGGTCACCCGTCGAACCGTCTCAGGTCTTATTGATTGCAGCCTGAACGGATGCATGAGCATGAAACCGTCCTCGCCTTTCAGGACGGCCAAGCCCGTCAAGTTGGTCGAAGGCATGTCGAAGTCTTGCGTTGCGTCCGTCGTAGACGGATGCGGAACAAAACTGGCCTTACAGCGCTTCCCGGCAGCGGTTTACCGGATGGCGTAAACATCATTACGTTTTCGTCCCGCAGTATCGCCGGCACGGCCAGATGAACCTCTTCTTATATGCGTCCTGTTAATGCGAATTGCGATAGCCTGCCTAATCATTTGCCCGGGAATGAGACGCGTGAAAAGAACACGCCGTTTCTATCCTGGTATGAATTGACGCGCAACGATAAGGCTGAAGCGGGAAAGGTTGACGGCGGAACTAGGTCATCGGCACTGTCGTTCCGATGAAGAACTCATTGTGCCGGATAACAATTCGCCGACCGAAATGCAGGCACTCGCAGGCGGCGCCATCGGCTCGCGAGCGCGCCCGAGGAACGGCTTCGTGCTAACCCTTGGTCGTAGCTCGATAGGTAGAAACAAAACGCTCGGTGTTGTGATCGGCTGGACGAAATCCCAAGCCGAACAGAGATATTGTCCGTTTTCCTCGACAAAAGGAAGCGGTGGCCGTTACTCGACCGTCACGGACTTCGCGAGGTTCCTCGGCTGATCCACATCGGTGCCCTTCAGCAAAGCCACCCGGTATGCCAGCAGCTGAACCGCTACAGCATAGACGATGGGGGCCACGAAGGGATCGCAGTCGGGCAGCACGACCGTTTCCACAGCGATGCCGCGCAGCCTCTCGGCGCCCACCGCGTCGCTGAACACGATGACCTGCCCGCCGCGTGCCGCCGCCTCCTGCAGGTTCGACGCCGTCTTCTCGAACAGCGGCCCCGAGGGTGCGATCGCCACCACCGGCACATGCCGGTCGATCAGCGCGATCGGCCCGTGCTTCATTTCCCCGGCGGCATAGCCCTCCGCGTGGATGTAGCTGATCTCCTTGAGCTTCAGCGCGCCCTCCAGCGCAATCGGGAAGCATGAGCCGCGGCCGAGATAGAGCACGTCCCGCGCCTCCGCGATGCGCTCGGCGATGCGGCCGATCGCCTCGGCGGGCGCACCCTCCACCACCTCCGCCGCATGGCCCGGCACCTCCATCAGCGCCTGGGTCAGCAGCGCCTCGCGCGCCGGGTCGAGTGTGCCGCGCGCCCGCCCCGCCGCCAGCGCGAACGCCGCCAGCACCGTCAGCTGCGCGGTGAAGGCCTTGGTGCTGGCCACGCCGATCTCGGGGCCCGCCAGCGTCTCCAGCACCGCGTCGCTCTCTCGCGCCATGCTGCTCTCCGGCACGTTGACGATGGAAAGCACGTGCTGCCCCTCGTCCTGCATGTAGCGCAGCGCCGCCATGGTATCCGCCGTCTCGCCTGACTGGCTCACCAACAGCCCCAGACCCTCGGGCGGCAAGGGTGGCGCGCGGTAGCGGAACTCGCTCGCCACATCGGCGTCGGCCGGCAGGCGGGCGAGCGTCTCCAGCCAGACGCGCCCGACCAGCCCCGCGTAGTAGGCGGAGCCGCAGGCGCTGATCGTCACGCGCGGGATGGCGGCGAGGTCGAACGGGAAGTCGGGCAGCGTCACCATGCGCGTGCCGGGGTCGATCATCCGGCTCAGCACATCGCCGATCACCACGGGGTGCTCGTGCAGCTCCTTCTCCATGAAGTGTCGGTAGTTGCCGCGCCCGATGGCGGCCCCCGATAGCCGCGTCTCCCGGATGGCGCGCTTAACCATGCGGCCCGACCGGTCCCTGAAGCGCGCGCCGCCGCGGCTGATCGCCGCCCAGTCGCCGTCCTCCAGATAGGCGATCTGGCGCGTCAGCGGGGCCAGCGCCAAGGCATCCGAGCCCAGGAACATCTCGTCATCGCCGAACCCCACCGCCAGCGGTGCGCCATGGCGGGCGCCGATCATGAGGTCGGGATAGCCCGCGAAGATGAGCGCGAGCGCGTAGGCGCCCTCCAGCCGCCGGAGCCCCTTAGCCGCCGCCTGCTCCGGCGTCATCCCCCGTTTCAGATAGAGGTCGAGCAGTTGCGCCACGCATTCCGTGTCGGTTTCCGTGGTGAACTCCTGCCCCTCGCCTTCCAGCTCGAGACGGAGCGCCGCGTGGTTCTCGATGATGCCGTTATGGACGACGGACACGCGCGAAGTGCCGTGCGGGTGGGCGTTGCCCTCGGTCGGCGCGCCATGGGTCGCCCAGCGCGTATGCCCAATGCCCGTGGTGCCGCCTAGCGGCCGGCGGTCGAGCACGGCGGAGAGATTGCCGAGCTTGCCCTCTGCCCGCCGACGGTCGATGCCGCCGCCGGTGAGGGTCGCGATGCCGGCGCTGTCATAGCCGCGATACTCCAGCCGCCCGAGCGCCTCGAGGATCAGCGGCGCCGCGGGGCGGGCGCCCAGTATGCCGACAATGCCGCACATGATCGTTCTCCAGAAAGGACGCGGTTACCGGCGCTTAACCCAGGTCGCGCGGATCGCCGAACCGCCACCTGGCTTCTCGACCTGACGCGCCCGCCCGAAGGCCAGCGCATCCGGCGCCACATCCTTCGTGATGGTGCTCCCGGCTGCAATGAAGGCGCCATCGCCCAAGGTCACCGGTGCCACAAGCGTCGCGTTGGAGCCGACGAAGCTGCCCTTCCCGATCTCCGTGCGGTGCTTCAGATGACCGTCGTAGTTACAGGTGATGGTGCCCGCGCCGATGTTGCTGCCCGGACCGATGTCCGCATCGCCGAGATAGGCCAGGTGGTTGGCCTTTGCCCCCGCGCCAAGACGCGTCGCCTTCAGTTCCACAAAATTGCCGACATGCGCCCCCTGCCCGACCTCGGCCCCGGGACGCAGCCGCGCATAGGGGCCGATGCGCGCACCCTCGGCGACCACGCAGCCCTCCAGATGACTGAAGGCGAGGATCTCGGCGCCGCTTCTCACCGAAACGCCCGCTCCGAAGACGACATGCGGCCCGACGGTCACATCCGGCTCCAGCACCGTATCGGCGGAGAGGAAGACGGTGTCGGGCGCGGTCAGCGTGGCGCCCCCCTCCAGAGCCGCCCGGCGCAGACGCGCCTGCACGGTCGCCTCCGCCTCGGCCAGTTCGGCGCGGGAGTTGATGCCGCGCAACTCGGCAGGATCGGCCTCGATGGCGACGACCCGCTGTCCCTCGGCGACGGCGAGCGCCACCACATCGGTGAGGTAATATTCGCCCTTCGCGTTGTCCGGCCGGACCTCCGCGAGCCAGCGGGCCAGATCGGCGCCGCGGGCGCAGAACACGCCTGCGTTGCAGAGGCCGACGGCGCGTTGCCCGGCATCGGCCTCGGCCCATTCGACGACCGCCGTCACGTCTCCGCGGACGTTGGTGAGCACACGGCCGTACCGGGCGGGATCGGCGGGCCGCATGGCGAGCAGCGCCAGCCCCGCCTGACCACGGCCGTCCCGCAGGCGGCGGAGGGTGTCCGGCGTGATCAGGGGGTTGTCGGCATAGAGGATGACGACCTCGTCCTCCTCCGCGAACATCGGTGACGCCTGCAGCGCGGCATGGGCGGTGCCGAGGCGCTCGTGCTGGATCACAACCGGGTGCGGAGCAGCCGCGCGAGCGACCGCCTCCATCTCAGGCCCGGTCACGACGACGATGCGGTCGAAGACCTGGGCCGCCGAGGCGAGCAGATGCGCCAGCATGGGCCGCCCCGCGATTGGGTGGAGCGCCTTGGGCAACGCCGATTTCATACGGGTGCCAAGCCCGGCGGCGAGGATCACGGCGGTCGTGGTCATGGCTCTCCCCTCAGAGCGGGTCACCGTCAGGCGGCCCCCTGCGGTAGCGGCGACAGGCGAGCCGTGTCAAAGGCTTCGCGGACACATCTCGTATCGGAGTGAAACCAATGGCCAGATGCCTGGTGCTCGATCTCGACGGCACGATCACGGACAGCCTCCCCGATATCACGGCGGCGCTGAACCGCAGCCTCGCGAACCACGGTCAGCCGCCGCTGCCGATGGAGCAGGTGCGGCCCATGGTCGGCGACGGCCTGGGGCAGCTGTACTTGCGCGGATATGCCGCCCGCGGCCTGACCCCCACGCCCGAGGATATGGCGGCGGGCCTCGCCGACTACACGGCGAACTCGACCTCCGGCACCGTGCTGTATCCTGGTGCGATGGAGGCGCTGCGGGCGCTCGCGGCGAATGGCTGGAGGCTGGCGGTCTGCACCAACAAGCCGGCGGCGCCGGCGCGGGTGCTTCTGGAGCATGTCGGGCTGCTGCCCCTGCTGGCGGCGGTCGGCGCGGGCGACAGCTTTCCGGTGAAGAAGCCAGACCCGGACCACATCCGCCTCACCTTGGCGGAAGCCGGCAGCGATGCCGCGAGCGCGGTCATGATCGGCGACCACCACAACGACGTGGCGGCAGGCAAGGCGGCCGGGCTCCCGACGATCTTCGCCGCCTGGGGCTACGGCGCGTCGGAGATGGCGGCCGGCGCCGATGCGGTGGCGGAGAGCTTCGCCGAGGTGCCCGCCCTCTGTGCCAGGCTGCGGCCCTAAGCCCATCTGCGGCAGCGACGCGGTGTCGCCTCCCGGGCGAAACTGGAACGCTCACGTGATCGATACGAATTATAAACAAAAATCAATTTTGTTTGCTATTAAATAAGGAATTGACGCCTACCTCTGCCGGGACAGCTTTATCTTCGAACGATCCAGTTTGAGTGGGCGGCGCGGTGGCGCTCGACGGAAACGTTATGAAAATGTAAATAGTCAGTCTACAGGCTGCGTTTGGTCAAACCGTCGAGTGGATGAATTAATGAGCGATTATATTCTGATCTCCGGTCAGACCGTCAGCGGCATTGTCGTCAGTGCCGGAACCTATCTCGAGATAGGCTCAGGCGGAACCGCGATCAACACGCTCGTGAAGGACGGTGGCTACGAGACCGTATTCTCTGGCGGCATCACGACCTCCACCACCATCCGGGCAGGCGGCTCCGAGGAAGTCTCCTCCGGCGGCACGGCGATCGGCACTGCGGTGAAGGATGGCGGCTACCTGCAGCTCGGCCCAGGCGGCGTCGCGAGCAGCGCGGCCGTCAGCGGCGGCGGCACCATGATCGTGTCGGCGGGCGGCGTCGCATTCGACACGCAATCCGCCGCGGCGGCGGTGCTCTCCATCACCAACCTCGTGACCTCGGGACAAACCGTCAGCGGCGTGACCGTCGGCAGCTCGTCGCTGCTGGATGTGGGCTCGGGCGGCCGCGCCGTCTCCACCACGGTCGTCAACGGCGGCAGTGAGATCGTGTCCTCGGGCGGCACCGTCAGCGGAACCGTGGTGAGCAGCGGCGCCGTGCTGAGGGTCTTGAACGGCGGGTCGGCGGCGGGCACCACGGTGCTGTCCGGCGGCACCTTCATTGTGATCTCGGGCGGCTCCTCGACCGGCACGGTGGTCAGCAGCGGCGGCCTCGGCTCGGTGCAGGTGGTGGTGAGCAGCGGCCAGGTGTCGAGCGGACTGGTCGCGAATTCGGTCACCTCCGTCTATGTCCTCGCGGGCGGCGTCACCAGCGGCACAATGCTGATGAGCGGCGGCACCGAGGTTGTCTCCGCGCAGGGCCGCGACGTGGGCACGGTCGTGAGCGCCGGCGGCTACGACCTCATCTCCGGCCTGTCGGTCGGCGCGGTCGTCAGCGGCGGCGCGCTCATCCAGGGCGGGACCACCGACGGGTTGACGATCACCGGCAACGGCAGCGTGATCGCCGAGGACGCCGTTCTGGGCTTCAGCGTCCTGAGCAACACCACCATCACCGGAAACGGCACCCTGACCGTCTCCGACGGCGGCGACGTGAGCGGGTCGGTCGTCTTCGGCGGATCGGGCACCTTCGTCATCAGCAGCACCGCGATGCCCTTCGCGACCCTGAGCGGCTTCACCGCGAGCGACAAGATCGATCTCGCGGGCGTGGTCTTTGGATCGGGCGGCTCGGCGAACTATTCGGATGGCAGCCTCGTGGTCACGGAGGGCGGCCAGAACTACGTGCTCCAGTTCGGAGACACAGCAGGCGGCACCGCCTTCGCGGTCGCCGCCGACCCGTTCGGCGGAACGCTGCTCACGGTTTCACCCCCGCCCTGCTTCGCCGCCGGCACGCTGATCGCCACGCCGGACGGGGATGTGGCGGTGGAGAAACTCGCGGTCGGCGATCCTGTCATGACGGAGGGCGGCGGCACTGCCCTGATTTCGTGGATCGGCTCCCGGCGCATCGACGTTACGCGGCACCCGGACCCGGCGCAGGTCTGGCCCGTGCGCATCCGCGCCCATGCCTTTGCTCCATCCCGGCCGGCCCGCGACCTCTTCCTTTCGCCCGATCACGCGATCTTTGCGGAGGGCGTGCTCATCCCGGTGAAGCACCTCGTCAACGGCGGCTCCATCGCCCAGGTGCCGGCAGCGGAGGTGACGTATTTCCACGTCGAACTGCCGGAGCATTCGGTGGTCCTCGCCGAAGGGCTGCCGGTCGAGAGCTACCTCGACACCGGAGACCGGAATTCATTCGCGGGCGGCGAAGGTGTCCAGGCGCTGCACCCGGCGTTCGGATCGGAACGGGCGGACATTTCGCTGGTGATGGAGGCGCTGGGCTACGCGCCGCTCCGCGTGGCCGGGCTCGAGGTGGAGCGGACAAGGGCGGCGCTGGCCGCGCGGGTTCATGCCGCTGCCGATGCAATGCCGCCGGCCGCCGCCAAGAGCTGCGACAAACGCCGTCAGCGCCGCGCTTCGTGATCGGGCGCCACGCTTCCGCCCGCAACCTGTAGCTTTGCTGCCACAACCTCTTCGCAGACTTTCTGTCGCTTAACAGGGAGTTTGTGCGATGCGAAATCTGGTCGCCTGCGCTGCGGCCGCGTTGCTGGCCGTTTCTGTTCCAGTTTGTTCTGCCTCAGCCGGCGCGCCACCGGCCGACACACAGCCGATCGGCGCCAGTCTCCTCCGGGTTGATTGGAACGGTCGCCCGGGTTGGCACGGAGACTATCATGGCGGCTGGCATCATCACTGGCACCACGAGTATCGCGAGCATTGGCGCCCAGAATGGCACCCTTACTGGCATCATCATTGGCATCACGGCTGGGATCGCCCCTACGGCTACCAATACTGAGCACCAACCCTGTGCGTCCGCCGCTTGCAGGAACGGCCCCGCTCGCGGCAAAACGCCCGGATGCACGCCCTTTCGCTCCATAACAGCCTGACGCGCCGGCTGGAGGAATTCCACCCGCTCAATCCCGAGCGGGTGGGCCTCTACGTCTGCGGCCCGACCGTCTACGACCGCGCCCATCTCGGCAACGCCCGGCCCGTGGTGATCTTCGACGTGCTCGCCCGGCTGCTGCGCGTGCTATTTCTCCACGTCACCTACGTCCGCAACATCACGGACATCGACGACAAGATCATGGCGCGCGCCGCCGAGCGCGGCGTCTCCATCGACAGCGTGACGGCCGAAACCACCGCGCAGTTCCACGCCGACATGGCGGAGCTTGGCGCATTGGCCCCGGATGTGGAGCCCCGCGCCACCGACAACATTCCGCAGATGATTTCCATCATCGAGGCGCTGATCACCGGCGGCCACGCCTATGAAGCCGAGGGGCATGTCCTGTTCGCGGTCGCGACCGACCCGCATTACGGCCACCTCTCGGGCCGCTCGCCCGACGAGCTGCGCGCCGGCGCGCGGGTCGAGACCGCGCCCTACAAGCGGGACGCGGGCGACTTCGTGCTGTGGAAGCCCTCGCCGCCTGAGATGCCGGGGTGGGACAGCCCCTGGGGGCGTGGCCGGCCGGGCTGGCACATCGAGTGCTCGGCGATGTCCTGGCGCTACCTCGGCACGGATTTCGACATCCACGGCGGCGGCGGCGATCTCATCTTCCCGCATCACGAGAACGAACTGGCCCAGAGCTGCTGCGCCTTCCCCGGGAGCGGCTTCGCCCGGTTCTGGGTGCATAACGGCATGCTGCTGGTGAACGGCGAGAAGATGTCGAAGAGTCTCGGCAACTTCCGGACGGTGCGGGACGTGCTGGACATCGCGCCCGGCGAGGCGATCCGCTTCCTCCTGCTGCGCAGCCATTACCGCGCCGCGCTTGATTTCACCGAGGCGGGGCTGGTGGAGGCCCGTCGGGAGCTGGACCGCTTCTACCGCGCCCTCGCCCGCCATGCGCCAAGCTTTGCCGAGGAGCCCGCCGAGGTGCCCGCGACAGTGATGGCGGCCCTCTGCGACGATCTGAACACGCCGGCAGCGATTGCGGCGCTGCACGCGCTGGCCGACCGGGCGATGGCGGGCGATGCGGAGGCCGCCGCCGGTCTGCATGCGGCGGGCCGTATGCTGGGGCTTTTGCAGGCCGAGCCTGCGGCGTGGTTCCAGGGTGACGGGGATGCCGCGGTCGACGACGCCATCGCCGAACGGCTGGCGGCGCGGAAAGCGCGGGACTTCGCGCGCGCCGACGCCATCCGGGCTGAGTTGCTGGCGCGCGGCGTCGTGCTGGAGGACGGGCCGCAGGGCACCACCTGGAGGCGTGCCGAACCCGCTTCCGCATCATGACCGGGCGAGAGGACGGAGCGGACATCGCGCCCATCGGCAACAGCCCGGTGGTGATCCTGGTGCGCCCGCAGCTCGCCGACAACATCGGCAGCGTCGCGCGCGCGATGGCGAACGGGGGGCTCTTTCATCTGCGGCTGGTCGCGCCCCGGGACGGCTGGCCGCAGGACCGGGCGTGGCGGATGGCCTCCGGCGCCGACCGCATCCTCGACGCGGCGCAGGTGTTCGAGACGGTGGCCGAGGCGGTCGCCGACCTCCACCATGTCGCCGCGACCTGCCCGCGCCCGCGCCACATCATCAAGCCGATCCTGACGGCGCGTGGCGCGGCGGCTGAGCTTCGCGCGGTCACGGCGCGGGAGTTGCGCGCGGGCATCCTGTTCGGACCCGAGCGCGCAGGGCTCGAGAACGACGACATGACGCATGCGGATATGTTGATACGTTACCCGCTCAACCCGGCCTTCATGTCGCTGAACCTCGCCCAGGCGGTGATGGTGATGGCCTACGAGTGGTGGATGGCGGCGGAGGAGAGCGCGCCGCGGGTGCTGATGACGAACGAGACCCGCGTCGCCACCAAGGGCGAACTTGAGAACTTCCTCGGCCATCTGGTGCGGGAGCTGGACGATAGCGGCTTCCTCCGCAACCTGCCGAAGCGGCCGGGGATGGTGCGCAACATCCGCCACCTGTTCCAGCGCGGCGAGGTCACCGAGCAGGAGTTGCGTACCCTGCACGGCGTCATCACCGAATTGGCGCGAGGCCGCAACGGCCGCATGTCCTCGTCCGTCGCAGGTCATTCCGGAGACGAGCCTCATTCGAACGAGTGATATCCTGGCCTGATTGGCAGGTCGCGCCTGAAACCGCCGGGTCTCACTCTCGGCTGAAGAGCTAGGCACCTGCCCGGCCGCTCTTCAGAGGATCAGCCGATGCTGCCCACAAGGAGATACCCCTATCTGGCCGCGACGCTCGCCGTTGGGATGGCCTGCGGCGGTGCGCGGGACGCAGAGGCGGCCGAGGCGGCGAAAGCCGCCGATTTCCTGGCGTCTCTCGGCGTTGCGACGCATCTGAACTACACCGACGGCACCTATGCCAACTACAAGCGTGTCGTGGCCGACCTGAACTATCTCGGCATCCATCGGCTCCGCGACGCGACGCCCGACCCCTACGGCGGCATTCCCTATCTGAACTACATGACCGCCATCGATGCCGTGGCGGCGGCTGGCAACAGGTTCGATTTCATCACCTCGCCCGGCCTGCCGCTGAGCATCAGCCTCGATCAGATCGGCATGGTGGAGCGGCTGCATCCCGGCTCCGTCACCGCAGTCGAGGGTCCGAACGAGATCAACAACAATCCGGTGACCTACGAGGACCGGCGCGGCGCGGCTGCCGCTCTCGCCTATCAGCACGATCTCTACCGCGGGGTCCACAGCTCCCGCCTTCTGCGCCATGCCGCCGTGTATTACTACACCGGGCTGGACGTCGCGCCGACGCTGACGGGCCTGGCCGATTTCGCGAACTGCCACCCCTACAGTCACCACGGCGAGCAGCCCGGCCCGCGCATCGCCTCCGAGTTCGGCGCGCGGTTCGCGATGGCGGCGGGCTACCCTCGCGTCATCACGGAAGCCGGCTTCTTCGACGTTCCTTCGGCTTCCAACGGGGTGGACGACGCAACGCAGGCGAAGGACACCCTCAACCTCTACATGGACGCCTTCGCTCAGGGCGTGACGCTCACCTATGTCTATCAGCTCGTCAGCGCCTACCCGAACCAGAGGGGCGACACCCAATCCGGCTTGTTCCGCATCGACCACTCGCCGAAGCCGGTCGCGACCGCCATCCACAACCTCACCACCATCCTCGCCGATCGCGGCCGCGGCCGCGTTCATCCGGGCTCGCTCGACTATGCGGTGGCGGCGATGCCCGCGACCGGCCACTCGCTCCTTATCGAAAACTCGTCGGGCGTATTCGCGATCGTTCTGTGGTCCGAGCCCGCGAACTGGGACGACCGCGCGCATCGGCCCCTGAAGGTCGCATCGTCTCCGGTGACCATCACTCTGAACGGCGCGACCGGCAACATGGCGGTTTACGACCCGCTCGTCGGCACCAGACCGATCGAGCGCGCGCGTGGCGCAAGCGACATCGTGGTGGCACTTGGCGACCATCCGGTGATCGTCGAGGTGCGGCCGATACGGGATCCTCTGCTGACGGAGGAGAGCGCGACAGCCCCACGCAGCACCATCAACTGATGGCGAGCGGCGCCTCTTCCAGGTCGCAACGATCACGCCTGGGCGGCGACGAATGCCTCCAGCGTGTCATCGCGCGCATCGAGCCAGGGAAGAGGGTGGCGCGGCGCCATCGTGCCGGTAACTGCCGAGGCATGAGCGTGATCTCGGTAGGTCGTGATGTCGGCATCGCGATGCTGCGCCCAGACCTTGAACGTCTCGGCGGTGGCGGCGAGATCGAACACCGGGTAGTCCGTCGCGGCCAGAAGATCCCCCATGTAGTCGGCTTGGAAATCGATCATGTCGGGGACCTCGGTCAAGGCCTCCTCGCGCGCCGTCCAGGCTGCGATATCGGCCTCCATGCCGGCTCGGTCCGGCAGCGCGATCCGCCCCAGCATGATGTCGCGCGCATACCATGCCTGGGCGTCGAACATCGTGAAGGTGTAGAACTGGTCCTGCATCCCAAGGTAGAAAAGCTTCGGATGCGAGGTTGAAACGATTCCTTTGTAGAGCCCGCCGGGGTAGAGCCTGTTCCGGGCGCGGAGGCGTAGCGCGTCCGACAGGAACGGAAAATGATGCAGGTAGCCGGTGCACAGGATGACGGCGTCGACCTCGCGCGTTGTGCCGTCCGGAAAGTGCGCCGTGCGGCCGGAGAGTTCCGTCAGCAGCGGTTTTTCCTCGAAGCCTTCTGGCCATTTGAAGCCCATCGGCCTTGTGCGATAGCTGAAGGTCACGGAAGCGGCGCCGTATTTGAAGCACTGCATGCCGATATCCTCGGCTGACAGGCTGCCGCCGACCAAGAGGACGTTCTGGCCGGCGAACTCGACCACATCCCGGACGTCGTGCGAATGCAGGATGCGTCCGGGGAAACTGTCGAAACCCGGAAAGCCCGGCACGTTCGGCGTGGAATAGTGACCGGTCGCCACCACCACGTCATCGAACTGCTCGACCTCGGAGCGGTCCTCCGCGAGATGCGTCACGTGCAAGGTGAACTTGGCCGTGGCGTGGTCATAGGAGACGCCGCGCACGACATGCCGCAGCCGGATGTAGCCGGCGATGCCGGACGCCGCGATGCACCCCTTGAGGTAGTCGAGCAGCACGGCGCGCGGCGCGTAAGATGGGATCGGCCGTCCGAAATGAGCCTCGAACGAATAGTCGGGGAATTCCAGGCACTCCTTGGGTCCGTTCGACCACAGATAGCGATACATGCCGCTGTGGACCGCCTCGCCATGCTCGTCGAGCCCTGTGCGCCAGGTGTAGTTCCACAAGCCGCCGTAGTCGCCCTGCTTCTCGTAGCAGACGATCTCAGGGATCTCGGCGCCCGCCCGCCGCGCCGCTTCGAAAGCCTTCAGTTGCGCGATGCCGCTCGGGCCCGCGCCGATGATCGCCACCCGCTTCTTCATTATTCGCAAAGCCTCCTGCCCCGGGCCATCTCGGGCTCCGCCCGAGCGTATCGCCCCAGGTGTTCGAGACCAAAACAAATCCAGGCATCACTTTGGTCAGGAACGAGGATCGGGCTTAGCAGGACTTAGTAGGCCTCGCCACGGAACACGGCCGTCACGGTCAGCGCCAGGATCCGCAGGTCGAACCACACGGACCAATGCGCGATGTAGTGGAGATCGTGCTCCACCCGGCGGCGCAGCTTCTCGACGGTATCGGTCTCGCCGCGCCAGCCTCGGACCTGAGCCCAGCCGGTCAGGCCGGGCTTCACACGGTGCCGCGACACGTAATCCGCCGCCGCCGTCTCGAACGGCAGACCCGCCGCCGCCGTGCCGAGAGCATGCGGCCGCGGTCCCACCAGGGACATGCTCCCGCCGACCACGTTGATCAACTGCGGCAACTCGTCGAGGCTCGTCCGCCGGAGCAGCCGGCCCACCCGCGTCACGCGCCGATCGCCCCGCACCGCCTGGCGCGACCCGCCCTCATCCGTGGCGGCCCCGTGCATCGTGCGGAACTTCCGCACCCGGATGACGCTGTTGTTGAACCCCAGGCGAGGCTGGACGAACAGCGCCGGCCCCGGGCTGTCGAGGCGGATCGCCAGCGCCACCAGCAGCATCAGCGGCGCGGCCAGGCACAGCAGGGGCACGCCGAGCACGAGGTCCTCGGCGCGTTTGGCCACGGCATCCCGATCCGAGAACGGCTTGTCCTGCAGATGCAGAAACGGCAGTCCTCCGATGGAGGAGACACGGGCGTCGGGCTTATAGAAGCGCGCCGTGTCGGGGGCGAGCCGGATATCCACCGCCATGCCCGACATGCGGCGCATGATGGCCGCGATGCGGTGGGACGCCGCCTCCGGCAACGCGACGATGACGAGATCCGCTTCGCTGGCCTGGATGGCGGCGCAGGCCGCGCGGAGGCTGCACAGAACCGGCCACCCGTCCGCGCCGGCCGGCACCGCGCCACCGAAGCCGAGGAAGCCGACGATCTGCACTGCATCGTTGCATGCAAGAAACGTCGCCAGGCGCGCCGCACCCTCTCCGTTGCCGAGCAGGATCGCGCGCCGCCCGGCACGCTTCGGCGCGGACCGCATCACCGCCGCCTCGGCGGTATCTCTCGAGAGCAGAAGAAGAACCGGCGCCGTCACCGCCCAGGCGAACAGCCAATTCCGGTTGGTTAGAATGGCGTCCGGCACCGGTCCTTGCCACAACGCGGCAACCCCTTCCCAGACCAGCAACGCAAGAAGCATCAACGAGAAGGCATGGAGAACAGGCTTGAGAAACGAAAGCCACGGCTGCGGGGGATGCTCGCCGATGCGCCCGTAGAGCCCGCGACGGTGAAGCAGGAACACGGCCAGCATTCCGGTGCCAAGAATGACCAGAAGCTCACGCTGCGTATGCCCCGCATGCGCCGGCGGATTGAGGCCCCGGCAGGCAATCCCGCTGAGGATGATGATCGCCAGATGCCAGCACGCCAACAAGACTGCCGGATGACGCCACGCAAGCCGTGTTTCGACCGGCGCCCCCAGCCGGGCCGGCAGAAAACCACTTTGCAACACCTGCCCCGACATCAACCGTCCCTCGCCGCCTGACTCCGTCCGATCTATTACTGTTTCGTTAACGGATCAAGTGGCGGGAGCGGCCAGTTGAGGGCTCAAACATCAGCGCGCGGGGAGGTGGATGAAAACAAGCGCTTCTTTCCGGAAAAAAGAAGCAACACTTCTTTTACGCCGCTGCAGGACCCGGTTCGCCAAACACCCGCATGTATAGCGCGTCCAGCGACCGCAGATGCGCGCGCGCATCCATCGCCGAGTCGAGCACGGCGGGTGGCACCCGCCCGGCAACCTCCGGATCGGCTTCGAGGTTCTCGCGAAAGCTGCGCCCCTCGGGCGTGCCGAGCTTCGTCCACGTCTCCATCGCGTTCCGCTGCACGATCCGGTACGCGTCCTCGCGCAGAATGCCCGCCCGCGCCAGCGCCAGCAGAACCTCGCCGCTGTGGACGACGCCGCCCAGGCTCTCGAGGTTCGCCGCCATCCGCGCCGGGTGGACCACCAGTTTCGCCATCATCCCCGCCAACCGGACCAGCGCGAAATCCAAGGCGAGACTAGCGTCAGGCGCGAACACGCGCTCCACCGAGGAGTGGCTGATGTCACGCTCATGCCAGAGCGCGACGTTCTCCAACGCCGGCACCACCGCCGCGCGCACGATGCGGGCGAGACCGGTAAGGTTCTCGCTGAGCACCGGGTTGCGCTTGTGCGGCATCGCGCTCGACCCCTTCTGCCCGGCGTGGAAGAACTCCTCCGCCTCGCGGACCTCTGACCGCTGGAGATGCCGCACTTCGGTCGAGAGACGCTCGATGCCGCTGGCGACCACCGCCAGCGCCGAGAACCACGCGGCATGACGGTCGCGCGGGATCACCTGGGTCGAGACCGGCTCCACGGCCAGCCCCAGTTTCGCCGCCACGTAGTCCTCCACCCGCGTGTCGAGATGGGCGTAGGTGCCGACGGCCCCCGAGATGGCGCAGGTGGCGATCTCGGCCCGCGCCGTGACGAGGCGCGCCCGGTTGCGGGCGAACTCCGCATAATGCCCGGCGAGCTTGAGGCCGAAACTGGTGGGCTCGGCATGGATGCCGTGGCTGCGCCCGATGGTCAGCGTGTGCTTATGCGCGAAGGCCTGATCCCTCAGCGCCGCCAGCACGGCGTCCACGTCCGCGATGAGCAGATCCGTCGCCTGGGTGAGCTGCACGGCGAGGCAGGTGTCGAGCACGTCCGAGCTGGTCATGCCGAGATGCACGAAGCGGCTGTCCGGCCCCACGCCCTCGGCGAGCCAGGTGAGAAAGGCAATGACGTCGTGGCGGGTCTCGCGCTCGATCTCGTCGATGCGCTCCACGTCCGCCGGCCCCATCGCCGCAAGCAACGGCGTGCCACGCTCGCGGATGGTGCGGGCGGCCTCCTCCGGGACGGCGCCCACCATCGCCATGCCTTCGGCCGCGAGCGCCTCGATTTCGAACCAGATGCGGTAGCGGTTCTCGGGCGCCCAGATGGCCGCCATCTCGGGCCGGGTATAGCGGGGAACCATGTGACTTCTCCGGGAAAGGGCGCTGGCGCCGCCCTACCGAGAACGGCGCCGGTTGACAAGGATGCCGGCGCCTCCTGATGAGGTCGGATGATCTCACCCGAACTGCTGTCCCAACTCGCGGCCCTGGCTCAGGTCATGGTCATCGACCTCATGCTGGCGGGGGACAATGCCGTCGTGATCGGCATGGCGGTCGCCGGGCTCGCGCCGCCGCAGCAGCGGCGGGCGGTTCTCATCGGTGTCAGCTTCGCCGTCGTGGTGCGCGTGGGGATGGCGTTCATGGCCCTGCGGCTGCTGGCGGTTGTCGGTCTGACGCTTGCCGGCGGGCTGCTGCTGCTGTGGGTCTGCTGGAAGATGTACCGGGAGTTGCGGCGGCGGCCGAAGCATGGCGATGCCGCCCCTGCCCTGGCCAAGACGCCGCTGCAGGCTGCGTTCCAGATCGCGCTCGCGGACATCTCCATGAGCCTCGACAACGTTCTGGCGGTGGCGGGCGCGGCGCACAACCATCCGTATATTCTGGCGCTGGGGCTACTGCTGTCGGTGGCGCTGATGGGGGTCGCGGCGAGCCTCATCGCGACACAGCTCGAGAAGCGGCGCTGGATCGCCTGGATCGGTCTGGCGGTGGTGCTGTTCGTGTCGCTGCGGATGATCCACGATGGCGCCTACAAGGTGCTGGACCATTTCGGCATCAATCTTTGGCAGATGGTGGGAGGCTAGCCAAAGCGGCGATGAGCCGTAACGAACGAAAACGAAGGTGCCTGAGTTCCGCCGCTCTATGCCTCCGAGGCATATCCTTGGATCTGCAAAGTCCTATTCGGCAGCGACGCTTATGGCTAGCGTCTGACGCCCGGACCCGCCCGGATATCTCGTCCCGCAGCAATAGAGGAGTTTGCGAAATGGCAAATCTGACCGGCAAATCTGCGTTTGTCACAGGAGGCTCACGCGGCATCGGCGCAGGGATCGCCAGGCGCCTGGCGGCCGATGGGGCAAACGTTGCTATCACCTACACCAAAGGCCGTGAAGCCGCTGCCTCGGTCGTGGACGAGATCGAGCGCGCCGGAGGCAAGGCAATGGCCGTACAGGCCGAGGCAACCGATGCGAAGGCAGTCGCTGCCGCCGTTGATCAGGCTGTCGCCGCGTATGGCCGGCTCGATGTCCTGGTCAACAACGCCGGCACGGCCATCCCCAAGCCGTTCGAGGAGGCCACGCTCGAGGAGCTGGATCGCGTCATCGACATCAACGTCCGTGGCACGCTGATCGCGACGCATGCGGCGCTCAAGCATATGAAGGATGGCGGCCGCATCATCATGATCGGGTCTAGCGTCGGCGAACGTATGATGACACCGGGGCTGGCCGCCTATGCCGCCACAAAGGGCGCCATCAAGATGTTCGTGCAAGGGCTGTCGCGGGAGGTGGGGAACCGTGGCATCACGGTCAACAACGTCCAGCCCGGTCCGATCGACACGGATCTGAACCCCGCGGCGGGCGACTGGGCAACGCCCCAGATCGCGAACACCGCACTCAAGCGCTACGGCCATGTCAACGACATCGCGGCGATGGTGGCTTTCGTTGCAGGGCCCGAGGCAAGCTACATCACCGGGACGAGCCTGACCGTCGACGGGGGCACCAACGCGTAGTCGAAGAACAGGGGTTCACGCCACGATGTCGTTGAACGGATAGACTGCGGTCGTCACAAGCGCCTCGCGCAACATCCGCCGCGCGCCCCCCGCAAGGTCCTCGCCCCTAGCGCCGCAATTCCATCTGGATCGGCCCCTCGCGACGGCCGTGGGTGAACTGATCCACCACCGGATCGCCGGAACTCATGACCTCGGCCGCCGGACCCTCCCAGATGATCCGGCCGTGCCGCAGCATCGCCGCGCGGTCGCCGATGCGCATCGTGCTCGCCATGTCGTGCGTGATCGCGATCGCCGTGCTGCCCAGCCGCTTCACGCAATCCACGATCAACCCGTCGATCACGGCGCCCATGATCGGGTCGAGCCCCGTCGTCGGCTCGTCGAAAAACATGATCGCGGGCTCGGAGGCGATGGCCCGCGCCAACGCCACCCGCTTCTGCATGCCGCCGGACAGTTCGGACGGCGCAAGATCGCCGACGGAGGACGAGAGACCCACCTGTTCCAGCACGCCGTTCGCCCGCCGCGCCGCCTCGGCGCCCGAGGCCAGCCGCTTGGCGACGAGGCCGAACGCCACGTTCTGCCGCACCGTCATGCTGTCGAACAGCGCGCCGTTCTGGAACAGCATGCCGATCTCGCCGCGCGCCGCGTTCCGGGCGCGGGTGCCGAGCGTCAGAATGTTCTGGCCGTCGATCTCGATGGTGCCCGCATCCGGCTCGATGAGGCCGAGGATGCATTTCAGCAGCACGGATTTGCCGGTGCCCGACCCGCCGATGACGACCATGGAAGTGCCGGGCCAGACGTCGAGATCGACGCCGTCCAGCACCTGCTTGGTCCCGAATGCCTTGCGCAGGCCGCGAATGCGGATTTTCGGAGTGCCGCTCGCGCTCATCGGGTGAAGAAGACCTCGGTCATCACGTAATCCAGCGCCAGGATGAGGACGGAGGCCATCACCACGGCGGAGGTGGTGGCCGAACCCACGCCCTCGGCGCCGCCCCGGCTGCGGTAGCCGTGGTAGCAGCCGGAGAGCGCGATGACGAAGCCGAACACCGCCGCCTTGGCCAGGCCCGACAGCACGTCCACGGGCGCGAGTGCCGAGAAGGTGTTGTGGAGATAGTCTTGCCCGTTGAAGCCGAGCTTGAGCGTGCAGACGATGAAGCCGCCCAGCACGCCGAGGATGTCGGCCACCACCACCAGCAGCGGCATGGCGATGAGCCCGGCGAGCAGCCGGGGCGCCACGAGGTACTTCATCGGGTTGGTGGAGAGCGTCTGCAGCGCGTCGATCTGGTCGGTGACGCGCATGGTGCCAAGCTCCGCCGCCATCGCGGCCCCTGCCCGCCCGGCCATCATGAGCGAGGCGAGCACCGGCCCGAGTTCCCGCGTCACGGAAAGCACCACGATCGTCGCGGTCTGGGACTGCGCCGAGAAGCGGGCGAAGCCGGTATAGGATTGGAGGGCGATCACCATCCCCGCGAAGATCGCGGTGAGCGAGACCACGGGCAGGGAGAGGAAGCCCATGCCGATCAGCGCCCGCCCGAGCAGCCGGGGGTAGAAGGGCGGAAACAGAAGGTGGAGGAGGCCGGTGACGGCGAAGATCGCCAGGGCTCCGGTCGAGCGGCAGGACGCGATTGCGCCCCGCCCGATCGCGGCGAGCGCGTTCAGGATCAAGTTCATGCGCCCAGATAGCGCCTGTGGAAGCGTCTGCCCAGGGAGGTAAGGATCTCGTAGCCGTTGGTGCCCGCGAGCGCCGCAAGTCTCTCGACCGGAACATGCGGACCGATGACCTCGCACCAGTCGCCGATGACGGCCGTGGGGCACTCCGTCACGTCGACGGTGATGAGGTCCATCGAGATGCGGCCGACGACGGGGCAAAGCTGACCGTCGAGGCTCACATCCGCCTTGTTGCTGAGCACGCGGTGGTAGCCGTCGGCATAGCCGATGGGGAGCGTGGCGATGCGGCTCGGACGGGTGGCGACCCATTGGTGGTCGTAGCCGACGCCCTCGCCGGCCGCGACCTCCCGCAGTTGCATGATGCGCGCGCGGAGGCGCGCGACGGGGCGCATGGGGTTCGGGCGGCCGACGGTCGGGTTGATGCCGTAGAGCGCCGCGCCGGGCCGCGCGAGGTCCGAGGCAAAGTCCTCGCCCAGGAAGATGCCGGATGAATTGGCGAAGGAGCGGCGCACGCCCGGGAAATGGCTGGCGGCCTCCGCGAAGGTCCGTGCCTGGAGCGCGTTGATCGCCGAGGCCGGCGTGTCGGCGGCCACGAGATGCGTCATCACGTAAAGGAGGTCGAGCCCGCCCAGCATCGTTGTGTCGCCAATCAGCCGGGCAAGTTCCGCGGGGCTCAGGCCGGTGCGGTTCATCCCCGTGTCGATATGGAGCAACGCCGGGAGGCGTCGCCCGGCATTCCGCGCAGCGGCGCTCCAGGCCTCCACCTCGCCGAGGGTGCCGAGTGCCGGCGCGAGGTCATGCTGGATGAAAGCTTCCTCTTCGCCGGGGCCGAGGCCGTGCAGCACGCAGACCATGGCGTCAGGGACGACGGGCCGGATCTCCATCGCCTCCATGAGGTGGGCAGTGAAGAAGTGCCTGCAACCTGCTGAAAAGAGACGCGCGGCGATCGCCACGGCGCCGAGGCCGTAGCCGTCGGCCTTGAGCACGCCCGCCGTATCGCCGGACGCATGGCGCTCGCACAGAATGCGCCAGTTCGCCGCCACGGCGTCGAGGTCGATCTCCAGCACCGAGCCGCCGGTGGCGAAGGGTTCAATGATGGCGGCGATCCTTCTCCCCGATCACGAGCGCCGCCGCGCGCCGTCCGTCCAGCACCGCGCCGCCGACCGTTCCCGCCATGCCGTCGGTGCGGCAGGCCTCGCCCGCGAAAATGAGCCGGCCACCGGCTATCGGGCGGCCCAAAACTTCGCGCGCTCCCGCGCCACCGGGTCGGGCGTAGCTGTAGGCGCCGAGATGATGCGGGTCGGTGCCCCAGTCGGTGGTGAACCCGCCCTCGGCGAAGATGCCGTCTGCCTTAGCTCCGAACATCGCGCGCCACTGCGACCGCGCCAGATCGAGCGCCGCGCGCGGATCGGGCGCCACTTCCCAGGCCGCGCCGCCGCCGACAAAGGCGATGGCGTGATCCGTGTCGCGCGGCCAGGCGATGAAGCTCATGAACGGGTCGCCAAGGCGGTCCAGCCGGCGGAAGGCGTGGGTTGGCTCCGTCATGCCGAGACGGTCCGCCCCTCGTGCGCGCAGCACCACCTTGCTCAGCAATCCCATCGGCAGGTTGGCAATCGCGTCCGCGGTATCCGCTGGCAAGGGCGGGTCGAAGACGATCGATCCCGCACCCAGAACGCCGGTCGAGACGGTGACGATGACTGATGCGGCGCTGATGGTTCCCTGAGGTGTCTCGACCCTCACCTCCGAACCGCCCCAGGCGATTCGTTGCGCGGGGCAGCGACAGCGGATGGGTCCCGCTCGGCCTCCAGCAGATCCCGCAACAGGCGGCCGAACCCACGCTCGGCGATGAGGTTCGCGCCGTCCAGCTGGTTGAGGCGAAAGTCCACGAGGCTGAGGTCGGGCGCGTCGACGGCGTCGATGAGGCTTGCGTGCCAGGACTCGATGGTCGCCGCCCAGGGGTTCTGGTGCCGGAAGGCTCCCGTGGCGGTGGCGAGATCGACGTCGGGCTCGGCGGGATGGCGCATGACGGCCTCGAACCACGCTTCCTCGGCCTCCTCGTAGTCCGCCTGCTCGGAGGCGGTCGCGAGCCGGTCGCCGACGACCATGCGGGATGCGCTGCGGAAGGCCTCGCGCAATTTGTGGCCGGCGCGCTCGGCCATCGGCACGAGCGGATTGTGCTCGGCCATGTGCAGCCAGGCCGCGCCCTCGTCGATCCAGGCGCCGCCGAGCGCCGGGGGAGTGGATGTCCGCGCGCGGCCGCCGGGGGCCTCGGACGCTTCGAGCAGAAGCGTGCTGCGCCCCGCCGTGCGCAGGGCTACCGCCGCCGCAAGGCCCGCGGCGCCCGCGCCGACGATGACGACGTCGAAATCAGTGGTGCCCGCTTCAATGATGATCGTCGTGATCCTGGTCGAGGTCGGCGAAGCGCGTGAACTCGGCCTCGAAGAAGAGATCGATCTTGCCGGTTGGTCCATGGCGCTGCTTGGCGAGGTATAGTTCGGCCTTGTTGTGCACGCGCTCCATATCCTGCTGCCACTTCTCCAGCGCCGTCTGAAACTTGTCCTCGCTGTCGTAGCCCATCTGCTTGGGCGCGCGTTGGGCGAGGTAGTATTCGTCGCGGTAGATGAACATCACCGCATCCGCATCCTGCTCGATCGACCCGGACTCGCGCAAATCAGAGAGCTGTGGGCGCTTGTCCTCACGGCTCTCGACCGCGCGGCTGAGCTGGGAGAGCGCCATGACGGGCACGGACAGCTCCTTGGCCAGCGCCTTCAGCCCCTGGGTGATCATGCTGATTTCCAGCACGCGGCTCTCCGGGCGGGTGCCCGCCGCCGGCCGCATGAGCTGCAGGTAGTCGATCACCACGAGCCCCAGGCCCTTGCTGCGCTTCAGCCGGCGGCAACGGGTGCGGAGCGCCGACAGCGTGATGGCCGGCGTGTCGTCGATCTCCAGCGGCAGGCTGGCGATGTCCCGGCTGACAGCCACGAACCGGTCGAAGTCGCGCGGGCCGATGTCGCCGCGCCGGATGCGGTCGCCGCTGATCCGCGCCTCCTCCGCCAGCAGACGCGAGGCAAGCTGCTCGGAGCTCATCTCGAGCGAGAAGATCGCGACGGTGTCCTTCGGGATGGCATTGGGGCCGCCGGCCTTGCGCGCCTCGGCCTGGATCGCGCGCGCCGCACCGAAGGCGATCTTGGTGGCGAGCGCCGTCTTCCCCATGCCTGGGCGGCCAGCAAGGATGAGCAGGTCGGAGCCATGCATCCCGCCGGTCTTGGCATCGAGGTCACGCAAGCCCGTCGACAAGCCCGAGACGCTGCCGGAACGCTGGAAGGCGCGCTCGGCGCTGTCGATCGCCTGCCCCAGCGCCTTCTCGAAGGTGATGAAGCCGCCCTCGGACCCGCCTCTGGTCGCGAGATCGAAAAGCTGCTGCTCGGCGGCCTCCATCTGCTGGCGGCCGTCGAGCTCCGCATCGGCCCCGAAGGCGCGATTGACGAGCGTCTCGCCGACATCGATGAGCTGGCGGCGGAGCCAGGCGTCATGCACGGTGACGCCATAGTCGCCGGCATTGATGATGCCGATCATGGCGGTGAGGAGTTGGGCGAGATAGGCGGTGCCGCCGACCTCCGCCAGCACGCCCGAATGCTCGAATTCGGCCCTCAGGGTGACGGCGTCGGCGAGTTGCCCGGCCTCGATGCGGCGGGAGATCGCCTGGAAGATGCGCCCGTGGATGGGGTCGGCGAAGTGCTCGGGCGCGAGGAACTCCGAAACCCGCTCGTAGGCCTTGTTGTTGGCGAGAAGCGCGCCGAGGAGGGCCTGTTCGGCTTGGAGGTTGGCGGGCGGAAGGCGTTGGCTGAGCCCGAGGAGCGGCGAGTCGATGTTGTTCATGCCGCATCATAGACCCAGGAGGCTTCCGGGTTCAGCAGCCGGCGCCTGTGGAGACTGGGGATAACCTTCGGGTCACGATACGCTGTTTTGACCCGGCGCGCCGCCAGGACTACACGGAAAGCACCAAGGGGAGCCCCGAGAAGGGGCTGAGAGGCCGGAGCGCGGAACACCGCATCCCGGCGACCCTTACAACCTGATCCAGGTCATGCTGGCGAAGGGATGGAACGAACCCCCGCACCCGTCCGTGCCGGTCCACCCCCCTCCGCCGCCCGACCGAAGCGTGAGGCAAGACATGCGCGTCACCGTCGTCGGCGCCGGCATCGCCGGGCTCACCACCGCCCTCGCTCTGTCGGAGGGGGGCGCTGAGGTCACCGTCGTCGACCGTAGTGCAAGCCTCGGCGCCGGCGCGTGTTCGCGCTACGCCGGCGGTATGCTCGCCCCCTGGTGCGAAGCCGAAAGCGCCGAGCCGCTGGTAACGCGGCTGGGCCAGGAAGCGCTGGACTACTGGCCGCGAAACTACCCCGGCACGGTGCAGCGCGGCAGCCTTGTGCTCGCACCCGCGCGCGACGCGCCGGACCTCGAACGCTTCGCCCGCCGCACCACGGAGCATGAGCGTCTCGATGCGGACGGCATCGCGGCGCTCGAGCCCGACCTCGCGGGCCGCTTCCGCCAGGGGCTTTTCTTCCCGCGCGAGGCGCATCTGGACCCTCGGCGGGCGCTGACGACGCTGGCCGAAACGCTGGCGGGGCGCGGCGTCGCCATCCGCTTCGGTGAGACGGTCGACCTGGCGGCGCCGAGCCGCGATCTCATCGCCGACTGCCGCGGGTTGGCGGGCACCGACCGCCTGCCGGATCTGCGCGGGGTCAAGGGCGAGATGCTCATCCTCCGCTGCCCCGCCATCAGCCTGTCCCGCCCCGTGCGGCTGCTGCACCCTCGCTTTCCCCTCTATGTCGTGCCGCGCGGCGAGGGCGTCTTCATGGTCGGCGCGACCATGGTCGAAAGCGGCGAGCGGCACCGGGTGACGGCACGCTCCGTCGTCGAACTGCTCAGCGCCGCCTACACGCTGCATCCGGCCTTCGCCGAGGCCGAGATCCTGGAGATGGGCGCCGATGCCCGCCCCGCCTTCCCCGACAACCTGCCGCGCATCCGCGTCGATGGCAGCGGGCTGTCGGTCAACGGCCTGTTCCGGCACGGCTTCCTGCTGTCGCCTGCCCTCGCCCGCCGCGCCGCCGACGTGCTGCTGCACGGCATACAATATCCGGAGGTGATGGATGAAAATCCTCGTCAACAACGAACCGCGTGAGATCGCGGGGCCGAGCCTCGCCGACGCGCTCGATGAGCTGGGCTACGGCGGCGCCGTGGTAGCCACCGCTGTCAACGGAGACTTCGCCCCGGCGCGCAGCCGGCCGTCGCTGATGCTGGCCGAGGGCGACCGGCTGGAACTGCTCGCGCCAATGCGGGGAGGCTGAGATGGAAGTGTATGGCGTCACCCTCTCCTCGCGCCTGCTGCTGGGCACGGCGCAGTATCCCTCGCCGGCCATCCTCGCCGACGCCGTCCGCCGTTCAGGGGCCGAGGTCGTCACCGTCTCGCTACGCCGCGAGTCTGGCATGGAGCGCGCCGGCCAGGCGTTCTGGTCGCTCATCCGCGAACTGGGTGTGCGCGTGTTGCCGAACACCGCCGGCTGCCACTCCGCGCGCGAGGCGATCACCACGGCGCAGATGGCGCGCGAGGTGTTCGCGACGAACTGGATTAAGCTCGAGGTCATCGGCAACCACGACACGCTGCAACCCGACGTCTTCGGCCTCGTCGAAGCGGCCCGCAGCCTCTCGGCGGATGGCTTCGAGGTCTTCCCCTACACGACCGAGGACCTCGTGGTCGGCGAGCGCCTGCTCGATGCCGGATGCCGCGTTCTGATGCCGTGGGGCGCGCCGATCGGGTCCGGGCGCGGGCTCAACAACCTCTACGGGCTGCGCGCGATGCGGGCGCATTTCCCGGATGTGCCGCTGGTGGTCGATGCGGGTATCGGCCTGCCCTCGCAGGCGGCTCAGGCCATGGAACTCGGCTATGACGGCATCCTGCTCAACACCGCGGTCGCCCGGGCAGGCGAGCCGGCCAGAATGGCGGCAGCCTTCGCTCACGCGATTGAGGCGGGGCGCGAGGCGTTCCTCGCCGAACCCATGCTGCCGCGTGACATGGCGGTGCCTTCCACGCCCCTGCTCGGGCAGGCCTTCCTCTGATGCGGCTCGATCCGTTCTATCTGATCGTCGACCGGGCAAGCTGGCTGCCCCGCCTGCTGCCTCAAGGCGTGCGGCTGGTGCAGCTACGCATCAAGGACCAGCCGGAGGCTCTGGTGCGAAGCGACATCGCCACCGCCCGCGATCTCTGCGCCGCTGCCGGGGCGCAACTCATCGTCAACGACTACTGGCAGATCGCCATCGATGAGCGCTGCGACTTCGTTCATCTCGGCCAGGAGGATCTCGACGGCGCCGATGTCGCCGCCATCCGCCGCCACGGGCTGCGGCTCGGTGTCAGCACGCATGACGAGGCGGAACTGGATCGCGCGCTGTCCGTCGCGCCCGACTACGTGGCGCTGGGGCCGGTTTATCCCACCATCCTCAAGGCGATGGCCTGGGCGCCGCAAGGCGTTTCCCGCGTGGGCGACTGGAAGCAGCATGTGGGCGACACGCCGCTGGTCGCCATCGGCGGCCTCACACCAGATCGGGGCCGGGAGGTGCTGCAGGCTGGCGCCGACAGCGCCGCCGTCGTCACCGACGTGCTGCGGAACGCCGATCCCGAGGCCCGCGCGCGAGAATGGGTCGCGTCAACGCAGCCGTGGCGAATTCCGGCAAGCCAGCAGGGCCGTCAACCGTTGCCGCGGAATTCCGGGTAGAGCGTCATGCCGCCATCGACGAAGATCGTCGTGCCGACGACGTAGTCGGACTGGTCGGAGGCGAGCCATACAGCGGCTTTTCCCACATCCTCGGCGACGCCGATCCGGCCGTAGGGGATGAGCTTCAGCAATGCCGCACCTTTCTCGCCCTCGGTCTCGCTCGCGTTGATGGCGGTGCGGATGGCGCCGGGTGCGATTGCGTTGACCCGGATGCCCTTCTCCGCGACTTCCTGAGCGATCGTCTGCATCATCATCATGATGCCGCCCTTGGAGGCAGCGTAGTTCACGTGCCCCGCCCAGGGGATGACCTGATGAACCGAACTCATGCAGATGATTTTGCCCCGCGCGCGCGAAACGCCACGATCCCCCTGGGCCTCGAACTGCCG
Organism: Acidisoma sp.; assembly: GCF_965199065.1. Taxonomy (NCBI): domain Bacteria; kingdom Pseudomonadati; phylum Pseudomonadota; class Alphaproteobacteria; order Acetobacterales; family Acidocellaceae; genus Acidisoma; species Acidisoma sp. The sequence continues at coordinate 1,111,362 of NZ_CBDAQN010000001.1, read as the reverse complement.
CACAGCCGTCTGGACGCAAAGGAACTGGCCCGTCAGGTTGACCTTCAGCACGGCCTCCCACTGATCGAGCGTCATCGCCGTCAGTGGCGCATCCTTCTGCATGCCGGAGTTGGCGACGAGGATATCCACGCCGCCGAAAGCCTCCAGCGTCTTCGCGAAGAGGCTGGCGACGTCGGCCTCCTGCGAAACGTCGGCGCCGACGGTAATCGCGCGGCCTCCGGCAGCCTTGATCCGGCTCGCCAGCTCTTCTGCCGGCTTGGGTTGCGAGTGGTAGTTGATGACGACAGCGGCCCCGGCGTCGGCGAGCTGTTCGGCGCAGGCGTAGCCGAGGCCGGAACTGGCTCCGGTCACGATCGCAACCTGCTTGTCGAGGCGGCATTCCATGGCGGTGTTCCTTACCATCGATCTTCAGGCAGAGGTGGCACGCACGGGCCTGATGCCAAGGAGGACGAGGGAGGGTGGCGGAGCGTTTTGCCCGCGCTACTATGAGCCGATGAGCGACTGTCTGAGCCCTGCTTTCCCTGCACTGGCACCTGCACCCGACATCCTGCCCGACCTGCTGCGGCCCGGACTGGACCTCGTCATCTGTGGCACGGCGGCCGGCGCTATTTCCGCCGCGCGCGGCGCATATTACGCCAATCCCGGCAACCGCTTCTGGAGCGTGCTGGCGGAGACGGGACTGACCCCGCACCGCTTTCGGCCGGAGGAGTTTCCGCGTCTGCCAGACCTCGGTATCGGCCTGACCGATGTCTGCAAGAGCGCCTCGGGTCAGGATGAGGCCTTGCCTCGCGAAGGCTTCGACCGGGCGCGGCTGGCGGCAGCGATGCGGCGCTACCGCCCGCGCCTGCTCGCCTTCAACAGCAAGCGAGCGGCGGCGGAATACCTGGGGTTGCCAACGGGGCGCATCCCCTATGGGCCGCTGCCGCCTGATTTGCAGCCGGCCGGTATGCCGCCGGTCCTTGTGCTGCCGTCGACTTCGGGGCTTGCCTGCCGGGCCTGGGACCCGATGCCATGGCGGGCATTGGCATCCTTGGTGTTATCGTGGCGGGCGCAAACCGTCAGGCGGAGAGCAGCGCCGGAAAGCTCTCCAGACGCTCTGTTGCCTGATGGTGTGTGGCGGTCGAGCGGCGAAGCATGAGCTGAAACCCGAGGAGGTGGCGGGCCGGTTCCGTTCCCGCGCCTCCGGCTATCCTGCGGACAAGGGTATCGACCGCCAGTTGCGCGAGCTGCTCCTTTGGCTGGGCGATAGTCGAAAGCTCCATGCGGCCGTGCCCCGCACTGCCCGCATCGTCGAAGCCCAGAACCGACAGCTTGTCCGGAACGCCGAGGCCGAGCCGCTCGGCTATTTGCATGATCTGCAATGCCCGCATGTCGTTGACGGCAAAGACGGCGGTCGGGCGCTCGTCCCCCAGCAGGACATCGGCAATCGGCATGGCGACGCCCCCGATCGTCGCCGTCTCTCCGTCGCGGCTGATGCACAGCGTTCTCGGCTGGAGCCCGGCAGCCAACATCGCATCGGCATAGCCAAGCTCGCGGTCGCAGGCATAGCGGCTGTCGGACGGCGCGTCGGCGAGGTGCCAGATGGCGCGATGACCTTCCACGATCAGGTGGGAGATCGCGGTCAGGGCGCCGGCGCGTTCGTCGATCGAAACGACATCGCCCCAGCCGGCGCTGCAGCAGACGAACACCGACGGCACGCGACTGCCGATGAGATGGCGCGCCTGCTCGGCGGCGGCCCGGCAGGAGAGAAACAGCAAGCCGGCAACCCGGTGCTCCAACATGCGGCGGATGCCCTCGGCCTCGGGGTTGCCATCCGAGGGCGCGTTGCAGAACATCACCTGATAGCTGAGTGCTGCGGTGAAGCCGCCGATCAACTTGGCTATTTCGGCCTGGAAAGGATCGGCAAGGTCGCCGATGACGATGCCGAGTATCGACGTCCTCTGCTGCACGAGCTGGCGGGCGACAATGTTCGTTTGATAATCCAACTCGACGATGGCCGCCTGAACGCGCTCCCGCGTCGCAGGGTGCACGCCGACGGCATTTCGGATGACGTTGGACACCGTGGACTTGGAGAGCTTGGCGACCCGTGCCACGTCATGGATCGTCGGAGGCCTGACGTAAGGCTGCGTTGCCACGGCTAGGCCTTCTTGAACGGCATTGTTCGGTGGCAGCGGCCGTGGGCCATGTTGACGTCCCAAATATCAGATGTCGATTCCCGTGTTATACAGGCGTGATATGAACGAAACGTTTAACCGCCGGGGATCGACCGGCGCGGCCTGGTCGCGCATGAGCGGCCACAAAAAAGGGGCATCGCATTGCCCCTTTTCGGTCCGTCGCAGTGGCGGCGGCGGTGACGCCAAATCGTCCGCAGAACGTTATTTCGCTTCAGCCGGGGTGAAGGTCAGCGCCACTCCGTTCATGCAGTAGCGCTGGTGGGTCGGCGGCGGCCCGTCCGGGAAGACGTGGCCGAGATGACCGCCGCACTGGCTGCAGTGAACCTCCGTCCGAAGCATGCCGAGGGTGCGGTCCTCGGTGGTCTCGACCGCGCCCTCGAGCGGTACATCGAAGCTCGGCCAGCCGGTGCCGCTCTCGAACTTGGTCGCGCCCTCGAACAACGGATTGCCGCATCCGGCACAGGCGAACGTGCCCGGCCGCTTTTCGCGCAGCAGCGCGCAGCTGCCCGGCCGCTCCGTGCCATGATGTCGCAGAACCTGATACTGCTCGGGTGAGAGGCGCGCGCGCCATTCGGCATCGGTGAAGCTCACCGGGTAGGCTTTCGAGATCGTGTCGATGTCCATGTGGTGCCCCTTGCGTGGCGGCCGGTGGCCCAGGCGCCCCAACCATGTGGCGAAGTTCATGAGCCCAGCCGCCCTGCCATTGATTGACCCTGCCTGCTCGGCAGACGATAATATTGGCATGATCCTGCTCATCGACAACTATGACAGCTTTACCTTCAACCTCGTGCAGTTTTTCGGCGATCTCGGCGCCGCCTGCGAGGTTTGGCGTAACGATGCGGTGTCGGTAGCGCAGGTGCTCGCGGCCGAGCCCGAAGCCATCGTGCTGTCGCCCGGCCCCTGCACGCCGAATGAGGCCGGCATCTGCCTCGACCTCATCGCCGCCGCGGCCGGCCGGGTGCCGATCCTCGGTGTCTGTCTCGGCCATCAGGCCATCGGGCAGGCTTTCGGGGGCGAGGTCATCCGCGCGCCCGCGCCGATGCACGGCAAGATCAGCGCCATCCGGCACGGTCAGTCTGATATCTTCGCGGGGCTGCCCTCGCCGTTCGACGCCACGCGCTACCACAGCCTGATCGTGGAGCGCGAAACGCTGCCCGAGACCCTCACGCCCACCGCCTTCACCGAGGATGGCATCATCATGGGGCTGCGCCACCGCACCCTGCCGATCTTCGGGGTGCAGTTCCACCCGGAGAGCATCGCGAGCGAGCATGGGCACGCCATCCTCGCCAATTTCCTCGGGCTGGCGCGTGGCCGGAACGCTCCCGAAGGCGCTCATGGGCGGGCCGCCTGACCGGCGTGATCCGGCCGCTTCTCGCCCGGCTCGCCCGCGGTGAGAGCCTGACCGAGGCGGAAGCCGAAGCCGCCTTCACCGAAATCATGACCGGAGACGCGACCCACGCGCAGATTGCGGGGCTGCTGATGGCGATGCGCGTTCGCGGCGAAACGGTGCCGGAGATGGTCGGCGCCGTCCGCGCGCTCCGCCGCCGCATGGTGGCGATCGCGGCGCCCAGGGGCGCCATCGATGTCTGCGGCACCGGCGGCGACGAGGCCGGCACGCTCAACATCTCGACCGCCGTCGCCTTCGTCGTCGCCGGTTGCGGCGTGCCGGTCGCCAAGCACGGCAATCGTGCTCTCAGCTCCAAGTCCGGGGCGGCGGACGTGCTGGAACATCTGGGCGTCAACGTCACTCTGCCGCCCGACCGGCTCGAGCGCCTGCTCGCCGAGACCGGCTGTGTCTTCCTGTTCGCGCCTGCCCATCACCCGGCGCTGCGGCACGCGGCGCCCGTGCGGGCGGAACTCGGCACCCGCACGCTGTTCAACCTGCTGGGACCGCTGGCGAACCCGGCCCGTGTGGAGCGCCAGTTCACCGGCGTCTTCGCGCGCCAGTGGACGCGGCCGGTGGCGGAAGCGCTCGGGCGCCTCGGCACCCGGGACGCCTGGATCGTGCATGGCCAGGGGCTCGATGAGCTGACGCTCGCCGGCGTCAACCACGTGGCGGTGCTGCGCGATGGGGTGGTGCGGGATATGACGCTGAACGCCGAGGAGGCAGGCCTCGCGCCCGCGCCGCTGTCGGCGTTGCGCGGCGGCGATGCAGCCACCAATGCGGCGGCACTCATGCGCCTGCTGGCGGGCGAGCGCGGCGTCTACCGCGATACCGTGATCTTGAACGCGGCGGGAGCTTTGATGGTGGCCGGCGCCGTTCCAACTCTGGCGGAAGGCGTGGCCGCAGCCGCCGCTTCGATCGATGCCCAGCGGGCAGCGGGCGCGCTCGAGACGTTGCGGCGAGAAAGCCAGCCCTCTATCCCAGCGGTTCCGAAGCAGTGACGCCAGAGGCTCCAAACTAGAATGAACTCCCAGGTCCCCGACCTTCTGGTCAAAATCTGCGACGACACCCGCGCGGACGTCGCCCGGCGGCGGGCGTCGATGCCGATGGAAATGCTCAAGCAGAAGATCGCGGGCCAGACCAAGCCGCGCGGCTTCGGGCGCACCCTGATGGATCACGTCAACCTGCACCGGGTCGCGCTGATCGCCGAGATCAAGAAGGCGTCGCCCTCCGGCGGGCTCATCCGCCCGGACTTCAATCCCCCTGCGCTCGCCTCGGCCTACCGGGATGGTGGCGCTACCTGCCTGTCCGTGCTCACGGACAGGACGTGGTTCCAGGGCGAGCCCGCACATCTGATGGCCGCACGCGCGGCGGTGCCGCTGCCGGTCCTCCGCAAGGATTTCATCCTCGACCCCTGGCAGGTCTACGAGAGCCGGGCGATGGGCGCGGACTGCATCCTGCTCATCCTTGCCGCCCTCTCCGACGATCAGGCGCGAGAGCTGGAGGCACTGGCCCGCGCCCTCGACATGGACGTGCTGGCCGAGGTGCACGACGAGGATGAATTACGCCGCGCGCTGGGGCTGGAGACGCCGCTGATCGGGATAAATAACCGCAATCTCAAGACGTTGAAAATTGATCTTCAAACGGCGGTCGATCTTGCCCCTCAGGTGCCGCCCGAGCGCTTCCTGATCGCCGAGAGCGGCATCCAGAATGCCGGAGATGTGCGGCGTCTCGTCGAGGCCGGGCTGCAGTGTTACCTCGTCGGCGAGAGCCTCATGCGACAGACGGATGTCGCCCAGGCGGTGCGCGATCTGATCGGGCCGGAGCGAACCGCGGACGCGGCATGATGGCGTCCGAAGGCCGCCTGACCCATTTCGATGCCGCCGGGCAGGCGGCCATGGTGGATGTCTCGGCCAAGCCGGAGACGGTTCGGGAAGCAACTGCCCGCGCCCGCATCACCATGCTGCCCGAGACGCTCGCGATTATCCTGAGCGGCACGGCCAAGAAAGGCGACGTGCTCGGCGTGGCGCGCCTCGCCGGCATCATGGCGGCCAAGCGCACGGCCGACCTCATCCCGCTCTGCCACCCGCTGCCGATAGCGGCAGTGACCGTGGATCTCGTGGCGGACGCCGAACTGTCGGTCGTGGAAATCACGGCGACCGTCCGCACCACCGGGCGTACCGGCGTGGAGATGGAGGCGCTGATGGCCGCCTCGGTCGCGGCGCTTACGGTCTACGACATGTGCAAGGCCGTCGATCGTGGGATGGTGGTTGAGGGCTTGCGTGTCGTCGCGAAATCGGGGGGCGCCTCAGGCGATTTCCGCGCGCCATGATCTCCGTGACCGAAGCGCGCACGAGAATACTGGCAGGGCTGGCCCCGACAGCGCCCGAGATCGTACCGCTCATGGAGGGCGTGGGCCGGGTGACCGCCGCACCGGTCATTGCGCGCCACAGCAATCCACCCGCCGATGTCTCGGCGATGGATGGTTACGCGGTGCGAGCCGAGGATGCCGCCGCAGGCGCGCGGCTGCGCTTGATCGGCGCCGCCCCAGCCGGTCATCCCTTCGACGGCAGGATCGAGCCGGGCGAGACCGTGCGGCTCTTCACCGGGAGCGTGGTGCCCGGTGGCGCCGACGCCATCCTCATCCAGGAAAACGCCACCCTCAGCGACGGCGTAGTGACGCTAAACGAGGCAACCCCGCCGGGTCGCCACATCCGCCGCATGGGGCAGGATTTCCGCGCCGGGGAAACGCTCATCCCGGCCGGCAAGCGGCTGAACCCGCGCAGCATCGGTCTGGCGGCGGCGGGCGGTCACGCCTGGCTCGCCGTGCATCGCCGGCCGCGCATCGTCATCCTCAGCACCGGCGACGAAATCGTGCTGCCCGGTGAGCCGCTGCCGCCGGGCGGGGTCGTATCGTCGAACGGGCCGGCGCTCGCGGCTTTGGTGCGCGTGGCCGGGGGTGAGCCCGTGATGCTGCCCTCCGCGCGCGATGATATCGGCGCCATTGCTGCCGCGACCGACGCGGCCCGAGGCGCCGAGATGCTGCTGACGACGGGCGGCGCCAGCGTCGGCGACCACGATCTGGTGCAGGCGGCGCTGGCCGGGCGCGGCATGGTGCTGGACTTCTGGCGGATCGCCATGCGGCCCGGCAAGCCGCTGATGCATGGCAAACTCGGCGAGGTCCCGATGCTGGGCCTGCCGGGCAACCCGGTGTCGGCCATCGTCTGCGCGATCCTGTTCCTGTTGCCCGCGATCGCGAAGCTCTCGGGCCTGCCCGGCGATCCGCCCTTGGCCGAGGCGGTGCGTCTCGGAGCGCCGTTGGCGGCGAACGATATGCGTGAGGACTACATCCGCGCCTCGCTGCTGACCCAGGTGGATGGGCAGTGGATCGCCGAGCCTTACGCGAAGCAGGATTCCGGGATGATCAGCCGGATGGCGGAGGCCGATGCGCTGATCATCCGTCCGCCCTTTGCCCCGGCCTGCGATGTGGGCGAGATGGTGCCCGCCATCCGGTTGGCGCCGCTCGGGGTGTGACCGCCGCATTCGCGACAGGGTCTTGGATCACGCGTCGGCGCTCTGCAAGCGGCGCGCCGCGGGCCGCTGGGTCGCCGCCGTGCCAGCACGGGAGGCCGTCGCGGGGTGCCCCGAGGCTTCGCCAACATCGAACTGCCGGATCAGGCGGGCGAGGTCATCGGCCTCGCGCGTCAGGCTGTGGCTCGCCGCCGTCGCCTCCTCGACCATCGCCGCGTTCTGCTGGGTGACCTGATCCATCTGGTTCATGGCCGTGTTCACCTCGTTCAACCCGATAGCCTGCTCCTGCGCCGCAGCCGCCGTTTCGCCCACAAGAGAATTGAGTTTCATCACGTGGTCGACGATGCGCTGCAGCACGGTCCCGGTCTCGCCGACGAGAGTAGCGCCCGTCACGACCTGCCGGCTCGACTCGGATATCAGCCCCTTGATCTCCTTCGCGGCCTCGGCGGACCGCTGCGCCAGAGACCGCACCTCGCTCGCGACTACCGCGAAGCCTCGTCCTGCATCGCCCGCACGTGCCGCCTCCACGCCCGCGTTCAGCGCCAGCAGGTTGGTCTGGAAGGCGATTTCGTCGATCACTCCGATGATGCTGCCGATCTTCTTCGACGAGTCCTCGATGCTGGTCATCGCGCCGACCGTATCCCGCACGACGACGCCGGCGCGCTCGGCATCCGCCTTGGCCGTCGTCACCAGCAGACGCGCTTCCTGCGCGACTTCCGCTCCCTTACGCACCGTGGCCGTGATCTGATCGAGGGCGGCGGCGGTTTCTTCCAGGCTCGCCGCCTGCTGCTCGGTCCGGCGCGAAAGATCATCCGAGGCATGGGTGATCTCTCCGGCGCCGGAGCGCACCGCCCGGGTGGTCTCGGCGATCGCCGCGACCGTCTCCCGCAACTTGTCCATCGCGCCATTGTAGTTCGTCCGCAGCGTTTCGTAGGCGCCGATGAAGGGCGTCGTCAGGCGGAAAACGAGGTCGCCCGCCGATAGTTTTTCGAGCCCCGTCGCCACCGATTGCAGCACGACGGACAGATCCCGCGCGGCATCCGCGCGCTCGCGATCGGCTTGGCTGCGGATACTCTCGGCCTCTACCCGGTGGGCCTCCGCGGCAAGCTCCAGACGCTTTTTCTCGATCGAGGCTTCCTTGAGCACACCGACAGCCGCCGCCATCCGTCCGAGTTCGTCGCGCCGATCAAGACCGGGAATTTCGGCGTCGTAGGCGCCGCCGGCAATGCGCTGCAGGCTTTTGCTCATGGTTCCGAGCAACCCGGACACGGCGTGCCCAAGGAAGACGAAGAGAAGAATGAAGATCACGAGAAGCGGGACGATGATCTCCAGAACGCTGAAAAGATGCGTAAGTACAGCCGCCTTAAGATCATCGACGTAGAGGCCGGTGCAGATGACCCAGCCCCACTCGGGGACGGCCTCGCCATAGGAGATCTTCGGCTCGGGGACGGTGCTGCCAGCCTTTGGATTGAAATATGTGTTGAAGACCGGATGGCCGGCTTTCGCTCCGTCAATGACGGGCGCGTTCGTCAACCGGCCGAAAGAGTCGCGGATATTGTAGCGGTTCGTGCCGATAAACTTCTTGTTTGGATGGGCGATCGTGAGTCCCGTCTCGTCGTAGATGAAGAAGTAGTCTCCGTTGTCGTAGCGGGCAGAGCCGACAGCGATCAGCGCTTCTCGTTGCGCCTCCTTCGTCGTCAGCTTGCCCTCGGCCGCGAGCCTGACGAACCCCTCGGTGGAAGAGACCGAGGCTTCGACCATGCTCTTGATCTGAATCTTCTTCGCGTCCAGCGCGACATTATAAATCGCAAGCAACCCGACGATGAGGGTCACCAGCGTAATCATCACGCCGACGACGCCGAGCAAGATGAACTGACGGGTGATCGATAGGCGAGACAGCATGTTCGTTCCCCGAATGGTCGGCACCGGTCACGCGCCGCGATCCGCAAGATCAAAACGTTGCGAAACGGCAAGTCCCGCCGTGCATCCGAGGGCTTTAGAGGAAAAGGTTTAACGGTTGGTCAAGCCGCCGGTTATCGGCTGCCGTCATGACGACCGGCATGGCGTATGCTTGCTGAGGAACGACCGCACCGCGTGACCGTCTAACCAGACGAGCACGCTCTTCTTGAAGCAGACCAAATACATTACGGCATTCAGGACTTGCCGCTGCCAGGAACGAGCACCGGCTTCGACGAGTAGTCCGCCGGGAAGACGTGGCTGAGCGCGTCGATCTTGGGCAGGTCGAACGTCGCGATGTAGTCGCTGTCCGGGTTGAGCGTCAGGTAGTTCTGATGATAGCCCTCGGCCGGGTAGAAACCCGTATTCTTGCCGACGATGGTCGCGATCGGTGCCGGAAACGCCTTCGCATGATCCAGTTGAGCAATATAAAGCGACGCCACCCGCGCCTGTGCGGGGCTGGTTGTAAAAAGCTCCGACCGGTACTGCGTGCCGCTATCCGGATACTGCTCGTTCACCTGCGTCGGGTCGGTGACCACCGAGAAGAAAATCTGCAGCAGGCGCCCATAGGAGATCACCTGCGGATCGAAGGTTACGCGCACGGACTCCGCATGCCCCGTGGTGCCGGTGCTCACCGTCTCATACTGCGCCGTCGAAGCCTGGCCGCCATCGTAACCGGCCAGCGCCTCGGTGACGCCGCGGACGTGCTGGAACGTCCCCTGCACGCCCCAGAAGCAGCCGCCCGCGAAAATCGCCGTCTCGGTATGGCCAGCGGAGGCGGGCTCGTCGACTGCCGGCGCCGGCAATCTGTGGTCGAGATCGGCGGCATGAGCGCGCACGCCCGGGAAATGACCCGAGGCGACCGCGGCCACGAGCAGGGCCACCAGCGAGACCGCACCGATGCGGCCGGTTGAAGGCTTGATCCTGGAGAGCAGTGACATTTTAGATTTTCCTCAGCCGGTCGCCGTGGGGTGGAAAGATAATGCAACGCCGTTCATGCAGTATCGCTGGCCTGTGGGCGGCGGTCCGTCGGCGAAGACGTGCCCTAAATGCCCGCCGCAACGGCTGCAATGCACCTCGGTGCGGCCCATCCCGAAGCTCGTATCGGACGCGGTGACGACAGCGCCCGTCAAAGGCGCCCAGAAGCTCGGCCAGCCGGTGCCGCTGTCATACTTCGTGGTGGAGGAATAGGCCGTCTGGGCACAGCCGGCGCAAGCATAGAGGCCGGGCCGCGTCTCCATATCGAGGGGGCTGGAGAATGGCGCCTCGGTGCCCTGGTCACGCAGCACCTCATAGGCGTCGGGGCTCAGCGCCGCGCGCCATTCCGCGTCCGAATGCATGACCGGGAACGTCTCGGCCCTGGCATGGCGAACCTTCGGCATCCCGAGGAGATAGGCAACCCCCGCGAGCATGGTGCCGCCGAGGATGACGCGCTTGGTGACCATCCGCCTTTCCTCCTGTTGTTCTCTTACGACCGTTCGATGACATCGGAGGCGTGGTTACGTCACGATTGAGGGGCCTGCGGCGGCGGCGGGTTGATCTGGCCCCGCATCGGGTCCAGGGGTTAGCCCATGTTCCGTTTTTTCGAAACCCGGCTCGAACCCACCGCGATCGATCCGGACAAGCCGCCACCCACCCTCGATCAGCCGAACGCCCTGCCCCGCTTCTACTGGCACTTCGTGCGCCAGGCACCCGGTCTGGTGGCAGCACTGTTCGCAGCGGGGCTGGTCGTCGCCACGCTCGACGTGACGATCCCCGTCTTCATCGGCCGCATCGTCTCGCTCGTCTCGAACCACACGCCGAAGACGCTGTTCGCGGCGGCGGGCGGCCAGTTGCTGCTCATGGTGGGCGTTCTGCTGCTGGTGCGCCCAACTGCGCTGCTCATGCAGAACCTCATCACCAACCAGGCGATCAACTCCAGCATGACCAACCTCATCCGTTGGCAGAACCACTGGCACGTTGCGCGCCAGAGCTGGGGTTTCTTCCAGAACGACTTCGCCGGCCGCATCGCGACGCGCGTCATGCAGACCGGACCGAGCCTGCGGGAGAGCATGGTCTCCGCGACCAATGCCGTGTGGTACATCCTTGTCTATGGGACGAGCTCGGTCCTGCTGCTGAGCCATGCGGACTGGCGCCTCGGCATTCCGATCATCCTCTGGTTCATCGCCTACGCCGTTCTCATGCGGTCCTTCGTGCCGCGCATGCGGGAGCGGTCGCGCCGGATGTCGGAGGTGCGCTCCATGCTCACGGGGCGTGTGGTCGACAGCTACACGAATATCCTGACGGTCAAGCTGTTCGCCCGCGCCCGTCAGGAGGACGCGTTCATCCGCGACAGCGTCGACGACCACACCTTCGCCTATCGCCGCCAGCTGCGCCTCATCACGACCTGGTTCATGGTCCAGGCAATGACGAACGCGCTGCTCGTCACCAGCACCGGCGCGCTCGCGGTCTGGCTATGGGTGCATGGCAAGGTGCCGGTGGGGACCGTCGCCACCGCGATCCCGATGACCTGGCAGATCGCCAACATGGCGGGCTGGGTCGCGCAGAACGTGACCTCGATCTTCGAGAACGTCGGCACGGTGCAGGACGGGATGCGCTCGATCGCCCATCCGCTGCAGATGCCGGACCGCGCGGATGCGGTGCCGCTGCGGTTGGAGCATGGCGCTATCCGCTTCGAGAACCTCAGCTTCGATTACGGCCGGAACCGCAGCACCGGGGCGACGGGCCGCCTCGGCGGCGTGCTGCGCGGCATCACCCTCGACATCCAGGCGGGCGAGCGCATCGGCCTGATCGGACGGTCGGGCGCCGGCAAGTCGACGCTCGTCAACCTGCTGCTGCATTTCTACGATCCCTCGGCGGGGCGCATCCTCATCGACGGCCAGGATATCGCCGGGCTGACGCAGGAGAGCCTGCGGGCGGCCATCGGCATGGTGACGCAGGACACCTCGCTATTGCACCGTTCGATCCGCGCGAACATCGCCTTCGGACGGCCGGCCGCGACCGAGGAGGAGATCCACGCCGCCGCCGCGCGCGCCCATGCGGCGGATTTCATCGAGCATCTCGAGGATAACGAGGGCCGGCGCGGCTACGAGAGCCATGTCGGCGAGCGCGGGGTGAAGCTCTCCGGCGGCCAGCGTCAGCGGATCGCGATCGCCCGGGTGATCCTCAAGAACGCGCCCATCCTCGTGCTGGACGAGGCGACCTCGGCGCTCGATTCCGAGGTGGAGGCGGCGATCCAGGAGCAGTTAACCGACCTGATGGAGGGGCGCACCGTCATCGCGATCGCGCACCGTCTCTCTACCATTGCGATGATGGACCGTCTTGTGGTCTTGGATGAGGGCCGGATCGCCGAACAGGGCACCCACCACGCCTTGCTGGCGCGGGGCGGCATCTATGCCGGGCTCTGGCAGCGCCAGTCCGGCGGTCAGCCGGGTGGCCTCAGGGATGACAGCCGGGCGATCGCGCCTATCTCGGCTTAAACCTTCATTAGGCGCGCGGCCGCCCCGCCAACCCCGCGCGCATACCGACAAGGGAGGACGACGATGCGCCTGCTGCTGGCCCTGCTGCTGCCGGGCATTTCCTTCTTCTTCATTGGCCGCCCTGTCGCCGGGATCATCTGCCTGATCCTGCACGCGACCATCATCGGCTGGATACCGGCCGCGATCTGGGCGGTGTACGCTCTGAACCAGTACGAGACCGACAGGAAGCTGCGTATGGCCGGCTGGATGCCGCCATACTGAACAGCCGCGTCGCCTAGAGGGGGAAGTTCGTGATGTTGGACAACAATCTGGTTGCTGATCCGGTCGCGGAGGATGTGGATATCCTCGTGCGTGACGGCGTCGTCGGGAAGAAGGGCGCCTTCTCGCGCGACTGGGCCGAGCGGTTGCGCGAGGACATGATGACGGCCTTCTGGGAGGCGATCCAGCGCCCCGGCGGGGCGGTCGGACGGGGGCCACGTCGCTGGTATGTGGAAGTCCATCCCGAGGCGATCGGCGGTTTTGCCGACCTCGTCGCGCACCCGTGGGTGGTGGCGATGTGCGAGCGGGTGCTGGGGCCTGACTACCAGATCGTCGAGATCGGCTTCGACACGCCGTTCCAGGGCGCGAAGAACCAGCCTTGGCACCGGGATTTCCCCTCGCCGCCGGACACCTACGAGGGCCACCGGATCACGTCGCTCGCCTTCAACCTGACCGGCGTGGACGTGACGCCCGATATGGGGCCGTTTCAGGTCGCTCCCGGCACGCAATGGGATGACGGACGCAGCTGGAACCACGAGATGTTTCCGGACCGCGCGCTCTGGCCGCGCTTCGAGGAGCGCGCCGTGAAGAAGTATCCGCAGATGGGCGACATCTCGTGCCGCTCCGCGCTGACGATGCATCGCGGCACCGCGCACCCCTCGCCGATCGCGCGTCCGGTTCTTGTGCTTGGAGTGGACGCGCCGGGTGCCGGACACGCCGCGCTGCACGACATGATGGTGACGCGGGCGTTCCACGACGGGCTGCCGCAGACCGTGCGCGATCATCTGGTGTGCCGGGTGGTGGATACGCTCGTGCCGATCACGCAGAAGCACGATATCGAGGGCTTGGTGATGGGAAGCGACGAGTAGCCTGCTGGAGAACGTGTGAACCGTTTGCTAGTCTTTCCGCCTTGGAAAGCCGTGGCCATCGCCCCCGGTGGATGCGAAGGTTCTCCAAGCTTACTTGTGAAACATGATTGTGAGCGACCACGTTGCGCCGTAGGAAAGTCCGCATCTGCGTTGAATTTGACGGGAGACCGCGTGAACTTCTCAGTGCTAAAGAGCAAAAAGACACGGGTCGCGTAACTCTAGTCATCCGGTCGGCCGAGTTATGTGGCCACGGTGCTGAAGCTGCAAAGACCGTCACTCATAAGATTTCGATCCCGGTGCCCGATCACAGTCCGACCCACACCCTCATCCATATGACACAAGTTCTGGAACACGGGGAAAGCGAGGAGCGACATGCCGTTACAGACGCCACACGGAGGGACGGGTAACTCAGCCATGTTTATTTCCGACAGTGCACGAATCTTAGCCGCGAGCGCTATCTGAGAGTTCCAGTTGTCCATGAAGAGCATGTGATCGTGGGATCGGGGTTCCTGTGAAATTTACCACACGTCACAATATAGTCCACTCGGTTTTGGTAGGGAGTGCAAACTCAAGCTTTGGGCAGCCTCACCGTCCCGACATCCGTGCATGTGAAATCAAGTTCGACGAACTCACGCTCGTGATACTACTGACCTCTGGAATGTTTCCCTCTCATTTGGAAGGGACGTTCTCTTACTGCCCCACTTTCCGTCCAGAAGGATTTCATGACCTAAGGGCGAGGTGGATGATGGAGGAGCTCATGAAAGGTGTGAGCCCCGGGCAGTGCTGCGATGAATTCTGGCTTGCCGCCAACCTGCTCCTAGGAGCCTTCTTGAAAAAGCGCGTTGATCAAGACTCTGCACAGATGGCGCCCCAGTTTCGAGATCATCTGATCACCCTCCATCGTCGGTTTGCGGCCGAGGTTCGGGAATACGCACCGAAAGTCCGTGAAGGGTTTGTGGAGCTCCACACAGATGAGAACTTCTGGTCGTTTGCTGAATGAACAGTCGCTAGCGTAACCAGATAAAATGCCATGTAGAATGCTGCTAGGCGAAATGATCAACTGGTGCATCCTGCATAAGTAGCGAAACCAAGACGACTTCCAATAATCTTCGCCCGCGCTGTAATTGCCACCCGAGCCTAATGAGCCTGACCCCAGTTGAGGCCGGTCCCAGTCTCGACCACCAGCGGCACACTCAGTACCGCCGCCTGTTGCATCACATCCTGAACGACCGCCGCCGTTGCCTGCGCCTCGGCGTCCGGCGCCTCGAACAGAAGTTCGTCGTGCACCTGCAGCAACAAACGCGCCGACAGCCGCGCGTCCGCCAGCGCCTTGGGCAGCTTCACCATCGCCCGCTTGATGATGTCGGCAGCGCCACCCTGCAATGGCGCGTTGATCGCCTGCCGCTCGGCATAGCTGCGACGAGGACCGTTCTTCTCGGCAATGCCGGGAATCCAGCACCGGCGCCCGAACGGTGTCAGCACAAATCCCGCAGCCCGCGCCTCCTCCTTCGTCCGCTCCATGTAGTGGCGGATGCCAGGGTAGCGCTCGAAATAGGCGTCGATATAGCGCTTCGCCTGCCCCGCCTCGATCTGCAACTGCCGCGCGAGACCGAAGGCGCTGATGCCGTAGATGATGCCGAAGTTGATCGCCTTCGCGCGACGCCGCGTGAGCGGGTCCATGCCCGCCATCGGCACGCCGAAAACCTCGGAGGCGGTGCGCGCGTGGATGTCCTCGCCGTTCTTGAAACTCTCGCGCAGCACGGGAAGATCGGCGACATGGGCGAGCAGCCGCAGCTCGATCTGCGAGTAGTCGGCGCTGATCAGCACATGGCCCGGCTCGGCCACGAAAGCGCGGCGGATACGGCCGCCCTCCTCCGTGCGGATGGGAATGTTCTGCAAATTGGGATCGACCGACGACAGCCGCCCCGTCGTCGTCGCCGCCATCGCGAACCGCGTATGCACCCGTTTCGTGTCGGGATCTATCTCCGCGATGAGCGCGTCGGTGTAGGTGGATTTGAGCTTGGAGAGCTGCCGCCATTGCAGCAGCCGCTCGGGAAGTTCGTGGCCCTGCTCGGCGAGGTCCTGCAGCACGGCGGCATCCGTGCTCCAGGCGCCGGTCTTGTTGCGGCGTCCACCGGGCAGGCTCATCTCGTCGAACAGCACCTCGCCCAGCTGCTTCGGGCTGCCGAGGTTGAAGGACCGGCCCGCGAGCTTGTGGATCAGAGTTTCGCCCACCGCCATCCGCTCGGCGAAGTCGGCAGAGAGACGACGCAACTCGTCCGCATCGATGCGGATGCCGGCCTGCTCCATCGCCAGGATGATGGGCACCAGCCGCCGCTCCATCTGCTCGTAGAGGGAGAGCGACTTGGTCGTGCGAAGCCGGGGCCGCAGCACGTGCCAGAGCCGCAGGGTGACATCCGCCTCCTCCGCCGCATAGGCGGTGGCGCGCTCGAGCGACACGCCGGCGAAGGTCACACGCGCGCGGCCGGTGCCGGTCGCGGCGTCCAGCCCCATCATCTTTTGCCCAAGATGAAGCTCAGCCAGCTCGCCCAGGTCATGGCCGTTGCGTCCGGCATCCTGCGCGTAGGAAATGAGCATGGTGTCGTCGAGGGGCCATGTTCCAGCGGGCGCGCCGGCCCGCTCCAGCACGGCGAGGCCGAACTTCGCGTCGTGCAGCACCTTGAGCACCGAGCGATCCGCGAGCACGGGCGCCAGCGCAGCCATCGCCTCTTCGGGGTCGATCTGCGGCCCAACCAGAAGATCGTGCCGCAACGGCACGTAGGCGGCGCGCCCGGGAGCGATCGCCAGGGTGAAGCCGACGAGCGCGGCACGCACCGCCTCGACGCCGTCGGTCTCCACGCCGAGCGCGAGCATGCCGTCGAGGACGGCCTCCGCCAGGAAGGCGCGCAGGGCGTCGAGCGTAGTGATCGTCTCGTAGGGTCCGTAGCCGCTCGCGTCGGGGATAGCCCCCTCGGACGCGGCCGGATGCGGTGCGGGCGAGCCGAAGGGCGCGCTGCGGTCCCCGGCTTCGCTCGGCGGCCTCGCCGGCACCGAACGCGCCGCCGCATTCCCGGCCTCCATCCCGAGGCGGGTGGCGATGGAGCGGAAGCCTTGCGTCGCCAGCCAGGCCTGCAGCCGCTCCTGCTCCACCGGGCGCGCGACGAGCGCCTCGATCGGCTGCGGCAGCGGCACGGTGTCGCAAAGCAGAACGAGCTGACGGGAGAGACGCGCGGCCTCGGCATGCTCCACCAGCGCGTCGCGGCGCTTGGAGGGTTTCATCTCGTTCCGCGCGGCGGCGAGGATCGCTTCCAGCGAGCCATATTCGGCCATGAGCTGGGCCGCCGTCTTGGGCCCGATGCCGGGCACGCCCGGCACGTTGTCGACGCTGTCGCCGATCAGCGCCTGCACGTCGATGACCCGGTCCGGGGTGACGCCGAACTTCTCCATGACCTCGGCCGTCCCGATCGGCTTCTGCTTCATGGGGTCGAGCATCTCGACCCCATCGCCGATGAGCTGCATGAGGTCCTTGTCGGAGGAGACGATCGTGCAGCGCCCGCCCAGACCGCGCACGGCGGCGGCGTAAGAGGCGATGAGGTCGTCCGCCTCCCAATCCGCCAGTTCGATCGCGGGCACGCCGAAGGCGCCGGTGGCCTCGCGCACCAGCGCGAACTGCGGCACGAGGTCATCCGGCGGTGGCGGCCGGTGCGCCTTGTATTCGGCGTAGAGCCGGTTGCGGAAGGTGGTGCGGCCGGCGTCGAAGATGACGGCGAAGTGGGTGCCGACATGATCCTTCAGCAGGCGCGACAGCATGTTGGTGAAGCCATAGACGGCGTTCACCTGGGTGCCGTCCGGCCGGTTCATGGGCGGGATGGCGTGGTAGGCGCGGAAGATGAAGCCCGAGCCGTCGATCAGGATAAGGTGCAGTGGCTCGCCGGCAGCCGCGGTGTCCGCCGAGGCAGTTTCAACGTCCAGGTCCAAGTCAGTGCCCTTCGGCGACAGGGTTGCCCGTCAGCACATAGAGCCGCGAGCAGTACGGGCAGATCACCTGGCGGGCCTCGGTCCCGAGGGGCCCCTGCATGTGCAGATAGACCTTGGGATGGCCAAGCCGGCCGCCGCCGCCGTCACAGGTGACAACGCTCTCCCTGACCTGCAGCACCTCGATGGGCTTCATGAGAGCCTGGCTGGCCGTGGCGCGGGTCGTGACGAGCGGCTTCGCAACAGGCGGCGTCGTGACTAGCGGCGTCGTGACAAGTGGCTTCGTGTCAGCGGGGGTCATGTTTTCCTCTTTGGCGCAGGACGGCTCAATGATAGCCATGCGGCGTGCGCCGAACCATCCCCCTCGCCCTGCTGGCTTCCGCCCTCTGGCTGTCGGGATGCGTCGCCCCACCACGTCTGGGCTACGGCCCGCCGCCACCGCCGACCGTCACTGACGGAACCTTTACCATGACCGACGGCGCCCGGCTGCCCTACCGGGAATGGCTGCCGCCGGGCAACCCCTCGATCGTGGTGCTCGCCTTGCACGGGATCGACGACAGCCGGGATGCCTGGGAGCGCCCTGGACCCATCCTGGCGGCGCACGGCATCGCCGTCATCGCGCCGGACCAGCGAGGTTTCGGCGCCTCACCCGGCCGCGGCCACTGGCCCGGCATCGAGCGCCTGCTTCTGGATGCGCGGCAGATGGCGATCCTCACCCAGGAGCGCTACCCGACGGCGCACCTCTATCTGGCGGGCGAGAGCATGGGCGGCGCGGTGCTGCTGGCGCTGGCGGCGAGCAGTCTTGCACCGCCGGTCGACGGCTATGTGTTCAGTTCGCCCGCGGTGTGGGGCCGGCGCGAGATGAATGTTCTCCTCACCTCGACGCTTTGGCTAGCCGACAAGACCGTGCCCGGCATGACCTTCACCGGGCGCGGCGCCGGTGTGAAGCCGACCGACGACGAGGCGGCGCTGATACGCCTGTCGACCGATCCGTTGACGGTGACGGAGACGCGCGTGTCCGTGCTCAAGGGGCTCGTCGACCTCATGGACCTGGCTTTGGCGGCACCCGCGCACATCAAGGTGCCGGTGCTGTTCCTCTATGGCGGACATGATGAGCTGGTGCCGAAGCCTGCGATGGCGGCGGCGTGGCGCGCGGCGATGGCGAGCGGCGACGCCCGCGTGACCTATGCCTTCTACCCCAAGGGTTACCACCTGCTGGAGCGCGACCACGAGGGCCGGATGGTGACCGAAGACGTGGCGCATTGGCTTGCGGATCCGGGGGCGCCGTTGCCCTCTGGCGCCGACCGGCGCGCGCGGGCCTGGATCGCATCGCAACCCGCCGGTTAGCCTCCGACCTCCTCGCCGGCGTCAGTTCGTGAGTTCCGGCAAGGACCGGCTCGCGGCGGAACCGAGTTGGAACAGGCCCACCAGTTGCGCCAGTTCGTCTGCTTCACGGGCGAGGTTATGGCTGCCGGCCGTCGTTTCCTCGACCATCGCGGAATTCTGTTGCGTCATCTGGTCCATCCGATTGACGGCGGTGTTGACCTCAGCCAGGGCGCCTGCCTGTTCCCGCGCCGAGGCCGCGATCTCGCTCACGAGCAGGTTCAGCCGGTCGACCTGACGGACGATGCGCCCCAGCGCCTGACCGGTCTCATCCACCAGCTTCACCCCGCTTTCCACCTGCTGGTCCGAAGCTGACACAAGATCCTTGATGACTTTAGCGGCAGTCGTGGAACGTTGAGCCAGAGCGCGTACTTCCGTCGCGACGACCGCGAAGCCGCGGCCGGCGTCACCGGCACGCGCCGCCTCGATGCCCGCATTCAGGGCCAGAAGATTTGTCTGGAAGGCAATCTCGTCGATCAAGCCGATCACGTTGCCGATCTCTTTCGACGATTTCTCGATGCCACGCATGGCCGAAACGGTATCGCCGACGATGGCCCCGGAACTCTCCGCGTCGGCCTTGGATTCCGCGACGACCTTCCGGGCCTCATCGGCTCCTTCAGCGGTCTTGCCGACGGTGGCGGTGATCCTATCGAGAGCGGCGGCGGTCTGCTCCAGGCTTGCAGCCTGCTGTTCGGTCCGGCGCGCGAGATCATCCGAGGCCTGCGCGACCTCGCCGGCGGTCGAACTCACGGCCTGCGTGGTGGAACCGATCGACGTCATGGTGCGCTGGAGCTGTTCCAACGCCCCGTTGAAGTCATGGCGCAGCTTCTCGTAACTTTCGGAGAACGGCGCACGCAGGCGGAACACCAAGTCACCCCCGGCGAGCCTGCGCAAAGCATCATCCATCGTCTCCACGACGAAACCAAGTTGCCCCATCGACACGCCGGTCGCGGCTTCGGACTTGTCGCGTTCGATTTCGGCCGCGGCCCGCTCGGCGGCGAGCTCTTTCTCCGCGCGAAGTTGCGCCATCATTGCATCGCGAAAGACGGCGACCGACTTCGCCATGTCGCCGATTTCATCCGGACGGCTCTGGTAAGGCGGCTCGCGAGCGAATTCGCCCGTCGCGAGCTGTCTCATGTATTGGGTCATGCCGTCGATGGGCGTCACCGCCTTGCGGGAAATCCAGAAAACGCCGCCTGCGATGAGCAGCAGAACCACGGCGGCGTTCGCGTAAAGCAGGCGGGAGAAAAAGCGGATCTCGTGCTGCGCCATCGCCTGGTTGGCGTCGTCCAGGGCCGTGACCTTGTTGATGATGTCGATCACCAGGGCGCGGTGGGCGCGGAAGATCACGTCGAGGCTGGCCATCGACTGGCTAACCTGCGGCGCGTTGCCGGCGGCGATCGCGGGCAGCAGGTCATGTTCGAGTTCCTTCCAGAACTGCTGGACCCCGGCATCCGATGTCTCTTGCAGTTCTTTCTTCAGCTCCACCGGCAGATTGCTGTTCTGCCAGAAGCCGTGGCGATCGACGTATTGCTGGTGCAGGTCGGTCAGTGCAGCCCGGTACGTCGCAAGATCATGCGGATGCGCCGCCGCCAGATTGGCATCGAGATAGGCTTCCACCACATAAAGCGGAGGCGGCTCGATATCGCCCTCGATGCCCTGGCCGACGGCGATCTGGTTATAGATCGGGCCGGAGATTTCCACGCGCCCAAGCACGATGACGCTGAGCGCGACGATGACGAGCAGCCCGAGGCAGGCCGCCACGCCAAAAAGCTTCAGCGTCGAAGAGATGCTTAGATGCATGTTAACGGTCCATTAGGGCGCCGTCGAAGGTTATAGAGAAACCATTAACAATTTATATCGAGTCTTGATCTGAGCCTGGACGTGCGCTCTCGATCCCGTCGACGGTCCGGTATCTTAAAACCCGAGGCGTCTGGGAAACGGGCTCCCCCCGGTGAGGCAGTCCCGGCTCGCCGCAGCCCCCGTACTTCATGCGAGCCTCATTATGATTGTACGGAGGCATGACGATTTTATGCTTTATTCTCCAAAAGCGTCGGTTTATTGCCCTGCCAACGCGGGTTACTGGGAACATTCGCTACAACCATCAGGTCATGTGCAACTCTGAGCGGCTCAACTTAGACGTGACAGTCGAGCGACTGACGGTGTCGGTCGCTATGACAACGTTCAATGGCGCGACCTATCTCCGCGAGCAACTCGACAGTCTCCTCGCCCAACGCCGCCGGCCGGCCGAACTGGTTGTCGGCGACGACGGTTCGGAGGACGAAACCCTCTCCATCCTGGCGGAATTCGCCGGCAGAGCGCCATTTCCGGTAATTGTCCAAAGGAACCCACGCCGCCTCGGCTTCCGGGCCAACTTCATCGCCACAGCGCAACGCTGCCGGGGCGACCTCATTACCTTCTGCGATCAGGACGACGTCTGGCATCCCGACAATATCTCGAAAGTGGCGAAGTGCTTCGAGGAGCCCGACGTTCTGCTGACGTTCCACAACGCCCGCATCGTCGATGGTGCCCGCCGCTCGATTTCGCCCTTCTATGCCGATCCGCCCGCGCCGGCGCGGTCTCCGCGGCTGACCCTGCCGGCCTGGACAGCCGGCTACGGCTTCACGCAGACCATCCGGAGCAGCCTCCTGCCCGCGACCGCCCTGTGGCCCACGGTGCGGGACTATTTCCACCCGGACACGGAGATGGGGCACGGGGTCTTCTTCTTCCTGCTGGCGACTGGCCTCGGGACCGTCCGCTACCTCCATGAAGAGCTGGCGGAGTATCGGATTCACGGCCGCAACACGATGGGCACGGGTAAGCGCACAAGACCGAGCTTCCGCGAACGCTGGCAGTATCGCCTCGAGAACAGATCGGAGACCTACCGCCACCTGTCGCAGACCGCGCCGCTGAACGCCGGCCTGTTCGACGGCCTGTCCCGGCTCGAGACGTTCTCGCCTCTCCTCCGTCTTCGTGCGACGGAGGCGGCGGCGGCCTGGCAGTTGCTCGGGCCGGTCTATTCCAGTCGCGCGGAACTCTGCTCCGCGCATCCGCCCGCGCGGATGGCCGCTCTCGTCCGCCTCTGCAGACAGGGAGCCTACAGCGAGAAAAGCTTCTGGACCTTCGGGGCCAAGGGCTTGCTCAAGGACATCATGCTGGGGCTGCTGTTGGCCGAGGTGGTGAGGAAGCTCGGCCGGCGGCCTTCGGCTGCTGCCGACAGGACCTGCCGGCGAGGCCGTCGATCGGCCTCCTGGGACGGAGGCGGAGGCGCATTGCGGATCCCGAGCGAGGCCGCCTCCGCTGTCGTGAGCTAGCGGACGAGGTGCCGCGTCAGATGCCGGGAGGCGAACTTGGCGCCCCAGGCGAAACGCAGCAACGGCCCGAAGCTGTTCGCGGCAGACGGCCCGATGAAATACAGGCCCGGCACCGAGGACTCGAAGAACCGCGACAGCCTGGGCGTGTTCTGAACCCTCGAGATCTGCCGCCGGATCGGCTCATCCAGAAACTCAAGACGGTCGAGGTCGACCTTATACCCGGTTCCGGCTACGAGGTGATCCGCCTCCACTTCTTCCTGTCCGCCCGGCCCCGAGAACGTCACGAGCAATCGGTCGCCCCGAACCTCTGTCTTGCTGAGCGACCTCTCGACCTTGATCGGCACCTTGTCCTCGACCAGCGTCCGGCTGACCCACCCGGCCGAGGGTCCAAGATGCCCCTTGGTCACTTTCAGGCGGAACCGCTCCGGCATTTTATGGAAGACGGTCGGGAGGTCGGACGCCATGTACGAGCGCCAGCCAAGCCCGAGGCCGGAGCGCGGCTTCAGGAGCCTCGCATACGCCAGTTCGAGGCCCCGCTTGCGCTCGGGCGGATGGTTGAACCAGATTTTCGGACGCCGGGTGACCAACTCCACATCGGCACCGGCCTGGTGCAGAAGCCCGGCGGTGTCGACTGCCGAGGAGCCCGCTCCGAGGACGAAAACCTTGCGGCCGGCATACTCGCTCATTGGCAGTTGCTGCGACGTATGCGACACGAACCGCGAAGGAAGGTCCCGCAGCTCGGGCGGCAGGTATGCGTAGTGCGAAATCCCGACGGCAACGACGACCTTCCGCGCCCTCAGCAGGTCTCCATCATCGAGCCGGAGGAGAAAGCCGCCCCGGTCCTCGGTGATCTGCGCGATGTGCCGCGTATCGAGGTCCGGCAGCAGGCGCTGCTGGAAGTCCCGGCCATACGAGTAGAACAGCTCGACAGGAACGGGGATGCCCACGTCGGCATAGGGATGTCCGTTGCGCTTGCAGAACTCCTCCAGGCTGTGTTGCCGCTTCGGATCGAAAAGCGTCGATGCGAAACCTTCGGACTTGAGATGCATCCCCCGGGGCATATGATTCTGCCAGACCGCCATCGGGGAGCCGAAGATTTTGAAGTCGGCGCCAGCTCCGGCGACATGCGCGCCAAGCGAGAGGCCATACGGTCCCGCTCCCACGATCGCGAAATCTACAGTGGTTACCATTTTTCCCTAATCGGTCCTATTGCGCACTTAGACTTGTGGCCCACTTGCCCGATGCTCTTCACCGACCGAACTGGAGCCGGGTCCGCCGCTCCGACGATAACTTAGAAGATTGTCTGGTTCAGTATTGTGAGAGTGAAAGTCTTAATTGCTACGACAACATGGTGGCCATCTGCCGCATACCTCGGAATTGCATTCAGGCGCGCGGGGGCTAACGTATTCAGCCTCAGCCCGATCGGCAACCCGCTTAGCAAGCTAAAATTTATTCAAGGTCGGTCTACCTATTCCGCATATGACCCAGCCCGATCCCTGAGCCGGGCGATGGGCTCTTTCGAGCCTGACCTCATCATCCCTACGGATGATCGCGCCGTCGAACACATTCACGAACTGTACAAAAAGCTTCCCGCTGCCGCGGATGCGCGAGGGCAAGCCGTCAGACGTGTCATAGAACGTTCTCTGGGCTCGCCTTCCGGATATGGTTTAAGCGGAACGCGTCACGCATTTCTCGAGGAGATGCGCGGGGTGGGCGTTCTCGTCCCGGCCGGCGCGGAGATTTCGTCGGCCGATGATCTGGGTGCCTGGTGCGAGGCTCACGCGGCGCCGTGGGTTGTCAAGGCCGAGGGCAGCTGGGGCGGTTCGGGCGTTGCGGTCGCCGCCACCGTGCAAGATGCGATGGATGCCTACCGGGAGCTGTCCTCGCCGCTCCCGGTCCACAAGGCTGTGCGTTTCCGGCTTGTCGACCGTGACCCCTTCGCACTGGCGCGTTTCTTTCACAGGAAGAAGCGCAAGGTGATGGCTCAGGAGCACGTCCGCGGCCGCCAGGTGACCTGCATGGTCGCCGCCTGGCAGGGCCGCAGACTGGCGAGCCTCAACGCCGAAGTCATGTCGACGCAGGGGCACGTCGGCGCTTCGACCGTGTTGCGGCTGATCGACAACCCCATGATGGATCAAGTCGCTACCGTAACCGCCGAGCATCTCGGCCTGTCCGGTTTTTTCGGGCTCGATTTCATTATCGAGGACACCACCGGAAGATGCTTCCTGATCGAAATGAATCCGCGCGCGACGCAGCTGGGACATATCCGTTCGCACGGAGCGGACCTCGTGACGCGGCTGTATGAAGCGGCGAGCAATGAGCTGGGGCCGTTGCAGCCGTTGCCTGATCACGGCCCCGTCATTGCCCTGTTCCCACAGGCCCTGCGTTTTCTCGACAAGGACGTGGCCCTGGATCAGGTTCCGATCGACGTTCCCTGGGGCGAGCCCGACCTCGTCGAGGAACTTCTACGTCTCCCCTGGACCAAGAGGGGGATCGTCGCCCGGCTGGAGGCGTCGGTTCGCCGGAACGCCGCCTTCGGCTCGGCCATCGAGCCCCGCCGCATCGAGGAAATCCGCGCTGAACTGAGGCGTCATCAGGCTTGGCCGAACGACCTTCGCTCCGGTTTTACCGAGGCCGAGGCCCCCTTTTCATAAACTGCGGTTCCGGGTATTGGAGTGCCCGCGGCCCGGTGGGCAGCGATGGACCCGTAGCTCAGCTGGATAGAGCGTTGCCCTCCGAAGGCAAAGGCCGGACGTTCGAATCGTCTCGGGTCCGCCACCCCTTCATTGCCTCACTCCCACACGGCGTGACACGCTCGAGGCATGAGCGAATCCGCAACCGCCCCCGCCGAAGCACGCCCCACATTTGCCGCCATGCTAAGCGACCCCAGGCTCTGGCTCATGACCGGGTTCGGCTTCGCCTCCGGCCTGCCGCTTCCGCTCTCCGGCTTCACCCTTCGCCAATGGCTCGCGGAGGGGCATGTCGGCCTCGGGCTCATCGGCCTCACCGCCAATATCGGCCTCGCCTACTCGCTGAAATTCCTCTGGTCGCCGGCGTTCGACAATGCCGCTCCCGGCCCCCTCGCCCGCCTCGGACGCCGCCGCGGCTGGCTGCTTGCCGTGCAGCCGCTGCTCACCATCGCCTGCCTGCTCATGGTGCTCGCCAGCCCCGCCGCGCCGACGACGCTCATCGCCTTCGCAGCGATCCTCGCCTTCTGCTCGGCGAGTCAGGACACCATCATCGACGCCTGGCGCATCGAGACCTTCCCGCAGGCCATGCAGGGCACCGCGCTCGCCGGTTACATCTGGGGCTACCGCGCCGCCCTGTTGATCTCCGGCGCAGGAGCCATTGCGCTCGCGACCCCTTGGGGCTGGCACGGCGTGTTCGTGGCCATGGCCGCGCTCACCCTGATCGGGCCGATCGTCACCCTCCTCGCCCGCGAACCGGAGGCGACCGCCACCGTCGCGCACATGCTGGCGGAGCACGTCTCCTTCGCGACCCGTTTCGCCCGCTCCGTCATCGAGCCGCTGTCCGAGTTCGCCAGCCGCCGCGGCGCGCCGGTCATCCTCCTGTTCATCGTGCTCTTCCGCCTCGGCGAGGCGCTGGCAGGAACCATGCTGCCGCCCTTCTACCGCCACCTCGGCTTCGACCGCGCACAGGTCGCGATCGCCAACGGGCCGATATCGCTCGCCGCTGTGCTGATTGGTGCGGCGCTCGGCGGCTGGCTGGTGGCGCGCATCGGCACCGGCCGTGCTTTGCTCATCACCGGCTGCTTCCAGACGCTCTGCATGGGCATGTACGTGCTGCTGTCCTACTCGGCGGGCAGCCACCACATGCTGATGGCGACCGCAGTGGTGGAATCCTTCTCCGAAGGCCTCGCCGACGCTGCCTTCATCACCTACCTCTCGTCGCTCTGCTCCCGGGCCCACACGGCGACACAATACGCGCTGCTGTCGTCGATCGCGGCGCTGGCGCTGCGGACCGTCGCCGGCCTGTCGGGCTTCATGGCGGCGAGCCTCGGCTGGCACGCCTTCTACCTGGTCACGGCGCTGGCCACGCTTCCCTCCATCGCGGTGATGCTTTACCTCCTGAGGCATTACCCGCCGGAACGACGGTGGAGAGAGCAGGAGGTCTGAGACGCATGGCCGTTTCCAAGGTTCACGCCAATGCGACAGATGCCCTCGCCGGCCTGCTGCGCGACGGGATGCTCATCCTCTCAGGCGGCTTTGGCCTCTGCGGCATCCCGAGCGCCCTCATCGCCGCGATCCGCGAGAGCGGCGTCACCGGCCTCACCATCGTCTCCAACAATGCGGGCATCGACGGCGTCGGCCTCGGCGTGCTGCTGGAGAGCAAGCAGGTGAAGAAGATGGTGTCCTCCTATGTGGGCGAGAACAAGCTGTTCATGCAGCAGTTCCTGGCCGGCGAGCTGGAGATCGAGTTCAACCCGCAGGGCACGCTGGCCGAGCGCATCCGCGCGGGGGGCGCGGGCATCCCCGCCTTCTACACCCGCACCGGCTACGGAACGGCGGTCGCCGAGGGCAAGGAGACCCGCGAGTTCGACGGCCACCACTACGTCATGGAGCGCGGCATCGTCGGTGATCTCGCGATCGTCCACGCCTGGAAGGGCGACAGCGAGGGCAACCTGATCTACCGGAAGACAGCGCGGAACTTCAATCCGATGATGGCGACAGCCGCCCGCGCGACGGTCGCCGAGGTCGAGGAGTTGCACGAGCCCGGCAGCTTCGACCCCGACCACATCGTCACTCCCGGCATCTATGTGCAGCGGCTGGTGAAGCTGGACGCGGTCGACAAGCGGATCGAGCAACGAACGGTTCGCAAGCGCGCCGCCTGAAATCCAAACAGCAAGGGACCAGACATGCCCTGGACACGAGACGAGATGGCGGCCCGCGCCGCGCAGGAATTGCACGACGGATTCTACGTCAACCTCGGCATCGGCATCCCGACGCTGGTGGCGAACTTCATCCCGCCGGGCATGTCGATCATCCTCCACAGCGAAAACGGCATGCTCGGCATGGGCCCGTTTCCCTATGAGGGCGAGGAGGACGCCGACCTCATCAACGCCGGCAAGCAGACGGTGACCGAACTGCCGACGACCAGCTTCTTCGACAGCGCCGAGAGCTTCGCCATGATCCGCGGCGGGCACATCAACCTGTCCATCCTCGGTGCGCTGCAAGTGGCGGAGAACGGCGACCTCGCCAACTGGATGGTGCCGGGCAAGATGGTGAAGGGCATGGGCGGCGCGATGGACCTCGTCGCGGGCGTCAAGCGCGTCGTCGTGCTGATGGAGCATACCGCCAAGGGCGAGGCCAAGATCCTGCGCGAATGCACTCTGCCGCTGACCGGCAAGGGCGTGGTCGACCTCATCGTCACCGACCTCTGCGTCTTCGATGTCGCCCGCCCCGGCCTGACGCTGGTGGACCTCGCGCCCGGCGTGACGGTGGACGAGGTGCGCTCCAAGACCGAGGCGTCCTTCAAGGTGCACCAGAAACTCGCACAGGCCGCATAGACGCCCACATAGACGACCGCATAGACGACCGCATAGACGGGGCCGCGTAACCTCAGGCGCGGACGACCCGCACCGCCACCGCCAGAACCCCGCCGCACACCACGGCGGCGCAGGCGAGCGTCGCGATGGCCGCGAAGAGCCCGAACCGGTCGGCGATCAGCCCAAGCGTCAGCACCGGCAGAAGGTTGCCGAGGTAGCCCGCGACGTAGGTGAACGATACGATCGTCGCGCGCCCACGGGCGGGTGCGCTGCGGCTGCCGATGGCGGCGGCGCCCGAGAAGCCGCAGCCGTAGCCGGCCCCTGTCAGCAACGCGCCCAAGCAGAACAGGGCCGCCGAGCCGAGAGCCGCGGCCGCCGTGGCGAGCATGAGACCGAGCGCCATGAACGCGGCGCCCGCGACCAGCACCCGGCGCGGTTCCAGGTTGCGCCCGCCGAGTTGCGCGCAGCCCGCCACGATCTGGAAGACCGCCACGGTCAGCGCCGCCACGGCCGGATCGTGGATGCCCGCGAGCCGCCGCGCGAAGATGGCGCCGAGGGCCAGGAACGAGCCGCCCGCCATCCAGGCCGTGGCCATGCCGGCGCAGGATACGACGAACGGCAACCCCGCCTCCCGCAGCAGCGCCGCACCGCCCGGCGTCGTTTCGGGGGACGCGCCGGCGGGATGGAGCATGGCGGGCGCCACATCGCGCGGCGCCCAGGGGACAAGGCGCAACGCGACCAGCGTGACCGCTGCCGAAACGGCAAGAACCACGAACGGGCTGACGGTCGGCGCAAAATCCATTTCGAGCGCAGCCGCCGAGATGATGACCCCGCTCGTGATGCCCGCAGTCACGGCGACCGTGGCGACGATGGCCGCGCGCACCCGGTCCCGCAACGGGTCCAGTTCCACGAGCGCCGCGGTCGCCGGTCCCATGATGCACCCCGTTCCCATGCCGGCGAAGACACGGCCGATGAGGAGCATTGCCAGGCCATGCGCGAGCGCCATGATGACGGCGCCGGCGATGGTCGCGACGAGCGCCGCGAGCAGCAGAAGCCGGCGGTCGCCGATGCCGTCCGAGACGCGGCCGAGGACGAACAGCGCGAAGACGGTGCCGACGGAATAGGCGCCATAGATTGCGGTCAGCCAGACATGATCGAGGTGCAGGTGCGCCTGATAAAGGCCGTAGATCGGCGACGGCGCGCTGCTGCCGATCATCGCCATGGCCACGGCGACGACGACCACGCCGCGCGCGAGCAGGAATCGCGGCCTGCTTTCCTTCGTCATCGCAGCCGCCTCGGTCATCCGATCCAACTCCGCAACCTTCAACCAGGGCATTTTTCCGTGTTCTGAACAAAAGCGCCAGCCCTGCCCCGGCGTCCGGTGGGCTCGGGCCGCCACGTGACACGCCGGGCAGCCACTGGTAGACAAGTCACCGAGGCACAGGCTTTTGGCCTGCTTAGCCCGGAGGCTTCCATGTCATCCTCGAACAATTCGCCATTCGGCCTGCTGCCGGGCATGCGCCCGAGCATGCGAGGCAACATGACGCCCACGATCGTGGCCGGCGCCGTCATCCTGGTTTTGCTCCTGATCTGGTTGTTTCGGCCCTTCACCATCGTCGATGGCGGGTATGTCGGCGTGAAGACCTTCTTCGGCGCGCCGGAGCAGGACGTGCTCGGCTCCGGGTTTCACTTCGTGGTGCCGGTCGCCGAGGCCGTGTTCGAGGTCTCGACGCAGCCGCAGCTGGCCTCCACGACGGAGACGGCCTCGACCCAGGACCAGCAGAACGTCTCGACCGGCGTTTCCGTCAACTTCACCATCAACCCCGCCGAGGCGGTGAACTTCTGGAAGAACTACCGCGACATCCCGACGCTCACGCAGACCATCATCGCGCCGATCGTCTCCAACGACACCAAGGCGGTGACCGCCGACTACACGGCGCAGGAGCTGATCACCCGGCGCGAGCAGGTGCGCCAGGAGATCGAGCAGGACGTCCGCGCCGACCTTGCACAATACAAGGTGGCGGTCGTTACTGGAGTGAACATCACCAACTTCTCCTATTCCGACGCCTACGATCAGGCGATCGACGCCAAGCAGGTGGCGCAGCAGACGGCGCTGGAGGAGCAGTACAAGCTGCAACAGGTGCAGATTTCGGCGCAGCAGCAGGTGGCGCAGGCGGACGCGCAGGCCTCGGCCGCCGTGGACATCGCCCAGGGCCAGGCAAAGGCGACCATTCTGCAGGCGCAGGCGGACGCGCAGGCCTACAAGCTCAAGCAGCAGGCTCTGACGCCGGACATCCTGACGCTGTCGGCGATCCAGAAGTGGGACGGGCAGCTGCCGCACTACATGGCGGGGTCGACGGCCATGCCGTTCCTGCAGCTCGGCGGGTCCGGGAGCGCGGGCGCGCCACCCGCCGGAAAGTAGCGCCTGGGACGATCAGGCCGTCGAGGCCGGATGGTCCTGCCGAAGCCCCTCGTATTTCCTCAGCCGCCAGCTTTCGGGTTCCTCGGCGGCGGCGCGATACCAGGCGTCGACCTGGGCGTGTGCCCTCACTGCCCGGCAGTATTCGAGGGTCGCCTCGCTCAGCGGCGGCGCATAGGTCAGGAACCGCGCCACCACAGGCGCGAACATGATGTCGGCGCCGGTGAAGCGCTCCCCGAACAGGTAGGGCCCCTCCTCGCCGAACTCCGACCGCGCCTCGGCCCAGATCGCCTCGATCCGCGCCACGTCCGCCAGAGCCCCCGGTGTCTGGCCAAGGCCCGCATAGTCGTCCCGGCCAAGGTTCATCGGCATCGCCTGCCGCAAGTCGCGGAACCCGGCATGCATCTCGCCCGCGATCGCGCGGGCCATCGCACGCGGCCTGCGCTTCTTCGGCCACAGCGTCTGGTCGAACTCGGCGCAGTATTCGATGATCGCCAGGCTCTCCCAGATGCGGGCGCCGTTGTGTTCCAGGTAGGGCACGAGCCCGCTCGGGGTCTGCTCCTTCACGGCCGATGTCGCCGTCTCGGCCAACGGGATCACCACCTCGGTCACGTCGAGCCCGGCGAGCGCCACTGGCAGCCATCCGCGCATTGACCAGGAGGAATACCGGCGCGTGCCGATGAAAATCCGACCGTCACTCATGGAATAACCCCACTTGTTGCCGCCAGCTGTCGGGGGACATCCACCATCGGCGGGCCCGCGCCGCAAGGGGGCGGAGCGCATACCGATCCCCCGCCAGGGCGGCTCATACCAGACAGCATGTTACATCTGTCACAATCGTATCTATGCGGATGATAACGGGCGTTATAGTTACGTTGGTATGACAGCACTGCCGCCAGAGGACGACCTTCTCCTTCTCATCGGCGACACGGCCAGGCTCATCGGCACCTATGCGGATCGCGTTGCGCGGCGCCACGGAATGACGAAGGCGCAATGGGTGCTGCTGCTGAAGCTCTCCCGCCACCCTGGGCTATCTCAGAAGGACCTCGCCGAGTTGATGGAGGTCGAGCCGATCACGGTCGGCAGGCTGGTCGACCGCCTGGAAGCACGTGGGCTCGTCGCCCGCGATGCCGACGGGCACGACCGGCGGGTCTGGCGGTTGCGCCTCACCCCTGATGCCGGGCCGCTGCTGGAGGTTCTGGCGGGTCATCGGGCCGACATCGCGGAGATGATCGTGACCGGCATCGGGCATCCCACTGTCCAGACGATGCAGAAGGGCCTGATGCAGGTGAAGGCGAACGTCGTGGGCGCTCTCAAGGGCGCCGAGGCGCCGAATGACGACACCAAACTAGCGGTAGCTCAATAGATGAACCAGATTTCCACCCGCGACCGCACGACGGCCGATGCGGGCCAGACCGCCGCGCCCGACAAGCTCTCCCCCGGTGCATCCCAGGCGGACACGCCTGCCGCTCGCGCGCCGGCCAAGCGGCGCGGCAACTATATCCGGCCAATCCTCATGCTCGGCGGCATCGCGGTCGTCATCATCGGCACAGGCTATATCTGGATCACCGGCGGCCGCATGGTCTCGACCGACGACAGCTACGTCGAAGCCGCAGAGGTCAACGCAACTACCGACGTCTCCGGCATCGTCTCCCACGTGCTGGTGCATGAGGGTGAGAGCGTGAAGGCCGGGCAAACCCTGTTCGAACTCGGCCAGCACCGCTACCAGATCGGTCTGGACGGCGCGAAGGCGAAGCTCGCGGAGACGGCGCTGACCCTCGCCTCGATGCGGGAAGACTACCAGCGCATGCTCAAGGTCGCCGACACGGCCGCCGCCCAGGTCGCGGAGGATCAGGCGGATTTCGACCGCTATGCCTCCATCATCAAAAGCGGCGGCGTGACGCGCGCGGAATACGACGACGCGAAATACAAGCTGCAGGCGGACCAGGCCAATCTCGGTGCCTTGCAGGAGCAGGCAAAGACGCAGCTCGCCAAGCTCGGCGACGATCCCAGCAAGCCGGTCGACCAATACCCGCAGTATCAGAGCGCCGAGGCAGACGTTGCCGAGGCGCAGCGCCAGCTTGACCACACGACGGTTCGCGCATCCTTCGACGGCATCGTGACGAATGTGGAGCAGCTGCAGCGCGGCCAGTTCCTGACGGCCGCCTCCCCGGCCTTCGGGATCGTCTCCACCGACGATGTCTGGGTCACGGCGCAGTTCAAGGAGACCCAGCTCACCTACATGCGCGTGGGACAGAAGGTGACGATCGGCGTCGACGCCTACCCCGCCGACAAGTGGACGGGTGTGGTTCAGAGCATCGCCCCTGCCTCGGGCTCGCAGTTTTCGCTGCTGCCGGCCGAGAACTCCTCCGGCAACTGGGTGAAGGTCGTGCAGCGCATTCCGGTGCGGATCCGGCTCACCGGTGGACCGAAGGACGTGCGTCTGGCCGCCGGCATGAGCGCCGAGGTGTCGGTCGACACCGGCCACAAGCGCCACTTCTCCGATCTTTTCTAACTTCTGAACGACGAGCAAGCGATGTCCGCCGCCGCCGCGCCGATGCCGGTCCCGCTGCACGAGCGCATCACGCCGGCGACGCGAACCATCATTACCATCTGCGTCATGCTGGCGACGCTCATGCAGGCGCTCGACAGCACCATCGCCAACGTGGCGCTGCCGTATATGCAGGGCACGCTGTCCGCCAACTCCGATCAGATCAGCTGGGTGCTCACCTCCTACGTGGTCGCGGCGGCGATCATGACCGCGCCGGTCGGCTGGATGAGCGCGCGCTTCGGCACCAAGAACGTCCTGCTGGTGAGCCTCGTCGGCTTCACCGTCACGTCGATGATGTGCGGCGTTGCCGGCAGCATCGGCGAAATGGTCATTTTCCGGTTCCTGCAGGGGGTTTTCGGCGCGGCCCTGGTGCCTCTGTCGCAATCGACGCTGCTGAACATCTATCCGGTCGAGAAGCGCGGCGGAGCGATGGCGGTCTGGGGCATGGGCGTGATGCTCGGCCCCATCCTGGGTCCGACGCTCGGCGGCTACCTCACGGATATCTACAACTGGCGCTACGTGTTCTTCGTCAACCTGCCCTTCGGCATCGCGGCAACCCTCGGCATCATCCTCTTCATGCGGGAGGATGGCGACAAGAAGGTGCCCTCGTTCGACTGGACCGGTTTCGGCATTCTCGCGGTCGCGCTGGCAGGGCTGCAGCTGGCGCTCGACCGTGGCGAGACGAAGGACTGGTTCGGCTCCGACGAGGTCATCACAGAGGCGATCCTGGCGGCGCTCGGCTTCTACCTGTTCACCGTCCACATGCTGACGTCGAGCAAGCCGCTGCTGCCGAAGGGCATCTTCACCGACCGCAACATGCTCAGCGCGATCCTGATGATGTTCCTGGTCGGGCTGGTGCTGCTATCGAGTTCCGCGCTCATGGCGCCCTACCTTCAGAACCTCTCCGGATACTCGGTGCGGTCGGCGGGGCTCGAGATGGCTCCGCGCGGTTTCGGCACGATGGCGGCGATGATGATCTGCGGGCGCATCGGCACCCGGATCGACGTGCGGTTGCAGATGCTGGTCGGCATCGCGCTGTTGCTGGCGTCGCTCTACTGGATGACGCTGTGGACGCCGGATGTGTCGAGTAGCTGGATCATCACGGTGATCGTCGTTCAGGGTGCGGGCATCGGCCTCGTGTTCATGCCGTTGCAGCTCATTGCCTTCGCAACGCTGAACCCGGCGCTGCGGGGTGACGGCGCCGCGGCGATGAGCCTCACGCGCAACATCGGGATGGCGATCGGCACGTCGGTAACCTCGGCCATCGTCACGCAGATGACGCAGTATGAGCACGCGGTGCTGAGCTATTTCGTGACGCCCTTTCAGCATGTGTTCACCTCGGGGGCGATGGCGCTGGTCGATCCGCGCACGGCGCAGGGTGCGGTGACGATGAACGAGATGGTCAATCGCCAGGCGAGCATCATCGGCTACGGCGACGCCTTCAAGGCGCTGATGATCAGTTCGGTGCCGTGCCTGTTTTTGTTGTTCCTGATGCGCAAGCCGAAGGTTCAGCCGAAGAAGCCGGATCCGTCCGAGGCGCATGTCGCGATGGACTGAGTTGAAGGGGTGCTGAACGTAGCCCCTTCCGGGACCGCATTCGTCTTCGAATGATGCGAGGGCGCCCGCGTCAGGACGCTATTTCTCTTTCTACTACGAGGCGCAGCATCGGCAGATCATGCGTCAAGGTTCGCCAGACCAGCCGGGCGGCCACGGCTTCGTAATCGTGACGGTAGATGTTTCCAGCGGCCGCCACCTCGCGCCATGGGATTTCGGGGTTACGGATCTTCAGGTCGTCCGGCAGTCGCCGTGAGGCCTCCGAGATCACTTCAAGGCAGCGGATGACAGCATAAAGGCGCAACGTGTCAGTCCCGAACTCCTGATACGTCAGGTGCCCTGCGAAATCTTGGGCCAGAATGATGTTATACAGGATGTCGCCGAGCCATCGGCGTGAAGCGTGACCGTCAGAAGGCATAGACGGCATCGGTGGCGGCGGCCGGTCGTATGGCAGGTTTCAGGCTCTCGCGAGCGACTACATCCACCGGACCATCGAACAAGCCAACGATATAAGTCTTCAGGCCGGCATATTCCCAAACTCCGATCGGGGCGTCAGGGTCCAGGTCGATCATGATATCCGTATCGCTGTCGGGCCGGTTGTCACCACGTGCGCGGGAGCCGAAGACAGCGACATGAAGAACACCCCGCGCACGCAGCGCAGGCTCATGGCTCCTTAGCTCATCGATGATCCGCGAAAGCTCCATCCCGTGAGTTTAGCGGTTAGGGCTATCGAACCACAATCTTGATTGTCGTCTTGTTCAACGCCCCGTTGTGGCCAGTGGCGGGATGTGGCTCAGCCGCCGGGACAGGAACAACCCGATCAGGATCAGCGTGCCGGTCATCAGCGTCACGCCGGTCCAGCCGTAGTGCTGCATGAAGACCCCGCCCGTGGTCCCGACGACGCTCGACCCAAGGTAATAGAAGAACAGATAAAGAGACGACGCCTGCGCCTTCGCGTGACGCGCCCGCGCGCTCACCCAGCCGCTGGCGATCGAGTGCGCGCCGAAGAAGCCGAACGTCACGACGACGACGCCGAGGATGATGAGGATCACGCTTCGCGTCTCCGTCAGCGCGGTTCCTGCCAGCATGATCAGGAAGCCGACCCAGAGGACATGCCGCCGCCCCAGGCGGTTGCCGAGGTTGCCCATCCAGGCCGAACTAAAAATACCCACGAGATAGGCCGAGAAGATCAGGCCGACCTCCGCCTGATTGAGGTCGAAGGGCGGCGCCAGCAGCCGGTAGCCCAAGTAGTTGTAGATCGCGACGAAGCCGCCCATCAGCAGGAAGCCCTCGGCGAACAGCATCAGCAAGGCACTGTCGCGGAGGTGCCCCACGAAGGCGCTCGTCAGCGTCTCCAGCGAGAAGCTCCGCGATCTGAAGTTCCGTGACGGCGGCAGGATGCGCCAGAAGATGAGGTTGCCGACCGTCGACGCCACCCCGATGACCAGTAGTGCGACCCGCCACCCCGTATGGTCCGCCAGCACGCCGATGAGGAGGCGCCCCGACATGCCGCCGAGCGCGTTGCCGCCGATATAGAGGCCCATCGAGAGCCCTGTATGCCGCGGGTCGATCTCTTCGGCGACATAGGCCATGGCAACCGCAGGCAGCCCGCTCAGCGTCACGCCCATCAGCGCGCGGAGCACCAGGAACTGCCACCATTGCGGAACCAGCGCCGAGAGGATCATCAGCACCGAGGACGCCAGCACCGAGACGACCATCACAGGCTTGCGCCCGACGCTCTCGGACACGGTGCTCGCCATCAGCATGCACACAGCCATGAGGCCCGTGGTCAGCGAGAGCGAAAGGCTGGCGCCGGCGGCGGTGACGTGAAACTGCCGGGAGAACACCGGCAGCAGCGGCTGGATGGAGTAGAGCAGCGCGAAGGTGGAGAAGCCCGCCGTCCCCAGAGCTAACGTCGTCCGCCTGAACGCCGGCGTTCCCCGCTCGATCGGCGCGACGATGCTCGCGGGGCCCGACACCGGCCGCTACTTTTCCACGAAGGCTTTCTCGACGACGAATTCCGCGGGTGTCGTGTGGCTGCCCTCGGTGAATCCCTCCGCGCGCAACCATGCCGTCATGTCGGTGAGCATCTCGGGACTGCCGCAGAGCATGAAGCGGTCATCGGCGCGGCCGATGGCCGGCAGCCCAAGCTCCGACGCGATGGTGCCCTGGCCGATGAGGTCGGTCAGCCGCCCCCGGTTGCGGAAAGGCTCGCGCGTGACCGTCGGGTAATACAGCAGCTTCCCGCGCACGACGTCGCCGATCAGTTCATCGTTCGGCAGTTGGGTCTCGATGTAGTCGGCATAGGCAAGTTCGGCGACCTGCCGCACGCCATGCACCAGCACCACGCGCTCGAACCGCTCGTAGATATCGGGATCCTTGATGATCGCCATGAACGGCGCGAGGCCTGTCCCGGTGCCGAGCAGATAGAGCGTCTTGCCCGGCAGCAGGCTGTCCGCCACCAACGTGCCGACGGGCTTGCGGCCCACCAGGATGGTGTCGCCCTCCTGGATGTTTTGCAGGCGAGAGGTCAGCGGGCCGTCCGGCACCTTGATGCTGAGGAACTCCAGCCCCTCCTCGTAGTTGGCGCTCGCGAGGCTGTAGGCGCGCATCAGCGGCCGGCCATCGACTTCCAGTCCGATCATGGTGAACTGGCCGTTGAGGAAACGGAACGCCGGGTCGCGGGTGGTTTGGAAGCTGAACAGCCGATCCGTCCAATGATGAACCTTGGTCACCGTCTCGGTATTGAACGCCGACATCCGCACGAGCCTCTTAAATTAACCCCAGCCCAGATAAGACGAGGCCGCCGCGCTCGCCAGCACATTATGCTGCAGTGCAGCTATGGGTGTCCGGAGGAAGGCCTGCAGGCAGCCGCGTAGGGACGCAGCACGTCCCTCACCGCCTCCACCGCCAGCACCCGCGCGTCGCCTGGCAAGGTGCCTGCCGCCACGCGCTCGTATAACCGTGGCAGGAACTGGCTGATGAGCGGCGGCGGGATGACCACGCCCTCGAGCCGGTCGAAGAGCCGGTCCACCGCTGTCACGGCCTCGGGCTCGGGCCAGTAGTAACGGATGCGGTCGCTGTAGCTGTAGTGCCGCAGAACACGCAGCACCGCGAAGTCGCCGTGGTAATGGCTGCGCCAGTGCTCCGGGTTGAGCAGCATCACCCGCTCCATGACGGCCGGAAGCGGCTCCGCATCCGGGTCGATCTCGGGCACCAGCACCGCCGCGATCCCGTCGAGTGCGTAGAACGCCTCCCTCAGCGCGAAGGTCAGCGCCGGCCCGACCTTCAGGATCGGAAACCCGTCCCGCACCAGGGCCGCGAGCGCCGCCGGCGTCTGGTAATCGGTCGCGTGGGCTTCGAACACGAGCCCCGGGAGACCGTGCAGCGCCCCGGAGAGCGAGGCTGCCGCCTCGCTGTCATAGCGCGTCACGGTCTCGTTGCCGTGTTCCACGCCGGGCTGCACGACGAGCGCCACAACGCGGTCCAGCACGCGGCCCAGCCCATTGGACATAAAGATATGCTTATGGATGCTGTAGGTCGCCAGCGGCGCGTCCGGCGCGGTCGCGACAGTCTCCGGCGTGGCTTCGAGTGCTCCGCCGGGCGTCGGGACCTCCGTGCCGATGATGTAGTAGGGGCGCGTTCCGGCACGGGCGGCGGCCCGCTCGGCGATCGCCGCGAGCCTTGCCGCGCGCTCGGCGGTGAGCTGGTCGGCGAGCGCCACCGGCTCGCCGGCGCAGCCCATGCTGGTGTCGAGGTGGAGCTTGAGGAACCCAGCCTGGACGTAGGCCTCCACCATCGCCTCGGCCTCGGCCATCGCCGCCTCGGACGGCAGCGACTTCCAGGGGTTGGGACCGAGGTGGTCGCCCCCCAGGATGATCCGGCTCGTCGGCACGCCGACATCGCGGGCGATGCCGTGGACGAAGTCGCGAAAGCCCGCCGGCGTCATGCCCGTATAGCCGCCGTGCTGGTTCACCTGGTTGCAGGTCGCCTCGATGAGGGCGGTGGTGCCGTCCTCCTTCGCCTGCAGCAGCGCGGCCTCGATGACCAGGGGATGGGCGGAACAGACGGAGGTGATGCCGAACGGCCGCCCGGCCCCGCGTGCCTGTGCCAGTTCCGCCAGAATGCCGGCGCCATGCGCGGGCGGCTGGGCGACGCCCGGCACGATGCCGCGCCGCTGAGAGACGATGAGCGCGTCGAGCTCGGCAAAGGTCGCGGTGCCCTCCATCGGGCCGCGGCGCGTCACGGCGAGTGCGCCCGAGGCCGCCGCATAGCGCAGGCACTCGGAGACGCTGCGCCCCTGCAGGCGGCAGGTGATGAAGGTGGCGCTGAAGCAGTCGCCCGCGCCGGTCGGATCGACCTCGGTCACGGTGAACGCCGGCTGGCGCCGGTTCTCCCGCCCGTCGTGGTAGCTCGCCCCGTCGGCTCCGTGCTTGACCACGATGGCGGCGACACCGAGGCTCAGAATCTCGGCGATGGCCCCGCCCTCCGATTTCGATTCCGTCAGCAGGGTGAGTTCGGCGCCGCTCGGCAGGTAGATGTCGCAATGCGCCAGCATATAAGTGAGCGCTTCACGCATCCCGGGCGCCGCCAGGATTTCGCGGCGGATGTTGGGGTCGAAGGAGACGGTGCCGCCCTGCGCCTTCACGATCCCGATGGCGGTTTTCGTCTCCTCGACGATCCGCTCGGAGGCGAGCGAGGAGCCCATGACGTGCAGGTGGCTGCTGCGGCGTAACAATGCGTGGGCTGCTTCGGTCAGGCGCGTCTGGCCGCAGGCGCTGTGCCGGATGTTGTAGACGAAGTCGCGGTCGCCGTCGGGGCGGTAACGGACGAAGGCGCTGCCGGTCGCCTGGCCGGGATCGAGTTCGACCGCGCTCACGTCGACCCCGTCGGCGCGCAGACGTTCGATATTGACGGCCGCGAAATCGTCGCCGCCGACGCAGCTTACGATTCCGGCAGGGAAGCCGAGCTTGCCGACCTGGTCGATGAAGATGGCGGGGGCGCCGCTGGGGAAGGGTCCGACGAGGCTGATCGGCTCCCGGAAGCCATGGCCGGGCTCCGTCGCCATGATCTCGACGAGGATTTCGCCGATGGTGACGATCCCATTCGGCGCTCCTCCGCTCGGCCCGCCCCCGCTCGGTGCGGCCGTGCCGTCTCCGAATGCCATCCCTGCGCTCCCCATGCTACGCTTCCAGTTTCCGGGCCTTCTCAGTCCAAACCCGGATGCCGATATGCCTTCACGCACATTTGGTCAAAATGGGAGACAGATATGACGACGGCAACGGCGGTTCTCGGCGGCGGCTGCTTTTGGTGCACGGAAGCGGTGTTTCTGGAGTTGGACGGCGTGTTGGGCGTCAAGTCCGGATATGCGGGCGGCACGGTGGTGAACCCGACCTACGAGCAGGTTTGCACGGGACGCACCGGCCACTCCGAGGTCATCCGGATCACCTATGATCCCGCAGTGATCTCCTACGCCGATCTGCTGCGGGTGTTTTTCGCGACCCACGATCCGACGACGCTGAACCGTCAGGGCAACGACGTGGGGACGCAGTACCGGTCGTCGATCTTCCCGGAGACGGAGGAGCAGACGCGTATTGCCCGCGAGGTCATGGCCGAGATCGAGGGGCGCGGCATCTGGGGCCGTCCGCTGGTGACGACGATCGAGCCGCTGACGGTGTTCTATCCCGCCGAGACCTATCACGACGACTACTACGCACGGAACCCCAACGCCGGCTATTGCCGCGTGATCGTGGCGCCGAAGGTCGCCAAGGTGCGGAAGGAGTTCACCGATCGTCTGCGGCGGAAGACGGCCTGAGCTCGTCCTCGGGACAGGACGGTGAATGTCGGATTTCTCCGGCGGAAAGTGTTCATCCCGCGAATTTGTATTGTTCGGGAATTACCTGCTGAGCAAACTCTTGTTCAATAAAAACGACCGGAGCGTCCAATGCGATTTCGAACGATCATCATGGCGGCCCTGCTGCTCTCGGCATCGGCAGCTTTTAGCGGCAGCTTCGCCCAGAGCAGCGCCGTCAGCGAAAAATCCTTCGACTGGATTTTCTTCGCCATCGTGGGGATCCCGTTCGTCATTGCCCTTGTGGGCCTGCTCAAGCCCGATATCCTGGAGCCGCTGATCCGCGAGTTTCCGTGGGACGAGCGCCGCAAGCGCTAAACTGTGGCGGGCTGAGCCGGCCTAATGCCCTTCCGCGAGCGTTCCGGCTTCGGAAGGGCGTTCCTCCCGGGCGCGGGGCAGCACGATTTCCACCAACGTGCCGCCGCCCGTGGGGCACACCACCCGCGCCACGCCCCCGGCCTGTTGCGCCAAGCCATAGACCATCGAAAGCCCGAGGCCGGTGCCTTTTCCCACCGGCTTGGTCGTGAAAAACGGTTCGAACACACGCGCAATAACCTCCGGCGACATCCCCGGCCCGGTGTCGCGGACGGCGACCGACACGTAGTCGCCTGGCGTCAGGTCACCGGCCTCCGCCGGGCCCACCACCAGATTGCGTGTCAGCAGCGTCAGGCACCCCTCGCCCTCCATCGCGTCCCGCGCGTTGATGCAGAGGTTCAGCAGAGCCAGCTCCAGCTGATCCGGGTCGACATGCGCCGGCCATAGACCCTCCGCCAGTTCCTCCCGCACCTCGATCCGCGTCCCGATGCTGCGCAGGATGAGGTCCTGCACCTCATGGATCAGCTCGTTGGCCTTGACCGACCGCAAGGCGAGGTCGCGCTGCCGGCTGAAGGTCAGCAGCCGCTGGGTGAGCGTCGTGCCCCGCTCGGCCGCCATCGTCGCGTTCTCCAGCAGCCGTTGGAGGCGCGCATCGTTTTCATTGCGCCGCACTGCCAGTTCCAGGCTGCCGAGGATCGCCGTCAGCAGATTGTTGAAGTCATGCGCGACGCCGCCCGCCATGGTCCCAAGCGCCTGCATCTTCTCCGCCTGATGCAGCCTGTTCTCCATCAGCCGCCGGTCGGTCACGTCATGTTCGAGCACGGCAAGGTAGGCCGGCCGTCCATCCGGTCCGGCGATCGGCACGCGGTTCACCTGCATCGACCGGGGCGCCGTCGTGCCGCCGCGTTCCTCGAGCCGCTCCACCGCCCGCCCAAGGGCCATCGCTTCCGCATCCGCCTCGGTGATGCGGGCGGCGTCCTCCGGGGAGGCGGCAAGTTCCTGCTCCAGATGGCCGAGACAGGCTTCCGCCGCACGGCCGAGCGCCGCCGCCTTGGCCGCATTCAGTCGTACGAACCTGCCCGCCGCATCCTTGAAGGACAGCGCATTCTGGCTGCCGTCCATGAGCCCGCGCAGCAAGGCCTGCTCCTGCCGCAGGGCGCGCCGCAGTTCGCATTGTTCGTGAGCGTTGGCGACCATGCTCATCAGCAGTGCCGGCTCCCACGGCTTCTGCGCGTAGGCCGAGATGCGCCCGTGGTTGATCGCGTCCACCACGGCGCCGAGGTCGGCATAGCCCGTCAGCAAAATCGTCTGCGCGTCCGAGATTTCGCGGGCCCGCGTCAGCATCACGTCGCCCGTCATCTCCGGCATCCGCTGGTCCGAGACGATGACCGAGATCGAGGGCTCGTCGGCGAGGATTTCCAGCGCCGTCACCGGCGACACGGCGCTCCAGACATCGAACTCATCCTCCAGCTGATCACGGAGGGCGGTCAGGATTTCGGGCTCGTCATCGACAATCAGGATCGTGCCGCGCATCCCCGTCTTCATGCTCCTTGCATCAGCTCTCGCGCAAAAGCCCGCGGCGCGGGCCCCGGCCGCTCGCCCCCGGACAGCGCACCCGGGTCCTGCGTCAGCGGCACGGAGATCCTGAAGGACGCGCCGCCCAGCGCCGAACGCCCGACGGTGATCGCACCCTTATGGGCCTGAACAACCGTATAGGCGATTGCGAGGCCAAGGCCAGTGCCCGATCCGATCGGCTTGGTCGTGAAGAAGGGCTCGAACACCCGCTCCTGCAGGTTCTCGGGGATACCGGCGCCGGAATCCTCGATCACGATGAGATAGACGTTGCCGTCGGCGGTCGCGGTGATCTCGATCTGGCCCGGCCCTTCGATCGCATCGGCCGCATTGCTGACGATGTTCATCACCACCTGGTTGAGCAGCGCCGGCGAACACCAGAGGGCGGGCGGCCCTTCGTAATGACGACCGATCGTGATCCGGTCGCCGAGCTTCGGGCTGAGCAGGGTCAAGACAGTGTCGATCGATTCGAAGATGTCCACGAGTTGGAACCCACCCTCGTCCATGCGCGAAAATCGCCGCAGGTTGAGCACGAGGTCCTGAATGCGGCGGAGGCCGGCCCCCATCGCCGTCGCGCGGTCCTGAGCCTTGGCGATGAAGCCGCGCGCCGCTTCGTCCGGAACAGCCTCGGGCCCGATCTTGCCGAGAAGCCGCTGCACCGTCGCCTGATGTGCCAGGATGAACGCGAGCGGATTGTTGATCTCGTGTGCGATCCCCGCCACCAGCTCGCCGAGCGAGGCCATTTTGGCCGCCTGCACGAGCTTCGCCTGGGTCTCGATCAGCTTGGCGTTGGCGGCCTCCAGCCCGGCGTTGGCCTGCGTGAGCGCCTCCGCCATCCGCGC
The DNA here is from genome assembly GCF_965199065.1 of Acidisoma sp. Taxonomy (NCBI): domain Bacteria; kingdom Pseudomonadati; phylum Pseudomonadota; class Alphaproteobacteria; order Acetobacterales; family Acidocellaceae; genus Acidisoma; species Acidisoma sp. The sequence goes on along the minus strand of NZ_CBDAQN010000001.1, from coordinate 1,068,429 downwards.
CCGTTCGAGAGTGATCGCGCGGTCCTGCCGGTCGGCCTCGGCCTGCTGCATCTCATCCTGCAGCAGCTTGCGGCGGACGATGGCCCGCATGCGAACCCGCAGCACGCCGTCGTCGAGCAGGGCGGGGATGAATTCGTCGAGCCCGGCATCGAAGGCGCGCGACAGCAGCTCCTTCGAGACATCGCCCTTCCGCTCGATCCCGACGAGCAGGAACGGCGCGGCCGGCTGAGGCGCGGCCGGCTGAGGCGCCGCCGGCTGAGGCGCGGCCGGCTGAGGCGCGGCCGGCTGAGGCGCAGCTGGACGCGCGCCCTTGTCGGCCACGGTCTGCGGCGCCCGGAGGGCATCCAACGCGCGACAGACCGCGACGCTATCGAAAGTCTGGGCCTGCAACGAGACCAGCACGCAGTCGACCGTGCTCGGACCATCGCTCATGCAATGCAGCGCGCCATCGAGATCCGATGCCAGGGAAACCAGATAGCCGTCCCGGACCAGTGCCGCCTCATGGCGCGCCCTCGCCCCTGCATCGTCATCGATGATGAGGAACCGGGTGCGGCGGAAATGCGCGGTGTCGGGAGGCGGCTCTCCCGCGCCCGGTGGCCGCTGCCGAAGCAGCGCCCGGATGCGGAGGATCATCAGGTCGGGGTCCGCCGCCTTCGAAAGATAGGCGTCCGCGCCGCTCTCCAGCCCCTCCCGTTCAGTCTCGATCTCCGCCGCCTCGGTCAGCATGAGCAACGGGATGGAGCGCGTCCGGCTGTTCAGCCGGATCTGGCGCGACAACTCGCCGCCGTTCATCCCCGGCAGATGGTAATCGGCGATCACAAGGTCCGGCAGGCGGAGGTTGAGGTGGTCGAGCGCCGCCTCTGCCGAGGCCGCCCGCTCGACCTGAAAGCCGCGGCTCTCGAGCATGCGGCGGATCATGATCGCCTGGGTTTCGGAATCCTCGACCACGAGCAGGTTCGGCGTCCGCACATCCGCCTCCGTCACCAATGTTCGCCCTCCGGGGCCGTCGCGTGGAGGATCGCGGGGGCGATCCTGTCCAGCGGCAACGCAAGCCCCGATGCGCCGAGCTTCACGGCGCTTGCCGGCATTCCATAGACCACGGCCGTGCTCTCATCCTCGGTAATCGTCATCGCGCCCGCCTGCCGCATGGCGAGCATGCCCTCGGCCCCGTCCTCGCCCATTCCGGTGAGTAGCACGCCGAGGCCGCGCGGACCGAGAGCGCGGGCCATCGACTGAAACAGGATGGTGCCCGAAGGACGCTGGTTGTGCACCGGCGCCTCCCGGCTGAGACGCAAGCGGCCGTCCGCCGCCACGCTCATGTGCTGGTCGCCCGGCGCGACATGGACCTGCCCGGCGAGCGGCGTCTGGCCATGGGTCGCGATGCCGACAGGCAGCCGGACGAGGCCATCGAGCCACTCGGCGAAGCCGGTCATGAAGGCCGCCCCCATGTGCTGCACGACAAGGATGGGCAGGGGGAAATCGAGCGGCAGGCCGCCCAGCACGCGGGCCAGGGCGGCGGGACCGCCGGTCGAGGCAACGATTGCCGCCATCGCCGGCCTGAGCCGCCGCCGCTCTTCGCCCAAGGATGGTTCGGCCATCATCCCTGGCCGGTTCACGTCGCGCTGCCTTATCACCGGCACCTGGCTCATGATGTAGAGCTGCGTGCGGATGGTGTCGGCGATCACGGCATGGTCGGCATGGGCGAAGCCGGCGGGCTTCTCGACCACCGACAGCGCCCCCGACCGCAGCGCGTTCATCGAGATGTGCAGCGAGCGATCCTCGACCGCGTCGGCGATCACCACGATCGGCGTCGGGTAGCGGGACATGATGATGCGGGTCGCTTCCAGCCCGTCGATGCCCGGAAGCCGGATATCCATGGAGATCACATCCGGGCGGAGAAGCGGGATGGCCTCGATCGCCGCCTCGCCAGAGGGCACGGCGCCGCACACCTCCAGGCGGGGGTCGGCGGCGATGATGAACCCCAGGAGGTTGCGGATGACGGGGCTGTCTTCCACCACCATCACCCGCACGCGCCCGGTTTCCTGTGGCAGGTTTTCCTGTGGGCGCAGCGCGCGACGGGCCTTCACAGCAGACGCCCGATAACTCCCAGCAGATCCTGCTGGTCGAAGGTCTGCTTGGCGATGTAGGCGGCGGCGCCGAGATCGAGGCCGCGCCGGACATCGGCCGCCGCCTCCCGCGAGGTCATGATGATCACCGGGATCAGCGAGAGCACCGGGTCGCCCTTCATGGCCTCCAGCAGCGCGAACCCGTCCATGCGCGGCATCTCGATATCGGCGAGGACCATGTCGATCGTATCCCGTCCCTGGCCCCGATGGATCTGCAGCATTTCCAGCGCCTCCAACCCGTCAGCCGCCGTGATGACCCGGTATCCATGTGCTTCAAGAATGCTCTTCTCCAAGGTCCGGCTCGTGATGGAATCGTCCGCCACCAGGATTGTGCGCGGCTCGGCCGTATCCCCGGCTGTACCGTCGGGAGGTGCAATATCGGGCAGAGCCGGGCCGGACGACATCTCGCCGCTCCAGCCGCCCCGATGAGCCCAGCGGGCGACGAGGCCGTCGGGCGATAGCAGCGGGGCCGGCGTCTCGCTCCCGATCATGACGAAGCCGGCGACGAGATCGGTATCGAGACCGACGATCTCGGCGCTGTGGGAGAGAAACCGGCGGACGTCCTGAAAGCGGTCGACGGCCAGCGCCAGCGCCTGCCCGCCAGCGCCACCGCGCATCACGGCGAGTTTGACGTGGCCGTCGTGCACCGGGAGACCGGTGACCGCCCCACCCTGCCCCATGGCGAGCAGTTCCCCCAGCACGGCCACGGGCGCGGTGTGCGCCGAGGCGCCCCCGGCTGAGGCGCCCCCCTGTGTCCGCACGCACATCCGGCCGCCGAGCGGCTCGATCGCGGACACGGGAACGCGCAGCAGTCGTTGCACGGCGGCGCTCGGCAACGCCACCACGTCCTCGCCGAAGGCCAGCAGGACGGCGGTCTGCCGGGCGATCGAGAGCGGCACCGTGATTTCGGCGGCAGCGCCGCCGCCTGAAGCCATGCTCATGCGCGCGCTGCCCTCCAGCGCGCGGGCGGCCTCGGCCACGATCGACAGCCCCATGCCGCGCCCGGAGAGCTGGCCGACATCGGCGCGGGTGGAGAAGCCCGGCTCGAACACGAGCGCGAACAGCTGTTCGGGCGTCGCCCCCCGGGCCGCGGCGGCGGCAAGCAGCCCGCGGCTCACCGCCCGGCTGCGGATCGCCGCGATATCGGGGCCGGGACCGTCATCCGTGACGGTGACGGTCAGACGGCCCCCGCCGCTGCGGAGTGTCAGCGCGATCCGCATCGCCGGCGGCCGGCCGCGCGCACGCCGGCGGTCGGCATGCTCGCCGCCATGGCTCACGGCGTTCCGCAGCAGTTGCAGCACCGGGTCCTTCAGCGCCTGCAGAACGCGCCGGTCCGCCTGCAGTCCGAGGCCGGTGAAATCCGGCTCGACCTCGACGCCCTCGTCGCGCGCAAGCTCGCGCAGCATTCGCGCCATGGGTCCGAAGACCGTTTCGGCCGGCACCAGGCTGAAGCGGTCGACATCCTCCCGCAGCCGCCGCAGCGCCTCGTCCAGTGCCCAGGATGTTTCGCGCAGGTCGTGGCGGAGCAAGGCAGCGTCGCGCATCGACGCACCCAGTTCGCGGGCGACCTCGGCGAGCGGCCCCGGCGCATTGTCGCGGTGCAGCAAGGGCTCCAGCGCGCGGCGGGCGCGGCGCGCGGCCTGCTCGATCCCGTGCACCCGCGCGGACAACCCGTCCTGGCGCTCCACGGCCTGGGCGAGCCGGGTCGTGGCGATCACCAGATCCGTCACCTGCCCGGCCTCGACGCGCATATAGCCGGTCGTGGGCTCGTCCGCCGTCAGGGCGGCCGCCGCGCCGGTGCCGCTGATGGCGGCCTCGATGGCCGTCTCGATCCCGTCGAGCCCGGCTTCCAGGCTGGCGATCCGGTCGCGGCCGAGGCCCGAGCCCGCCTCGATGATGCCCGCCATCTGCGCTTCGAGTCCGTGCGCCAGAGCTTCGACCGACGGCAGATCGACGGCACGGGCGGCTCCCTTGAGCGAGTGGAGGCGGCGGAAGATGTCGCGAAGGTCGGCGGCCTCGCCGCGACGCGCCGCTGCGAGCCCGCTCCGCACCGAGGCGAGGTGGTCGCGATACTCGGCATCGAAGGCAGTCAGCAGCTCCTGCCGGAGGTCCTGCAACGGTCCGGGCAGCGGGTCCGCCATAGGATCAGGCATCGGAGGCACCGAGCCTCACGTCTTGTAGCGCTCGCCGAGCACCATGAGCTCCCGCGACAGGTCGGCGAGATTGCCGGCGGCGGTGTCGAGCTCCCGCGTGCCGGCGGCCGTCTGCTGGCTCGCCTGCCGGATGTTCTGCAGCGCGGCCATTACCTGCTCGATCCCGATCTGCTGCTGGTTGGTGGAGGCGACGATCTGCTGGAAGGTCTGCACGCTCTCCTGCACGCTGGCGGTGATCTCCTCGATCGTGCGTTCGGTCACGTCCGACCGCTCCCGCCCGACGGCGACGCGCTTCACCGCCTCCTCCGTCAGCATCACCGAGGTGTTGATGCCGCGCTGGATCTCGCCGAGGATCGACCGCACCTGGAGCGTCGCCTCCTTGGCCTGGTCGGCGAGCACCTTCAATTCCGAGGCGACGACGGCGAAGCTGCGCCCGTTCTCGCCCGCCGCCGCCGCCTCGATCGCGGCATTGAGCGCGAGGAGATGCGACCGCTCGGAGATGTCGTTGACGGTCATGATGATCTCGCCGATCGCCTGGGTCTTCTCGCTGAGCGCCACGATGTTGGTGGCGACGATCTCGCCCTGGTCGCGGATGGCGTCCATGGCGCGGGCGGCGTCGCCGACTGCCCTGAGGCCGTTGGCGCTGGTCTGCACCGCCGCCTGCGCGGCGTGAATGACCTCCTGCGCCCGGGCGGCGATGCGGGCGCCGGAATGCGTGATCTCGTCCGCGGTCGCCGCCGTCTGCTGCAGGGCCGCGAGCTGTTCCTCCACGCTCGCCGCCTGCTGCTGCGTCGAGGCCCGGATCTGGGCCGCCGACGCGTTCAGCGTGCTGGTGATCTCACGGCTCTGACGCCCGACCTGCCGCAGGCTCTCCGACATCGTGTTGAGCGTCGCGCCGAGCCGGCCCAACTCGTTGCGGCCGACCTTCAGCGGCTCGCCGGTGAGGTCGCCCCGGCCGACGCGCTCGGCGAAGGCGATGAAGGCCTCCAGCGGGCGGACGATCGACCGCAGGATGCTGTAGGCCATCCCGATCGAGACGATGAGAGCGACGATCACCGCCCAGACCAGCAGGATGCGGCTCTGATCGTAGAGTTCGGCGATGCGCGCCTCGCCGGCGCTGCTGCCGGTTTGCAGCGCGTCCTCCGCCCGCGCCAGGATCGCGCCGAATTCGATGTTGTCGGTGACGAGCTTCGGCTCTCCGCCGATCACGCCGCTGACGTTGCCCTGCGCCATCGCGGCAAACTGGTTCAGCGCGTCGGCACGAAGCACCTCGAACTGCGACTGCGCCTGTTGCAGCAGGGTGGTGATCTCGTGCCACCCATCGGCCCGGCCGATGGCGCCGGCGGCCAGCGCCGCTTCCTCATAGCCCGTGGTGACGGCGATGGCGCTGTTGAGCTGCGTTCCGCCCATATCGGCGAGCGTCTTCCAATGCCCGGCGGCGGCAGCGAGATTGGCCGAGCTGGCGCCGCCCACGCTGCCAAGCCATGCCGCGCCTGAACCTATGCCTGGACCGGCCGTGCCTGAACCGGCCGTGCCTGAACCGGCCGTAGCGGGACCGAGATGCTGCACCTGCATCATGAAGTCGACGACGGTCGCGCGCCGCGCGTCGATCATCGTGACCTGGGTCTGCACGATGCGCTGGAGCGCCCGGTAGGCCCAGATGTCGTGGGTGACGATCGCCTCCGTGGTGTCGCGCACCACGCCGATCCGGTCGAGGCCGAAGAACCCGACCCCCATGAGCAGCAGAACACTGACGAGGAAGCCGAGAAGCAGACGAGCAGCGATAGTCACGAGAGGTTAGACTCCTTGGGCGTGGCACCTGACACGGAAAGCCCTAGCCGAACCCGCAGCTCGGACGGGGCGAACGGCGCCACCAGCCGGCCCTCTAACGACATCGCGGGGTCCGAGGGAAGGCCTGATGCCGCGAGATCGAAACGTCCCAGCACCTGATCGACCGCCAGGGCCAGATAGGGCGCCGCCCCACGAAGCAGCAGGAGGTGGCTGGGCCTGACATCGCCGGGCGCCAGACCCAGCAGCCGGCTCATGCCGATGACGCTGTAGAACCGACCCGCCCGCCCGACGACGCCGAGGCAGGCGCGCTCGCGCGTCGGCACCCGGGCGCAGCCGGCGAAGGGCACGACCGCCGCCACGGCCTCGAGCTCGGTGCCGAACAGGCTATCGCCGAGGCTCCAGACGATGAACGGCCGTGCCCGCGTCTCCGCCAGACGCCCTTCCGCGAGCTGAGAGGCGCGGCCGAGGCCCCGGCGGCCCGCACCTCGAGAGGCCGAGCGGGTGGCAAGTGCGGTCGTCCGGCGATCCAGCAGCGCCGCGGTTCTCGCCTCGTCAAGCTCCACGCGAGGAGGTCCGGTCGTTCACCATCCGGCCCGGCGGGGCGCCAGCCGGCCGTGCCTCTGTAACCCGCGCCCGCAGCCGCATTTCGACCCGCTCGACCAGGTCGCGCGGGGTGAGGCCGTCGCTTTCCGGCAGCGCCTCCGCCTGCGGCAGTGTCGCGCACAGCTTGACCACCTCGGTCATGATCCGGCGTCCGGCTTCCGGCGTCGCCCCGTCCAGCAGCAGCAGACCAAGATGGTAATGCGCCACCACCATGTGGCCGGCGAGGTAGATCGCACCGCGGAAGGCGGCCTCGGCCCGGGCGCGCTCGCCCCCCGCCTGCGCGATGACGCCGTCATAGAAGTGGAGCCGCGCATCGAGCGGATGGTCCTCGAGCGCGCGCTTGCAGGCCTGTGCCGCCTCCTGCAACCGTCCGGCGTCGGCAAGCCCACGGATCGTATCGAGCGAAGGTCCCGCCGACCCGGCGGCGGCTCGTCCCGTGGCGGTTGTTTCCGACGAGGCCGGGACTGGCGGCGGCCGGCGGCTACGCTCCCAAGCGACCGGCGTCGGGACGGGCGCCGGCGTCAGGACGGGCGCCGGGACGGGCGCAGGCACAGGCGCCGTGCGGGCCGGCACGAGGCCGGGCGGCCGGAAGGCGATCGTGCCGGCCAGTTCGACGATGCCGAGATCCTTCGGCACGTTCGCGATCGCATCGGAATAGCCCACCATCAGCCAGCCATGCGGGCCGAGGCAGCGGCCAAGCACCGACATCATCGGCGCGATCCGCTCCTGGCTGAAATAGATGAGCACGTTGCGGCAAAGGATGAGGTCGAACCCGCCAAACTCGGCACTCTGCTGACCGTGGATGAGGCTCAGCAGGTTGTGCTGGACGAACCGGACATGGCGCCGGTGCCGGTGGGCGATCTGCCACTGCTTCGGGTCCCGCGTCGCCTCGAAATGTCTCGCGCGCTCCTCGTCCGCCATGCCGCGCAGAGCCCAGTTGCTGAAGCACCCGACACGCGCCTTCTCCAGAAAGCGATGGCTGATGTCGCTGCCGAGGATATCGACCGACCAGTCGGGAAACGACTTGCCCAGCAGCCGCTCCAGCAAAATTGCGATGGAATACGGTTCGGCTCCGACCGCGCAGCCTGCGCTCCAGACGCGCAGGCGCCGGTGGCTCGCGTTGCGGTCGATGATCGCCGGCAGAATGACCTTCTCCAGGGCCTCGAACTGCTCCGCGTGCCGGAAGAAGAAGGTTTCGCCGATGGTGATCTCGGCCTCCAGTTCCTGCCATTCGGCGGCGCCCTCGTCCGGATCGCTGAGCAGCGCCAGGTAGCCGGCCCATCCTGCGGATCGTGTGGTCTTCAGACGGCGGTCGAGCCGGTCCCGCAGCAGATCGTCCTTGTCCGCGTAATAATGATGGCCGGTGCGGTCGATGACCGCGCGCTTGAGCGCGGCGAAGCTCGCCTCGTCATCCCGGTGAGGGGTTGCCGGAACGCCAGTTCCAGGCGCTGACATCAGGCGACACCAGGTGCCGAGAACGCGGCTTCGCGCGCCACGGCCCGGGCCGCGAAGGCTTCCGTCCGCGCTGCCTCATCGGCCGTCAGCAGACGGCTCGCCGCCAGCAGCGGCACCAGCGCGCCCTCTATCCGGATCTCGCCGTCGACACAGTCGTTGAAGCTCTCGCCGGGCGGCAGGATGGTCGCCGCCGCCTCCAGGATGTCGGTGGCGCGGTCGACCAGCAGCGCCAGCTTCGGCCGGCCTGCTTGTGCCGGCAGCAGCAGCAGATGGTGGTAGAGCGGATCGCCCTCCGCCTTGGCCGGCAGGCCGAGCAGTGTCGCCATCCGCAGGACCAGCACGAGATCGCCGGCCAACTGGAAGGCGCCCGCCAAGACCGACGGCGCTTCCGGCACCACAGCAAGCCGCGGCACCGGCAGGATTTCCACGACATCACGTTGGCGGATGGCCAACGTCAGGCCGGACACCCGCATCAACAGGACGGTAAGAGACGTGTCACCGGGCGCTTCGGGCGGCATGCCTCTTTGTGGCATAAAACAACCGGTTCGTCGCCCTGTCCGCGATCGGGCTTGGGAAGAATTACGGTGTCTTAGTGTCCTTTTCATCGGGCTGGTGAGCCTGCTCGGTCTGAAAGCGATCGCTCGTCGGATGCCCCTTTGGCCCGTCCTCGTGATCGACCTGACCGCTCGGCCCCTGCGGCGTCGGTTCGTCCGTGGGCTCGCGATCGACCGACTGCGCTTGCGGCCGTGCTGCCTCGCCCTTGCGGTGCTGTTTGCCGTCCTGCGACATCTCTGTTTCCCCCCCTCGTCGATAAGCTCCCTGATATGGTGGCGGCGTTCGCGCACACCAACAGCGGCATCCCCGTCCTGAAAGTTGTGGCGCTGCCCGGCACATCGGTTGCATTGTTCCATCGAGTTCCTGAGCGGAAGGAACGTTTCTTCAGGAGGTGGCCTTGGACGATATTGCCCGCTTTGCCGCAGACAGAACATTCGGGCCTGGCTCCACTCCGCCCTACGCGGCGGCGCTCGAGCCGCTGACGGCCGCGGAGCTTCGCGCGACGGCGGCTATCGTGAAGGCCGATCCAGCCTTCGGCGAGGCCATCCTGTTCGAGACGATCGAGCTGATGGACCCGCCGAAAGCCGCCATCCTGAGCGGCCTGCCGTTGGCCGCCATCCCGCGGCAGGCCCGCGCCAACGTGTTCCGCGTCGAGGAACAGGGGGTCTGGAAGCTGACAGTGTCGCTGGACGAGAAGCGGGTGCTCACCAGCCAGCGCTACCCGTCCGCCCGGCCGATGATCCAGCTCGAGCAGTTCATGGCGATCGAAGCCCATGTGAAGGCCGATCCACGCTTCATCGCCGCCTGCGCCGCGCGCGGGATCACCGACATGGCCCGCGTCTGCGTCGACCCCTGGTCTGCCGGAAATTTCGGCAATGCCGACGAGGAGGGCCGCCACCTCAGCCACACCTTCATCTGGCTCCGCCTCTATGACGACGAAGCCTTCTACGCCCATCCGGTCGAGGGCCTGAACGCCGTCGTCGACATCAAGACGGGCGAGGTCATCCGCGTCGACGACCGCCCCGGCCCCGCCATCCCGATGCGCGAGGTGAACTACGACAGCAAGTTCGTGACCGAGACCCTGCCGCCGCTGAAGCCGCTGAACATCGTGCAACCCGAGGGCGTCAGCTTCGCCCTCGACGGCCACCACATTGCCTGGGACCGCTGGGCCTTCACCATCGGCTTCAACGCCCGCGAGGCGATCACACTGCACGACATCCGCTTCGATGGCCGCCCCGTCGTCAATCGCGCGTCCCTGGTCGAGATGGTGGTGCCCTACGGATCGCCCGACAACGGACACTACCGCAAGAACGTCTTCGACATCGGCGAATACGGGCTGGGCAAGCTTGCCAACTCGCTCAAGCTCGGCTGCGACTGCCTCGGCGCCATCGAGTATCTCGACGTGCATCTCAACACGATGTCGGGCGACGTCGTCACTATCGAAAAGGCCATCTGCATCCACGAGGAAGATAACGGCATCCTCTGGAAGCACTGGGATTTCCGCACGGAACGGACGCAGGTCCGCCGCGGGCTCAAGCTCGTCGTCTCCTGCATCTGCACGGTCGGCAACTACGAGTACGCGCAGTACTGGACGTTCGACCAGAACGGCGAGATCGCGTTCGAGATGAAGGCCACCGGCATCATCAACACGGTCGGCTGCGAGCCCGGACACCCGAGCAAATACGAGCGCGAAGTCTCGCCCGGTGTCGCCGGGCAAATCCACCAGCACATCTTCTGCGCGCGCCTGGACATGGCGGTCGACGGCGAGGAGAACACCATCCTGGAGTGCAACACGCAGACCGAGGTGGAGGCGCTCAACCCCTGGGGCAACGCCTTCTTCGAGACCGAGACGCCGCTCAAGACGGAAACCGAGGCCTGCCGCCGCGCGAACCTCGACTCCGCCCGGTACTGGAAGGTCGTCAACCCGAACAAGACGAACCTCGTCGGGCAGCCGGTCGGCTACAAGCTCATGCCGACGAACTGCGTCAATTCGTTCCTGCGCCCGTCGGGACCTTCAGGCAGCCGTTCGCGCTTCGTCGAGAACCACCTTTGGGTGACAGCGCACGCGCCGGAGGAGCGTTATCCGGCGGGCGAATTCATGAACCATTCGGACGGCACCGGCGGCATCGCTGATTTCGTGGCGCAGGACCGCCCGCTCGAGAATGCCAGCCTGGTGCTCTGGCATGTCTTCGGACTGCATCATTCCGTGCGACCGGAGGATTTTCCCGTCCAGCCTTGCATCACCACGGGCTTCAAGCTGATGCCGACGGGCTTCTTCGACGGCAACCCGGCGATCGCGGTGGCCGAGACGACCAACACCGGAAGCCGGGAAGCTGGCGCCTCCTCCTGCTGCCGTTGACGCGTGCCGCCGTTCCGGAGGATGACCGGCCGGTTCCCGATCGGCCACTTCCGCAGGATGCTCCATGCCTCTGACGATAAGACCCGCCGCCGCCGAAGATGAGGCGGCGGTGATCGCGTTGTGGCGCGCATGCGACCTCGTCACGAGCTTCAACGATCCCGCAGCAGACTTTGCCTTTGCCAGAGCCGGCGCATGCTCGGAGGTTCTCGTCGGCGAAGATGAGGCCGGCTGCATCAGGGGCAGCGTCATGGTCGGGCATGACGGTCACAGAGGCTGGCTCTATTACGTCTCCGCCGATCCAGGCGCGCGGGGGCTCGGACACGGGCGCGACATGGTGGCGGCTGCGGAGAACTGGCTGCGAGCGCGTGGGGTCGTCAAGGCGCAACTCCTCGTGCGCGATACCAATACCAAGGTGGTCTCGTTCTACGAGCATCTCGGCTTCGAGGTCTCGCCGCGCATCGTCATGGCGAAGTGGCTGGCGACGAAAGTCTAGTTCCGGAAACGGCACGGCGTTTGCATGAGCACTGGCAACGATCTCTTGGTCTTCGACCGGCGGTCGCCCCGCGTGCAACGATTTCCGGGAGGTTCTAAAGCATGGTTGCAACGACTGACGTAGGAGCACCATCACAACTCAAGCATGGCGCTTTGAGCCTGCCGGAAACGGTCGGGCAATCGATCGCCAACATCGCGCCCACCCTGACGCCCGCGCTGAACATTACGGTGGTGGCAGGTCTCGCCGGGGTCGGCTCCTGGCTCTCGTATCTCATCGCGACGGTCGGGCTTGTCTTCGTGGGCGCCTGTATCGCGACGCTCGCGAAACGACACCCTGAGGCAGGCTCCTACTTCGTCTATATCGGCCGCAACTTCGGGCCGATGACGGGCGCGCTGGCCGGCTGGTGCATGATCCTGGCCTACACGACCACGGCTGTCGCCGTCGTCTACGGGTTCCCGATCTTCCTGGGCAACTTCCTTTCGGTCTTCAAAATCACGCTGTCGATGCCGGAGCTGGTGATATTCGGCGTCCTGTTCCTCGGGCTCGTCACCTACGCCGCCTATCGCGACATCCAGCTGTCGTCGCGGGTCGGGCTGGTGATGGAGACGATCTCCATCGCCATCATCATCGTCATCACCGCGATCGTCGTCGGCAAGCACGGCAGCGTGGTCGATCACACCCAGCTCGATATCTCGCACCTGAAGTTCGGCGGCGTGATGTCGGCGATGGCCTTCGCGGTCTTCAGCTTCGTGGGCTTCGAAAGCGCCGCAACGCTGGCGAAGGAATCCGCCAACCCGCAGCGCAACGTGCCGTTCGCGGTCATCGGCAGCGCCGTCGTCGCGGGCATCTTCTTCTGCGTCATGGCCTACTGCATGGTTCTCGGCATGAGCGACAACGCGGGCGCCATCGGCGGCAGCGCCTCGCCCTTCGCCGACATGACCAACAAGGCCGGACTGCCCTGGGCCGCCGCCATCGTCTATTTCGCCGCCATGATCAGCGCCTTCGCCTGTGCGCTCGCCTGCATCAACGCCAGCTCGCGGATGCTCTACTCGATGGGCCGCTACCAGTTCCTGCACCGCTCGATGGGCCTCGTGCATGCCACCCACAAGACGCCGCATATGGCCGTGATGTTCTCGGCCCTCATCGTGCTGGTGCTGTTCCTGGCGCTGCTGCCGCAGGGTCTGCTCAATGGCTTCGGCCTCACCGGCACCATCGCCACCTACGGCTTCGTGGTGGTCTATCTCGGCGTCTGCCTCAGCGCGCCGGTCGATCTCTACCGGGCGGGCGCGATGAAAATCCAGCACGTCATCTACGGCGTGCTCGGCGCGGCCCTGATGGCCTTCGTGATCTACGGCAGCGTGGTGCCCTACCCCGCCTACCCCTACAACTTCCTGCCGCCGGTCTTCGTGCTCTTCATCGTGATCGGCGCCATCTGGTTCTCGGTGTTGAAGAGCAAGTCCCCGGGGACATTGCGCCTCATCGCCGAAGACATGGAGGGGTAGTGCCTCCTGCGTCCCAGGCAACGAAAAAGGGGCCGGTTGGCCCCTTTTTCAGTTTCTTCCCGCGGTCGAGGAGGGGCGCGCTGCCCCTACTGGCCGGGATTGATCGCGGGCACGCTGCTGCCCGCGGCGTTCATCGGCGCCGCGCCGGATTCCGTGCCGGTCCCCGTCATCACCACGAGATCACGGGGATCGACGAGGTTCAGCATGCTCCGCGCCTGCCCGTCGAGCGCGTCGAGGTCGAGCGCGCGTTCGCCCATGCCGTCGATCTTGTTCTCCCACTGGGCGACCTCGGCATTGGCGTGCGCCAGCTGAACCTGGGCTGCGGCAAGGTCGAGCTTGTCCTGCTGCTGCGCGACGAGGCCGCGGTCCCCGCGCATCGCGTTCCAGCCAAAATAGACGGCTAGCAGCAGGAAGATGACGGGCGGGATCGCAGCCCGGACACGCCGCTTCATCATCGTCGCGATCGACATGCGCTTTCCACTCCAACGCCGGGCTCTAAGGCGCTGCCTTCATGCCTTTTTTGCCCGCGCCGTGACAACGATAATCGGTCGGAGCGACCTCAGAAGCCGGCCTTCACCACATCGATCTCGACGCGCCGGGCCTCTGACGGGCTGAACTGGTAGGGGGTGGCGCCGCGGGCGAAGCCGGTGACGCGGTTGGCATCGACGCCATCTGCGACGAGCTGGCTTTCCACCGCCTGGGCGCGCGCCTCGGACAGCGACTGATCGGCGTCATCGGGGCCGACGGCGCTGGCGTAGCCTACAACCTGAACCGTGGACGCCGGCTCCTTCAGAGCCAGTTCGGCGGCCCCGGCAACGACCGACAGACCGTTCTCGTCGAGCGTCGTGCCCCACGGGCTGTAATCGATCACGAACTTCGGCTGTGCCGGATAGTATTGACGCGATGCGAACTGCGAAACCTGCGCGCAGCCACTCAATCCGACCAAGGCGAAGGCTAGAAGCGCGGCGCGACGGCGCATGGTTGTTCTCCAGAATTACCCGTGGAGATGGGGCCTGACCAAGCCGTTCCCGTCAAGTGATCGCCAAATGTCAGAGCCGTCTCACGCCGTGGCGGCCACCGCATGGCCGCCGGAGATCCGCCAGATGCGGTCGAGCCGCTCCACCCCCAGCAGGCGATGGGCGATGAGGATGAAGGTGCGGCCGCGCCCCAGCTCGTTGAGGGTGGTGAGGAACGCCGTCTCCGTCTCGATGTCGAGGCCCGCGCAAGGCTCGTCCAGGATCACGATGAGGGCCGGCGATAGCAGGACGCGGGCGAGTGCGAGCCGCCGCCCTTGCCCGCCGGAGAAGCGGAACCCGCCCTCGCCCAGCCATGTGTCGAGCTTGTCGGGCAAGCCGCGCACCACATCGCCGAGTTGTGCCGCATCCAGCGCCGCCCACAGCGCCTTCTCGTCGGCGTCCGGGCGCGCGAGCAGCAGGTTGGCGCGGATCGAGTCGTCGAACAGGTGCGTCTGCTGCGAGAGCAGCGCGATGCGGGACCGCAGTTCGGACGCCTTGAGGGTCGCGATGTCGACGCCCCCGAGCGACACCTGCCCCGCTTCCGGCACGGCCAGACGGAGCGCGAGCGCCGCCAGCGTCGACTTGCCCGAGCCCGAGGGCCCGAGGATCGCCACGCGCGAGCCGGGCGGCACCTCCATCGTGAGGCCGTCGAGCACGGTCTGGCGGTCAGGCTGCCAACGGAACCGGACGCCATCGAACCGCAGCGTCGTGTCGCGCGGCAGCGCCGCCGGCGTCGCGGGATCGGGCGCGAGGATCGGGCCGGTGGCGGCTTCCCGCACACGGCGGGCACCTGCCGCGGCGTAGCCGGCGAGCGCGCCTGCCCGGGGCAACCCGCCGACCGCCTCGAAACCCGCGATGGTCAGGAAGGCGGCGGCGACCGCGCCCGCAGGCGGTGCCCCTGCCGCCAGCAGCACCGCGAGGATCGCCGCCTGGGCGCAGAGGAAGGCGCCGGCCTGGGCGAAGCGCGCCTGCCGCGCGACATCCCGCTGTGCCGCGAGCAAGCTCGCTTCGCGGGCCTGCATTGCCGCGAGCATGCGGCCCTCGGCGCCGAAAACCCGCACCTCCCGCAGACCGGTGAGCGCATCCAGCACGGACACCCGCAGGCCCGACAGCGCGCTCGCCAGCCGGTCTCCGGCAGCGGCCGTGCCGCGCGCGGCCATCCACGGCAGCAGGAAGGCGGCGAGCGCGAACAACACCGCGACGGTGATGGCGAGGGTTCCGCTCCGGAAGGCGAGGACGATGGCGAGCGCCGGCAGGATCAGCAGCGCGCCCGCCAGCGGCACCAGGATCCGCGAATAAAGCCCGTCGAGCGACTCGACATCGTTGACGACCCGCGTCAGCACGTCGCCGCTGCGGCGAAAGCCAAGCCCGCCGGCGGCCCGCTCGGCCACGCCCGCGAAGAACCAGACCCGCAGATCGGCGAGCGACCTGAAGGTCGCCTCATGGGTGACGATGCGCTCGAGGTAGCGCAGCACGACGCGGAGCACGCCGGACACGCGCAGGAGCACGGGCGTCGCGATCACTCCGGCGACCACGGCGGCGGCGGTGAGGCGTCCGGCCAGGGCCATCATGAGCAGCCCGAAGGCGAGCGCCGCCAGAGAGAGCACGATGCCGGCGGCCATCCAGCCGGTGCGATTCCGCCACAGGCGGAGGATGGCGATCAGGTCGGTCACGCAACACCCCGCTGCTGGTCCGACGGCACCAGCCGCCCCGCCGCCATGTTGAGGCGCCGGCCGCTGAGGAGATGCGCCTGAGCCGAGTGGCTGGCCATGATCACCGTGCGGCCGACCGCCAGGCGTTTCAGGCTCTCGAAGACCTCGGCCTCGGTGGCGGGGTCGAGATGCGCGGTCGGCTCGTCGAGCAGCAGCAGCGGCGCGTTCTTGAGAAAGGCGCGGGCAATCGCGATGCGCTGCGCCTGACCGCCGGACAGGCCGTATCCGCCCTCGCCCACAAGGGTGTCGAGACCCTGCGGCAGTTCGGCGAGGAAGCCCTCCATGCTCGCCATGCGGACGGCTTCGGCGAATTCGTGGGCGGTGGCCTCGGGCCGGGCGAAGCGGATGTTGTCGCGGATCGATGCCGCGAACAGCACCGGCTTCTGACCGATCCAGGCCGTGAGGCGGGCGAGCGCCTGCGGCACGATGCTGGCGATGTCCATGCCGTTGAGCATGACCCGCCCGCTATCCGGCCGCACGAAGCCGAGCAGGATTTCGATGACCGTCGATTTGCCGGCGCCGGATGGCCCTGCGAGAATGAGCGCGCCGCCCGCCGGCAGCCGGAAGCTGACCCCGTCGAGCGCCGGGCCGCGCCCCTTGTCCCAGGTCAGCCGCACATCCTCGAGGACGACGCTGATGCCATGTGCCGCCACGGTGACGGGCGCGGCAACCGGCGCCTCCGTGACCAGGGGCGCGTCCGGATCGGCGGCAGGCAGAGCGATGATCGCCTCCGCCGCCGCGACGCCATGCCCGCGGTCCTGATAGGCGAGCGTGAAGTTGCGAAGGGGCGCGAAGAACTCCGGCACCAGCAGCAGCAGGAAAAGGGCGCGGCCCGACTGCGCCGCCATCTCGGCGCCGGGTGGCGCGTGGAGGATCAGCACGCCCTGCTGGATGGCGATGCCGATGAGGGCGACCGCCGCCGCGCAATCGAGCGCCGCCGAGGAGAGGAACGCGACCCGCAGCACCCGCATGGTGCGCGCCCGCAATTCGTCGGCGGCGATGCGGAGGGTGGCCGCCTCGCTCTCGGCGCGGCCTGCGAGGACGATGGTGCCGATGCCGCGCATCCGGTCCAGGAAGCGCGCCTGCAGCCGCATCATCGCCGCCAGTTGGTTGCGGGATGCGACGGCGGCGCCGATCCCGGCGAAGGCCATGGCGAAGGGCACGGCCAGGCCGCAGACGCCGAGGATGAGGGCCGCCACAGGGTCCGCGATGGCGGCCGCGATGACGATCAGGATGGGCGCCGCGATGGCGAGGAAGGCCGCCGGTATCCAGCGCGCGAACAGGCCTTCCAGCGCTTCGATCCGGTCGACGACGATGCCGGCGAGCTGCGCGCTGTGGCCCTGGCGGAGGAGGCTGGGACCGATCGAGAGCAGCCGCCCCAGCGTCTCGCTGCGGAGACGGCGGCGGCCGGCGGCGCCGGCAGCAAGCGCCGCGCTGTCGGCAAGGGCCCCCACGACCGCGCGCCCCACGGCGGTGAGCGCGAAGACGATCGCCGCGATGAGCACCGGCTGATGGTCGCGGACGATGAGCGCTCGGAGCAGATCGGCGGCAGCGGCGGCTTGGACGATCGCGAGAACCGTCCCGAGGAGACCGAACGCGATCGAGCCGGACGCCACCCGGCGACCGATGGCACTTTGCTGGCGGAGCCAGGCGTTCGCAGCTTTTTTTGTCGCGTCCATGATGAGCGTGCATAGCGCGCGGCGGGGCGGCTGCCCAGCGCCGCACCCTGTCGGTCACACTACAAATTCTTCAGATGGCCAACCGACGGTTCCATCTTGAGAATTGCGTCGAGTGTCAGGTCGGCTCCTGCACATGCGCCTCGAGGAACCACAGCGACTTGTCGAGTTCGCGCGACACCGCGGTGAAGATATCCGCCGTGTCGGCGTCCCCGGCTTCGTCCGTGTCGTCGATCGCATGGCGGCACGCGTTCGCAACGGCCGCGTAATGCTCGATGAGGGCCGCGAGATGATCCTCGATCTTGTAGATGTCGGTCGGGTACGGCTTGAGTGTCGTGCTGCCCGCGACGATCTGGCTGGTGCCGAGCGCCGTGCCGCCGAGTTGCGCGACGCGCTCGGCCATGGTGTCGACATGCTCGTCGATCTGGTCGCGGAAGCCGTCCAGCATCTCGTGGATCATGATGAAGCGCGGGCCCTTGAGGTTCCAGTGGGCCTGCTTGGTAATCAGGGCGAGGTCGATCGCATCCGCCAGCCGGGCGTTCAGGATGTCGATCGAGGCCTTCTTCGCGTTGTCGTCAAGATCGTTACGGGTCTTGTGGGAGTGCATGTGAGAGGGTTTGGGCGCGCTTGCCATGTCAGGAACCTTTCCGGTTGACGAGACCGGGAGGTGGGTCGGCTTGATCGCGCTTCAATGGACCCGTTTGATGGTATAGGAGGCGACATCGGCCAGCGCCTGCCGCAGCGCCGAGGGCGGGAAGACGCCCAGCGCCAGCTGCGCTTCATGGACGAAGCTCGCGGCCCGGGACAGCGTCTCGTCGATCGCCGCATGTTGCACGAGCAGTTGCATCGCATGCGCGAGATCCTGTTCGTTGTGCTCGCCCTCCTCCAATGTCCGGCGCCAGAAGCGCCGCTCGTCGCCGTTGCCTTTCTGGTAGGCGATCAGCACCGGCAAGGTGATCTTGCCTTCGCGGAAGTCGTCGCCGACGCTCTTGCCCAGCACCGCCTCGTCCGCGGCGTAATCGAGCGCGTCATCGACAAGCTGAAACGCGATGCCGAGATTGTGCCCGTAGCTCGCGAGCGCGTCCTCCTCCGTCACCGGCCGTCCGGCGACGACCGCGCCCACCTGCGCCGCCGCCGAGAAAAGCGCCGCCGTCTTGCCGCGCACCACGTCGAGATAGCGCTCCTCGGTCGTTGTCAGGTCGTGCTGGGTGACGAGCTGGAGCACCTCGCCCTCGGCGATGGTCGCCGCCGCATCGCAGAGGATGCGCAACACATGCAGCGACCCGTCCTCGATCATGAGCTGGAAGGCGCGGGTGAACATGAAGTCGCCGACGAGCACCGGCGCCTTGTTGTCGAAGACGGCATTGGCCGACGCCATGCCGCGGCGCAGGCGGCTCTCGTCGACGACATCGTCGTGCAGCAGCGTCGCGGTGTGGATGAACTCCACGCAGGCAGCCAGACGCACATGGCGTTCGCCGCCGGCGTAGCCGCACATCCGGGCAGCGGCGAGGGTCAGCAGCGGGCGCAGGCGTTTGCCGCCGGCGGCAACGATATGGGCAGCCAGCTGAGGAATGAGCGCAACGGGGCTGTCCATGCGCGCCACGATGGTGCGGCTGCAGGCATTCATGTCGTCTTGCAGCAGGGCAAGGAGCGCCGAGAGGGCGTCCTCCTCCGGCTTGCCCGCGTTAGCGAAGGCAGGTGTTGATAGGCCGGCAATCTTGCCCAAGCTCGAGCCCTTCCGGTAGGGGTCATAAACGGACCGGCACGGTCCGCCGCAGGCCATTGTGTGGCCGCGTTCGGCATCGCACAAATCTCCGTGGATCGCTACCGCCTCCGCGCCGCCCGCAGACCGTCGCGAGCGGTCTCACGCAACGCTGACCGTCGATCCTGAAGATCACAGCGGGGGAGCATGCCGCATGGACGCCATCCCGACCACGGAGGGGACGCTGCTCGGCGGTGCCGTCAGCTACGCGCAGCCCGCCTCGGGACATCGCACCGGAATCGAACCGGTCTTTCTGGCCGCGGCCGTGCCGGCGCATTCCGGAGAGCGCGTGCTGGAGGGAGGAACCGGCGCCGGCGCCGGGCTGCTGTGCCTCGCCCATCGCGTGCATGGCGTCACCGGGCTCGGCGTGGAGATCGAACCCGCAATGGCCGGGATCGCGGCCGCCAATCTGGCCGCCAACGGCCGGCGGGCGCTGACGATCCTGACCGGCGATGTCTGTGACATGACCGGCGCGGCGGGCGAGTTCGATCACGCGATGGCAAATCCGCCCTGGCACGATGCTGCCGGCTCGCAGCCCCCCGGCGCGCTGAAGCAGCGGGCCAAGATGGCGCCGGCGGGACTGGCGGCTGCCTGGATTTCGGCTATGGCCAAGGTTCTGCGGCCCCGCGGCACCCTCACCCTCATCCTGCCGCCACGGATGGTTCCGGAGAGCCTTGCGGCGCTGGAGGCCGCGGGCTGCGGCTCGTTGCTCCTATCTCCGCTCTGGCCGAAGCCGGGACGCGAGGCGCGGATCGTGCTCCTCCAGGCTCACAAGGGCGGCGGCGGCGGCTTTCGCCTTCTGCCGGGCCTCGTGCTGCATGGTGCCACCGGCGGCTACACGGATGCGGCGGAGGCGATCCTGCGGCGCGGCGCGGCGCTTCCCCTCCGTTGAGGCTCAGCTGGCGGGCGAGGTGCTGGTGTCGTCGGCGAGCCGATGGGCGAGATCCGCGGTCTTCACGTCCGGCGGGAAGATGGCGGCAAGTTTGCCCGACGGGTTCATGAGATACATGAAGGCGGAATGGTTGACGAGGTAGGGGGCGCCGGGGCTCGCCGGGGGCACCTTCTCGACATAGACCCGGTAGGCGCTCACGACGGCGTCGATCTGCGCCTGGCTCCCGGTGAGACCGACGAGCTTGGGGCTGAACAGCCCGACATAGCGCGCGAGCGGCGCGGCGCTGTCACGGCCGGGGTCGACGGTGATGAAGATGGGCGTGATGCGGTCCGCGCCTGCACCCGCCGCGGGAAGTGCCGCGATCATCTTCTGCAGATCCGTCGGGCAGATGTCGGGGCAGAAGGTGTAGCCGAAGTAGACCAGCATCCAGCGCCCGTGATAGCTCGCCTCGGTGACGGCGGCGCCTGTCCTCGCATCCGTCAGCTTGAACGGGCCGCCGATGGTGACGCCGCCGACAGTGCCCGTGCTGCCGGAGTAGGACGGCGCGAGCCCCAACAGCGCCGCGACCTGCGGCATCAGCCGGGGGCCGCCGATCAGCACGGCGCAGCAACCCAGGACAACCAATGCCGCCAGTCCGATGCCGATCGCGCGCAAGGCCCTGATCATCGTGTCTCTCCCTTGAGGTCCGGGCAAGAACTCCTCCCATTCGAGGACGCCCGATGCAAGGTTCGTCGAGAATGCCGGAGCTTTGTAACGCTTGCGGCGCGTCCACGGCGCTTCTGGTGCCGGAGCGGCGAGCCGTCTGGCGGCGACCCCGCTTCCGGTCGGGCCAACTGTCCAATGCTGAAGCGCCGTGGACGACGGGCATTCAGTTAATTTTTCGAAACGATAAAGCGGCGCCTCAGGCGGCGGCCAAAGCGAGACGCGCCATCTCGATGGCGCCCGCCCGAGATTGCGCCGCGCCGACAAAGCGCCGGACGTGAACGAATACGGCATCGGCCACGCCCGAGGCCGCGGCCAGTGCGGGACCTTCCAACCCGGCCCAGGCTTCCGGCAGGGGTTGCCGCTGGGAAAAGGAGCCCGGCTCGGGCGGCATCGTGTCGACCATCCAGTTGCCGTTGGCAGCCGGACTGACTGTGAAGATCACCGGCAGCTCATGGCTGAACGCCGCCGTCTTCCATGGCATGCCGCGTTCCAGCACCAGGATGCGGGGGTCGGCGCCCGCCGCATACGCCGCCAGAACCTCGGCGTCGGCCTTCAGCCGGGCACGCAACGCCTCGACACGCCGGCGGAGCACACCGTCCACAAGGCTCGCCGCCTCCCGGAACGCCGCATTGCCACCCTGCGGGCTGTCGGCCTCCGAACTGTCCCAGACCGGGTTGAAGTCGCCGATCAACCGGCCCAGCCCGAGCAGGTCGTCCACCACCGGGCCCTGCGCCGAAATCCCGTTGTCGAGTTCATCGATCCGCCGCAGCACGCTCTCGTCCAGCTCGGCCGCTATGGCGGGAGCAAAACGTTCGGAGCCCGAGGGCGCCAGCAGCGCGGCGACCGCCCGCTCGCCATAGACCTGCCAGATCAACCCCGCCGCCGAATAGGGCGTGCCGTCGGGGCGCAGCGGCGCGCCGCGCTGGTGGTGATCGAAACGACATGCCGCCGGGTCGAACACCGTGCCCACGTCCCAGACGATGTCGGCGCTGCCGACGACCGCGGGGTCGCGCGTCCGGATCAGGCTGTGGTCCCGTCCCGGCTCCACAAGCGCCAAGGCCAATCGCAGAATGGCGTAGGCGAAGACCTCGTCGCAGTGGAAGCGTCCGCTGTGGGTGACGAGGATCGGGTGGATTTGGGCAGCCGTCATCGTTCGGTCCGATGCTAGGTTCGTGGTGAGTATGCCAAGATCGTTGCAAGGAGACAACGGAGCCGCCGACAGGTCGCGGCAGATGAAGTGCAGTCGCACAAAAGCAACGCGCTTGGGAAGCATCGGCGGGCGTGGTCACGCCGGAACGATGGCCCCCGTGAACGGTTCGACATAGACGATCCTGTCGCTGATCGCCGTGACACCCGGCACATTCTGCGCCGCCACCCGGATGGCGTCACGCATCCGCTCGTCGTGGATGATGCCCTCCAGCGTGGCCACGCCATCGTCGACCCGGATGCCGATGCTGCTTTTGCCGAGCCAGCGCTTGCCGCGCCATTCCCGCTCCACCTTGGCGGCGATCTCGGCATCCCCGGCAGCCGGTGCCGGCGACGCGGCCAGAGCGCGGCCGAGCGCCGCGATCAGGTCGAACCGGCTGACGATGCCCACCAGCCGGCCCTCGCGCACCACGGGCACGCGACGGATGCGCCGTCGCTCCATCAGGCGAACGAGGTCGGTCAGCGGATCGTTCTCCGTCACGGTCAGCACCTGGGCTGTCATGAGGTCGCTGACGCGCCGGCTATGGGTGCGAACGTAGTCGACGGCTTCACGGCCGGGGCCCGCGAGTAGATCGAGGAGGAACGGGCGGGTCGGCGTGCCCGTCCCGGTCTCGGCCCTGCGCAGGAGGTCGCCCTCCGTCAGGATGCCGACGAGCTGCCCGGCCTCATCCACCACCGGAACGCCGCTCACGCGCCGTTCCGTCATGATCGCGATTACGGAGGCGATGGAGGCGTCCGGCCCGACCGTGCGGACATCGGTGGTCATCACGTCCTGGACCTTCATCGCGCTTGCTCCTGGCCCGCAGGCCTGTTTCCGGCGGACTATCGGCTTAGCGCGGGAAGCGGACCTTGATCCTGGTCAACGGCGGTCAATCGAGCGGCGACAGGCCGGACCGGTATCCGCGATCAGGGTGCGGGTTCGTCCTGCGAGGGCGCCGGAGGCTCCCCCTCGCCCGCGCTCTGCTCCGAGCGGCGGCGCTGCCGGGCATCTTCCTGCTCGCGCGCCTTCTCTTCTTTCTTGAGGCGTTTCAGCCTGTCACGCTCTGCACGCTGCTGATTGTAGTTCGGCTTCATGGCCAAGATACAGCTTCCCCTTCACACGCATTACCGCCTGTCCGCCACAGTCCAGGGGTTGGGCGGAAGCCGGTGAGACCTCAGCCGAGCACCCGATGCACGGATCCGCGCATCGGGCAGGTCGTCCAGCTCTTATCAGACTTTCAAGTTGACTGCAGCCATCTTGCCCTTCTGGCCGCGCTCGAGATCGAACGTAACCCGCTGGCCCTCATTGAGTCCGCCGAGGCCCGCGCGCTCGACCGCGGAAATGTGCACGAACACATCCGCCGAACCATCTTCCGGCTGAATGAAGCCATAGCCCTTGGTAGCATTGAACCACTTAACCGTGCCGACCGACATCGGGTCTCTCCTCGCACCCGGCGACCCGCAACATGCGAGCCAAACATACTTTTGCATTGGGGGGAGGCGCCGGAGGCGGGAACCGCATACCGAAACACTTGTAGCCCAGGATGAAAAGCGCCGAGGCGACCGTATGAACGGTTCCACTAAGGATTGCTAGGCGAAATTCGCAGGAACAGCCACGCTCCATCCGCCGCCGCTTCCGGAAATTCGATGGCGGCATGAGCAAATGAGATTTGCCCATACAGGGCGATATCGTGTCACATACCTAACACAGTGCTGTGATGGGCGCAGCTCTGAGTGACCGTCGATCGGAGACTGCGGATGGCTGACTACTCCAGGATCAAGGCCGCCCTCGGAGCGCGCGAAGCGGGACACTCGCTGCCCCAGTCGCTCTATAACGACGACGAGGTCTTCGCCTTCGATCAGGAAGCGATCTTCCGCCGCACCTGGATCCTGATCGGCTTCGAGATCGAGTTTCCGGCCACCGGCAGCTATCAGGCGCTGCACATCGGCGGCGCACCCATCATCGTCATCCGCGACCGCCAGGGCGCGCTGCGCGGCTTCCACAACACCTGCCGGCATCGCGGCGCGGAACTCTGCGCCGAGGGTTCGGGCAAGGCGACCCGCCTCGTCTGCCCGTATCACCAATGGACCTACGACCTCGCCGGCAAGCTCATCTTCGCCGGCCGGATGGGGGATGGTTTCAGCCCCGAAAGCCATGGCCTCCGCCCCATCCATGTCGAGACGCTGGCCGGCACCGTCTATGTCTGCCTCGCCGACAGCCCGCCCGACTTCCAGCCCTACCGCGACGCCGTCGGTCCCATGCTGGAGCCGCACGACTTCAAGAACGCCAAGATCGCGCATGAGGCGACGCTTCTCGAACGGGCGAACTGGAAGCTCGTGATGGAGAATGCGCGCGAGTGCTACCATTGCGCCGGGCGTCATCCGGAACTCGCGGTCACCTTCCCGATCTATGCCAAGGGCAACTTCGAGACGGTCAGCGAGCATGAGGCGAATTTCGAACGGCGCATGGTCGAACTCGGCCTGCCCGGCCTGCCCGCCGAGGAGAACTGGTGGCAGGCCGCCCGCTTCCCGCTCAACGAGGGCGCGGTCTCCATGACCATGGATGGCAAGCGCGCGGTCGCCAAGCTCATGTGCCCAATCGGCGACGGCGACATCGGCAGCCTGCGCTGGGCCATAGAGCCGCATAGCTTCTGCCACTCGACAGGCGACTTCACCTTCATGTTCACCTGCATTCCGCTCAACACGCGCGAGACGCTCGTTCTCGGCAAGTGGCTGGTCCACAAGGATGCCGTCGAGGGCGTCGACTACGACCTCGCCAACCTCGTGCGCCTCTGGGACGCCACCAACCTCGAGGATCGCGACCTCTGCGAACTCAACCAGCGCGGCGTGAACTCCCCCGGCTACGTGCCCGGCCCCTACTCCGCGGTTGCGGAGTCGCTCGTGCTGCGGTTCGTGAACTACTACGTGACCCAGGCGAAGGCGTTCATCGCGGCGGCTGAGGCGGAGGCCGAGCCGATCCACGCCATCGCGGCGGAATAGGTGCCCCCTCTCGCCACCGACAGCGGCGTCTGGCGCGGCGGAGATGACCTCCTCCGCTGCACCGCCATATCTGATGAGGCGCCGGGCGTCCGGACCTTCCGTTTCGAGGCTCAGTCGCGCGCGCCCATCCGCTTCCACGCCGGCCAGTTCGTGACGCTTGAACTGCCCCTGGCGGGCGGAAAGGTGTGGCGCTGCTTCACCATCGCCTCCTCGCCGCTGCGGGATGAGGCGATCGACCTCACGATCAAGAGTCAAGCCGGCGCGCAGACCATCAACACCAGCGGCACGGCCTGGATGCATTACGCGCTCGCTGTCGGGATGACGTTGAAGGCCATGCCGCCTGCCGGGCCGTTCTGCCTGATGCAGCCGCCGGAGAGGCCGCTGCTGCTCGTCTCCGCGGGCAGCGGAGCGACGCCCATGGCGTCCATCGCACGCTTCCTGCGCGATATCGGCTGCCGCACGCCGGTGCATTACGTCCACCTCGCCCGCACGCCCTCAGACTGGCTGTTCAAGCCCGAGATCGAGGCGATCGCCGCCGAACTCGGCAGCTGGAAGCTTGATTTCCTGACGACGGCGACCGGACGCCCGACCGCCGCGGCCTTTGCCGCAATGGCGCCCGACCTCGCCACCCGCGAGGTCTTCTGTTGCGGCCCCACTGGCTTCATGGAGGCCGTCGAGGCTGCGCACGCCAATGCGGGCGGCCCCGCCACCGCCTTTCGCCGCGAGGCCTTCACCGCCATCCCGATCCCCGACCTCGCGCCCGAGCCGCCGAACCCCGCGCCCGCCACCCTCACCTTCACTCTGCGCTTCGAGCCTGCCGCGAAGGAGGCTGAGGCCAAGCCCTCCGAAACCGTGCTGACGGTCGCCTTGCGGCTCGGCATCGCCATCCCCTATGCCTGCGCGGACGGTATCTGCGGCACCTGCCGGGTGCGGAAACGCTCGGGCACCGTGGAGATGAACCATCAGGGCGGCATCGAGGAGGAGGAGATCGCCGCGGGCGAGATCCTCGCCTGTTGCAGCTACGCCCGCTCACCCCTGGTTTTGGAACTCATGTGATGGATCGCCCTCCAAGCGACGAGCGCGCCCTTGCGCTGGAGACGCTGGCCGTCGGCGCGGGCTACGACCCCGCCGAGCATGGCGGCGCCGCCAAGCCGCCGATCTACATGACCTCGACCTTCGTCTACGCCTCGGCGGCGCAGGCGAAGGCAGTGCATCAGGCCTTCTTCGATGGCGACGTGCCCGAGCGCGGCGGGAAGAACGGCTATATCTACGCCCGGCTCGATCATCCGAACCTCGTCATGGCTCAGACCCGCATCGCGGCGCTCGACCGGGCCGAGGACAGCGCGCTGTTCGCGAGCGGCATGGCAGCGGTCTCGACGCTGGCCATGAGCCTGCTGCGTCCCGGCGACAGCATGATGCACAGCCGACCGATCTATGGCGGCACGGACATGCTGCTGCATTCGCACATGGCCGAGATCGGGGTGAACATCTTCGGCTTCACCGACGGCGTCGATGAGGCGTCCATGGCGGCGGTCGCCGATGCCGCCATGGCGAAGGGGCCGCTGACCCTGATCATGGTCGAGAGCCCGGCGAACCCGACCTGCGCCATCGCCGACCTCGCCATGATCAGCCGCCTCGCGGACCGCATCGCGCTCGCTCAAGGGAAGCGGCCGATCATTTCGGTCGACAACACCTTCCTCGGCCCGTTCCTGCAATCGCCGCTGGAGCACGGCGCCGACCTCTGCGTCACCTCGCTCACGAAATATGCCGGTGGGCACAGCGATTTCATGGCGGGCAGCGTGAGCGGCTCGGCCGCGCTGGTGGGGCGGCTCAAGAAGCTACGCACCCTGCTCGGATGCCACGCCGACCCGCATAGCTGCTGGATGCTGCTCCGCTCGGTCGAGACCATGAGCCTGCGGACGGAGCGCGCCGTGCGGAACGCGAAGGTCATCGCGACCTATCTGCGCGACCACCAGAAGGTTACCCGCATCACCTATCTCGGCTTCCTGGCAAAGGGATCGGCGGCACGCGCGGTCTATGACCGGCAATGTGCAGGACCGGGCTCCACCTTCTCGTTCGACGTGACCGGCGGCGAGGCGGGCGCCTTCCGGTTCCTCGACCGCCTGCGCCTGCTGCGCTTCGCGGTCAGCCTCGGCGGGACGGAGACGCTCATCTGCCACCCGGCGACCACCACCCACTATGCCGTGCCCGAGGCCACCCGCACGGAAGTTGATATCGGACCCGCGACGATGCGTGTTTCCGTCGGCATCGAAAACAGCGACGATCTGGTGGCGGATCTCGCCCAAGCCCTGGAGGCCGTCTGATGGAAGACGAAGACGTCACTTCCGACTTTCACGCCATCGGCGAGAAGCACACGACTGCCACGGAACAGGCCGAACTGCTGGTCATCGGGGCGGGCGAAGCGGGGCTTGCCGCAGCACTCGAAGCCGCTCGCGCCGGGCTGCAGGTGACGCTGGTGGACGAGAACCCGCTCGGCGCCGGGCTCATCGGCATGGATGTGCCGTTGCTCTTCGGCAACCGCTGGACGGCGGCCGTGCAGAATAAGGGCCGCATGCTGGAACAGATCCTCAGCACCAACCCTGGTCTCGAAGAGGCGTTCGAGCTGGGCGTTGAGGTGAAGCTCGGCACCTATGCCTGGGGCGCCTTCGTTGCCGGACCGAACCTGCGCTCGCTGCCGGAGCCGGTCGTCGGTCTGGCGGACGAGACGCGCTCCTGGCTCTGCGGGTTCAAGCGGCTCATCATCGCGTCCGGCGCGCGCGACCTCGTATTTTCGTTCAAGGGCTTCGAGACGCCGGGCGTCGTCGGCGCGCTCGGCTTCGCCTCGCTGGTCTCGAAATACGGTGCCTTCAACGGCCGTCGGATCGTCATCCTCGGCACCGGCGATCTTGCGGTGAAGACGGCGCAGACAGCGCTCGACGCCGGGCTCGAGGTCGCGGCCATGGTAGAGGTGCGGGACGCGCCGCAATCTGACGTGTCCCTGATGGTTTCGCGAGGTGTCGAGGTCATCACCGGCCACGTCATCCAGGAGGCGCAGGGCAATGCCGACGGCGTCACCGCCGCCGTTCTCGCGCCCGTCTCGGGCGGGGGATCGAAGACCATCGCCTGCGACACGATCGTGCTCGCAATTGGCGCGGTGCCGGTGATCGATCTCGCCGATGTCGCGGGTGCCAAAATCGCCCGCCGCGAAGGTGCCTATCTGGTCGAGACCGCGCCCGCCGGCGTGTTCTTCGCGGGCGACTGCGCGGGCGCGGGTACAGACGCCGCCGCCTCGGGACGCGCCGCCGCTCATGCCGCGTTGCGCTCGCTCGGCCAGGATGTGCCGGTGATGGCTGCGCCAGTGCCGTCGCCCATCACGGACACCGACGCCTACCGCATGGACTGGATGCGCGCCCTGATGACGGCCGGCGGCCTCGATGTGAACGCCTGCACATGCGAGGAGGTGACGCGCCGCGACCTGCTGACGGTGCAGCCGCCGCGCTACCTCGACGCGCCGATCGCCTCACGCGATCTGGCAACACTCGCTCAGGACGGGCCGGTCAATCAGGACCAGATCAAGCGCCTCACCCGCGCCTGCATGGGGGCTTGCCAGGCGCGCCGCTGCCGCGAGCAGGTCGCCATGATCATGGCCATCGGCACCGAACGCCCGCTCTCATCCATCGCGCTGGCAGGCTACCGCGCGCCCGTGCGGCCGCTGCCGCTCGGCGTGCTGGCGACCTCCGAGGAGACGGCCGAGATGATCCAGGGCTGGAACGTCTGGTTCGGCATCCGCACCCAGTGGGTGCCCTACGCCGATATCGGCACCGAGCGCGAGATCGAGCGCGCCGGCCGAATGGCGCATTTCTGAGGGATGGCTGAGGTGTCCCTGATGGAAAAGACCATGGAACGAAAGAGTGCCAGCGTCATCGTCATCGGCGGAGGCGTGACCGGCCTCAGCGCCGCGTGGTGGCTGGCGCGCGAGGGCGTCGACGTGCTGGTGATCGACAAGGGCATCGTCGGCTGGGAGGCCTCCGGCCGCAACGGCGGCGGCTGCACCCACTACCAGAGCCCGCTCTTCCACGAGGAGCAGCGGCTCTGGCCGCAGATGGACGAGTTGCTCGGCTACCCGACCGAGTATCGGCGCGAGCGCGTCATCATGGCGCTCACCGAGGCGCAGCTCGCCCAGTACAAGGACCACGGCGATATCTGCGCCAACATGGGCTATCAGTACGAGACGCTCGACGCACAGCAGACACGCGAGCTTGTGCCCTTCGCCGGGGACAACGTCGTCGGTGCCGTCCATTACCACTTTGGCGGCCAGGCCAATCCGCAGCGCACCGTGCAGGCCTATGCCTGGGCGCTGCAGGACAAGGGCGGCCGCATCCTGCAGCACACCGCCGTCTCGGGGATCGTCACCGTGGGCGGCCGCGTCGTCGGCGTCGAGACGAGCCTCGGCCGCTTCGACTGCGACCATCTGGTGCTCGCCGCCGGGCCGCAGACCGGCGCGCTGCTGGAGACGATCGGCATCTACCTGCCCGTCGCGCCCGCCCGCGCCGAGATGATCGTGACCGAGCCGCTGCCGCTCATGAAGATCGGCGGCGTCGACGGCAACGGCCTCTATGGCCGCCAGACCCTGCGCGGCAACCTCGCCTACGGCGGCGGACCGCATGAATGGCTCGAGGACGCGCCGGTGACCGGCGGCGATGCGGCCCGCCCGTCCACGCAACTGCTGCAGAACCTCTCCAAGCGCCTGGTCGAGCTGTTCCCCAAGGCCGCGCATGTCCGCGTCATCCGCAGTTGGGCCGGCATTATCGAGAACACGCCCGACGGCCGCCCGGTCATCGACCGGCTCGAAGAGCCCGGCAACCTGACGGTGACGACCATGAGCAGCGTCGGCTTCGGCCTCTCGCCCGCCACGGGCCATGCGATCCGCGACCTGGTCATGGACGGACGGTGCAGCTTCGCCGATATCGACAAGCTGAGCCTGGATCGCTTCGCCAACCTGCCGCGCGACTGGCGCGCGCGCCAGGGCTGGGTCGCACCTGTCCTCGCCGCCTAACCAATAGAGAGAGCAAGAGCCATGGCGCCCACAGGGAAAGTCCTCATCGTCGGCTGCGGCATCGCGGGGCTCGCAACCGCCTGGAGCCTGCTGCGCCGCGGTTTCGAGGTCGAGATGTTCGAGCAGGGGCCGATCCCCAACCCGAAGGGTTCGTCGTGGGACGAGCACCGCATCACGCGCCACGCCTATGGAGAATTCGAAGGCTACTCCTACCTCATGCCGCAGGCCTTCAGGCTCTGGGACCTCATGTGGAAGGATCTCGGCGTCACCCATTACGACCCCTGCGGCGCGGTTTATTTCCAGCGCGAGGAGACGCCCTGGTATCACGGCACCTCGACGGCGCTCACCCGCATGGGCATCGGCTTCCGCGACGTTCCGCTGGGAAAGGCCGCGGCGCGTTTCCCGATGCTCAACCTCGACACCGTCTCGCGCGTCGTGGAAACCGACGGCGCCGGCATGCTGTTCCCGTCCCGCATCGTGCTCGACCTCGTCGTGTTCCTCGCCGGCAAGGGCGTCGTCTTCCACGCCAACCACCTCGTGAGCGAGATCGACGCGGAGCACGGAACCGTCACCGCCAATGGGGCCACTTACTCCGGTGACCGCGTGGTGATCGCCGCCGGCGCCTGGGCCGACCGGCTGGTGCCGAGCCTCCGCGCGCACGCCACGCCCTCCCGCCAGGCGGTGATGTTCCTGGCGCCCCCGCCCGACCATGCCCAGGCCTGGGCGGAAGCCTCGGTGATGGCCGACCTCGGACCGGAGTCGAGCTGCTACATGCTGCCGCCCCGGCGCGGCACGCGGCTCAAGATCGGCGACCACGTCTTCACCCGCCGCGGCGACGCCGACGAGGACCGCACCGCCACCGACCTCGACGTGACCCGCCTGACCCGCGTGCTGAAACGGGTGGTGAAGGACTTCGACCGCTACCAGGTGCTGGAGCGGAAGGCCTGCTTCTATACCGTGACGGACGATGAGCATTTCATCCAGAATGCGGTTGGCGCGAAGGGCTGGATCATCAGCGCCTGCTCGGGCCACGGCTTCAAGCTCGGGGCTCTCACAGGCGAACTCGCCGCCCAGGCGATCGCGGGGGAGCGTTCCGCCGACGAGGTGACGACGATGGCGGCGGGGCTGGTGCTGGAGCCTGCTTGAGCCGCCGGTGAAGGCGAGCCCTCGGATGGCCCGGTTGCCGCGTCCTGGCTGTCAGCGTAGCGTGAGGAAAGGAGCTGGATACGGAAGCTTCCGGCATCCAAAGCAGAGGACCGCGGAGCGGCGGCACGATATGAGCAACGATTACACAAAGACGACGAACGGCATTCGCGTCAGCGTGCGCTCCTTCTATCTCGAAGATCAATCGCAAGCCGACGAGGGGCGCTTCGTCTGGGCCTACCGCGTGACGATCGAGAACAAAGGCCAGCAGACGGTGCAGTTGATCAGCCGCACATGGCGGATCACCAATGGGCTCGGCCGCGTCCAGCATGTGCATGGGGATGGCGTCGTCGGCGAACAGCCCGTCCTCGAGCCGGGCGAGGCATTCGAATATACATCCGGCACGCCGCTCGACACGCCGACCGGCTTCATGGCGGGCGAGTATCACATGGTAGTGCCGTCATCCGGCGAGCTGTTCGATGTGACGATACCCGCCTTCAGCCTGGACAGCCCTCACCAGAATCTACGAATGCATTAACGCCGGATCGAGCGAAGGTTAAGGCCGTTGATTGTGGACGCTACCTGCCGTTTCTAATCCGCATCTTTGGAACGCCTTCCGCTGATGCGACATTTACTAGAGCGAACGAGCCATAACGCTCATGGCCTGAACCCGCGCCGCATAGGGTGCGCGGCGATACGTGCGGCTCGCTGCCTCGCGTACCTCGGATAGTTGAGAGAAATGCTGCCCGTCGATTTCCTTCAACCGGGAATCGACACCCTTGAAGGTATATCCGTTGCCATAGAATGCGGCTGCGCCAACGAAAACGCCGTCGATCTCGATGATATAGGACTGTCTCATCGTTTTCTCCTGGAGAAGCCAAATCAACCGGGCTGTTCTTGATGACGTCCGCCGCCCGCAGCAGACCTAATCGAATCACGTGTCGCTTTAAATGAAATTCCTTGTGAATAAGTAAAGAAATGATGCGCGCAGGTAATGCGCCAGCCATTATTGTCGGTTCAAAACCGGCTGGAAAACACTCCCGCATGACCTGCCATGCAGTCAATCCCACAACAGGATGAGGCGACCACATACACCCTCGCCCTCTCTCCCGACAGAGCGGGGTCGGGATATTCACGCCACTGTCACTCCGCCCTACTCTCACGGATTGCAGTCAGCAGCACGAGCAGGGCCGGTCGGAATGCTAGTCAAACGCAGCTTCAGCATTGCTGGCCACCGAACCAGCGTTGCGCTGGAGCCGGAGTTCTGGGAAGCGCTGGAACAATGCGCCCGGAAGCGTGAAAAGCCGCTGGCAGCGCTTGTCCTCGAGGTTGACGCCGAGCGAACGCCGGCGAGACCTCTGGCGTCGGCTCTGCGCGTCCGTGCCCTGCGCGAGGCCGTCAATAGGCAGGAGACAGAAAACGCCTGCGGTTAACGGAGATCACGGCTTTGTGAGTCATGTTGGTTATGCGGAGTCAATAGTCTGGGGAGCCGAGGGACGCTGGAACTAATGCACGAAATCGCTTCCGCTTTTGCCGAACGGGCCCTGCAGATCTCGGGTGTCGGCGGGTGGGAGCTTGACCTTCGCACAGGAGCCGTCCGCTGGGACGCCGTCACCTTTGCCGTGCACGACCTCGATCCGGATCGGCCACCGACAGTCGAAGAGGCCCTCGCCTTTTATCCTCCCGCCGCTCGGGCGACGCTTTCCGGGGCTTTGGAGAAGGCGCGCCGCGACGGTGTTCCCTACGATCTCGAACTGCCGCTCGTCACGGCCACCGGACGGGAGATCTGGGTGCGAGCCTGCGGGGGGGCTATTTGCGAGAACGGCCAGATTACCGGTCTCGCAGGTGCTTTCCAGGATGTGACCGCCCGGCACGATCTCACGGAACGCGCGGAACGCCTGTCGCTCGTCGTTCGCAAGATGCCGAACGCCGTGGTCATCACCGATGCAGGCGGCTGCACGGAATGGTGCAACGACGCCTTCACCCGCATGAGCGGCATCCCGGCTGTCGAGATGATCGGCAAGCGGCCCGGGGCGCTGCTTCAAGGCATCGGCACCGACCCATCGACGCGCTCCTACATGCGGGCTTGCATCGAGAAGGGCGAGGGCTTCGATGCCGAGGTTCTGAACTACAGTCGCGACGGCCGATCTTACTGGATCGCCATCAACTGCACGGCGCTGCGGGACGATGACGGCCAGCTGACAGGCTTCCTCGCCGTCCAGACCGACATCACGGCGCGCCGCCTGGCCGAGGAGCAAGCCCGGCGGGAAGCAGCGGAGCGCCGCCGCATGGAGGCCTATCTGCGGTATCAGGCCGAGCACGACCCGCTGACCGGCCTCGCCAACCGCTCAGCCCTGCTGGCCGCCTTCGAGCACGCGCTCGCCGCGCCCGACGGCGGCGCGCTCGTGATTTTCGACGTCGATCACTTCAAGCAGATCAACGACACCCGCGGCCATGATGTGGGCGATGCCCTGCTGGTGGAGTTGGCCCAGCGCGTCAGCCGCCTGGCGCGGCCCGGCGACGTCATCGCCCGGCTGGGCGGCGATGAGTTCGCCCTGCTGGCGCCCGGCGACCGCACGTCCGAGGCCGCCGAAGCGCGGCTGTTCGACATCCACAAGGCGCTGACCGGAACGATGGAGCTGTTGGGCCAGCGTGTCGAGGTCAGCATATCCAGCGGGGTCACCATCTTCCCGATCGACGGGCGGCAGGTGCCGCGGCTGCTCAAGAACGCCGATCTTGCGCTTTACGAAGCGAAGCGCAGCGGTCGTCGCGCCTGGCGCGCCTTCCGCCCGGAACAGGCCGAGGCGCTGGATCGCCGGGCGCGTTTAGCGGAAGGGCTGCGGCACGCCCTGACCGACGGACAGATCACCGTCGCCTGGCAGCCGAAACGCCTGCTCCGCGGCGGCCACGTGGCGTTCGAGGCCATACCGTTCTGGCGTAACGGGCACCGGATTGTGCCCCGTGCCGATCTTGTGGCGGCCGCAATCGAAACCGGGTTGGCCTGCGAGCTGGGCCGCTTGGTGATGGAGGGGGCGCTCGGCCGCCTCGCCGCGCTCCGCGCCCAGGGCCTCGAGCCAGGGCGCGTCGAGATCGGCGTCTATGGCCGTCAGGTTGCGGAAGCCGGATTTGTCGGTGAAACCAAGGAACTGCTGAGGCGTTTTGGCCTGCGTCGGGGCGATCTGGAAATCAAGATCACGGAGGATATGGTCCATGGCCGCATCGGCGCGGCTGTGGAGAATGCCCTCCGGGCGCTCGACGACTGCGGCATCACCAGCGTGATCGAGACCGGAGACGCGTGCCTAGTGTCGCTGTCGACGCTCGCCCGCCTGCCGATCGCCCGCATCAAGATCGACGCGTCCTTCATCGCCGAGATCGGCACCGGGCGCCGCAGCGAAGCGATCGTGCGCGCGGCGATCGGTCTCGCGCATGGTCTGGGCTTCCAGGCTGTCGCCGTGGGCGTGGAGACGCCGGCGCAGCTCCTGTTTCTGGAGCGGCATGGCTGCGACGTGGTCCAGGGCCCGCTCATCGCACCGCTGATGACGACGACCGAAGAAGCGGCGCGCTATCTGTCGAAACCCTGGCTGATGACGGCTTGACCCGAAGTCAGTTCATGGCCGTGCCGTGGACGATCCAGGAGGCTGGGTGGCTTACCGGTCCCTGGAGGACCGCGTTGACGATACTGCCTCCACCGGCCGGCTTGAGCGCCAGGTTGAGGTTGCAGACCCCGCGGACGAGATCGACCTGACCGGTCGCCATCATGACCCCGGCGGCGCCGTCGAGCTGAAACCCGGTAACCTGCATTTCGCCCAGGACGACGCTCGCCGAAGCCTTCAACGTATTGAACGCCGACGTGCCGGCGAACAGGTCGGCCTTGTGCAACTCGGCCAGCGTCGCCTCCAGGCCGGGCTTCGATACCGCTCCGAGATCGATGCCGCCGATGACACCGGGCCCCGCCGTTAAGCTCATGGTTGCGTCGAGGCTCGCCAGCCACGAGGCGAGGCTGTAGCCGCGTGCGGCAAGCGTCGCGCGACCGTTCAGCGAGGTTGCGGTCAGCGCGACCGGAAGCAAGCCCGAGAGGACATCGTCGCCCGCCGGCGGCGAGGCCGCGCCCGCGAGCCCGAGGGTCGCCGTCAGCGTCGGTGGGTCCGCCGCCGCCAGACTTAACGTGCCGGTCAGCGTGCCGCCAAGAAGACGCGCGCGCTCGATCGCCACCTGCAGCACGCCGTCGTGAAGCCGCGTTTCGGCATGCACGTCGCTCGCGACCGGCAAGAGGTCGTTCATCACCCGGTTGACGGTGATGTCGAGCGTTGCCTCCCAGCCCCGCAGCAGCGCCACCGGAATGGGGTCGTCGGTTGCGGGCTCCGGCCAGGGTAGCGTGTCGATCACGAGCGTCCCGGTAATCTGCCGCGCAGCGGGCGGGCGGGCGGAGGCCCGAGCGAGCCTGCCGCTGCCATGCAGCATGCCGAGGCTGAAGGTCACCGGAGACAGCGACCAGGAACTGCCGTCAGACGCCACGTTCGACACGACGGACAGCGAGCCCTCGCCGAGCCACGCGGGCGCGTCGGTGTAGCCGAGGGTGCGCAGCAGGCGCGAGGCGTTGGGATGCTGCAGGGTGACCGGACCCTGCCAATGGTCGTGAACCAGATCCATGACCGGCTGGGCGGAAACGTCGAGGTCGCCGAGCGATCCCTGAAGTGAAACCGCGAGAGCGTTCGGCGGCCCGGCAGCGGTGACCGTGGCGGCCAGCGGCGCGTTCCAGAAGGTGCGCTCCCCCCGGAGCCGGGCCGGCAGGAGGTCGATGAAGGGGTTAGCATGCGGCGCCGCCAGCACCAGCCGCGCATCGCTGAGCACGCCGCCGCCGTCCATGGCTCCTGAAACGAGAACCTGGACGCCCTGATCCTGACCGGCCAGCTGGCGAAGGTTCAGGCGGCCGCCGCTGATCGCCGCATCGAGCACGCCGTGATCGATGCGGTCGTCACCGAGCCAGACCTCATCGGCCGTGAGGCGCAGGTCCGCTGTCGTGCCGGCGAGGGCATGGGCCAGCAGATCCGGACGCGGCGGGTCCACCAGCCAGTCGGGCGGCAGCCACTGCCCAAGATCGATCTTGCCGAAGTCGAGCCCGGCGGCGACCGAGGCGGCCGGACCGAGCCCAAGCGCGAAACCGCCCGCGATGGTGGTGTCGTTCATCCGCCCGGCGATGCCGGTGACCGCGGCGCGACGGGGATCGGCGGCGACATCGGCAGTGATCGCGAGACTGGCGAGACCCGATAGTGCGCCGGAAAAGTCGGGCAGCAGCTTCGACTGCGCCAGCCAGTGCAGCGTGACGGCGGGCGACGGCGCGCCCAGGCTCATCCGGCCAATGAAGGAGATGCTCGCCGGGTCATAGAAGCCGGTGAGCGCGATCGCTGCCTCGCCGGGCAATGTGGCGTGGACATCGTCGACGCGGATCCGCGTGGCCGAGGTGACGAGCTTCAGCCCGAAGCGGCGCAACAGGCCGTCCCCGAAAACGGCGGAGTCCGCGTCGAGATCGAGGCTGAGCGGCGGCGCGCTCGTGCTGCCGGCGGGAAAAGCGGTGAGCCAGGGTGCGAGGTCCAGCATCGGAGTGTGCAGGTGGATGGTCAGGCCAGGCGACGGAGCCATCGGTGCCTTCGGGGTCGTGAGCCGCAGCCGGACATTGCCGCTCGCCGGCATGTTGCCGAGGCTGAGAGCCAGATCGGTGAGGTTCACGCTGCGGCCATCGGCGCGGAGCGAGCCTTCGGCGTCGAAGGGGAGCGCCGGCGCCGGCACGAGGGCCGCGAGATCGTCGCCATGCGCCGTGAAGCTGCCGATAACCTGACCGCTGGCAGCCATTACGCCTTTGAAACCAAAGGTGCCGGCGGGCGTCGCCGCATTCTGCAGCGTCAACTGCAGCGGTGCGCCTCCATCGTTCTGCGGCCAGGCGAGGCCGATGCTCAACTGCCATGCCTCACCGCCGGCCTCCGCCGTTCCGTCGATCCTGAGCGCCGTCGTCGCGCCGCCGGTGACCACGCCGATATTGGCGTCCGTCACATGGAGCGGACCGATGACGAGGCTGCCGCGCGTGACATTCGCGGAGAGCGCGGCCAGCCAAGGCGGCGGTTCGATCGAGATCGGCCCGCGTGGCAGGGGCCAGGGCAGACGGATGTCGGGCCGGTCGAGCACGACGTGCGTGACCTCCACACGGCCGGTGAGCAACGCGCCGAGCGAGAGGTTGAGCGTGAGCGCGCGCGTGCCCATACGCACGCCGTCCCCGTCGTCGCGGACCTCGACGCGTTCGGCGGTGATGGAGGGCTGGGGCAGCAGGCCGAGCCGGATCGGCCCGCTGATCTCGACGCGACGCCCGAGAAAGCCGCTGGCGGCGGCCTCGATCGCCGCGCGGTGAGCGTTCCAGTCGAACAGGCGCGGCCCGATCCAGATGCCGGCGACGATCACCACGGCACCCGCGAGCAGAACCGGCACGGGCCTTATGCGAAAGGACCGCCGCTTCTGGTAGCGCGAGCGCTGGGGCGCTCTCAATCCAGCTCCGTCATGGTTTTCCGTAGCCTCCGCCGCCGGGCGTGGCCACGCCTAGCACGTCGCCGGCTAACAGGTCGCGACGGTCGCGGCCCTCCATGCGAATGATTGCGCCGTCGCGCTCGATCCATTGCTCGCCGACGGCGCCCGAACCGCCGCCGGCAAGCCCGAACGGGCCTTCGCGGCGGCGCGAGGAGACGATCACGGCCGTCATCGGCTCCAGGAACCGGAGGCGGCGGATGACGCCGTCGCCGCCGCGCCACTGGCCGGCGCCGCCCGAACCGACGCGCCGCCCGAACTGCTCGACCCTGACCGGGTAGCGCAATTCCAGCACCTCGGGATCGGTCATGCGTGTGTTGGTCATGTGTGTCTGGACTGTCGCCGCCCCGTCGAACCCCGGCCCCGCGCCGACGCCGCCGCAGATCGTCTCGTAATACTGGCGACTGGCATCCCCGAATAGAAGGTTGTTCATCGTCGCCTGGGCCGACGCGCAGACGCCTAGCGCGCCGAACAGGGTGTTGCACACGGCCTGCGAGACTTCCGTATTGCCGGCGACCACGGCGGCCCCCGGCGCGGGCGCGAGAAAGCTGCCGGGCGGGATCAGGATGTCCAACGGCTCGAGGCAGCCGTCGTTCAGCGGGATGTCCTCGCCGATGAGGCAGCGGAAGACATAGAGCACCACCGCGCGGGTGACGGCCGGGGGCGCGTTGAAGTTGCCGGCGCTCTGCACACCGGTGCCGGCGAAGTCGATGGTCGCGCGACGCATGGCGTGGTCGATGCGGATCGCGACCCGCAGCGGTGCGCCGTCATCCATGGTGAGCGCGAAGGCGCCGTCCTCCAGCCCGTCGATGACCCGACGGACGCTCTCCGCCGCATGGGCGCGGAGATGGTTCATGTACGCGTCCACGCGCGGCCAGCCCCAGTCGCGCATGATCCGGGCCATCTCCCGCGAGGCGGCCTCGTTGGAAGCGACCTGGGCCGCGATGTCCGCGACGTTGATGTCGGGGCTGCGGGCCGGATAGCGGGCTTGGCCAAGCAGATCGCGGAAGGGCTGCTCGCGAAACCGGCCCTGCTCGACGAGCAGGAAATCATCGATGACGACGCCCTCCTCCTCCAGCGTGCGGCTGTCGGGCGGGGTGGAGCCGGGCGTGGTGCCGCCGATATCCGCGTGGTGCCCGCGATTGGCGGTAAAGAAGCGGATATGCTGGCCGGTCTCGTCGAAGACCGGCGTGATGACGGTCACGTCGGGCAGATGGGTGCCGCCGGCAAAGGGATTGTTGAGCGCCACCACGTCGCCGGGCCGCAGGCTCCCGCCGCGCTTGGCGATGACGTGCCGCACGCTCTCGCCCATCGCGCCGAGATGCACCGGCACATGCGGGGCATTGGCGATCAGCCGCCCCTCGCCGTCGAAGATGGCGCAGCTGAAATCGAGCCGCTCCTTGATGTTGACGCTCAGCGAGGCGTTCTGAAGCACGACGCCCGCCTGCTCGGCGACGCTCATGAAGAGGTTGCGGAAAAGCTCCAGCAGCACAGGGTCGGCGTGATCCGCGTCCGCGCCTTCGTCCGCGGCGGCCATGGCCTCCACACGGTCGAGCACCATGCCGTTGGTGGCCGTGACGGTGGCGGACCAGTGCGGCTCGATCATCGTCGTGGCGTTCGCCTCGCGGATGAGGGCGGGGCCGGCGATGGTGTCGCCCGCACGCAGATCGAGGCGCTCGAACACCGGCGTGTCGTGCGTCTCGCCACCGGTGAAGACCGCCACATGGTCGATGGGCGCGAGCGAGGAGCCCGAGGCGCGCGGCGGAAGCGATGCCTCCTCCGGCGGCTCGGCGGCGGCGACCGCCTCCACCGACAGTGCTTCCAGGATGAGCGGGCGATCGGGCGCCGCGAAGCCGAAGCGCGCCTGATGCTGGCGCCCGAAATCGGCCCGCATGGCGTCGAGGGACGCAAGCGCCACCGGCAGAGGCGCATCGGTGCCCGACAGCCGCAGCTCCGCGGTCACGGAGACTGCGACCGCCTCGCCGGCAGCGCCCTGGCCCGCGAGTTCGGCCCGCGCGGCGTCCTCCAGCCGGGCGCGCAGGGCATCGATTTCGGGCAGCAGCCCGGGCTCAAGCTCGCGTTCCACGGCCTGCGTCCGGATGACGGACTGGTCGGCGAGACCCATGCCGTACGCGGAGAGCACGCCCGCCAGCGGGTGGATGAAGATGCGCGTCATGCCGAGCGCATCGGCGACCATGCAGGCGTGCTGCCCGCCCGCGCCGCCGAAGCAGGCAAGGGTGAAGCGCGCGGCGTCGTGGCCGCGGCGGAGGGTGATCTCACGGATCGCGCCCGCCATGTGCGCGACCGCGATGCGGACGAAACCCTCCGCGAGCGCGAGCGGGTTCTGCGGACGCCCGGTGGCGTCCGCAACCTCCGCGGCCAGGGCATCGATCGCGGCGGACACCGCATCGGCGTCGAGCGGCTCCTGTCCTCGCGGACCGAAGATCGCCGGGAAGTGCGCGGACTGGATCTTGCCGAGGAGCAGGTTCGCGTCGGTGACCGTCAGCGGTCCGCCGTGGCGGTAGCAGAGCGGCCCCGGATGCGCGCCGGCCGAGCCCGGCCCCGCAGTCAGCCGGGCGCCGTCGAAACCAAGCACCGAACCGCCACCGGCGGCGACCGTGTGGATCGCCATCATCGGGACGCGCAGCCGCACGCCGGCGATCTCGGTTTCTGTTGCGCGCTCAAAACGTCCGGCGTAGAGGGCCACGTCGGTCGAGGTGCCGCCCATGTCGAAGCCGATGACGCGGTCGAAGCCCGCCGCGGCGGCGGTGCGCGCGGCGCCGACGATGCCGCCGGCAGGCCCGGACAAGATGGCGTCGCGGCCGGCGAAGCGGTCGGCGCGGGCGAGGCCGCCATGCGACTGCATGAAGAACAGCGGCACATCCGGCAGCGCGCCCGCGACGCGATCGACGTAGCGGCGCAGGACCGGCGAGAGGTAGGCGTCGGCGACCGTCGTCTGCCCGCGCGGCACGAGGCGCAGCAACGGCCCGGTCTCGTGGCTGGTGGAAATCTGCGTGAAGCCCGCTTCGGCCGCGAGCGCCGCGATACGCCGCTCGTGCTCCGGGAACGCCCAGGCGTGCATCAGCGCGATGGCGACGGCGGCAAGGCCCCCTGCCCGCGCATCCGCCAGCGCGGCGCGGATGGCGGGCTCGTCGAGCGGCGCCACCTCGCGGCCATCGGCGCCGATGCGGCCCGACACCTCCAGCACGTCGTTGTAGAGCACGGGCGGAAGACGGACATCGAGGTCGAACAGCCGCGGCCGCGCCTGATTGCCGATCCGCAGAAGATCGCCGAGGCCCTGGTTGATGACGAGCAGTACCGGCGTCCCTCGCCGTTCCAGCAGCGCGTTGGTGGCGACCGTCGTGCCCATGCGGACCTGGGCGATCGCACCGGGCGGAATTGGCGCCCCCGGGGCGAGCGCCAGGATGTCGCGAATGCCCGCGATGGCGGCATCATCGTACTGGCCCGGATTCTCGGAGAGGAACTTGCGGGTGACGACGCTGCCTGCCGCATCCCGTGCAACGATATCGGTGAAGGTGCCCCCACGATCGATCCAGAACTGCCAAGGAATCATAGACCGACCATTCATTCAAAGTTGCCCATTAGATGACGCCCAGGTGGTGACGCGTTTGTTCATATCGCCCGGGCCGCGCCTCCGTGTTAGACCGCTCTCATGCTCTGGGGAAAGATCATCGGCGGCGTTGCTGGCTTCGCCGTCGGAGGCCCTGCGGGCGCCGTCATGGGCGCGGCACTCGGTCACGCGGCCGATGCGGGCGCAATTCCGCAGATCCAGAAGGGGTTGCGCGGCTTCATGCCCGGCGGCCTGGGCGGTAATTCGGCACCGCTCAATTCGGCCCGGCTCGCGGCCATGCTCGGCCACCGGGACCAATTATTTGCGATCGCGGCGGTGACACTATCGGCGAAACTCGCGAAATGCGACGGACCGGTCAACCGGGCGGAAATAGACGCATTCAAGGCCGCCTTCCATGTGCCGCCGCAGAATGTGCCGACGGTCGGGCGGCTGTTCGACGAGGCACGCAAATCCTCCAACGGCTACGAGGCCTTTGCCGAAGAACTCGCCCTCGCCTTCGAGGCCGACAACCGCGTCCTCCTGGAAGAGGTGCTGCGGTCGCTGTTCGTGATCGCCCGCGCGGACGGCGGGTTGAATGCGTCCGAGCTGCGGTTTCTCGCCGACGTGCATCGTCTGCTGCGGCTGGACCAGTTCGCCTGGG
Source organism: Acidisoma sp. (assembly GCF_965199065.1). Taxonomy (NCBI): domain Bacteria; kingdom Pseudomonadati; phylum Pseudomonadota; class Alphaproteobacteria; order Acetobacterales; family Acidocellaceae; genus Acidisoma; species Acidisoma sp. Next base: position 1,026,443 of record NZ_CBDAQN010000001.1, on the reverse strand, counting down.
AGCAGGCGAAAGGCGGCGCGCAGGAGCGTGCGCGGCCGTCGTCGGATGAGGGCGATCCCTACAGCGTGCTCGGGCTCACCAGAGGCGCCACGAGCGAGCAGCTGCGGGAGGCGCGCAAGCGGCTGATGCGGGAGAACCACCCCGACACGCTGGCATCGCGCGGCGTGCCGCCGGAATTCATCGCACGTTCCACGGAGCGCGCGGCGCAGGTCAATGCCGCCTGGGACCGCATCAAGCGCGAACGCGGGCTTTAGGAAACCGCTTCGGAGTGCAGGAGCGGAGACGACGGCGCCAGAAGCTTTGAAATCTCCGCCTCTAGCTGACTTTGCTTGTAGGGCTTGCCCAGACGCGGCAGCGAGATCGTCTCGCCGCTCGGCAATTCGGCGTAGCCGGTTGCTAGCAGGATAGGCAGTTCCGGCCGCAACTTCCGCGCCGCCTCGGCAAGCTGCAGGCCGGTCATCCCGGGCATGGAGAAGTCCGTGATCATGAGGTCGACGCGCGGCCCGTCCCGCAGGAGCGCCACCGCCTTCGCGCCGGAATGGGCCTCGATCACCTCATGCCCGAGATCCTCCAACATGCCGGCCGTGCTCATGGCGATCAGCGCGTCATCATCGACGATGAGAATGGTAGCCCGGGACACGGATTTCTCGCGCGCGTCCGTTGCCACCAGAGCGGCCGCCGGCTGAGGCGCCGCCCACTCGGAAGACGCCGGCAGCCAAAGCTCCGCCCGCGTCCCGCGTCCCGGGACGCTCGCCAGATGCAAGGTGCCCTTCAGCTGCACGGCCAAGCCATGAATGGTGGACAACCCAAGCCCGGTGCCCTTGCCCCGACCCTTGGTCGTGAAGAAGGGGTCGATCGCACGCGCCAGCGTTTCGCGGTCCATGCCGTGGCCGGTATCCGTCACGATGAGACGCAAGTAGCGACCGGGCGCCAACCCTTCCGGCTCATCGTGGCGCATGGCCTCGGCCCCTACTGCTTCGACCCGCACCGTATCGAGCGCGATCGAAAGCTTCCCGCCCTCCGCCATGGCATCGCGGGCGTTGAGCGCGAGGTTGAGCAGCGCCATTTCAATCTGGTTGGCATCGGCCAAGGCGGGCGGAAGATCCTCCGCGACATCGATCCGCATCTCGACCGATGATCCGACCGAGCGCTCGAGAAGTTCCAGCATCCCGTTCAGAAGGGCCGACATGTCGACCGGCTCGACATTGAGATCCTGGTTGCGGGCGAAAGCGAGCAGGCGCTGGGTAAGCGTGGCACCGCGCCGGGCACCCTGCAAAGCGCCGTCGACGAGCCGGGACTCCCGGCTGTCCGGCGGGATGTACTTGCCCAGCAGATCGAGATTGGAGAGTATCGCCATCAGGAGGTTGTTGAAGTCGTGCGCCACCCCGCCGGTGAGTTGCCCGATCATCTCCAGCTTCTGGGACTGACGCAGCCGCTCCTCCGCTTCCTCACGACTGCGGATTTGCTCCAGCACGGAACGGTGCGCCTCTTCGAGTTCCGCCGTGCGCAGCCCGACCCGTTGCTCCAGCGTTTCGTTGAGCTGGCGCCACGAATCTTCGGAAGCCTTACGGGCCGTGATGTCCGAGCAAACGCCGACGAGGCGCAAGGGTCCGCCTTCGCGGTCTCGCAGGATGCGTGCTCTGGCCTCGCCCCAGTGGATGCTGCCGTCCGGCCAGACCGTGCGGTATTCGATGGCGTAGTCTACACCCTCGTCGATCGCGCGCCGCAGCGCCTTGTCCATACGACGGCGATCCGCGCCGAAGACGCTCTGCACCATCTCGATGTACGAGAACGGCTCATCCGGCTTGCGCCCGAACACCGCCTTGCAGGTTTCGGAGCAGAGCAACGTCCATGTGCCGAGATCGAGCTCCCACGCGCCCAGATGTCCGGCCAACAAGGCAGTCCTCAGCCGCGCCTCGCTCTCGTGCAGTTCTTCGATCCGGCGCCGCGCTTCATATTGCCTGTCGCGCCCTTTCAGAGCGGTGCGCGCCACGCTCACGAAGGTCGTGGGATGGAAGGGACGTTCGAGGAAGGTGACGTTGCCGAGGATATCGGAGAGACGGGCCGCAGCCGGATTGCGTTCCGGGCCGCCGCCGCGCTGAGTGAGCACGATGAACGGCAGGTCCGACCAGCTCGGCTGGCTCGCGACCCATCCGGCTATTCCACGAAGGTCAACGGATGCGACAGCCTCCTCCGTCAGCAACGCGAAGCAGACGTCGCTCCCGAGCAATCCCCCGAACACATCGAGACTGTTGCAGATCGTGGAGGACACGCCCGCCTCCCGCAGCAGGCTCTGGGCGACGGTCGCGTCCCTGCCCAGCGGCGCCAGGATGATCGCGCCGCTTGCTGTCGGCTCACGCTGCACCGGACTGATCGATCCCGTTGCCGGTCTGGCTGGTTGGACTGACCAAGACCGGAACCCCGCGCAGGACGCCCTGAAAGTCGGTCACCGGCGGCCCCATCGATATCCCGCCGCGGCCCACCCGGAACTCGCGGATTGTATCCTCATGCTCGCCGGTCCGTTTCTTGATCACGGAGATCGCCCGTCTGACGCGGCCGGCCGCCTCGAAAAAGCGCAGCAGGATGACAGTGTCGGCGAGGTAGGTGACATCGACCGGCGTCTTCATTTCGCCAAGAAGGCCGTGCTGCGCCACCGTCAGGAACGTCGATGCGCCCTGCCGGTTGAGATACTGCAACAGCTCGTGGATATGCAGGATGAGCGCATTCTCCTCCGGCATCGCCGCCTGATAGCCGTTCAGGCTGTCGATCACCACCGTCCTCACCCGAGCCCTGTCGACGCAATCCCGCACGCGTGCGGTGAACTCCCCCGGGGACAGTTCGGCGGCATCCACCTGCTCGATGTAGAGACTGCCCCGGTCCCGGAGCGCCTCAAGGTCGAAGCCCATCGAACGGGTGCGGCTGAAGAGCAGCCCCAGCTCCTCGTCGAAAACGAACATGGCGGCGGTTTCCCCGCGAGCGACGGCCGCAACGAGGAACTGAATGGCGACCGCGCTCTTGCCGGTGCCCGAGGGGCCGATAATGACGGCGCTCGACCCCTGCTCCACGCCGCCGCCGAGAAGCGCGTCGAACTCGAGAATGCCGGTGGTCATGACCTGCCGGAGGAAGGGCGTTCGATGCTCCGCCGCCACGAGGCGGGGGAACACGATGAGGCCGCCGCGCCGGATGGTGAAGTCGTGGTAGCCCCCGCGATACGCCTGGCCACGATACTTGGTGATGCGGACACGCCGTCGTTCGGCACCGTAATTCGGCGCCAGTTCCTCGAGGTGAATAACGCCGTGGACGACGCTGTGGACCGTCTTGTCGAGCTGCTCCGAGGTCATGTCGTCAAGCAGGAGAACAGTCGCATGCTGGCGCGCAAAGTAGTGCTTGAGCACCAAAATCTGCCGCCGGTAGCGCAGCGAGCTTTGCGCCAGCAAGCGGATTTCGGACAGGCTGTCGAGCACGACCCGCGTCGGCTTGATCCGCTCGAAGACCTGGAAGATGAGCTTCGTGGTCTCGCCCAGCTCAAGGTCGGAGGAATAGAGCAGGCTTTGGTGCTGATCAGCGTCGAGCAGGCTCTCCGGAGGCACAAGCTCGTAGATGTCGATGCCGTCGCCGATGGTCCAGCCATGCGAGCGCGCACCGAGGCGCAACTCCTGCTCGGTCTCCGAGAGGGTGATGTAGAGGCCGCGTTCGCCCTGCCGCGCGCCCTCAAGCAGGAAGTTCAGGGCGATGGTCGTCTTACCTGTGCCTGGATTGCCTTCCAGCAAGAAGACATGGCCTGGTGTCAGGCCGCCCTCCAGGATGGTGTCGAGGCCTGGAACCCCCGTGCGGGCCTTAGCGAGGGTACGATCCTCCACGTCCAACGGCTGTTTCCTTCATCAACCCGAACCGGATGTAATGGCCCGAGAGCTTTTCGCAAGCGAGACGGAGGCGGTGAAGTCCCTCAGAAACCGCCGCCGCCGCCGCCAAGCATCATGTGCACATAGAGGTCGGCGATCAGCCTCTGCAGGGCCCCGAGCAGCAGAATGGCGATCAGCGGGCTGATGTCGATCCCACCGAGATAGGGAATGATGCGACGGATCGGCCTCAGGACCGGCGCGGTCACCCGATCCAGGAAGTCCATGACGGTCCAGACCAGCCGGTTGCGAGTGTCGATGACGCCGAAGGAGGCCAGGGTGCTGACGACAGCGGCCAGGATGATGGCCCAGATGTAGAGGCTGATGATCTTCTCGATAAGCCAGACGATTGTGCTCAGAAAAGGCTGGGCGGCATCCATTTGGTGTCGTTTCCTCCTGCGCGGCAAGCGAAGCCCGCCCAGCCGGTCGCGGCGGACCCTAACGGGCGAGGCAGACAGGCGCAACCGACCCGAGCAGAGGGCGCGCTTGACAGTGGCCCGGCATCTGACCATGTTCCGCGCCCACGGTTCGGGGCTGTAGCTCAGCTGGGAGAGCGCGTCGTTCGCAATGACGAGGTCAGGGGTTCGATCCCCCTCAGCTCCACCGTGCCTCACCCCACATTCGCAATCGCATCAATGCTTAGTGGCGCGAGGTTAGCGCCAACTCTCAACATTTGGACATGGTTGCGCCACATGGTTGTCACGCTCGATGAGGCAATCTCGCGGCATGAGCGCAACGAATTCCACTGCACGGGACGGCGGCTGCACCGACGACGGTGAGCCGATGGCGACACCTTCCGACGACGCTTCGCCGTCACCGCCTGCGGGCGTGCCATTCGACTGGCAGGTGCTGCTGCTGCGTTACCTGCCGCAGCCCGTCGGCTCGACGCACGTCATCAAGCGGCTGGCGCCCCGGTAGGACGGGGGGCTCCCTGCCAATCTCCCGACGCCTTACAATCGGACGATGGATGGTTTCTGGCAGGGCTTCGCGAACGGCGCGGTCGAAGGGCCACCTTTCATCGACCGTTACGCGGTGGAACTGGCGCCCGGACGCTGGCTCGTGCTGCCGATCCGGGTCCTGCCCGGTGGGCGCACGGCGGTCGCCTCCTTCATCGCCAACCAGGCGAGCTTCTCCGTGCTGGACCTGCTGACGGAGCGGATGGCGGCCCTCGCAGTGGAGGTTCAACCCGATGTCGTGGTCGGGCTGCCGACGCTGGGCCTTGCCTTCGCTCCCGGAGTCGCGCGCAGGCTGGGACATGAGAACTTCGTGCCGCTCGGCTATTCACGGAAGTTCTGGTACCGCGACGACATGTCGGTGCCGATCCGCTCGATCACCTCGCCGGGCGAGGGCAAGCGGCTGTATATCGATCCGCTGATCCTGCCGCGTCTGGCGGACAGGCGTGTCGTCGTCATCGATGATGTCGCCAGCACGGGCGCGTCGCTCGGCGCGGTGGCGGCATTGCTCGGCACGCTGGGTATCGCGATCGAGGGCTGTGTCGTCGCCATGCGCCAGGGCGCGGGCACAATGCCGTTGCCGGTGCGGAGCGTATTCCAGCCGCCGCGCTTCGTGCGTCGGGCAGACGGGTGGTGGCCGATCTAACGAAGCGGCTGGTGGCAGACGGCTTCGATGTTGTGCCCATCAGGGTCGAGCACGAAGGCGCCGTAGTAGTCGGCGCGCTCGCCGTCGCCATAGCCTGCGGAGGCATCGCCCTCGCCGCACATACAGACGATGCCGGGCGAAGCCAGCGCCGCATCATAGAAGGCGCGCGCGCACCAGATCGTTGACGCCGATGGTGACGTGGTCGAGCAATTCAGGCGCGCCCTGGCATCAGACAAGTGTCCTGGCAATGCCGACTTCCGAGCAGGCGTCGCTCAGCCGCCGGTCTAGGGTGCAGACGGTCATGCCTCGATCTTCGCAGATAGCCAGATGCAGAGCATCGCCCGAACGGAGGCCGAGGCTATACTGACTAGCCAGAGAAGCAGCCCGCCGAAAATGAACCCGGTCGACAGGCAGCACCGTGAACGTCGCGCGGCAGAGCCGGGTGAACTCCGTGAGCGCATTCGCCTGATGAACCGCGTCGAGCTGTCCCATCCGCCTCTTGATTGAGAGTGCCGAGGCCAGCTCGGTCACTACCCAATCGCTGATCATAAGATCATCCTGACCAGCCGCATGGAGCCATGCCAGAACCCGGTCCGTCGCGGCCTCCCGAGTGAGGGACGCCACGAGCAGGGACGTGTCGAGATAGAGGGTCAGTAACGGTCCTCGTCCCGCATTCTGCGGACGAAATCAGCGCCCGCTTCAGACTGCGGCTCCATCGCCGCCGTCAGAGCGCGGAGTCGTTCAACGTCCACGGGCTCGCGGGGCGTCTCGATCGGCGTGATCTGCGCCACCGTCTTTCCGCGCCTGGTGATGCTCACGCTCTCGCCCGAGGCGGCCCGCTCCACCAACTCGCTTAAACGTGCCTTTGCATCGGCAAGTGTCACGGTCTCCACAACAGCCTCCTGACCAAGTAGTTGGTCATATCGCTGGGTGCTCGGCGTCAGCAAGCACAATCGCCTGCGCGCTTACACGCTGATGCGCTCGATCGTGGCTCCCACCGCCGACAACTTGCCCTCGACATCCTCGTAGCCGCGGTCGAGGTGATAGACGCGGCTCACCACCGTCTCGCCCTTGGCGGCCAGCCCCGCGAGGATGAGCGAGGAAGAGGCGCGCAGATCCGTCGCCATCACCGGCGCACCGGTCAGCGCCGGCACACCGCGCACGATCGCGGACGACCCATGAACGTTCACCCGCGCCCCCATGCGCGCGAGCTCGGACACATGCATGAAGCGGTTCTCGAAGATCGACTCCGTAATCATCGAAGCGCCCTCCGCGACCGCCATCAGAGCCATGAACTGAGCCTGCATGTCGGTCGGGAAGCCCGGGTAGGGCTCCGTCATCACATCGGCCCCGTGCAGCCCGTTGAGGCGCCGCACGCGCACGCCTTCGGGCACCTCGGTGACCGCGATGCCGGCCTCCTCAAGCACGCGGCTGACCGCGCCCAGATGGTCGATCCGCGCGTCGCGCAGCACGACCTCGCCCCCGGCGATGGCGACCGCGCAGGCATAGGTGCCGGTCTCGATCCGGTCCGGAATGATGGCGTGCGTCGCGCCGTGCAGGCGCTCGACGCCCTCGACCACGAGTTCGCCGGTGCCGATGCCGCTGATCCGCGCGCCCATCGCCACGAGGCAATGGCAGAGGTCGATGATCTCGGGCTCGCGGGCGGCATTGCTCAGAACGGTCTGGCCCTCGGCGAGGCAGGCCGCCATGAGCAGGTTCTCGGTGGCTCCCACCGAGACCACGGGCGAGATGATGGTCGCCCCCCTTAGCCGGCCGGCAACGCGGGCGACCACGTAGCCAGCGTCGAGGTCGATGATCGCCCCCATCTGCTCCAGACCCTTGAGGTGGAGATCGACGGGGCGCGTGCCGATGGCGCAGCCGCCCGGCAGCGAGACCCGCGCCTCGCCCATCCGCGCCAGCAGAGGCCCGAGCACCAGGATGGAGGCACGCATCTTGCGCACGATGTCGTAGGGCGCCTCGGTGTTCTTGATCGGGCCGCCGAGGGAGAGCGAGCGGCCGTCGTTGCCGGTGCGTGCCACGGCGATGCCGTGCTGGTCGAGAAGCTCCGCCATCGTTTCGATGTCCGCAAGCCGGGGCACGCGGGTGAGAACCAGCCGCTCCTCGGTCAGCAGCCCGGCCGCCATCAGCGGAAGAGCGGCGTTCTTGGCGCCGCCGATGGGAATTTCACCGTGCAGCGGGCGGCCGCCGACAATCCTGATGCTGTCCATTAAGCGATCCTATCGTAACAAGCGGGCTTGACGCACGGGCTTCACAGGCGGGGCAGCGCGACGCCGCGCTGGCCCATGTACTTGCCCGCCTTGTCGGCGTAGCTGACCTCCGGCGCGCCTTCGCCGCGCAGGAACAGGAACTGGCAGATGCCCTCGCCCGCGTAGATCTTGGCGGGCAACGGCGTCGTGTTGCTGATCTCGATGGTGACCTGCCCCTCCCATTCCGGCTCCAGGGGAGTGACGTTCACGATGATGCCGCAACGGGCGTAGGTGGACTTGCCGAGGCAGATCACCAGCACATCCCGGGGGATGCGGAAATACTCGATGGTGTGGGCCAGCGCGAAGCTGTTGGGCGGGATGATGCAGACCGGCGTCTTGCGGTCGACGAAGCTCGACGGGTTGAAGGCCTTCGGATCGACGATCGCCGAATCGACGTTGGTGAAGATCTTGAAGTCGTCCGCCACCCGCGCATCGTAGCCGTAGGAGGAGAGCCCGTAGCTGATGACGCCCTCGCGCTTCTGCGTCTCGACGAAGGGGTCGATCATGGCGTGCTCGATCGCGAGCTTGCGGATCACATGGTCGGGCAGGACGGACATCGGCGGTGCGGCTCCAGGCGACTCGGGAGATGGGCAGCGGTCGGCAAGCGACCGGTCTAGCCCAGGCGGCCCTCCAAATCCTAGAGCTACTCTGAAATATCCGGATACAAGCTGTGCGGAGGATCGGCGGACGTGTCCTGCTCGGCCTCGCGGCTAACCTCGCGGCCGGTCTCGCGGCCTTGGGCCTGGGCGCGGCGCCGGCGAAGATTGGCGCGCAATGCCTGAGCCTGGCGCGCCTCCCGCTCAGCGCGAGCTTTCAGGGCGGCGGGGGTCAGCTGCGGTTCAGGTTTCGGCGGCTCGCTCACGCAAGAGATCTGCGTCGGGGCTTCAGGTCTTGTCAATGACAGCGGGGTTGCGCCTTAAGGCGCTGCAGCCTATGAAGCCGCCGCGCGCCTCTGGCACGCTGCTGTAGCTCAGTGGTAGAGCACTCCCTTGGTAAGGGAGAGGTCGAGAGTTCAATCCCCTCCAGCAGCACCATCGGCCTGATAACCTGGGTTCGCTTGTCGGTTTGCCGGTTCTGATCCGGAGCTTCAGGCAGCTTCCTTCGAGCGTAGAGACGGCAGTGCCCAATATAGGCGGTCTCGTGAGCACGGATCAGGTCGACGACGCTGTTCCACAGCCAAGACGGCGCGTCGAGCGACCGGGAGCGGTTGCGCGGCAACTCATCCAGCCAAGCCTTTTGAGAGGCCTCAGCCAGTGGGCGGGCATGGCCTCGCCCCTTCCGGCAGTTCCGCGCGAGTTGATGATTTTGAGCCACACGTAGAACCGCCTTGTGCTGCCGCGCACATACCCGTGGGCAGCTGCCGCCATCTTCTATTCTGTCGGCTGCCTGGAAGTTCGATCGAACATCAGGCGCCGCATACTGCACAAGCGATAGGCAGCTTTGTCGACCCATGATGAAGATGCACGGACCAGCGCTCGCGGTTGCTCCGCCACACGACATACGCTGCCGGGAGCCTGTCCGCGTGCTCATCATGCCAGCGACAGCAACCTTCTAATCCGACAGATCATAGCCACCTGTCAGGAAGTACAAGGAGATACCGTTATGTCGAAAACTATTCCAGCAGGCGCATTGGTCGTAGTGGCCGATGGTGGCAAGGCAATATTGCTGCGCAACAGCGGCACGGAGGCGGAGGTCGTCCTTGGCGAAGAGCGGCGACTCACGCTGAAGGACTTCGTCAACGACGGACCGTCGGGCGCCGGACTTGAAGACCAGTCACCTCACGACACGGGAGAAGCGACGTTCGCGAAGCAGCTGGCAAAGACACTCAACAAGATGTTCGATCAGAACGCCTTCAAGTCGATCGTTTTGATTGCGGATCCGCACACGCTTGGGCAGTTGCGGGATGCCCTGCACAAGAACGTCGACAAGGCCGTCGCGTACACGCTGTCCAAGGACTATACGAATCATTCGATCAAGCAGATCAATGAGGCTTTGGGCTAGAACCATCGATGACGTCTTCTGCTCCATTGGCTGGACGCGGCTTTTTGGACTTCCTGTGCTTACGGCCATGAACAGCCGCTTCGCTCCGGCGCTGATCTGCCATGCTGGCGGCTGCCTTCAGCGCCTCTGTGTCGGTGCAGCGAGCTTCACACCCTCTTAGCTTTACATTCTGTCATAGCCTGGAGCCTGAGCGGAGGGTGCCGCGCAGGCTCCAGTCACGGGGTTCCTCAGTCAACGGGCAATCAGCGGTCGCCATTCGGCACCTAGTGGTCGTAGACGGCGCGGAGCCGCAAGTGTGTTTTGCCGCTTGTAGCAACGCTGGCAGCTTGATGGACAGTAGGTGAGTTTCGTGTAATGTTCTTTCTGCGCAGTTTGGAGCAGGAAGTGCGTCAGATATTCGATCTTACCGAAATCGATGACATAAACCGAGCCTTCGATGACGAGGCTGATTGCATAAAGCAGCTAGTTGACGTCTTTTGGTTGCCGCCCTCAGATGGTTCCGCTGCGCCGTCACTTGATCCTTTTTCGGAGCAGTTCAAATCGCAGGCGACCGCTCGCCTGAACGAAATAACTGGCCGCCTCATCTATGATGCGTCCGAGAACGAAAAAGCGCCCTATCTTTCAGATGTCAACGCCGGCCCAGTCGTTCCTAGCCACTACACCGTTGGGGACTCCGCTTGGGCGGGGGAGTTCATCCAAGCGCACGGTGCCGTCCTAAAGGCGCTTGCCATGCGTTCAGGTCAGCGCATTCTGGAGTATGGTCCGGGCGACGGCCAGATCATTCTTCACCTGTGCAGAATGAAATGCAAAGTCACAGCGATCGACATCGAGCGACGCTACTTATCGCGTATCCAATCACAGGCGGCTGCTCTTCAACTCGATCTGGTCACGCTTGAAGGAGAGTTCGGCGATTCTGAAGAAGGAGTGCTCTACGATCGCATCCTATTTTTTGAGGCGTTTCACCATGCTCTCAATCATCATGATCTGGTCAGAAAGCTAGCTAAACTCCTCCAGCCGGACGGGTATATCGTTCTTGCCGGCGAGCCAGTGTTGGAACGCGACAACTACTACCGGCAGACGTTGCCATATGCTTGGGGACCGAGGCTCGATGGCCTGTCGCTTCGGGTCATGCGAACCTACGGCTGGTGCGAACTTGGTTTCGCAAGAGAATACTTCATCGAACTCTGGATGCGCGCAGGCTTTCTCGTAACGTTCATGAACGATGCTGCGAGCTGGCGCGGCTCGGCATACATCGCGAGGCCAAACCGCGCTCTGACCGTGGACATCACAGGACCATGTCTTCTCGAAGCCTGGGGTTTTCCCGATTGCTGGCATCCTGGCGAGGGCAACCTTCGCTGGAGCAAATCGGAAGCCTCCGCCATTCCACTCGACGGGAGCCGGGTTTGGCGGCATGTGACCATCAATCTGCAGAACGCGCTTCCTCTCGACAAGAAAGTGCAGGTGACATCGGGCAGTTTCTTCGACGAGTGCCTGCTCGCGCCAGGGTCAGCCAGGACCATAACCATCCCATACGCACAGGTTAATGGCCGAGTGGTGTTCAACTGTGCCGTTCACCGGCCTTGCGATCTTAGTGCAGAAAGCCTGGATAGCCGCGAATTGGGGTTCGCGATAATCGGGATGGTCTACGATGACTGATGTTCACCATGCCTAGGCCTTAGGCCGCTGCAGGCATGCAATCGCCAAGCCTACAATTGCCGATCAGCCCGGACCCGTGTCAGACTTCCCGCCGCAGCCGCAGCAGGTATCGGCTGAACGCTGCGAGCGTCGCCTCCGAGGCATAGTGCTCCATGCCCTCGGCATCGGCTTCCGCAGCCTCCCCCGGCACTCCCAGCGCCAACAGAACCTCCACCATCAACCGGTGCCGGGCGCGAACCCGCTGCGCCAGCTCCTGCCCCGCCTCCGTCAGGAAAATCCCCCGGTAAGGCCGCGACGTGACGAGACCCTCGCGCTTCAGCCGCGTGATGCATTTCAACGCCGTCGGATGTGTCACACCCATGCGCTTGGCGATGTCCGTCGCCCGCGCCTCGCCGTGCGCGGCCATGAGGTCCGCGATTAACTCGACATAATCCTCCTGCACCACGCTCGACCGGGCTGTCCGCGCACGGCCGAACCGTAGAGCCTGCGTCGGCTCCTCGGGCATGTCGGTCACCGCTGGTTCAATCCGCGTGTCAGCCAAGACCTGTTTCCACCTTCATCCCCCTCGAATGACTGTATCGGATCATCAGCGTCGTCGCGTCAATGTGAGGCCGCAGCCCTACAGCAGCCCCAAGGCCAGAACTCCAAGCCTATTGACTGAAATGTAACCACGGCTACATTAGCCACATCAGAAAGTCGTGCAACCCCAGTTCATCAAGGAGCCGACAGCGGTGAGTTTCGATCTGCGCGATACCGGCGCCGCCGAGGCCGCGCCGCCGATGTCGCTCGAGGAACGACTGCGCGCCCGCGACCGCTCGCGGATCCTGGCGAGCCGCGCCAGCGGCCGCTCCTTCCGGTTACTCTGGCTGCTCGCGGGACCCGGGGTGCTCGTCATGCTCGGCGAGAACGACGGACCGAGCATGGTCTCCTACGCCACGACTGGCGCCACCTACGGCATCGGGTTTTTCGTCCCCTTCATCCTGGCAACCTTCGTCATGGCCTACATCGTCCAGGAGATGACGGTGCGCCTGGGCATCGCGACAGGACGCGGCCACGCGGAACTCATCTTCCAGCGCTTCGGCCCCTTCTGGGGCTACTTCGCGATGGCCGATCTCGTCTTCGGCAATGTCCTGACGCTCGTTACCGAGTTTATTGCCATCCAGGCTGGCGGCCTCTACTTCGGCGTCCCGACATGGCTGTCGGTCCTGGTCGGCATCGGCATGATCGTGGGCTCGCTCCTGCTCCGGAGATATGCGACCTGGGAGAGGCTGCTGATGGGCCTCGCTGCCTTCAACCTGCTCTTCATTCCGGCCGCGCTGATGGCGCATCCGAATGGCCATGCCCTGGCCCACGCCATCGCCCACTGGGGGCCGCTTCCCGGCGGCCTCGATACCGCCTTCGTCACGCTGATCCTCGCCAACATCGGCGCCACGGTGACCCCCTGGATGATCTTCTTCCAGCAGAGTGCCGTCGTCGACAAAGGCCTGACGCGGGCCGACCTTCCCCAGGGCCGCATCGATACCGCCATGGGCGCGCTCATCGCCGCGGTGACCGCGATCGCGACCGTGGTCGCCGCCGCTCCCCTGTTCGCGCACCATATCGACGTGGCAAACTTTGCCAGCGGGGCTGACTTCGCGAGTGCGCTCCGGCCCTACATCGGCACCACCGGCGCCACGCTCTTCGCCCTCGGCATCGTCGAGGCCGGCCTCGTCGCGGCGATGACGATCTCCACCAGTTCCTCCTATGCGCTGGCCGAGACGCTCTCGGCCCGGCACAGCCTGAACCTCGATTTCAACGATGGGCGCCTGTTCTACGGCGCCGCGATTATATCGGCCGTGGTGGCGGGCGGGATCGTGCTCATCCCCGGTGCGCCGCTGCTCGCGGTGACGCTGACGGTCAACGTCGTCGCCACGCTGCTGATGGCGCCGGCGCTTCTGTTCCTGCTGCTGCTGGTGAATGACCGCGAGATCATGGCGGGCCTCGAAAACGGCTGGCGGGCGAACCTCGCCGGCGGCACCATCATCATCGCAATCTCGCTGGTGGGAGCGCTCTACGGCGCGATCACGGTCTTCCCCGGGATCTTGGGGTAAGGAGGACAAGCATGAGCGACATCCTGCCACCGCTGCCCCGCCGCCATCTCGGCCCCCTGATACTGACGGTGCTCATCCTGCTGCGGATTTACGTGATCGCCGCTATCCCTATCGTGGCCTACGCCTTTATCCGCGCCCTGCTGGCGCCGCACCATTGAAGAAGCGACCGTCTTTTTTGTAGCGGGGGCAATGCCCGCGGTTGCAGCCGGGGCTGCGCACATTCACATCAAGCGCTTATCCATGAGATAACCACGGCACACATGCTCCAGTGCTGCTGGCCAACCGATACCCAGGGATCAGGCAGTGACCGACGGCACCGACGACATTCTCGAGACCGACCAGTGGGCCAACACCGTCGGCGACGATGGCGAACTCGAGGGGCTCTGGGCGGCACTCATGGAGGCAACGTCCGCGGTCGAAGCCAAAGCACTCGATGGCGCGCTCGCGCAATATCTGGCAGGCCTCGGCGCGCGCTCGAGGCGGACCACCGAGGGCCTGATCTTGGCGGCCACTGCCGCGACCGCGACCGAGGGACCGGGCTGGGAGGATTGGCGCGTCATCCTGCACCGCCACTTCATCCGGGACGAACGGATGGACCTAGCGGTCGCCGCCGCCATTCTGCTCGAGCTTCGCAAGGCCGGAGCCAACCCCGACTGGCATGCGGCACCGGAGCGGGTGATGGAGCGCGTCATCGGCTCCCTCGTGCGCGACATGCTGCGCGAACTCGATGCAATCGAAGAGGGCGCGCAGGCGACCGCCCCCTCCGCCGTCGCCGCGTCCGGCTTTCTCGCGACCCTCGCGAGCGAGCTTTTCGACGTGTCCATTTCCGTCTCCGAGGATCAGCGCGAGGAGTTGGAGAATTCTCCAGCGGTCGCCGAACTGCTCGGCGATCTGCTCCGGCAGCTGAGCGAGCGGGGCGGCAGCGAGACGAAGCAAGTGGCGACCAACCTCGTCAAGGCGCGTGCCCTGGTCGAGGTGACGATGCGGCAACTTGAGCTTGGAAGCGCTGTCGTGCATTAAAATCCCGCCCGTTCGAACGGGCGCGTTGCTTTAGGGATTAGCATGGCTCTGCTCCGCCGCGTGGCGACCGTCGGCGGCTACACGATGATCAGCCGCGTGCTCGGCTTCGTGCGGGAAATCCTGACGGCCTCGGCACTCGGCGCGGGCGCTACCAGCGACGCCTTCTTCGTCGCCCTCCGTCTGCCGAACCTGTTCCGCACACTGTTTGCTGAAGGCGCCTTCAGCGCTGCCTTCGTGCCCCTGTTCGCTGGCATGATCGCGAAAGAGGGGCGCGACTTCGCGATGCGTTTCGCGCAGGACACCTTCTCCGGCCTGCTCACGGCGCTCGTCATCTTCCTGACCCTTGGCGAGATTTTCACGCCCGCCATCCTGCACGTGGTCGCCCCGGGCTTCGACGTCGATCCACCGCATTTCCGGCTGACGGTCGAACTCACCCGCATCACCTTTCCCTACCTGGTGTTCATCTCCCTCGCCTCCTTCCAGGGCGGCTTGCTCAACGCCGTGGACCGGTTCGCGGCGACCGCCGCCACCTCCATCCTGCTCAACCTGTTCCTGATCGTCGCCCTGCTGCGGCATCCGGTCACCGGCGAGAAGCTATCGTGGGCCGTGACGGCCGCTGGCGTCGCGCAATGCCTTTGGCTCTTCTGGTCCTGCCGGCAGGCCGGGCTGCGGCTCGGCTGGCCGCGCATCCATGTCTCGCCGGAAGTCCGCCGCCTCATGCGCGTCATGCTGCCGGGCGTCTTCGGCGCCGGCGCCACCCAGATCAACCTCGCCGTCTCCACCGCGATCGCATCGCTGGCGCCGGTCGGCTCGGTCTCCTACCTCGCCTATGCCGACCGGCTGAACCAGCTGCCGCTCGGCGTGGTGGGGGTGGCGGTCGCGACCGCCATCCTCCCCACCCTCTCCCGCCATATCCGCAAGGGCGAGGACAGCGCCGCACTGCATACGCAGAACCGCGGGCTCGAACTTGCCTTGCTGCTGACGCTGCCGGCCGCGATCGCGCTGCTGCTGGAGAGCCACGCCATCCTGCATGTGCTGTTCGAGCGCGGGAAGTTCGGCCCGCATCAGGTCGACGAGGTAGCGCCCACCCTCGCCGCCTACGCCTTCGGCCTGCCGGCCTTCGTGCTCATCAAGGTCGTCATCACCGGCTTCCTGGCGCGCCAGGACACTCTGACGCCGGTCAAGGTCGCCATCGCCGTGATGGTCGCGAACCTCGTGCTGACAGTCTCCCTCGGGCTCTACTCCGGTCTCGCTCACGTCGGCATAGCGCTTGCCACCTCCACCGCCGGCTGGCTCAACGCGCTCAGCCTGATGGCGATCTCCGCCCGCCGCCGCCAGTTCTCACTCGATGCCCGCTGTCGCCGCACCCTGCCGCGAATCCTGCTCGCGGCTGTCGGCATGGGAGCCGCCCTTATCGGACTTCAGCGTCTGCTGCAGCCGGCGCTGAACGCCCCGCACCTCGTCGAGCGACTGGCGGCGCTGGCGGGGCTGGTAGGCGGCGGCATCGCGGCTTTCGCCCTGCTCTGTCTCGCGCTTGGCGTTGCCCATCCGCGCGAACTGAGGCGGATGCTGGGCCGGAGAGGCCGCGCCGCGGCGGCACCACCGCTCCAGACCTGAGCGTCGGCTTACCTCCCGGCGTAACAGAAGCCGATACGCAAAACTACGGTCCTTGCAGTTATTGCTGCGCTGCACCATCTTGTTCGTTGTAACGAACTGGCTGGCGCCCGACGCCTGCGCTCCACCCACTGCAAAGGTCTTCTGCCATGGCGCATAATCCCGCGAACGATGGCTTTCTCAGCAACCTCATGAAGCTCAAGCCGCAGGGGCTGGGGAAGACGATGCAGTCGTTCGACATGCCCGGGCTCGGCGCGCAGGGCGGTGGCGTTCTGGCCGAGACGGCCGTCTTTGGGGACAACCCCGGCAACCTGCGGATGCTCTCCTATGTGCCCGATGCGTTGCCGGCGGGTGCGCCGCTGGTGGTCGTCCTGCACGGCTGTACGCAGACGGCGAACGAATACGACCGCGGCACCGGATGGTCGACGCTGGCCGAACGCTTCGGCTTCGCTCTGCTGCTGCCCGAGCAGCGGCGCGCGAACAACGCCAACCTATGCTTCGACTGGTTCCAGACCGAGGACATCGAAAGGGGCAGCGGCGAGGTCGCTTCCATCGCCGCCATGGTCACGGCGATGATCGACACCCACCGCATCGACCGGCGCCGCGTCTATGTCACCGGCCTCTCCGCCGGCGGGGCGATGACGGCGGCACTGCTTGCCACGTACCCGGACCTGTTTGCCGGTGGCGCGGTCATCGCCGGACTGCCCTTCGGCTCGGCGCATGGCATGTCGGAAGCCTTCGGCGCGATGGGCCAGGGCCGCGTCCGCTCAGCCCGCGAACTCGGTGACCGCGTGCGCGCGGCATCGCCGCACCAGGGCCCGTGGCCGACGGTCTCCATCTGGCAGGGCACGTCCGACACGACGGTCAACCCAGTGAATGCCGACGAGTTGCGGAAGCAATGGTCGGACGTTCATGGCGTGGCCGACGCCGCATCGACGGACGGTGTGATCGACGGCGCCGCGCACCGGGTGTGGCGGAATGCGAAGGATCGGGAGGTGGTGGAGACCTATACGATCACCGGGCTCGGCCATGCGACCCCGATCGATCCCGACACGGCAGACGAGGACGCGCAATGCGGGACCGCCGGCGCGAGCCGGTTCATCGTGCCGGCCGGCATCTCATCGACGTACCTGATCGCGGAAAGCTGGGGCTTGATCGGCCGCCGGCGCACGGTGCGCGGAACGGCTGAACAGCCGGGCCAGAAAGCCACGACGGCGCCGCGCCCGGCCGCGGCCTGGCAGGACTTTCTCCCCTCCGGCAAGGAAGCCGTGCAGGGCGTTGCGGCAAACCTTGCCGACCCTGGGGCGCTGATCACGAAGGTTCTACGTTCGGCCGGGCTCATGAAGGACGGCAAGAACCGGTAGTGCGTCTGGATTACCCCGAAGTTGCGGCTGCGGGCCTGGCCTGCGCGCGGGCGACGCGGCCGCATCATTTGATTTGAAGCGCATCATCGACCGACCCGGCCGGCGGGCTGCCTGGCAACGCAAACCGGCTGGACGTACGATTGCCGGCAAGATCAGGGTTCGCGGTTTTCTGTAGGATGATGGGCACGCCCGAACCTACTTCGACACCATGCCGGAAACGTCCGTAGCCGATGAATTGATCATCCTTGATCGCGATACCGGTCACCGCGGGTGCGTTGGACGAGCCGCCGTTCGTGACGAGGACGTTGGGACCGCTGACGTTACGGAACACGGTGTTGCGGATCGTTACGCCCTCGGTCTCAGGTCCTTCATCCCAGAAAAAACTAGGACCGATCACGATGCCCGCCATCACGGTGTCATGACAGAGGCTGTTCTCAACCAGCGCGTGCGACGCCTTAATCAACAGGCAGCGCGCGTGAAGAGATTGAAAGCTTGAGTTGGTGACGGTCAGGGTGCCAACGCCGTCCACATCGATGACCCGGTCGATCCCGTCGGTGTCGTTGCCTTCCGATCGAACTGGCGCATAGCCGGGGTGGGCGATCTTCACCGACTGGTCGAGCGTCAGTTGGCACGTGATCAAGGGCTTCTTCTCGCACGTCATTTGCGTGATCGCCACATGGGCGATGATTGCCTTGAGGCGCCAGTCCCAGACCGACAGGTGATCACCGACGGCGAAGTCGGCGCGGCTACCGTCGACCTGGAGCACTTTCGGCGAAAGCTGAGCGTAGATGCGCGCGAAGTTGGCGCCCATGTTCAAGCAATCGTCCCATGAGCCGCTGATATCGACATGATCGAGGATGAGGTGGACGTGGTTGTTAAAGACCATGGCCCCGCCTACCGACGCGACCAAGTCTCCCGAGCCCGGCGGCACCTTCATGGTGAAGTGGTCAAACTCGACGGTTCCGCTGTCGTGGCCGACGATGAAACCACCCTCGTCCCCCTCGGCAAAGTAGGTCACGTCGGCGATTGTCACGTCATGGCTGCGTAGGATCAGGAAGGCGCGCCCCTTATAGACGCCCGACCAGACAACGGCTTGCTTGCCGAGATCGCCCGGCTCCGGGGGAGTGTTCAGCATCAGTTCCCACCTGAAGGCGTCGATCCGCCGGCGTGCGACGATGGTCGGCGGCCAGCAAACGCTGGGGTCGCTTGGCTTATAGAAGGCGCAGGCGGCGCTGTGATCGCCCCAACTGCCGGAGGCTGGGTCGTTGAACACAAGCAGCAACTTCTCCTGGACCAGCAGGGGGCCATCCAACGCACCGGCCTGGGGGTCGAGGTTCAAGGTGACCGCTTTCCGGGCGACATCGACCTGCTTGACGACACCCTGAGCAAAAAGCTCAGGCGCGCGATCCAAAGTGAAGCCCGCGACCCGAACATCGGATGAGCCCACAATCGTGAGGATCGTGAGCCGAGGCATGGTGCCGATCAGCACCGTGCCGGACGTGCCGACGAGAGAGATGTCATGTGCGCCTGCCATGACCAGCCTCGACAGCAGATAATGGCCTGCGGGAACGATGACTGTGCTGGGCCGTCCGGTATGGATGGCCGCGTCAATTGCGCGCTGTATGGCAGGACCATCGTCAGCCCGCCCGTCACCCACAGCGCCATAGGCTCGGACGTTGAAGTCGTCGGCTGACGCGCTGTTGAGCGTCATGACAGATGACAGCAGAAAGATGAAGACTGCGACCGGCACCCGGAAGCGTCGCGCGACGACGAACGCGGACCGCGGCGTTTCGATGAGGTCCATCCTCTTCAGGGCGCGGTCAAGCTCCAAGCGACACGCGCCGAGCCCCCGCGTCAGGCGACGCCTGCTCGCAGCAGGTCGTGAATATGGACGAGACCGACCGGAACGTCGCCCTCGGAGACGAAGATGCAGGTAATCCTGGCATCGTTCATCTGTGCCAGGGCTTTGGCAGCCAGGACGTCCGCGGTAACCACAAGCGGCCTCTTGCCCATGGCCTCCTGCACCAGGATGTCCGAGAAGCCTGACCGGAAGGCACGGCGAAGATCGCCATCCGTCAGAACGCCGACAAGTTGACCTTTATCGTTGACCACGGCCGCTATGCCAAATCGTTTCGAAGTCATCTCGAAGATGCCCTCCGACAGGAGCGCGGTCTCCCGCACGATCGGCAATGCATCCCCATGATGCATGATCTGCCCAACCGTGAGGAGACGCGCCCCGAGCTTGCCGCCCGGATGATACCGCTGGAAGTCCATCGACGAAAATCCGCGGCGCTCCAGGAGCAGAATGGCCAACGCGTCGCCGGCCACCAGCTGCATCGTTGTGCTGGTCGTCGGGGCCAGCCCGTTCGGGCAAGCCTCCTGGCTGACAGGCAGGAACAAACCGACATCAGCCGCACGCCCCAACGCGCTTTGCGGGCGCGACGTCATGGCGACGAGAGTGATCTTGAAGCGGCGCGTATAAGCTATGATATCGGCCAGCTCTGGCGTTTCGCCGGACCAGGACAGCGCGAACACCACATCATTGGGCCCGATCATGCCGAGATCGCCGTGGCTGGCTTCGGCCGGGTGCACGAAGTGGCTCGGAGTGCCGGTGCTCGCGAATGTAGCCGCGATCTTCCGCCCGATGATCCCGGATTTCCCCATTCCAGTCAGGAGAACCCGGCCGCCGCTCTTCTCGATAAGTTCGGCGATACGCAACATCGCGGCGGACAGGCCCTGGCTCAGCGCTGCCTGCAGAACCTCGAGGCCCTTTCTCTCGGTCTCGATCGTCCGGGCAAGACTATCAATATGTTTGTCAGCCGAAACCAAATCCGTCTGCGCCGGACCACCAGGTTCCAAGCCGCTTCTTCTCATCTCATTCATGTCTCAGATGCCTAGGGTTGCGGCCGTCTCGCCACGCCCAGTGACGTTGCTCTGTCAGCACGACAACGCCGGGTTCAACATCGGCGCTTCTCGGCCTGCACCCATGAGCTGTATCCTCGGCAATGATCGCGAGGCTAGTCATCTCGTCTAGAAGAACCGGATGCCTTCAGAAGCGCAAGCACCATAAGCTTAATGTTCAAGGTTCCCTATGGCAAGCTCGAAACGACTTCACACTGTCATCCGGTATTCGGCCCTCCGCGGATCGGGCCGAGATCTGGCTGCCGAGCGCGCTCTATTGGAGGATGCGTCTTGCCCGTTCGAGATCCTCGGGCGTATCGACGCCGAAGGGCGCGGTTTCAGTCCTCGCCACGCCAATCCTCATGCCGGCCTCCAGCAACCGAAGCTGTTCAAGACTTTCCCTGATCTCAAGGGGCGATTCCGGCAAAGTAACGAACCGGTCCAGCGCAGGGCGGCGGTATGCGTAGACGCCGATGTGATGCCATCGGAGCCCCGGCCCCCACGGCAGGGCCACCCGCGAAAAGTAGAGTGCCGGCGCGATGTCGGCGTCGCCGCGGAAGGCGCAGGCCGCCTTCACGACGCTCGGCAGGGCCGCCTCGGCGTCGTCATGGATGGGTGCGACCAGCGTGCCCACGTCGAACCCGGGATCGCGCAGCGGCGAGGTGACGGCCCGCAAGAGGTCGGGCGGCAAGGTCGGCAGATCGCCCTGCAGATTGATCACGACATCATGCCGCCCCCCCGGATCGAGTTCGGCGAGAGCGGCATGGATACGGTCGGAGCCGCGCGGCAAAGCCGGGTCGGTCATCACTGCGGTGCCGCCGACAGCGCGTATCGCGTCCGCAACCACGTTCTCCGAGCAGGCAATAGCAACCGGTCCCAGACCGGACTCCATCGCGCGCCGCCAAACATGGACGATCATCGGCTCACCTCCGATCATGGCGAGGGGCTTGCCGGGCAATCTGGTCGAACCCATGCGGGCCGGTATCAGGATGATCGGAGTCATTTCGGCATTACTCTGGGCCTCAATCGCGAAGCGGCATGTCGGCACGGTTCATGCGCTGGTAATCGTTACGAAAATCCGGCACGATCATGCAGGTGTTGCGCCGAGGCCACTTCGCGCGACATGGGAGCTCTCGTCAATAGCATCGGAACCGTTGCGGTATCGGGAGCGCTGGCGCCCCGTTGGCGGACGGGTTATTCCTTGATCTGGACCTGCTGCCGATAAATAGCTGCGTCAACGCGTAAGATGAGGTGTCAGATGGCTGTTCAAGTCGGGCCTGTCGAAGTCGGCAACGACCTTCCCTTCGTCCTCATTGGCGGTCCCTGCCAGATCGAGTCTGAGGCACATGCAATGGAAGTGGCCGAGGAACTCTCCGCGGTCTGCCGGAGGCTCGGCATTCCGCTCATCTACAAGAGCAGCTACGACAAGGCGAACCGCACGTCGGGCGGCGCCGCTCGTGGCGTCGGCATGGCCAAGGGCCTCGACATCCTCGCCGGGGTGCGGGCGCGCTTTGGCATCCCCACATTGACGGATGTGCATGATGCCGGCCAATGCCGGGCGGCCGCCGAGGCTGTGGACGTGATCCAGATTCCCGCCTTCCTGTGCCGGCAGACGGATCTGTTGATCGCGGCCGGCGAAACCGGGGCCGCGATCAACGTCAAGAAGGGGCAGTTCCTGGCGCCCTGGGACATGAAGCATGTGGCTGCCAAGATCGCGAGCACGGGAAACGAGCGCATCCTGCTGACCGAGCGCGGCACGAGTTTCGGCTACAACACGCTGGTGACGGATTTCCGCGGGCTGCCGGAGATGGCGCGCACAGGCTATCCGATCGTCTTTGACGCGACCCACTCGGTTCAGCAGCCGGGCGGCCAGGGCGGCTCCTCGGGCGGGCAGCGCGAATATGCGCCGATCCTGGCACGGGCAGCGCTTGCGGTCGGGTGCGCGGCGATTTTTATGGAGACGCATCCCGACCCGGACCGCGCGCCCTCGGACGGGCCGAACATGATCCCGCTCGCCGAGATGCCGGCGGTCTTGGCTCGCCTGCAGGCGTACGACCGGCTGTCGAAAGGCGGCGCGTCCTGAGGTCTCTCGGCTATGTCGTGCCGCTCTGTCGTGCTAAGACCCGGCGACGGTGTTCGAAGGCTTCTGTCCAAAGCCGCACTGCATCTGGATACCCAGCCGATATGCGTGTCGTAATCATCCCAGCCCGAACATGATCTCCGGCGTAGAGGGTCCAACGCAAAGCAAGCGACAGCGCTCTATCTCTGTGATCAAGAAAATGTTCAGCGGCTTTCTCAGCTATCCGTGAGGCTAACACAAACCTCTGCCGCTCGGCGAACCTGAAGCTAAGTTGCTCCCAGTATCGAAAGGTGGTTCGACGCAGGTGGCGCTGTTCGGTCCTGAATTCGGCGATGTTGAAGTGTCCGCTCATCATGAGCTTGACAGTGCTTGAAAGTCCCTCTTGATCCAAAAGAAGGGAAAGACACGGATGACCTGACGCAGGCATGGGCACGAGGTGTACACTGCCGAAGGCGGCATAACGTTGCACCTGCTCTCTATCTACCTTCAATAGAGGATCATACAACAGATAACGGGTGATGTCTTTAAACGGGAGTAATCCGTCCTCATACTTGAAATTGACGCCGCATATCGCCTTCATATAACGGGTTTCAACAGGAACCACTTCGTGTCGCGGCGAAAATTGCGGCGAAGCTGCGATTACCAGGGTTGCACCGATGAGATCAGCAAAGCGGAGCGCTGCATATCCCCCCATGCTTGAGCCATACGTAATGCGCTGCTCGAAGGGAGCCGCAGCCGATGCTACAGCCGCAAGAGCTTGCGGCAAGTCGTCATACTGCCACCAGGCATTGCTGATGCAGTTAACGAAGACGCCGGCAAGACGGTTCTTGTCCAAGAAGGTTTCACCGAACCCTGGATCATCAAGACCCTGCGTGGGCCTCCAATTCTGAAAACCGACAACGATGCCATTTTCCGGAGCGGTCACGCCCTGATTAGAAAACACATGTAGGTTCGTGCTCCTGTAGATCGTCCTTCGCATCGCACTCTGCTTCATTATCCGGATATGCGTTGATAGAAAGATGACCAGCTTGAACACAAGGAGCATCTTAAGCTGGTTCGTGTCCTACCTGCGTTGAAGCCCAGACTTCCATCCTGCGGCCGAGTGGTTTTGCTCAAGGCCACTCCTCGCCCCTCAGGGTTCAGCATGACTTCCCAGCTTGAGCTTCGATCTGTTCTCCGCGCCGAAGAAAATTCAGATTGTTTGGATCTAGCTCCCGAGCCTTGGAGTTGGAAACCTGCGCCAACTCGAATCTTGCTCCACGTAGGTAGATGGTTGAGAGGTGGTCATGTGCCCAGGCATCGGTTGGCGCTACAAAGCGCCAGCGCTCCGCGAACTGGATAGAAGCCGGCAGATCGCCCCGTTGAAGAGCAACAAGAGAGGCTTTGCGTAAAAGGCTTGGCCTGTCGGATTGGATGGACATAGCCTCGGTTATCGATGCGGCGGCCTCGTCGTAGCGAGCTTGTTTCAACAGCACGTCCGCCAGAGTTTCATATGCTCCAACGTCACCTGCTGCATATGAGACCCACTTCGTTGCGTAGTCGAATGCGTCATCAAGATTATTTGCACGAACGGAAAGTAACGTCGCCCGCCGTAGCAAGTCCGGATTCGCCGGATCTAGTTCCATCGCTTTGTTTATGTTCGAACTGGCAAAGGCGAGATCGCCTTGCTCCTGGTGGATAGTGGCCAAGTTGGCGTAAGCTTGGCTGTTGCCGGGTTCGGCCTTTACCCAGCGTTCTGCCCAACTTACCGCGTCCGAACCGTTGCCTCTTTTAAACGCTATCTTCTGAAAGCCACGATAAAAAGCGGATGCATCTTTGGGTTTAAACGACAAGGCTTCTTGGCCAATTTTTTCGGCCTCGTCGAGATCATCGTTATCGATGAGAAGAAAAAAGAGAGCGTTGTGAACAAAATATCCGGCATAGGCTTTCAAGGCCCTCTTACCCCACTCTATCGCCTTGGCTTTCTCTCCTTTTTTGCTCAAGCGATACATCAGGCTAGCGCAGGTGGCAGAGTTGCCTTCCATCGCGCGAAGCGTCACATCATCGAGTGTATCCGGGAGGAGATCGACATAGGTTATAATTTGAGTGACGAACTCGACCTCCGAGAGTCGCAGCAGCACCAACTTTCGATCTTGAGCCGATTTAACAAAGCCTTTTGTTTGGCTGCCGTCTGTGACAACAATGAGACAAGCTTTTCTGAGCCGGAATTGCCGTGCCAGGATCTCGAA
This sequence comes from Acidisoma sp., assembly GCF_965199065.1. NCBI lineage: Bacteria > Pseudomonadati > Pseudomonadota > Alphaproteobacteria > Acetobacterales > Acidocellaceae > Acidisoma > Acidisoma sp. The sequence goes on along the minus strand of NZ_CBDAQN010000001.1, from coordinate 1,001,724 downwards.
TCTTTCCAGGATGGCAGTTTCGGAGAGAAAACGTGTCAAGGACTGATCCAGGCAAACAACTTCAAACGTTGCAAGTGGGCACTCGACTGAGAAGTCAATGCCTAGATTAATCAGCGCTTCGTCACGTCTAACAAGCCAACCTCGGGCTCTGAACTGGCGTTTAGTTTCTTCGGTCAGCGCCTTTTTTGCACGCGACCGATTGAAAAGAATATGATCGGCTTTGCGGTTCCGCGTCAGCAGGAAACCCACGACGACGATAAGTGCTAATAGAATGCAGCAACAAACGATTAGATCAGTCACTGCCCCCTCTAGCTCGCCGCGGTCGGCGCATCAAGGTATCGATGGGCGTGGCCGGGCGCTTCGATGAGTTCGATGATAAAGTACAGGGGAGAAACAAAGAACTGCACACGCCTGCCGCCATAAGCTACCGCTGGCATCGCCGGCCCGGCGGGCATGCAGCGAATTTCGCGAACACGTGCGGCTTCGGCCTCCAGATCCGGCACCAGATAGGCGACGTGGTTCAGGATGCGGTCCCGCGCATTAAGCGCCCGTGTCACCGGACTGTCCTCACGTAGGGGCGCGACGATCTCGTAGCAGATACCCGAAGGATCTCTTCCGAACTGGACATTGACGCCAATGCCTGTGTCGGCAAATTCTTCCGACCAGCGGCCAATACCGAAGAGGGCCGAAAGGTGATCCCTCCCCGCGGCCATGGAAGCTACGACTATCCCAACATGATCAAATTTCAACGTCCCGCTCCGTCGTGTTGAGCAGTTCGCAGCTAGCTTTTCATTGTTACGAGGCGCACGAGATCGCCGACGTTCTTCATCGTGTCGAGATCGCAGGTCTGGAACTTGATCCCAAACTTTTCTTCAACCGCCATGACGATCTCGATCTGCTTGAACGAATCCCACCCTTCGACGTCCTTGGCCGTGAGCTCCGGCTTGAGCGCGATATCGTCGCGCATGAACACGTCACCGAAGATCTCTGCGAGCCCTTCGTAGGCCTGGGGTTCCGTCGTCATTTTATCCCTCAACTGTCGTGATTGGAATCGGCCACGCGGCGAAGCGGGTCAGATCGAGATTGCTGCGACTTGCGCCATCCTCATGCAGGGAAACGACACCGAAGCCGAGCTTCTCATAATGTTTCTCTACCATCCCGTTCTTCGGGGTTGGCTTGTATTCACCTATGAGAGAGTTCGCCCCAACGCTTTTGGCCGCTTCGACCAACAGGTTCAAGGTTGCTTGTTCTACCTGACGCCCCAGAACGCGGCAGCTCATGAGCCAAGTGTCGATCAGCATCGCGCCGTCATCCAGCAGCCGGCCGATGACGATGCCAATGATCCCGTTATCGCCAAAGCGATCGGTAAGACGCAGCTGCAGCCCGACCGCGCGTGGGTCGGACATCATCGACTGGACGTCAGTTTCCGTGTATCGGCGTGTCGTCAGATTAAACTGATTGGTCTTGTTGATCAGCTGCACGACACGCTGCAGGCCGATCTGATCGAAACGCCGCCAGATGAGCTTCATCTCCAGGCTGCGGAGATAGGAGTTCATGTCGGTCGAGCTTTCCCGCAGCGTCTCGCGCTGTGTGTTGCCCTGATATTGCGCGGAGCGCTCGCGATCCTCGTCCGTCACCACGGCGCTTTCGAAATAGCCGGCATCCGCGAGGGCATAAGGGTAGAGCGCGGCATCCTCCGAAACCTCAGGCACCGCGACCATCGGCAGTTCCCGGCGGATCAGTGCGCGCTCGAAGGGGTTGTCGTCGAGGAAGACGAGCGAATCGATGCCGATGTTCAGCCGCTCGGCGATATGGCGCAGGTTGGAGGCCTTGTCCTGCCAATTGGCGACAAAGCAAGCGATGTCGCCGATCTTGAGCACCATGTCGGGGTGCTTCTCGAAAGGCTCGCGGGCGACCGCATCGTCGTTCTTCGAGCAGACGGCGAGAATGATGCCGCGCCTCGCTTGCTCGCGGGCATAATCCTGAACCGCGACGAAGGCTTCCCCTGACGCACTGCCTTGGCCGAGAACGATGCCTTCCAACCCGTCGTCACCGATCACGCCACCCCAGAGGGTATTGTCGAGATCGAGGACGAGACATTTGGATGACAACCCCTGCTTCGCGGCAAGCAGGCGCCCCACGAGATCGCCATAAACCGGGGCAGCTGCCGGCGCGACCTCCTGCTTCGAGCGGTGCCAAAGCGCCGGGTTGAACCAGCTGAAAAGCCCATCCCGCGCCGCGCGACGGTCGAGAGCCAGGAGGTCGACGCCTCCGGCCTGGGTCGCCTGGCGCAGCCGCTCGTTAAGTCTGGTGATGAAGGCGGAGCGCGATCCAATCAGCCGGTGGTCGTTCTCTCCGATGATGCTTGGAAATACGTCAAGCGCGGCCTGCTGGATGATATGGCCACGAAAGGCGTCACGCGTGAGCTTCCAGCAGTTCTCGATCTTCTGCATGACATCGTCGATCGCGCCCGCGGCGACGGGATCCGTCATCCCGGCGGTGACACCTTGCGCAAGCTCGAAGGCGTCGAGAGCGAACAACAGCGCCGTCGGCTTGAACGCGTGCAGATCGGATGAGGCGTCGACGAGTTCCTGGAAATATTGCCCGTAGTTCGTCTCGTAGACGTGAAGCCAGATGCCGCGCCTGAGCGCCGCCACCCGTATGGCCGGAATGAGGTGGTTCGACGTGGAGGATCCGAGAACCGCGAGACGCACCGGCTTGGTGGTGAGACCTTCTGGCGGCCCGGCGCTGAACCTCATCTGGACCGCTTGATCGAGCGCATTCGTGGCCGTGAAGTCGAGGCGCAGCTTGGCTATGCCGATGGCCTCGGCCCAAGTTTCACGCGACAGTTCATGTCCGTTGCGGAAGGCCTTGAGCCGCGCGCGCCAATCATCATCGACAGGTAGCCAATGCAGAGAGGGTGCGGCATTCATCGTGAAGCTTGTCTCCGGGCCAATGTCAGATACGGATGCGTGCACCCGATACGTGATTAACCTCGACCCAGCTGTCGCTCCCTGACAGAAAACGCAGCGGCGTTATGCGCCGGGGTGTTGCAAATGCAGCCAGTACCGGCGCCCGTGAGGAACCGCTGACGCGGTGGACGAGGCCTGGACTGACCACAACGATGTCGAGATTGCCGAACTCCGCCTCGCCGATGGAGAGCCCCTCCTGCTTCGCGAGCGAGCCTAGGTCACTCGCCCCTTCGAAGGTCCAACGCGACTTGCCGCTCGGCCCGAACTCAGCCATCTCATGGCTTTCACGGATAAAGTCGAGCCGGCTGTTGCCGCCCGGGAAACCTACGTAGAGCAGCAGACTTTCAGCCGGCGACGGCAGAGCCTCCAACGAGGCTGCCTGATGGAACTCCATCTCCTCCTCGATCTTGTCGAGGCTATAGATCACCGGGTGGTCGTCGAACACGGCGCGGAGAAGGCGAACAGCCACATCCCGGAAAATAAGTTTCGCCAAGGTGTCGAGCGCTTCGCGGAGCCGCGCGTCCCGGTCAACGTCCTGGGCGATGCTCTTGCCCTGGAGATCGAGAGCGAGCGCATCCTTCCGCGTCATTCCGTTTGGAGCCAGCACACCCGGCAGCACGACGAACCCGTTCGCGATGAGTTCCTGCAGCATGGGCTGCATGTCGGCGACGCAGGACCCAACCGCCAGGCGACCTGTCAAGATTTGGGCGGCATCGGTTCGGTCCGTCCAGAGCCCCCCCAGAATGCTGCGATTGCGTCCGGCGCCATGGGCGTTGGAAAGCACGGCGTGCAACAGATCGAGGTACACCGCCTTGCCGGTGAGCGAGAGGCTGAGATCGATGCTGTCAGGCTTGATCTTGATGAATGGAAGATGGGATTCGCTGATCGGCCGGGTAAAGCTCATGTCGAATCCACAATGCCCATCACCAAGGCCGACCTGGTGCAGGTCAGCCCGGTAGGAGCTCGCCAATGTCTCACCGATGAGTTCGTTGTCGAGGAACGCGCGGATCCTCACAGGCTCCATAAGCTCGCGATGATAAAGCCAGCCGATGGCGCCCTGCGGCGTGAGCTTGTCGATTGAGCCTGTAATCATGAAGGAAAGCCCCCGCTAAATCTTGAGCACATAATCTGATATCGGCGACAAATTCCCAAGCAAAATAATTGGGGTTGCGTTAAAAAATCAGGATTTCCTTACGCGGCCGGCTGAAACTCAAACAACGTCAAGTCGTTGCGGTAACATCGCCCGATAAAGGTCGAGATGCGCGTCCAGCGCCGTATCGAGATCCACAGGACGCCGCATGGTGACCGCCATCTCACAGAGACGCTCAGGGTGATCAACAAGATCCATGATTGCCCCGGCGAGGCTGGCCGCCTGGCCAACCGAGAAGTGCATCCCGTTAACCCCAGGAACCACCTTTTCCGCCATACCGCCGATATCGGAACAAATTACCGGCTTCCCGTTCGCAAATGCCTCCTGGATGACGACCGGGGAGTTTTCCCACCACGTCGACGGAACCACGATCGCGTCCATGCGCTGCATCAGCCTGTGCACATCACGGTTGTCGTAGGCCCCATGGTAGGAGACGCTCTGCCCGGCCTCGGCCAGCGCCTCCACCACCGCAGCCTGGAAGATCGGCGGCTGGTTCGAATAGTCACCGTAAATGTCGATGATCGCGCCGCGGAGACCCATCTTGTTGAGAAGCTTGGCAGCGTCGATGAGGACCGAAATGCCTTTGAGCGGAGACATCTGGCCGAAGAAACCGAACCGCAGCGGACGCGCCGGTGCGGTTGCCTGCACGCTTCCCGCCCCGCTTGCGCTCGCACCAGCTTTGACACGTCTCGATGATGGCCTTGCGGCTGCAGGTTCCGGCAGGGCCAGATCCGAGGCATTGCCATGAACAGCCGGCGGCATATTCTCGAGCACCGCGATCTTTTGCTCGGGCAACCCCCACTCCCGAAATCGGTCAGCCAGGAACCGGCTCGGCGAGATGAAGAGATCGATATCGGCGAAGAATGTCTGGATATAGCGCTTGCGGAGAAAGAAATCCCGCTGCCTGAACTGCGGGAAGCAGTTGGCGCAGTCGCTGTAGCTCTCCCGTTCACAAAGATGTAACGTTTTTGTCTTAACCATCTGTCCGTGGTGGTTGCAGATCGCCAGAAACTCATGAAGGCTGAGGACGATCCGGGTATCCGGCGAGTGGCGCTTGATGACAGAGAAACATTCGACGCCGAAACGCGCGAAATGGTGGGAGTGCACGATGTCGGGCCTCAGCTCCGAGACGAGCTTGCCGAGTGCCTTCGGGAAATTCGGGTCCGGATTGGCAAACTTGAAGTAATCGAACTCCGCTCCCGGATGGTAGAGATAGTCATCCGGCCCGTAGGGCTGCGTCAGCGTGGCGCCCAGGCGGTATTCACTCCTGACGCCGGCACAGCCGAGAAACCACGTACGGGCTGAACGGCCCTTCAGCGCCTGGAACAAGGTCAGCGCCGCAATCTCGGCGCCCCCACGCGTCTCTCTCGGATGCGAGTGGGTCATGATAAGCACGCTTGGTATTGTGCTCATCGCGGCCGGATAGAGCACGTTCGCCAGATCATCCATCGACGGAACTGTCTTGGAAGGTTCGCACGAGCATTGGGTTTCTAGTGGTCAGGCGCCCGGCGGCAAGCTCGTCGGACGCCCACCGCTTCTGGAAGCGCCACGCATTGTAGAGGGTCAGGTTGAAGCGCCAATCCTGTTGATTGCCCTGCGATTGCCGCTCCAGGTGGTAGAGCCTGGCGCGCCGGTCGACCACGCAAAACTTCCCGAGAGCCTTCACCTTTTCGCAGAGATCGGCATCTTCGAAATCACCGATCACATAGCCTTCGTCGAAGCCCCCCACTGACCGTGCCACCTCGGCCGACAGCAGAAGGCAAGCACCGGTCACGGCATCTACGGCGTGCACATTCCGCTGCTCTTCGAACAGGAAGCCCTTGTTTGGATGCTGGCAGAAGAACCAGTTGCCGAGTTCCGAGAGGCGCTCATAGGTGCAGCCGTCATGCTGTGTCGTCTCGTCCTCGAAGACTAGAAGCGCGCCGACGGCGCCGATGTCGGGATCGCTCTCGGCTGTCTCGACCATGTAGTCGAGCCAGCGAGGCTCATCGGGGAAGACGTCGGAATTGAGAAAGCAGACATACTCGCCCCGGGCAACCTCGAGGCCGACATTGTTCGCCGGCGCATAGCCCAGGTTTTCGCCCATTGCGACGAGAACGAAGGGCTTCTCGAAACGCGCCAGGCAGGAAGCGGCAAGATGCTCGGTCGCGCGGATCTGGGACGGGTCGTCGAGCACGTAGATCAACTCGTGGTCGTGCGACAGGGTGCGCGAGAAGAACGCGAGTTGATACTCCATGAAGTCTATCCGGCCGTAGAGCGGCACGATGACCGAGGACTTCGGCCGCGCCGGGGGAACGCCGAACTGGATGACCTTGTAGTCGGGCCTGTTCCGGAGCCGGAATGCGTTGATCGCCTCGACAGCCGGGCCGACGACGTTGTCGTAGCCGCGGACCAACTCGGTGTAGCGCAGGTCCAGCCGGGCAAGGAGGTCCTTGATCGTATCGACGCCGGCACTACGGATCGCCGCCATCGATTTGAAGCCAACCTCGCCGTGGATGGTTTCGACTTCGGCGTAGGCAGTCTCGCCGGGAACGTAGACATCGCCGAGATAGGCGAGGAACCCGCACTTTGCGCTGAGGCCGCCAAACCTGTCGGAGAAGCCGTCTCGTACATCGGCCCGCGAGATGGGAATCCAGGTCTTGGGATCGATCAACGCCCGGCGGCCTCCGCACCGCAGCACCATGGATTTCACGATGGCGAACGGATCGAGCGTCCAGCCGAAAATCCAGAGCCCGTGAGGCGGACAAACGTAGGCGAGGTCGAGCTGGAGGAAGACGGGCCGCTCGAACGTGTCGAGCGTATCGACCCCCGTAAAAATCGGACGGTCGAGCATGTTGATGAGCGTTTTCCACTGCTCGGATCGGACCGCATGGGCCAGCAGGCTGCGGGCGTGTGCGATCTGGGTGCGTTGTTCAGGCGTCTGGGCGCCGTTCAGCGCCGAGTAGAAGATGGAAGCGCCATAACGGAGTGTAAGGTCATGCGGCGCCCCGCGCAGGTCGCGCTGATCGGGAATGAACACGACCATTCCGGTGCCCAGCTTGCGGACATCGGCACGGTCGAAGACGCAGATGACAGGCTCGGCGGTGAGCGTCCGGCCGCTGAAGGTGACAGCCGCCTCACAGTCACCGTGCTCGTTCTCCCAGCCCAGCCCGATCCAGCCGAGAACAAGCCACCCGCCGAGTGCGGAACAAAAGGCAATCGATTCGATATTGCCGGCTACACTCACCGGACCTAACCGGCTCTAGTAGAAAAAATCATTTCTATTGACCTATAGGCCGCGTCATTACCCACTCTGCATGATGCTGCACCGCAACTAACTCTTTCATGGGAATATTTCAATGGGGCATCTGAACTTTCTACATCCCCGGCCATTTCTCACCAGCAAGGACTTGACGGGACTGTTGTTTAGACGCAGATGTAATGCCAATGAAATGATGCAAGTCAGGATTGTGACAGCTGCGTCATCAAGGCCGCAAGATCAGGATCTGAGGCCATCCGGCCCCACGCCAACGTGATTTCGCGACGTGCGGCCTCAGCATTTCCTTCCGCCCAGAGCAGCCGCGCCAGCGTCGCCACGGGCCACGGATCGGAATCGCATTCGGCGATGAAGATCCGCAGCCGGACCGCCGCATCATCGGGTCGCCCGACATCGAGCAAATAGCGGCAAAGCACATGGTGCTCCGTGGAGCCGAGGAGCGGCGCCGCCGCCAGACGGGATGCGAGGCTCGCTTCCACCCGCCGATGCCGGCGGGGACGCATACGGCAGAGCGTGTCGAGAGCGAAGGCCAGAACCTCACCGCTCGTGGCGCTGCCGCCCGGAGACCGGGAGCAGGCCAGACGGAGGCAGGCGAACATCTGCCGGTGGCGCCCGGCGCTCCGCATGGCGCCGAGCGCCATCACCTGCAGCGCGCGCGGCAGCGACGAGATCGTCGCAAATTCACTGAATTCGGGTCTGGCGGCCAATATTCCCGCCGCCTCGGCTGGGCGAACCGATGCCGTATGGAGTGCAATGGCAAGGCTGCCGCCCGGCATCGCCATCTTCGGGGCGAGACCCTTGAGCAGCTCCTGCACGGCACGCGGCCGCTCCTCAAGCCCCGGCAGTGAAATTAGCCGGTCGATCTCCGCCGCGAGGGCGGTCGCTGGCTCAAAAGGCGTTTCACCTTCCGTCTGGTGTTCGTGATCCGGGCGAAGATGGGGCCGATAGGGTTCGAAGAGTGCTTCGACCCAGGAGAGGACGTCCCGAGCGGCGGCCGGCAGCGCCGCTGCCTGTTCAGGCGAGGCACCGCGCGCGGGCAACAGACGTTCGCGACGCGCGATCTTCTGCAGCCACAGGGCGGGCAGAACGTGGCCGTCCGCGATCTCCGGCAGGCGGAAGACGAACCGTTCCGTGAGCTCCATGATGACGATTTGCGGACGAAAGGCCGCGAGCAAGGCGTGGTCCATGGCCGGGCTGTGCACCTGCACGGTCACGTCATGAAGTTCCTTGAGAAACTCAGTGAGTTCGTAGGAGAAGCTGTCGCCGAAGAGGAGCAGCCGCCGCGGTTCGGCGCCCAGTGGCACCGGCCGCGCGAAGATGCGGACACGGCCGTTGTTCGGAACCATGTTGTCGTGCAGCAGGACCGCAGGCTGGCGGAATTTGGCGATCGGGCGGGTAGAGTGCTCGACAGGGTCGAGTTTCTTGCCGAGATCCCCAGGGTTTGCGGTCTCCCCCCAATGTGAAGGATGTCGGGCAGGGTCTGCTGGCGGCGGCTCTGGACCGCGAGGGCCGCGACCAAGGCGCCGACATGGTTCCAGTGGCTGTCGGTCCGGGGATAGACATCCGTCACCTGCGCCAGTGCGGCGAGAGCTGGCGCCATGTCGATCACGGCCGGGTCCTGGCCGAGGAAGGTCGCCGGGCGGGCAGTGTAGGATGACGGCAGCAGGTGCCGGTAGACGCTTTGCTTGTCGGGAGCGAGCAGAAACAGGAACTCGGCGCCGGCGGCGCGGGCGGCGCCGGCCCGCGCCCGCAGCAGCGCGAGCCAAGCCTCCTGCCTCGGCAGCGGAATGGGCAGCCGGCCCTGATGCTGCTCGTTGATATGATTTGAATCTCCGTCGATAAAGAGATGCGGCCCGAACCGGAGCACGATAGGGGAGCTGGTCTGCCCTTCGTCGCCGATGCCGGCCTGGCTCGGAAGACCTGGCGTGATTGCGGTCGCCATGCGGGACAAGCTCAACCTCTCGTGCAGGCAATACTACGGGAAGCAGGCAGCGTAGATCATCCCGCCACACATTTTCTTGCGTAATAGATGCGATCTAGATCGTCTGCGTTGTCGTGCGCTAGACCATGGCTTCCACAGGAACACGTTGCTTGGCCGCGTCGATGAGCTTGGCGAAGGGGCTGGGCAGGCGGCGGAGGTCGATGTCCGTGCCCGGCGGCGCCAGCGATGGATTGCTGATGGGACCGTACCCACGCACCACCTGCATCGCTATATAACATTCCTGCACCACCCGGAGCGCGTTGCCGACCTCGCCGTAGGCGTAGAAATTCTGAAACTCGGCAATCGAAGATCCGAAACGAAAGATCCCCTCTCCGCGCGACCACTCCTCGATGGCTGCATCCCGCTGCCCGTCCCGGTATCGGAGATAGCCGGTGATGAATAGCCCAAGTAGAACATTCGTCAGCGCCTGCGGCCATTCGGTAAGGTCGGCCGCAAAGCTCGGAATGACAGCGAAATGCTCGGTTGCTGCCGTCTCCCGGCCGGCCTGGAAGGCGAGGTAGCCCGCTATCAGCCGCACCGAGGTATGCCAACGCAGGAAGAGCCCACGCGGAATCTTCGGCGTCTCGGCGAGGAGCTGGCGGCTTTCGCTCTCAAAGAAACGGCGAAGCGCCGGGTCGTCCACCTCATGGTTAAGGAGCCGATAGCCAATGACACAAAGAGCCGCAGCCCTGAGGGCGAAATCGGGCGGGAGCCGGCGCACGCAGTGATAGGCCGCATAGGCAAGCGTATGCGGATCTGCAAGCCGGGTTGAAGGGCTTTGGATGAGGCGGATGAAATCCTGCCCTGACAAGACTTCAAGGCCGCTCAGCCGGTCTCGATCGCTAGTCACCGGCAGCAGCATCGCCGCTTCGCCGTCGTAGGCGTATAGGGCGAAGTTCGTTTTCAGCGGCGGAGGGATCAGCGCGATGTCCAGCGCGATTGAAAAGCCCGAGATCGTCGCCTGATTGCCGTACTTGCCACCGATGTCGGTCCTCAGCTGATCGGGCCGGGCTGCGTGGATCACCTTGCGATCGCTCACCACAAGGACCTCCAGCGCCGGCAGAGCCTGGCCTTCGGCGCGATGTGAAACCGCCCAACCGGCCAAAGTTGCGCCCACGAGCGTCAGATGAGCACTGTCGACCGATCCTGCAAAGCCGCCGGGCTGTATCAAGATAGGCCGGCCCTGGTAATCAAACGTTCCTGGAGAAGCCGCGTTCAATCATCATGCCCCTGTTGCATCTGCCTCAGAAAGTCCACTCGATGGCAGACCGTTTTGTCGCCGGCCGATCGTGATCATGCCGATACGACGACCATGAAACAAGCTCGACACTAGTGACCGATTACGTTCAAGTAAAGATCGCTGCCGCCCGGCTCAGACGTGGTCGAGAGCGCTCTCCGACAGCGCCCGCTGATAATCTGCCTTTCGAAGAGCAGCCGTGTCGTTCGGCGCGAGCTTGAGCGCCTTTGCAAGCGCGGTCAGCGCCCCGGCCTGATCACCCGCCGCAAGACGCACGCTCGCCTCGTGATTATGGCTCTGCGCGTCGCCCACATTCGCGGCGACGGCCTGACGCGCAAGGTCAAGCGCAACTTCAATCCTCCCCTGGCGGAGCGCGATGTCGCTCAACCGGCGAAGCGCGGCCACATCGGTCGGCCCGACCTCAACGGCCCTCCGAGCCGCCTGTTCGGCTGCTGCAAGATTGTCATAGACGAGGTGCAGCCCGGCCAGATGGTTGTATGCGGCAGGTTCCCGAGGCGAACGTTCAATCGCCTTCAGCGACCAGGCAAGCGCGCCGCGGATGTCGTTCCGTCGCGTCGCAACCTCACTAAGCCGATGCAGTGGCACGAGCGCCTGGGCAGGTGTTGTGGCAAGCTTGAGTGCCTGGAGATAAGCGGCTTCGGCTTCATCCAGCCGACCAGACGCCAGGTGAAGGTTGCCGAACTGCACAAAACCTATCGGGTCCGCCGGGAAGTCGCTGATGGCGCGCTCGGCCCAGTGAAACGCACCCTGTTCGTCACCCCGTCGGCCCAACACCTCACTCAACCGGCGGTGGAAGGCCGGGTTGCCGCCGGCGAACTCGGTTGCCTGGGTCAGCGCCGCTTCAGCGGCGTCATTGTCGCCACTTGCGAGTTCCAGAAGTGCTAGCTGGTTGTAGCTGTTCGGATCTCGCGGATCGGCATCGATCGCCTGCCGAAGCCAGGCGCGAGCGGCAGGCTTGTCACCACGTCGCTGCGCGACATCGGCAAGACGCCGCAGCAATTGAACATTGGCAGACGCTATTTCGGACGCTCGGCTGAGAACTTCGTGGGCTGCGTCCAGATTGCCGAGAGCAAGATGAAGCGTCGCCATATGGTTGTAGGCTACGAGGTCGCGTGGCCCAATGCCGATGGCACGATCGGCAAGGGCGAAAGCCTCCTCCTGGTTGCCGAGGCGCATCTTTAAGTCGCTCAGGCGCGTGAGCAGCCTGATGTCCAGGGGTACAAGTTCCACGGCGCGCGCCAGCACCGGCTCGGCTGCTTCGTTCTGACCCTTCTGCATCAGAACAGTCGCCTGGTGGACATGATTGTTTGGGTCGGCTGGGTTCACGCTGACGGCGCGCGCAGCCCACTCGAAGGCCGCCTCCGCTTCGCCCCGCCGCCAAGCAATGTCGCTTAGGCGGCGGCTATGGGCCGCAGTGCCAGGCGCAAGTTCATAGGCGCGTGTTGCCGCCGCGAGTGCCGGAACCAACTCGCCAAGCTGAAGATGAAACGATGCCACGGAGGCGTGGTTTTCCGCATCGAACGGACTAGCCGCGATGGCACGGGAAGCCCAGCCCATGGCCTCGTCCAATTGCCCGTTCTGCAGCGCGAAGGTGCTCAGCCGTCGCATCAACGGTGTAGCGTCGCTCGGCGTGGCAGACTGAGCGATTGCCGCCTCAAGCACCGCATAGGCATCATCGCGCTGGCCCTGGGCCAGATACAGATGAGCGAGCTGGATATGACCTCCCGGATCCTGCGGATGATCAGCAGTTGCTCGCTCGGCCCAGGCGATGGCGCCTGTCCTGTCACCGCGGCGCATGAGGACGTCGCTAAGCCGCCGTTTGTAGTATCCGTTTGCCTTGCCCAAACCGGCGGCGGCGCGAAGTGCTCCCTCGGCACCGGCAATATCGCCGCTCGCGAGAGCCAAGCTGGCTTCAAGGTCGTGGCTCGCTGGGTCGTCGGCGGCGCTCTCGCGTTCCCGTGCCGCCCAAACGCGCGCCGTGTCGATGTTGCCGCGGCCAAGTTGGAACTCCGCCATGCGCCGCAGGGCCAAGGGATTCCCGGGAGCCTTGTCGATGGCGGTCAGGATCGACGCTTCAGCACCTTCGAAATCACCGTAGCGCTGCTGCAGGGCGGCAAGGGAATGGTAGCTGCTGATGTCTTGGGGCCGCAGCAAGACCACACGCTCGGCAAGCGCAATCGCCTCGCTGCTCCGGCCCAGATGAGCCATGATCTCGGCCAGCAGCCGCAGATATCCCACATTCTCTGTATTGATTTCAACGGCCCGGGCTAAAAGCTCGCTTGCCTCCACGTGATGGCCCTGGCGCATGCGCAGTAGGCCGAGACAGGCGTAGTTCTCAGCATCGCCAGGGTCCGCCGCCAGCGCTTGCTCGGCCCAGGTGAGAGCCTCATCAGCCCGGCCCTCGCTCCAGCGCAGTTTGCTCATGCACCTGAGGAGCCCGGGGTGCTCCGGATTGAAATCGAGCGCCCAGCCCAGCAGACGCTCGGCCGTGGAGAAATCGCCGCTTTGCAAAAGCTCCGCCGTAGCGCGCAGGGTCGCCTGCGCGTTGGTGGGATCGATGCTCGGCCCGCTGAAGTCGTTCATCGCTCGGTTCGTTCCATCCCTGGATGAAGAAGGCGCGGTCGAAGTCCGTCGGGCTTGCGTGCGCGTTCGTGACGTTCACGCCGCCACAGCCTGAAGCCGGATCCTGTCAGGCATTCCGGCCTCGAACTGATCTTGATACCGCGCACGCGCAATGTCCATCGCGGCCGCCCAATCATCGGCCACCAGGCTGAGGCTTTCGGTGGACTGACTGCGCGAAACCTCCTCAGGCCGCCAGCCGATCGCCTTCTTGGACAAGGTATACACGACTGCGCGGGAAATGCGCTTGGTGAGCGCCCATTCCGCGGTCTGGGTCGCAACGCGTCGGGCTTCCTCCCCGATGCCGCCAGGCGGCGCCTCCCCCTCGGCCAGGAGGGCGTCCGCCATCTGCAGCACAGCTGGATAAGCAAGATTTATGAAAATCTGATGCGACTGCGGATAGAATTTGGCCGCGCGGCCTTCGAGAGCCCGCTCCTGGATCTGCTCTGGCGTGCGGAGACCAATGATCTCCGGAGGCCGTTCGAAGACCGGGGGCTTCGGCTTGGGCGGCGGCGCTTGCGGCGGCGGCTGCTGGTCGGCCTGGATGCCGGCAGGCTTCCGATTTACCTCGGTCGTCGGTGCCGGCCGTTCGGGCGCACCCGGCACCGGTGTCTGGGCCGTCGGCCGAACACCGAGCGAGGCGAGCAACGCCTTCAGCTCGTCGCCGATTTCGTCGAGATAATTTGCCTGCCCGGGGCCGAAGCTGCGGATGATCTCGGCGAGCCACGCTGGCATGTAGCTCCGGACCAGCGCGCTAAACTCAGTCAGATGCACCTGCCGTTGGTCATTGCCGCGGAAGCGCAGGAACTGCCGGTAGGCTTCGGGCCAAACAAGATAGTCGTGCGGAAGTTCCACGAAGACGGAGATGTATCTGGCGCCAAAGGGGATGCCGAAAATCGGCGCGTCCTGCAGCCAGCCGTGGCCGGTCCGGACATCGTAGAGTTCGTCTCGGTAGACGATCGCGCTGCGCGAGGCGGTGGTGGCGATGGCACCCTTGGCGGATTTAGTGTTCTCGCCCTCGGCTGGATCGTAATAATAATGTATCTTCACACCGCTTGGCGTGGTGCGGGTCTCGGTGCGGCCGAATTCGTCGCGCCGGTCGTCCAGGCCGATCATGGTGCGCGGCGCCGTCCCGCCCCAGATCTCGGGCATCAGGGTGAGACTGACACCACACGGCAGGCGAAAGAAACGATTTTCGAGATAGGCGTCCATCCAATCCGGTTCAGCCTTCAGGGTCGCGCCATAGGGCGCGGCGACGGTGTCCTGGTCGGCGCTGTTGCCGCCTAGCAGCACCTCCGTCCAATCAAGTGCAAGATCGTAATCACCGTCGGCTATGCAAGCCTCCGTTGCGTCGGCCACCTCCATCCGCTCGGGTCCGATGCGTAAGCGGCCATAGGTTCCCTCGCGGTAGCCCATCATTACTTCGCTGACCCGCCCCTTCACGCAGGAACGAAAGCGCAGCCCGTGACGGTTCGACGGGAGCGACGCGACCTTCGCTCCCATACCGAAGTTCTGATCAAGGCTGTTCTGCTTGCGTAGCGACGAGGCAAGGTCCGTGATCTGCAGCAATTCGGCCGCGTTGAGGCCGGGGCCGGTATTCCAGATGCATAGCTTGCGCGCGCCCTCATGCATGCGAGCCGATATGACGACCTTCCGCTGGCCCGGCAACGCATGGGCGGCAGCCTCCAGGCCGTTCATGACCAACTCTCGGATCATCATGGTCTTGGGGCAGCGCTCGATCATGCTTGAGACAAGGAAAGCCTCGTTGGCGACCTTGAGCGGCGCGATGACGGAACTATCGGACATTCTGGCTCCAGGTCTTTCAGCTGAGGGAATGCACGGCTCTAACGACGCTCAAGGTCTAGGTCTGCGTCCGGCTCCTTGCTGATTGGCATCAAATTCTGTTGCAGCGCAACAGATTTCATAGGGGCGGGACTATGCCAGGGTTTCTGCGGCCTCCGGTGAGCCCCAAACACCCCGACACCCCTCGCTTTTGCTCGTTCCGTAAATGCGGCTCCAACGGATAGCTCCGCAGGTGAACAGGTGCAGTCTAACTAGGGCCTGCCTCAAAAGGCTTGGCTTGATCGCGATTGGCTTGTAAGAAGCTTGCGACCGCCGGAAGTTTGCTCAAGGCATCTAGGTCGCCAGACTTCGGGATCGCCCGCCTCGTCCAGGACACGCCCGACCGGTGCAATCTGGCGGGTATTCCAATGCTCAGAGTGCAAGGGTCGATGCTTCTAGTCACGACAGAGTGCATTCCTACAATCGCACCACTTCCGATTTCAGTGCCGGGACATACAGTGACTCCCATTCCAAGCCAGATATGAGGTCGGATAATAACAGATTTATGTTCATTACATTTACTCATCGTTAGGAGATCAACTATCCCGTGCCCGTCCGATGTCCTCAGATTGACATCCCAGGAGACCATTGATCCGTCGCCTACGAAGATTCCAACTTTCGGCCCCTCAGCCCAGAAAGCGGCTCCACCAAACGATGTCTCCTCTCCAAGAAATATTCCGCACTCTTCAGTACGAAATACGGCAGCCACATTGCTCGAAGTCGGACAGCCTCCGGCAATGAAGATGTGCTTTGTTCCCTCGAAGACTATAGAACCCTTGATGCGACATTTAGGCGACAGAACAACGACATTCCCACCCAGCCCGATGCCACGAAGTTCCAAGTTTGCGCCCGCCATTGCAGGTTCTACATAGACCTCGCTATTTCCCCCGAGGCTGCCAGACACCCGTATTCCGAAGGTGGCTAGCGTACGTTTATCGTGAGTGTCGTCTGGATTGTATCGCGAGAAATTGCCCTTGGGTAAGGTGAAACCAGGTAGATCCAAATTTCCCAGACGTTCGAAAGCAGGGTGACATTTAATTCTTTGTACTAGCTGCTCTTCCACAATCCACTTCCTTGAATCGAGTTTCTGTCCGTCAAGAACGCTTGCATCAGTTTGCGACTAATTCCACCTCATTACCACGACAGATCAAGTCAGTCGATCTGGTTCCAGAATTAGAGGGCTATTATCTGCGCCTGACAAGACGATCCCCTCGCGTAAGCCCGGTCTTATCCTGATTAAGTCAATTCACAGCAATCGGCCGGGCCATAATCATCCACGCGAAGCTGACTAGGCTGGATGAGGATGATCAGGTAACGACTATAGCCGCATCTGTTGAGGCGTTGTAACTATGTCGCTCTAGTTGCTGACGCGGCGACGCTCCGCGGCGAGCCGGCTAATCGGCCCTACGATCTTCCTGATATCAATCCCGGTGTTGAGCGGCGCCACAGAAGGATCGTTCAGGGTGCCGCCGCTTCGCGCGCAAAGTGCGGCAGTATGACAGAACTGCGCGACCTGGACAGCATTGCCCAGTTCCCCATAGGCGTAGAAATTCTGGAACTCGGAAACGCTCGCCCCGTAGCGCAGGACATCCTCCGCGCGGTTCCAGGTGTCGATGGCCATCGTGATCGCGCCCCTCTCATACTGCAGGAAGCCGGAGATCGAAATGCCGATGAGGATGTTCGTCAGCGCCTGCGGCCACCTCTTGAGGTCAAGGAAGTAATTGACGATATCGCTGAAATGAGTGAGCGCACGCTCATCGTTTCCGGCCTGGAACGCGAGGTAACCCGCCACAAGCCGCAGCGACGTATGCCAGCGCAAAAAAAGACCACGGGGGATCTCTGGGGTCTCCCCCAAGAGCCTGTTTATCGCGGTGAGGATGATGCTTCGCTGGTGCTCCGCCGGAGGCTCGCCTTCGAGAAGCCGATAGCCCAGAACGCAGGCGGCCGCCGCGGCCAGCACATAGTTGCCCTCGCTGCGCGACAAAGCATGGAGGGAGAGTTGCGTGATCGTTGCCGCATCGCCTATCCGGGTGGAAGGTGTCTGCACCAGCCGGTAGAAATCGGCTTCTGTCCTGATCTGTATCAGCGACAGCTTGTCGTTTGTCTTCGTCACCGGGAGTGGCGTTATGACCGTGTTGCCATCGAAGGCGTAGTATTTCATGTCGGGCGCGAAAATCGGCGGAATGATGCCCAAGGGAATGTCCGCACGAAAGCCGCAGAAAAGAGCGTCTGGTCCGAAGCCCCGCAGCAGATCACTGCGGTTGGAGTTCGGTTTGAGAACGATGGAACCCACAGCGGATTTAACGATGAGCCCGGCAGCCGGCCGCGAGGTCGCTCTTTCCAAAGCCCACCCCGTGAACCACCCGCCGGCGGCGCTTATGGAGGTCTCGTCGATGGCGCCGATGTGGTGGCCGGGATCCTCTTTGAGAGCGTGAGTGTTGATCTGAGCGTCCAGAACTTGGGCATCGGCTTGTGAGAGCATGATTACGTTATGCCTGTGGACGGTCTTTTACGACGCGATATGACGCACGACATCGATGCCAATCTCCTCCCCTGCCAACACTTTTGACCTGTCGGCTTTTGGGGTCGCGCGTCAAACAATCTTCGGTCGAGCGTTCATTCGTCGCCGATCACGAAAAAGCTCAGGTTCTTCCAAGTTCTCCTTGTTATCAAGCCCTATTTGGGTCTGTTTGCGGATGCGGCGCATCGCGCAGTCGCCAAGGAATACGGTGGCGCGTGCTCCGATCAACTTCACGGAACGATCTTCCGGACATCTGGAAAGGGCGCCGGAGTGTCAGGCCTTCACCGGCAGTTGAGGGTCGCTCTCAATCTAGGCAAGTGCCGCAAGCGGGGCCGTGACCGCTGCTTTTGACGCCTGCCATATCGAGTGGCTGCGGCGACAGATCTCGAGCCATACTTCCAGGGACGGGTCGGTCGTAGAGGTGCGGTCGAAGTAGCCGACCATAAGCCCCGGCTCCACCACGCGAACGGAACCGGGCGGGTGGCCGGGCACGGCGATCCGGGCAACCACCAGCGTGTTCGGCCCATAGGCCGACACCGCTTGCCACAGCGGCATCAACTGCTCGTCCGTGATCGGCTCGACGGCCTTGTACAGAAAGATCTTCTCGGCGGCGCGGAGGTCGTCGAGGAGCTTGGCGCGAAGGTACTGCAGGCGTTTGCAGAACTTCGGCAACAGCTCCTCGGGTGTCGCCTGCGAAGGCAGAATGAATGTATGCATCAGCATGGAGTATCGCGTGTCCTTGGTCCGATAGTCGGAATCAAGAACGATGCGCGTGTTCTCCGGCAGGCCGACGCCGTCCAGCTGGTTGTTCAACGCGTCGGCAAGAACGTCAGGCTCGGTCGCGGTCCAGCGCAGCAAGCTCAGCGGCTCGGCGCCAAAATGTCGTTGCACGATGCCGAACTCACAGTTGTAGCCGAGTGACTCGAACGACATGAACAGCGCGCGAGGCTCGATCTCCGCAGCCTCTCCTGGCTTGGTGCCGGCCGTTCCGACAAGCGTCAGGTTGGTGCCGGCGAAGTGGCCGAGCATGCCCGCGAGATCGGCCTTGTCATGGAGCAGCGCCCTCATGGCAGCGTCATTGGCGGCGGCTGCAAAGGCACGGTTACCCGAATGATTTCTGTGGCCGGCGCGCCAGCGTGTCTCTGCCGCTGCCCAATCCCCGAGGTCCACCGCCTGGCGTGCGAAGGCGATCGCGGTTGCAGCATCGGCTGGAAAGCGCGCGTCAAGTTCGGCGAGCAACGTATCAGCGCGTTCCCCGTTTCCCGATCGGGTCAGCGCCTCGGCGTAACCGATCCCCGCGGAGGGGATGTGCGGCACGAGGTTGAAGGCCTGCTCCCAGCGCGCCAGCGCGGTCGCATGGTTCTTCATCCGCGAGGCGCAACGGGCTGCCTCCAGCACAAGCTCCCCATCCCCGGGGAACAGCTTCGCGCCGGCCAGGGCGACCAACTCGGCTTCCTCAAAGGCTTTGAGACGGAAAAGCGCTCGGGCTTCGAGCAAGTAGGCGACGCGGGCATCGGGGAACTTGACGCGGACGCCGCGCCAACGACGCCAAGCCTGGGTCCAGTCCTGCCCTTGGCTCGCCAGGGAAGCCGCATTTGTCAGCAACTCGCCATCGTCGGGAAACCGGCGCAGTGCCTCCCCCAGTAGTGCATCGGCCCCAGCAACGTCGCCGCCCTCGCGCAAGGCGTTGGCCCCCTGCACGTAGCCGAGCTTGCCATCCCGCACGTGTTCACGCACGGCCTGCCAGCGCAGCGCGGCGGCTTGCCAGCGGCGTGCGTGATGCGCCGTCCACGCGTGATTGACGAGCAGCGCCGCATCGGCGGGGAAGCGGTCCAGGCCCTCCATGGCGAGAGCGTCGGCGGCATTATGCTGACCGAGCTTCTGGTGGACCTGGACCGCGGCCGACCAGCCCACCGGTTTGGTGCGGACGACGACCCTGACCAGCGCCCAACGTTCGAGCGCCTCCGCATGGTCGCCGTTTTGATGTGCGACCCAGGCGGCACAGGTCAGCAGGCTCGGGTGGTCGGGGAACGTCCTGATGGCGTCGACGAGCGTCTTTTCAGCATCGTGGAACCGGCGGGCGCGGCGATGGTCTTCGGCAATGGCAAGCGCAGTTGCGGCGTCAGCTGGTGCGGTGATGGGCTGATCGCCCTGCCGCGCGGTCGTCTTGGGAATGGTCGTTCCGTCCGCAGCCATGCCGATATTTTCCGATGTTGAGCGCGCCACGCTTGTCGACGATGACCCTCAAGCCTTCGCATGCGACGGCTGCTCAACGCCTCGGGAGCAAGACTAACGTATTCCCGTACATCCCTGCAACGACTTTACCGTTTCGCCGTGCACTCCAAAACCGGTTTCGATGCGGAAAACATGCCTGCGACCATGGAGTTCGCGGCGCTCTACCGTCGGAAATCTTTACTTGAGTGAAAATATCGTCGGTTGACGAGCCGCCGAAGACAATGCGGATCTGGAAGTCTAAGCCGGACTAGAAGCCCCAGGCGACGGTTCGCGAGTTGCCCTGGCGAAGATTACGGAACCGGGCCATCGCCATCAGCGGGAAAAATAGCCGGTAGCCGTGATACCGGAGATAGAAGACGCGGGGGAAACCGACCGCGTTGTACGGCATCTCCTCCCACTCGCCGTCCACCTTCTGCTGGGACGCGAGCCAAGCGACACCACGCATGACAGCGGCATGGTCCGCCTCCCCGGCCGCCATCAGACCCAGAATGGCCCATGCCGTCTGCGAGGGCAGGCTCTCGGTGTATTCGCCAGGCGGCGCCCCCTCGTAGCTGGCGCAGTCCTCGCCCCAGCCGCCCTCGGGCCGCTGCTTCTCGACCAGCCAATCGACCGCCCGCCGCACCATCGGGTCGTCAGGCGAGACGGCGGCGGCATTCAGCGCGCAGAGCACCGACCAGGTGCCGTAGATGTAGTTCGTGCCCCAGCGGCCGAACCAGCAGCCTTCCGCCTCCTGATCCTGGCGGAGATACGCGATCGCCCGGGCGATGACCGGGGCGTCCTCGACGTGGCCAAGCTGGGCCAGGAAGGAGACGCAACGCGCCGTCACGTCGGCCGTCGGCGGATCGAGCAAGGCGCCATGATCCGCAAACGGGATGTGGTTGAGGTATTCGTGGTTGTTGTCGGCGTCGAAGGCGCCCCAGCCGCCGTTGCGGCTCTGCATGCCGATGATCCAGTGCCGGGCCCGCTCGACCGCATCCGCGTGAGCCGGATCGCCGTTCCGGTGCAGCAGCATCGCCACCACCGCGGTGTCGTCCACATCCGGGTAGTGGTCGTTATTGAACTGGAAGGCCCAGCCGCCGGGAGGGATGTCCGGCTTGATCTCCGCCCAGTCGCCCCGGACCTCGGTGATCTGGCGCTCGACGAGCCAGGCCGCCGCGCGCTCCACGTCGGCGACGCCCAGCCCCGGTCCGGGACCCTGCGCCTCGGCCATCGCGTGCCCTGCGAGGCCGGTGTCCCAGATCGGCGAGAAACAGGGCTGGCAATAGGCTTCCTCGTCCTTGACGGTGACAAGGTTCCGCACCGACTGCCAGGCGATCGCCGCCTGCGGGTGGTCCGGCGAGTATCCCAGCACGTCGTACATCATCACGGAATTGGCCATCGCCGGGTAGATCGCGCCGAGGCCGTCCTCGCCGTTGAGGCGCTCGCCCACCCAGCGCACCGCCTCTTCGATGTGCTTCTGGCGGCGCTCCTTGGAGAAGCGAGGCTCGGCCTTCTGCATGACGGCGTCCACCGTCTTGAAGAAGCGGCCCCAGCCGTTGCGATACGGCCCCCTGATCCAGTCGGTGATGAGGTCCGGCGGTGTCGCGAAAAGCTCCCGCACGGTAGCGCCGCGCGGGTTCCGTGCCTGGGGCTTCAGCGCCATGAGCACGAGCAGCGGCACGACGACGGTGCGCGACCAGTAGCTGATCTTGAGCAGATGGAAGGGGAACCATTTCGGCAGCCCCATGATCTCGACCGGCATCACCGGCACGGCGCGCCACGGCACTTCGCCGAACAGCGCCAGCTGGATGCGGGTGAAGACATTGGCTCGTTCCGCGCCGCCCGCCGACAAGATCGCCTTACGCGCCCGCGCCATGTGCGGGGCAGCGGGATCGTCCCCGATCGCCTTCAGCGCGAAGTAAGCCTTGACGCTTGCCGAGAGGTTGAAAGCCCCACCATGATAGAGCGGCCAACCGCCGTGCTCGCCCTGGATGCGGCGCAGATAGACCCCGATCTTGGGCTGCAGCTCGTTGTCTATCCGGTCGAGGTAGTGCTCGAGCAACACGTACTCGGCGGGGATCGTGGCATCCGCCTCAAGCTCGAACACCCAATGCCCGTCCGGCTGCTGGTGGCCCCGCAACGCCTGCTCCGCCCGGTCGATGGCGGCTTCGAGGTCGTCGCTGGCGAGCGCGGTGTCCAAGTTCATGTCGTGCGGCATCGTCGCCTTATACATGCCTCAAGAGAAAGCGGGCTGCGGACTCTCCCGAGCGTATGCTGCCCTCGATCGTGGCTGGCAAGCCGGTCCCCGTCCAGTCGCCCGCGAGCACGAGGTTGGCAAGCCCCGCGCCGTCCACCGCTGGCCTGCGTTTTTGCTGCGCTGCGGTAGCGGCAAACGTCGCCCGCTTCTCGCGAACCACCCGGAAGCTTGGCATGGCCTCGGGTAATGACGGACAGGCGGCACGCACGTCGGGCCAGACCTGGGCCGCGAGCGTCTCCGCCGACACATCGGCCAGCCGGTTGGCGGCGCTGATGGTCACCGAGACAATGCCGGGCTTGATGAATACCCATTCGGCGACCCCGCCCACGACGCCCACGAACGGCGCATCCCCCTCCGGGGCATCGGCGAGGTAGTGCAGGTTGAGGATCGATTCGAAGGCATCCGGCACCGCAAGCCCGGGCAAGACACCAGCGGCGACGGGCGCCGGCACGGCGAGCACGACACTGTCGTGCGGATCAAGGGGAACCGGCCCATCGCTGAAGTTCAGCACGGAGACGTGATCGCCGGCCCGTTCGAGGGCCAGCATCCGGCGGCCGAATCGCACATCCGCCCCACGCTCGCGAAGCCAGTTGACCGCGGGGTCGATGAAGCTTTCGGAAAGGCCCTCGCGCGGCACGAGTGGCCGGCAGGCGGCGCCACCCGCGCCCAGGGTCTGCGCCACCACCGCCTGCATGAGCGACGCGAGCCCCTCGTCGGGCGCTGTATTCAAAGCCGCGATGGCGAGCGGCTCCAGCAGTCGCCGGTAGAGCGGTCCGGCCCCGCCGAGCGCCTCCGCCACGGTGCCATGGGCTCCACGAAGCCGAAGGAGCGCCAGATAGTCCCGCCAGCCAGTGCCGGGCACACGCCGCTTGCGATCGAAGATCCAGAAGGGGAGCCGCCCGGGGTCGAGCCGCAGCACCCAGCGGGCACCGTCCGCGCGGTCGATGAAGGGAAAGACAGGTGCGGCCGGACCGACCATGCTGTCGCGCGCGCCGATGCGGTCGAGGTAGCGCATGGCGGCGGCATTGCCGGAAAGCAGCAGGTGGTTGCCGTTGTCGATCCGGCAGCCAAGTTCGCGATCGAAGTAGGAGCGGCAGCGACCGCCCGCCGCCGGGCCAGCCTCGTGAACCGTGACCGCGCGCCCGGCCTCGACCAGCGCCATCGCCGCCGACAGCCCCGCCAGCCCGGCGCCGATGACATGAACGCGCCCTCGGGAAGCGCTCAAGCCGTCATCATCCTGAAGCCGAACCAGGCCTTCTGCCAGGCCGGAAGTCGCACCCGTTGCTCGGGGTGACGGAAGCCGGACTTCTCCATGCGGGCGAGCAAGGCGCGATAGGGCGCGGCCATCATCCGCGCCGGCTTCATTGCCCGCGGGTCGCAGGCGGCCATAGCCTCCTCGGCACCGCGATAGTGGTCGCGCGCCAGTGCCGCCAGACGTTCGCAGAGGCGCGGCAAGCCGGGAGATTTCAGTGCCGCGAGCGGGTTGGGCGGCACGCCCTCCTCCGCCAGCCACTCGCGCGGAAGATAGAGGCGGGAGCGCTCGGCATCCTCGCCGATGTCGCGCAGAATGTTGGTGAGCTGCAGCGCCCGCCCCAGGCAATAGGCGACGCGGTCGGCGGCCATGGAAGCATCCCCGAACGCCCGCACCGAGAGCCGCCCCACGGCGCTCGCCACACGGTCGCAGTAGAGGTCGAGCGTCGCCAGCGGGGGCGCGACAATCTCGCGTTCGGCATCCATCTGCATGCCGTCGATCACCGCCAGAAAATCCTTGCCGCGAAGATCGTATTTCCGCGTCGAAAGCAGCAGCAGGCGGGTGAGGCCATCGTCGGCGCGCCCCTCGGCCAGGGCCGCGATCCGGTCGCGCCAGCCGTCGAGCGCCTCACGTTTGGCTACGAGAGAGCCGGGCTCGTCGGCGATATCGTCGACCACGCGGCAGAAGGCATAGATGGAGTAGACGGCGGCGCGCCGGTCCGGCGGCAACATACGCATGCCATAGTAGAAGGACGAGCCGGACCGCTTCACAAGCCCCTCGACGAATTCGAGATCGGCCGGCAGCGCGCCCAGCGGCGGCTGCGGGAGCTTCGCCAGGCTCATAGGGCGTGGACCAGCGAGCCGAGCAGCGCGCGAACGGCGTCGGTCTTGGTGAGCTTCACCCGCATCGCCAATGGATCGCCCCGCCGCAGCCGCGTGGTGAGCCGGCGGGCGAGGCTCGCGATGACGCCGGTCTCGATCCGCAGACGGCGGTCCCGGACCAGGCGCGGCAGCGCGGCCGCCTCGGCATTGAGCGCGTCGCAACGATCCAGCAGCGCGTCGAAGACACGGCGCAGGCCGGGCGTCTCGGCCTTGCCCGACACGGCGGTGACATCCGTTCCCGAGGCGCTCATGAGGTCCTGCGGCAGGTAGCAGCGGTCGAGGTCATGCAGATCCTTCTGGCAATCCTGGAGATGGTTGAGCACCTGAAGCGCCGCGCAGAGCGCATCCGAGGGCGCGTGCGTCGCGGGCGATTCGCCGTGCACGTCGAGAACGTAGCGCCCGACCGGCATGGCGGAGACGCGGCAGTAGTCGAGCAGTTCATCCCAGTTCGCGTAGCGGTTCTTGGTCGCGTCCCGGCGGAAGGCGATGAGCAGGTCGGTGGCATGCCGCGGATCGACGCCGGTTTCGGCCAAGCTCGCGCGGAGGCCGGCGGCGCTGGGCGACCCGCCTTCCCGATGCCCCAGCAGCACGGCCTCCATGTGGTCGAGACGGGCAATCTTCTCGGCGGGCGGCAGGATGGGGCTGTCGCCGATGTCGTCGGCGTTGCGGGCGAAGGCGTAATAGGCATGGACGTGGCGGCGGAGATCGGGGCGGATGATGACGCCGACGGGAAAGTTCTCGTCGCCGCGACCCTTGCCGGACCAGCTTTCGACGTTTTCAGTGTCGGCAGCGGCGCTAGCGCTCATGATTGACCATCGGCATAGACCCGGTTCTTCCACATAACGCTCCGTCCGCGCATGTGGTTGAGCGCAGAGCCGACCGTCGCTGCCATGTAGAACAGGGCGATGAGCGGGAGGAAGAGGGCCCAGACCGGCGAGAGCCGGTAGCGGCGCAGGCTCGGCAGGAAGCTTGCCGCCATCAGCACCCAGGCAGCGAGCCCGAACCAGCGTGTTAACCCGTGGCCGAGGGTGGCGGCGGCCGGCGGCAGCAGCCAGACCACCAGCATGCCGAGCACGGTGCCGGCGAGCTTCACCGGCGAGAAGCCAAGCTGCACATAGGCGGTGCGGGCGACCATCGCCCAGATGTCGCGGAACTCCGGATAGAGGCGGATCGAGCGCGCGCGCGTGGTATGGCCGAGCCAGATGCGCCCGCCGCTGCGCTTGACCGCGGTGCCGAGGGCCACGTCGTCGATCAGAGCACCCCTCACCGCGGCAATGCCGCCGATCCGGTCGAGCGCACGGCGGCGGATGAGCACGGTGCCGCCGGCAGCACCCGCCATCCGGTGGCGAGGGTCCGCCACCTGCGCGAACGGGTAGAGAAGCTGGAAGAAGTAGACGAAGGCCGGCACCAGCGCCCGCTCGGCGAAGCTCTCGCAATGCAGCAGCACCATCTCGGAAACGAGGTCGAGATCCTCGGCCTCGGCGCGGGCCACCAGCCGGGCGAGATGGTCCGGCTCATGGGTGATGTCGGCATCCGTCAGCAGCACGAGATCGGCGGTGGTGGCGGCCAGACCCTGGCTCACCGCCCAGAGCTTGCCGCTCCAGCCGGGTGGCTTGGGAGCGCCGGGCACGATGGTCAGCGGATGCGGCGCACCCTCGGCGGCAGCCCGCGCCAGATCGGCCGTGCCGTCGGTGCTGCCGTCATCGACCAATATGATGCGGACGTTAGGCATCGCCTGCCGCGTCAGCGATCCGATCGCGGCGGCGATGGAGGGCGCCTCGTCCCGCGCCGGCACGACGACATCGACAGGCGGTAGCGTCAGGCCCTCCGGCACCGGCGGCAGGATCGGCCCCGACTGCCAGTAGCGGCCGTGAAAGAGGATCAGCCCGCACCAGACGAGCAGCGCGAGCACCGTGAGGATCGTCATGCCTTGAGGTAGCCGTGCGTCTCGAACCAAGTGAGAGCGTCCCGCACCGCCTCGCGCGCCGGGCGATACGTGTAGCCGAGATCCGCCTCCGCCTTGGCGGATGAGAAATACATCATCTTGCGCGCCATCTTGAGGTGATCGCGGGTCAGGCGCGGCTCCTTCCCCGTCACCCGCGCCACCTGTTCGGCGACGACCGCCGCCGGCATGAGGGGGCCGATCGGCAGCTTGAACCGGCGAACCGGCTTTCCGGTCACCTCATCCACCAGCCCCAGCACCTCGGCCATCGAGATATTCTCGCCGCCGAGAATGTAGCGCTCGCCGATCGTCCCGCGCTCGAGCGCCAGCAGATGGCCCTCGGCGCAATCATCGACATGCACGACGCTGAGGCCGGTATCGACGAACGCCGGCATCCGGCCGGTCGCCGCGTCGCGGATCATGACCCCCGTAGGCGTCGGCTTCACGTCGCCCGGTCCGACCGGCGCCGCAGGGTTGACGATGACGACAGGAATGCCCTCGTCGGACAGCCGCAGCGCCACCTGCTCCGCCAGAAACTTGGACTTCTTGTAGGTCCCGACGACCTTGTCGTAGGTGATGGGCGTCTTCTCGTCGGCCGGCGGCGCGCCCCGTGGCGCCAGGCCAAGGGCCGCCACGCTGCTCGTGTAGACGATACGCTCCACACCCGCCGCATGAGCCAGGCGCAGAAGGGTCTCGGTGGCGCGGACGTTGGTCGCGATCATGGCCTCGGGCTCCGGCACCCAAATACGATAATCTGCCGCAACATGAAAGACGTAGCGGCAATCCTTGACGCCATGTGTCAGCGACACGGCATCGTTGAGGTCGCCCTCCACCAACTCTGCCTCCAGCCCCGCCAGATGCTTGCGTTCGCTGGCGCGGCGCACGAGGAGCCGCAGGGAAAAGCCCCTGAGGGCCAGGGCGCGGGCGACGGCGGCGCCGACGAAGCCGGTGGCGCCGGTGACGAAGGCGAGATTTGCGCGGGCCAATGGCCTCTCCTGCGGCAGTTACAGTCTGTAGCGAATTGGCGAGCCGAAGCGGCGCCGGTATAGAAGCCTTCGTCCCTAGACGCCGGTTCAACCTTGAAGCGGTCATGCTCTATGGGCGCAAGCTCTGATCCGGGACAAAAGCCGTGAACAGCATCGTGCCCGCGCCGGCCTGGGGCTTCTGCCCTTAGCCATGAAGCGCCTCTCCGTCGCCTTCATGCTGGCCGGCATTCTGCTCGCCATCCTCATGGTCTTCGTGTTCGGGGCGCATCATGTGCTGGCGGCGCTGTTGTCGGTGGGGTGGCGCGGCTTCTCCCTGATGGTGGCGACCCAACTCGCGGTCACGCTGCTGCTGGCCCTCGCCTGGTTCATCATCCTGCCGGAAGGCCACTTCCGCACCTACCCTATCCTCTACTGGGGCCGTCTCGTGCGGGAAGGCGGCGGCCGCTTCCTGCCCTTCCTGCCTGTGGGCGGCTTCGTCATGGGTGCTCGCGCGGTTTCGCTGGCGGGCATGTCCAAACCACTCGCCGCGGCCTCGACCTTGGTCGACGTGGCGGCCGAGTTCGCCGCGGAAGTGCTTTTCGCAGCGCTCGGCCTTGTCGTGCTGGTGGTATGGCAGCCGCATTCGAGCCTCATCCTGCCGATCGGCGCGGGCATCGCGGTTGCCGGGCTTGCGGCCGTTACCTTCATTTCCTTGCCTGGCCCGGGCACCCGGGTGCTGCAGAAACTGGTGGCGCGCATCGGCGCGGGAGAATCCGGGGTGCCCGCCGGCCGGATCGCCTTGGGTCCGCTCGATCGCATGGCCGGCCAGTTCGACGCCATCTACGAACGCAAGACCGCCATCGTCGCCGCCGTGCTATGCCACTTCATCGGGTGGCTGGGCTCGGCCGGAAGCTCTTGGCTCGCCTACCATCTGCTCGGCGCGCCGATCACACCCACGCAGGCACTGGGGATCGAGGCGTTGCTCCGGGCCGCGTTGAGCATGACCTTCTTCGTGCCCGGCGCCGCGGGCGTGCAGGAGGCCGCGTATGCCGGCCTCGGCGCCATATTTGGATTGCCTGCGGATATTTCCGTTGCGGTGTCGCTTCTCACCCGCGCGCGCGATCTCGTCATCGGGCTTCCGGCCCTGCTGATCTGGCAATGGCTCGAGTTCCACGCCCTCCGCCGCGACCGGCGGGCGCTCCAGAGGCTGGAAGACGCTTCCTCCAACCTGGGTCCTCGCGGTTAGGGACGCTCGCGACGGCACTGGCGCTTGCGGCGGTCAACTGGCTCGGCATCGCCTGGCTGTCAGGTTGCCGTAAGCTTGGCCTGCCACAAGACCTTCAGGCGGCCAGCGGTCGAGGCAGCACATCATCTTCATGGGGCGTAAAGCACCCGCGGCATTCTCGCTGGCAGTGGCCGGTCCAGCTTGCGACGGGTTGATGCGGCGAGACACCGCGCGGTCTCCGCTGCCGTGCCGAAACAATCTTGTGTCTCAACTAAATCATCATCACGGGTAGCAAGCATGCGACATCCTTCCGAGATCGTGGACGACGGCACGCGCATGTCGTCGATGATACCAGCATCCGCGATGTTGCAGGCTGGGAGAGGCATCCAGCCGTGGCGCGATCAGGCTTTCGGCGTGTTGCGCATCGTCTTCGGGATCGTTTGGGCGATTGACGCCCAATTCAAATGGCGGCCCGCATTTCAGACGGGCCTGCCGACCTATCTCAGTGGTGCGCTTGACGGGCAGCCGCCGCTCGTGAAGGCGTGGATCGGGTTCTGGATCAACATCATCGAGGTTAATCCGCACGTCTTCGCAACCATCGTCGCACTGAGCGAGTCTGCGCTCGCCTTCGCGTTGATCTTCGGCATCTTCACCAATATGGCCGCGCTGGGGGGCGTGTTGCTGACGCTTACGATCTGGTCGACGGCCGAAGGCTTCGGTGGACCCTACAAGGCCGGCTCAACCGATATCGGAACCGCCATCATCTACGCCTTCGTTTTCATCGCCCTGTTCCTGGCGCAGGCCGGTCTGCAGTTCGGAACGGATCGTTTCCTTACGCCGCTCCTCGGCCGCTGGGGCTGGCTCGCCTCCGGTCGCTTAGCGCCTCGCAGGCGCGCAGAGGCCGGATGACGCTTCCTCGCATGCCGGCCGCGCCCGTAAGCAAGTCACGTTACAGAATGGCTACAAAACGAGCGCTTATACTTGGTCATAAGTGATGCCACATATGACAAATGGGAAACGCTTACATCAATCGCGTCTCGACGTCCGTTCCGGCTCACGACGTGCACGAGACGTTCGTGCGCTTCGCAGACAGCCTGCTGGAGGACCCACGCCACCAGAAAGTGTTCCGCCGCATGGCGGACCGCTCCGAGATCCATCACCGGTATTCGACGCTCGCGCCGGCGACCGACCCCACCGGTGCTTCCATCGACGCCGCCGCCATCTTCGCGCGCGGCAACTTCCCGTCTTCCGGCACCCGCATGGGTCTCTATGAGCAGGCGGCGCTGCCGCTGGCGCTAGAGGCCGCCGGCGGCCTCGACATCGCTGGGAGGCGTGACGACATCACGCATCTGATCGTGACCACCTGCACCGGCTTTTACGCGCCCGGGCTGGACATGCAGATCGCGGCGACCCTCGGCTTACGGTCGTCCGTCGAGCGCACCATGGTGGCCTTCATGGGCTGCTACGCAGCCTTCAACGCCCTCAAGCTCGCGCGCCACATCGTGCGGTCGGAACCCGACGCGCAGGTCCTTGTGGTCAATCTGGAGCTTTGCACCCTCCATCTGCAGGAGACGCAGGATCTGGAGAAGGTGCTCTCGTTTCTCGTCTTCGCGGATGGTTGCGCCGCTTCCCTCGTGACCTCGGAGCCTGAGGGGCTCGCACTCGAGCGTTTCCACGCGGCCCTGATCCCGTCCAGCGAAGGGCTGATAACCTGGCGCGTCGGCGACCAGGGGTTCGACATGCACCTGTCCGGCCGCGTTCCGGCGACGATCGGCGAAGGGCTGGCAGTTGCCGCTCCGCTGATCCTGGACGGCGTGGCGGTCGAGGCGATCGACCTGTGGGCGGTCCATCCTGGCGGACGGTCGGTGCTGGATGCGGTGCAGGGAGGGCTTAACCTGCCGCAGGGGGCGCTGGCGGAGTCGCGGTCGGTGCTCAGCGACTATGGCAACATGTCCTCCGCCACCATCATGTTCGTGCTGGACCGGATGATCCGCGCCAAACAGCCAGGCGCGCGCGGCTGCGCGATGGGCTTCGGTCCCGGCCTCGTCGCCGAGACGATGCTGTTCGAGACGGTTTAATCGATGCTCCAGGCCGAGGTCGCGGTCATCGGCGGCGGACTGGCGGGGGCTGGTTTCGCCAGCCTCCTCGCCACGGCTGGCCGCGAGGTGCTCGTGGTCGAACGTGAGGCCGGGCCGCACGACAAGGTTTGTGGCGAGTTCCTCAGCCGTGAGGCGGTGCTTTATCTGTCCGCTCTCGGCATCGACCTGAAGGCGCTGGGCGGGCTGCCGATCGAGAGGCTCGGCCTTTCGGCCGGTAAAGCCTCCGTCGTGACCCGCCTGCCCTTCCAGGCCATGAGCCTGTCCCGCCGGGTTCTCGACGAGGCCGTGCTGTCGCGAGCCGCCGCATGCGGCGCCCGGATCCTGCGCGGGCGGAGGGTGGTGGCGGCCCAGCCTTCGGGAGACGGGATGCGGCTGCGTCTGGAGGATGGCGTCGAGGTGCAGGCGGCGACAGCCGTGCTTGCGACCGGCAAGCACGACCTCCGAGGGCATCCGCGTCCCCCGGGCCGCCAGAACGACCTCATCGGCTTCAAGATGATGTTCAGGTTGGCGCCCCGTCAGGCCGCCGCGCTCAGCCGGCGGGTGGAACTCATGCTGTTTGCCGGAGGATATGCGGGGCTGCAGCCGGTGGAGGGCGACCGTGCCAATCTCTGCCTGCTGGTGCGGCGCGACCGGTTCGCGGCGGCTGGCCGCAGCTGGCAAGGTCTGCTGGCTGCCATCGGCGAAGAAACTCCGGCACTCGCGGAGCGCCTCGAGGGTGCGTCGTCCGCCTGGGCCAGGCCGCTCTCCGTCGCCGGTCTGCCCTACGGGCTCGTAGTCCGGGCTCCCGATCCCGATGGTTCTGACCTGGGACGATTTTGGCGCCTCGGCGATCAGGCCGCCGTCATTCCATCCTTTTCCGGGGACGGCATGTCGATCGCGCTGCACAGCGCCGCTTTGGCCGCGTCGGCCTATCTGGCCGGCCAAGGCGTCGGGCGCTTCCAGGCGCAACTCGCGAGCGACGTTGGCGCTCAGGTGTCACGGGCGACGTGGCTATCGCGGGTCTTCGTCCATTCACGGCCCCAGCACGGATTGCTCGCGGCTGCGAGGCTCATCCCGGCCGCGATCAGGCTCGGCACTGTCCTGACCCGCGTCCCGGAGAACAGGCTCGCGAACGTCGTCGGCTAGTTCAGGCTGCTGCGCAGACGCCGCATCGCCGCACGCGCGAGGTCGGCGTCCTTGCCGGGCGGAATCAGCGCCACGACGCGCCCCATGCACCTCACTGCGGCTGCCATCTGGTCGAGCCTCTGATTGAGCACGACGGCCTCCTGCCACAGCCCGATGTCGCCCGGCGCGATGCGCAGCATATCCTCGACGCAGCGGAGCGCACCGGCAGTATCGCCACCCTGCTCGCGGCGGAAGGCGATGTTCCGCTGCAGCCGGACCAGCACGTCGCGCTTGCTCATCCGGCCCGAGAGACGCGGCATCAGCTCGCCTTGGGACGTCGCCCGCGGCCTGTGCGTCTCGTCGACGCGCGAAATCATGGCGTCGAGATCCTCGATGTTGAGGATCTTGCCGCCGGAGAAGACATCGAGGATCGCCTGCCCGTCGTCGCCATCGAGGCCGAGGATGAAATGGCCGGGGAAGTTGATGCCGTAGCAATCCCACCCCGCCACTTCCGCGCAGTGCAGCCAGATCACGCCGAGGCCGATCGGCATGCCGCGCCGGCGTTCGGTCACGCGTATCAGATTGACGTTCCGCAGGTCGTCGTAGGTGTCGCGGTCGCCGCTGTAGTCGTGCCTGCAGCCGAGCATGGCCGACATGGCCTCGCCCTGGTCATGCGCGCTGGCGCCGGCCCACTGGGTCAGCTCCGCCGCCTCGCGCGCAAGCACACTCAGATGAGCCCTCGCACCACGCCAGTCGGCGCCCGGCGCGTCGAGCCGGGCAAAGAGAAGCGCCGTCTCCGCCAAGGCTATTTCTTCGTCCGGCAAGCTTCCGACAGCATCGAGAGCGTTGCGAATGGCGACCTCGGGGTGATTGCCGTTCTCTTCCGGAGCGGCGGTCGGATCAGGTTGGTCAGGCAGGGCCGTTCTCCTCGAAGCAAGTATCCGCCCCGTCGTCCGGTGCGTTGAGAGTTTGCCGGGTCATAGTGGCAGGGGAGCGCTTTTGATGCGCTCCATGGCGAAGCGGCTGGTGACGTTGCGCAGGGGGAGCGCGGCGATCAGCCGCCTGTAGAAGGCGTCATAGGCGCTGATATCTGAGACGACGACATGCAGAAGGTAGTCCACATCGCCGCCCATCCGCCATGTATCCACGATTTCGGGGGTTTGGTCCACCAGTGCCGCGAAACGGCCGAGCCAATCCGCCGAATGATCCGCGGTTTCGACCGAGACGAACACGGAGACGGGCAGACCGAGCGCCTGCTGGTCCAGCACCGCGATGCGCGCGCGGATGACGCCGTCCTTCTCCAGCCGGCGGATGCGTTTCCAGCATGGGGTCGGGGTGAGATGCACTTCCGCCGCGATCTCAGCCAGAGAGAGCGAGGCGTCACGCGCAATCAACCGGAGGATCGCCCGGTCTGTCTCGTCCATGGGCACGGCTGCTGACATGATTGCCTGAGGAAATCCGGTTCAGAGGAAGAGGCAC
This sequence comes from Acidisoma sp., assembly GCF_965199065.1. Classification (NCBI taxonomy): domain Bacteria; kingdom Pseudomonadati; phylum Pseudomonadota; class Alphaproteobacteria; order Acetobacterales; family Acidocellaceae; genus Acidisoma; species Acidisoma sp. The sequence goes on along the minus strand of NZ_CBDAQN010000001.1, from coordinate 968,707 downwards.
GGAAATCCGCCCCCGTTGCAAATCATTCCAACAGAGGATGGGCGCAGGGCAAAGGATTTTCCGCGTGCGGCCAAGCGGGCAAGCCGCGCAAGTCCGGACAGCCCCGCAGCTGTCTGAGGTTCAGGCGAACGCAGGCTTCAGCTGGAGACCGTGAGTTCCGAAGGCGCCCGCAGCGTCAGCGACAGCGCATGAAGGCCCTCGGCGAACTCACCGGCGAGCGCGTCATTGACGGCACGGGAGCGCGCGACGCGGTTCATGCCTTCGAAGGCCGCAGACGCCATCCGGACGTTGAAATGCGTCTCTCCGCCGGCCCCGGCCCCGGCGTGCCCGGCGTGGCGGGCGCTGTCGTCCTCGACCTCCAGGCGCTGCGGCGTGAAGGCTTCCGTGAGAATGCCGACGATGCGGGACTGCCTGCTCATGAGGCAAATCCTGAGCGGAACCGCGCCCTATTTCAAGCATCATCGGCGGTCGCCAGACGTGCGCGCGCGGGATTGCCAAGCGCCCCGCCCGGCGACCATATATCGCCTCATGACATCACGACGCGTCACCCGAGTTCGGGCCTACGCGCCCGACCCGGACGCGCCGGGCCGGCCGTGCGACATGCCCAATTGCCCCAATATGGGATGCTACCGCGCCCCGCGGTCCCGGACTTCCCTGAACGATTATCTTTGGCTCTGCCTGGACCATGTCCGGGCCTACAACGCCAGCTGGGACTATTACAAGGATATGACGCCGGGCCAGATCGAGCAGGAGCTGAGGGCCGATGCGTCCTGGCAACGGCCGACCTGGCGGCTGGGGACGAATGGTGGCCCCAAGGTTCCCGATGAGGCCGTTCTGCGCGATCCGCTGCTCAACCTCGGCGGACGCCGGCCGAACCGGCCGGACCCTTCGGAACAGGCGCCCGCGGAACTTCGCCAGCCGCTCGACGTGCTGGGGCTGAGCTGGCCGGTCAGCATGGACACGGTGAAGGCCCGCTACAAGGCGCTGGCAAAGAAGCATCACCCCGACACGAATGGTGGTGGAGATGCCGCCGATGCGCGGATCAAGGCCATCAACATCGCCTATTCGACGCTCAAGACCCTCTGGCCGGCGGACGAGCGGCAGATGGCTCGTTCGTGACACCGAAACATGGGCCAGTTCGCCCTCGCGGCGGCGCCGCGCGACGCCTATATGATAGTCTTCAGGTCTCAGGGGCGGCCCGCGTCTTGCGAGGCGTAATCCCCCGCTCATCCGACAGCAGCATGACAGGACGTTCTTTTCGATGATGAATGGCGCCAATTCCGGGATCGCGGTCAGCAGAGGTACGGGGACGCCGGACACGACGGTCAGCGTCCGCGACGTCTTCGGCCTCAAATCCGACCTCACCGCGCCGGCCTTCAGCGAACGCTCGGACCATGTGCCGCAGATCGACCCGACCTACCAGTTCGATCATGATACGACGCTCGCGATCTTGGCCGGCTTCGCCTTCAACCGGCGCGTGATGATCCAGGGCTATCATGGAACCGGCAAGTCGACCCACATCGAGCAGGTCGCCGCCCGGCTGAACTGGCCATGCCTGCGGATCAATCTCGACAGCCACATCAGCCGCATCGATCTCATCGGCAAGGACGCCATCGTCCTGAAGGACGGCCAGCAGGTCACCGAGTTCCGCGAAGGCATCCTGCCCTGGGCGCTGCAGCACCCCTGCGCCCTCGTCTTCGACGAATACGATGCAGGGCGGCCGGACGTGATGTTCGTGATCCAGCGGGTGCTCGAAGTCGAGGGCCGGCTCACCCTGCTCGACCAGAACCGCGTCATCCATCCGCATCCGGCCTTCCGCCTGTTCGCGACCGCGAACACTGTCGGATTGGGCGACACGACCGGCCTCTATCACGGCACCCAGCAGATCAACCAGGGGCAGATGGATCGCTGGAACATCGTCGCGACCCTCAACTACCTGCCGCACGGCCAGGAAACGGCGATCGTGATGGCCAAGCTCGGCATCGACCCGAAGGATGGTCCCGGCCGCCGCCGCGTCGAGAGCATGGTGGCGCTGGCCGATCTGACGCGGGCGGGCTTCATCGCGGGCGACATCTCCACGGTCATGTCGCCACGAACCGTGATCACCTGGGCCGAGAACGACCGCATCTTCAACGACCTCAACTTCGCGTTCCGCCTCACCTTCCTCAACAAGTGCGACGAGGCGGAGCGGGCGACGGTCGCGGAATACTACCAGCGCTGCTTCAACGAGGAGCTGTCGACCGGCGGCCTTCGCCGGGCGAGCTAAGGGTCGAACGCAGTGAGCGGGACTAAGGACGGCAACGAACGGAGTGAGGCCTTCAAGCGCGCGACTGCCGGCGCGGTGCGCGCGATGTCTGGACAGCCGGAGGTGGAGGTTGCGTTCCAGGCCGGTCCGGCGAGCCTGGCAGGCGCGCGAGCCCGCTTGCCCTCCCCTACGCGCGGCCTGCCGCCCGCCGAGATCGCCCGACTGCGCGGCGCGGCCGACGCCGTGGCGCTCCGCATCCGCCACCACGACAATACCGTCCACTCCGCCCGATCGCCCTCGAGCCGCGAGGCACGCGAAGCCTACGACGCGCTCGAACAGGCGAGAATCGAGACGGTTGGAAGCCGCCACATGGCGGGCGTGGCCGCGAACCTGCAGCAGAAGCTCGTCGAACAATGCGAGGCTGACGGTTACGACCGCATGACCCGCAAGGAGCAGTTGCCGCTCGGCGCGGCGCTCGCCCTGCTGGCGCGCGAGCGGATGTCGGGCGTCGCCTCCCCGGCTTCCGCCGACCGCGTACTCTCGCATTGGCGCGCGGCCATCGGACCGGAGGCCGAGGCGGCGCTGGCGGAGATGGCGCGGACGACCGACGACCAGACGGCGTTCACGCGTGCCGCGCGCAAGCTGCTGTCGGCCTACGACCTTGCCGAGGCAGAGGCCGAAGCCGAGCCGGACGATCAGCCGGAGGGCGGCGAGGATGCGCCGGAGCAAAGCCCGCAGCAGGACAGCTCCTCCGAGGGCGAGAGCCAGTCCCAGTCCGAAGCCGAGGCGAGCCTCAGCGCCGAGCCGCAGGACACCCAGGGCGATGCGGCGGAAGAGGACGCCGCCGAGGGCGAGGAAGAGGAAGCCGCCCAGGCCGAAGGTGACGAGCGGCCCGGCGGGCAGCAACCGGCAAAGGACCGCAGCGGCGACGAAAGCCAATATCGCGCGTATTCCAAGGCGTTCGACGAGGAAGTCGGCGCCGAGGCTCTCTGCGACCCTGAGGAACTCAGCCGTCTTCGCCAGCAGCTCGACCACCAGCTGCAACACCTTCAAGGCGTTGTCTCCAAGCTTGCCAACCGGCTGCAGCGCCGGCTGATGGCGCAGCAGACCCGCGCCTGGGACTTCGACCTCGAGGACGGGCTGCTCGATGTCAGCCGCCTCGCCCGCGTGGTGACGACGCCGACCGCCTCGCTATCCTACAAGCGCGAGCGCGAGACCGACTTCCGGGATACGGTGGTGACGCTGCTGATCGACAATTCGGGCAGCATGCGCGGCCGCCCGATCACGGTGGCGGCGATGTGCGGCGATATCCTGGCTCGCACGCTGGAGCGCTGCGCGGTGAAGGTCGAGGTGCTGGGCTTCACGACGCGCGCCTGGAAGGGCGGCCAGAGCCGTGAGCGCTGGGTTCAGGACGGGAAGCCGCGGAACCCGGGGCGGCTGAACGATCTTCGGCACATCATCTACAAGTCGGCCGACGCGCCGTGGCGGCGTGCCCGGCGCAATCTTGGGCTCATGCTGCGCGAGGGCCTGCTCAAGGAGAATATCGACGGTGAGGCGCTCGTCTGGGCCTACCGCCGCCTCCTCGCGCGGACTGAGCATCGGCGCATCCTGATGGTCATCAGCGACGGCGCCCCTGTCGACGATTCGACGCTGTCGGTCAATCCGGGCAACTACCTGGAGCGCCACCTGAGGCACGCCATCCAAGACATCGAGAGCCGCGGCCTGGTCGAACTGGTCGCGATCGGGATCGGGCACGACGTGACCCGCTACTATCGGCGCGCGGTCACGATCGTCGATGCCGAGGAACTGGGCGGCACGATGATGCGGCAGCTGACCTCGCTGTTCGACGAGACGGCCGATGGAGGCTGGGGTCAGGCCGCAATGGAGCGGGCGCCCGCAGTGGTGTGAGGCGGGCACCCGCTGCCCGGAGAGCCGGCCAAATCAAGCCTGCGGAGTGCCGCTCTCGACCGCGGCCTTGACCTCGTCCATCGCCTCCATGAAGCGGTGATGCACCAGATCGAGCGCCTCGGTGCTGGATTTCCGCAGCAGATCCTCGACTTCCTTCAGATCCGCGACGCTCTTCTCGTAAGCCTGCTTCATCAGCTCGGCCTGGCGCACCGCGCGCTCCTTGGCGTCGCCCGGTGCCGCCAGCAACTTCGCCGCTTCGGTCACATCCGTCACCTGCCGACGGATGACCTCGACCTGGCGCTGGGTGATCGCCTGCGCGCCCTCGAAAACGAGTTTGTTGGCCGCCGCCAGCGCTGCCAGGTTTCGCTTATGCGTTTCCATGAGAGATGCGATTTCCGGCACCGACGGCAGCTTCAGCGATGAAAAATACTTCGTCATATCGGTTGGGAATTTTGAAAGGTCGGACATTGAAGCCTCCTCAGCTTTGCTCTCGGGCAAATTTGCCGTTCTTGCTACCGGCGCCGCCTGTGGGGCGCCGCAGCCATATCGCGCCCGTCCCATGCCTCATGGCAAGCGCCCGGCCCGGATAACACGAAACTTTAAGACCGCTAGATGACCGGGTCGATCGGCGGAGCCTGCGGCGTCAGGGGAGCGGACGCGGCCGCGTCGTCCTCGGTCACGGGAGGATCGTCACCGATATAGTGCGCCAACTGCCCGGCGCGATCCAAAGCCTTGTCCAACGCCGTCATCGTCGCCGACAGATCGGCGCTCTCGTCTTCACGCCAGGCCCGCACCGACCAAAGCCAAACGCCCAGCAGTCCCTGTGCACGGAGGCCGCCGCGCAGACCGGAACCTGAGAGGCCGGCGCCTTCCAGCAGCCAGCCCATGCTCCGGGACGCCATCCCGCCGAGGAAAAGCCCAAGAACCGGGTCCAGGGCCGCTGCATCCAGCACGGCCAACACCCCGGCACGATGAGCCTGATGCACATCGAAGCGGCGCATGATCATGTCGAACAGGCGGTCCTTCACCGCGCCGACCGATGGCACGTCGGAGAGCGCGGCCTCATCGGCGATCGTACCGAAACGGGCAAGGACCGTCAGCTTCGTGGGGAAACGCTTGCGCACGCGTGCCAGGTCCAGACCCGCGTCACGGACCGCCTCGACAAGGCTCGTGCCCCGCCAGCCGCGTAATCCTGCCTCGGCAAGCACAGCCGTGACCACTGCCGCATCGAATTCAATGTCGGTCATAAAGATATCTTTATGTCTAAGGGCGAGCGCTCAAGGGAAACGGCATGCGCAGCCGTAGGCGTCGCACACCGCTCGGAGGGCAATGGTCAGGCCTCGCCGGCGCATTCAAGCATCGCGGCCGTCAACGCCTCATCCGGCGATTTGCCTCCGGTGAGGACGAACTGGAAAGCGGGAAAGAAACGCTCGCATTCCGTGATCGCGATATCGACCATATCCTCCAGGCTCTCCGAGGAGGCGCCGCGGGCACCGCGCAGCAGCACGGCATGACGGAACACGGGCATGCCGTCGTCGGCATCCATTCCGAAGTGGCCGATCCATAGGTGGGTGTTGGCCAGCGCCAGCAACTCGTAGAAGTCGGCGCGACGCTTCTCCGGCACCTTCATGTCGAAGGCGCAGGTGAAGTGCATCGCGGAGATTTCCTGCGACCAGTTGAAATAGAGGCCGTAGTCGGACCACTGACCCGGCGCCTCGGCGGCCATTTCCGCATCGTTGCGGCGCTCGAAGGCCCATTCGTTGGAGGAGATGATCTGCTCGATCACATCGAGCGGATTCGCTACATTGGCTTCAGCGGCGCTTGTTACGGCAGACATAGCTAAGGTCTCCTCGTTGCTGAGAGGAAGGCCGGACCGACGGCGAGACCGGTGACAAGACCCAACATAAGGCACCGCGACGGCACCCTGATTGGCGTCACGAATCGCCGCCTCCGACCGGACAGTAGGGGCCCGCAGCGGTCTACCGCAAGCGAAGCGTAGCCCCTCAAGGACTTACAGGCGTAACTGCCACGAAACTCTCATGCAACAGTTGGTGTCCCTGGGAATCCGTCATCGGGAAATTTCCCCGTGACGTCTGTCGGCGTCACGGGCGGCACGTCGCTCGGGAAAGCTGTCAGAGGATCGACCACCGGCGCCGGGGATGCCGGCCCCTTGGGCGGCAAGCCGAGCCTGGCTTCCAGGGCCTCGACCCGCAGCGTAAGCGCCGCGACCTTCGCCTCAGCGGCTTCCTGCCCTGCCCGCGCATTAGCGGCGAGTTCCTGGACCGCCGCCAGTTGCTCGCCACGCGCGATGTCGAGCTTCTGAATGACGGCCTCGACGCGCGCCGTGAACACGGCTTCGGCCTCGTCGCGAAGGCCGGTGAAGGCGGAGAAGGCGCCTTGCGCCACCCCTGCCAGATCGTCCATGAAGCGGCCGCGCTCCTTCATTCCGTCCTCCTGCCTTCCGCCTCGCCGGCGCGTTGCGTATAAGCCGCAAGCATGAACCCGATCTCCTCGGCCCTCCTGACGCCCAATACAAACGCCAGAGCGGGATGTCGTGCTGCAGCCTCTCCCGACACTAACAGAGTTGGCCGGTCGTGGGCAGTGGACATGGGGTCTCGGCTCGCCTGCACCAAGGCCCGGCCGCCGTCCCCATCGGGGCAGGACGCCGGCCGGTGAGGCGCTGACAGATGAAGCCGCTCGTCTTCCCCGACTTCAACCCGGTGCTGGTGAAACTCGGCCCCTTCGCCATCCACTGGTACGCCCTCGCCTATATCGCCGGGCTGGTGCTCGGCTGGCGGTTGATGCGGCGTGTCTCGCAATGGACGCCGACGGTCGCGACCCCGCTGCAGGTGGATGATTTCCTCTCCTGGGCGACGGTTGGCGTCGTTCTCGGCGGTCGCATCGGCTACGTGCTGTTCTACCAGCCCGGCGCGTTCTTCCGGCATCCGCTGGATATCATCGCGGTCTGGCAGGGCGGCATGAGCTTCCACGGCGGCATGCTGGGCGTCGCCATCGCCATCACCTGGTTCTGCCTGCGAAACCGGATCAACGTGCTCGCCTTCGCCGACCGCATCGCGGTCGTCGCGCCGATCGGCCTCGGCTTCGGCCGGATCGCCAACTTCATCAACGGCGAGCTGTGGGGCCGTGCGGCGCCGCCCGGCTGGCCCTTCGCCATGATCTATCCCCGCGTCGACATGACCCCACGTTTTCCGAGCGAGCTCTATGAGGCGTTCCTGGAAGGCCTGTGCCTGCTCATCGTGATGCTGGTGCTGGCACAATCCGGCCGGCGACGGGCCCATCCGGGGCTCCTCACCGGCTGGTTCCTCATCGGCTACGGCATCGCCCGCAGCATCGGCGAGTGCTTTCGCGAGCCGGACGCCTTCCTCGGCTTCCTGTGGTCCGGATTGACGATGGGGCAGCTGCTTTGCGTGCCGATGATCCTGGCCGGGATCGGCCTCGTCCTCTTCGCCCGCGCCAGCCGGCCGTTGCCGGTGCAGCCGGCTTGATCTCCGGCGCGCCCGAACGGCTCGACCACTTCATGGCGCGGGCAAACGCCGCCTACTACAGCCGCCAGAATCCCTTCGCCGACTTCACGACCGCGCCCGAGATCAGCCAGATCTTCGGCGAGATCATCGGCGCCTGGACGGCGGTGGTGTGGGAGAGCCTCGGCTGCCCCAACCCGGTGCTCCTGGCCGAGGCGGGTCCTGGCCGCGGCACCATGATGGCGGACGCCCGCCGCCTCACCGCCCGAGTGGCGCCCGCCTTCCACGCGGCGGCGCAGGTGCATCTCATCGAAACCTCGCCCCGGCTTCGCGCCGAGCAGTCCAGGCGGGTGCCCGACGCAGTCTGGCACGACGGGCTCGAGACGCTGCCGGATGGTTCCATGATCCTGGTCGCCAACGAATTTCTGGACGCCCTGCCGATCCGGCAATTTCGCCATGAAGGCGCGATTTGGCTGGAGCGGCATGTGGAGGATGGCGCCTTCGTCGAGCTGCCATGCCCGCCGCCGGCCGATCTGCCCGAGGACGAGGCGGCGCTCGAGGGCGTGCTCGAAGTCAACGAACCCGCCGAGGCCTTCGCGGAAGCGCTCGCCCAGCGCCTTGTGGCGCAGGGCGGCGTCGCGCTGATCCTCGACTACGGCACGCCCCAAAATCCCGGCGACAGCCTGCAGGCGATCCGTGCCCAGCGGCCCGCCGAGCCGCTGGCCCATGCAGGTGAGGCCGATCTCACCGCGCTCGTCGACTTTGGCGCCATCGCGCGCGCGGCGTCCCGGGCGGGCGCCGCAACTCAGGGACCGGTGCCGCAAGGCACCTTCCTCAGCAGGCTCGGCCTGTTCCAGCGCGTCGAGCGGTTGGCGCGCGGACGAACGCCGGAGGAGGCCGCGGCACTGATGACGGGCGCCCGACGACTCGCCGAGCCTCTGCAGATGGGTGGGCTGTTCAAAGCCATGGCCATCACCGCATCCTCCTGGCCGGAGCTACCGGGATTCGCCGCATGACCTTGCCTCGCTTGAGCATACCCTGCATCACCGACGCGGCCCTCGCCGTGCCGCATGGCTTCTTCACCCGCGCCGGCGGAGTTTCCACGGGGCCTTATGCGAGCCTCAACTGCAGCCTGTCCGGGGCGGATGACCGCGCGGCGGTGCTGGAGAACCGGGCACGCGTCGCGCACATGCTCGGCGTCGAACCGGGCCAGCTGGTCGGGCTGCATCAGGTTCATGGCAACATGGTCGCGACCGTGACCGAGCCCTGGGCCGCGGGCGAAGGCGCTCGCGCCGACGGGATGGTGACCGCCGTGCCAGGAATCGCCCTCGGCGTCGTGACCGCCGACTGCGCGCCCGTGCTGTTCGCGGACCGCGACGCCGGCGTGGTCGGCGCCGCCCATGCGGGCTGGCGCGGTGCGGTCGCCGGCATCCTCGAAGCGGTGGTGGCGGCGATGGTGCCGCTCGGTGCCGAACCAGCGCGGATCGCCGCCGTCATCGGCCCCTGCATCCGGCAAGCGTCCTATGAAGTGGCCGCCGACATGAGGGATGCGGTGCTCGCCCATAACCCTGAGGATGCGCGTTTCTTCCGGCAGGGCCAGCCTGACCGCTGGCAGTTCGATCTCGCCGGCTATTGTGCGGCGCGGCTGCGTGCGGCGGGGCTCGGCAGCGTCTCCGTGACGGAAGGCGATACAGCGGCCGAGCCTGAGCGCTTCTTCAGCCATCGCCGTCGCACCCTGGCCGGCGGCGGTCCCATCGGCCACCAGATCGCGGGGATCCGATGCGACGCATGACCAGCACGCTCCGGTTTGCCCTGCTCGGGCTCCCCCTCGTCGTGGCCGGCTGCGGCGACTTCCCCGAACCCATGCTGCATCATCCCGGCCGGATGGGGATGCTGCTCGCCCATCCGCCGCCGCAACGGCTGGTGGTGCCGGTGCCAGGGCGCGCGCTGCTGGATGACCAGTCGGCGGTCGCCTTCGCGCACGATCTTTCGAACGCCATGGTGGCTCAGACGGTGCCCGCCTTCGCGCAGAGGCCGCAGCGCGGCGATTGGGTGCTGAGCGTGAGCGCGGCGCTCAATGGCAGTACCGTTACGCCCTCCTATTCGATCATCGACCCGCGCGGGCATGTCCAGGGCAACATCACCGGCCTGCCGGTCCCGAGCCGCGCCTGGGCCGATGGGGACGCGACGGCGCTGAACGACGAGGCCGCGAATGCTGGACCCCAACTCGCGGCGCTGCTCTCGAACATCGACGCGGCGTTGAAGGAGAGCGACCCCAACAGCCTCTACAACAGGCCGCCGCGGCTCGAATTTTCCGGCCTCACCGGAGCTCCCGGCGACGGAGATGCTTCCCTCACGAAGGAGATGCGCCAGGACATCGCAAGCCTCGGCGTGATACTGGTGAACCAGCGGGATCAGGCGGATTACCTGATGAAGGCCCACGCGACGCTGACGACGACCGGTCCGGATACCCAGCACATCGAGATCGTCTGGACCATCGACACTCCGGACGGCAAGGAAGTCGGCAAGGTGACGCAACCGCATGACTTTCCGAAGGGATCGCTCGACACCTACTGGGGCGATGTGGCCGTGGTCGCGGCCAGCGCCGCCGCGGGCGGGGTGAAGGAGGTCATCGACAACAATATCGGCAAGACGAGCACCACGCCTCCGTCCCCCGCCGGCCAAACGTCATGAAGCGATGGCTTGACATCCGAGCCAGGATTTCACTCGGCCATACGGGTGCGTGGACACATGGCGGGTCGGTTGCTAGAAGCCCGGCGCGTGAAGCCACCCCCGCGCTTCGGACGGAACCCGCCGCATGAAGATAGTTGCCTGCAACAGCAACCGCCCGCTCGCGGAGGCGGTGGCCGCCGCGCTGAACCTGCCCCTCACCCGCGCCTCGGTCCGGCGTTTCGCCGATATGGAAATCTTCGTCGAGATCCACGAGAACGTCCGCGGCGAGGACGTGTTCGTGGTGCAGTCCACCTCCTACCCCGCCAACGACAACCTGATGGAACTGCTGATCACGCTGGATGCGCTCCGCCGCGCCTCCGCCCGGCGCATCACCGCGGTGATCCCCTACTTCGGCTACGCCCGCCAGGATCGCAAATCCGGCTCGCGCACGCCGATCAGCGCCAAGCTGGTCGCGAACCTCATCACCGAGGCCGGAGCCAACCGCGTGCTGACCATGGATCTGCACGCCGGCCAAATCCAGGGCTTCTTCGATATCCCCGTCGACAACCTCTACGCCGCGCCGCTGTTCGCGCGCGACGTGCAGGAGCGTTACGCCGGCCGCGACCTGATGATCGTCTCCCCCGATGTCGGCGGCGTGCTGCGCGCCCGCGCGCTCGCCAAGCGGCTGGATGTCGACCTCGCCATCATCGACAAGCGGCGCGAGCGGGCCGGCGTCTCAGAGGTCATGAACGTGATCGGCGATGTCGAGGGGCGGGACTGCATCCTGGTCGACGACATCGTCGATAGCGGCGGCACGCTCTGCAACGCCGCGGCCGCGTTGATCAAGGACGGCGCGCGGTCGGCGAGCGTCTACACGACGCACGGCGTCCTCTCGGGCGGGGCGGTGGCGCGCATCTCCTCTTCGCCCATCGAGATGATGACGATCACAGACTCCATCCTGGCGACCGAGGCGGTGCGGCTGGCGAGCAACGTCCGCCAGACGACAATCGCGCCCCTGCTGGCGGAAGCAATGCGCCGGATCTCCGACGAAAGCTCCGTAAGCTCGCTCTTCGATTGAGGTTGACGATGGATCTTCTGACGCCCACGGCCTTCTGGTTCATCCGTCACGGCGAGACGGACTGGAATGCCCGGAACCTGTCGCAGGGCGACATCGACATTCCTCTGAACGCAACCGGGCGGGCGCAGGCTCAGTCTGCGGCCGCGCTGATGCAGGGGCACAAGCTGGCGACCATCGTATCCTCCAGCCTGTCGCGTGCCCTCGATACGGCGCGCGCGGTGTCCGAGGTCACCGGCATCCCGGTCGATACCGATGACGGGCTGCGGGAGACGAAGTTCGGCGAGCAGGAAGGCAAGCCGATGGGCGACTGGTACGACGACTGGATCGCCGGGACATACACGCCCGAGCGGGGCGAGACCTTCGCGGGTCTGCGCGACCGGGCTGTGGCGGCGATCAACCGGGCGCTCACGAGGCCGGCGCCGGTTCTGGTGGTCGCTCATGGCGGGCTGTTCCGCGCGGTGCGGTCGGCGATGGGACTGGTGCCGAACCTCAGGACGCCGAATGCCGTGCCGATCTACTGCGAGCCGCCGCGCGCCGCGGGTGAACCCTGGACGCTCGAACCCGTGGTGGGGCCAGCGACCGTCTGAACCGGACGCGGCCCGGCACGGCTACAGGGGTTGACGACGCGACTACCCGGGCCGAGTGATCCGGTAGAGGCCCACGTCGAGCGCGCCGGCGCGGAAGCCGGCCTCGCAATACGCCAGATAGTAGTCCCATTTGCGCCCGAACATCTCGTCGAGACCGCCCTGCCTTAGCTGCGGCCAAGCCGCGTGGAACCGCCGCCGCCACTCGGCCAGCGTCCGCGCGTAGCTCGCCCCGAAGGGTTCGAACGTCTCCAGAACCAGTCCGGCCTTCGCGACCTGCTCGCGCATGATCGTCACTGTCGGCAGCATCCCGCCCGGGAAGACGTAAAGCTGGATGAAATCGGGCGTCCGCAGATAGGCCTCGAACTTCTTTTCGGCGATCGAGATCACCTGCAGCACCGCCACGCCCCCGGGCTTGAGACAGTCCCTCAGCCGCCGGAAATAGACTGGCCAGTAGTCCTGCCCCACGGCCTCCAGCATCTCGATCGAAACCACCCGGTCGTAGCGGCCGCCCACGTCACGGTAATCCTGCAGGCGCAGATCGGCCCGGCCCGCTGCCACCGGCCGCGCCAGCCGCTCCCGCGCGAAGGACAACTGCGCCGGCGACAGCGTGAGACCGGTGACCACGCAACCAGCCTCCTCGACGAGCCGCTGTGCCAAGCCGCCCCAGCCGCAACCGATCTCGAGAACGCGCTCCCCGCCCGAGAGCGCCAGCATCTCCATGATCCGGTTCTGCTTCTCGGTCTGCGCCGCCTCCAGGCTTTGTTCCTCCGCACGATAGACGCCGGAGGAGTAGCTCATCCCCTCATCCAGCCAGCTTCGGTAGAAATCGTTGCCGAGATCATAATGGGAGACGATGTTGCGCCGGCTGCCCCGCCTGGTGTTGACATGACGACGATGGCGCAGCCGGTTGAGCAAGCGCAGCATGGGTAAGCCGGTCACGGCATCACCCAAGGGTTCCTGATTGAGGGCAGCGAGTTCGATGAGAGCCGGTAGATCGGGACTGCTCCACTGCCCGTCCATATACGATTCCGCAAAGCCAACGTCACCGCCGAGCGCCAGTTGACGCAGCATCGTCCAGCTGTGAAGCACCAGCATTGCCTCAGGCCCGCCGACCCGGCCGCGAGCTTCGATTTCGTCACCCGACGGCAGACGAACCGTGAGCCGGCCGACGACGATACGCTTCAACAACTTGGTCAGGATGAAGCGGCCGACCAGCGCTCCGGGTGCCAGCAGAGGCTGAGCGGAGGCGACAACGCTGGACATGTTCAGCCTGCAACGATCGTGATGGGATCAGCGGGAGGCGCCGGTTTGGCATGGAGCCCGATCTTCTTGCGCCACAGTTTCAGTGCCTCCCAATGGATGCCGCCAAGGACCTTCAGGCCGAGCCAGGGTGCGGCGAGGAAGGCGCGCAACAAGGCGCCGTCCGTCAGGGCCACGCGACGGCCAGAGAGGCTGGCGGTAATCAGGCGCCCCTGCTCGCCCAGGCCATCGATGACGACGGAAACGCGCGGCCCCGGCGGCACGACGCGGAACCGGTATTCCATGTCCATCGGCATGAACGGGGAGACGTAGAAGACCTTGCGGCAGGATTGACGGATCATCTTAGTGCCGCCTGGTGCCGCGAGAAGGTAGCTGTGGCGCTCGCCGAAAGTATTGCGAACCTCGTAGAGCGTCGCCACCAGGCTGCCATCGGCGGCGTAGCAGAAGAAGACGCTCAGCGGATTGAAGGCATGGCCGAGGATGCGCGGCATCGCAAGCAGACGGATCGGGCCATCCGCCACAATGCCCGCGCCCATGCATTGGGCGACCACCCAGTCTCGCAGGCCGGTGCTTAAGCGAGGCCCGAAGTCACTCTGCCGGATGCTGAAGAGGTTGAAGCGGTCGACGGAGAGCAGCCTCAGCCGGCGGGACAAGGCCGGCAGCTCGTCGAGATCGATCAGCAGCGATACGATGCGGTAGCGGAGCCGGTGGCCCGTGGGCTTGAAGCGCTGATGGACGACGACCCCTCGATAGAGAGCCGAGTGTAGCGGTTGCCGGCCCATGATGGCATTCATGCCGAGATGGGCGCAGGCACGGCGGCATCAGGCAGATAGATGCGGCCGGACTCCGCCGGAACGGTCCAGGGCCTGCGAACGCCACCCAAGGCCTCAGCGACGGCGAGACCCGCCTGCAACCCATCCTCATGAAACCCGGAGCCGAACCAGGCTCCGCAGAACCATGTGCGCCGGACACCCTGAAGGCGCCAAAGCTTTCGTTGCGCGCTCATCGCGCGGGCGTCGAACCGCGGATGCGCGTAACACTCGGAGTGAAGCAAAGTGCCTGGCGCCGGCGGCCGTGGCGGATTAAGCGTCACGAAATACTGCGTGTCGCCCGGGATCGACTGCAGGCGGTTCATCCAATAGCTGCAGAACGACCTTGGACCTCCCGCTTCGGATTGCTCGATGAAATTCCAGCTCGACCAGGCCCGCCGGCGGCGCGGCATGAGGCTGGCATCCGTATGGAGCACCGCGAAGTTGCGGTTCGTGCCGAAAGCGCCCAGCAGAGCGCTTTCCTCGGCGTCCGCATCCCCCAGCATGGCCAGCGCCTGATGCGCATGAACCGCAATCACCACGTGATCATGCACGGCCGACTGGCCCATGACATCGACCAGCCGAACATGGTTGCCGTCGCGCCCTATGGCGGCGATCTTCCGCCCGAGATGCAGCGGCCCCGACAATCCATCCAGAAGCCGGCTGACATAGCGGCGGGACCCGCCGGTCACGGTGCGCCAGACCGGACGGTCTGCAATCTGCAATAAGCCGTGGTTGGCGCAAAAGCGCACGAAGGCCGCGGCGGGATAATCACGGACAGCCGCCGTCGGTGTCGACCAGATGGCGGCGGCCATCGGCAGGATGTGGTCGCGCTGAAAGGCGACGCCGTAATTCCGGCGGCCGAGATAGGCGCCGAGGCTGAGCGCTTCGGCTTCCATGAGCGCCACATCCCGCGGCGCCTCGCGGTAGAAACGCAACAGATCGCGCAGCATGGACCACAAGCGCGGACGAACGAGGTTGAGGCGCTGGGCGAACAGTCCGCTCAAATTCGTGCCGGCATACTCAAACCCGCCGTCATCCATGGAGGCCGTGAAGGACATCTCGGAGGCGGTCGTCTCGACACCGAGATGCCGAAACAATGCCGTCAGGTTGGGATAGGTGTTTTCGTTGTAGACGATAAAGCCTGTATCGATGCCGAGGAGCCCGTCCGCAGTATTGACCGCAACCGTGTTGCTGTGGCCGCCCGGCCGCTCCTCCGCCTCGTAGAGCGTCACGCGGTGGCGCTGGCTCAATAGCCAGGCACATGACAACCCCGCTATCCCCGACCCGACGACCGCGACATCCAGCTGAGGCGTAACTAAGTCCATTCCAATCCTTCGACACGTGATAGGAGTCGCCGTGGGTTACGAAAGCGGTTCGGATCTGGATGCAGACGGCTGGCCCGTGCCACTGTCCCCCATCAGTCTTCGTCTCACGGTCGTTATATTTCTATGAGCACAGACAATTTTGGAGGCGGCAAGACCCTGACGCGAGACAGCGCGCAAAATTCGCCCTATGTTTCGACCGAGAGGCCGCATGTGGCGCTCGGACGACGCACCCTGTCATCGGCCGGACTAGGCGCGCTCAGTCTGCTGGCCACAGCCTGCTCGCCACTGGGACTGCTCAACGGGCTGGCGCCGAAACGGCTTTCGGCCAGGAACATTCCGTATGGCGCAGGTCCGCGCCGCAAACTCGACGTCTACGCACCGGACAGCGCGCGGGGTCCCGCACCGGTGGTCGTGTTCCTCTATGGCGGCAGCTGGGATAGCGGTTCCAAAGACGACTACCGCTTCGTCGGCGGAGCGCTGGCAGCGGCCGGCTTCGTGACCGTCATACCCGACTACCGGCTCTACCCCGAGGTCGTCTTTCCCGCATTCCTGGAGGATTGCGCCACGGCCGTCGCCTGGGCTTGCGCGCACTCCGCGGACTACGGCGGCGGCAACAGCGTCGTTCTCATGGGACATTCCGCCGGGGCCTACAACGCGGCGATGCTGGCGCTCGACCCCTCGTATCTCGCGCAGGCCGGAGCCCGTCATCCCCTGGCAGGCACGGTCGGCATTGCCGGGCCCTATGATTTCCTTCCCGTGCAGTCGGCGGAACTCAAGGCGATCTTCGGCCAGCCCCCGACGCCGCCCGCGACCCAGCCGATCGATCATGTCGATGGACGGAACGCGCCGATGCTGCTGCTGGCGGGTGCGACGGACACGACCGTGCTGCCGCAGAACACGGTGCGTCTTGCCGCCCGCATCCGTGCCGCGGGCGGCCCCGTGCAAAGCCGCATCTATCCAGGCATCGACCACAAGGAGATCATCGGCGCGATGGGCGTGCCGTTCCGCTTTCTCTGTCCGACCTACCGAAACTGTATTCAGTTTGTGTCGGATCACGCATCCACGGGCGCGCAGGCAGCGTAAAGGCTCTAATGACCTTTCTCCTGATTGCAGTCCTGATCGCCGCCAGCCTGCTTATGATGGGGGCGTGGCGGGTGCAGCAAAGCTCCGGCAACAGCACCTGGATAGATGTGGCCTGGACGTTCGGGACCGGCGTCGCGGGCGTCGTTCTGGCGCTCTATCCGCTCCACCCGGGCGACTTCTCGACGCGGCAGATTATGGTCGCCCTCATCGTCGCGGTCTGGTCGCTGCGTCTTGGCACGCACATCACGCGCCGCGCGCTCCACGGCCGCGACGACCCCCGCTATGCCAAGCTCCGCGAGAGCTGGGGCGCGAGCTACGCCTGGAAGATGCCGACTTTCCTGCAGTTGCAGGCGCTCAGCGTCTTCATGCTCGGTTGCTTCATCATGCTGGCGGCGCGGAACCCGGCGCCCGGCTTCGGCGCACTCGACATCATCGGCGCTGTCGTCGCCGTTGTCTCGGTGGGAGGCGAGGCGCTGTCGGACGAGCAGGTTCACCGTTTCGCCAGCAACCCGGCGAACAAGGGCGGCATCTGCGAGGCGGGGCTGTGGGGCTGGTCGCGCCACCCGAACTATTTCTTCGAATGGCTGATCTGGGTCGCCTACGCATTGTTCGCGGTGGCGGGCCTCGGCTCGGGGGCAAGCTGGGGCTGGGGTTGGATTGCCTGGCTCGGCCCCGCCATCATGTATGGCGTTCTGGTCCACGCCTCCGGCATTCCGCCGACGGAGGAGCACATGCTGCAGTCTCGCGGTGACGCCTTTCGCGACTATCAGCGCCGGGTGAGCAAGTTCCTGCCGATGCCGCCGAAAGCGCCTCAAGCGATGCGGGCATCGTGAGCCGCCTCGCGATGATCGCGACGGTCACGGCCGAGCGCTGGCCGCTACCCGACGTGCTGTTGCGCGCCGGGATCGCGCGCATGGTCGGGCGGACGCGACGCCGGCTGGCCGCCGAGCGCCATCCCGACCCTGGCTTCGCCGCCGACATGACAGCCTTCCCGATCGCCCAGCATACCGATGCCGCCAATGCACAGCACTACGAGGTGCCGGCGGCCTTCTTCGGCAACGTTCTAGGCCCGCAGCTCAAATACTCCTGCTGTCTCTACGAGACCGGGGAGGAGCGGCTCGCGGATGCCGAACGGCTTGCGCTGGCCGAGACCGCCAGCCATGCCGGCCTTGCCGACGGTCAGGACGTGCTGGAACTCGGCTGCGGCTGGGGGTCGCTGACGCTGTTCATGGCCGCGCGTTACCCAGCCTCGCGCATCACGGCGGTCTCCAATTCCGCCTCGCAGCGGGCGTTCATCGAGGCACAGGCGCGGCAGCGTAGATTGGCCAACGTCCGCGTCATCACCGCCGACATGAACGATTTCCAGGCGGAGGGGCTGTACGACAGGATCGTCTCGGTGGAGATGTTCGAGCATATGGCGAACTGGCGCCCGCTGCTGGCGAGGATGCGCGGCTGGCTGCGAACCGACGGCCTCGCGTTGATCCATATCTTCACGCATCGCCTGGCGCCGTACCGGTTCGAAGCCGGCGACGCCACGGACTGGATCGCGCAGCACTTCTTCACCGGCGGCATCATGCCGAGCCGCGGACTGCTCTATCAGTTCCCCGACCTCTTCACGGTGGCCCAGGAGTGGAACTGGTCAGGCACGCACTACCGCCGGACCGCCGAGGATTGGCTCCGGAACTTCGATCGCAACCGAGCCACGATCCGCGAGGTTCTGAGGCCCGTCTACGGCCGCGATGCCCGGATATGGGAGCGACGCTGGCGGCTGTTCTTCCTTGCGACCGCCGAACTGTTCGGCCACTGCGGTGGTGAGGAATGGGGTGTGACGCACTACCGGCTGAAGCCGACCTGGTCATGACGCGAAGGCGGGCACTGAATTACCAGTGCGCGTGGGACACCAGGCCGAACAACAACAGCAGGACGAGGCTGATAAAGAGCGCGATCACGATCGCCCCAGGCCTTGCTCCCGCCCCGCTCCGCGCCCCGAAGGGCCTGGCCCGATCCGCCATCGCCGTCTCCTGACCGTCAGCCTGCCGGGATGATGCGTGGGAAGCGCGCCATCGCCTCCAGATCATCCAGCTTCATGTGGTTTCGAATGTAGAGCTGGCTCGCGTCCCGCAGCGGCTGGAAGTCCCATGCCGTCTGCCGTCCTTGCGCCAGAGCCCGATTGACCAGCCGGCGCCGCTTCTGGCTCGCCAGCACATCGGCATGCAGCCGACCGAGATCCCACCGCGCCGCCACCTCCGCCTGCATCGCGAGGACGCGCGCATCCTCGGGCGTCCGCGCCGCGATGTTCGAAAGTTCGTCGGGATCGATCGAAAGATCGTAGAGCTGATCTGGATCGCCGGGGCAATGGATGAACTTCAGGACGCCGCGCCGGATCATGACCATCGGCGCCGCCACGCCTTCGGCACAATACTCGCCGAAGACGCCGCCCGCGTCGTCCTGGCCCTCGCAGTAGGGCAACAGGCTGCGGCCGTCATGGTCTGTCGCGTCGTCAGGCTTCCCCGCGCAGCCTCCAATCGCCGCCAGCGTCGGCAGAATATCCACGAGCGACACCGGGGCTGCCACGCGGCGGGCGCTGAAACGCCGAGGCGCGTGCACGATCAACGGTATGCGCGCCGCCCCTTCGTGGAAGCTCATCTTGAACCACAGACCGCGCTCGCCGAGCATCTCGCCATGATCGGCAAGCACCGCGACCACCGTGTCGTCCGCAAGACCGGCCTCACCCAGCGCTCCGAGCAGAGCACCGACGTGATCGTCGAAGTAGGCGATGGCCGCGTAATAGGCGTGCCGGGCGGCGCGGATGTTCTCGTCCGTCACCGGCTGCAGATCCTGCCCGCAGACGTGGCGCAGCCGCGCTGCATGCGGGTCATCCGCCGAAACGTCCGGCGACACCCGCGGCATGTCGATCTCCGCATCCGCGTAGCGCGACCAGTAGGGGTCCGCCATGGTGAAGGGATCATGCGGATGCGTCATCGACACGACCATGCAGAAGGGGCGGTCGTCGCTGTCGCGCGCGATGTCGTAGATTTTCTGGCGAGCGGCGAACCCGACCTCCTCGTCGAAATCCATCTGGTTGGTGCGCACGCAACGACCGGCGAGCGTCACGCTGTCCATGTTGTGGAACCAATCGAGCCGCTCGTCCGGGCGGGTCCAGTCCGGGGTCCAGCCGAAGTCGGCGGGGTAGATGTCGGTCGTCAAACGCTCCTCGAAGCCGTGCAGCTGGTCCGGGCCGCAGAAGTGCATCTTGCCGGCGAGGATGGTGCGGTAGCCCGCCGCCCGCAGGTAGTGAGCGAAGGTCGGCGACTGCGACGGGAACTCGACCGCGTTGTCGTAAGCGCCGGTGGAGGACGGCAGCCGGCCGGTCATCAGCACCGCGCGGGATGGCGCGCACAGCGGGCTGTTGCAATAGGCGGCGTCGAAGACCACGCCCTCCCGCGCCAGCCGGTCGAGGTGCGGCGTCCGGGCGACGAGATTGCCGTACGCCGGCAGGGCGGCAGCCGTCAGCTGGTCGGCCATCAGGATCAGAATGTTTGGCCTGCTGTTCACGAGTCCCGCCATCGAGTTAGCGTCTCATTAGTGGCGGTTCGTGGCAAAAGCGTGAAGCAGTTCTCTTCTTATGTTGCTATCATTGCAGCTTATGGCACGCCAACGCGCCCTGCCCCCGCTTCCCAGCCTGCTCGCCTTTGAAGCGGCGGCGCGGCTGCTTAACTTCAGCCATGCGGCGGCGCTGCTTGGCATGACGCAGTCCTCTGTCAGCCAGCATGTGACGGCGGTGGAGCAAAACATCGGCCAGCCACTGTTCCGGCGCCAGCACCGGGGTGTGACGCTGACGGAGGCCGGCGTGCTGCTGTACGCAGCAGTCGGCCAGGGGCTCGACACCATCGAGGCGGCGCTGGCCGAGTTGAGGCGCGAACCCCGCGGGCCCGCGCTGAGCATCGCGACCGATTTCGGCTTCGCGTCGTTCTGGCTCATGCCGCGGCTCGAGGCACTGGGGAGGGCGCTGCCGGGCGTCGAGGTCCGCATCGTCACCAGCCAGAACACATCCCAGCAGGCGCAAATCGACTGCGACGTCACCATCATCTTCGGCGCCCCCGGTCCTGGCGCCACCCGCCTTCTCGCGGAGAAGGTGGTGCCGGTTTGCAGCCCGGCGTTCCTCGCCCGCCACCAGACGGCGGATGGCACGGTCGACTGGTCCCGCCTGCCGCTGCTGGATCTGGAGGGGCCGGAGCCGTCCCGCTGGCTGCGCTGGCGGGACTGGTTCGAGGCCCGCGGGTTGCCGCCACGCCGCCGGCGGGAGACGATGGTGCATCTCAACACCTATCCGCTGGTGGTAGAGGCCGCGATGCTCGGCCAGGGCGCGGCGCTGGGCTGGCAGCCGCTGCTCGACCGCCACCTCGCATCGGGCGCACTGGTGGCGATGGCCGAGGAGCCCGTGGTGACCGAGCGAGGCTACGCGCTGCTCGAGCCGCTATCTTCCGCCGGCAATCCAGCGGTCCCGCTGTTCCGGCGCTGGCTGCTCGCGGCATGCTCAGCGTAGCCGCGACAACTTCGGCCGTACTGGCCCCGCTCGAACGGGGGGGGGGCGACCCGATTACCTCACTCAGTTACACGTCGCTTGAGAGCCTGGCCGCCGGGCGCACACGCCGCGCGATCGTGTCCGCGAGCCACAGCAGCCCGCCTTTCCAGAAGCCATGCAAGCGGGCCTGGTAGCTTCGATACAGCAGAGCGTGCCCCAGTTGGGCGACGCGTCCCTGAATGAAGCCCCCGTCGAAGAAGCCAAACCTGCCCAACGAGCCAAAGGCGTCATAGCCGCCGAGCGACACGAGCGATCCAAAGTCGTGATAGCGAAAGGCGGGCGCGGACCTGCCTGCGATGAGCGCCGGAAGATGCTTGCAGAGGTAGAGCGCCTGCTCGTGCGCAGCTTGCGCCGTTGTCGGCAACGGCCGGTCGCGCCCGGGAAGAACAGGGCTTGCACAATCTCCTAGCGCGAAAATGCGCGGATCGTTCTTGGCCGCCAAAGTCGGCCCGACGACGAGCTGACCGGATCGCGTGCGCTCGAGCCCATCAAAGGCATCGAGAAACGCCGGCGCCTTTACACCGGCCGCCCAGACCTTGAGTTCGGCGGCAACGGCGCCTCCGTCCGCGAGCTGGAAGCCGCTCGCGTCAACCGACGCGACCCTTGCATCGGTGCGTATCTCGACGCCGAGTTGCGCGAGCTTCACACGGACAGCATCCGCGACGCGCTCGGGAAACGGGGACAGTATCCGGCTGCCCGACTCGATCAGGACCACTTTCAGTCGGCTGGACGCGCCGGATACGCCGAATTGCTCCGCTATCTGAGCGACCTGAACCAGCTCCGCAGAAAGCTCGACGCCTGTTGCCCCTCCGCCGACGATGCCGACAGTGAATGGACGCTGCGAAACTGCCGCCTTCACCAGGCAGACGCGAAGCCGGTCGTTGAATGCAATCGCTTCAGACCGCGAATCGATTGATGCGCAATGTTCGGCGACACCTGGAGTGCCGAAGTCGTTGGCGCGGCTCCCAACCGCCAGCACGAGCGTATCATAGGAGATCGACCTCGCCGGCACGACTTCCTCGTCTCCGGCCCGGAGCGGGGCGACCCTGACCTCCCGCCGTTCGCGATCGATACCGATCGCCTCTCCCGGCTCGTAATTGAAGCGCCTGCTTCGCGCCTGTGCCGCGAATGCGGTTTCTTGGGCGCTCGCCTCGGACGTCCCCGCCGCGATCGTGTGAAGCATCGGCTTCCATACGTAGGCCGTCTCACGATCGAGCAACGTCACGCGAAGCCGCCGGTCGCCGGCTCGCTTGCTCGCAAGGTGGCTCGCGACGTCCAGCCCGGCGACGCCGCCACCGACGACGACGAGCCTGTGGTCCTCAGTCATCAGTGTCTCTCCGGATGGGCATACGGTCGCAGGCAGCCCTCGGCCGCAAGCCGCGGACGGCATGAAAAGTGGGAGGCGCCATCGCTCGGCGGCCGCACGGCACGCGGCAACCGGCGCCGATGCGAAGGTAGTTACCTTATCAATGCCGCTGTGGCTCCTAGACAAGCCGAAGCGCGATCAACTCCTGCCGGCAGCACCGCGCGAAGTCGCCAATGGCGTTGAGGCTCCGCTCCTCCAGCCGTTGCCGGACTTCCTCCCGGGTAAGGCGCGGTCCCAGGTGAAGATCGATGATGAACTTGACGGCACGCTCCGCGCTATCGACCACCTCGGGCGTTGCGAGGAGAATGATCCGCCCGCGCAGGCCGGTGATCGTTACCAGCTTCGCATACGAGAGCCCCTCGTCACCCAGAACGAAGCTGTAGAGAAGGGCGAGTTCCTCGGCGAATCTGCCGTAGAGTTCCTCTCGTCTGGCTCTCTCGGCCGCGAGACGTGCCGATTTGACCTGCGCGCTGTGGGTGAGCCAGGAGGTGCCGAATGTCGTTACCCTCCGATGATCGCTCCCGCCAAGGCAGACACCGTGGAGAGGTAGGCAAGGTTCATCTCGCAGTCTCCATGGCAGAGGCCGCGCAGGACGGGCGGCGCATCGCGCGGCGAGGTATGCCAGATGAACGGCCTTCTCACCAAGCGACGGTTCGGCCGAGATAATCAAGATACTCCAGCCCGGGCCTGCCCTTTTTCGCGAGGAGGACATCGACGAGACTAGGCACGCTCTCCTCGATGCTGAGGCGTCCATCCGGGCCGCCCATCTCGGTGCGGACCCAGCCGGGAGCCATCAGCACCATGGCCCTGGGGTCCCCGGAGTGCCGTGCGGCAAAGCTTCGCATGAACGTGTTGAGAGCCGCCTTGCTGCCACGGTAGACCTCGCGCAGGCCAGTTTCATTGTTGGCGACGCTGCCCTGGCCGGACGACATCATGCCGATCAGGCCCGTTTCAGGCACATATTGCTCCAGGCTCTCGAGAACGCGCATCGGGCTCAGCGAGTTCGTCACCATCACCCGGACGAACTCCTCTGTCGTCACATCTGCGATCGTCTCAGCCGGGTTGTTCGTCACGCCGGCATTGATGAACAGCATGTCGAAGGCGCGCCCCGCCAGACGGTCGCGCAACGACGCCACCTGATCCGGCTCGCAGATGTCGACGACCTCGATTTCGAGACGGCCGACGAACTCATCAGCCAGATCGTGCAGCTTGGTGCGGGCGCCTCCTCGCACGGTGCCGACGACATTCCAGCCTTTTTTGAGGAACTCGGCGGCCATCGCGTGGCCGAGGCCGCGAGATGCGCCGATGATGAGGACAGTCGCGGGGGATCCGCTTGTCATTGCTCTGGGCATGGGTCGACGCCTTTCCTTGGGGCCGGAATGACCGCATAGAGGCGCAACCGGAGCCCAAGCGCCAGACGCATCGGCAGCGAAGTCTGGCCTGGAGAGTTTCGAGCTTCCACTTCCGATACCGGAGTTGAGGATCTCGGCGATGTGGCATCCTCGGAAGGATGCGGATCCGGCGCATCGCTGGCTGCGCGACAGCGTGATGGCGGTGCGTAGATCCGCCTATCCGCAGCATTAAAGGAAGCCGTTGAGCGCGATTTCCCGTCTCGCGCTTCAGCCTTTCAGCCTGGCGATCCGGATGTCCGTCTTGCTGAAGTCGTCGCCCTTGAACAGAAGCGCGGCATCGTTGGCCTTGGCGCAGGCATAAGCAAAACAGTCGCCCATGTTGAGCCCCGCCGGGTGTCGCCCCTTGCCAAACTGCGCGTAAGCTTCAAGCGCGAGGTCATGTTCTCCCGCCCCGATCGTCACCATCTGCAATCCGAACAGCGCGCGCAGTCCATCGAGCCGATCACGGGCGGATGCGACCGAGAAGATGTAGCTTCGGCAGAGGCCCGCAGCGGCTTCCCAAAGCACAATCGCGGAACAGAGGCGGTTCCGATCGGTTTCCAGAGTGTCCGCAAGGACGAGACTGTCCGCCTCGCCCGCCGCAATAGAGACCAAGGCGGAGGCATCGACGAAGATCATCAGAGGTCGCCGGAAAGCTCGTCAAAGAACGCTTTATCGGTCACCTGCCCGGTTGCGGGCGGCAAAGGATGCTCTCGCCAGAAGGCCTCAAGCCGCTCGCGCAGCGGTATGGTCTCCCTCAGACGGTCAAGCTCGGCTTGAACCGCCTGCCGAACGGCATCCTGCTTCGTGATGCCGCGCTGCTTGGCCAGCCTATCGACCAAAGCCGCCGTGGCGTCATCCTTGATGTATAGCGGCATGGCTCCACCTGGATATCCGAATATCGCTTCAGGATATCCGGAAATCTTTCGCTGTGCAATCTCGCCGGCTACGCGACCGCCCGGCAAGCGGCGACCAGAGCCGCCGCCTTGCGCGAGACGATTTCCGGCGTATCGCCGGGCTTGTAGATCGACGAGCCAATTCCGTAGCCGGCCGCGCCCGCCTCGTGCCAGATACGGATGTTGTCCGGCGCGATGCCGCCCACCGGGATCACCATCGTCCCCGGCGGGAAGATCGCCCGCATGCCCCGCAGGGCGGCCGGGTTGGATCCCTCGGCCGGGAACAGCTTGATACAGTCGGCTCCGGCGCGAAGAAGGCTGAAAGCCTCGGCGGGGGTGAAGAACCCGGGCGCTGCGAACATGTTCAGCCGCTTGGCGGTCTGCACGATTTCGGGGTCGGCGTGCGGCGTCACGATCAGGCGGCCGCCGACGCCGGCTATCTCCTCCACCTGCGCCGGCGTCATCACCGTGCCGGCGCCGATCAGCAGACGGTCGCCGAAATTCTGGGCGAGCAGTCGGATGCTCTCCATCGGGTTCGGGGAATTCAGCGGCACCTCGACGATGGCGACGCCCTCCGCCTCCAGCGCCGCGCAGATCGGGATCACCTCATCCGGCCGCACGCCGCGAAGGATCGCGATCAGGGGGGAACGTTCAAGCCATTGCTTCATGACGGATCAACTTCGATTGGAGAGCATCAGTTCCAGCGCACTTCGCCAGCGATGCGGGCGAGGCCCGATGGGGCCGCCTCGCCTGCCGCAATCCTCGCCACGCCGCCACATACCTCGATCGCATCGGCATACAGCGCGCAGAGCTTGGGATCGCCGATCAGAACCACCTGGGCAATTCCCGGCGTCGCGGCCAGCGCCGACCGGACCTCATGCCCGAGCAGCAGCCCGGAGAGATAGGACGCCGAACTCGTCTCCGAAAGACGGCCGAACAGGCCCAGTGTGCGCACGCCGAACAGATGGCGCAGCAATCCGCCGGGATCGGCGCTGCGGGCGAGGCCACGACGCAGCGCCTCGGGGTCCGCCGGCGCGTCGGCCTTCATCATGCGGCCAAGAATGGTGTGGCCGCTGAAGGCCGCGAAGGCCTCGCCGGTCATGAAGGTCGAGAAGCCCGTGATGCGGCCGGCCTCCACGCGCACCCACTTCGAGTGGCTGCCGGGCATGCAGGCGACACCGCCCTCCCCAAACTCGGCCAGCGCGCCGATGATCTGCGTTTCCTCGCCGCGCATGACCTCCGGCACGCCCGCCGCGTCCTCGGCGGTGACGCCGGGCACCAGCCGCACCTCCGCGATGTCGAAGGGCACCGGGATGGTGGCGCCGGCGAGGTCGGCCGCCCCGGCCGGACAAGGCAGGTAGGGCGCCTCGATCCAGCCCTGGCGGCTGCCGATCATGCCCGACAGCAGCACATGCCGCTCGCCCGCATTGACCCACGGCAGGATCGCCCGTCGCAGCACATCGGCGAAGCGTCCGTTCTCGACGAACATGATCCCTGTCGGCGAATGGGTCCTGTCGATGACCCGTCCATCCGCCGTCATGCGATAGGCGCGGAAGCTGCTCGTGCCCCAATCCACGCCGATCATGAGCCGAACCCGATCACGCGGGCGGCTCCTGCTCCGGGAACGGGAAGTCCAGCAACGAAACGTGGGCGGCGACGATCCGCCAGTGACCCTCCATTCGCGCCCAGGTCTGCATCTGCCGCCCTGTCTTGCCCGTCGAGCGACGGCGGAACAGCGTGCTCGCCGTGCCAAAATCGTCTCCGAAGGTGGTGATGACCGTGTGGGCGAGGTCGCGATCCAGATCCCCCGAGCCTCGGCCCTGGCGGTATGCGGCGATCTCTGCGGCGCCGAAGAGGTTCTCGCCGCCGCCGAAGCGGATGGTGTGGCCGCTGTCCCAGAACAGCGCCGTCAGCGTCTCCACGTCATTGGCGACCAGGGCTCGTTCATAGGCTTCGAACGCCGAATTGAGCTGCGCCACGACGCTTGGAATGTTGATGTCCATCGGATGCCTCTACTCCGCGAAACCGGGTGCCACGGGTGCCGTGCAGATGCCGGCCGCTTCGAGCGCCGCCGCCGCGCGGAACAGCACGTCCTCCCGCCACGGCGCGGCGATCAACTGCACGCCGACCGGCAGCGGCCCCTCGGCGTTCTGCACCGGGACGGCGAGCACCGGCAGCCCGATGCAGGTGATGGGCTGGGTGAAAAGCCCGAACGAGGGCCGCAGCGGCAGGGTCTGGCCGTCCACCTCCAGCATCTCCTGCCCGAGCGGCTGCGCCGGCACGGCGGTCGCGGGCGCGATCAGCACATCCCAGTCCCGGAACAGCTCCGCCATCGCTTCCCGCCACAGAGCGCGAACCTTCTGGGCATGGAGATACCATTGCGCCGGCACCAGGCTGCCCGCCAGCAGGCGGTCCCGCGACAGCGGCTCCAGATCGGCGCGGCGGTGGCGGAGGTGATCGAGGTGCTGCTGAGCGCCCTCGGCCGCCGTGATGATGAAGGCCGCGGAACGGGCCGCCGCAGTGATGGCCGGCGCCGCCACCGGGGCCGCGTCCAGAGCCTCGGCGATACGGCCGACGGTCGTGCGGGCGGCCTCGCCCAGGGGCGCCTCGAAGTAGCCGGCAAGGCGCCCGATCCGCAGACCCGCGATCCCCGATTTCCACGTCTCGGCCACGGATTCGGCCGGACGCGCCGCCTGACCGGCATCGGCCGGGTCCCGCCCCTGCAGCGCGTCATAGGCGAGGGCGAGGTCGGCGACCGAACGCGCGAAGGGGCCGATATGGTCCAGGCTCGGGACGAAGGCGATCGAGCCGGCACGGGACAGCCGGCCATAGGTCGGCTTGAGGCCGAAGATGCCGTTGAGGCTGGCAGGCACCCGGATGGACCCGTTGGTGTCGGTGCCGAGCGTCAGCGGCACGAGGCCAGCCGCGACCGCGGCGCCCGATCCGCCGGAGGAGCCGCCGGCACTCCGCGTCGTGTCGTGCGGGTTGCGGGCGGGGCCGTAATGGCTGTTCTCGGTCGTGAAGCCGTAGGCATATTCATCCATGTTGAGGGCGCCGATGCAGACGCCCCCAGCCTCGCGCAGCTTCCTCACCGCCCAGCCATCGGCGGCGGCGGGCGGGCGATCCCGCTCGATGATGCTGCCGGCGAGCGTGGTCACGCCCTCGATGTCGAACAGGTTCTTGACCGCGTAGGGCACGCCGGCGAGCGGTCCCACCGGTTCCCCGCGCGCCCGCGCCGCGTCGACCTCGGCGGCGTCGTCGAGCGCCCGGCTCTCGGTGATTTCGGTGAAGGCGTTCACCTGGGCGTTGAGCCGGTTGACGCGGTCGAGCGTCGCTCGCGCGACCTCGGTTGCCGAACGCGCGCCGCGGCGGACATCGGCGGCGATGGAGGCAGCGGTTTCCTGGGAAAGGCTCATGGCGATCAGGCGACGAAGATGGGGGCCGGGTCGGTTTCGGGTCCGACCGGCCAATCAAGCGCCGGACCCGCGAACCGCGCCACCAGCGCGAAGGCGGCGATCACGCGCTCGGTCTCTGCCGCATCGAGATTGAGGGCCTGCAAGGCTGCCGCTGCGGGCACATAGGCAGCCGGGTCGAAGGCCTCACTCATTCCGTGTCTCCTCGCGTGCACAGCGCAGCTTGCCCCAGCCGCGAGCGCGCCGCCAGCCATCGGGCCGTCATAAGGGCCATCATAGGGGGAACGGTCGTGTCTCGCCGAAGCCAAGCGTCACGAAGGCTTCCTCTGCGAGCCCTGCCTCCGCGCGTGCGGCGGCCATGGCAGCGGGCGGCTCGTCGATCGGCTCGTCGGTCAGCTGGAAAGTGCCGAAATGCATGCCGACCGAGTGCGCGGCACCGAGCGCCCGATGCGCTGCCACGGCCTCCGCCGGGTTCATATGGACGGGCGCCATGATGGAGCGCGGCTCATAGGCGCCGATGGGGAGCAAGGCGAGGTCGGGCGCACCCAGCCTCTGACCGATCTCCGTCCAGTGACCGCCAGCCCCGGAATCTCCCGCGAAGAACAGGCGGTGCCCGGCGATGTCCAGCATGAAGCCCGACCACAGGCTGTGGTTGCGATCCCGGAGCGTGCGAGAGGAGAAATGCCGCGCCGGCGTCGCGGTGACGCGGATGCCCTCGGAAAGCTCTGTGCTCTGCCACCAGTCGAGTTCATGCACCCGATCCAGGCCGGCCTTGGCCAGATGAACCGCATTGCCGAGCGGTGTCACCACCTGCGGGTTGTCCCGCCTGCGGATCGCGCGGAGGCTCGGCAGATCCATGTGGTCGTAGTGGTTGTGGGAGATGAGCAGCAGATCGATGCGGGGCAGACCGGCGAAGTCGCGTCCGGGCGGGCGGGCGCGCTTCGGTCCGGCCCAGGAAACCGGCGAGCAGCGCTCGGAGAAGACCGGGTCGGTGAGGATGGTCAGGCCGCCGACGCGGATCAGGAACGTGCTGTGGCCGATGAAGGTGACGGCGGCGGCGCCGAGTGGCGGCAGCGCTTGCGGATCACCTGTGGGCTTCGGGTCGGGCGGCTGCGCCGGCCAGGGACGACGCTCGCCGCCGAAGCGCCAGCGAAGGATGGCGACGATGCCACCCCGGCGCCTGTTGGCTGGCGGCGGCGCTTCTACCGGTTGCGGTGCGGTGGCTCTCGGGTTGAAGAAGATCTCGCCGTCGTAGTGGTCGGAGAGCGGGTAGCGAGGCGGTTGGGGCAAGCGAGACGCTTTCAAGCCGTGATGGCTCTTACCTGTCGGATCTGACGCCGTCGGGCAAGATCACCTTCGCGCCGCCCTGGTTCGGCGCGAACGCGATCAAAACGGTCTGACCGTGGCCACCTCTTCCATCGGGCGTAATGAAATCGTCCCGATACGGACGGGAGGAGTTCACCAAGCCTTTTCAGCTGGCCCGCAGGGTTGCTCGAAGATGCAAACCGGCGCGCTAGAGCTTCACATCATGATCGTAGCCGGAGAGAGTGATGTGAGTGATTTTGGTGCCGTCCTTGAGCGTGATCTCGAGACCGCCCACAGCCATCTTCTCCACGATCGAAGTGAAGTGGCCAGAGAACTCGATCTTGTCTTTGTGCGGGTTGAAGTCTTTGATGATTTCGCTGCCTCCGCTATGGCTCGCGACGAATTCGAAGATGTCGTGGCCTGTTCCCGCCGTGACGGTAGAAGCGCCCGTGCCGCCTTCGACCGTGGCGGAACCGCCACCGAGTGTGACCTGCGCCTGACCGGTGCCCGTTTTGAAGAAGTCATGCCCTTTGCTGACCTTATCGTCGAACGTTACTGTGCCGCTTCCACCGTCGACACTTACCGGACCGATACTTCCAAATAACGAAGCGCTTCCGGAGCCAAGATCGACGTGCGCCGGTCCTCTGCCGCCGATGAACAGGAGGGCCTGGGAACCTCCAACAACGGTTAAGGCTCCATTCCCCGCAAAGATGGTGTCCTTGCCCTCAGCATAGATCTTGTTGTGACCATGACCTCCTGTACCCAACCAAGTAGTGTTGTGATGCAGGTAAGTCGACGCAGAGCCTGCCCCGCCTTCGATCGTGTCGTTGGTGGAGAAATCGTAGACATACTTTATATTGGCTGGGATGAAGTTGTAAGGATGACTTGAGCCGGAAATAGTCAGTGAATTGCTCATTGCTCAACCTTCTAATTCAGGTGTGTGGAAGGCCCAGATGCGGCGCTGTGCCGGAGGACCGATGAAGACTATCAAAAGGTTTGCGTGGGATCAGCTGAAACGAATATTAGGTTGCTGAAACCTTGCTAACCGATGACATTTTGCATTGCAACAATAATCTGCCGTGTTCTGAAACAAAATTCTACCGCTGGCAGCAACAGGAAAGTGGCGCGACATTTCTGACGATGGATTGACGATACTATGTCACCGCAGCGTAAACTCGCCACCGGCCACGACTGCCGGAATGGACTTCCGACCCTCACGACGATACCCGATGAAATCGCGCCGGGCAAGAAACGAATTAGCCCAGGTCATCGATTTAGTGCCGGATCAGGTCGTCTCGCGCTCCATGATCCGGTAGGGAACCGATATCGTCTCCACCGGCAACCGACTGCCGCCGCGCGCCGCTGTGATCGAGCGCCAGAGCAAATCTCCGGCCGCCAGCCCGATGCCCACGGGCTCGACGGAGATCGTCGTCATGCGCGGGTGGCAACATCGCGCCACCTCGAAGTCTCCGAAGCCCGCGATGGCGATCCGGCCCGGCACCGACCATCCGCGCCGATGGCACTCCATCAGCGCGCCGAACGCCGAGAGGTCGGACACGCAGACCACGGCATCCACGTCCGGCCAACTGGCGACCATCTGCGCCATGGCCTCGCCACCCTGCTCCATGGTGATCGGCGGCTGCCCGTGGGAGACGATGCGCCCGCGCGGCAGGTCCAATGCCTCCACCGCCTGAGCGTAGCCGCAGCGCCGGTCGGCGC
Organism: Acidisoma sp.; assembly: GCF_965199065.1. Classification (NCBI taxonomy): domain Bacteria; kingdom Pseudomonadati; phylum Pseudomonadota; class Alphaproteobacteria; order Acetobacterales; family Acidocellaceae; genus Acidisoma; species Acidisoma sp. The sequence continues at coordinate 937,579 of NZ_CBDAQN010000001.1, read as the reverse complement.
CGCGCGTATCCCGCATGCTGGTGCCCCCGATGAAGCCGATGCTGCGATAGCCGCGCTCCCACAGCCTGACCACCAGCGCATGAACCGTGTCGGCGTTCGAGAAGCCGACGACATGCTCGATCGGGGCTGCCGGCAAATCCCAGATCTCGATGACCGGAACCCCTGCCTCCTGCAACAGACGCCGCGCCTTCGGCGTGTGCTGGCCGCCCGTGACGATCACGCCCTCCGGCCGGCGCCGCAGCATCGCCTCGATGAGGCGCTCCTCCTTCTCCACCGCATAATCCGTGGCGCCCAGCAGGAGTTGCAGGCCGGAGGGCTCCAGCGCCCGCTCGATCCCGGTCGCGGTGTCGGAGAAGTTGGAGTTGTGCAGCGAGGGGATCAGGGCCACCACGAACCCGGACCGCTTGGAGGAGAGCGTGCCCGCCGTCTGGTCGAGCACGTAGCCCAGTTCCTCGACCGCCGTCAGGATGCGCTGGCGCGTTTTGGGCGACACCGCTCCATCCGCCTTCAGCGCGCGCGAGACGGTCATGGCGGAGACGCCTGCCCGCAACGCCACATCCGTCATCTTCGGGGCAGCGCGGGCGGGCGCCTCCCTCGTCACCTCGGCCCGCGGCGGAGTTTCCTCACCAACCGTAGGGGTGGGCGTTGACATAGATGGAATAGAGCGAGGTCTGCGCGGTGATGTAGAGCCGGTTCCGCTTCGGGCCGCCAAAGGCGACGTTCGAGACAAGCTCGCCTACCGGGATGCGCCCGATCAGCGTGCCGTCCGGCGCGTAGACCGACACGCCCTCCCCGGCCGAAGTCCACACGTTGCCCTCCCGGTCGACGCGAAACCCGTCATAGACCCCGGACTCGAGGGTCGCGAAGACGCCGAGGGGCTTCACCGAACGCTGATCCGGCTCCACGGAGTAGGTCACGATCTGGCGCGGATGCGTCGGCACATGGCTGACGCCGGTATCGGCGACGTAAAGCAGGGTCTCGTCCGGCGAGAAGGCGAGGCCGTTCGGCCGCACCATGTCCGTGATGACCGCCGTCACCTCCCGCGTCACCGGCTCGATGCGATAGACGTTCGAGGCGCCGATCTCCGACTGCGCCGCATGACCTTCGTAGTGGCTGTCGATGCCGTAGGTGGGATCGGTGAACCAGATGCTGCCGTCCCGCCTCTGCACGACATCGTTGGGCGAGTTGAGCCGCCGGCCCTCGAAGCGGTCGGCGAGCGTGGTCCAGGTGCCGTCATACTCGAGCCGGGAAACACGCCGCCCGCTATGTTCGCAGGCGATGACACGTCCGAAGTCGTCCAACGTGTGGCCGTTGTGGTGGCCGCAGGGATGCTCGAAGACACTGACGGAGCCGTCCGTCTCGTCGTAACGCATGACGCTGTCGCGGGGAATGTCGGACCACAGCAGGCTTTTCGCGGAGGGCACATAGACGGGCCCCTCGGCCCAGCGCGAGCCGGTGTAGAGCTTCTCCAGCTTCACATGGCCGATGATCAGGCGGTTGAAGCGCGGATCAAGAATTTCGTAGGTCAAGTCGACATCCTCTCGTCATAGCCGTCGCCCGCGGAGGGGTTCCGCGGGCGACGAAACTTACTAGTGCACGCCCCAGATCGCCTTGTAGTGGTCGCGGTAGCCGTTGTCGGGATCGAAGGCATCCTTCGGGCCGCCGTCGAAGGCAATATTGGCCTGGGTCACGACATGGAAAGGCGAGACATAGCCCGACCAGGGGAGGTTCGCGAAAGCCCGGTTCATCTCGTCGACGAGCTGCCAGCCCTGGAGGTTGAGCGGCTCGGCCACCGTCACCGACTGATACTGTCCCGACCGGATCCGCTCGTAGGCCGATTTGGAGCCATCGCCCGCCGCCACCGCCTTGGGATTGCCGTTGCCGTCGATGCCGGCGTCTTCCAGGGATGGACCCATGAAGTCGTAGTAGATGTCGTTGATCGCCAGCGAGTCTGTCCACTTCGCCCCGAACTTCTGCAACAGCGAGGTGGTGAGCTGCGGCATCCGCTGGGATGTGTCGGCAATCGGCGTGTCCTCGTAAGCGAGCACCGTCCCGCCGAGTTGCAGGATCGCCTTCTTCATCGCCTGCGCCTTTGCGACTGCAATCGTGTACTGGCCGTCGGTGAAGATGATGACGCCCGGCTTGCCGCCGGCGTCGATATACGCCCAGTAGGCCGCGGCCTTGGAGACCAGCATCGGGTCGGTCGAGACGTTGACGTGCACGGCGGTGCCGGGGATGGGGCCGAGGCCCGCGCCGGCATGCCAGCCGACGATCGGGATGCCGGCCGCCTGCGCCGCCTGCAAGCCGGGTCGCTGCTCGATTGGGTCGAAGCCCTCGATGACGATGCCGTCCGGCTTCAGGGCGAGCGCCTGGCTGAACGCCGAGGTGCGGCCGGAGACCGTGCCGGCGCCGTCGATCACCCGCACCCGCCAGCCGACCACCTTGCCGGCTTCCTGAAATCCTTCGGTGACACCGAGGATGCCGCCATTCTTCATGTCGCCCGCCAGCACGATGATGTTCTTGCCGGGCGAGGCCTTGGGGCCGGTCGTCGGACCGTCCCACGTCGTCACATGTTGCGCGTATTTCGCGACGAAGGCGCGCGCGTCGGAGAGCGTGTCGGCGCGCGCCTGGGCGCCGACGAACGCCATGGCGACCGCGGCGCCCGCAAGCAGCTTCATTCTCATTGTCATCGACGTAAACTCCCTTTTTGGGTTGTTGTTAGTTGGTTGCTTTAGGCTTCAGGGCCGCCGCCCCCCGCCGTCGCTGGGCGTATCCCGCTATGCCGATGGCAATCAGCAGGGTGACGCCGTTGAACATCGGCTCCACCCAGAAGGACCCGCCGAACTGCTGAATGCCGGCGATGCCGATGGCGAGGATCGCGATCCCCACCATCGTGCCCCAGACGTTGACGCGTCCAGGCTTGATGGTGGTGGAACCCAGAAACGCGCCCACCAGCGCCGGCAACAGGTATTCGAGCCCGACACTCGCCTGCCCGATGCGGAGTTTCGACGCGAGCAGCACGCCCGCGACGCCTGTCAGCACGCCCGAGGCCACGAAGGCCGCGATCGTGTAGCGCTGCACCGGGATGCCGTTGAGCGCCGCCGCCTTCGGGTTGGCGCCGATCGCATAGAGGTAACGGCCGATAGGCAGATGCTCGAGCACGAACCACATGACGAAGGCGAGGCCGAGGACATAGAAGCCGGTGATCGGCAGGCCGATGATGCGCGTCGCGTTGAGATGGAGGAAGCCGTTCGGCAGCATCCCCACCACCTGCTGGCCGCCCGTGTGCCACAGCGCGATCGCGTAAAGCACAGTGCCAGTGCCGAGAGTCGCGATGAAGCTGTCGATGCGCGCGACTTCGACGAGGATGCCGTTGAGCAGTCCCACGACGGCGGAGAGCGCGATGACGACGAGCACCGCGACCGGCCAGGGCACGCCGTAATTCACCTGCAGGCTGATGGCGAGGATGTGCCACAGCACGATGCCGTAGCCGACGGTGAGGTCGATCTTGCCCGACACCATCGGGATCATCGCCGCGAGCGAGAGCATGGCGATGATCGCCTTGTCGGCAATGATCGAGCGCAGATCGAGCAAGGTCGGAAACGTGTCGGGCAGCAGCACCGAGAACAGGATGATGAGCAGCACCATCAGGATCGGCAGGCCGTAGACCGGCAGCAGCCGCACGACGCGCTCGCGCGGCGTGGCGCGGGCGAGTTCGTTGCGGGTCGGCTCCAGCGCGTCCGAACGGACTGAGTTGATCGCCATAGTTTGTGGCCCCTATGCCGCTTCGGAGGCGGAGGCCGCGGTGATGACCGCCTCCGTCGTCAAGGCGTCGCCCGTAAGTTCCGCGATGATGCGCCCGCGGTTGAAGACCAGCGCCCGATGGCAGATGTGCGCGATCTCCTCGAAGTCGGTTGAGACGACAACCACCGCGAGCCCGGCATCGAGCGCCCGCCCGATGAGCCGGTAAATTTCTGCTTTGGCGCCGACATCGACGCCCGCCGTCGGGTCCTCGGCGATGAGCAGCCGCCGTCCGGTCGCGAGCCAGCGGCCGACGACCACCTTCTGCTGGTTGCCACCGGAAAGACCCTCGATGGCGAGGTCGGGGTCGTTGGGCTGCAAACCGACGGAGGCGCCAAGTGCCCTCGCCCGCGCGGCCTCTGTGCGCGGCGACATCGGCTGGAACAGCCCGCGCCCGCAGGCGCCCGGATTGAGGAAGGCGTTCTCGCGAATGCTGAGGCTGGGCGCGATAGACTCTTCGGCCCGGTCGCGCGCCATCAAGCCGATGCCGGCGGCGAGCGCCGTCCGCTCGGAGGCGAGGTTCGGGGCGAGGCCGTCGAGCGTCACGCGGCCCTTGTGCGGCAGGGTGCCGAAGAGCGCGCGCCCGACCTCCTCCTGCCCCGCCCCGCGAAGGCCGATGAGACCGAGCAACTCGCCCTGGCGCAGTTCAAAGTCGACCGGGCCGGCGTTGGGCGTGGTCAGCCCCTCCACGGTCAGGCGAACCGGGCCTGGGCGCAACGGCGCCTTCTGGAACATGTCGAGATTGGAACGGCCGACGATCAGCGCGACCAGTTCCTCGGGCGTCGTCTCGGCCACCGGCTTCTCGCCGACCTTCGCGCCGTCCCGCATCACCACCACACGGTCCGCGATGCGGAAGATCTCGTCGAGGCGGTGCGAGACGTAGATCATGCCGACACCGCGGGCCTTCAGGTGACGGATGGCGGCAAAAAGGCGCTCGACCTCGTTCGCGGGCAGGCTTGCCGTCGGCTCGTCGAGCACCAGGAAGTCGCACTCCACCACCAGCGCGCGGGCGATGGCGACGAGCGACTTCTCCGTGCGGCTGAGGCTCTGCACCCGGGCACTCGGGTCGATATCGCCGCCGATCAGCGCGAGGGCGTCGGCAGCACGCTTCTCGGTGCGCCGCCAGTCAATGGCGCCGAGGAGCCGGGGCCGGGCCGCAAAGCCCTCGGCGAGGCTCATATTCTCGGCGACCGTCATCCATTCGATGAGGCCGAGGTCCTGGTGGATGAAGGCGATGCGGTGCGATGCTCCCATCGTCTGCACGCGATGACGATAGATGGTGCCGCCGATCGACACCGTCCCCTCATCGGCGCGCACGATGCCGCCGAGCACCTTGATGAGGGTCGACTTCCCGGCGCCATTCTCGCCCAGGAGTGCAACAACGTCGCCCCGTGCGACCTCAAAACTCACGCCCCGGAGCGCATGCGTGCCGCCGAATGATTTGACGACGTTGTCAAATCGCAGATTGCCCTCCCCGGCCATCGTCGTCTCCCGTTGTTTCAGCCGGAAGTTTCCTAGTCAGACGCAGTTTATTTGAACCAGCAACGACTAGTCGGTTGTCGCTACGGAGACTTCTCAGAGGCTGGAGGTAATGCCTCCGTCGACGTAGAGAATGTGACCGTTGATGAAGCTCGACGCGTCGGAGGCAAGGAAGATCGCCGCACCGGCCAGCTCCTCGACTTCGCCCCAACGGCCGGTCGGCGTGCGGGTAGCAAGCCAGCCGGAGAAGGTTGCATCGTCGACCAGAGCCTGATTGAGTTCAGTGCGGAAATAGCCTGGGCCGAGGCCGTTGACCTGCAGCCCGTGCCGCCCCCAGTCGATCGCCATGCCCTTGGTGAGCATCTTTACGGCGCCCTTGGTCGCGCTGTAGGGCGCGATTCCCGGGCGACCGAGTTCGCTCTGGACAGAGCAGATGTTGATGATCTTGCCGTGTCCGCGCGGGATCATGTGCCGAGCCACCGCCTGCCCCACGAAGAAGACGCTGTCCATGTTCACGGCGGTAATGCGGTGCCAGGCGTCGAGCGGGAAATCCTCGAGCGGCGTGCGATGCTGCATCCCGGCGTTGTTGAACAGGATCTCGATGGGGCCGATGTCGCGCTCGATGGCAGCGATTCCCGCGGTGACGGCTGCAGGGTCGGTCACGTCGAAAGGGGCGACATGGGCGGTGACGGTGTGTTCGTCGGCGAGAACTTGTCGAGCGCGTTCCAGGCTTGTCTGGTCGCGGCCATTCAGGACGATGGTGGCACCCGCCTCAGCGAGCGCCAGGGCGATGGCAAAGCCGATGCCTTTGCTGGAGCCGGTAACGAGCGCAATACGATCCGTCAGATCGAACAGCTTCAAGCGTTTCCCCATTGCCTCGTGGCTTGACCCGTCTACGCGGGCGTTACGAATTGTTAGCGATAACCGGGCGCTTGTCAACGAGGGGGACTGACTGTTGCTGTGCCGGACGAATGGTCCGGCACGACTCCAGCAACAGCCTTTCGGCAACGATGGGCAGTAACTAGTTGATTATTCGCAATGTCCCGGAGCCGTTACATGCGAGACCGCTGGGCCTTGAGATGTGATGCGATCAGGCTGAGATCGGCGGCTCCGAGCCGTTCCGCGGCGGTGTTCGCCTGATGCCAATAGGGGTAGAGCAGCGGCTGCAGGCTCACCTCGTCGAGCCGCCCCCGCTCCTCGGCGGTGAGGCTCAGGTCCGCAGCCTTTAAGTTGGTGGTCAACTGCGCCTCGGTCCGCGCGCCGATGACGAGCGAGGTGATGCCCGGCCGGCCGAGGAGCCAGGCGAGCGCCACCTCGGCGGCGGAAACCTTCCGCGCCTCCGCGATCTCCACCAGCACCTCGATCGTGTCATAGAGCTTGTCCTCGTCATGGACCGGCGGCTCACCCCAGTTGTCGAAGTGGCGCGTTCCTTCAGGGGTCGCCTGCCCGCGACGATACTTGCCGGAGAGCAGGCCGCCGGCGAGCGGGCTCCAGACGAGGACGCCGAGACCTTGGTCCAACGTGATCGGCAGCAACTCGTATTCCGCGTCCCGCGCCTGGAGGGAGTAGTAGATCTGCTGGCTGACCAGCGGCACGAAGCCATGCGCGCGAGCCGTCTCCATCGCCTTCATGAGGTGCCAGCCGGAGAAGTTCGATGCTCCGACGTAACGCACCTTGCCGGAGCGCACGAGCGTGTCCAGCGCCTCCATGGTTTCCTCGAGCGGCGTCTGACCGTCCCATTCGTGCAGCTGGTAGAGGTCGATGTGATCGATCCGCAGGCGGCGGAGGCTCGCTTCGCACTCGGCGATGAGGTGATGGCGGGACAATCCTTCGTCGTTCGGACTGTCGCCCATCGGGAACCGCGCCTTGGTGGCGACGAGAAGCCGGCTCCGCCGGCCTTCGAGAGCCTCTCCGAGAATTTCCTCGGAGCGCCCGTTGGAATAGACGTTCGCGGTATCGACGATGTTGACCCCGGCATCGAGACACATGTCGAGCTGACGCTTCGCCCCGGCGACATCGGTGGAGCCGGTCTTGGCGAACACGGTCTCGCCGCCGAAGGTCATGGTGCCAAAGGTCAGGACGGAAATCTTGAGGCCGGAGCGGCCGAGGAGCCTATATTCCACGCTTTTCTCCTTGGAACCTATCGTGACGGTTCGGATGACGATGGACGAGAAATGAGGCGGCTTCGGCTGAGCTACCAGATCCCGCACCGCGCGGCGCACGAAACTGTGCCTGGATCGGCGACTTCCCTCGCGGGATTCGGGCGGCGTGTCATAAGTGCCCCACGCAACCCATATGAAGAGACGTGAGAACGCAAGACGAACTTGGCATGCCAAGCGACCGGCCCTTGCGGGTCGTGGGCGATGTGCATGGAGACGCCAGCGCCTTCGCCTACGCCGCGGACACCGATCGCTTCTTGGTGCAGCTCGGCGATCTTGTCGATTATGGACCCGACAGTGCCGGCGCACTCAGGATCATGTTCCAGTTGATCGACCGAGGCCAAGGGCTTTTCCTGCTTGGCAACCACGATCACAAGCTGGCGCGCCTGCTGCTCGGACAGAATGTGCGCGTGAACCCCCAGCTCCTTGCGACAATGGAACAATTGGATGAGCCCTTGCGGACCCGCTTCGTGGCGGAGGCCAAGCGTGCGCCGTTGTGGCTGCGTAGCGGCCACAGGCTCTTCGTGCACGCAGGTTTTCACACCGACATGCTGCAGGGGCCGCCGCCGCCAGCGCTTCCCGGGCGTCCCCTCGGCATCAGCGCCCGCGCGCTGTACGGCGAACCGACGGGACAGCAGCAGGAGGATGGTTTTCCAGAACGCAGCCTGCGCTGGGTCAATCGCATCCCGCCCGGAATGACGGTCTATGTCGGGCACGACCGGCGGAGCCAGGACGGCCGGCCGCTCGAGCAACGCTCCCGCAGCGGTGGCCGCGCGATCTTTGTCGATACCGGGGCCGGCAAGGGCGGCCATCTGTCCTGGATCGACCTGCCGGCGCTGACGGCCTAGGTCAGGCTCGCGAAGACTATTTGTTCGAGGCGGCAGACATGCGGCGCCGCGCCTGAAACGCCGCCACCAGCCGCGCCGCCTCCTCTTCCGTTGGCGGCTTGACCGAAGACTTCGGCGCCGGGCGGCCTCTGGATGAGGACGAGACACCCTTTCGCGCCGACGGCTCCGCCCGCTGCGGCACAACGCCTTCCATCAGCGTCTCGGGAATTTCGGTCACGAAGCGGGACGGCTTGCTCTCCCACTGACGCCTCCGCCGCACCCAGCTCAGCCGCAGCGTGTGCCGCGCCCGGGTAAGCCCGACATAGAACAAGCGCCGCTCCTCGGGCAGCGAGCCTTCCGTCTCCGCCCGCCGGCTGGGGAAAACCCCCTCCTCAAGCCCGGCCATGAAGACATGGTCGAACTCCAGCCCCTTGGCGCGATGCAGCGTCATCACCTGGATGCTGTCCGGCCCCTCGGGCTCCGCATCCAGCACGCCCAGGGCCGCCGCCTCGGCGAATTCGGCAACCGTTCCGGCGCGGTCCGCGCGGGCGAGCAGCGTCGTCCAGGCCCGCCGGGTCGCGGCCCCCTGCCCCAAAGCTTCCGCCAAACCGCTTTCAGCCGCCGCGACGCGCAGCGCCTCCGAAGGTTTCGAAGCGCCGATGCCGATGCGGTCCGCGATGCGACGGCCGACTTCCAGCACTGCCTCGAACGCTCGCTTTTCGGCCGCATCCAGAGGCGCGTCATGGACGCTGCCGGCGAGCGCCTCGCCGATATCGCTCGCATGCTGGCGAAGCCGTGCGAACGCCTGTCCCCCGATGGCGCCTCTCGGCATGGCGCAGGTGCGGCGAAAGGCGTCATCCGCCGCCGGGTCCCACTGCTCGCCCTTGCGTCCCACGGGGTGTCTGCTGAGCGCCAGCCGCAGCCAGGCGATGACGCCGAGCACTTCACGCGGCGGCTCCGCCTCGCGTTCGCTGACCAGTTGCACACCCAGGCCAGCATCCCGCAGCGCCTCCAGGATCGGCTCCGCGACGAAGCCGGCTCGCACCAGAACGGCACAGGCGCGCAACGGCAGATCGGGCTGCCGTGCCCGCAGAGCCTGCACCCAGGCGACGACCGCTCGCCCCTCATCCTCCGCCGTCTGGTAGCCGCGCACCATGATCGCGGCGCCGGCCGTGCCGCCGGCCTCGGCCGGGCGCAGCGTCTTGCGGACAGCGTCCGGATCGAGACCCGAGATCGCATTGGCCGCGGCGAGGATGGTCCGCGTCGACCGGTAGTTGGTCTCGAGCTTGATCGGCGCCGCCGCGGCCGGGAAATCCTCGCCGAAGCGGCGGATATGGGTGACCTCCGCGCCCCGCCACCCGTAGATGGATTGGCTGTCGTCCCCGACCGCGAACACCCGGCCATGAGCCGACGCCAGAAGACGCAGCAGGCGGTGCTGCGCGGCGTTGGTATCCTGATATTCGTCGACGAGGATTTCGCTCCAGCGACCCGACCACCGCGCGGCCAGCGCCGCATCCGCCGCCATGGCACGCGCCGGAAGAACGAGGAGGTCGTCGAAGTCGAGCGCCCGGAGACGCCGCAACTCGGCCGCGTAGGCCGGAAGTATGGCAAGGGCCTGGGCGAGCACCGCGCCCTCGAAGCGCGCGAAGGCCGGCACGCGCGGCGGCTTGCGGCCATTCTCAAGACCGTAGTTGCGGAGCAGCGACATCGCCTCGTGCAGCGGCAACAGCACCTTGGGGTCCCGCACGCCCGCGACCTGACCGAGCACCGCCCGCGAGCGCGGCGCATCGAGGATCGCAAAGCCGCGCGGAAGGTCGGGGACCGCGCCCGCATCCTCGGTCAGCAGCCGCGCCATGCAGGCATGGAAGGTGCCGACCCAGGCCGGCGCCCGCGCGCCGAGCTTCGCCGCCATCCGCGCCCGCATCTCGGCAGCCGCGCGGTTCGTGAAGGTGATGCAAAGCAGCCGGTCGGGCCGCTCGTCGTGGCGCAGGATGAGGTCGATCGCGCGGCGCGCCAGCGTCTCGGTCTTGCCGGAACCCGCCCCGGCCAGCACGAGTTGCGGTGCGGGAGCGGCGACCGCGATGGCCTGCTGCTCGTTGAGCCCTTCGAGATGATCCGACATTCCGGGTCGGTATCACGCCGCGGGAGATTCGGACACGCCTGGACAGCGCGCGGCGTCCGCGATCGCGCCCGCCGGCGGCATCGCTGCCCGGCGCCCGAGAAGCTGCGCCAGACGAGAGCCGACGGCCATGGAATGCAACGCCTGACACTCGGTGACCAGATGGTCCTGGCTGTCGAAGAAATCCGCCCGTGGATAGCGCCCGTGGTTCGGCAACGGCAGAAAGCCGGCTCCATGCACGCCATAGAAACCGGTGAGCACCCCGGCCAGCCGGCGGTCGGGCAGGTTCGTCGGCGAACTCGGTCGGCCAGCCGCCGATCACCCACACCCCATGCGCTCGCGCCCAGTCGAGAAATTGCGCGATCTCGGCGCTGCCATGGCCGCTGGCAATGCCTCCCGGCTGAGGGTCCGCGCGATGAAGGCTGGCAAGAAAGCTCCGGTTCACGCCGGCACGGGCGAGCGTATGGCCGATGCCGTCACCCGCGGCATCGGTGTCCGCGAAGGAGGCGTCAGCCAAGGCAGGGTGCAGCGCCAGCGCCGCCGTTTCGATCAGGCTGAGCAGGGCGTCCTCGGCGGTTGAGGAGAAGGCCGCCGCCAGCATCCGCGCGGGACCGAGAGCCGCGAGCGTGACGCGATCGTGGCGCAGCATGATGGGAGCATCGGGTCCCTCGCGCGAAGCGGCGGCCAGGGCGACATATTGCTGCAACTCCATCGGCATATAGACGATGTCTCCGGTGTTCAGCCGCGATTTCCAGAGGGCGAACTGGTAGTCGAGCCCGAGGCCGAGTGCGACCCCGCCATTCACGCAGGGGAGCCGGAGCATGGGGCCGATGATGGCGCAGCTGTGGGAGAACAGGGCGTTCGATCCAGCCAGGATGACCAGTTTCGGCTCAGGCAGGCTGGCCGCATAGGCGAGCTTCGCGTCGAGCGCGCGGCGCAGCGTGCCGAGGCTGAGTGGCCGGTCGAGCACACAGGCGAAGGCCAGGACATAGAAACCGACCGCCGCCATCAGCAGGCCGAGAACCTTGCCCAGGCTTCTCATTCTAAAACCGGAAGTAGAGAAAGGGTGCGGCGACGCCCGCGAAGAACAGCGCCTGCACGGTGAAGCCGCCGCTGCCGAGCAGCCCACAGGCGCGCAGACGAGGCGAGGCTTCGTGCAGATGCGGGAGGCAGAGAACGATGAACCACCCGACCATGAGGCAGGCGGTGGCGTCCGGCAGGCTCAGGGTTCTGGCGTCTCCGAGTGCGGGCAGCACCGGCACGACGCGGGCGATGTGGCCGAGCCAGGGTGCCAGGGCTACGAGCGGCGCCGGTATCGCGAGGCCGTTCAACCCTGCCATCCCGCGCAGCATCGCGGTCGTGGCAGCGAGGTTGGCCGCGCGGAACGGCACCCAGGCGATGACCACCGCCAGCAGCGTCAAACCATGTGCCAATACAGGAGGCAACCGCAACCACGCGGGCGTCCGACGCTCCCATTCCTGGTGGATGACGAGGTAGAGCCCGTGGAGACCGCCCCAGAGGAGAAACCGCCAGGCGGCACCGTGCCAAAGGCCGCCGAGCAGCATGGTGAGCATGAGGTTCAGAAGGCGCCGCGGTTCGCCATGACGGTTGCCGCCGAGCGGGACATAGAGGAAGTCGCGCAGGAACCGGCTGAGGGTCATGTTCCAGCGCCGCCAAAAATCCTGTATGGTCAGTGCCTTGTACGGGCTGTTGAAGTTGAGCGGAAAGCGGATGTTGAACATCCGGGCGAGCCCGATCGCGATGTCCGAATAGCCTGAGAAGTCGAAATAGATTTGCAGGCTGAAGGCGAGCGCGGCGAACCAGGCCTCCAGAAGCGTGAGCGTGCCGCCATGCGCGGCGGCGTCGAACCCCCGGTCGGCCAGAGGTGCGAAACCATCTGCAAGCACGAGCTTCTTGGCGAGGCCGAGAAGCACGATCATGAGCCCTTCGCCCACCTCATCCGGGCGGAAGCCCTGCGCTGTAGAATGCTCGAATTGCGGGATAATCTCGGACGGTCGCACGAGAGGCCCGGCGATCAGGTGGCCGAAGAAGGCGATGCAGGAGGCGTAGCCGAGGAAGGATGGCAGCCGGCCGCCACGCCGGCACTCCGCCAGGTACATGATCTGCTGGAAGGTGAAGAAACTGATGCCGAGCGGCAGCGAAAGATGCGGATCCGGCCAATCCATCACCCGCGCGATGAAAGCGCCGTATTTGAAGACGCCGAGCAGCGCGAGGTTCGCCACGATGCCGCCCGCGAACCAACCCGGTCGCGTGGCCCGCCTTCCGAGCGCATAGTTCGCGATGATCGAGCCCACCAACAGCGGGAGGTCGTCCGGGCGCCCCCAGCCGTAGAAGACGAGGCTCGCCCCGATCAGCAGGACAAGCGCAGGGCCACGGCCGAGCCAGCGGCCGATGAAATGGAAGCCGGCCAGCGTCAGCGGCAGGAAAATCAGCAGAAAGAGCGGCGTCCCAAACAACATGACGCAGCTTGAGCACAACCGTTTCGTTGCGTAAATGTATTGTTAAGGAGGCGAGGCGGTTTTGTCATCGACCGCGCCGGTGCTATAGGCGCCGCCGCATAACGCCCGGACCATCCGGTTCAGACGGGCGGATGCCCGTGAGAGAGACCCACCGTGACAGACGACCAGCCGGCCACACCGGCGCTCCTCCCCGCCGGGCTGCGCGACCTGCTGCCGCCCGACGCCGAAATCGAGGCCGCCGCCATCGAGGCCATGCTGAGCTGCTTCGCGAGCCACGGCTACCAGCGCGTGAAGCCGCCGCTGGTCGAGTTCGAGCAAAGCCTGCTCGGCGGGTCCGGCGCCGCCGTCGCCGAACAGACGTTCCGCATGATGGACCCTGAGAGCCACCGCATGCTGGCGATCCGTGCCGACACCACGCCGCAGGTGGCGCGGATCGCGACGACCCGGCTCGGCCGGGCGCCCCGGCCGCTGCGGCTTTCATATGCCGGGCAGTGCCTCCGCCTGCGCGGGAGCCAGCTTGCGCCTGACCGTCAGGTGGCGCAGGCGGGGATCGAGCTCATCGGTTCCGACGCGCCGGAGGCCGATGCTGAAATCGTTCTCGCCGGCGCCGAGGCGCTGGCCGCCGTCGGCCTCACCGAGGTCAGCTTCGACCTGACCATGCCGACCATGGCCGCCCTGCTGCTCGATGGCGAGGGGTTCAAGCCGGAGCGCCGCGAGGCGCTGGCCCATGCCCTCGACCGTAAGGACGCTGCCGCCGTCACCGCCCTCGGGGGCGCCATTGCCGGGACGCTCACCGGCCTTCTGCTGGCGGCGGGCGAAGCTGCACCGGCGCTCGCCGCCCTGGCCGCTGCCGAGCTGCCGCCCGAGGCGCGAGCGCTGGCTGACCGTCTGGCCGCCGTCGTCGCCGCCATCCGCGCCCGCGCGCCCGCCCTGCGGCTGACCGTCGATCCGCTGGAGTTCCGCGGCTTCCGCTACCACACCGGCCCCTGCCTCACCGTTTACGCCCTGGGCCACCAGCAGGAGCTGGGGCGCGGCGGCCGCTACATCAGCGGCGAGCGCGAGCCCGCCACTGGCCTCACCTTGTTCCCCGACGCGATCCTCGGCGCCGCCAAACCCCCCGCGCCACGGCCCCGGCTCTACCTCCCGGCCCGCACGGACGACGCCGTCGCGGCGGGCTTTCGCGCCGACGGCTTTGCGACCATTGCGGCGCTAGACGAAGGCGCGCAGCCTGCGGAGCACGAGGCGCGACGCCTTCTCTGCACCCATGTGCTGTCGGACGGCGCCGCCGTTCCGCTCGCCTGATCAGTTACAGCCGAAGGCTCCGGAGTTACCGCTATGGCGAATGTTGCGATCATCGGCGCCCAGTGGGGCGATGAGGGCAAGGGCAAGGTTGTCGACTGGCTCGCCAGCCGCGCCGACATCGTGGTGCGCTTCCAGGGCGGCCATAATGCCGGCCACACGCTGGTCGTCGGCAACCAGACCTACAAGCTTTCCCTCCTGCCGAGCGGCCTCGTGCGCGGCAAGCTCGGCATCATCGGCAACGGCGTCGTCGTCGACCCCGAGGCGCTGCTGGCCGAGATGGCGCGGCTGACCGCGCAAGGCCTGGTGATCACGCCGGAGACGCTTCGCATCGCCGAGAACGCCCCGCTGATCCTGCCGCTGCACGGCGCGCTGGATCGCGCCCGCGAGGCCGCGCGCGGCGAGCACCGGATCGGCACCACCGGTCGCGGCATCGGACCCGCCTACGAGGACAAGGTCGCGCGCCGCGCCATCCGAGTCTGCGACTTGGCCGAGCCGGATACGCTCTCCACGAAGCTCGACGAGTTGCTGCTGCACCACAACACGCTGCTGCGCGGGCTAGGTGCGACGACGTTCGAGAAGGCGGTGCTGTTAGACCGGCTTTTGGAGCTGGCGCCGCTGATCCTGCCGTTCGCCGAGCCGGTGTGGGAGCGCCTGGACGAGGCCCGCCGCGCCGGCAAGCGCATCCTGTTCGAGGGCGCTCAGGCGGTGATGCTGGATGTCGACCATGGGACCTATCCATTCGTGACCAGCAGCAACACGGTGGCGGCGACGGCGGCCTCGGGTTCGGGCGTGGGGCCGGGCGTCGTCGGCACCGTGCTCGGGATCGCCAAGGCCTACACGACGCGGGTGGGGTCCGGCCCCTTCCCGACGGAGCTTTTCGATGACACCGGCCGCCTGCTCGGCGAGCGCGGACATGAGTTCGGCACCGTCACCGGGCGGCCACGCCGGTGCGGCTGGTTCGACGCCGCCATGGTGCGGCAGGCGGTGAAGGTCGGCGGCATCCAGGGGTTGGCGCTGACCAAGCTCGATGTGCTGGACGGCCTGCCGGAGCTGAGGGTCTGCACCGGCTACAGGATCGGAGACCGCGTGCTGCGCCATCTGCCGGCGGCTGCGGGCGCGCAGGCCGCCGCCGAACCCATCTATGAAACGCTGGAGGGCTGGAAAGACTCGACGCGAGGCGCCCGCAGCTACGCGGCACTACCGGCTCAGGCGATCAAGTATGTGCGGCGGATCGAGGAGTTGGTGGAGTGTCCGGTCACGCTGCTCTCAACGAGCCCGGAGCGCGACGACACCATCCTGATGAAGGACCCGTTCGAGGGGTAACTCAGAGCGAGGCGCTTCTTCTCAAGAAGAAGCGTTCCCTCCGGCGGACAATCAGCCCTGGCGGGCCTTCATGCGCGGGTTCTTCTTGTTGATCACGTAGACCCGGCCACGGCGCCGCACCACGCGACAGTTCTTGTCGCGAATCTTCGCGGAACGGAGGGAGTTGCGCACCTTCATAGCGTAAGCCCGATCTTGGCAAAGCCGGAACCGACAAACGGCCCGGGCAGGAGTTGTCCATAAAGCAACAGGGCCGGTTTCCCGACCCTGCTGGCGAGGTGCGCTCTCTAAGGAGACGCGGCACCGCTGTCAATGAATACGAGCGTGCGGCAGAGCCGCCGCGCCCTTGATCCGCCCGCTTGATCAGCCCGTCCAAACCTGTCAGTTCCTCGGCCACTGAAACATCTTCGGGTAATGTCGCGATGCGTCTGCTGATTACCGGTGGCTGTGGCTTTATTGGATCGGCGGTCATCCGCCATCTCATCCAGGACACCGACCACTCCGTGGTCAACGTCGACGCGATGACCTATGCGGCCTCGGAGGACGCGCTCGAGGGCGCCGTCCGCAGCAACCGCCATGAACTCATCCGTGCCGACATCGCCGACGGCGCCGCGATGAAGGACGTATTCGCCACCCACCAGCCCGACGCCGTCATGCATCTCGCGGCCGAAAGCCACGTCGACCGCTCGATCGACGGTCCGGCCGATTTCATCCGCACCAACATCATGGGCACCTTCACCCTGCTGGAGGCGGCGCGCGCCTACTACAATGGCCTCACCGGCGAGAGGCGGGCGCAGTTCCGTTTCCACCACGTCTCGACGGACGAGGTGTTCGGCGCTCTCGAGGCCGACGACCCGCCGTTCATGGAAACGACTCCCTACGATCCACGGAGCCCCTATTCCGCCTCGAAGGCCGCCTCGGACCATCTCGTGCGCGCCTGGCACCACACGTACGGGTTCCCGCCTTCGTCTCCAACACCACCAACAACTATGGCATCTGGCAGTTTCCCGAGAAGCTCATCCCGCTGGTTCTGCTGAACGCGCTGGAGGGTAAGCCTCTTCCGGTCTACGGCGACGGCTCCAACAAGCGCGACTGGCTCTTCGTCGAGGACCATGCCGTAGCCTTGGTGCGCGTGCTGATGCAGGGCAAGCCGGGCGATACCTACTGCATCGGCGCCCGCCAGCCGCGCAGCAACCTGGAGGTCGTCCACGCCATCTGCGCCGAACTCGACCGCCGCCTGCCGGACCCGGAAGGCCCGCGCTCGCGCCTCATCCGTTTCGTGACCGACCGCCCCGGCCATGATTTCCGCTACGAGATCGATCCGTCCGCCGCCGAAGCCGCGCTTGGCTGGAAAGCCGAGCATGACTTCGAGAGCGGACTCGCCAAGACCATCGACTGGTATCTGTCGCATCGCGACTGGTGGGAGAAGATCAGAGGCGCCCGCTACCAGGGCCAGCGCCTCGGCACCGCTGCCTGACACCCAGCTTGCTCAATAGCCTCGCGCACGCGCCACTCAATCAACGTACGGAAGAACAAGACCGATGATGAAAGGTATCCTGCTCGCGGGCGGCTCTGGCACGCGGCTGCACCCCATCACCCTGGCCGCGTCGAAGCAGCTTCTGCCCGTCTACGACAAGCCGATGGTCTACTATCCGCTGTCCACGCTGATGCTCGCCGGCATCCGCGACATCATGATCATCTCGACGCCGGCCGACCTGCCGCAGTTCAAGCGGCTGCTGGGCGACGGCTCCCGCCTCGGCGTGCAGTTCACCTTCGCGGAACAGCCCAAGCCCGACGGGATCGCGCAGGCCTTCCTGATCGCCCGGGAGTGGCTCGCGGGCGAGGCCTGCGCGCTTGCCCTCGGCGACAACCTCATCCACGGCGAGCACCTCTCGGTTCTGCTGCGCGCCGCCGTCGCCCGTCCCGAAGGCGCGACCGTCTTCGCCTGTCAGGTGCGCGACCCTGAGCGCTACGGCGTGGTGACGTTCGACGACGCCGGACACGCGCTGGAGATCGTCGAGAAGCCGGCGTTGCCGCAGTCCAACTGGGCGGTCACGGGCCTCTACTTCTACGACAAGCGCGTCGGAGAAATCGCGGCGACCATCACGCCTTCCGCGCGGGGCGAGCTTGAGATCACCGACCTCAACAAGATCTATCTTGAGGAGGGAACGCTGCACGTGGAGCGTCTGGGTCGTGGCGCCGCCTGGCTCGATGCCGGGACGCCGGACAGCCTCATGCAGGCGGCGACCTTCGTGCAGACAATCCAGTCCCGCCAGGGCATGCTGGTCGGCTCTCCCGAGGAAGTCGCCTTCCGCAAGGGTTTCATCGACGCCGATCAGCTTCGCGTTCACGCTAAACAGCTCGGCAAAACCGAACTTGGCCGTTTCCTGAGCGAGTTGGCGGACGGGCATGTTTAAGCGGGCATGTTTAAGCACACGGGCATGTTCAAGCTGAGCGGCGTGTCTGAGCACTGGATGCGGTCATGAAGGTCGAAGCGCTCGCGATCCCCGAGGTCCTGCTGATCACGCCGCCGCAGTTCGGTGACAGCCGCGGCTTCTTCTCCGAGACCTTCAACGCGAAGAAGCTTTTCGCGGCGACCGGCATCGACGGCCATTTCGTGCAGGACAATCACAGCCTGTCGCGTGAGCGCGGCGTTGTCCGTGGGCTGCACTGCCAGATAGCGCCGAACGTCCAGGGCAAGCTCGTGCGTTGCGCGCGCGGCGCCATCTGGGACGTGGCGGTGGATGCCCGTGTCGGCTCGCCCACATTCGGCAAATGGGTGGCGGCCGAGCTTTCCGCCGAGAACTGGCAGCAGCTGTGGATCCCGGGCGGCTTCCTGCACGCCTTCTGCACGCTCGAGCCCGACACCGAGGTGCTTTACAAGGTCACCGGCGACTACGACCGCGCCAGCGAGGCGGGCGTGATCTGGAACGACCCCGATCTTGCTCTGCCGTGGCCCGTCTCGGCAGATGAGGCGATCCTGTCCGAGAAGGACCAGCAACTGCCGCGTCTGCGCGACGCGGGCACCTTGTTCACCTATTAGATTAGCTGAGATGAGTATCGGCCCCATCCTGGTTACCGGAGGCAGCGGCCAGGTCGCGCAGGCGCTTGGACGCCTGGGTCCGCCGCGCGAGATGGACATGGTCGTCCTCGGCCGGCCACAGCTCGATTTCGACGACGCCGGGACGATCCTGAAAGCCTTCGCCACCCGCCCCTGGCGATATGTCGTCAATGCTGCCGCCTACACTGCCGTCGATGCCGCCGAGGCAGACGAAGCGGCCGCCGCCCGCGCCAATGCCGATGGCCCGGAGTTGCTGGCGACCCTCTGCGCCGAGGCCCGGATCCCCTTCATCCATATCTCGACCGACTATGTCTTCGACGGCTCCAAGGGGACGCCCTACCGCGAAGCCGACCCCACCAATCCGACCGGCGCCTACGGCCGCACCAAGCGGGATGGCGAGGAGCGCGTGCTGAAGGCTGGCGGCCACTCCATCATCCTACGGACCGCCTGGGTCTACTCGGACACGGGCAAGAACTTCGTCCGCACGATGCTTTCGGCCGGCGCCCGGCTGCCCAAGCTTCGCGTCGTCGCCGACCAGAAGGGCAGCCCGACCGCCGCCGCCGACCTTGCCGCCGCAATCCTCGACATCATCGCCCTCATCGACCGGGACGGCTGGCGCCCGGGCTTCGGCGGCATCTTCCATGCGACGGGATCGGGCGAAACGAGTTGGCACGGCCTTGCGGTGGCGACATTCGAGGAGGCGCGGCGGCGCGGCGGCCCCTCGCCCGAGGTCGAGGCCATCGCTACCGCCGACTGGCCGACCCCGGCGCGGAGGCCGGCCGACTCGCGGCTGGACAACGGAAAGCTCGCCGGAACCTTTGGCATCGCTCTGCCGCCGTGGCGTGAAAGCCTGGCGCGAACGGTCGATAGCCTGCTAACGCCGCATGAATGACCGTCGCCATTCTTCTGTCGACCTACAACGGCGAGACCTACCTCGACGCTTTCCTCGATAGCCTCGCCGGTCAAACTCATAGCGACTGGATACTCTACTGGCGCGACGACGGATCGACCGACGGCACCGTCGCCAAGCTGGCCGCCTGGAAGGGTGGGCGTGCCGTCCGTGTCGCGGAGCCTCCCGGCAACATCGGCGTCACCCGCAGCTTCATGACCCTTCTGCGGGCGGCGGCCGGTCATCCTTTCATCGCTTTCGCCGATCAGGACGATGTCTGGCTGCCGGAAAAGCTCGCCTGGGCGACCGCTCGGCTCGCCCCCCTCGCCGGCCCGGCGCTCTACTGCGCCCGCCAGATCCTGGTGGATGAGAAACTCGATCGCATCGGCCTTTCGGCGCCGCTCGGCGGACCAGCCTCATTTCCCGCTAGCCTGACACAGAACATCGCAACCGGGAACACCGTCCTCCTGAACGCGGAGGCAATCGCTCTCATCGCCGCGAGCGAGCCACCCCCCATCACCTGGCACGATTGGTGGTGCTACCTGCTGGTGACCGCCGCCGGCGGCCGTGTGCTGCGCGATGATCGCGGCGTTATCCTCTACCGCCAGCACGCCGAGAACGTCGTCGGCGCGCCTCGTTCCGCGCCCCGGCGCGCGCTTGCCGCTGTGCGCCGCGGCCCTGGCGCCTTTATGACCGTGTTCCGCGCAAATGTTGAGGCGCTGAGCGCCCAGCCAGCGCTGCTTGCGCCTCGGGCCAGAAACGACCTCGCCATCGTCAGAACCGCGCTTCGTGAGGGCGTCGTCTCGCGCTTACGGGCTCTCCGTCTTTCGGGTTTCGTGCGCAACTCGGTCGCCCAGACCATGCTCTTCCGTGTCTGGTTCGTCATCGGCCGGTAACGGCCCCGCAGGGATAACAGTGCAGCCCCGCACGAAAAGCCGGATCGTCTAATCCTTGCTTCTGCTTGCCGCACTGCAACACTTGAGCTAGCACACAGGCACTTCCTGGCCCCGGGATCTCCCGGGGCTTTGGCTGACCCTGTCCGCCTCCCGAAACCCGTGGAAGGACCCTCATGGCCCGGAACAAAATCGCCCTCATCGGCGCTGGCAATATCGGCGGCACGCTCGCCCACCTGATAGGCCTGAAGGAACTCGGCGACGTCGCCCTGTTCGATGTCTTCGGTGGGGTCGCCGCCGGAAAGGCGCTCGACATCATGCAGTCCAGCCCGGTCGATGGTTTTGACTCGGAAATGACGGGCGGATCGGACTATGCATCGCTTTCCGGCGCCGACGTGGTCATCGTGACCGCGGGCTTTCCCCGGATGCCGGGCATGTCGCGGGACGATCTCGTCGCCAAGAATGCGGGCGTGATCGCTCAGGTGGCCGAGGGGATCAAGCAGAACTGTCCCGACGCCTTTGTCATCGTCATCACCAACCCCCTCGACGCCATGGTCTGGGTGATGCAGCAGAAATCCGGCCTCCCGCCCGAGAAAGTCGTCGGCATGGCGGGCGTGCTCGACAGCAGCCGCTTCCGCCTGTTCCTGGCGCAGGAGTTCAACGTCTCCGTGGAGGACGTGACCGCCTTCGTGCTCGGCGGCCACGGCGACAGCATGGTGCCGCTCGTGCGCTACTCCACCGTCGCCGGCATTCCTGTCCCCGACCTCATCGCGATGGGCTGGACGACGCAGGAGAAGATCGACGCGATCGTGGCGCGTACCGCAAACGGCGGCGGCGAGATCGTCAAACTGCTCGAGAAGGGCAGCGCCTTCTACGCCCCGGCGGCCTCGGCCGTCGCGATGGCCGAGAGCTACCTGCGCGACAAGAAGCGCGTGCTGCCCGCCGCCGCCTACCTTACTGGTCAGTACGGCATCAAGGACCTCTATGTCGGCGTGCCGGTCGTGATCGGCGCCGGCGGCGTCGAGCGTATCGTCGAAATCAAGCTGAACGAGGCCGAGCAGGCCGCCTTCGACAAGTCCTGCGAGGGCGTGCGTGGCCTGATCGAAGCATCCAAGCAACTGGTGGGCTGACCCTCTCATGAACATCCATGAATACCAGGCCAAAGAGCTGTTGAAGGCGGCGGGCGTCGCCGTGCTGGAAGGCCATGTCGCCTGGACGCCTGAGGAGGCGGTGACGGCCGCCCAGCAACTGCCGGGGCCGATCTTCGTCGTCAAATCCCAAATTCATGCCGGGGGACGCGGCGCCGGCCGCTTCGCCGACGATCCGGACGGCAAGGGCGGCGTCCGCCTTGCCAAGTCGCACGACGAAGTCTACGCCGCCGCGAACGCCATGCTCGGCCATACGCTGGTGACCAAGCAGACCGGGCCCGCCGGCAAGACCGTCCATCGCGTCTATATCGAGGCCGGTTGCGACATCGCCCGCGAACTCTACCTTTCGCTCCTCGTCGATCGCGCGACCTCCCGCGTGCTCATCATGGCCTCTACCGAAGGCGGCATGGAGATCGAGGAGACGGCCGAGCATTCGCCGGAGAAGATCCTGCGCGTCGCGGTCGATCCGGCGACCGGCATTTCGCCCTTCCATGCCCGTGGGCTGGCCTTCGGCCTCGGCCTTTCCGGCAAGCAGGTCGGCGCCTTCACGAAGTTCGTCCTGGCCATGTACAAGGCCTTCATCGACCTCGACTGCGCGATCGTCGAGATCAACCCGCTGGTCGTGACCAAGACCGGCGACGTGGTGGCGCTCGACGCCAAGGTGAGCTTCGACGACAACGCCCTCTTCCGGCATCCGAACCTGGAGGAAATGCGGGACGAGGCCGAGGAAGACCCCAAGGAACTCGAGGCGAACAAGTACAGCCTCAGCTATGTGGCGCTCGACGGCACCATCGGCTGCATGGTGAACGGCGCCGGCCTCGCCATGGCGACCATGGACATCATCAAGCTTTACGGCGGCTCGCCGGCCAACTTCCTCGACGTGGGCGGTGGTGCGACCAAGGAGCGGGTGACCGCCGCCTTCAAGATCATCCTGTCCGATCCGAACGTCGAAGGCATCCTGGTCAACATCTTCGGCGGCATCATGCGCTGCGACGTGATCGCCGAGGGCGTCATCGCCGCCGCCCGCGAGGTGTCGCTGACCGTGCCGCTGGTCGTCCGGCTGGAGGGCACCAACGTCGCCCTCGGCAAGGAGATCATGGCGAAGTCGGGCCTGCCGATCATCGCGGCCGATAATCTAGCGGATGCCGCCCAGAAGGTGGTCCGCGCCGTTAAGGAAGCCGCATAACATGGCCATCCTCGTCGACAGCAACACGCGCGTCATCACCCAGGGCTTTACCGGCGCCCAGGGCACGTTCCACTCCGAGCAGGCCATCGCCTACGGCACCAAGGTGGTCGGCGGCGTGACGCCGGGCAAAGGCGGCTCGATCCACATCGACCTGCCGGTCTTCGACACGGTCATCGAGGCGCGCGAGAAGACCGGCGCGACCGCGACCGCCATCTACGTGCCGCCACCCTTCGCGGCCGACTCGATCCTCGAGGCGATCGACGCCGAGATGCCGCTGATCGTCTGCATCACCGAGGGCATTCCGGTGCTCGACATGGTGAAGGTCCGCCGCGCGCTGATCGACAGCAAGTCGATCCTCGTCGGGCCCAACTGCCCGGGCGTCATCACGCCCGACGCCTGCAAGATCGGCATCATGCCCGGCCACATCCATCGCCGCGGCAAGATCGGCATCGTCAGCCGCTCCGGCACGCTCACTTATGAGGCGGTCGCGCAGACCACGGCGGCCGGCCTTGGTCAGAGCACCTGCGTCGGCATCGGCGGCGACCCGGTGAAGGGGCTCGACTTCAAGGATGTCATCGCGATGTTCCTGGAGGACGACGAGACGCATGCGATTGTCATGATCGGCGAGATCGGCGGCGAGAGCGAGATCGTGGCCGCCGAGTTCATCAAGGCGAGCGGCACGAAGAAGCCGGTGGTGGGCTTCATCGCTGGTGCCACTGCCCCTCCGGGCCGGCGGATGGGCCATGCCGGCGCTGTCATCAGCGGTGGCCGGGATACGGCGGCGGCCAAGACCGAGGCGATGCTGGCGGCCGGCATCCATGTCGCCGACAGCCCGGCCTCGCTCGGCAGCACGATGATCAAGGCTATTGGCGGCTGAACTCTGCTGGGCCGAAAGTATAGGCTAACGAAAAAGGCTTAATGGCGGCGGCGATCATGCGCCGGGGACAACCCTGCGACCTTGAAGGGGTTGTCTCCGAATTGATCGCGAACGCCTATTTTTGCCGAGAGCCGCTGCCCCTCTCAGAATCCGATGGCAGCGGTCCCTCCCCGTCCGGGTGGGACTGAATGTAACGGAGCCCCTATGCCAGGCGTCGATATTCTCGCCACCGCCTTCAACGGTGCTAATGCGGCGTTCATCGCCGACCTCTATGCCCGCTGGGTCCGCGACCCGGCGACCGTGGATCCCAGCTTCGCCAACCTGTTCGAGGCGCTCAACGATGAGGCCCGGTTCATTCTGACGGATGCCTCCGGTGCCTCCTGGGCTCCGCGCCACTGGGCAATCGAAGCCGATGGACAGGCTCCCGTTGCGCCCTCCGCCCCTGCCGCGAAGAAAGCGCCCGCCCCGAATGGTGCCTCGGCTGCCATGGCGGAACCCGCGAGGGCCGGCGTCCCGATGCCGAAGGCGGAAGCCGCGACCCACGCCCACGACGATACGATCAACTCCATCCGCGCGCTGATGCTCATCCGCGCCTATCGCGTGCGTGGCCACCTTGAGGCGAAGCTTGACCCGTTGGGGCTTACGACGCCTCGCCACCATCCGGAGCTTGATCCGGCGACCTACGGCTTCGAGCCGCAGGACTACGATCGCCCGATCTTCATCGACAACATGCTGGGTCGTGAGACCGCGAGCCTCCGCGAGATTCTGCAGGTCCTGCACGACACCTACTGCGGCTCGATCGGCATCGAGTTCATGCACATCCAGGACACGGCGCAGAAGGCATGGCTGCAGCGCCGGATCGAAGGCGCGTCCTGGCGTCAGGAGATCGACACTGCTTCCAAGAAGCAGCTTCTTCAGGAGTTGACCGAGGCCGAGGCCTTCGAGAGCTTCTGCCAGAAGCGGTATGTCGGCACCAAGCGCTTCGGGTTGGAAGGCGGCGAGTCTACCATCCCTGCCCTGCACACCATGATCCGCACAGGCGTCCGCGCCGGCGTGCGGGAGGTGGTGATCGGCATGGCCCACCGCGGCCGCCTCAACACGCTCGTGAACGTCGTGAAGAAGCCGTTCACCGCGGTGTTCAGCGAATTCGGCGGCGCCAGTTCAAAGCCCGACGACGTGCAGGGCTCGGGCGACGTGAAGTATCACCTCGGAACCTCGACCGATCTCGAGATCGACGGCCGGAAGGTCCACCTTTCGTTGCAGCCAAACCCGTCGCATCTCGAGGTCGTCGACCCCGTGGTGGTGGGCAAGGTGCGCGCCCGGCAGGATGAGGCCGGCGACACGAATGGCCGTCATACCGTGATGGGCATTCTGCTGCATGGCGACGCGGCCTTCGCCGGCCAGGGCATCGTCTATGAGACGCTGGCGATGAGCCAGCTCATCGGCTACCGCACCGGCGGCACATTGCACGTCATCACCAACAACCAGATCGGCTTCACCACCGTTCCGGCTCATGCCTATTCCGGCCTCTACTGCACGGATGTCGCGAAGTCGGTGCAGTCGCCGATCCTGCACGTCAATGGCGACGACCCGGAGGCGGTGCTGTTCGCGGCGCGCCTCGCCACCGAGTTCCGGCAGGAGTTCTCCTGCGACGTGGTGCTGGACATCGTCTGCTATCGCCGCCATGGCCATAACGAGTCTGACGAGCCCGCCTTCACGCAGCCGATCATGTATCGCGCGATCGGCGAGTTGCGGACGACGCGCACACTCTATGCCCAGAAGCTGGTGACCGAGGGCGTCCTCACCGAGGACGAGGCGAAGCAGGTCTGGGACGGGTTCGTTGCCAAGCTGGAAGAGCATTTCCAGGCGGCGAAGTCCTATCGCCCGAACAAGGCCGACTGGCTTGAAGGCAAGTGGGCTGGCCTGAACCGTGGCGAGGAAGACGAGACCCGCTCGGAGGAAACGACCGGGGTCGCGATCGAGACTCTGCGCGAGGTCGGGCTGGCGCTGGCGACGGTACCGGGCGATTTCGACGTGAACCCGAAGATCGCGCGCCAGTTGGAGGCGAAGAGGGTCGCGGCCGAGACCGGCGAAGGCATCGACTGGTCGACAGGCGAAGCGCTGGCCTTCGGCACGTTGTTGCTCGACCGCCACCGCATCCGTCTCTCGGGCGAGGATTCGCAGCGCGGCACCTTCAGCCAGCGCCACGCGGTGCTGGTGGATCAGACCAACCAGAACGAATACGTGCCGCTGAACAATATCCGGTCCGAACAGGCGAAGATCGAGATCTACAACTCGCTGCTGTCCGAGGTCGGCGTGCTCGGTTTCGAATATGGATACAGCGTCGCCGATCCGCGCACGCTGGTGCTGTGGGAGGCGCAGTTCGGCGACTTCGCCAACGGCGCCCAGGCCGTGATCGATCAGTTCATCTCCAGCGGCGAGACCAAGTGGCTGCGGATGTCCGGCCTGACACTGCTGCTGCCGCATGGGCATGAGGGCCAGGGGCCTGAGCATTCCTCGGCGCGGCTGGAGCGCTACCTGCAGCTCTGCGCGGAGCAGAACATGCAGGTCTGCAACATCACGACGCCCGGCAACTACTTCCACGCTCTGCGCCGGCAGATGAAGCGGAACTATCGCAAGCCGCTGATCATCATGACCCCGAAGTCGCTGCTGCGGCACAAGCTTGCCGTCTCCCCGCTCAGTGAGATGGAAGCCGGCACGACGTTCCGGAAGGTCATCGGGGAAACGGAGTCTCTGGTCGCGCCCGAACAGGTCCGCCGCGTGGTGATATCCACCGGCAAGGTCTACTACGATCTGATCGCGGCGCGCCGGGAGCAGGACATTCGCGACGTGGCGCTGGTCCGGCTTGAGCAGATTTACCCATTCCCGGCGATGGGGCTTCGCACGGCGCTGACGCCCTACCGCAACGCCGAGGTGGTGTGGTGCCAGGAGGAGCCCGAGAACATGGGCGCCTGGACCTTCGTCGACCGCCGGCTGGAGCGGGTTCTGGTGGCGATCGATGCCGCGTCGAAGCGGCCTCGCTACGTTGGCCGGACCGAGGCGGCGAGTCCCGCCACCGGCTCTGCCAAGGTCCATGCCCAGGAACAGGCGGCACTCGTTGCCGCCGCTCTGCAATAGTCTAGACTAGATCAGTCAGATCCGATCAGGAGCGACGATGCCGACCGAGATATTGGTTCCCACGCTTGGTGAGAGCGTGACTTCCGCCACTATTGCCCGATGGCTGAAGAACGAGGGCGATGCCGTCGCGGCGGATGAGCCCCTGGTCGAGCTCGAGACCGACAAGGTCACGGTCGAGGTCAACGCACCTGCCGCCGGCGTGCTTGGGGCCATCCTGCAAAAGGATGGCGCCGAGGTCGAAGTGGGCGCCGTGCTCGGCGAGATCGGTGAGGCGGGAGGCGTTCCGTCCAAGAAAAAGCCTACGGAGAGCAAACCTGCTCCGGCAAAGTCCGCGGCACCCCCGCCCGCGGCCCCTGAGCCCGCGACGCCGGAACCCCCGGCGCCTCCCTCGGCAGCTGGCGGCACCGACATCGTGGTGCCGACGCTCGGCGAAAGCGTCACGACGGCGACCGTTTCGCGTTGGCTCAAGAAGCAGGGCGACACGGTCAAAGCCGATGAGCCGCTGGTCGAGCTTGAAACCGACAAGGTGTCCGTCGAGGTCAATGCGCCGGTCGGCGGCACGCTATCCGTGATCCATGCTGCGGATGGCGCCGAGGTCGAGGTCGGTTCCGTGCTGGGCGCCATCGGCGCCGGTGCGGGGTCTGCGGTTGCACCCTCGAGCAAGCCGGCGGCGAAGCCCGATGCAGGCGTCAATCCTCCGCCCCGCGCCGGTGGTCCGGTCGCGCGGCCGGCGACCCCGCCTGCCGATCGGGCAGCGGCTCAGGAGGCTTTCCCCAGCGCCACCAAGCGCATGACGGAAGCCGGCGTCTCGGCCGCCAGCATCGGGGCCGGCAGCGGCAAGGACGGACGCATCACCAAGGGCGATGTCATCGAATTCCTCGCCAAGCCTGCGCCCGCCGCCGCGGCGGCGCCCGTGCCTGCGCCTAAGGCCGCACGCACCGATGAGCCGCGCGACGAGCGTGTGAAGATGACGCGCCTCCGCAAGACGATCGCCAACCGCCTGAAGGAGGCGCAGAACACCGCCGCCATGCTGACCACCTTCAACGAGGTGGACATGTCGGCCGCGATGGCGCTGCGCTCGTCCTACAAGGACGCTTTCGAAAAGAAAAACAACGGCGTGCGGCTCGGCTTCATGTCGTTCTTCGTCACTGCGTGCATCGCCGGCCTGAAGGAGTTCCCGGCGGTCAACGCCGAGATCGACGGCGACGAGATCGTCTACAAGAATTACGTGCACATGGGAATCGCCGTCGGCGGAGCGAATGGGCTCGTGGTGCCTGTGCTGCGCGATGCGGACAAGATGAACTTCGCGCAGATCGAAGGCGCCATCGCGAGTTTCGGCAAGCGCGCTCGCGACGGGCAGCTGAAGCTCGACGAGCTGACGGGCGGCACCTTCAGCATCACCAATGGCGGCGTCTACGGCTCGCTGATGTCGACCCCGATCCTTAACCCGCCACAGTCGGCCATCCTCGGCATGCACAAGATCCAGGAGCGGCCGATTGCGATAGCGGGCAAGGTCGAGATCCGGCCGATGATGTACCTGGCCCTGACCTACGATCACCGGATCATCGACGGCAAGGAAGCTGTTTCGTTTCTTGTCCGGGTCAAGGAATCGATCGAGGATCCGCGCCGTCTTCTGCTGGGACTTTGATTATGAGCGACGCCTTCGATCTGATCGTCATCGGCTCCGGCCCTGGCGGGTATGTCTGCGCGATCCGCGCGGCCCAGCTAGGCCTTCGTGTCGCCTGCGTGGAGAAGCGCGAGACGCTCGGCGGGACGTGCCTGAACATCGGCTGCATTCCCTCCAAGGCGCTGCTGCAGTCGTCGGAGAACTTCAACGAAGTGCAGCATGGTTTCGCCGCGCACGGCATCATAGTCGATAGCGTCAAACTCGACCTCGACCAGATGCACGCGCGCAAGCGTGAGGTCGTCCAGGCCAATACCAAGGGCGTCGAGTTTCTATTCCGCAAGAACAAGGTGACCTGGCTGAAGGGCGAGGGCCGCATCGTCGGTGCGGGTCGCGTGTCCGTCGCGGGCACGGACTATGAGACGAAGGCGATCGTCATCGCCTCCGGCAGCGAGAGCACGCCCCTGCCCGGCGTCGCCGTCGACGAGCAGCGGATCGTGACATCGACTGGCGCTCTCGAACTGTCCGAAGTGCCGAAGCACCTGGTGGTGATCGGCGCCGGCGTGATCGGTTTGGAGCTTGGCAGCGTGTGGCGCCGGCTCGGTGCCGAGGTGACGGTGATCGAGTTCCTCGACCGCATCGTGCCGACACTCGACACGGACGTGGCTCGGGACTTTCAGCGCATCCTCGAGAAGCAGGGCCTCAAGTTCCGCCTGGGGATGAAGGTGACGAAGGCCGAGACGACCAACAGCGGCGTCAACCTCACCTTCGAGCCCGCGAAGGGCGGCGACGCCGAGACATTGACGGCGGACATCGTGCTGCTCGCGATCGGGCGACGTTCCTTCTCCGACGGGCTTGGCCTCGAGGATGCGGGGATCGCGCGTGACGAGCGCGGACGTGTGCAGACCGATGAGCACTACGCCACGAATGTGCCGGGCATCTATGCCATCGGCGATGTTCGGGTTGGCCCCATGCTGGCGCACAAAGCCGAGGACGAGGGGGTCGCAATCGCCGAGATCCTCGCCGGTCAGGCTGGTCACGTGAACTACGACGCGATTCCGAGTGTCATCTACACTTGGCCGGAGGTGGCGACTGTCGGCAAATCCGAGGACGAATTGAAGGCCGAAGGGGTCGCCTACAGCGTCGGCAAGTTTCCGTTCACCGCCAATGGCCGCGCGCGCGCTATCGGCAACACGGACGGCTACGTGAAGCTGATGGCGGACAAGGCGACAGACAGGCTGCTCGGGGCGCAGATCATCGGGCCGGATGCCGGAACGCTGATTGCAGAGCTAGTGACCGCGATTGAATTCGGAGCGTCGGCAGAGGATGTCGCACGGATCAGTCATGCCCATCCGACGCTCAGCGAAGCGGTGCGCGAAGCGGCATTTGCGGTCGAAGGTCATGCAATCCACATCTGACCTACCGTTCCTCATGCGTCGGAGCGGCCGCTCCTTCGGCTCAGCGGTGTGCCGTCAGTCTCCTGGGACAGCGGCTACAACGTCGCCCGAGGGCGGCGGCGCTTGATTTCCGCGAACAACAGCTGACCCGAACTTGCAACTGTCACGGCGGGAGCGGGCTGCAGATCCCGGTCGAGCTTGACGAACTCCGCGAAAGCCCGGCGTCCCGCTTCACGTGCGGCGAGATCGGCGCCGACCTTCAACGCTGCCTGGATCAGCAGGCCCAACTCTTTTTTGCGGCTCTCAATAGCCGTTGGAGTGTTTGCGGAAGATAGCCGGATCGGGTCCGACAACGACTTGTCTCTCGAAATGCGCATGGGGGGTTTCCTCTCACATCCGGATTCAACATCGAGAAACATATAGTTACGCCTCGCGAGATCCTAACGGTGTTGGAGGCGCGACGGGCTTGCTCGCCAAGCCGTGATCGCTCCGGACGCCTCAGCAAAAGATGATGAGCGCAACGATTGGCGGCGCTTGTCGCGGCTGCAGCCGCTCCCCAATACACCGGCATGAAAATCGCCCGCTTCCTTGTTGTGTCGACTGTTCTGGCAACTCTAGCCGCTTGTGCCGCCGAAGACCCGGCGCCGAGCACAGCGGTGATGCCGCCAGGCGCGCTTGGCACCAATGGCGATGTCGACGTCCGATCGCTGGATATCGCCGCATACTACTTTGGCCAGGTGATTCGGAAGCCGGCAGACGCTGCGACTGCTATTGCGGCGCTCGATTACATGGGCGGCGAACTCAACACGAGCCCGCGGTGGATCGACATGGACCCACTCACGCGCGCGCAGATGCTGGAAGCCCGAGAGACAGTGCGCTCCTACGTCGGCATCAGCCAGGCAGCGCCCTCGCAGGCAGTGGTCGATACGATGCTGGCGCTAGCGCAGGCCTATGGCACCGGAGACACGGCCGCTGTGCAACGCTTGTTGGCCAGCCCGATCTTCATTGTGCCTCCCGCCGAAGTGCAGGCGCATCTGTCCCATATCCCGTTGATGCCGGCCGTTAACAACGTGACAACCCGCGCCGACACCTTGTTCCCCGACCTCGGAACGCCAAGCTGACGGCGCCGATTCAGGTGGTTGGAACAGGCAGCCGCATCCAAGATGGCACAAGCGGCGTCAAAGCGGCCTCACCGCAGGTAAGTCCCCTCGCGCCGAGAGCGTCGAGCCGGAGCAGCGCCAAGCCGTGTCCGCCGATCACGGATCGCATCGTCCCGACTTCGCGGTCGTCATTCAATACGGGCGTACCGGGCTCCGGCGCGGGGCCATCGATCACGACCGGCACCAAGCGACGTTTGAGGAGCCCGCGATAGCGCGTCCGCGCAGTCAACTCCTGGCCCATGTAGCACCCCTTGGTCCAGGAGATACCGTTCAGTTCGTCGAAACCCGCCTCGAGGAGCACCGTTTTCTCGGCTTCGAGATCGCGCGAACCGTCCGGCAGACCGAGCTTGATGCGATGCTCGTCCCATTCGGCGATTGTCGCAGTCTCGGCCAGAGGAGCATCGGCTATGATCCGCCATCCAGCGGCCTCCAGCCGAGGATCGGGAGCGATCAGGAACACCCCCTGATCGGGCAGCGTCACAGGACCACCCCAAGCGGTCTGCACGACGTACGGCGTGGCGACAATCGCCACCTTCGCCCGCAGACGGAAGCGCGAGAGCCGCGTCACGATCATCTCCTGCTGCGCCGCCTCCACATCCAGCAGCAGGCAAGAGCCGTCGGAGAACACGAAGAACTCGGCAAGCCATTTGCCCTGCGGGGTCAGCAGCGCCGACCACAGGGCAGCGCCGGGGGCGGCGAGCTCGATGTCCTGCGAGACGAGGCCTTGCAGGAAGGTGACACGGTCCTCGCCCTCCACTGCAATCACCGACCGATGCGCCAGACTCGCGACTTTGGTCATAACTTGCGTTCCCATCCCCGGGCAGCCTGCTGCCAATAGCTCAATTGGTGCCCCTCGGCTTTCGCGGCAATCCAGCGGCGGCGCGCGGCGGCAACGGCTGCTTCGTCATTGCCGTCGAACAGGTCGAAGACGCGGTCGAAGACGCCCAGCCGCTCACTCGACGACCCGTCGACAAGAAAAAGAAACCGGGCACCATTGGGAGCCTCGTCGAGTTCGGTAAGCCAGATCGGCTGCTCGCCGGCGCGGCCTGTGGCGGCCGTGCCATGGGGAAGCCAGTCCGGGTCGGCACAAAGCCAAAGTGCGTTGTCCAGGGCCGCCAGCCGCTCCATGCTCCCACAGCGGATGACGGCGCGCTGCCCGGCCGCCAGCGTGCGCCCCAGCAACGGCGGCAGCGCCTGATCGATGCTCGTCCGCATGAGATGGTAGAAGCCGATTTCCGCCATCAGGCACCGCGCCTATGGATGATCCGGGTCTTCGTAGCGCAGCGCGATCAGCCGGTCCAAAAGCCGCACGCCGAACCCGGTGGGACCGGCCGCATGCCCATCATCCGCCTCGTCGCGCAGGTCGGTGCCGCCGATATCGATATGAGCCCAGGGTGTCTCGTCCACGAACCGGCTCAGGAAGGCCGCGGCGAGCCCGGCGTCAGGCAGGAGCCGCCCGTTCACGCACTGCTTGATGTCGGCGATGTCGGAGGCGAGCTGCTCCCGCTGTTCGCCGGTGAAGGGCAGGCGCCAGACCGGCTCTCCGGATGCCACCCCGGCCGCGGCGAGGTTCGCTGCCAGAACGGTGTCGTTCGCGTAGCAGCCCGCCATCTCCTGCCCGAGCGCGACGACGACGCTGTAGGTCAGCGTCGCGATGTCGACGATGGCGCGCGGGCGGAAGCGGGCGATGGCATAGGAGAGCGCATCGGCGAGGATCAGCCGCCCTTCGGCGTCCGTATCGACGATCTCGACCGTCAGGCCGTGATGGCTGCCGATCACGTCGCCCGGGCGATAGGCGTCCGCGCCCGCCATGTTCTCCGCGAGCGGGAGAACGGCGATGACCGAGGCCGGGGAATCGCGGCGGGCCAGCGCCAGCATCGCACCGGCGCAGACGGCGGCGCCCGCCATGTCGCCACGCATATCCCACATCCGGTCCGCCCCTTTGATCGAGATGCCGCCGGTGTCGAAGGTCATTCCCTTGCCTACGAACACCACGGGCGGCAGCTCCAGCCGTCCTTGCCAATGGAGCAGCGCCAGCGCAGGCGGATTGGCGGATCCGCGGCCGACAGCGGCGAGGAGATGCAGCCCCTTGCCGCTCAGCGCGTCGGCGGGGATGACCTCCACCAAGACCCCGGCGGCCTCGAGGAGACTGAGCTGCTGAACGAAGGTCTGCGGCGTCAGCAGATTGGCGGGCTCCGCAATCAAGTTACGGGCGAGGATCGTCGCCTCCAGCGACCCCACAGCCTCCCGCCAACGCACGCCGACATGCGCCGGATTATCCACCACAAGTGCAATATGCTCGATCTGCATGGCGCTGCCGCCGGCGTCGGTCGGCCCCTGCCGGTAGTTCGGGAAGCGCCAGGCACGCCTGGCAGCGCCGAACGCCAGGGCCACCGCGACTGCGCGCGGCAGACCGCGCCCGTCGATGGCGATCTCACGGCAGGCCGAGAGCACGACTGCCGCACGGGCACCGGCTGCCTCGGCGGCTCTCGGTGCGCCGAGGCCCAGCAGGAGAAGCTCGCGGTGGGCGTTGCTGGAACCGGGATCGCCTGGAAGAAGAACCGTTTCATCCGGTTTGCCAACGAAACCGGAGACGCGGGCGGCAGGTGCCATAGCCGCGGGAACGGCTCCATCCCGTATGGGCAGCACGAGCGGCACCGCCGGCCCGAGATCGTCGATCCCCACCAGGCTGAGCTTCAGTTGCAGCTCAGCCATCCCGCGGCGGGATTTTTCGAAGCGGTTCACGAGCGAGACGTCGTCCGGGCGTCAGGCCTCGTAGTGATCGCGGACCAGCCGGTCGAGAAGCCGCACGCCGTAGGCCGTCGCCCCTTTGGGCACGCAGGCGGCATCCTTCGAAGACCACGCCATGCCCGCGATGTCGAGGTGCGCCCAGGGCTTGTTGTTGACGAAACGCTGGATGAACTGGGCGGCGATGATGGCGCTACCGTGCCGGCCGCCGATGTTCTTCATGTCCGCGATGTCGGACTTGATGGCCTTGTCATAGGCCTCACCGAGCGGCATGCGCCAAAGCTTCTCCCCGGTCGCGATGCCGGCGCTGGTGAGCTTCTGGGCGAGTTCCTCGTCATTGCTGAACATGCCGCCGTGCTCCTGGCCGAGCGCCACGATGATCGCGCCGGTCAGCGTCGCCAGATTGACCATAAGGGCCGGATCGAACTTCTCCTGCGCGTACCAGAGCACGTCCGCGAGCACGAGGCGGCCTTCAGCGTCGGTGTTGAGAACCTCGATGGTCTGGCCGGAATAGCTCGTCACCACATCGCCCGGGCGCTGCGCGGAGCCAGATGGCATATTCTCGACGAGGCCGACCAGCCCCACGATGTCAGCCTTCGCCTTGCGGCCCGCGAGCGCCGCCATCAGGCCGACGACGGCGCCGGCGCCCGCCATGTCCCACTTCATGTCCTCCATGCCGCTGGCCGGCTTGATGCTGATGCCGCCGGTGTCGAAGGTCACGCCCTTGCCGACGAAGACCAGCGGCTTACGCGGCTTGCGGCCGCCCGCGCCGTTCCACTGCATCACCACCATCCGCGGTTCCTGCACGCTGCCCTGCGACACGCCGAGGAGCGCGCCGAAGCCGAGCTTCTCGAGTTCCTTCGGTCCCATGATCTCGACCTTCACGCCGAGCTTGGTCAGCGCGCGGCAGCGCTCCGCCATTTCCGGTGGTGTCAGAACATTCGCCGGCTCCGTCACCAGGTCGCGAGCAAGGTAGATGCCCTCGGCCACCGCTTTCAGCGGTGCGAATGCCGACTTGGCCTTTGCATGGTCTTCCGCCTGCACCGTGATGGCGGTGAGCTTCGGCTTGTCCTCGGGCTTCTCCTTGGTCCGGTAGAGGTCGAAGCGGTAGGCGCGCAGCACCGCGCCCAGGCCCAGATGCGCGGCCTCAGAGGCTGCCAGTCCTTCGGCGAGAACAGTCACCTGCGCCTCCTGCGAGAGAGCGGCGGCGATTCCGCCACCGGCCTCCTCGACCGTCAACGCCGTCAGGTCAGCCCGCTTGCCCAGGCCCACGACGAGCAGTCGCGTCAGCCCCTCGACGGGCGCGAAGAGCAGCACGGTCTTCCCCTTCTGGCCCTTGAAGCCGGCGACCTCGATCGCGCGGGATATCGCACCGCCCGACGCTTCGTTCAGCGCCAGTCCGGCGCCTGAGAGAGCCTCCTCCTCGGCCAACAGCAATGCGACCGCACCCGCCTTGGGCGGGACTGGCTTCGAGAAAGCGACATCAAGCATGGAATGATCCTTTAGGTGCGGCGCCTGCCGCGCATCGGCAGCCGCCGCGGACGTGTCATGACATTCGACGTGCGACACTAACAGTTGTCGCACGCTTTGCCACTCGTGCCAGTCCCGACTATCACCCGCTTCGGGTGGTGGCCGTCGCCGACACGCAACAATAGGTTAGGAAGGTTTTGATTTCGCGCGAGGAGTATTGCCGGACGTGTCTTTTCGAGTACCGGGGAGCTTCTCCACCGGTAGGCGGCGGCGCATGAGCGTTGCCACGTTGCGGCTCGTTCCCGACGCTGCCGGCATCGCACAGGCCGCGGCTCTGCTGAGAGCGGGGCAACTGGTCGCCTTTCCAACCGAGACGGTCTACGGCCTCGGCGCCGATGCAACGGATGAGGCCGCCGTGGCCGCCATCTACGGCGCCAAGAACCGGCCGAGCTTCAACCCGCTCATCGCCCATTACGCGACGGCCGCCGCCGCATTCGGCGACGTGGAGCCGTCAGCGCTTGCCGAGCGACTTGCCGAGGCCTTCTGGCCCGGCCCCCTCACCCTCGTCCTGCCCCGGCGTCCGCTCTGCACCGTCGCCCGGCTGGCGGGCGCGGGCCTCGACACGCAGGCGGTGCGCGTCCCTGCCCATCCTGTCGCGCAACGGCTTCTGGCGGCGGTCGGGCGAGCGGTCGCCGCGCCCTCGGCCAACCTTTCGGGCCGCGTCAGCCCGACGACGGCGCAGCACGTGCTGGAGGGGCTCGACGGCCGCATCGCCGCGGTGATCGATGGCGGTGCCTGCGCCGTCGGCCTCGAGTCCACAGTGGTCGACCTCAGCGGTTCGCGGCCCAACCTGCTGCGCGCCGGCGGCGTCACCCTCGAAGCGCTGCGGGAGGTCGCGCCGGCGATGGCCGCCGCGGAAGACCATGACGCAGCGGCGCCACGATCGCCCGGACAATCGCTCTCCCACTACTCCCCAGACCTGCCCTTGCGGCTGAACGCGACGGAGGTCGCCGAGAACGAGGCGCTGCTTGCCTTCGGGCCGGCGATCCCCGGTGCGGTGCTTTCCTTCAACCTCAGTGAGGTCGGCAATCTCGCTGAGGCGGCAGCGCGACTGTTCGCCGGTCTCCGCTGGCTCGACAGCCAGGGCCGCGCCCTTGGGTGTCGAGGGATCGCAGTCATGCCGGTTCCCAGGGAAGGCCTGGGCGCCGCCATCAACGACCGACTTAGCAGAGCCGCCCACCGCTGAAGCCGGCGTGCGCCAGGGTGCTATCCGCGCGTCCATCTGTTTGATGAGCGTCACCCGGTCCGCGGCCGGAAACTCCCTCCGGCTTTTCATTTCGTGATTGCCACGCCGGGGTTGTTCCGGGTAGAAAATCAAATCTGTCTCCCGTCTTAAGGTGAGGCGGTGGCTACCCAAAGGTGCGGGTAACATCCCTTCCTACTCATTCCGGTTTAATTTTTGTAACGATCCAGGTATTTGGCATGTTCAACGCGCGCCAAGCCCTGCCCATACGACGTGGCTAGTTAGGAAGTTTTGCCTCTTTTGGGTGCAGGTTACCAACGGATGATCCTTTTGGACGATGGCGACATTGATAGGATCGACTTGAAGACTGCTAGTGTCACAACCGAAACATCTGAACTCATACTCCGGAGCGGTTTGTTCGACCTCGACTGGTTCTGCGGCGCGTATGGCGTCGATGCCGGCGTCGCCCTCGTCGAGTGGTGCAACGAGGGCTGGAAACAGGGCCAGCAGCCCAACCTCTACTTCGACACCAACTGGTATCTGACCTACTACAGGGATGTGGCGTCCGAGGGGGTCAATCCACTTGTCCACTACATCCTCCACGGCGAACAGGAGGGTCGGCGTCCCTCGCTGCTCTTCGATCCGCTCTGGTACCGGGAAACCTACGGCCTGCCGGAGAGCGAGGTATGCCTGGCGCATTACCTGCGCGAGCGGCTGACCGGCGCCTTCAGCCCCAACCCCGATTTCGACACGGGGTTCTACCTGACGACCTACGCTGATGTAGCCGCCGCCAGGATGGATGCCTTCGCCCATTTCATGGAGCGCGGGTTCCGCGAGGATCGCTCCCCCTCGGCCGATTTCGACACCGCCTTCTACCGTCGGCGCTATTTGCGGCATCAGCCGGAAGCCAATCCGTTGCTGGATTATCAGCGCCGGCGCGGCGAGGTCGGCATCTACGCCAAACGCCCGCTCCAGGAAGCGACGATCCACGGCGAGATCGCGCGCTTTTCCCGGCCCGGCGGCGCGTTCGAAGCTTGGGAGCCGCTGCCGGCCGCCGCCGGGCTGAAGGCCTGGGTGCTGGCCTACTACCTGCCGCAGTATCACAGCATTCCGGAGAACGATGCCTGGTGGGGTCGTGGCTTTACGGAGTGGACCAACCTCGGCCGCGGCATGCCGCGCTTCGTCGGGCATTACCAGCCGCGCACACCGCGCGACCTCGGGCACTACAGCCTCGATGACCCGAAGACCATGCGCCGGCAGATCAAGATGGCGAAAGCCTCAGGGCTGCACGGCTTCGTCTTCTATTTCTATTGGTTCAACGGCCACCGCCTGCTGGAGTCTCCGCTCGACCGGTTCCTCGCGGACCCCACGCTCGACATGCCCTTCTGCCTGATGTGGGCGAACGAGAACTGGACCCGCCGCTGGGACGGCTTCGACGACGAGGTGCTGATCAGCCAGGACTACCGCCCGGCAGAGGACGAAGACCTTGTCCTCACCTTCGGCCGCCACTTCGCCGATCCGCGCTACATCCGGCTTGAAGGTCGGCCGGTGCTGATGATCTACCGGCCGGGCCTGATCCCTAACGCGCCCGAAACCATCGAGCGCTGGCGCGGGCTGTTCCGTACCCTCTGCGGCGAAAACCCCATCATGATGATGGGCCAGGGTTTCGACGCCACCGATCCGCGCGAGTTCGGCCTCGACGGCGCGATCGAGTTCCCGCCCCACAAGCTGACCGCCAACCTGTCCAAGATCAACGACAGTCTCGAATGGCTGGACATGGAGGCGAAGACCCACGTCATCAGCTACCAGGAGACAGTGGAGGTCTCGCTGAGCGAGCCGCGGCCTGCTTATCCGCTGATCAAGACCGCGGTGCCGAGCTGGGACAACGATGCGCGCCGCGAAGGCCGCGGCCTGGTGCTGCACGGCAGCACGCCGGCGGCCTTCGGCCATTGGGTTTCGGCGTTGATCGAGCAGGCTCAGGCGGCACCCGTCTTCGGCCAGCCCATCGTCTGCATCAATGCGTGGAACGAGTGGGCGGAGGGCGCCTATCTGGAGCCCGACATCTACTACGGCGCGGCCTATCTCAATGCGCTGTCCCGTGCCGTCAGCCTCGATACCACGGCCGCCGATCGCGGCAAGATACTGCTCGTCGGGCACGACGCGCACCGGCATGGGGCGCAGACGCTGCTGCTCGCGCTTGGCCGGCAACTCCGCCGGGCGCATGGGCTGTCAGTCGAGTTCCTCCTGCTCGAAGGCGGCCCGATGGTGCAGGACTACGCCGAGGCGGCCCCGGTCACGATCACCGGGCGCATCTCGGATCTGCCGCCACAGGCAGCGAAGCTTGCAGAGCGTGGCTTCCGCTGCGCGATCGTCAACACGGTCGCGGCCGGCGGCGCGTGCCCTGTCCTGACCCAGGCCGGGATCGCCACGACGCTGCTGGTCCACGAACTGCCCAGCCTGATCCGCGAGAAAAGCCTTACCCAGGCGACGCGGCGCGGGCTCGCCGGCGCCGCCCGCACGGTATATCCGGCGGCGGCGGTGCGGGACGGCATTCTCGATCTGATCGGCGAGGGCGAGCACGGCCGCGCCGAAGCACATATCCTGCCGCAGGGCGTCTACCAGCCCATGCGGTTCGATCACTCGAAGCGGGCCCGCGTGCGGCGCGAGCTTGGCCTGTCCGCACAGAACCGGCTCATCATCGGCGTCGGTTTTGCCGATATGCGGAAAGGCTTCGATCTCTTCCTGCAGCTTTGGCGCGCGTTGCAGAGCAGCGGGCCTGGAGTGCATCTCGCCTGGGCCGGCAACATGGACCGGGAGATCACGAGCTACATGGCGCCCGAGATCCAGGCGGCCGAGGAAAGCGGCACCTTCCATCTACTCGGCTTCAGGCGTGATCTGGATGCCCTGCTCTCGGCCGCCGATGCCTTCATCCTCACCTCGCGGGAGGACCCGTTCCCCTCCTCCGTCCTCGAAGCGATGAGCGCGGGCCTGCCGACGATTGCCTTTGCGAGTTCCGGCGGCATTCCCGACATGCTCATCGACCACGACGCCGGACAGGTGGTGCGGCGTGGCGACGTGGCTGCCATGGCAGAGGCCGTAGGCGCCGTCTGCAGCCTGGACGCCGAGGCGCTCGATGCCCGCCGCGCCCGCCTTGCCGCAGTCGCTCATGAGCACTTCAACTTCGCAACCTATGCCCGGGACCTCGCCGACCTTACCGAGTGCAACCTGCTCACTGTCTCGGCGGTTATCCCGAACTACAACTACGCCCATCACCTCGAGAGCCGTCTGCAGTCGGTGTTCCGGCAATGGATGCCACTGCGCGACGTGATCCTGCTCGACGACGCCTCGACGGATGAGAGCATCGCGGTCGCCCGCAAAGCGGCGGAGGCGGCCGGGCGGGACCTCCGCATCATGGTGAACGAGCAGAACTCAGGCTCCGTTTTCCGGCAGTGGCGGCGGGCCGCCGAGGCCGCCACGGGTGAGTTCCTCTGGATCGCCGAGGCCGACGACGAGAGCGATCCGCGGTTCCTCACGCGCCTGCTGGGAGCGCTGGAAGCGCAGCCGGATGCCGTGATGGCCTTCTGCGACAGCACCGCAATCGACGAGAGCGGCACCGTGCTCAGCGACAGCTACAAAAGCTACTACAACCGCGTGGCGCCGGGCCTGCTCGCCGCCGACGGGCTTTTCGGCGGCCAGGAGTTTCTCGCCCGCTGCATGGCGGAACGGAACATCATCCTCAACGTCAGCGGCGTGCTGTGGCGCCGGGAGGCTTTGCTCGCGGCGCTCGACCGCTGCGGCAACGCGCTCGCGGAATACCGCATGGCCGGCGACTGGCTTCTCTATACCGATATCCTGAATCAGCCGGGCGCCCGCATCTGCTACGTGGCGGAGCCCCTCAACCGCCACCGTCGTCATGGCAAGAGCCTCACGCACGCGCTGGATGCCAAGCGCCATGTGAAGGAGATCGCCTCCGTGCAGAAGGTGGTCGCGACCCTGCTCAAGGCGGACCAGAAGCTGCGGCGCCGGCAGGCCGCGTATATCGCTGAAGTGACAGGGTATCTGGGCGCCGCGTGAGCGCCGGAAATCGCTGTTTCGCGCAGGATGCTCTGGACAAACCCCGACGGTCGCTTAATGGTGCCCCCGACCAATTTAGGTTGGTTCGCCAGCGACATAAGAGCGCTGGCGGCAAGACAACCGCGGCTCGATTCTGGGGGAACACCATGACGTACCAAGCCACACGACGCGCTCTGCTACGAACGGCCGGCCTTGGGGTGGCGGGGCTGCCACTGTTGGCAGCGCGACCAAGCTGGGCTCAGTCCTCCGGCAAGGTCCACAAGATCGCGCTCTCCAACTCCTACATCGGCAACAAGTGGCGTCTGGAGATGGAGAACGTCTTCAAGGCCGCGCTGCTGATGGAACCGTTCAAATCCCAGGTTCAGGGCTCGGTGTTCAACTCCGGCAATGACGTGAGCAAGCAGTCCCAGCAGTTCTCCAACCTCATCGCCGAGGAAGTCGATGCCATCTGCATCGATGCCGCCTCGCCGACCGCGTTGAATGGCATCATCCACCAGGCGACGTCGCGCGGCATCCTCGTCATCTGCTTCGACAGCGGCGTGACGGCCCCCTCCGCCATCAAGGTCAACATCAGCCAGTTCGATCTCGGCAAAGGCTGGGCCGAGTGGATCGTCAAGCAGATCAACGGCCAGGGCAACGTCATCATGGTGACGGGCGTCGCCGGCACCCAGGTCGACCTCGACCGCAACAAGGGCGCCGACAGCGTCTGGGCGCAGCACCCCGGCATCAAGGTCGTCAACCGCTTCACCGGCATGTGGGATAGCTCCACCGCCGAGCGCAACACGGCGGCCGTGCTTCCCTCGCTGCCCAAGATCGACGCGATATGGTGCCAGGGCGGCACGGATGGCGCGCTCAAGGCGTTCATTTCCGCCAATCGCCCGCTCCCGCCGACCGCCGGCGAATGCGAGAATGGGTTCCGCAAGATGATGCTCGGTATCGGCGGCCATCAGGTGACCGGCTACTCCTCCGGCAGCCCTCCCTATCTGTCGTTGATGGCCCTGGAACTCGCGCGCCGCATCCTCGAGGGCAGCTATCCCAAGAGGGACATCAACGTGCCGAACGTCTTCCTGAGCAACGCGGACCTCAAGCTCGGCGTCAACGTCTTCACCGACCAGCCCGACAGCTTCTTCGACGACTTCACCGCCGGCGGACCCACCTCCCCCGTCGACATCTGCGCCGCCGCGGCAGTCAGCGCCAGCGCATGCCCCGACAAGCTGTACATCAACCTGCCGCCGGTCTGAGTGTGAGCATGGCGGCGTCCGCGGTCGACGCGGTCGAGGTCGGGAAATCCTATGGCGGTGTGGCGGCCCTGACGGCCGCCTCCTTCACCGCCACCGCCGGCGAGGTGCATGCCCTCGTCGGCGAGAACGGAGCCGGGAAGTCGACGCTCATCAAAATCCTCGGCGGGCGTGTGCGTCCGGACACCGGCACGGTACGCATTCGCGGCCAGGAGGTGTCGCTGTCGGGTCCCCAGGCGGCGCACGACCTCGGCGCCTGGACAGTGTTCCAGGAACTCACGCTCCTGCCGTGGATGACGGTCGCCGAGAACCTGCTGCTGCTGCGCGAGCCTAAGGGCGGCTCCGGCCTCATCAGCCGCTCGGCGACAATCCGTGACGCGGACGCGTTGCTCGCGCAGTTCGGCGTGATGCACATCGATCCGCGCGCACTGGTCGAGGACATCTCGCTCGCCGAGCGCCAGACAATCGAGATTGTGCGCGCCATCAGCAACGATCCGCAGATCCTGTTTCTCGACGAGCCCACCTCTTCGCTGGTCGAGCGGGAGGTGGAGTGGCTGTTCGGC
Source organism: Acidisoma sp. (assembly GCF_965199065.1). Taxonomy (NCBI): domain Bacteria; kingdom Pseudomonadati; phylum Pseudomonadota; class Alphaproteobacteria; order Acetobacterales; family Acidocellaceae; genus Acidisoma; species Acidisoma sp. The sequence goes on along the minus strand of NZ_CBDAQN010000001.1, from coordinate 895,383 downwards.
CAGATCCGCGCCTTGCGGGCACGCGGCGCCTGCGTCGTCTTCACCTCGCACCGCTGGGCGGAGATCCGCAGCATTGCCGACCGCATCACGATCTTTCGCGGCGGCAAGGATGTCGGCACGTTTACCGACATCGATGAGGACGAAGCCGTGCGGCTGATGACCGGCCGGCGCGTGGAGGCGCTTTATCCGCCGCTGCCCCCGCTCCCGAATGCGCCGAAGGTGGCGCTCGACGCCCAGGCGCTCGGCGGGCCGAACGTACGCGGCGTTTCCTTCAGCCTTCACGCGGGCGAGGTGCTCGGCGTCGGCGGCCTCGCGGGCCACGGCCATCGCGAGCTGTTCCGCATGTTGTTCGGCGACGCGCATGCGAGCAGCGGCCAGTTGGTCGTTCACGGCAAGCCGCGGACGTTCCGTTCGCCGCGGGCCGCGATTGCCGCGGGGGTGGCGCTCGTGCCCGAGGACCGCAAGACCGAGGGCCTGCTGCTGCGGATGAGCATCCGTGACAACGCGACGCTCGTCATCCTCAAGCGGCTGACGCGCTTCGGCGTGCTCAAACCGGCCGAGGAGCGGCAAGCGGCGCAGAGTGTCGTCGACAGCCTGCGCGTGCGCACATCGGGCATCAACCAGCCCGTCGGCGCGCTCTCCGGCGGCAACCAGCAGAAGGTGCTGCTGGGGCGCTGGCTTCTTGCCGAGTGCCAGATCCTGCTGCTCTACGACGTGACCCGCGGCGTCGACGTTGCCACCAAGCATGAAATCTACGAGCTTGTGCTCAAGCTCGCGACGGAGGGACACGCCATCGTTTTCTATTCCAGCGATGCGGAGGAACTGGCGCATCTCTGCCACCGGGTGCTGGTGATGCGCGAGGGCGTCGTGGCCGCCGAGCTGCAGGCGCCCGGCATCACCGCGGAGGACATCGTCTCCGCCGCCGTCCGCGATCATCTCGCCGCCTGAGCGCCAGTCATGTCTCTTCCCCAGACTGTTCTCATGGCGAGCGGCGCCCGCCGCGGCCGCGCGTCCCACGCACTGGTCCAGAATGTCGGGCTGGTGCTGGTCATCGGCCTGCTCGCCGCCTGCGTCATCGGCTACTGCGCGCTCTTCGTCATCGCCCAGCACCGCTTCCCCGGCGGGTTCGAGCTCACGTCGACGCTCGACAACACGATGCCGCTTGCCTTCGCCGCTCTTGCCCAAACGCTCGTGGTGCTGACCAGAGGCATCGATCTCTCTGTTGGCGGCGTCATCGACCTCACCAACGCCGTCGCCGCGCAGACGCTCATGGGCGGGCCGGTATCGACCACGCTCTGGACGGTCGCGATCCTGCTCATCGGGGCGGCCTGCGGGCTGCTCAACGGCGTGCTGGTGGCGGTCGGACGGTTGCAGCCCATCCTGGTGACGCTGGCGACGCTCTCGATCTTCCAGGGGCTGGCGATCCGCATCCTCCCGCAACCGGGGGGCGCCATACCGCCAGGCTTCACCAACGTGCTCGCCAACCCGAACTACCCGATCTCGCTGCTCTACATCCCGATTATCGGCGGGCTGTGGGCCATCTTCCGCCGCACCCGGCTCGGTGTCGCGGTCTACGCCGTCGGCAACGACGCGACGGCGGCGAGCAGCCACGGCATCTCGGTCAAGCGCACGGTGATCCTCGCCTACATGCTGGGCGGCGTGGCCTCGGCCTGCGGCGGGCTGTTCCTCGCCGCCAATGCCACGGCGGGCGACGCGACCACTGGCGACACCTATACGTTGACCTCGATCGTGGCGGCGGTGCTGGGCGGCGTCAGCCTGTTCGGCGGACGCGGCAGCGGGCTGGGGGCGCTGTTCGGCGCTTTCGTCACCGTAATGGTCGTGAACATCCTGTTCTTCGCCCACATCGATCCGCTCTATCAAACCTTCTACGAGGGCGTGTTCCTGCTCGCGGCGGTCATCTCAGCCAACATGATCGGGCGAGCCGTGAGGCGCCGGCGATGATGCGATCCCTCTTCACCCAGGAACGACGCCGCATCCTCTACGCCTTCGTCGCCGGCATCATCCTGTTCGCGATCGGTCAGGCGGTGCGGCCGGGCTTTGCGAGCCTCGACGGCATCCGCTCCATCCTCATCGTCGCCTCCTTCGTGGGGCTCGTGGCGGCGGGCCAGACCTTCGTCATCCTCATCGGCGGCATCGATCTCTCGGTGCCCTGGGTGCTCAACGCGGGCGCGATCCTCATGGTCACGAGTTCGCTCGGCAGCGACGCGCGGGCGATCCCGGCGCTCGCGCTGACGCTCGGGATGGGCGCGCTGGTCGGCGCCTGCAACGGCGCGGGCATTGCGCTGCTCGGCATTCCGGCGGTGGTGATGACGCTCGCCATGAACGGCATCATGCAAGGGCTGACGCTCGGCCTGAGCGGCGGCATGACCTGCACCAACTGCGGCGCCTATGCGCCCCCCGTGGTGCAGGCGGCGGTGCATCTGCGCATGCTCGGGGTGCCGATCGTGCTGTGGATCTGGCTTGTCATCATCATCGCGGTCTCCTTCGTGCTGGGGATGACGCGCTTCGGGCGGGCGACCTACACGGTCGGCAATAACGCGCGGGCAAGCCACCTCGCGGGGGTGAACGTCTCCGCGGTCACCATCGTGCTCTACGCGCTGAGCGGGTTCTTCGCGTCCATGGCCGGGATCATGCTGGTGGGCTTCGGCGGACAGGCGGCGCTCAGCATGGGCGATCCGTACCTGTTCCAGTCGATCGCCGCCGTCGTCATCGGCGGCGTCTATATCCTCGGCGGTCGCGGCCACTACCTCGGTTCGGTCGCGGGCGCCATCAGCCTCACGGTGCTGGTGAGCGTGCTGCTGGCCTTCAACATGCCGGATTACGGCCGCAGCATCATCTACGGCGTGGTCATCCTGGCGCTGCTGTTGCTCTACGGGCGTGAGGAAGACAGTCTCTAGCGAGCGGGCACGCGCTTCTCACTGGAAAAAGAGGCAAAACCTTCATTTTAGATCCGCCCGAAGCCGCGAGGCACATGTTCCGCAAGCCGTGCCTGCACCGCCGCCACTTCCGGTCCGGTCACGCGCAACGGTGCATAACCCAGCGCCTCCATGAAGATCGCTATGTCGGCGCGTTCGGACGCGAAGGCGGGATGCAAGGTGATGACGCCATCCGCCGTTTCGAACGATGTGCGATCGCCGCTGTCGAGATAGCTCTCGACCGGCAGTCCTTCCGCCAGGATGACGGAATGCAGGCTGAGCTCAACATGGTAGTAGGTGACCGCGAGTGTTGCGATCTGGCGCACGGTGCTGCCGTTGATCAGGTGCTTCACAGGGATGAGCACCCCTTCCGCGAAGACCGCATGGTCAGGAGATAGCAGCAGCTCGCGACGGGGCGCTCCAGGACCGAAGGCATTTACCGCAACGTGGACCGGCCAAACCTTCATCGGTTCGGGATGACGACGGCAATCGACACGCCGAGACCCGATCCAGGTGATCGCCTTCAACTCCCCCTCCACCGTCATGAGGCGGTCGCCGATCGCGAGATGCTCGACCTCGGTCAAACCCCGCTCCCCCGCGATGCGCGTTCCGGCGGCGAAACATGGCACGCCGGACGTGCCGACCACGGTCCCTGAAGTGGAGGCGGTTATCAGCGTCCCCGGACCGCTATCGGGGCCAAGGCTGAAGGTAGTGCCGACGTACGATCCCGCGAGTTGCAGGGCAACGCTCGACCCGCCCTCCGTGACCGTCAGCACGTCGGTCGCCGGGTTGAGCGAGACCGTGCCAGAGCCCGTATCGGCGACGCCTTGCAGATCTATCGCGTCGGTCGATGCGAAGCCGCCGATGGGCGTGGCCGGCATCACCGTGCCGCTGATCTCCAGCAAGCCCGGGCCGCTGCCGGCGAACAGGATGCCGCCGGTGGCAGAGCCGCCCGCGAGGTCGAGCGTGCCGCCCGCGATCGTGGTCGCGCTGGCGACACCCGTTTCATAAGCGCTGACCGAGAAGACATAGACGACGGAGGCCGTCTCGACGCCGCCAGCGCCGATGATGGTGCCGATCGCCGTGCCGCCGGCGACGCCCATGTCGCCGCCGCTCAGGGTCGTGCCGATGGCGACCGCGCCCGCCGAGAGCCCGGCAGAGCGACGACAGCGCCCTGCATCGTTCCGCCCGAGGTGACGTAGATTTGGCCGTCCGGAGCCTGCAGCCGCGACGGTCGACGCGACGGTTTCGCCCCGTGCAACTGGACGCCGATGACGTGCCGGTCGCGGTGCCGCCTGCGAAGACGAACTGCGATGCGGCGTAACCCACGGTGGCCGTGCCGGATCAGCCGTGCCGCTGATCGCCAAACCGCCACGCCCATGTCGCCGCGGGCGTGCCGATGGCGACAGGATGCCGCCGGTGGCAGAGAGCCCGCCAAAGCCGTCAGGTCGACGACAGCGCCCTGCATCGTTCCGCCCGCGATCGATGGTGCCCGAACCCGAGGCGACGGTTTCGCTCCCGTCGATCAACTGGACGCCGTTGGTGACACCACCCGAGGCAACGACCTCGGAGCCGTTGCGACGACGCTGCCGGTCGCGGTGCCGCCTGCGAAGACGAACTGCGATGCGGCGTAACCCACGGTGGCACTGACGGAGGCGCCGTAGACCTCCTCGCTGCCATAGCCGCTCAGGACCGTTGCTCCCGCTGGCGACACCACCCGAGGCAACGACCTCGCCGCCGCTCAGAACCTCGACCAGGCCGCGAGAGGTGACGACCGTGCCGAGGGCTGAGCCGCCGCGCGATACCTCGACAACGCCGCCGGCGCTGACCAGGGTGGAAACCGCAGTCCCACCCGGCAGAACGTCCAGCACGTCGCCGTTGCTGAGGGTGAGCCCGTGGCTCGTGACCCCGGACGGCACAGCTATCGCGCTGCCGTGGTCGATGGCGACGATCGTCCCCGAACCGCTATCGGGGCCAAGGCTGAAGGTGGTGCCGACGTACGATCCCGCGAGTTGCAGGGCAACGCTCGACCCGCCCTCCGTGACCGTCAGCACGTCGGTCGCCGGGTTGAGCGAGACCGTGCCAGAGCCCGTATCGGCGATGCTTTGCAGATCTATCGCGTCGGTCGATGCGAAGCCGCCGATGGGCGTGGCCGGCATCACCGTGCCGCTGATCTCCAGCAAGCCCGGGCCGCTGCCGGCGAACAGGATGCCGCCGGTGGCAGAGCCGCCCGCGAGGTCGAGCGTGCCGCCCGCGATCGTGGTCGCGCTGACGACACCCGAGAGGTAGTCGCCGGTCGAGAAGATATAGACGACGGAGACCGTCTCGATGCCGCCTGCGCCGATGGTGGTGCCGATCGCCGTACCGCCCGCGACCCCCTCGCCGCCGCCGCTCAGGGTCGTACCGATGGCGACCGCGCCCGCCGAGAGCCCGGCATAGCCATTGTGGTTGACAACGCCGCCCAGCATCGTTCCGCCGGAGGAAACGTAGATTTGCCCGTTGCCCGGGAAGGCGCCGCTGAAAGCGGCCACGACGGTGCCGCTCGCCAGCCCCCCCGAGGAGACCGTCTCATAGCCGTCGATCAACTGAACGCCGATGGTAATCCCACCCGAGGCGACAACCTCGGCGCCCGCAACAACGCTCCCGAGCGCCGTGCCGCCTGCGAACACGGACTGCGACGCGGCGTAGCCCACGGTGGCACTGACGGAGGCGCCGTAAATCTCCTCGCTGCCATAGCCGCTCAGGACCGTTGCGCTGGCGACGCCGCCGCTCAGGATTTCGACCAAGCCGCGAGAGGTGACGACCGTGCCGAGGGCTGAGCCGCCGCGCGATATTTCGGCGAGGCCGCCGGCGCTTACCGTGGTCGAAACCGCCGTCCCGCCCGACAGAATGTCGAGCACGCCGCCGTTGCCAAGAACGAGCCCATGGCTCGTGACGCCGGACGAAACAGGTGTGCCGGACATGAAGAACCCTCATCAGCAGCCGAGGATTAAGTATGGCACCAAAACAGGTTTCGTTCTGTTTAATAAATGAATTGGCCGCCGCCACTACCGCGCGTTTTTAACCAGTCGATAAGAACCGGAGACAAAACTGGAGATTTCGCCCTTGAAACGACAACGGGCGGTCCCTGATCCGATCCAGGAACCGCCCGCTCGACAGGCAAGGGTAGCTGGACAGCCCGGCCGGATCTCAGTTGGTCGGCTGGACGTTCACCTGCCCGCGGATCTCGCCCATCGGGAAGGCCTTGGTGTGCAGGTTCACGTAGTAGAGGCCGCCGAGTAGTTGCGACACCTGATCCAGCGTCAACTTCTGAGATCCGTCGATCGGGCTCGTCAGCGGCGGCTGGAAGAAGATGATTGGCGGGGCATCCCTGCCGGGCGTCGCCGGACCGTGAAAGTGACCGGCCACAACCGGACCCGAGAGCCCAGCGTATGTCACGTGCCAAGACAGCATCAGCGTCGACGGATCATAGGTCGCCACCACGTGGCCGAGGCCCGTCGGCGGCGCACCGGGCACGGGCACCAGCTTGGCCGTCAGCGTGACAGGATCGGCATGGGCGACTGCGATGCCGGTAAAGCCCGCAACCGCGAATGCGGCAGCGGCCACCAGAGATACCAGGCCGCGGCGGCCCGGCGATACGATCGACTGCATCATGAAAGCTTCCTTTATTGGCGGCCGGACGCACCTCGCCGGCAAGGTAGTATTCTTTAACCTCCGAGGCCGCAGCGTGACATCCCGGTTACGCCGCGCGCTCCTCCATGGAGGCAAAGATATCGACGAGCGCCGCCACGAGATCGTCCATCATCGCCTCTGTATGAAGGGGCGTCGGGGTCAGCCGCAGGCGCTCCGTGCCACGCGGCACGGTCGGATAGTTGATCGGCGTCGCGTAATGCCCGTGGCGCTCAAGCAGCAGGCGGCTCACCTCCCGGCAGAGGTCGGCGTCGCGGATCATCACCGGCACGATGTGGCTCTCGGACGGCAGGCGCGGCAGTCCGGCGGCGTCCAGCTTGCGCTTAAGCAGTCCCACCTGGCGGAACAGCGCTTCGCGCCGCCCGGTGTCCCGCGTCAGATGGCGGACACTCGCCAGCGCGCCGCCCACAACGGCCGGCGGCAGCGCGGTGGTAAAGATGAAGCCGGGAGCGGTCGAGCGGATGTAATCGATGATGGTTGCCTCGGCGGCGATGTAGCCGCCATGGCAGCCGAAGGCCTTGGCGAGCGTCCCCTCGATCACGGTCAGCCGGTGTGCCACGCCATCGCGCTCCGAGACGCCGCCGCCATGGGCGCCGTACATGCCGACCGCGTGGACCTCGTCGAGATAGGTGAGCGCGCCATGGCGATCGGCGAGGTCGCAGATTGCGCCGATCGGGGCGATGTCCGCATCCATCGAATACACCGACTCGAACGCGATGAGCTTCGGCGCATCGCCAGGGGCTGCCGCCAGCAACGCGGCCAGATGCGCCAGATCGTTGTGGCGGAAGATATGGACGGTCGCCGGACTGCCCTTGATGCCGGCGATCATGGAGGCATGGTTTTTTGCATCCGAGAAGACATGCCAGTCGGGCAGGCTGCGAAGGATGGCGGTGAGGCTCGCCTGATTTGAGACGAAGCCGGAGCTGAACAGCAGCGCCGCGTCCTTGCCATGCAGCCCAGCGAGTTCCGCCTCGAGAGCGTCATGGAGAGGCGAAGTGCCGCCGATATTGCGCGTGCCGCCGGCGCCGGCGCCAAGGTTCTCCAGGGCATCCCGGGCGCCGCCGATCGTCACCGGATCAACGCCCATCGCCAGATAATCGTTGGAGGACCAGACGGTGATGTCCCGCGGCTCGCCGTTTCGAAGGATCGTGTAGACTGGGAAACGAGTCGCCTCCCGGCGCAGCGGCGTGAAGTGGCGATAGCGCCCCTGAAGGCGAATTTCGGCAAGCTGCGACCGGCAGTGATCGAGGAAGGCATGCATTCCCAGTTCTCCTGCGGGAGAAGATACGCTTCACTCCATTACCCGGACATCGCCGGATCGCGAATGTCAGCCGCCCATCCGCCCCCGCATCCGGTCTCGCCTTTCACGCGTCGGGGCAGCGGTCCGCCTTGGATTTGCAAGAAAGTTCGCTTGCACGCCCCGGTGATGACGGGCAGCATGTGGCTTTGATTAAGGGCTGCGGGCGAAAACGTCGCGCGGCACCGTCGCTTCTTCTCGGAGACTTTATCATGCCCGTTCACGGGAAAACGATCCTGGCGGCCCGCGCCCGCAGTAACGCGCTTTCACGTCCGGTCCAGGCTTTGCTGGTGCTTGCAGGCGTCGGCGTGCTTGCGGCTTCCGCGCATGTCGCCATTCCCTTCTGGCCAGTGCCGATGACCATGCAGAGCGGCACGGTGCTTCTGATCGGCGCCGCCTATGGCAGCGGTTTGGCTGAAGCCACGTTGCTCGCCTATCTCGCCGCGGGTGCGCTGGGCCTGCCGGTCTTCGCGACAGGCGCCGGCCTCGCCTATGTTGCCGGTCCGACGGGCGGATACCTGCTCGGCTACCTGCTTGCCGCCTCGTTCATGGGCTTCTGCGCATCGCGTGGCTGGATGCGCAGCGTAGCCGGCACGATCGCTGCCTTCTTCGGCGGGACCGTGATCCTCTATGCGCTGGGTCTCGCCTGGCTGAGCGTGCTTCTCGGCACCCACAAGGCGGTTGCGCTCGGTCTGGTGCCGTTCCTGCCCGCCGAGGCCACGAAGATCGCGATGGCCATTCTGCTGTTCCGCGCCGGCCACATGATCCGCAGCCGCTAGCAGTCCGAAAGCTACCCGGTTCTTTTCCTCGGAAAGGAACCGCTGTCCTGCTGATGGGTTTGGGGCGAACGATGGGGCTCGAACCCACGACATCCAAGACCACAACCTGGCGCTCTACCAACTGAGCTACGTCCGCCACCGAGCACTTCCGTGCCGAGACGCGCCGTTTAGAACGATCACTCCGCCGCAGTCAACGCCGCCCTGTCAGACGCCTGATGCGCGGCGAAATAGCGGGTCAGGCGGCCGATGGCCTCATCCAGCACGCTGATCCGCTTGCAGAAGGCGAAGCGGACATGGTGGCGAGGCTTCTCCGCGACATAGAAGGCCGACAGCGGAATGGCGGCCACGCCTGCCGCCTCCGCCAAGCGTATGCAGAAGCTGGCGTCATCGCCGTCAGGGTCCAGCGCCGAGTAGTCCGCGAGAACGAAATAGCTGCCGCCGCTGGGCAGGGTCCGGAAGCCGGCGCCCTGCAGCCCGGCGACCAGATGGTCCCGTTTCGCCTGCAGATCGTCGGCGAGGCCCGCGAAGTAGGCGTCGTCTTTCGCCAGACCCAAGGCGACCGCGCGCTGCAGGTTCGGGGCCGTCGTGAAGGTCAGGTTCTGATGCGCCTTCGCGACCACGCTCATCAGCGCCGCGGGGCCCGAGATGTAGCCGACCTTCCAGCCGGTCAGGCTGAACGTCTTGCCGGCGCTGCCGATGCGCAGGGTGCGCTCGCGCATGCCCGGCAGCGTCATCAACGGCCGGTGCCTCACGCCGTCGAAAACGAGATGCTCGTAAACCTCATCGCAGACGGCATACGTGTCGTGCTTCTGCATGAGCCCCGCGATGAAGCCCAGCTCCTCCGGGGTGAACACCTTGCCGATCGGGTTCATCGGGCTGTTGAGCACGATGGCCTTCGTGCGAGGCCCGAACGCGGCCTCCAGCGCCGCACGCGGCAGGGTCCAGTGCGGCGGTTCCAGACGCACCAGCTTCCCGACGCCGCCGAGCATCGTCACCACCGGCAGGTAGGTGTCGTAAAGCGGCTCGATGAGCACGACCTCGTCGCCCGGATCGATGAGCGCCATCAGGCTCGCCGTGATCGCCTCGGTGGCGCCGGAGGTCACCACCACCTCCGTGTTCGGATCGATGGCGAGGCCGTAGAAGCGGCTGTTGGCGGCGGCCACGGCCGCACGCAGTTCGGGCACGCCGGTGAGCGGCGGGTACTGGTTGCGCCCGTCCTGCAACGCGGCGGCGGCGGCGGCGACCACGTCCGCAGGCCCGTCGGTGTCCGGGAAGCCCTGGCCGAGGTTGATGGCCTGATGATGGGTGGCAAGCGCCGACATCACCGTGAAGATGGTGGTTCCGGTGTTGGCAAGCAGCGTGTTGGCGGCTTTCACGGTTCGTGTAACTCCTCAGAACACCCTCAATTTGGCGGTAACCATCACCGGGAACAATGGCCTCCGCCGGGAACAATGGCTTCAGGCGGAAGGCCGGGCACACGCTCTGCCCGCAAAGCAGGCAGCCGAAGCGCCGCGCCGCTCAAAGCGGAAGCGTTCCGATCTGCCTGGCCTGAAATCTGGCCTGAGGCCGAAACCCACGGATTGCAGGGCGTTAGCGGGCGTGCGAGGTTGCCACCGCATGAAGGTGCCGGCGGCTGCACTGGCCGCCCGCTTGCATGGGAAGGGGTCGGGGCCCACCGGACCCGCGACGAGGATGCGATGAAGAAAATCGAGGCCGTGATCAAACCGTTCAAGCTGGACGAGGTGAAAGAGGCGCTGCACGAGGTTGGCCTGCAAGGGATCACCGTGGTCGAGGCCAAGGGTTTCGGCCGGCAGAAGGGCCATACCGAGCTCTATCGCGGCGCCGAATACGTGGTCGATTTCCTGCCCAAGGTGAAGATCGAGCTGGTCTGCGAAGATAGCGTCGCCGAGCGCGCCGTGGAGGCGATCATGAACGCCGCCCGCACGGGCCGCATCGGCGACGGAAAAATCTTCATCAGCACGGTCGAAGAGGTGATCCGGATCAGGACGGGGGAGCGCGGCGCGGACGCCGTCTGATCGCGGCCCCATGATCATGGCCCCCTGATCATGGGACAACGTGCCTACCCGGCGGCGACACGCGGCCGTGGCCGAACCGGCCCGCGATCTCGCGAGCCCCACGTTAAAGTCAAGCTAGCTTCAACAGGAACGAGGATTTCAGGATGGCGAGCGAATCCCTGACGGGCGTGCAGAAGGTCATGGAAATGATCAAGGAGCACTCCGTCGAATATGTGGATCTGCGTTTCACCGACATGCGTGGCAAGTGGCAGCATACCGCCCAGCACGTCTCCACGATCGGCGAGGATTCCTTCGCCGATGGGATTATGTTCGACGGCTCCTCGATTGCCGGCTGGAAGGCGATCAACGAGAGCGACATGATCCTGATGCCGGACGCCGATACCGCGGTCATGGACCCGTTCACCGCCAAGCCGCAGCTGATCCTGTTCTGCGACATCGTCGAGCCGTCGACCGGTCAGGGCTATAGCCGCGACCCGCGCAGCACCGCCAAGCGCCTGGAAGACTACGTGAAGGCGTCCGGCGTCGGCGACAGCATCGTCTGCGGCGCCGAGGCTGAGTTCTTCATCTTCGACAGCGTGCGCTGGGGCCTCGGCGGCAACTACGCCATGTATCAGGTCGACAGCATCGAGGGGCCCGGCTCGTCGATGAAGGAATTTCCCGAGGGCAACATGGGGCATCGCCCCTCCGTCAAGGGCGGCTACTTTCCGGTGGCGCCCGTCGACGGCGATGTCGATCTCCGCGCCGAAATGCTCTCGACGATGGGCGAGATGGGCCTCGTCATCGAGAAGCACCATCACGAGGTGGCGCAGAGCCAGCACGAACTCGGCACGCGCTTCACGACGCTCACCAAGATGGCCGACGAGATGCAGATCTACAAATACTGCGTCCACAACGTCGCCCACAGCTACGGCAAGACGGCGACGTTCATGCCGAAGCCGGTCTATGGCGACAACGGCTCGGGCATGCACACGCATCTGTCCATCTGGAAAGAGGGCAAGCCGCTCTTCGCCGGCAACGGCTACGCCGACCTCTCCGAGCTCTGTCTGTATTTCATCGGCGGCATCATCAAGCACGCCAAGGCCTGCAACGCCTTCACCAACCCGTCGACCAACAGCTACAAGCGCCTGATCCCGGGCTTCGAGGCGCCGGTGCTGCTGGCCTACTCGGCGCGCAACCGCTCGGCGTCCTGCCGCATCCCCTACACCACCAACCCGAAGGCGAAGCGCGTCGAAGTCCGCTTCCCCGACCCGACGGCGAACCCCTACCTCGCCTACTCGGCGCTCGCCATGGCCGGGCTCGACGGCATCAAGAACAAGATCCATCCCGGCGACGCCATGGACAAGGATCTCTACGATCTGCCGCCGGAGGAGCTCAAGGAAATCCCGACGGTCTGCGGCAGCCTCCGCGAAGCGCTGACCTCCCTCACCGCCGACCACGAGTTCCTGCTGCAGGGCGATGTGTTCTCGAAGGATATGATCGAGGCCTACATCGAGCTGAAGTGGAAGGACGTGTACCGCTTCGAGCACACGCCGCACCCGGTCGAGTTCGACATGTATTACTCGGCCTGACAGTCCGGAACCTTCCGGCCGTACACGTAAAACGGGGAGCCTTGCGGCTCCCCGTTCGATTTCAGGCCTTCTTGCCCGCCCCTTTTACTGGCGGTGCGGGCGGTTGCTTGAACGGAGATGACTCCGCAGGCGCCGCCTTCTTGTTGGCCTTCGGCTTCTTTGCCTCTCGGCCACCCTTGTCCCGACCTTTTGCCAATTCCGCCTCCATCGCTCGTTTGTTGTCGAACACGCGGCGAATCGCGTCCAGCGTATGGTGCCCGACACGCCTGCGAAACAGCTTGTCACAACGCGCTTGAAGACACCATCTGCCCGAGGTCGAGAGCGAGCCTCAGTGCATGCGCGGGCCCTTGAGCAGCCGGCGACGATCCACAGTCGCGATGGGCACGCGGATACGGCGGTGGTCTCTCTGGACTGACAGCGTCACCCGCGCGCCCGCAGGACCGCGCTCCCGCACCGAGCGCCAGAAGCCGGCAAGATCGGTCACGTCGTCGTCGTCGATCGCGAGCACCTGATCGCCCTGCCGGAGCCCTGCGTGGTCGGCCGGGCCGCCCTCGGCGACGCCGCCGATGACCACCCGCTCGTCATCCTCCATCGCATAAACCCCAAGCCAGGGCTGCGGCGGCCGGTTGACCTGACCATAGAGGCGCAGGTCACCGAGGATGGGCCGCAGCAGGTCGATCGGCACCACCATGTTCATGTCGAGGCGGTTGCCGCGGGCATCGCCCTGCTGAAGGCTCAGGGACCCAATGCCGACGAGCTTGCCACGTTTGTCGATGAGCGCGCCGCCGCCCCAGAACGGATGCGCGGGGGCGATGAAGATCGCGTCTTCGAGCAGATACTCCCAGTATCCCGCGAACTCCTGCCGCCCGACGACGCGGCTTTCAATCGCTCGGCGGCGGCCGCCTGCGGAGGCGAAGAGGACCGGCTCGCCCAGGGCCGCGCCCTCGCTATCGCCGAGTTCGAGTTTGGCGGCGGCGAGCTTGCCGAGCGGCTGGACGAGGCCGAAGCCGCTTTCGGCATCGAAAGCAAGGGCGTGGCCGGGCACGGAGCGGCCGTCGACGGTCGTGATCCAGACCTCCTCGGCTTCGGTGATGAGATAGCCGATGGTGAGGATGAGGCCGTCATCGCCAATGACGACCCCGGACCCCTCGCGTTCAGTGCCAAGAGCGGAAGCAGTGAAGGCATCCGCAGGCGCGGTCGCACGCAGGGCCACCACCGCCCCGAGGACGGCATCGAGGTTGAAGACGTAATTCGCAGGGTCCGGCTGAAGTTCGGCCGGGATGTTCCAGTCCTTTGGCATAGTCGGTCCTCCGCCTGGGCGCGACGCCGGTCGCGTTTCGGTTTGGTTCATGCTGGCCGGCGGTCGACGGAACGGCTCTGCCGTCCCCTCTGCCGCAGCTTAGATGGTTACGTCCTAACTTTGGCCCAAGGCGATAGATGATATGGGAAAGCCCTGTCGGGGCAAACCGGCGGTTCGGCCTTCGTGATGACGGACCGCTGCACCGGGGCGGTTGCGTGCCTGTTCCGAAGCGGAGTTGAGGGTTGCGGCTGTCAGCCGAGGCACGTAATCATGCGCGCCGGCAGGCCGGGTTAGCACAGTGGTAGTGCAGCGGTTTTGTAAACCGAAGGTCGGGGGTTCAAATCCCTCACCCGGCACCACAGTCCATGCGGCATGGGCGGGATCGGAACGGAGGGATGCCGGCGGCTCGATCCCAATCTGGACACCGGCGCGGCGCTTAACGCTCCGGAGGCGCTTGTCCGGGCCGAGCGACGGCGCAGCTCAATGCTTGATGAGCACCATATCTCTACTTGGCGCCTCCGGAAACGCCATTACGGTTCCTGTGGGCGCCTTGGCAAAGGCCTTGGCCTCCGTGCGGAAATTTGTCGGCTGATGTCTCGGCAACCGCCAGTCCGCAGGTATCGCGAAGACAACGGTGAGCGCTAGGAGCGCTATACCGATCCCGCGCAAGGGCAGGCTGCGATCACAGACGAGGCTCACCAGGACAGCGAGCCAGGCCGCGATGGGGTGGAAGTAATACCGCATGCCGATCCAGCCCTCCAATGCGACCCAGAGTGGCTGCACCGTCGTCAGGCCGTCGACCAGGCTGGTGCCGAATTCAAGCCCGGCGAAAATGAGAAAACTCCGGAGAATCCAGGGGCCGCGTAGGAAGGCGATGATCGCGAGCGTGAGGGCCGCCGCCATGATGCTCCCGCCCACGAGGCTGGCCGGCAGGCTGCCGTTGGACAGCCACCCCTGCCCCACCGACCAGTAGTCGTCGATCAGGGTTGTGCGCCCAAAAGCGGCAACGCCAAGAACGTTGACGACGACAATGTTGATGAGTCTTCCAAGGCTCCAGCCGATTCCGGGGCCCGCAACATCCCGGCTCGCATGATGCGCGACGATAAGGCTGATCTGAACCGCTGCCGTGGCCAAAACAACTGCCAGCCGCCAAAGCCGCCAGCGCTCGTGACGCAGCCACCACCACAGCAAGGCGACCGGCACCAGGAGTGGCGCGAACGGTCCACTTAGACCGCAGACGACAAGAGCGAGCGTGTCGAAAATTCTGGCCGGCCAAGTCTCGGCGCGCGCGGCGCAGAGAATGAGGAACGCGAGCAGCGAAAGATGCCACTGCGAATTGGTGACGTTGACGTAGACCTCCTTCATGCCGGGGATCGCAACCAGCAGCAGGGCGAGCGCCAGTCGGATCGCAAGCAATGGGATCGCCGCGGACATGCGTGACGACAACAGGAAAATGGCGGGTGCCGCCTGGAGCAGCAAAGCCGCGAAAGCAAAGATTTTCGGCGCGTCCGTGAGCGGTCTCAACAGGCTGAGCAACGCGACCAGCATCGAGATCGTCTGCAGATAGGAGGAATGGTCGAGGAAGAGGCAATGCCAGCCATGGGCGTAGCACTGCGGATACCAGACCCAGCCGTCCTCGGCCCAGAATTCGGCCCGAGAGATAACGGTTGGGCACCGTTGCCATATCAGAAATATGATGATGCACGCGCCCAGTGCGAGGAGAAGCCTGGGATGATGACGAAGCCGCTTGATCTTCCTGAGGTCTGCCGCTGTTCTGGGGTCTACCGACACCACGAAGTTCAGCCGGCGGTCCATAAGTGTCAGGCGAGTGTATAACTGGCGCTCATCCTGTCTCGGAGTTGCGCGTCCTGGAGGCGACGATAACCCTGAAGCCGGCGTTTGAAATTGGTCCACAATGGCACCCTTCAGGCCTTGCCAATTTTTGATCACAAGCCGGATTTCCGACAAGCCATCAATGACGGCCGTCGGCGGGATTAAGCTTTCGGGACGTACCGCCACGAGCCCGGGGCCCGCTGCTTCTTCAAGCGATCGCGCCCCTTGGACCTGAACCATAGGGCCGCTTGAACGGCCAATTTCGCATCCGCAGCCTCCGTTCGCTTCGAAGCGACGGCGCCCGCATTGGAAAACGCGGATTTTTCCAAACGCATCCCCGTCAATCGTTGTACGTCATCATTCTTTTTACGGGGTACAGCGTTTCCGTCGCGACCTCTAGGAAAGCGATGCTTCAGTAAAGGTCCCATGGATGCTCGCCCCTGCCTCGACGAAACATCAGTTTGCCGTCCTGGACGGCCTGCGTGGCTTCGGAGCCCTTACCGTCCTCGGCTTTCATCTCCTTCAGCAGCATGTCGAGGGGGCGCTGCCGTTCGCGGGCCTCGCCGTCGACTTCTTCTACATGCTGAGCGGCTTCGTCATGGCCTTCGCCTATGAGCAGAGGTTGCGCACCGGCACCATGGATCTGAAGTCCTTTGCCTGGATCCGGTTTGTGCGTCTCTATCCGTTGCTGTTCGTCGGCACCTCGACCGGCATCCTGTTTGGTTTCCTTGCCGCATCGGTCAAGCACGACGTGACCTTCCAGCAGATCGCCATCAGCGGCGTCCTCGGTCTGCTTCTGCTTCCATCCTATGTGTTCAGACAATGGGGCACCGCTTTCCCGTTCAACATGGCGCAGTGGTCGCTCACCTTCGAGGTCTTCGCGAATGCCATCTTCGCCGTCATCGCGCCGAGGCTCACGACGCGCCTTCTCATCGGGCTGGTCGCGGCGAGCGCCGCTCTGCTGATTGCGCTGGCACTCAAGAACGGCGACACCTACGCAGGGTTCAACCAGAACAACTTCGTCTTCGGCTTCGCGCGCGTCATGTTTCCCTTCTTCGCCGGCGTTCTCGTCTTCCGGTTCCGGCGCCGTCCGCGGCATGCGCCACTCATCGCCATCGGCCTCATGATCGCCCTGGTCGCCTTCATCATGGTCCCGGCATCGCATGCCGGCTTGCTGACGCTGCCCTACATCATCCTGCTGTTCCCCGCCGTCATCTTCCTCGGCGCGGCGGTCGACGTGGGTCCCAAGCTTTCGAACGCATTCCGCTTCCTCGGGACACTCTCCTACCCGCTCTACATCCTGCAGAGCCCCATCCTGCGCGCCGGCCAGGAAGTGCTGAAGCGCCGCCACTTCGGCCTGGAAGGCTCGATCGTCTTCGCGCTCATCGAGGCCACGATCGTGCTGGCCATCACCTATCTGGCACTGACGTATTACGACGTGCCGCTGCGGCGTCTCATCCGGGGCCGTACGACACAGCGCAAGCCCGCCCTGGTGGGCAGCGTTTAGGCTCAGACGTATTCCGCGATCTCGACCAGGTTGTCATCCGGGTCGCGAAGATAGACCGACCGGATTGGTCCGCTGGCGCCGGTGCGGGCCACCGGACCGAGTTCGATCGGGATGGCCCGCTCCCGCAACAGCTCGATGACCCGATCCATGGGCCGATCGGCAATAAGGCAGAAGTCGGCGCTGCCGGATGTCGGGCGCGCCGCACGCGGCAAGATCGGTTCCCCGCCTGCCTCGTGCAGGTTCAGCTTGTGCTGCCCGAACAGCAGCGCGACGCGCCCGTTCTCAAACCGCTGCTCCGTCAGGCCAAGGCCGCGGACGTAGAAATCCAACGTCCGGCCGAGATCGGCAACCGTGAGCACGAGATGGTCCAGTCGATCGATCATGGCGTCAGGGCCTCCCGCGGACCGCGTCTACGTGGTGCGGTGGTCCTCGGCCTCAAGCCCGGCTAGCCTGTGCCCGGAAAAGGAGTTCCGGATGCAAACCATCGCTCTTGGCATTCACGGCGGCTGCGGCGTCATGGCGCGCAGCGATCTCGACGAAGCCGGCTGGGCCGATGCCCGCGCCGAACTCGGCCGCGCGCTGCAAGCCGGGTGGGACGTGCTGCGGGCGGACGGCAGCGCTGTCGCCGCCGTCGAAGCCGCGGTCGTCGTGATGGAGGACAGTCCTCATTTCAACGCGGGCTTCGGGGCCGCGCTCAATGCCGATGGCCAGGCCCTGCTCGATGCCGCCATCATGGATGGGGCGACACTCGCGGCCGGCGCCGTCAGCGCGGTGCCTTGCAGCCGCAACCCCGTGCGCGTCGCGCGCGCGCTCATGGAGGCGGGTGAGAGCGTCATGCTCACCGGCTCCGCCGCCGACCGTTTCGCCGAGACCAACGGCTTGGCCGTGATGGACCCTGGGTATTTCGTGACCGACCGGCAGCGGCAAGCGCTCGCCCGGATGCAGGCGCATCGTGCGGCGGGCACCGACCGCCTCGCCAGCGAAGCCGAAAAGCACGGAACCGTCGGCGCGGTCGCGCTGGACGCGGCCGGCCACCTTGCCGCCGCGACATCCACCGGCGGCTTCACCAACAAGCCCGTAGGCCGCATCGGCGACTCCCCGATCATCGGTGCCGGCACCTACGCGCGGGATGGCGCCTGCGCCGTTTCCGGCACCGGCGCGGGGGAGTTCTTCATCCGTCATGTGGTGGGGCATGAGATTGCCAGCCGGATGCGCTATCTCGGCGAGGACATCGCCGCCGCCGCGAACCGCGTGGTGATGGATGATCTCGCCCCATACGGCATCGGCGCGGGGCTCGTCGCCATCGACAGCCTGGGCCGCGTGGTGACACCTTACAACACGCAGGGGATGTTCCGCGGCTGGGTGACGCCCGACGGAACCTTCCACGTCGGCACCCATGATGAGATTTACGTGCTGAACGGGTAGCGGATTTCCAGCACCTCGATCCGCTCCGGGCCGTGCGGCGTTCGCACCGTTACCTCATCGCCGCGGGTGGCCCGCAGCAGTGCGAGCGCCATCGGCGAGGCGATGCTGATCTTGCTCTCCGTCATGTTCGCCTCATCGACGCCGACGATCGTCACGCTCAGCGTTTCGTCCCGCTCGTTGGCGAACGTCACCGTTGCCCCGAAGAAGACGCGGTCGCGTTTGGTCTGCGCCGCGGGGTCGACGACCTCGGCGTGGGCCAGCCGCCGGGTGAGGAACCGCAGCCGGCGGTCGATCTCCCGCAGGCGGCGCTTGCCCTCCTTGTAATCGGCGTTCTCGCTGCGGTCGCCGTTGCCCGCTGCCCAGGAGACGATCTCCACAACGCGGTGCCGTTCGGTGCGACGCTCCGCCAGTTCCGCCTCCAGGCGGGCATGCCCTTCCGGCGTCATGTAGAATTTGCCGCCAGGAAGCTTCGGCGGCCCGTCGTCCTCCTCGTCATCCGGGTCGAGCGCCATCTATTTGAGCACACAACGGTCCGTGAGGTAGAAGCCGCCGGTACTCGATGCGACATGCATGTCGAGCCTGCCGGTCCGGCGGTCGAAGTCATAGTAGTGCAGTGTCTTGTCTTCCCATAGAATGCGCTCGTCGGTGACTTGCGCCGGAACCTGATCGACC
The DNA here is from genome assembly GCF_965199065.1 of Acidisoma sp. NCBI lineage: Bacteria > Pseudomonadati > Pseudomonadota > Alphaproteobacteria > Acetobacterales > Acidocellaceae > Acidisoma > Acidisoma sp. The sequence continues at coordinate 876,340 of NZ_CBDAQN010000001.1, read as the reverse complement.
GTCCCGTGGGCGAGGTCGACCGGGATGTCCCACGTCGCGCCGCTCGTCGTGTTCGTGCACTGAAGCGCCGCCGGAGCGGCACCGGGTGGCGACGATGGTGCGGCGTCCGCCACACCGGCCAGCCGGAAGCCGAACACCACACTGCACAATACCCAAGCCGCGCGCCCGCCAGACCTAGCCATGCCTCACCCGCCTCTTGCGGCGCCTGCTTCAAGCGCCTCGCCGACCGAGCATAATGCCTCCGGCCGAGAGGTCCATCCACGGGGAGAGATTGGACGCGGCGGCCCCGCGCAGGCATGGTCCGCCGTCGTCAGAAAGGAGAGTGCAGGCTTGGACAGCATGGCCGTCCGTTTCGATCCCGGCCGGCTCGACGTGCGCGTGGGCCTTGCGAGCGACCGCGGCCCCCGCGCCGACAACCAGGATTTCGCCCTGGCCTACCTCGGCACGCGCGAAAGCCGGCACAGCGAGGGCGTGATCGCCGCCATCGCCGACGGCGTCTCCGGCACCTCGGGCGGACGCGTGGCCGCGGAACTCGCCGTCCGCGGCTTCATCGACGGATTTCTTGCCCAGAGACCGACGCTCGCCGTCCCGCAGGCGGCTGCCGCCGCGCTCAAGGCCATCTCGGACTGGATCGAGGCCCAGGGCCGGACGGATGACAAGCTCTCGCAGATGGCCACCACCTTCACGGCGCTCGTCCTCCGCGGGCGTCGCGCCTACGGCATCCATATCGGCGATTCGCGCCTCTACCGCCTCTCCGGTGGCCAGCTCACACAGATGACGACCGACCATCACCTCAATCCGAAGGTGCTCAGCCGGGCCATCGGCCTCGCCGGGGGAACCCGTGCGGATTATTGCGACGAGCCCGCGGCCCCCGGCGATCGCTTCCTGCTGACCAGCGACGGCATCCACGGTCCGCTGTCGGCAAGACGCATCGCTCAGATCCTCCGGCTGCGGGAAGCGCCGGACGAGACTGCCCAATCCCTCGTCACCGCCGCGCTCGAAGCCGGAGGACGCGACAACGCAACCGCCCTCATCGTCGACGTGCTTGAAATCCCGGCGGCGAACAGGGCCGATCTCGCGGCCGGGATGGCCGGATTGCCGATAGGACCGCTGCCGGAACCGGGCTCGCTCGTCGATCAGTACGAACTCGACGCCATCCTGTCGGATGGGCCGATGAGCCGGCTGTTCCGCGCGACCGACCGCGCCACGGGCCGGACCGTGGTGGTCAAGTTTCCGGACCCCGACCTTGCCCGCGCGCCGCTTGTCCGCGCAGCCTTCCTCCGCGAGGCCTGGATCACGACGCGTCTGCGAGGACCCTGGCTTGGCCAGGCGCCCGAGCCGGAACCCGCCCGCCAGACGCGGCTCTACTCGGTGATGACCTACTATCCAGGCGAGACGCTGGAACACCGCCTTGGCCGCAAGCCCCGGATCGCACTCGACGAAGGTCTCGCCATCGCCGTGACGCTCGCCAAGGCCACAGCCTCGCTGCATCGATCGGGGATCATCCATCGCGACATCAAGCCCAGCAACGTGATGCTGCAGCCCGACGGGGTCGTGCGGCTGATCGATTTCGGCCTGGCGCGGGTGCCAGGCATCGAGGAGGACGAGCCGATCGACCCCGCCGGCGTGCCGGGCACGCCAAGCTACATGGCGCCAGAGCTCTTCACCGGCCTCAATCGCGGCGACGCCGAAACGGATGTCTATGCGCTGGGCGTCACGCTCTACCGCATGTTCAGCGGGGACGCGTTCCCCTACGGAGAAAACAAAAGCTTCTCGCCGCCACGCCAGACAACGCCGACGCCGCTCACCCGGCACCGTTCGGACCTGCCAGCCTGGCTCGATGGGGTCATCCTACGCGGGGCGGCGCTGGCGCGGGAGGACCGTTTTCCCGACGCGATCGATCTCGTGCTGGCGCTCGAGACGGGCGAGAGTTTCCGCCCGGTGCGGGCCAGACGCTCGTTCTACGACCGCAACCCGCTGCTGTTCTGGAAGATCGTGAGCGCTGCCCTGGCACTCGCGGTCATCGGGCTGCTGGTGTTCCGGATTTAGAATGAGCCGGGCCAGTCTGCGGGAACTTTGATCCACGGCGCTGGCTTCCTCGGCTTGGCTTAACATAAGCTGCCAGCCTGACCGGCAGCGGCCCGTCAAGAGGCGCCGAGGGGTCAAGGCCACCTCAGGAGAACCGTCGTGACCACTTATACCTTCGTCCCAAACGCGACCACGCAGTTCGCGAACTGGGACGACCCTACTGCCTGGTCCGGTATGGTCGTTCCGAATGCGGCCGATGCGGACGTGGTCTTCCCGCTGACAACCGTGCCATCGACCGGGTCCGTCTACACCTCCTTTGTCACAATCAGTACGACCGAATCCTACATGACGCGTTCCATCACGGATATGGACGCCTATTTGGAGATCAACGGCACCCTGTCCGTCTCCGGCGCGGTCAGCTTGGGCGCAGAATCCGAGATCGACCTCGGCGGTGGAAGCCTGTCCTTCGGGTCCCTGACCAGCGCCGGCTACGATATCCAAGGGTCGGGCGAGGTGACCACCACGGGCACGCTCACCAACACGCAGAGCATCATCGGCTCGGGCCTGACGATCACCGCGGCCAGCCTGCTCAACCCGGGCACGCTGATCGCCGAAGGCATCATGACGATCACGCTGACCGGCAGCAATGCGAACTCCGATTTTGTCGGCGGCGTACTTACCGGCGGCGTCTACGAGGTGGTCCAATCCGGCGCGTTGATCCTGGATACCGGCGCCCCTATCACCTCGATTGGCGCGACGGTTGAGGTGGCCGGCGATTCTACGACTTCGGGTTACGGTGACATCCAAAGCTACGACCCCACGACGGCCAGCACGCTGCCGCTCCGCCAGACGCTGCACTCTGTGTTGCCGTCCGGCCAACTCGTCGTCCAGGGCGGTGACTACACGACCAGCCAAGCCCTGACCGACGCGGGATCTGTTTTGCTCCAGACCGGCACGCTTTCGACCCCCGATCTGACGATCACGGCATCGGGGAAGGTTACCGGCACCGGGTCCGTGGGCGGTCCGATCCAGAACAACGGCATGATCGAGGCTGGCCCTACGACGGTCGCGCAGACGGGACCTTCGACGCTCGTGCTCAGCGGCGCCGTAACCGGGACTGGGACCCTCGTCGTCGCTCCCTATGCGAGCGACCTCTATGTCTTTGCCACCAACGCCCAGTCGACGCTCGAACTGGCCGGGCCGGATACCGAGGACGTTAGCTTTAGCGACGGCACAGGCACGCTCGTTCTCAACAACCCTGGGGCGTTCGATGGAACCATCGCGGTAATGCCCACAACCACCGTTACCGAAGGGATAGCCCCTTTTCACAGTACGACGGCGTCCTACAACGACACGGTGATCCTGACCGGCATCGCTTTCCCGTCGGTGACCGCGACCAGCTTCACCGCTTCGGCGACCGGGGGCGCTCTGACGATCCAGGAAGGTGCCGCGCAGCAGGTCTTAAACTTCACGGGCAGCAACCTGACCCTGGCAAGCTTCGCCCTGGCCGCGGGTCCGCAGGCGCTCTCCACCTCGCCGCCCAGCCTCAGCATCGTGGTCACTCTGCCGCCAGTCACAGCCGCTCCCACCGTGTCCGGTGCGGGAAGCGGGACGACCGTCGACACGGCGACACCACCTGCTACGGTCACGGGGGCATCGGGCAACGTCACCGTTGCCGGCAGCACGGGCTCGCTCAACTTTATCGGGGGCACCGGCGCGGCGACGGTCATGGGCGGCGCCGGTAACACCACACTGTTCGGCTCCACAGGCGACGCCAACAGCGTCCTCACCGGCGGCTCCGGCACCAACATCCTGGTGGCGGGGTCAGGCAGCGGAGCCTCGACCCTCATCGGCGGTTCCGGCACCACGACCGAATTCGGCAAGGGCAGCGGTCCGGTGGAGTTCGTGGCGGGCGCGAACGGCAACACAACGATGGCGGGCCAGTTTGGCACAGGCGTCGAGACCTTCTTCACGGCCCCTGCAACAACGGCGCTCATGGCGCTCAACGGGGCGGCGGACACGGTTGTCGGCGGCACCGGCCATTCCACGGTCATCGGCGGTGCGGGTCCGGACGTATATGGGTTCCTCAACGGGCACGCCGGCGGCACGGAAGCGATCGAGGGGATAAAGGCGAACGACATACTCGTTTTCGGCGGCTACACGAGCTACCCGATCGCGGATGAGGGCGTAATCAACGGCTCCGACACCATTACGCTCACGGACGGCACCTCGATCACGTTGGTCGGCTTCGGACACAAGGTCTTCTAGGCGCCAGCGGACGGTGCATCGCCTTGATTTACTGGAGGTCATGGCTGGAAGAAACGGAAACACCCATCAACGGAAAGGGGCGGCCAACCGGCCGCCCCCTCTGTCACGAGACTGACCTCAGACCGTCGTCGTTTCGGATTCAGGAACCGGCACGCGGGAACCGTCGCCGTAGAGCGCATAGGCCTCTTCGCCATGTACGGCGTCGTCACCGATCCGGAGCATCGCGTCCGGCATCCGCAGCGGCGTGATGAAGGATATGATCTTCAGGATGATGAAGGTGCCGATCACGTTCAGCACGATGATGAACAGCGCGCCTTCGATCTGCAGGATGAACTGGTGGAGGCTGCCGGTCACGCTGATGCCCGGCGCGTCCTTGTCGGTGCCGACATATTCGATCATCGCCGGGTCGGCGAGCAGGCCCGTCAGCAAGCCACCGACCACGGCGGCGACGCCATGGGTATGGAACACGCCCAGGGTGTCGTCGACCCGCCGCATCAGGCGCGTCTTGGCGAAGATGTTCATGCTGAACCAGGGCAGGATGGCGGCGGCGATGCCGATGATGATGGCGCCCCAGCCGTTCACGTAACCGGCGGCGGGCGTGATGCCGACCAGGCCGGCGATCAGGCCGTTGACCGCGCCGATGACGGAGGGTTTGCCGTAACGGAAGTAGTCCATCATCGTCCAGACGAGCAGGCAGACGCAGGAGGCGATGTTGGTGTTGAGGATGGCGGCGCCGGCGTCGGCGTTCGCGAAGTAGGGGTCGCCGCCGTTGAAGCCGTTCCAGCCCAGCCACAGGATGCCGGCGCCCGCGAGGGTGATCAGCAGGCTGTTCGGCTCGAAGCTGTCACGGTCGCGCGCGAGCCGGGGCCCGACAAGCGCGGCCGCCACGAAGCCCGAGGTCGCGGCCGAGAGATGGATGACGTAGCCACCGGAGAAGTCCACCACGCCGCGGACGGCGAGCCAGCCGCCGCCCCAGAGGCTGAACGCGCCGATGGTGTAGATGAAGGTCATCCACAGCGGCACGAAGATCATCCAGGCCTTGAAGCTCATGCGCCCGAGGACGGCGCCGGCAAGGATGATGACGGTGATCGCGGCGAAGACGAACTGGAAGTAGACCATCGTCGACATGCCGAAGGCGAGCGGCGGCATGCCCCCGGCAGCGGCCGGTATGATGGCCTCGCCTTGCTCGAAGGCCGCGGAGAGGATTGATTTGGGGATGCCGAGAAACGGGAACCATTGCGGGCCGAAGGCCATGCTGTAGCCCCACAGAGCCCAGACGACCATCACCGCCGCAAACGCATACATCGCCATGAAGGCCGAGTTGATGGCCCACTTCTTCTTGACGACACCGCCATAGAAGATAACGAGGCCAGGCACGCTCTGCAGGGCGACGAACGTTGCCGCCGCCAACTGCCAGGCGTTGTCGCCTGAGTCGAGCCATTTTGGTGAAGGAATAAGCACGTCGATACCCCCCGGTTGGTTAGCCAGCTAAACACCATCTCTGGTCCCTGACGGGCGAAACGGTCACCCCGATGGACCTGCGGCCAAGTCCTCGACTTCGCCCGCACGTTTCAGTGAACGATGGGGAATATTCTTTCCCCTCAGTCACCTAACGCTTTCCATAGGGATCGGACCCATGACTTGACAGACGACCGAGCAAGATCGGTGCCAAGCTTGGCTTGCGGAAATGACTCGGATCATTTTTCTGGCGTGCCTTTGGATTGAAACGCCCGGCGCACCTGCTGATGATCGCCCGTTCGTGGAACGGAGGAGCGTCGCTGCCCAAAGAGGCAAAGGTTACGCACGAATTACCGAAACATTTCCGCCCAACAAATGAACAGACGGGCTAAAAATAACTCAAAACGGCGTCAGGCTGATCCGGCGTGACGTTGCTCGCAGGTTCTGGAGAGGCTCACGGTCCGGCGCTGCTTCAACTTCATTTTTCTTATCGTTTGTGAAACGTCTTCGGTCGTCCTAACCTGGGTGCGTCTGGAAGGTCGGGTGAAGTGGAAGCGATAGATGGTGTTGCGCCTCGCCGGGTACGGGGCGCGCTTTGGACGACCGCCCTTGTGATTGGCATAGCGACCTCTGGCTATGTGCTGCTGGAACTCGTCATTGCCCTCAGCGCCCAGGGCGAGCCGACAGGCGGCGTCGCACCCTTCACGGGCGCGCAACTCGTCTATCCGATGTGGTATGACGCGCCTGAGTTCTGGGATGCCGTGCGGGCGGCAGCGATCGCCTACCCTGTGGCTGCCGTCTTCTATGGCTTGGGCAAGCTGTCGCGCGTTCTCGGGCAGCGGCATCCCACTGAACAGCAGCGTCTGCCGACGCATGCGCCGGGTGGGCAGAGCGTCGAAGCTGACGAACCGGAGATACCGGCGATTGAGACAACCGGTGACCTCTGCGTGGTGAGCGCGGAGCGGCGTATCGAGCACATCACGCCGCTCACGGCGCGGCTGTTCGGCCTGACGCCGCAGGACATGCTGGGCAACTCGCTCGAGCTTTTCCTTTCGCCCGGCGACCTTCCGAAGCTCGACGCGCTCGTAGCGTCGGCGTTTTCTGACCGGGCCCGCGCCTCAGCGGTCACCCTCGGCATCCTCATCGACGAGGCCGTCGTCGCACCAGTGGACATGACCTGCAGGCCTGCCGAGGCAGACGGCACGGCCAGCCCCGGCGCGGCAGTCCTCACCATCAGGCTCGTCTCCGAGCGTGGACGGCTCGATGATCAGCTGGCGGCGCTCTGGTATTGAGACGCCGGGGTTGCGGATCACGGGCGGGATGAAAGCCGTCGCTTCACCTTTGTTCGCAGGAAAGTGAGTTCATCGCGGAGCCGGGCCGGGTGGCGCCATATGTCCGAAGGGCCAGTTTCTGCCGATGAGCGCTGCGTGCTTCTCGCTCAAAGAGACCTTGTCCTTCATGTGTGGCCGCTTCTCCTCCACCCTTTCAGCAGAGTTCATCCGGCGGCTGTTCGGCACGGAGGGAGACGTGCCTAATCTCGGCCCTTCCTGGAACCTTGCACCATCCCAGGACGCCCTTGTGGTCCGGCGCCATCCGGAAACGGGCGTCCGGCGGATCGATGCGCTGAAGTGGGGCCTCGTGCCTCATTTCACGAAGGACCTGAAAGAGGCGCGCAAGCCGATCAATGCGCGCGCCGAGTCCGTCGCCTCTTCCGGCATGTTCCGCAGCGCTTTCTTCGCCCGGCGCTGCATCGTGCCGGCTGGCCTGTTTTATGAATGGCGGAAGGTCGGCTCTGGCAAGCAGCCCTACGCGATTGCACGCGTCGATCAGGCTCCGCTGGCCTTCGGCGGCATCTGGGAAGGCTGGCGATCGCCCGAAGGCGAGGTTGTCCGCAGCTTCGCGATCATCACCACCGGCGCCAACCGGGAGATGAGCGTGCTTCACGACAGGATGCCACTGGTGCTTGAGGAAGCCGACTGGCGGCTATGGCTGGGCGAGGACGCCGGTGATGCGGGAGCGCTGTTGCGGCCCGCGCCGGACGGCACGCTACAGGCTTGGCCGGTTTCGCCCCGTGTCAACAGTCCTCGGAACAACGATGCCGGGCTGCTCGAACCGATGATACTGGCGACCGAGGGCGGAGGACCAAACCCCGCCTAGCTGCCAAAACGATCGGGCGATGGATTGAAGTCGCTGGTATCCCGTACCGGATTCGAACCGGTGTTGCCGCCGTGAGAGGGCAGCGTCCTAGGCCTCTAGACGAACGGGACCGCGCGTCCGCGCCAATCGCGCGGTGCGGTTCTATTAGTGCAGCCTCTACGCCGGATCAAGGGTCCGGGCGCACTCTGAAAAAAAGCGACCGCCACCGACACGGAACGATTGCTCCGGAGGCGCTGCAATGCACAATGGCCTCATGGCCGATCAGCAGAACACGTCCAGCGACAGTGCGGCCTTCGACGGGTCCGAGCCACCGGATCAGCCGGAGCAAATCGCGGCGCTTGCGGCGGACCTGCTCGGTCACATGGGTGCGGCTCTCGAGCGTGCCGCGGATGATCCGTTCAGCAACCCGGTCATGACGATGGCTTTGACCATCTCCCGCCGGATCGACCAGGGCACACTGACGGATGGCGACCTCAACGGTCTCGTCTGCTGGCTGCGGGACGAAGCCTTCCAGGCACGTGCCGAGCGTATCGCCGCCTATGTCGGGCTCGATAGCAGCCAGACGCTGGAGGCGGGCATGGCGGAACTCGCCCGGCGTCTCGTGCGGCCGGACCCGAATGACAGCGCGATCCCCTTCGCCCAGTTCCGCCGAGCCGTGGACCGAACCCGCTTCTCGGCGGTGTTCACCGCCCACCCGACCTTCTCACTACCCTATCCAGTCGGGGATGCGCTTGCCCGCGCCGCTTCGGGTGAAAGCGGCGCGGAGTGCTTCACATCCCATCGCCCGCTGCCGGTGACCCTCGAGGACGAGTTCGACCAGGCGCACGCCGCTATCGCCCGCGGGCGCGACGCGATCGACCTGCTGACCGGCGCCATCCTGGATGCTGCACGCGAGACCTGGGCGGGGCGCTGGCTCGACCTTGCGCCGCGTCCGGTCACGCTGACCACCTGGGTCGGCTACGATACCGACGGACGCACAGACATCGGCTGGTGGGACACGCTGCGGCTGCGGCTGCGCATGAAGCTCTACCAGCTGGAGCGGGTCGAGGCGCAGCTGGCCTGCCTGCCGAGCGGCGCGCCGATCCTTGCCCTCACGCAGGCCGCGATCGCCGCGGTGCGCGACCAGATCGCCGTAAGCCCAAACGGGGTCGATGCCGCAGCGGTCGGCCTGTTTGCGCAGGCGCTGGTCGGGCGGCGCGAGGAATCGCTCGTCACGCCGGAACCTCTTCTCGCATTGTTCCCGGCGGCTCTCGCCGCGGCCTCCGACACCGAAAAGCGCGCCCTGCTGGTGGTCAAGGCTGGGCTCGTCTCGCACAATCTCGGCCTCGCCCATACCCATGTCCGGCTGAACTCGTCCCAGTTGCACAACGGCGTCCGCCAGCGCCTGGGGCTGGCCGACCCGCCGGCCGATCCCTCCCGCCGCCGCGTGCTGCTCGGCGCGATCAACACCGCGCTCGACGAGGTGAAGCCCGAGCCCGTCAACTTCGGCACGCTGATGGCCGAGCAGGCCTCGGCCGCGCGGCTGATGATGACCGTCGCCCAGATGGTCAAGCACATCGACGCGGCGAGCCCCGTGCGCTTCCTCATCGCCGAGACCGAGACCGGCTACACTCTGCTCACGGCCCTCTATTTCGCGAAGCTCTTCGGGATCGAGGACAGGATCGAGATCAGCCCGCTCTTCGAAACGGCGGAGGCGCTTAGCCAGGGCGGCCGCATCATCGAGGAGGCGCTGCGCAGCCCGCATTACCGCGCCTATCTGAAACGGACGGGCAAGCTCTGCGTCCAGTTCGGCTACTCGGATTCCGGTCGCTATGTCGGCCAGATCGCCGCCACCTACCTCATCGAGCGGCTGCGGATGAAGCTCTGCGAGGCCATGGTCAAGCACGGTCTCCGCGACGTGGAGATCGTCCTCTTCGACACCCATGGCGAGAGCATCGGGCGCGGCGCGCATCCGGGCTCGCTGCAGGACCGTCTGGCCTATCTCTCCCCCGCCGCCGGCCGCCGGGCCTTCGATGCCGCGGGCATCGCCTATCGCGAGGAGTCTGCCTTCCAGGGCGGCGACGGGTATCTTCTGTTCGGGACGCCGGCGCTCGCTTCGGCCGTGATCCTGCGGATAGCCGAGTTCGCCCTCACCGGGACCGACGAGGCCGACGATCCGATCTACCAGGACCCGGATTTCGCGGCGGACTTCTTCGCCACCATCCGGTCGAGCATGGAGGAGCTGGTCGAGGATCCGGGCTACGCCGCCATGCTCGGGACGTTCGGCCCGGCGCTGATCGACCGCACCGGCTCTCGCCCCGCCGCGCGCCAAAGCGACAGCTCGGGCGGCCCTGCCATCATCGGCCACCCGCGCGAGTTGAGGGCAATTCCGAACAACGCGATCCTCCAGCAACTCGGCTGGTGCGCCAACACGCTGCAGGGGCTGGGCCTCGCCGCCAGCCGCAACCCCGACGCGGTGTCGGAACTTCGCCGCACCAGCCCTCGTTTCCGGCGCTCGATGGATTTTGCCTCCCACGCGCTGCGGCATTCGCACCTCGACGTGCTGCGCGCGGTGGTGGAGACGCTCGACCCGGGCACCTGGCTGGATCGCGCCGGGCACAGCCGCATTCCTGGCCGGCGAGAGGCGCTGACGGCGGTCGCCACCGGGCTGGAGCAGCTCGGCATCTGGTCGGAGGTGCTGGCGATGTTCCGCCGGGTTCATGCGGATCATCTGGCGCTGCGGGCGGCCTGGCCGGATGCGCCGACGATGCCGGAGCGGGAACTGCTGCTGCACGCGCTGCGGCTCGCCTGCATCCACCGCATCTGGATCCTGACGGCGATGATCCCGGATTTCGCGCCTCGCCTCGGCGTCATGCGCACGGGGCTTCAGCAGCGTCTGTTGCGGCTCGACGTGCCGGCGGCGCTGACGACCCTCGGCCGCATCTTCCCGAGCGCGCCGGACGACACGTCGGGCACCGACTTCGGCGAGCCCGGCACCTCACCCAACGTGCTCGGTTACGGACGTGAGCACGCGGAGATTTTCACGCCTCTCGGGCGCTACTTCGCTTTAGTGAGAGAGATCAGCGCCGCCGTGTCGCATGAGGTGGGCGCCTTCGGCTAGCCGATGAAGGTTCCTGCCCTCAGCCCTGGGCGTTACGGGTTCCGGCGGGCAGCTTGACCACGAGCCCGTCCAGCGCCTCGTCGATCACGATCTGGCAGCCCAGCCGCGAGGTCTGTTCCAGGCCGAATGCCAGATCGAGCATATCCTCCTCGTCCTCGGTGGGTGGAGTAAGCTTGTCGAACCATTCAGGGTCGATCACGACGTGGCAGGTCGAGCAGGCCAGCGAGCCTTCGCACGCACCTTCCAGGTCGACGCCATGCTTATGCGCGACCTCCAGCACGGAGAGCCCGAGGGGCGCGTCCACTTCGCGGTGCGTTCCGTCGCGCTCGACGAAGGTCATCTTGGGCATCGGCTCTCGTATCCCTCGGTGTCTCTGGTCATCACTCCGCGGCCGACCGCGCCGCCATGCCGGCCAGCGGCTGGGCCGCGGTCGCTAGCAACGCAGCCGCAGCCTCCACGTCCTGATCGGAGGTAAAACGTCCCATTCCAATGCGCAAGCTACGGCGCGCCTCAGCGGGCGAGAGCCCGATGGCGGTCAGCACATGGCTCGGCCCCACAGCGCCGTCAGCCGCGGTGGTGCAGGCGGAACTGGTCGAAAGGCACAGTTCCGGCGCCGCCAGCAGGATGTCGGCAGCGGCCCGGTCCGGGAAGGTCAGGTTGAGGTTGCCCGCTACCCGCAGGTCGGCGTGTCCGTTGAGGACGAGGCCGGGAACCGCCGCCCGCAGCCGCTCCAGCAGTTGCCCAGCCAGCCGTCGCAGCCGTTCGGCGTCCGCGGCGCCGTCGGAGGCGGCCAGACGGGCCGCCTCACCCATGGCGACGATCATCGGCACGGGCAGCGTGCCGGGACGCAGGCCCCGCTCCTGCCCGCCGCCCGACATCAGGGGTAGAAGGCGCGTGCGCGGCCGCCGCCGCACATAGAGTGCTCCGATCCCCTTCGGCCCGTACATCTTATGTGCGGAAAGCGAGACCAGATCGGCCCGCGCGGCAGCCACGTCGAGCGGGACGCGCCCCGCCGCCTGAGCGGCATCGACGTGGAAGACCGCGCCGGCCTCCTTCACCAGCGCGCCGAGCGCCGGCAGGTCCTGGATGACGCCGATTTCGTTGTTCACCGCCATGACGCTGACGAGCAGCGTCGGCACTTGCAGCGCCTCGGCGAGCGTGGCGGGATCGAGTAGCCCATCGCGCCCCACCGGCAGGATCACCGGCTCGAAGCCTTCACCTGCGAGATCGGTCACGCAGTCGAGCACCGCGTGATGTTCGGTGGCGAGCGCCACGATCCGCCGGCGACCGTTGCCAAGCGCTTGCGCGAAACGAGCCGCGCCCTTGATGGCCAGATTGTTGGATTCCGTGGCGCCCGAGGTGAAGATGATCTCCGATTCCGCCGCACCGATCAGCCGGGCGACATGGCCGCGCGCCTCGTCCACCGCCTCGGCGGCTTCCCTGCCCAACGCATGCTCCACGCTGCCGGCATTGCCGAACCGGGTGGTGAACCAGGGCAGCATCGCCTGCACGACCCGGGGATCGCAGGGTGTCGTCGCATGGTTGTCGAGGTAGATCATGCCGCGCGCCGCCTCATCCGCTGTGCCATCGCGAGATAGGCGTCGGCGAAGGCCGAGACATGGTCCGGTCCGGCGTTCCAGGGCAGCGAGACGCGAATAGCCTCGCCCGCGAGCGCGCCCAGACCCATCGCCTCCAGCACATGGCTACGGGCGATCTTGCCGGATGAGCAGGCGGCGCCCGCCGACACCGCCAGCCCTGCGAGGTCCAGCGCCATCACCTGGCTTTCCGAACGCACACCCGGAAGCGCGAGGCATGTGGTGTTGGGCAGGCGTGCAGCGCCAAGACCGATGACGAGGCCGCCCGCGGCGACCGCCGCTGCCTCGATCGCGTCGCGCAACGGGGCGAGGTGCGAAGCATCCCCCGGGGTCGCAGCGACAGCGGCCGCCGCGAAAGCGGTGATGGCCGGCAGTGCAGGGGTGCCTCCGCGCCGGCCACGCTCCTGCCCGCCGCCGAGGTGAAGGGGCATCAGCCGGGTGGCGGCAGCCGGAGACAGCATCAGGGCGCCGGCACCGGTCAGTCCGCCGAGCTTGTGTGCTGAAATCGCGAGGCTGTCCGCGCCGAGTGCGGCCAGATCGAGCGGGATGCGCCCGGCCGCCTGCACCGCATCCACATGGAGCAGCGCGCCCGCCGCATGGCACAGCACCGCAGCCTCCGAGACAGGCTGAATGGTGCCCGTCTCGTTGTTGGCAAGCATCAGGCAGACGAGCGCCGGCCGTGCCGCGGCCAGCATCTCCTCCAGCGCATCGAGCCGGAGGCGACCATCGGGTGCCACAGGAACGACGCCGGCACCCTCTCCGGCCGCCGCGATGACCGCTGCGTGCTCCGTCGCTCCCCTCAGCATAGTTCCGCCTGCGGACAATCCATGGATCGCGAGGGCGTTCGCCTCGGTCCCACCCGAGGTGAAGATCACCTCGCGCGCCATGGCGCCGAAGCGGCCGGCGATTGCTTCCCGCGCATCCTCCAGCAAGCGGCGCGCCGCCCGCCCCTCGCCATGGATCGAGGACGGATTACCTACGACGGCGAAGGCCGCCATTGCGGCCGCCGTGGCTTCCGGCCGCAGGGGCTCGGTCGCGTTCGCGTCGAGGTAGAACCGTGCCTCGCCCGCCATCACTCGGCGGCGGCCCGTCGCAGGTGGGGCGCCTCCGTCCCTTGCGCCTCCCCCAACAGCGCGACCCGCGCCTCCAGCTGTGCCAGCGTGAGCCGCAGGCTCTCGATCTCGCGCAGCAGCGGATCGACCGACATTTCGGCGCATGGCGTGCCATAGGCGTCGAAGCAGGGCTCGCGCCGCTGCCGGTCGAGCGGCCGGGCCGGGGCGCCGACCATGGTCGTGCCCGGTGGCACCGAGCGGACGATGAGGGCGTTGGCCCCGATTCGTGCGCCAGCGCCGATGGTGATGGCACCCAGGATTTTCGCGCCCGCGCCGATGATGACGCCGTCTCCGATCGTGGGATGGCGCTTGCCGTGGGCGAGGCTGGTGCCGCCCAGCGTCACCTGATGGTAGAGGGTTACATCGTCCCCGACTTCCGCGGTCTCGCCGATGACGACACCCATTCCGTGGTCGATGACCAGGCGGCGCCCAAGCTTGGCGGCGGGATGGATCTCAATCCCGGTCAGCCACCGCCCGATGTGCGCCACGAAGCGGCCGAACGACGGCGCCCCGGCATGCCAGAGGCGGCTCGTGATCCTGTGCCACAACACCGCATGCAGTCCCGGATAGCAGAAGAACACCTCAGCCGAGGAACGGGCGGCGGGATCCCGCTCCCGGTAGGCTTGGATGCTTTCGCGTAGAAACATGAAGGCCATGCGACATTTCCGTATGAAACTGACCGCTTACCGCCCTAATATCACATCGGTCCTGGACTCAAGAACGGCTTTGCCGGTCGGCTGCTATCCCATGATCCGCCTTTCGCCTCTCCGCTCCCTCATGCCAGCGCGGCTCCCGATCATCCCGTGCCAGGCAGGCCACTGATTGCCAGTTGTCGACGCCACCTCCGGACCCTTGCCCGCGGGGTAGCCTCGCGGCACCGGTCCCTAGGAGTTGAATGTTGATTGAGCGAAAGCGGATGCAGTTTCGCACGGCGAGGGTTAACGAAGGGACTTCGCCTCGGACGGTCGCCCGGCTTGCCGAGCGGCCCAATCGCTATCAAAAATAGGTTTATCGCGCCATGCCTGAAGTGATGTTCGCCGGCCCCGATGGTCGTTTGGAAGGCCGCTACCACCACAGCAAGGAGACGGGGGCGCCGCTCGCGCTCGTGCTCCATCCCCACCCGCTGCACGGGGGGACGATGAACAACCGGATCACCTACGTGATGTTTCAGGCGTTTCAGCGCCTGGGGTTCTCGGTCATGCGGTTCAACTTCCGCGGCGTCGGCCGCAGCCAGGGCCGGTATGACGGTGGGATTGGCGAGATCAGCGATGCGGCGGGCGCGCTCGACTGGATGCAGTCGGTGAACCCGAACTCCGGCGGCCTCTGGATCGCGGGCTATTCGTTCGGCGCCTTCGTCGGCATGCAACTCCTGATGCGCCGTCCTGAGATCTCAGGCTGGATCAGCGTATCGCCGCCCGCCACCCATTATGATTTCGGCTTCCTGGCGCCCTGCCCCACCGGCGGGCTTCTCATCCACGGCGATGCCGACGAGATGGTGGCCGAGCCCGGCGTGCGTAAGCTTGTCGACAAGCTCAACACGCAGAAGGGCGTGACGATCGACTACCGCGTCTATGAGGGCGCGGACCATGTCATGGCCAACTTCGCGGACCGCATCGGCCAGGAAACCGAGGATTACGTGCGCAAGACGATGGCGCGCCGGCAGATGCCGCTGGCGGCGGACTGATCGACCCGGCTACGGGAGATAGCCGAAGCGGCGCATGACCTCGCCGTGATGTTGCTCGATCCGGGCCGCTTGCGCCCGGGTGAGAACTTCCCGCCACTGACCAACCTTGCCTGAGCGGAAGAACCGGCCGGCCGACCGGGCAGGCTGCTCGATAAACCCTCGCGAACGCTCCTGTTCTGCCAGGACCGAGAAGTCGCTGAAGGCGACGGCTCGCTCGAGGCGGTCCTGCGGCGGATCATCCCCGAGGAACCGGATCAGGCTGCCGAACGCTTGGACCGGCGCTTCCACCATGTCCTCGTATCGCATCACGTGAAGGTCCGCATGGGGACGGCGCGTCCAGAAATGGACATGAGCGGACCAGGAACTCAGCCGCTCGTAGACCTTCTCGTTCGTGCCGCCGGTCGCCGCCTCCACATCGGCCATGACGGCGATGGTGTCGTCGATCGAGCGGTCGAGGTGACGACTGTAGGAGATCGCCACGTCGCGCGGGTCGCGCAGGATGTAGATGGCGCCTGAGGTGACCGCCTTGGTGATGGTCTGCACACCGGCCACCACCAGCAGCGCGCTATGGGTCTTGACGAAGACGAGGCCGGGATGCGCGTCGGCGAGCGCGTGGTGGACCAGCGGGCGCATCCGCTGCACGTCGGCGATGCTGTATTCCACTGGCGGACGAGGATCATGCCGGCGGTAGCGGGCGGCGCTGCTTTCGCCTGTGGTCAGGTCCATCAGGCTGTTGATGTCGTGCGGCGCCTCGGTGTTCCGCGCATAGTTATGCAGGAAGGCGCGCAGCCAGGTGCTGCCCGACTTGGGATAGGAGGCGATCCAGATGATTTGGCCCATGGTCAGGTTCCGGGCTGTGCGAGACAACAAAACCACATGTCGATTTGGCGCTCCTGGAGAATGAAGACACCACAAAAAGACGTAGTCTTGGACCACGCATCATCCGATTGACTTACTTCCTTACTGGCGCATTTCAAGTTCAAGCCGCAGTTCTCACTGTGCGGCCAAGACGTGAGATCATCCAGCTGCGGAAAAGACTGATTGCGGGGTCACCGAGATCCTCCGGATGGAAAGCCAGGTAATAGCCGAAGCCGTCCTCGATGACCGCGTCATAGGGTGCGACGAGCCGCCCCTTGGCGATCTCCTCGGCGAACATGTCGATATCCGCGAGCACGACGCCCTGTCCCGCCATCGCATACTGCACCGCGACCGCGACCGTATCGAAGGCGGTGCCGCGCTGAGTGTTCAGCGCCACGCCCCGTGCCCGCGCGAAGTGCGACCAGTGGGCGCCGATCGCCTCGCCCTGCAGCTTCACATGGAGAAGTTCCTGGCCTGCCAGGAAGTCCGGCAGGTCGAGCCCGGCGCTTCTCGCCGCCACCGACGGCGCGCAGAGCGGCGTCACCCGCACGAGCCAAAGCAGATCGCGCACCGTGTCGCCAGCCTGCGGACGATCGTAGACGATTGCCACATCGACCTCGGTCGGCGGCAGGCCGGTGCCGAAGCTGCTCGACACGTCGACGAGGATATCGGGGAATTCGCGGCGGAAGTCGCCGAGGATCGGCAGCGCCACCTGCTGCAGGAACGATGGCGGCACATGCACCCTGAGGCGGCGCTGATGCCCCGCCTCCTCGCGCAGGATGCCGTTCATCACGACTTCCATGCGGTCGAAGGCAGTCCGCACCACCGGCAAAAGGGCGGCACCCGCCGGTGTCAGGGCAAGCCCGTTGGGGCGGCGCTCAAGCAGGGGACGACCGAGCAGATCCTCGAGGCTCGCGACATGCCGGCTCAACGCGCTTTGCGACACGTGCAGCGCCTGCGCGCCGCCCGTGAAGCTCAGGTGGCGTCCGACGGCTTCGAAAGCCCGCAATGCATTCAGCGGAAGCCATCTGCGGTCGATCACCGGCATCGGGATCCTTTCACGATCGCCACGAACATAGGCCGCCCCCTATCGGCAGACCGGCCGTCATGCCGGGCGGATGCGTCGCCGAATGGCGCTCGATTGTCTAGGCATCTGCCTCGGCCGCGTGCAAGCAGCGCCGGGCGCGCCTTGGTGCCCGAGCAAAATGCCGTGGAATGCTCCGCCGCATCCTTGGCATCATCCTTGCTCGGTTCCGCCCCGACAACCATGAGGTCGGACGAACCACCGCAACGATAAGCACCACCGCAGGCATTTGACAAAGGCGCGATTTCAAGCCGTGATCCCATTCGCGCGGCGCATAGCCGAGGCGCGATTGCCAATGCCGCGACGTGTTCCAGAGCCGATACCGGTGACGGCCAACCCAGAGGATACAATGTCCAAGCGCGATCAACTGATCTCCGAAATCCGCCGCAACCTGTCGGAGGTCGAGAACGACCTCATGGACAATGCGCTGGCTGGCCGCATCGACCGCCGTGGTTTTCTGGCGCATGGCACGCGCCTCGGCCTCTCCTTGCCGCTACTCGGCACGCTGGCAGGCGCGATGGGGATGGGAGGCGTTCGGCCCGCCCGCGCCGCCGGAGCGTCCGGTGGCACGCTCCGCATCGCCATGACGATGCCCGCGGGCGCCATCGACCCTGTCACCATCGCCGATGACGGCGGCCTGATGATGGCCATGCAGACGGCGGAATATCTCTGCACGCTCAACCCTGATTTCACGCTGAAGCCCGTTCTCGCCACCAGCTGGTCTCCGAACACGGACGGCTCGGTCTGGACCTTCAAGATCCGGCAGGGCGTGAAGTTCACCAACGGCCAGCCCCTGAACGCGGATGCCGTCGTCGCGAGCGTCGAGCGGCTCGTCAACCCGAAGAACGGCTCGAACGCCTTGTCCGCCTTCGCCGGCGTGCTGTCTCCCGGCCACTCCCAGAAGGTCGACGACTACACCGTCGCCTTCCACCTCGATGCTCCGAACGGCAACTTTCCCTACGTTCTGTCGTCGGACAACTACAACATCGTCATCCTGCCGGCGAACTACACCGGCGGGTTCGAGCAGAGCTTCATCGGCACCGGCCCGTTCAAGCTCGAGAAATACATCCCCAAGACGGGCGCCTCCTTCGTGCGGAACGACGACTACTGGGGCCCGAAGGCGCTGCTCGACCGGACGGAGTTCACCTTCTACGCCGACATGCAGCCACAGGTGCTGGCGCTTCAAGGCGGCCAGGTCGACATGCTCGCGCAGATGCCGATCTTCGAAGGCCGCGCCATCATCGACAACCCGCAGTTCAACATCATCAGCTGCAAGTCGAGCGCGCACGAGCAGGTGCACATGCAGTGCGACGCCGGTCCGTTCAAGGACAAGCGCGTCCGCCAGGCGCTGGCCCTTTCCATCAACCGGAAGGCGCTCGTGCGCGGCCTGTTCCAGGGCCATGCCGATGTCGGCAACGACAGCCCCTTCTGCCGCGCCTTCCCATCGACCGATGCCGCCGTTCCGCAGCGCGAGCAGGATCTCAAGAAGGCCCGCGACCTGCTCGAGCAGGCGGGCGTCGGCAGCGGTTTCTCCGTCACCCTGACCACCGAGCAGTTCCTCGAAATCCCGGACTACGCCGTGCTCATCCAGAGCTTCGCCAAGAAGATCGGCATCAAGATCAACCTGCACATCGAGAGCCAGGCCGCCTATTACGGCAAGGCGGTGCCGGGACAATCCGATTGGCTGGACGTACCGCTCGGCATCACCGACTACGGCAACCGCGGCGTGCCCAATGTATTCCTCAACGCGCCCCTCACCAGCAAGGGCACCTGGAACGCCGCCCGCTTCCACAACCCGACCTATGACGGGCTGGTCGCCGACTACGTGAAGGCACTCGACCTCACCGGCCAGCGCTCCGTCTCCGGCAAGATCGAGGAACTGCTGCTGGACGAGACGCCCGTGATCTTCGGCTATTTCTACAACTACATCTACGCCACCTCGAAGGCGGTCTCGGGCCTGCCGGCGATCGGCGACCGGCCCTTCCTGCAGACCGTGAGCGTCACCCAAAGCTGAACGAAGGAGACGCAGCATGGGCCTCTACCGCGCCATTCTCTACCGGCTCATGCTGGCGGTCATCACGCTCTGGCTGCTGAGCGTGATCGTCTTCGCGGGTTGCCAGATCCTTCCCGGGGATGTCGGGCGCGCCATCCTCGGGCCTTTCGCCGACGCGCGCGCGGTCGCGGCGTTGAACCATCAGCTCGGCGTCGATCGGCCTCTTCTCGCGCAATACTGGAGCTGGATCACCGGCATGCTCCGGGGCGACATGGGTATGTCCTACACCTACCGCGCGCCGGTCGGACCCTTCATCGGCCACGCTCTTGTGGCGTCGCTGAAGCTCGCGGGCATCGCCTTCATTCTTGTGGTGCCGCTCGGCATCCTCGGCGGCGTGGTGGCCGCGCTGAAGGTCAACACCTGGATCGACCGCACCATCGTCATCGCCGGCTTGTCGGCGACCGTCGTGCCGGAATTCGTGTCCGGCATCGTCTTCATCATGGTCTTCAGCATCTGGCTGAGGGTGTTTCCACTGACGGCGACGCCGCCTCACAACGCTGGCGCGCTGACGCAGATCTACTTTCTGCTGATGCCATCGGTGCCGCTGTTCATGATCCTGTTCGGCTACATCGCCCGCATGGCGCGCGCCGGCATGATCGAGGCGTTGACATCGGACTACACGCGCACCGCCGTGCTCAAGGGTCTCTCCTACCGTCAGGTGATCTGGCGACACGTGCTGCGCAACGCGCTGCTGCCGACGATCACCGTCATCGCGACGCAGTGCGGCTACCTCATCGGCGGCCTCGTCGTGGTGGAGACGCTGTTCAACTATCACGGCATCGGCAGCCTGATCTTTGCGTCCGCCAAGGCCAAGGACTTCCCGATGCTGGCTGCCGGCATCCTGGTCATCGGCGTCGTCTATGTCGGCGCCAACCTGATCGCCGATCTCCTCTACTCGGCCCTTAACCCACGCATCTCTTTCGGAGGCCGGGAATGAGCGCCAGCGTCACGCCCGGAACCGAGACGCCCATGCCGGCGGCGAGCGAGCAAGTCGCCGCCGCCCGTCCAGCGCTCGAAACGCCGAAAAGCATACAGCGCGACCGGCTCCGGTTGCTGCTCCGATCGCCGCCCTTCATGTTCGGGATGGTGATCCTGCTGTTCTGGGTCGTCATGGCGATCTTCGGGCCGCTCATCGTGCCCTACAACGCCGACGACACCGACCTGCTCAACACGCTGACGCCACCCTCCGGCGATCATTGGTTCGGCACCGACCAGTTCGGCCGCGACGTCTTCTCCCGCGTCATCGTCGGCTCGCGCGACATCCTGATCGTCGCACCGCTCGCGACCCTGCTCGGCACCGTGGTCGGCACCATCCTCGGCCTCATCACCGGCTACGCGCGCGGCCTCACCGACGACATCGTCAGCCGCATCGTCGACGCCTTCCTGGCACTTCCGCTGCTCATCATCGCCATGCTGGTGATCACCGCGCTCGGCATCTCGAACACGACGGTGATCGTGGTGATCGGCCTCTCCTTCGGCCTTGTCGTCGGCCGCACCGTGCGTGCGGCCGTGCTCGGCGAACGCGACCTCGACTACATCGCGGCGGCCAATCTGCGCGGCGAGAAGCCGCTCTACATCATGTTCGTCGAGATCCTCCCCAACGTCATGCCGCCGATCCTGGTGGAGACCACGGTGCGGCTCGGCTACGCGATCTTCACCGTCGCCTCCCTGAGCTTCCTGGGCCTCGGCATCCAGCCGCCCTCGCCCGACTGGGGGCTGTCGATCTCGCAGAATTACGGGCTGATCGGCGGCGGCTTCTGGTGGACGGTGCTGTTTTACGCCATCGCCATCGGCTCCCTCGTCGTCGGCGTCAACCTCACCGCGGAAGGCGTGCAATCGGTGATCGATGCTTGATTCCCTCAGCCCGATGCAGAACTCCACCGCCGCCGCGTTGGACGTCCACGACCTCGACATCGCCTATCGCGTCCGCGGGCGCGACCGGCAGGTCATCCGCGGCGTCTCCTTCCGCATCGGCCGCGGCGAGACCTTCGGCCTCGTCGGCGAATCCGGTTGCGGCAAATCCACGGTCGCACTCGCCGTCACCCGCTACCTGCCCGCCAACGGACGCGTCCGCGCGGGCGGCATCCGCATCGCGGGCGAGGATGCGCTCGCCATGGATGCGGCCGCACTCCGACGCCTCCGCACGCGCAGCATCTCGATGGTCTACCAGGACCCCGGCCGCGCCCTGAACCCCTCAATCCGCGTCGGCCAGCAGGTCGCCGAGGTCTTCGAGATCGCCGGCGTCCCCGCCTCCGAGCGCCACGACCGCGCCGAGGCCATGCTTCAGCGCGTCCGCATCGTCGATGCCGGGCGGGTCATGGCCCGCTATCCGCACCAGCTATCAGGCGGGATGCTCCAGCGCGTGGTGATCGCGATGGCGCTGGCCGTCGACCCCACGCTGCTGATCCTCGACGAGCCGACGACGGCGCTCGACGCCACGGTGGAGGCCGAGGTGCTCGACCTCATCGAGGGTCTTCGCGCCGAGATGGGCAGTTCGGTGCTGTTCATCGGCCACAACCTCGCCGTCATCAGCCGCATGTGCGCGCGGGTCGGCGTGCTCTACGCGGGAACGCTGGTGGAGGAAGGCCCGACGCGGGAGGTATTCGCGAGCCCCCGCCACCCGTACACGGTCGGCTTGCTCCGTTGCCTGCCGCAGGCGGGGCTCTCCAAGCACAAGACCCGGCTCGACACGATCCCCGGTTTTCTCCCGATGTCGCTCGCCGGCTTGCGGGGCTGCGTGTTCGCCGACCGCTGCGGCCTCGCCCAGGACATCTGCCGCGCCGAGGAACCGCCGCTCATCCCGATTTCCGCCGGACGGCTGAGCCGGTGCCACTTCCACGAGCAGGCGCCGAGCCTGCCGCGCTCGACGCCTCCCGCCCCGTTGACGGACCGGGTCAAGACGCCCGCCTTCCGCCCGGTGATCCGCGCGGCCGGCGTCGGCAAGACCTTCGGCTCGCCCGCCGCGCCAATCTACGCCCTCCGCGACATCTCGCTGGAGATCTGGCCTGGCGAAACGCTTGGCCTCGTCGGCGAGTCCGGTAGCGGCAAGACGACGCTGGCGAAGCTGCTGCTGGGCCTCACCGCGCCCGACCCCGACGGGGTGATCGAGCTCAACGGGCAGAGCCTGGCCTCCGTCGCCACCAAACGGCAGCCGGCGGAGCTGGAGGCGTTGCAGATCGTCTTCCAGAACCCCGATGCCGCGCTCAACCGCAGCCAGACGATCCGGAGCATCATCAGCCGGCCGATGCGAAAGCTCGGCGGCTACCGTGGTTCGGCGCTGGCTGAGAAGCTCAGCGGGTTGATGAGCCATATCCGGCTCGCAGAGCGCTACCTGCCGATGCGGCCACGCCAGCTTTCCGGCGGGTTGAAGCAGCGCGTGGCGATCGCGCGCGCCTTCGCCGGAGACCCGCGCATCGTGGTCTGCGACGAGCCGACCTCGGCGCTCGATGTCTCGGTGCAGGCGGCGATCCTCAACCTGCTCGCCGACCTCCAGGCCGAGCAGGGCGTCAGCTACCTGTTCGTCTCGCATGACCTGCGGGTGGTGCGGTACATCTCCGACCGCATCGCGGTGCTGTATCTGGGGCGGCTGATGGAGATCGGTCCTGCCGAGGCCGTGTTCCTGGGGCCGCATCACCCCTACACGGAGAGCCTCATGGCGGCCTCGGCGTCGGAAGAAGCGGGCAGTTCGCTGCGCCTCAAGGGCGAGATCCCAAGCGCCATGAAGCCGCCCTCGGGTTGCGTCTTCCACACGCGCTGCCCGCGCAAGATCGGGGCGATCTGCGAGGAGCAGGAGCCGGCGCTCATCCAGCGCGAGGGCGACCACGCCATCCGCTGTCATCTGGAGCGCGACCAACTCGGCCGGGCGGATCGGGCGCCACCTCACTGACCGGCGCGCGGGCAGTCCGATGCGTCATCCAGGCCGGGCCGTGGATCCGACGGCGGCATGCATGACAGTGCAATGGCGGACGAGATCGGGATGGGCCACGACGAACTGCCTGAGCGGCGTGTCGATCGGGTAGAAGAGAATGTTGGCAATGAAGCCGTAGATGGCCGCGTCGACGCTGGTGGGGCTGTTCCCGAACACGTAGTCGCTTGCTGACAGGAGGTTCGCCAAGACCTGCAGGTCGGCGGTGCCGCGCGCATAGGCGGCCTCCGGCTCGTAGCGGCCGATCCCTTGGTAGTAGTAGCGCTGGGCGTTGAAGTCCTGGGCCTTCCGCAGGCCCTCTTCGGTGAGGCTTGGGTGCTCGCGGAGCAGCGCATCCCGGAACGAGGGCCAGAAGGCATCGTCCTTCCAGCGGGAGTAGGACATGACCCAATAAAGATCGTCGAGCAGGCGCGTGACCAGATGACGCATATCGCGCTGCGCGGCGGTCAACCCATCATCGAGCGCCAGACGATGCTTGGCGATCAGATGCGCGATAATGGTTTCGCTGTCGCCGATCGTCTCGTCATCGTCGACGATGTAAGGAAGTTGCTTTCGTGGTGCAGCCGAGGCGTCGAACACGTGTCGATGGGCAAACGGCATTCCGGCCAGCCTTAGGAAGGCGAAAACCTTCAGTCCGTACCCGTTGTTGTCGGCCACGCCGAAAAGCTCTGGATACGAGTAGAGGGTTATCACGGGTGGCGCCTCCCTGTGAGGCTCAAGGTAGCCGAAGGCGAAGTCCCTGGCCATCGCCGTTGACGATCGGTCAGCCGAAACCGTGGCGATAGGATATCCAGGGACGCGCCCCGAGCCTGCAACGATCGCCTGGGGCGGCTACTCACGACGCATCGTCCCCGCCAACTTTACATCGCCCGACGCGGTGGCCATCCTTGCCCAAGCCCGCTCGTCGCGAGCCGCCGCCTGGGAGACCGCTGTGCCCGATCAGACGCTTCGCCTGCCTCCCAGACTGCCGAGCCGCCGCTGGTGGCGTCTGTTGCCCGCAATCTTCATCACCTACAGCTTCGCCTATGTGGATCGCGCCAACTACGGCTTCGGCGCGGCGGCGGGTCTCGCTCACGACCTCCACATCGGGCCCAACGCGGTCTCCCTGCTCGGCGCCCTCTTCTTCCTCGGCTACTTCCTGTTCCAGATACCCGGCGCCGCCTACGCGGAACGCCGCAGCGCGAAGCGCCTGATCTTCGTCAGCATGATCGCCTGGGGCCTGCTTGCCGCCGGCACCGGCCTCATCCGCAGCCTGCCCTTGCTCTTCGTCGACCGCTTCGCCCTCGGCATCGTCGAGAGCGCCGTCCTGCCCGCCCTGCTCATCCTGCTGTCGCACTGGTTCTCGGCGGCCGAGCGGTCGAAGGCCAACACCATTCTCATCCTCGGCAATCCGGTGACCGTGCTCTGGATGTCGGTCGTCTCCGGGTATCTCGCCCACAGTCTCGGCTGGCGCGGGCTGTTCATCGTCGAGGGCGTCCCTTCGATCCTCTGGGCCGTGGTCTGGTGGAGGCTCATCGACGACACGCCCGCCACCGCCAAATGGCTCGAACCCTCCGACGCCCAGGCGATCGAGCGGCAACTCGCGGCGGAGCAGACCGGCATCGCCCCGGTGCGGTCCTACCGCGCGGCCTTCATGACGCCGTCCGTGATCCTCCTGGCGCTGCAATACCTGTTCTGGAGCATCGGCGTGTACGGCTTCATCCTCTGGCTGCCGTCGATCCTGAAGGGTGGTTCGAGGATCGGCCTTGTCGGCGTCGGCTGGCTTTCCGCCGGTCCCTACCTCGCCGCGGTGCTGCTCATGCTGGCGGTGTCCTTCGTCTCGGACCGCACCCGCATCCGGCGCGGCGTCATCTGGCCCTTCATGCTGATCGCGGCGATCGCCTTCTATGCCTCCTACCGGCTTGGCACCGCCCACTTCTGGCTGTCCTACGCGGCGCTCGTGGTCTCGGCGGGGGCCATGTACGCGCCCTACGGGCCGTTCTTCGCCTGGATCACCGAGCTTATCCCCCGCAACGTGGCCGGCGGCGCGATTGCCTTGATCAATAGCTGCGGCGCCTTGGGCTCCTTCCTCGGCACCTACCTCGTCGGCTATCTGAACGGCATCACGGGCGGCAACGGCGCGTCCTACCTGTTCATGGGCGGGAGCCTGCTGGCGGCGACCGCCCTCACCCTTGCAGCCCGGCGGCCCCCCGCCCGCGCCTGAGGCTTATTTCGGCGCCATCGGAAACGCCATCATCTCCACCGCCATGGTCAGCGCCTGGAACGGCTCCACCGAGACGTGGCTTTGTCCGAGAAACGGATTGTTCAGCAAAACGATCAGCATCAGCACCAGCCCGATCGAGGCGCCCAGCATCCCTACCATCGCCGCATGCATCGCAAGCCTTGGCGCGCCGAAAAGGTAGCTGAACACAATCAGAAGGAACGCCCCCACGATCAGGTTCCACCACACGATCGCCGGCAGCCCGGAACTCGCGGCGTGGAATCGACCGCGCCGCACATCGTAAAGCTTGTCGAGCGTCTCCAGCATCTGCGTCTGCACCGCGAGCGTCGGCGGATCCGGCGGTTTCAGCTGGACAAGCGTCAGGTGGAAATCGCCGAGGGTCCGCCAGCCCTTCAGATGCGCGGGCAGTGCCGCCATCATGTGCGGCCATTCCTTGTGCACGACGGTCTCGGTGTAATCGAACAGGTCTTGCCGCAACTGCTGGGCAACGGGCGGCGGCAGGCCGATCGTGTCCTGGTAAAGGTCGCCTACCAGGTTCGCCTCCATCTGCACCAGATCGTCGACGTTCGTGTAGTTCTGCCAGACGGCGACGGCGATGAACGCCAGCAGCACGGCATAGATCACGCCGACGATGGCGAGCACGAAGCCTGCGAGATCGTTGTGCAGGCTCCGCAGCTTGTGCGGAACCGTGGCATGGAAGATGAGCAGCCCTACGACCGCCACCGCACCCGAGCCGAAGACGGCGATGAGCACGGCGAACGTCGTGGGGATCAGGCAGAGCCATTGCGTCACGGCCGTCAGCATGGAGCATCCCCGGTTCGATCCGTCCGAGCATCGTCCGCCCGCCGCCCCAAGGCAACGCCGCGTCATAGGGGTGGTCTGAGAGCCCTCCGGCCATTGTGTTGTGACAGCAAGGCCGGATGCGTGGATCGATGCGCGGCCACGTTGAAAGGTCTGCCGCCATGACGCTGCCCTACGGATTTGTCCGGGCAAAACTTGCCTCGAGCCCCAGACTGACGGCGTCGCACCGGCGGCACGAGACGCAATATCACCTGCATATCAGCCTGCAGGTCGAGGGTGCGCCCTGGGATGTCGCGATCAACGTCGGCACGAACGACTCCGACGACCTGCTGAAGTACAAGCTCGCCTTCGACTTCCGCCATCCGGTCATCGGAACCCTCCGAGGCGCATCGGCCGGGGCGACGACGCTGACCGGCACGGACCGCCTTCCCGCGCTGGACTACGTTCGCAGCGATCTCCTCGCCAATACGGGCAACTGGCGCGACAGCGACGTGATGGACGGCAGCGAGGCTCCGGAGCCAGTCGCCTCGCTGAAGCGCCTGCTGCAGAACGCCCTGGACAGCGGCCACGATGTCTATGTCTTCGGCCGCTTCTACGACACCGGCGACGGCATCCACGACACCCACATGAACCAGGGCTCGACCGGCGAGTTCATCCATCGGCCGGACGACGACCACAACGATCACAACGATGTCTGGCAGGACGGCGCGGTGCTCGTCGATCTGGGCCAGCCGGAATGGGCCGCCTACTTCTCGGCCTTCAACCAGCAGCTTGTGCCGACCGACGAGCTTGGCAATCCGGTGCAGGGCGCCACGACGATCTGAACCTTCTTGCCGGCGCAGATCATTCCGAAGCCGGCCGACCTTTGACGGCAAACGTTCGTGGCGGTTCCGCGGCACCGGCCGCCGGCAGGCCGAGCCTCTTCATCAGCCCGCGGGCATCGGCCGGCGCCCGCACCTTGAGGTCGTTGTCGAAATAGGCGAACACGTCGCGGCGCTTCCGGGCCACGGCCTTGCCGCCGACGCGCTCCGCATCCGCGGGTTCGCCGCCCGCCGTCCAGGCGCGTATCCGGCGCGCCCAGTTGTCCAGAGCCGCATCGTCGTAGCCGCTGGCATACAGCGCCTCGGAGCCGTGGAGCCGCAGGTAGAGGAACTCGGCGGTCACATCCATCAGCCGCGGCCACTCGACGGTATCGGCGCAGACCAGCGCCACCCCATGCGCCCGCAGCAACTCGACGAAGGCCGCGTCGCGGTAGCTCTCGTGCCTGATCTCGATGGCGTGGCGCAGCGGACGGTTCTCGTCGATCCCGGTCGCCGCCTTGTCCTTCAGCCAGCCATCATGCCGCTCCGCCAGCGCCGCGGCGGCTGCCGTGTCCTTCGGCAGACAGCCGAGAAACTGCGCGAAGCGGTCGAGGTCGAGCGGGAAGTTCGGCGGAAACTGCCACAGGATCGGGCCGAGCTTGGCCCCGAGGTTGAGCAGCCCGCAGGCCATGAAATTGGCGAGCGGACCCTCGATCTCGCGCAGGCGCCGGATATGGGTGATGAAGCGCGGTCCTTTGATGGAGAAGACGAAGTCGTCCGGCACCTCGGCTGCCCAGTTGGCGAAGCTCTTCGGGGCCTGCTGCCGATAGAAGGTGCCGTTGATCTCGATGGAACTGACCTGCCGCGAGGCGAAGGGCAGCTCGTCCTTCTGCTTCAACCCCGACGGGTAGAACGCGCCTCGCCAGGGTGCATAGGTCCAGCCGGATATGCCGATCCGGACGGCGCCGCCCTGGCCTGCCTGCGATATCGTCATCCATCCTGCCTTCCGCCGTTGACAGGTCACATTAGGCCGATGCGGTTCAGCACAGCCGCCAGCCGAGATCACGTTCCCGCCTCTTGCGCGGCACTCCATGCCAGCGGAGAAGAACCTGCCAGTTCATGACCGGTCCTGGAAGGAAGCCTCTCTTGCCTCGATCAACGAAGACTAAACTCGCCATTCCGGTGCTGATCGTCGTCGTGGCCGCCATCGCGGGCGGCTATCAGGTTTTTGCGCAGCATCAGGCGCGTGCATCTCTTAATGCGGCTCTCGCCAACCTGCCGCCGGGGTCGGTCAGCCGTTACGACACGATGAGCTTCAACGCCTTCACGCAGACGCTGCGGGTCGCGGGGCTCTCGATCACGCGCAACGGGCATCCGTCTTTCGCCATCCAGAACGCGACCCTCCATCACATCGCGGGCTCCGGCACCCTCGCGGACCCCCTCAGAGCTTCATCCGTGCATCTCGTCGGCACCACGATCTGGCGCGGCAGCCGCAGCCTGACCGTGGGCCTCGCCGACGGCCAGAACATTGCCGTCCTCGCGCCCGGCGTGCCGCCGCCGCAGGGCACGCCGAATTGGCTCGTGACGCCCCGCAACGGCACGCTCCTCTCGGCCGGCTCGATCACGGTTTCAAACATCGCTGACGATGAGGGCGCGACGCTCGCCGCTTTCTCCATCGCCGACTACGGCGGCGGCCAGGTCAGGCAGGCAAGCGCGCGCGGGTTCGCCGACATGCGTGGCAACCGCATCGCCACGGCAGCCGCCCATGCGGTCGATCTCGACGGGCTCGATGCCGTCTTCGATACCGGGCGCTACACCAAGGACCAGCCGGAGCGGACCGCGCCTCGGCCTCTCATCGGCCGCGCCGAGATCATGGGCTTCCGAAGCCAGGGCGACGACGGGTCGGCCACCATCGACAGCCTGACGCTCGATGGTTTCGCCGCGCGGCCGTTCGCCGCTGCGCCGACCTCGGCCTACGTGAAGAGCCAGGCCTTCGCGCGGGATGCCGCGGCAGCCATCTCGGTCGGCGCCGCCGCGCTCACTGGCCTCCGCTATCATGACGACCGGACGAAACTATCCGGCGCGCTGAGCGCGCTCTCCCTCTCCGGTTATGCCGACGGCGCGCTGGCCCAGGCCTCGCTGGACGGCCTGGCCCTGACCGGCGATGGCCCGTCGCAGATCACGGTGGGGCATTTCCAGCTGACCGGGTTTAACGCCACGAAGTTGCTGCACGACACCGCCGCCGTCTCGCGCAAGGAGCTTGTCGCAGCCGCACGCCAAGGTGAGGTGCATCTCGGCAGCTTCGCCCTCGACAAGGTCGCGGTCACACCCCCCACGGGTCAGACCATCACGCTCGAATCCGCCGATCAGTCGACGACGGGCAGCGCGCCGACGCACTTCAAGGCCCGGTTGCGCGGGCTTGCCATCCCGGCCCAGAGCAACCCCGAACTGGCGCAGGGCCTCGGCGCGCTCGGCGTTAATCAGCTGGTGCTCGACCTGGATGAGGCGGGCAGCTACGACACCGCCCGAGGGACAGCCGATCTCGCCCCGATGGTCCTGACCGCGCAGGGTCTGGGAAGCCTCAGCCTCTCCGCGAAGTTCACGGACGTGCCGCAGGACCTCTCGCAGACCGGCTCCGCGCTCGCCGCTCTCGGCGGCATCGGGCTGGGCCCTTTCAAGATTCGCTTCACCAACGATACGCTCGTTCAGCGCATCATCGCGATGCAGGCTCGGGCCGCCTCGAAAACACCCGACGACATCACGGACGAGGCGAAGCTGGCGGGTTCCTTCGCCGCCGCCGCGCTGGTGCCGGGTCAGCCGGATGCCGGACAGCAGATCGCGGCCTTCATCGCCAACCCACGTGCTCTGACCATAACCGCAACGCCTGCCGCGCCCGTGCCTTTTGCCGCGCTTCTGGGACCGGAACGGGACAATGCGAGAAACGCGCTCAACCTTCAGCTATCGGCTAACTGAACTCGAGGCATCTCCACGCCTAAGCGTCGAGCGTCCGCACCACGCGCGTCAGCAACCGGCGCAGCAGACTGGCCTCGTGGGCAGTGAGCCCTTCGAGCGCCGACGCCTCGGTCTTTTCGATCTGCGCCGTGACCGCAGCCACCGCGTCGTGACCGGCCGTCGCGATCACCACCGTGCCGTTGGTCGGCGGAGACACAAGGCCCCGCGCCGCCAGATCGTCCACGAGCACCACAGTCTCTGTCTCGCCCGAGGGGCCCGCCATCTCCTCCAGCTCTTCCAGGCTGCGCGGCCCGGCGACGAGAAGACGCAAGAGGTCGAACTCGTGCGGCGCGAGACCGAAGGCCGCGACATCGGCGTCGAGCCTGCGCGCCAAGCCTTCCTCCGCGGAGGCGAGGAGATCCGCGAGCAGAGCGCGCGGCGCGTCATCGGCCGCGGGTACCGGCGCGTCGTTCTTGATGAACATGCCGTAGCGCCCGCCATGAAAGGCCAGCGGGGCGTGACCGTCATGGTCGAACTCATCGACCTCGCCGACCAGGATGATGTGGTCGCCGCCCTCGTGCCGGTAGGCGGTGCGGCACAGGAAGCGGGCGGCGCAGCCGCTGAGGAGCGGTATCGAGCCCGGTCCGCGCTCCACCGTCAGGCCCGCGAACTTGTCGGGGCTGGAGCGGGCAAAGCGCCCCGAAAGACCCTCCTGGTCCATCGCCAGGATATGCACTGCGAAGTTCTCAGCCTTCATGAAGGCGTCGAAGCTGGTCGAGGTCTTCGCGAGGCTCCACAGAACCATCGGCGGATCGAGCGAAACGGAGTTGAAGCTGTTCGCCGTCACGCCGATATCGGCGCCCTCTGGCGACCGGGTGGTGATGATGGTGACGCCGGTCGCGAAAGAGCCGAGGGCGTTCCTGAACTGCCGGGTTTTGTCGGAGATCGTCGCGGACATCAGGCCCGGACCGCGGCGCCGGAGCTCGCCGCGATCCCGAGCGCCCGCAGTGCGGTCGTGACGATGTCCTTCGCCGTCAGCCCCGCATCGATCGACTGTCCCATGGGCGTGTTGTGGTCGATCAGCCGGTCGGGGATTGTCATTGGGCGCACCTTCACACCGCCATCCAGCAAACCGGACAGCGCCATGTAATGCATCACGGCAGAGCCGAAACCGCCAGAGACGTTGTCCTCGATCGTGATGACGACTTCATGGTGATTGGCGATCTGCGTAATGAGCTTGGTGTCGAGCGGCTTGGCGAAGCGCATGTCGGCGACCGTCGTGCTAAGGCCCCGCGCGGCCAGTTCGTCGGCGGCCTTCAGCGCCTCCTGCAGGCGTGGCCCGAGCGCCAGGATGGCGACCTTCGACCCTTCCCGCACCACCCGGCCACGGCCGATCTCCAGCACCGTCCCGCGTTTCGGCAAATCGAGACCGAGGCCCTCTCCGCGCGGGTAGCGGACGGCGCTCGGCCGGTCGTCGATGACGGCGGCGGTCGCCACCATGTGCATGAGTTCGAGTTCGTCGGACGGCGCCATCAGCACCATGCCCGGCAGGCACCCCATGAAGCAGAGGTCATAGACGCCCGCGTGGGTATGACCGTCGGCGCCGACCATGCCGGCGCGGTCCATGGCGAACCGCACGGGCAGCGACTGGATCGCCACGTCATGCACCACCTGATCGTAGGCGCGCTGCAGGAAGGTGGAGTAGATCGCCACGAACGGCTTCATGCCCTCGGCCGCCATGCCGGCGGCGAAAGTCACGGCATGCTGCTCGGCGATGCCCACGTCGAAGGTGCGCTCGGGGAACTTCTTGCCGAAGCTGTCGAGCCCGGTGCCTGTCGGCATGGCGGCGGTCACGGCGACGACGCGTTTGTCGGCATCGGCCTCGGCGATCAACGCATTGGCGAAGACCTTCGTGTAGCTCGGCGGACCCGGCGGCGCCTTCGCCAGCTCGCCGGTGATGACGTTGAACCGCGTCACGCCGTGGTACTTGTCGGCGCTGGCCTCTGCTGGCGCGTAGCCCTTGCCCTTCTGCGTCACGACATGCAGCAGCACCGGGCCGCCTTCCTCATGGTCGCGCAGATTGCGGAGCACCGGCAGCAGGTGGTCCATGTTGTGCCCGTCAATCGGGCCGACATAGTAGAAGCCCAACTCCTCGAACAAGGTGCCGCCGGTCAGGATGCCGCGGGCATACTCCTCGGCGCGCTTGGCCGTCCGCTCGATCGAGCGCGGGAAGCGCTTCGCCATCTTCGCCGCGAGATCGCGCAGATTGAGAAACGACCGTGACGAGATCAGCCGCGACAAATACGCGCTCATCGCGCCCACCGGCGGCGCGATCGACATGTCGTTGTCGTTGAGGATGACGACGAGGCGGCTCTTCATCGAGCCGGCGTTGTTCATCGCCTCGTAGGCCATGCCTGCGCTCATGGCGCCGTCGCCGATGACGCAGATGATCTGCTGCTCGTCGTCCTCGCCCTTGAGGTCGCGGGCGACCGCCATGCCGAGACCGGCGGAGATCGAGGTCGAGGAGTGGGCCGCGCCGAACGGGTCGTATTCGCTCTCGCTGCGGCGGGTGAAGCCGGAGAGCCCGCCCGGCTGGCGGAGCGTGCGGATGCGGTCACGGCGGCCGGTCAAGATTTTGTGAGGATAGGCCTGATGGCCTACATCCCAGATCAGCCGGTCGTGCGGCGTGTCGAAAACGGCATGGATCGCGACCGTCAGCTCGATCACGCCGAGCGCCGCGCCAAGATGGCCGCCGGTGACCGAGACGGTATCGACGACCTCGGCGCGCAGTTCCTCGGCGACCTGGGCAAGCTGCTCGCCTGAGAAGTTGCGAAGGTCGGAGGGGATACGGACGCGGTCGAGCAGCGGGGTATGCGGGGGCATGGGCAATTCTAGCTCCGTCTCGAAACCACGAAATCCGTCAGCGCCACGAGATTGGCAGCGCGATCGCCGAAACTGACCAGATACTGGGCCGCTTGGCTTGCCAACATATTGGCATGAGCCCGGGCCTGCTCCAGACCCATGATGGAGACCATGGTGGCTTTACCGGCGGCGGCGTCCTTGCCGGCGGTCTTGCCGATCTCCTCAACATCGCCTTCCGCATCCAGAATATCGTCCGCAATCTGGAAGGCAGCGCCAAGATCACGGCCGAAAGCGGCAATATGGTGGCGCTGCTGCGGCGCGGCCCGACCGAGGATCGCCCCCGCCTCCGCACTAAACTGGATGAGCCGCCCCGTCTTGAGCGCCTGCAGCCGTGTGACCTCGGGTGCGGACAGCTCCGCGCCTTCGGACAGCATGTCGATCATCTGGCCGCCAACCATGCCGCGCGCGCCGGCCGCCGCGCCCAGCGCCGCCACCAGCTCGCAGCGCGCCAGGGCGTCGGAATGAGTGTCGCCATCCACCAGCACCTCGAAGGCGCGCGTGAGCAGCGCGTCGCCGGCCAGGATGGCGGTCGCCTCGTCGAAGGCGCGGTGGCAGGAGGGCTGACCGCGGCGGAGATCGTCGTCGTCCATCGCCGGCAGGTCGTCATGCACCAGCGAGTAGGCGTGCAGCATCTCGACCGAGGCCGCGACCCGTGCGGCGCAGGCGGGCGCCACGGCAAATAAATGGGCCACTTCCATGACCAGGAAGCCCCGCAGACGCTTGCCGCCGCCGAGCACGGCATAGCGCATCGCCTCGATCAGGCGCTTCTCCTGCCCGTCGGGCAGCGGGAGCAGGACATCCAGCGCATGCTCGACCTCCTGCGCCCGCTTCTTCATTGCGTCGGCAAGCGTCGCCGGATGCTCGCTCACGACTACCTTCATGACCGTCCTGTTCCGTTCAATCTCGTTCACTCGATCGACCGTGTGCCGAGCGAGCCGTCCGCCCGTTCGACAATGGCTTGAATCCGAGTTTCGGCCTCGGCGAGTTTGGCCTCGCAATGCCGGCGAAGGGCGCTGCCACGCTCGAAGGCGGTGATCGCCTCCTCCAGCTTCTGCTGACCACTTTCCAGACCGCGCACGATCTTCTCGAGCTCGGCAAGAGCCTCCTCGAAGGACAGGCCGGATACGTCAGGTGCCAAGGCGGACGGTTGCCCGGCTGTGGCGGCGGGCGGAGGGGCCAATGATGCGGACATCACCGCGCTCCCAAGGATAAACGGACCCAGGGTATGAACATGATCAATCTCGTAATCCTTTTGCCAGTGCCACGCCAAGCCCTGCTGATCGGAAACGGGAGAAGTGCGCCGTACGATGGGTCCGGCTAAGCTTCTCGCTCAGGAAACTCCGGTAGATCAGGGGGTATGCGCTGCTCTCGGAGAAGGCTTGGCTCCGGGAGCTTCCGGCGCTTTCGCCGCATGCACGCCTCCCCTGCCCCGGAACTGCTCGCGAATCCGGGGATGGATGCGGTATGGAGCCCCTTCACATCCCTTCGGATCTCCCACTCACTATGCCATTTCCGACACTTCAACCCGCCTTGGCGCGGGCGCTCGACACGCGCGGCTATGCAGAACCCACCGCTGTTCAGGCGGAGATTCTCGCGGCCGAGCCGGGTCGTGATCTTTTGGTCTCCGCTCAAACCGGTTCCGGCAAGACGGTCGGATACGGCCTCGCCTTCGCCGACACCCTGTTCGCCGGCGCAACCGATCTGCCCCACGCCGGCCCGCCGCTCGCGCTGATCATCGCGCCGACGCGCGAACTCGCGCAGCAGGTGCATGGCGAGCTGACCTGGCTCTACGGCGAAGCCGGCGGCCGAGTCGTCTCGTGCGTCGGCGGGATGGATGCCCGCAGCGAAGCCCGCGCCTTGTCGCGCGGCGCGCACATCGTCGTCGGCACTCCGGGGCGGCTCAAGGACCATCTGGAGCGCCGGCAGCTCGATCCCTCCGCCTTGCGCGTCGTCGTGCTCGATGAGGCCGACGAGATGCTCGACCTCGGCTTCCGGGACGAGCTGGAGTTCATCCTGGATGCGGCGCCGGCCGAGCGCCGGACCCTGCTGTTCTCCGCCACGATTGCGCGCGAGATCGCCATGCTGGCGCGGCGTTTCCAGCGCAACGCGCTCCGCATCGACACGGTCGACCGCAGCCAGCCGCACCAGGACATCGAGTATCGCGGCATGCGGATCGACCCCAACATGGTCGAGGCGGCGACGGTCAACACGCTGCGGCTGATCGACGAGCCGGCCCTCATTTTCTGCGCCCGGCGCGATGGCGTGCGCGTCATGACGGATGCCCTCCTCGCGCGCGGGTTCACCGCCGTCGCCCTGTCAGGCGAGCTGTCGCAGCAGGAGCGCAACAACGCGCTGCAGGCGGTCCGGGACGGGCGTGCGCGCGTCTGCGTCGCGACGGACGTGGCCGCGCGCGGCCTCGACCTGCCCGACCTCGGCCTCGTCATCCATGCCGATCTGCCGACCAACAAGGAGACGCTGCTGCACCGGTCCGGCCGCACCGGGCGCGCCGGCCGCAAGGGCATCTGTGTGCTGATGGTGCCGCATTCGCGCCGCCGCCGGGCCGAGCAGCTGCTCGCCTCCGCCGGCATCGCCGCACGCTGGAGCACCGCGCCTTCCGCCGAAGAGATTCGCGCCCAGGATCGCGCGCGGCTGCTCGACGATCCCTTCCTATCGGTGCCGCCTTCGGACGAAGATGCGGCGCTCGCCTACACGATGGCGGAGCGCTACGGCGCCGAGGCGCTGGCCGCCGCCTTCATCCGCCTCCGCCGCCAGTCGGTGCCGGCGCCAGTGGAGATTTCGGGCGCCCGCGCTGGCATCGAAGAGCCCTCGGCCACTCCGTCATTCGTTCCCGCCGAACGCGGCTCATCCGAACGCGGCCCGAAGGATTACGCGGCGCGCGCCGAACGGCGGGACAGGCCGGCGGCCATCTACGACACCGAGGGCCAGCCGATGGTCTGGTTCAAGACCAGCGTCGGCCGCAAGAACAAGGCCGACCCCAAGTGGCTGCTGCCGCTGATCTGCCGCCTCGGCGATGTGACGAAGCGGGATGTGGGCGCGATCCGCATCACCGAGCACGAGACGCGGTTCCAGATTACCGAGGCGGCCTCCGAAGGTTTCATGACGGCGCTGCGGGATGCGGCCGAGAACGAGATCCGGATCGAGCAGGCCGATGGGCCGCCGACCGAAACCTTCCGCCCGCGCGGCGACTTCGCCCGCGCCCGGCCGGCGCGCAGCGAGGGCGACCGCCCCGACTACGCCGCGCGTAAGGCGCGCTTCAAGCCCGAGTCCGCCGGGCCGCGCAGCCTGCGGTCCCGCGCAAAGGGCTAGCGGCGGCCGCTCAGCCGAATCCCTCCAGCACGATCTTCCCGATGGCCTTCCCGCTCTCGATCGTCAGGTGCGCCCGCTTCAGGTTCTCGGCGTCGATAGCCCCGTAATGCTCGCCGAGGGTGGTGCGGAGCGTCCCTGCGTCCACCAGCCGCGCCACCTCGTTCAGCAACGCCCCTTGCTCGGCGATATCCGCTGTCTGGAACATCGAGCGGGTGAACATGAACTCCCAGTGCGTCGACACGCTCTTGCGCTTGAACGGGTTCACGTCGAGCACCGCCGGATCGTCGATCAGCGCGAAGCGGCCCTGGGGCGCGATGAGGCCGGCGATTTCCTTCAGATGCACATCCGTCTGCGTCGTCGAGAACACGAAGCCGGGCGCGCCGATCCCGAGCGCCGCCACCTCGTCCCCCAGCGGCTTGCGATGATCCACGACATGATGCGCGCCCATCTCATGAACCCAGCGCTCGGTCTCTGGCCGTGATGCAGTCGCGATGACGGCAAGATCGGTGAGTTTCCGTGCCAGCTGGATCGCGATGGAGCCGACGCCGCCCGCGCCGCCGATGATCAGCACCGACGGTGACGTCCCCGGCACGGCGTGCCGCACGTCGAGGCGATCGAACAGCGCCTCCCAGGCGGTGATGGCCGTCAGCGGCAGCGCAGCCGCCTCCGCCCAGTTGAGCGACGCCGGCTTGCGGCCAACGATCCGCTCATCCACCAGGTGGAACTCCGCGTTCGTGCCCTGCCGCTCGATGGCTCCGGCATAGAAGACGGCGTCACCCGGTTTGAACAGGCTGGCTTCCGGCCCCACGGCGGTGACGACACCCGCGGCGTCATAGCCCAGCACTTTCCAGCGGCCATCCTCGGCGCCGCTCCGCTGGCGAACCTTCGTGTCGACAGGGTTGACCGAGACCGCGCGGATCTCGACCAGCAGATCCCGGCCCGTCGCCGTCGGGTCCGGCAGTTCGACATCGTGCAGAGACCCCGGGTGATCGACGGGGCCGGCTGTCTTGTAACCAACGGCGCGCATGGGTGACGCCTCCTTGCTGTGCAACCGCTAGAACATGCGCCTCAGTTCGCGGGCGGCAAGGCGCAGCCGCTTCAGGGCGCTTTCGGCAGCACGTGGGCGCGGATTGCATCCGCCCAGCCGGAATCGTCGTTGCTGCCCGTGATCACCATCGCCGCCGCCTTCACAGACTCGGCGGCGTTGCCCATCGCGATCGAGAGGCCAGCGACCTTCAGCATCGGCACGTCGACGTTCATGTCGCCGAGGCAGGCCATCGCCTCGGGCGGCACGCCGGCGATCTTCGCCAGCGCCAGCGCCGCGTGGCCCTTGTTCGCGTCGACGTTGGTCACGTCGCAATAGTAGGGCGAGGAGCGGTTGACCGAGGCGACCGCGCCGAGCAGCCCCTGCAGTTCGCTCTCCACCTGTCCCACGAGATCGAAGGTCTTGCTCGACGCCATGATCTTGTTGGTCTTGCCGAGGTAGGGCGCGAAGTCGTCGACCACGGTGAAGGTGTTGCGCGTCACCTCCGCCTCATGGGCGACATAGGGGCCGTCGCTGGACCTCACGTACCAGCCGCTGCCGGCGAAGAGCCAGACGTCGAGCCCGGCCGCCGTCATGTGCTCTACCGCTTGTTTGGCTGCATCCTCGGGGATCACCAGTTCGTCCAGGATCGTCTTGTTGTCGGACGCGACGATCTGGCCGCCGTTGAAACCGGCATGGGGCGTGGTGATGCCGAGCGGCTCCAGGTACATCTCCATCCCGCGCGGCGGCCGGCTGCTGGCGAGGCAAAGCGTGATCCCGGCCTCGCGCAGTTCCCGCGCCGCCTTGATGGTCTCCGGGTGCAGCGTCTTGTCGTGACGGACCAGCGTGCCGTCCACGTCGCTGACGACGAGGCGGATGGGCGTCGATCGGCCGCTCATGCTGGCCTCCTTGATTGCTGTAGCTGCAAAAGAGGGTGCTTGCCGGGCGGCGGTCAAGGCGGACCCTCATGACAGATGACTTGCTGCCGCTTCGCCCGCAGCCTCGCCACTCGTCTGCACCTTAAGTCGTGCGAGAGTTAGAACGGGATCGAAGCGGGGCTTTAACTTCTCCGTCCCCGGCCAACATTTAGGCCGCGCTGAGGTCGACCGTTCCGGTGCCTCCGGCTTTTGATGCGGGAGACGGCTGGAATGGATAGCACGGTTGACAATCATGGCACGCGCCTGAGGATCGAGGATTACGGCCTCATCGGCAACTGCCGCACCTGCGCGCTCGTGAGCCGGGACGGCGCCATCGAATGGTTGTGCCTGCCGCGCTTCGACAGCGCCGCCTGCTTCGCCGCTCTCGTCGGCAACCGGGACAATGGCCGCTGGCGCCTCGGCTCTCCGGACCCCGAGGCGCGCGTCACCCGCTCGTACCGCGACGGCAGCGTCATCATCGATACGATCATCGAAACCAAGACGGGCCGGGCGCGCGTCACCGACTTCATGCCGATCGGCGAGACCAACAACACGATCGTCCGTATCGCGGAGGGCCTGTCCGGCACCGTCGACCTTCGGCTGGACCTGACCATTCGCTTCGACTACGGCAGCTCCATCCCATGGGTCATCGGGTTGGGCGACCAGCACGGGCTCCAGGCCATCTGCGGTCCGGACCGCGTGACGATCTTCTCGACGGTCCCGCTGATCGGCGAGCATATGGCCTCGACGGCATCCTTCAGCGTGAGCCCGGGCACCCGCCAGATTTTCACCCTCGTGCACAACGAGTCTCATCTCGATCTGCCCGAGAAGCCCGATCAGGACCGCATTCTTCAGGAAACCGTCGACTTCTGGGAGGACTGGTCCAAGTCCTCGACGTACGAAGGCAAGTGGACGGACGCCGTGCGCCGTTCCCTCATTACGCTGAAGGCAATGACCTACGCGCCCACCGGCGGCATCGTGGCGGCGGCAACGACCTCCTTGCCGGAGGAGATCGGCAGCAGCCGCAACTGGGATTACCGGTACTGTTGGCTGCGCGACGCGACGCTCACGCTGGGCGCGCTGCTCCGGGCCGGCTACATGGGCGAGGCGAAAGCTTGGCGGGATTGGCTCATGCGGGCCGTCGCCGGCATGCCGGACCAGATCCAGATCATGTATGGCATCGCGGGCGAGCGGCGGCTCGACGAGTGGGAGGTGCCCTGGCTCGACGGCTACGAGGGCTCCAAGCCGGTACGGATCGGCAATGCGGCGTCCGAGCAGGTGCAGCTCGATGTCTACGGCGAGGTCATGACCGTTCTCTCAGAAGGCCGGCGCCTCGGCCTGGGCGACGAGCCGGACGGCTGGGGGCTGCAGAAGGCGCTGGCCGACCACCTCTGCGATATCTGGCGGGCGAACGACGACGGCATCTGGGAAACCCGGGCCGGTCCGCAGCCGTTCGTGTTCTCCAAGATCATGGCCTGGAGCGCGCTCGACCGGTGCATCAACGATGCCGAGACCCATGGCTTCGATGCGCCTCTCGACAAGTGGCGCGCCAACCGCGAGGCGGTTCATTCGGAGGTCATGGAGCGGGGCTTCAACACCAAGCTCAACAGCTTCACCCAGGTTTATGACGGCGATCAGCTGGATGCGAGCCTGTTGCTCATTCCGCGGACCGGCTTTTTGGATGCGAACGACCCGAAGGTCATCGGCACCGTCAAGGCCATCGAGAAGTCCCTCGTCGTCGACGGGCTCGTGCAGCGCTACAACACCGAGGCCAGCACGGATGGACTGCCGCCCGGCGAAGGCATGTTCCTGGCCTGCAGTTTCTGGCTGGCGGACAACTTCGCCTTCCAGGGACGCCTGTCCGAGGCGAGCGCGTTGTTCGAGCGATTGCTGGGGCTCGCGAACGATCTCGGCTTGCTGGCGGAGGAATACTCGCCGCAGCTCAAGCGGCAACTTGGCAATTTCCCGCAGGCGTTCACGCACATCGCGGTCGTCAACACGGCGTTCAGCATTGCCGGTGGCAAGCCGGCCGCAGCCGATATCCACATGGCAGACTCGTAGTCAGACACTCGGCCGTGCCGGGCGCGCGCCGAGCGCCACCGTGATGCCTCCGCCTGCGAGCGCCGCCACTGCGGCGATCAGGAATATCGAGGTGTAGCCGGAGACGCCGACCAGGAGCCCCGCGAGTGGTCCTGTCGCCCCGAGGGCCACGTCCAGGAACACCGAGAAGACGCCGAGGGCCGCGCCCCGGCTGCTGCTCGGCACGCGCTGGAAGGCCTCGACGCCGAGCGCCGGGAACACCAGCGCGAAGCCGAACCCGGTGATCGCGGCGCCCACGATCGCCAGGAGGGGCGTAGGTGCGAGGCCCAGAAGCAGCAGTCCGCAGGCCTCGCCCACGAAGGAGACGAAGGCGACCCGCAATCCGCCCTGGCGGGTAATGCTGGCGACGAAAATCAGCCGCGAGAGGATGAAGAAGCCGCCGAACGCGCTGAGCGCGATGGCCGCATGCCCCCAATGGCGACTGCCGAAGAACAGCGTGATGAAGGAGACGATGGTTCCGAAGCCCAGCGAGCCAAGGGCCAGAGCCATGCCGTGGGGCAGCACACGGCCGAAGACGCGGCGCATCGGGATCTGCGTGCCGCGCACCGGCCGTGTCACCGGCCCGAAGGCGGCGAACGGAAGCACCAGGAGGGCCGCCGCCACCATCGCACAGCCGATGAACCAGAAGCCCCACAGGCTTTCGATCGTCACGCCCAAGGGCGCCCCGATCGCGATGCCGGCGAAGGTCGCCACACCGTTCCAGGAAATGATCCGCGCGCTGTGCAGCGGCCCGACCCTGCCGATGGCCCAGGCGATCGCCCCGGTGCCGACGCCGCTCTCACCCGCGCCGAGGAACAGCCGTCCGATAAGAAGAAGAGCGATGCTGATGCCGGGATGGCCGGAGGCGAGCCCGCCCGCCGTCGTGAAGACGCCGCTCATCGCGCAACTCGACAGGCCGAAGATCACCATCTGCTTGGGTCCGACCGTGTCCGTCATGCGCCCAACCGGCGCGCGGGTCACGAAGGTCGCCAGATACTGGAAGCTCACGGAGAGGCCCGCGAGGACCGAGCTGTAATGCAGCGTGCTGTGGACGAACGGCGGCAACACGCCGAGCGGCATGCCTACGACCAGATAGCCGACGAACGTAAACACGACGGTCGCCACGATCTGGATCGAGGCCGCTCGCGCGACGAGGCGCGGCGTCTCGGCCTGATCGGTCATGGTCGGCCTGCGGCGCGCGTCATCCCTCCACTATAGCGCCTGCAGGTCCGACAGGAATGACGCCGCGCCCGGCAAAACTGCTGAAGTGCGGTTGCTCGTCAGACGACGCGGAAACTATCGGTGCGGACCGTGCCGTCCGGCCCTGAGAAGACGAGGTCCTGGCTCGTGCTCTGCTGCTGGCTGAAGCCCGTCAGCCGGTAGTGGCCGGTGTCGTAGATCGTCAGCTTCCCGTCCCGCTCGATCGCGAGGCGGTGGAGGTCGGGGAAACAGGCGTAGCGCATGTTGTCTTGAGCGCCGGACGAAGCCGGTGCTCCGAGGCCTTCCGGCCACCAGTCGGTCCAGCCTGAGGTCATCGGCGCCCGATCCGAATTCGCGTCATCCGAGCCGAACACCTGGTGCTGCTGAGCTTGCCCCGAATCGAGCCCTGTTGCGCCCTCGCCCGGAACGCGCAGCGACATCTCCTCGCAGGCC
Organism: Acidisoma sp.; assembly: GCF_965199065.1. Lineage (NCBI taxonomy): Bacteria > Pseudomonadati > Pseudomonadota > Alphaproteobacteria > Acetobacterales > Acidocellaceae > Acidisoma > Acidisoma sp. The sequence goes on along the minus strand of NZ_CBDAQN010000001.1, from coordinate 834,322 downwards.
GCGGTAACCCGCGCCTTCAGATCGTCGTTGAACATGTCGGCAATCTGCGTCATGCCGCCGCGCGACCACTGACCCATGCCTCCGAGGTCCGGGTGGTTGAACTGGGCGAAGCCGCCACCGCCGCGCTTCACGGCATGATAGAGGGCATAGGACGCCTCCTCGCTGATGCCGTGGCGTCGCCCGATGTCCGCCACTTCCTCCGGACTGGGCTGTCTGGTCTCGGCCATTGTCTGTCATCCTCATCCTGTGCCGCACGCAATCATTGCGTGGTTGCTTGCCCGGCAGGTGGGGGCAGACGCGGCGGCCGCCAGACCCCTGCCCTCGGACATCAGCGTAATGCGGGGCGCGCGGCTTTCATAATGGAGCGACCTCGCCGTAGAACTTCATGATGAGCGACACGACAATCCGCCCCATCCGAACCCGGCCGTTCGGGGCCCGTTACGCCTTTGTGGCACTCGGGACCGTCTTCGCCGTGCTCCTGGTATCGGCGGGGGTGCGCGGCGCCGTCGGCGTGCTCATGATCCCCTGGCAGGATGACTTCGGCTGGAGCCGCGCCACCATCGCCATGGCAGCCGCCATCGGCATCTTCCTCTACGGCCTGGTCGGGCCATTCGCCGCCGCGCTCATCCAGCGCTTCGGCGTTCGCCGGGTCATGCTGATCGCGCTCGCCATGGTCTCGGCGGCGACCGCCTCCAGCATGTTCATGACCCAGCCCTGGCAGCTCGTCCTGACCTGGGGCGTGATCTCAGGCCTCGGCACCGGCTGCCTCGCCAACGTGCTCGGCGCCATCATCGCGACGCGCTGGTTCACCACCAACCGCGGGCTTGCCATGGGGTTGCTCACCGCGAGCACCGCCACCGGCACGCTGATCTTCACGCCCGTGCTGTCGGTCATCGCGACCTCGGCCGGATGGCGGCCCGTGGTGCTGACGATCGCCTGCGCCGCCGCGCTCATGCTGCCGCTCGTCGCGGTTCTGCTGCCCGAGCGTCCGTCCTCGATCGGGCTTCGCCCCTGGGGCGCACCGCCCGGCGCGCCGCCGCCCCTGCCGCCGCCCACCTCGTTCATCGGCAACGCCATCGGCGGGCTGATGATCGGCGTCCGCAGCCGCACCTTCTGGCTGCTCTTCGCCAGCTTCTACATCTGCGGCTTTACCACCAATGGGCTGGTCGGCACGCATTTGATCGCCCTTTGCGCCGACCACGGCATCCCCGAAACCCACGCCGCCGGCCTGCTCGCCATGATGGGCGTCTTCGACCTCATCGGCACGACCCTCTCGGGCTGGCTCACCGACCGCTTCGACTCCCGCAAGCTGCTGTTCATCTATTACGGGGTGCGCGGCCTGTCCCTGATCTACCTCCCCTACTCGGGGTTCGGCCTCTATGGGCTCTCGGCCTTCGCGGTCTTTTTCGGGCTCGACTGGATCGCCACCGTGCCGCCGACACTCAGGCTGGCGACCGAGGCGTTCGGGGATGCGCGAGTGCCGGTCATCTTCGGCTGGATCGTCGCCGGGCATCAGCTGGGTGCGGCGAGCGCCGCCTTCCTCGCGGGCCTTTCCCGCACCGTCGAGGGCACCTACCTGCCCGCCTTTCTGTTGGCGGGGATGCTGGGGGTAGCCGCCGCCTTCCTGTCAGTGTTCATCGGCAATGCCGACATGCGGGCCACGGAGCGGGTTGCCTAGCCGACGTTCCTCATGCGCCCGTCAATCGCGGCGCAGGATGGCTTTCTTGCTCTCGAAATCCACCGGCATCGAGGTGTGCTCGTGGGCTATGACCCACCGTTCCGCGTTCCTCATCAGCAGCCAGGTTAGCCGGTTCTGCATCGAACGAAGCACGTGTCCCGCAGCGTCCAGGGCGCTATAGGTGATGAGGGCGCTCAGCCACCCCGTTTCAGCGTGGGCCACGATGCGAACGGCCTGAAATTGGACTTGCACGGACCCGTCGCCAATCGAGCCGAGCCAATCTTCCAGGTTGCGGGCCCAGGCTTCCCGGCCCTCAAAGCTCCACACGCCAAAGGCGTCGAACACGCGAACATCCGGGGCATACAGCGAGGTGAGCCGGGCGGGCTCCTTGGCCAATACTGCGGCTGCGTAGTCCGCCATGACCGCTTCGATGGCGGCATTGGTTTCGATCTGGCTCACAGGTTGATCCCGGATGCGCGGTCACTCACGATATGACGCGGGCGATGATCCTGCAACGCGCGGCTCGAAGGGCGCCGATCCCCGTGTCCGGGCTGAATGCGATCCGAGCGACCTCAAGGTGTTCGCTCGCCGCCAGTCCCCGGGTTGTTACCGCATCGGCAACAACCCGGGATGGGAGTTGTCTCAGGGCTGCAGCTGGAGCGGCGGCAGCTTGTTCTCGCCACCCGCCATATGGTCGGACATGTTGTGCATGATCCAAAGCGAGCCCACGATCAGCACGACGACCACGACGACCGCAAAGGCCATGGCGGTGACATTCCACCGCTGGGCCGAGGCCGAGCTGAGATGCAGGAAGCACACCAGATGGACCATCACCTGCACCGCCGCGAGACCCGCAATGGTGAAGACGGTCGGCTCTGGCGCCATGACGTGGGACATGACAATTGCAAAGGCAGCCGCCGTCAGGATGACGGAGAGGATGAAGCCGATCGCATAGTCCTTCAGCGTGCCATGGCCGGCGCCGGCCGGGGTCACCGGGCCGTATTCATGCCCGTGATCCCCGTGAACCTTGCTGATCTCCATCAGGTCACCCCCATCAGGTAAACGATCGTAAAGACGCAGATCCAGACGATGTCGAGGAAGTGCCAGAACAGGCTGAGGCAGGTGAGCCGGCTCATATAGGCCGGCGTCAGCTCCTTCCCCATCACTCCGATCTGGAACATCAGCACGCCCATCCAGATCAGGCCCGCCGTCACGTGGCACCCGTGGGTGCCAACCAGCGTGAAGAACGACGACAGGAAGGTGCTGCGGCTCGGCCCGTCACCCTCGGAGACGAGGTGGATGAACTCCTTCACCTCGAGCCCGATGAAGCCCAGGCCGAACAGGAAGGTGATGCCCAGCCACAGCAATACCTGCTGCCTGCTGTTGCGGTAGGCACCCAGCATCGCGAAGCCATAGGTGACACTGCTGATCAACAGGCAGCTGGTTTCATAGATGACGCCGTTGAGGTCGAAGAGGTCTTTCCCCGTCGGTCCGCCGTTGAACTGGTCGCGCCCGACCGCGAACGCCGCGAAAACGGTCGCGAACAGGATGCAGTCGGTCATCAGGTAGAGCCAGAAGCCGAAGACCTTATTGGCCGTCGCCTCCTGCGCGTGGTCGTGCGCGTGGTGGACCGACTCAGTCCGCATGCTGCTTCTCCATCTCGGCGGCGGAGAGCTGCAGGAAGTGAGCCTTCTCGATGCTCGCCACTTCCTCGCCCGGCACGTAGTAGTCGATGTCGTCGTTGCAGGTCCGGATGATGAGGGTCAGCGCCATGCCGATGACGCCGACGATCGCGAGCCACCAGATGTGCCAGATCATCGCGAAGCCGAAGAAGCCCGAGAACACGGCGATGATGAAGCCGGCCCCCGTGTTCCGCGGCATGTGGATGTCCTCGTAGTGGTCGCGGGCCTGCCGGTCGATTGTGCCGCGCTGCTTCGCATCCCACAGCGGCTCGGCGTGGTTGACCTCGGGCAGGGTTGCGAAGTTGTAGAACGGCGGCGGCGAGGACGTGGCCCACTCCAGGGTGCGGCCCTGCCACGGATCGCCCGTGAGGTCGCGGTTCATCTCGCGATCGCGGATGCTGACGACGATCTGCATGACCTGGTGGGCGATGCCGATCATGATGAGGATCGCACCAAAGGCGGCCACCCACATGTACGGCGCCCAGGCGACGTTGTCGTAATGCTCCATGCGGCGCGTCGCGCCCATCAGGCCGAGGGCATAGAGCGGCATGAAGGCGACATAGAAGCCGGTGATCCAGAACCAGAAGGCGCGCTTGCCCAGCTTCTCGTTGAGGTGGAAGCCGGCCATCTTCGGGAACCAGTAGTTGAACCCGGCGAGGTAGCCGAACAGCACGCCGCCGATGATCACGTTATGGAAGTGCGCGATCAGGAACAGGCTGTTGTGGAGCACGTAGTCGATGCCCGGCACCGCGAGCATGACGCCGGTCATGCCGCCGATGGTGAAGGTTACCATGAAGCCGACGGTGTAGAGCATCGGCACGTCGTAGCGGACGCGCCCGCCATACATGGTGAAGAGCCAGTTGAAGATCTTCACGCCCGTTGGAATGGCGATGATCATCGTCGTGATGCCGAAGAAGGCGTTCACGTCGGCGCCAGACCCCATCGTGAAGAAGTGGTGGAGCCAGACGACGAAGGAGAGCCCGGTGATCGCGAGCGTCGCGTAGACCATCGAGGTGTAGGCGAAGAGCCGCTTGCCCGAGTAGGTCGAAACGACCTCCGAGAAGACGCCGAACGCGGGCAGGATGAGGATGTAGACCTCCGGATGCCCCCAGGCCCAGATGAGGTTCACGTACATCATCTGATTGCCGCCGCCGTCATCCGTGAAGAAGTGGAAGTCGAGGTAGCGGTCGAGCGTCAGCAGCGCGAGCGTGCCGGTCAGGATCGGGAAGGCCGCCATGATGAGCACGGCGGTGCAGAGGATGGTCCAGACGAAGACCGGCATCCGCATCATCGTCATGCCGGGCGCGCGCATCTTCAGGATGGTGACAAAGAAGTTCACGCCGGTGAGCAAGGTGCCGATACCGGATATCTGGAGCGCCCAGATGTAGTAGTCGACGCCCACGCCCGGGCTGAAGTGCAGCTCCGAGAGCGGCGGATAGGCGAGCCAGCCGGTCTTGGCGAACTCGCCGATCGCGAGCGACAGGTTGACCAGCGCCATGCCGACCGCAGTCAGCCAGAAGCTGATCGAGTTCAGGAACGGGAAGGCCACGTCGCGGGCGCCGATCTGCAACGGCACGGCTACGTTCATGAGGCCGATCATGAACGGCATGGCCATGAAGAAGATCATGATGACGCCGTGCGCCGTGAAGATCTGGTCATAATGCGGCGGCGGCAGGTAACCGTGATGCTTGCCATAGGCGAAGGCCAGCTGGGTACGCATCATGATGGCGTCGATGAAGCCACGGATCAGCATCACCAGCGCCAGGATGATGTACATGATCCCGATCTTCTTGTGGTCGACCGAGGTGATCCATTCCCGCCAGAGGTAGCCCCAGAGCTTGTAGCGGGTGATGAAGCCCATCACGATCAGGACGACGATGCCCATGAACACGACGGCCCCCATCTCGATGGGGTTGTCGAGAGGGATCGCCGCGAGGGTCAGGTTTCCTAGCATCTGATCAATCCTTCATATTCATGCCGGCCATCCCTGACCCGCTGGCGGGATGAGTGGATGGATGCGTCGCTTCCTGCATACTCATAGCCTTGCCCATAAACGACGATACGAGATCTCCGAATGGATCGCCTGTCACTGATCCGTAATAGCTAACCGGCACGTCCTGGCTGGCCTGTTCGAGCTTCGCCATTGCGCCGTCGTCCAAGGTCGCGCCCGATTGGCGGGCCTTCTGAACCCAGGCATCAAACCCGGCCTGATCCATGGCGATGGCGTCGAAGTGCATGCCAGAAAAACCGTCCCCGCTGAAATTCGCTGATATTCCCCGGTAATGACCCGGATGATTGGCCATTAGATGCAGTCGCGTCTGCATGCCTGCCATCGCGTAGATCTGGCTGCCGAGCTGCGGGATGAAGAACGAGTTCATCACCGTCTGGGAGGTGATGTTGAAGGAGACGGGCGTTCCAACCGGCATCGCCAGCTCGTTGACCGTGGCGATGTGCAGGTCCGGGTAGATGAACAGCCACTTCCAATCGAGCGCCACGACCTCGACGTTGACCGGCTTACGGTCACCCGCGGCGATCCGCCGATACGGGTCGAGCGTGTGCGTGCTGTCCCAGGTGATGATGCCCAGCACGAGGATGATGAGGCACGGGATCACCCAGATGACGATCTCGATGGGGAGGGAGTGATTGAAATCCGGGCGATACGTCGCCTTCGTGTTGGTCGCCCGAAAATGATAGGCGACCGCCAGCGTCAGCACGATCACCGGGACCACGATCAGCAGCATGAGCAGGACGGATGTGATCAGAAGTGTCTTCTCGGAACTGCCGATCGCTCCTTGCGGGTCGAGTACATCCCAGTTGCAGCCGGAAAGCAGCAGGATGGGCAGGAGCATGAACGGCCGCCCGGCACGCCCTACCCGCCTGATCAGGTCTCTCATCGTCGATCTCACGCCATTTCACTCATTTTTGAAAATAGAGAACATTCCGCAAAAGCGCGACTTCAAGAACACGTCAAGCTGATCTGCAATCCGCGCAGACCGTGGTCGCCAGCCAACGGCGGAAGCCGCGCCGATGTCATATCCGACAACGGCGAGCGTTCTGTCGTGAAGCAGCGGCAATGTGACGGACATGTTCCCGTAGCTGTCTCGTTTGAACCCTTGCTGTCAACATTCGTGATAAAAAACCTGCTTCACCCCGCGAGGTGGATTGACCGTTACTTAGTAAGAACGAAAGTCCGCTTGCGGGTTATAGCAGTGTTTCGGTTAAGACCACTGTAACCAGCGGCGAAAATCCACGCAGCAGGGCGATCGCCTGCTCATGCGCGGCCTCGGTCCCTCCGGCGCAGGCGTCACCGACGACCCGCACGTTCCGCCCGTCGTCGACGGCCGCCAGCACGGTTCCGAGCACGCAGCATTCCGTCGCCACGCCACAGACGGCCAAGGTCGTGCCCGGCCCGGCGAGCGCGGCCATCCGCCTGTCCCACTTGCCGAAGGTGGCGCGGGTCTCGACAGGCGTTCCCGCCGCGGGCGTCAGCTTGAGGTCCCACGCTGGATCGGTCTCGGGCAGCAGAAGGGATGGGAAGGCCGCGTAGTAGTCGACCCAGGCGCCGGTCAGTAGTGCCGGCGGCACGTAGCGGGTCAGCACGACTCGGCCTTGGTATGCCGCTACCAGCCGCTCGATCCGCGGCAGAACGGTGTAGAAGCCGGGCGCCGCCCAGGCGCTCGGCGCATCGGCGAAGGCCGTCTGCATGTCGATGACCAGCAGCCACTCTGTCGCCGGAGCGCTCATAGAGGATGGCCCTTTCTCAGCAATCGCTCTTCATACTGGACCTGGAGCGCGCCCTGACGGCACAAGGGCTGGAACAGGTGCGGAAGCCCGATGAGCGGACGACGGCCACCTCGTAGACGCCGCGGACAGGTCTTGGTCTTCCATGACTGGGCCGATCGGCTCCTGGCATCCCCGCTCCGCAATCTGATCCTCGGCGGGGTTTTCGTCCTCTTTATCTGCCTGCTCGCGACCATCGGCTACGTGTCGGCCGGCTGGCCGGTCGGCGATGCCCTCTACATGGTCGTTCTGACCATCTACACTGTCGGCTACGACGAGGTTCGGGCGATCCACACGCCCTTCCTCCGCGCCAATACGATGATGCTCATCATCCTCGGCTGCACCGGCATGATCTTCCTCACCGGCGCCTTGGTCCAGTTTATCACCATCACCCAGTTCCAGCAGCTGTTCGGCACGAGGCGCATGAAGAACGACATCGACGGGCTGACCGATCACGTCATCATCTGCGGCTTCGGGCGCATCGGCATCATGCTCGCGCAGGAACTTACCGCCGGCCAGGCCCCGTTCATCATCCTGGAACGCAGCGACCGCCGCTTCGCCGAGGCCCGCGAGGCCGGCTACCTCTGCATCCAGGCGGACGCCACGGACGAGAACACGCTGCAGATCGCGGGCATCGCCCGGGCCCGGGTGCTCGCGACCGTGCTGCCGGACGACGCGGCCAACGTCTTCATCACGCTGAGTGCGCGCAGCCTCAACGCCTCGCTCGAGATCATCGCACGCGGCGAAGTCGCCTCCACCGAGCGGAAGCTCCTCCAGGCCGGGGCCAACCGGGTCGTCATGCCGACGCACATCGGGGCCGAGCGGATCGCGCAGATGATCCTGTTCCGGGAGAGCGAAAAATTCCTCCAAGGCACCGACCGCATGCGCGCCTTCCAGCGGCAGTTGCTCGAGATCGGGCTGAACCTGTTCACCCACCCGGTTTCGCCCGACAGCCCATGCGCCGGCGAGACGGTCGCCGAGATCGAGCATCGGGCGGCCGGCAGCTTCTTCATTGTCGGCGTCGACCGGCCGCACGACCAGGGCATCAACCGGCCACCGCCGGATACCGTGATCAACGCCGGGGATGGCGTGGTGCTCGTCAGCCGCGACGGTCACGCACATGTTGTGGCGTCGCTGCTCGGCGCGCCGCTCAGCACCATCTGAAACCCCGGGCCTCAGTCGGCCGAACTGGAAAGCCCCTGGCCGGCGTTGCGATATTCGGCGACGGCGTCCCGGAAGGACAGCAGGATGCGGCGGGACACCTCGTCCGTGTCCATGTCGTATTCGGGATGCCACTGAACGCCCACGGCAAAGCCCGGGCACTGGGTGACGCGAAAGGCCTCTATCGTGCCGTCCGGCGCATATCCCTCCGCCACAAGGCTGGAGGCCAGCCTGTCGACACCCTGGTTGTGAAGGGAGTTCACCGCGATCTCCCGCGCCCGGGCGACGCGATGCAGCCAGCTTCCCGGCACCACGCGCAAGCTATGCGCCTTTCCCTGCCGAACCTTCGCCAGATGCTGCATCGGCGTGGAGTGGTCTATCCGGCCTGGCAGGTCCTGCAGGCGCTGATGCAGACTGCCGCCGAGCGCCACGTTCATTTCCTGAAAGCCGCGGCAAATCCCCAGCAGCGGCACGCCCTGCCGGATCGCGACGCGGATAAGCGGCAGCGTCACCGCGTCCCGGAAGCGGTCTTCCAGCGTTTCCGGCGGGTGCGGATCGCCGCCGTATAGCGCCGGCTCCACGTTGGAGGGGCTGCCGGTGAGAATGACGCCGTCCAGCCTGTCCAGCAGCGCGCCCACGTCGGAGTGCGAGCCGTTTGCCGGAATCAGCACCGGGATCCCGCCGACAACCTCGCCCACTGCACGGACATAAGTGTCCGATACGGCATGGTTGAGCATCGAGAAGCGGCCGAACAGCTTCTGGCAGCAGGAGATACCGATGAGAGGCTTCATTTGCATAACAATGGGACAGCGAAGCCGGCGATAAAAGCGATTCTTGCGTATGACCGTACCTTATTCGGAGCGACTGTCCGCTGGCGGCAAGGCTCCGCAGCGCCATGAGGGAAGCTTGAGCGAATTGACGGTTAGAGGGTAACGCTCCATCTCCATGAGACGGGGGGCGGCTCGCCGCGACGGCGCGTCAGCCCCACAGTGAGGAGACGAGACATGGCCGACAATCCCCTGAAGTTCGATGCCGCGCGCGAGGAGCGCATTCGCCAACGCGCTTACCATCTGTGGGAAACCGAAGGGCAACCGGAGGGCCGAGCGGTCGAGTTCTGGGAGCGCGCAGCCGAACTGGTCGGCATGGAGGATAGCGGCCTCACCGGCCAGATCGAGAACCCGATTGCCGCAGGCATCGATCCGACCGCGCCGACCAATGTCGAAGAGGCGGAAATTCAGCAGAACCTCGGCGAGTTCCCAGATCGGTTTGCCGATCAGGGCGAGTGGGCCTCGACACCAAAGGCCAAGAAGGGTCGCAAAGGCCGCAAGGCTGAGACAGTGGAGCCCAGCAAAACCGCCTGACGCGACGAACGCCGGCCCGACAATCAACACCTTTGCCGTAGCGGCTGGCAGCCCCTGAGAATGTCCAGCGGCTTAGCTGGGCCGCCACCCGTAGCGGGACAGCATCGTCAGCCGCAGGCTGTCGAGGGCGGCGGCCGATCGGCTTGTCTGGATAAGAAATCTTCCGGCGCAAATCCCGGTAACGAGCCTCACCCCCTGGGGGACGGCGACGGCCGCGACAGACAGGCTGTCGCCAGTCAAGTCAGCTCCCCGACGCCACTGCGCGAGTGTCGATGGCGACACCAGATCCGGCAGAACCGCAGCGAAGCAAACCGCCGCCGCCGCTGCCGCCGCCTCGTATCCCGCGAGGCGGTCGTCCGTGGGAACATCGATCCGTAGATTTGCGGCGGCTTCAAGGAAACTTGGCACCCCCGGCAACAGCGGATCACGCGCCAGGGCGCCGTCACAGCCCTGCGCGCCTGTCGAGAACAGTGCTCTTGCTCCGGCGGCTCGCGCCTTGGCGAGAGTAGTGCGCAACCTGGGGCCGCTCAGGAAGGCGAGGTCGAAGGACCGGCGGCGCAGACCCTCGGCGAGGCTTTCGGGATCGGTTAGGCCGTAGACCGGCTCAGCGGGCAGTCCGAGAAGATCAAGGGCCAGGAAGGCTGCGAGTTCCGGCCCGATCGGGTTGGACGCCGCAAGTCGCCACGGCCGAGAGGCGTGCCGGGAAAGCGGGGCGCGGCCGACCAGGACCGCCGGCGTCGCGCCGACCAGCGCCGCTATCCAGCGCCCGGGGTCGTATTTGGCGCGGCTATCGCCTTCGAGCCAGGCGACCAGCGCCGCTCCAGGCGCGAACATGAGCGTGGTGCCGTCCGGGTCCAACCGGCTGCCGAAGGCGTTGCAGACCGTCACACCGTCCGGTCCGCCCATGGCCGTGAAGGTCACGGCGACGTCGGGGGGAAGACCGTCCAGCAGATGGGGGCCGAGCAGCTTCGCCCACCCCGCGATGTAGCCGTGCGACGGCCCGCTACTCAGCAGCGTGACGTTCGCCGGAAACGGAGAGACCGCTGATTGGGCACTCGCCGCTCGCGGCGATATCGCTGGAACCGCCATAGCCGGAAGCGCCAGGAGAGCGCGACGAGCCAGTCCGTGTCCCGCCATGTGTGCCTACCCCAGGCCCGGCCTCAGGCGTCGTATTGGAGAAGCGCTTCGACCGGCACGTCCAGAAGCTTCCGCCCACCCAGGAACGTCAGCTCGATCAAGGTTGCGGCGGCGGGCACTTCCGCCCCCAGCATTCGAAGGAGACGTATGCTGGCAGCCAATGTTCCGCCGGTGGCCAGCAGGTCGTCGACCACGACGACGCGTGCGCCCGCGGGAATGGCATCCGCCTGAACCTCGATCCGGTCGGACCGATACTCCAGCGTGTAGTCCAGACCCACAACAGCTCCGGGCAATTTGCCGGGCTTGCGGAGCATCACGAAGCCGCAGCCGAGTTTGAGCGCCAGCGGGGCCGCGAACAGGAAACCGCGGCTTTCGATGCCGGCAAGGAAATCAGGCCGATAGTCGCGGATCGCCTGCGCCATCCGGCTCATCGCCACCTGAAATGCATCGGCATCCCGCAGCAGCGTCGAGATGTCGTAGAAAAGTATCCCGGAACTCGGGAAGTCCGGGATCGATCGGATATGCTCTTTCAGGTCCATGCTGCGCTGTATAACGGAGCCTGGATGTGCGGCAAGGCATTCAAAAGCTCAAGCGCGGCGGCCGTCAGTTACCCGGCAGGTCATACTGCAAAGAGTAAGCTTCGGCATTACTCGTCGCGTTGTTCACGAGTGCCGAATAGGGAATGTCGGCGAGCCGCTCGGCCGCCTGATCGGGCGGCACCGAGAAGATCGGCGACCCGAGCAGCTTGTTCACCTGAGCCTGATTTCCGGACGAATAAGCGGCCGACAGCGCCAGCATCGTGTCGACGACTTCTTGAGAGGGAACCTCCGGGCTGATGCCAAGAGTGCCGCGAATGATGTCCCGTGACTGCAGCATCTGCAGGCGGAAGAGGCCGGGCATGTACACCCAGCGCGGCGACGTGTTGAGTTGCCCGCCCATGTAGTCCAGCGCAGCGACGGTGCTGGCCGCCAGTGCGGGATTACCCTTCATCTCGCCGGTATGGCCGAAGCCATAGGACGCGACATCGAGCGAGCGCACATCGATGTCGCCGTTGGTATTGAGCGCGCCCGCCGGCATGACCGCTGTGCTCGGCAGGCGATAGATGTCGCTCGAGCAGCCGGCCAGCATCGCCAGGGCGGCCGCGCCAAGCAGAACTGCTAAATTTCTCATGATTTGCCCCAAACTCCGGTCACTCTACTCGTGCAGCAGCCGTTTGGATGCCGCTGCGTGACCGCCTCCAAATATGTTGAAGAAGCTTAGGCCGCGGGGAGCTTCCGCATCATCGGAGTGAAGCCCGGTGACGCTGGGCCAGTTCCACATAATGCGCGGTGGTTGCGGCAAAGCCGGCTCGCTCTTCGTCGCCGAGCACCCGCTGGAACCGCGCCGGCGAGCCCATCCAGAGTTCGTTGCGGCCGATGCGCTTGCCGGATGGCAGCAAGCCGCCCGCGCCAAGCACGCCCCCCGCCTCGATCACCGCGCCATCGAGCACCGTCGCGCCCATGCCGACGAAGCCGCCGTCCTCGATAGTGCAGGCATGGACGATCGCCGCATGGCCCACGGTGACATCGTCGCCGAGGATGCAGGCGAAGGTTTTGCGGTTCACGTGCAGGATCGAGCCGTCCTGGATATTCGTCCGCGCGCCGATACGGATGAAGTTCGTGTCCCCACGCAGGACGCAGTGATACCAGACGCCGGACCCTGGCCCGATCTCCACATCGCCGATGACAACGGCTGTCGGCGCCACCCAGGCGCCAGGGTCTATCCGCGGCAGACGGCCCTCGAAGGGAAGGATGCCGCCGCCGGTCACGCTCAAGAGGTGAGCGCTAGCATGAGGCGGAGGTTCTGCACCGCGGCCCCCGAGGCGCCCTTGCCGAGGTTGTCCAGCCGCGCCACCAGCACAGCCTGCCGCGACGCCTCGTTGGTGAACACGTGCAGGCTCATGCGGTCGCTGTCATTGAGCCCCTCGGGCTCCAGCCGGGCGAGAGGCTCGGCCGAAACCTCGATGTCTGGCGTCTGCGCGTAATGCTCGGCGAGCGCGGCGGCGATCTCGGCGCCCGATGGCCGCTCTCCGTCTGCACGACGCGGCAGATCGTCGAGATGCAGCGGCACAGAGACCAGCATCCCCTGCCGGAAGTGACCCACGGAGGGCACGAAGATCGGCCGGCGCGTGAGCCCTGCGTGACGCTCGATCTCCGGGACGTGCTTGTGCTCCAGGCCGAGCGCGTAGAGTTCGAACGGCGGACCGCCCTGCGTCTCATGGCCCTCGATCATGCTGCGGCCACCGCCGCTGTAGCCGCTCACGGCATTGATGCTCAGCGGGTAGTCTCTCGGGATGAAACCGGCATCGACGAGGGGGCGCAGCAGCGCGATGGCGCCCGTGGCGTAGCAGCCGGGGTTCGAGACATGGCGCGCCGAAGCGATCGCCGCCGCCTGGCCAGGCGCCAGCTCAGGAAACCCGAAAACCCAGCCCGGGGCCGTCCGGTGGGCGCTGCTGGCGTCGAGCACACGCGGCGCATCGGGTCCGAGCGCGTCGGCGAGTGCCACGGCCTCCCGCGCCGCTTCGTCCGGCAGGCAAAGGATCACGAGATCCGCCTGCTCCATCAGCGCCTGCCGCGCCGCGGGGTCCTTCCGGTCGGCGGGCGCGATACTGAGCAGGCTCAGCGTGTCGAAGCCCGCCAGCCGCTGGCGGATGCCAAGGCCGGTCGTCCCGGCCTCGCCGTCGATGAAGATCGCCGGCACCATGCCGCCCTTGAACGCGGACGCTCCGGAGGGAGATGGCGCCGGCATAGTGTCCGCTTAGCGCTTGCTGAACTGGAAGCTGCGGCGGGCCTTGGCGCGGCCATACTTCTTGCGCTCGACGGTGCGGCTGTCGCGGGTGAGGAAGCCCGCCACCTTGAGGATGCCGCGCAGGTCGGGCTCGTAGTAGGTGAGCGCGCGGCTGATGCCATGGCGCACGGCGCCCGCCTGTCCGGAGAGACCGCCGCCGTTGACCGTGCAGACCACGTCGAACTGGTTGTAGCGGTCGGCGACCAGGAAGGGCTGCGTGATGAGCATGCGGAGCACGGGACGGGCGAAATACTGCGCCGCCTTCTTGCCGTTGACGGAGATGTCGCCGCGGCCCGGCTTGATCCAGACGCGGGCGACCGCGTCCTTGCGGCGGCCGGTGGCGTAGGAGCGGCCGAACTCGTCGCGCTTCGGCTCGACCCGGATCGGGGCCGCGTCGGTGCTGGTCGCAATGGGCGCCTGGGCTAGATCGGCGAGCGTTCTGGTCTGGGTGTCGGACATGGTCAGACCCTCCGGTTCTTGGCGTTCATGGCGCCGACATCGAGTGTCGCGGGCTGCTGGCCGCCATGCGGATGCTCCATATCCGGATAGACGTAGAGGTGGCGCATCTGCGCCCGCTGCAGCGGGCCGCGCGTGATCATGCGCTCCACCGCTTTCTCGACGACCTGCTCCGGCCGCGAGCTGTTCAGCCGCTGGGCGATGCTGCGGCTTTTGATCCCGCCGGCATAGCCGGTATGGTAGTGGAACAGCGCCTGCTCCGCCTTCTTGCCGGTCACGCGAACCTTGCGGGCGTTGACCACGATGACGGCGTCGCCGCAGTCGACATGCGGGGTGAACTGGGGCTTGTGCTTGCCGCGCAGACGCTGGGCGATCACGACCGCAAGACGGCCGAGCACCAAACCTTCCGCATCAATGAGCACCCAGTTCTTCTGAGCCTCTGAGGGCTTCAGCGAGAGGGTCGTCTTCATCCGAACTCGGTTCCTTAGGTAGTGAATGCGCGGCCCATGGCCGCTTGCAGTAGAGTGCGCGGCTTATGAGCGCTCACGTCCGCCCAGGTCAAGGCTTTTACCGTGTGGTATCCAGATACCACACCGGCGCAGCGGTCGATTTACGCGGGCGGCGAAGTGCTCGTCGCGCCGAACATCGCGTCCGCATGACGGTGAAGCGTGGTGGCGATCAGGTGATGAGGGAGGGAAAGTTTCTCATGAGCAGAGGCTGTCGACATACAGCCTCTGCTCATGCCGGCCGTCTTACGGCCGATGCCTAACGACGACACGATGTCGCCGCGGCTGACGTCTCCCTAAACTTGGCTGCCGAAATAATGACCAGATGGCACTCGCTCCGGCAACTTCACTGTGGCGAAACGAAAAGATTTGAGCAAGGACTAATATGGCTACAACCAACTATGATGGAGCAAGCAAAAGGTGCACATTCCCCTTGCCCCCGAGGGAGTTAGCACGATGAGTTCAGTCAGTGGGATGCCCGGCGCGGTTGCGGGAACCGACGCCGATATCCGCTCGATCCTGACCCGGTATACGCGCGTGGCGCTCGTCGGCGCCTCCGCCAAACCGGAGCGCCCGTCGCATGGCGTCATGGGCTTCCTCCTCCGCCACGGCTTCAGCGTGACGCCGGTCAATCCCGGCCTCGCCGGACAGTCTGTCCATGGGCAGACCGTGGTCGGCACGCTCGACGAGGCGGCTCCGCTTGAGATCGTCGATATCTTTCGAGCCCCGGAGCAGGTCGGGCCGGTGGTCGCGGACGCCATCCGCCTCGGGGCGCGCGTCGTCTGGATGCAGCTCGGCGTCGTCAACAAGGAGGCTGCGGATGCGGCCCGCGCCGCAGGCATTGCGGTCGTGATGGATCGTTGTCCGGCTATCGAGTGGCCACGCCTTGGGCTGAGACGCGCCTAAATCCCTACTGTCTTTTCGTTAAGATGATACGCATACGATAGACAAGGCAGGGGGCTGGCACCAACTCTCCTGCCAAGGCTAAACCCCGAACAGGACATTCCCATGACCCCCGAGGAACGCGACATCATCAGCCGCTTCGTGCAGCGGGTCGCCGGCAGCCCGGCGGCGGGCTCGGTGCCCGCCACGACAACGGCGCCCCGGCCGCCGGTCGATCCTGAGGCGGATCAGCATCTGGCGACGCTGTTTCAACAGTATCCCGAGGCACGCTACCGCATCACGCAGCTGGCTTTCGGCCAGGAGCAGGCGCTGCAAGGCGCGGCTCAGCACATCCAGGCGCTCGAGCAGCAGCTAGCGGCGGCTCATCAGGCGCAGGGACAGCCCGGCGGCCAACCCGGTCAGCCCAGCGGCTTCTTCAGCCGGCTGTTTGGCGGCAACCAGCAAGGACAGCCGCAGCCGGGCCAGGCCCCCTACTCCCAGCCCTATCAGCAGCAGCCGGGGCCTGGTTATGCCCAGCAGCAGCCAGGGTTCGGCGCCGCACCCGCCGGGTATGGCCAACAGGGCATGATGGCGCAGCGTGGCGGCAGCGGCTTCCTCGGCTCGGCGCTGACGACGGCGGCGGGTGTAGCCGGCGGCATGCTCGCCTTCAACGCGATCGAGGGGCTCTTCACCGACCGCGGCGCGCAGTCGATCGGCGCCGGCACATTCGGCACCGATCAGGTCGGTGGCGGCTTGGACCAGAGCGGCTGGAACAACATGCCGGCGGATCAGGGCGTGCCGGATCAGGGTATGGCCGACAACAGCGGCTGGCAGACCGTTCCCGATCAGGGCGCGGGAGGTGGCGCCGATAACAGCGGCTGGCAGGACACGTCGGCGCCCGACGACAACAGCGGCGGCGGCTGGGACGACAGCGGCGGCGGCAACAGCGACTGGAGCTGAACTACCCGAGAGAGACGCTCTGCCAGGGGACCAGCGTCACCAACGATACGATGGCGCTGAACCCGACATCCACCGCGACCAGCAGGGCGGCGCCTGTTGGCGACACGTTCAACACGAGGCGCGTCACGAACCACTCGAGCCAGAGCGCCCAGCCGTAGCCGACGAGAGCGCAGGTTTCGGAGGCAATCGGCGGGACGTGCAAGACCGCCGGCACGGACGTGACGAACAGAAGCACGTACTGGGCGAAGTTGCTCCAATTCCACGCGCTGATGTAGCGCGGCCATTGCGCCTCGGCCTTCAGCACCCGCACGAGTGGCAGAGAGACGAGGGCGAAGCCCGCCCAGCTGATCGGGAATGTCAGCAGGTCCAGCACCATGACGTGCGGCGGATCGATCGGGCCGACGCCCGCCAACCAGTCCAGCACATGGAACATCACGAAGATCGGCAGCGAGAAGATTGCCGTCACGAAACTTCGCCGCGTGGCGCCCACGTCGTTCGTGAAGGCTCGGATGCCGTCGGCGCGACCGAAGGTAAGCTGCGCGATGGCGCGAGCGTCCGCGACGATTTCGCGGCCCATCAGCCGAAGCCCGTCGGCAAAGCGCCCGCTCATCCCTTGTGGGCCGCGAGGGACTGCGTCACCAATTCGAGGACCTGCGGCACCGCGACGAGGATGAGCGTGCCGAGGTTGACCAGCAGGACGAATGCCGCCGATCGCAGGCCGGTCAATTCGAGCCCTCGCCGCGCCAGGAACCACTGCAGCCAGAAGGCGTAGGCGAGCAGGACGCAGCACAGCAGGACCACGCTGACGCGCAGCGACACGCCCGCCTGCACCATGAACCCCGCGGCGAGCACCAGGACGGCGGCCAGCAAAGGCAGCGCCCACTGGCACCAGTTGAGTGCGGTCGCGAACCGGAACCACTGGTCCTCCCGCCCCCAGCGCCGGGCGATGGCCTGCGAGATCACAGGAGGCGCTAGCAACGCGATGAGCGTCGCCAGGAAATCGGCGACGCCGTCTTCGGTCTTGCCCTGAGCGATCATCAGCACGCAGCCGACCAGAGGGAAGGCGATCAGGGGCGCGAGGCTCGACAGAAACGCCTCCGGTCCCGTCCCCAGCTCGGCAAATCCCGCCGCCCTGCCACGGCAGAGCAGCACGATGCCGCGCAGGATGTTCTGCTTCCCCGCGCGTGGCTTCAGGCTCGGGCGCATCATGGCGGAAGGCCCTTTGC
Source organism: Acidisoma sp. (assembly GCF_965199065.1). Lineage (NCBI taxonomy): Bacteria > Pseudomonadati > Pseudomonadota > Alphaproteobacteria > Acetobacterales > Acidocellaceae > Acidisoma > Acidisoma sp. The sequence goes on along the minus strand of NZ_CBDAQN010000001.1, from coordinate 816,667 downwards.
GAAGCGCGCGAGGATCGCGGCATAGGCGCCGGCGAGCGCCCGCAGTTCCTCGACCGAGGTTTGCTCGTCGACCTTGTGCATCGTTGCCCCGACCAGGCCGAACTCCGCCACCGGGCAGAGCTTGGTGATGAAGCGCGCATCCGAAGTGCCGCCGCCGGTATCGAGCTTTGGCTCCATCCCGAACACGTCGGCGATGGTTTCCGCCAGGGCGCTGACCGCCGGGCCCGGCTCGGTCAGGAAACTGTCGCCCGAGCGGTGAAAGTCGATCGCGACGCCGGGCGCATGTTCATGGGCGAGGTCCGCGATCCAGCCTTCCAGCGACGCGGCGTCATGGGCGTCGTTGTAGCGGATGTTCAGCGTCGCCCGCGCCTGAGCCGGAATGAGGTTGGTGGCCGTGTTGCCGACATCGATGCTCGTCACCTGCAGGCTGGAACGCTGGAACCAGCGGCTCCCCTCGTCCAGCCGGTGCGTCGTCAGCGCATGAAGCAGGGCCAGCATCCGGTGCACCGGATTATCGGCCAGATGCGGATAGGCGACATGCCCCTGCACGCCCTGCACGGTCATGGTGGCGCTGAGGCTCCCCCGGCGGCCGATCTTGATGATCTCGCCGAGGCGGGTGGGGTTCGTCGGCTCCCCGACGACGCAGAAATCAGGCACCTCGCCATGCTCGCGCATCCAGTCGACGACCCGCACGGTGCCGTCCCGCGCCGAGCCCTCCTCGTCGCCGGTAATGAGCATGGACACCGAGCCCGGAAGGCTTCCGCCCGCCTGTGCCTGGGCGACGCCGGCCACGAATGCGGCGATGGCAGCCTTCATGTCGCAGGCGCCGCGGCCATAGAGGACGCCGCCCTCGACCACGCCGCCGAACGGTTCATGGCGCCATCCCTCGCCCGGCGGCACCACATCGGTGTGTCCCGCGAAACAGAAGTGTGGCGCGTCGCTACCTAACCGCGCGTAAATGTTCTCGGTCTCGCCGAATGGCAGACGGTGGATGGTAAAGCCCAACGCCTCCAGGGCCTCGGCCAGCACATCCTGGGCGCCGTCGTCGGCGGGGGTGACCGAAGCGCAGCGGATGAGCCGCTGCGCCAGGGGCACAGGATCGGCAAGGCCCTCGGCGCCCGTCACGTCCGCAGCAATTCATTCACCGAGGTTTTTTCCCGCGTCCGCGCATCGACCCGCTTGACGATCACGGCGCAGGCGAGCGACGGGCCCGGCGAGCCGTCCGGCAGCGGGCGGCCGGGCAGCGTGCCGGGCACAACGACGGAATAGGCCGGCACGCGCCCATAGGTGATCTCGCCCGTCGCCCGGTCGATGACCTTGGTCGAGGCGCCGAGGAACACCCCCATGGAGATCACCGCGCCGCGCTCGACGATGAAGCCCTCGGCGACTTCCGAGCGGGCGCCGACGAAGCAGTCGTCCTCGATCACGACAGGATTGGCCTGCAGCGGCTCCAGCACGCCGCCCAGTCCCACGCCGCCGCTGATATGGCAGTTCCGCCCGACCTGGGCGCAGCTGCCGACCGTCGACCAGGTGTCGATCATGGTGCCCTCGCCGACATAGGCGCCGACGTTCACGAAGCTTGGCATGAGCACGACGTTGCGGCCGATGAACGCCGAGCGACGGACGACCGCGCCCGGGACGGCCCGGAAGCCGGCGTCGGCGAAGCGGTTTTCGCCCCAGCCCTCGAACTTCATCGGCACCTTGTCGAAAACAGGTGCGCCGCCGGCGCCCGCCATGGGCGCACTGTCATACAGTCGGAACGACAGCAGCACAGCCTTCTTGAGCCACTGGTTGACCTGCCAGCCGGAGCCGGTGGGCTCCGCGACCCTCAGCGCGCCCTGCTCCAAAAGCGCCAGCGCCTCGTCAACGGCTTCGCGGTCCGGCCCTCGGGTAGTGGCGGAAATCTCTGTCCGACGATCCCACAGCGCATCGATCACGTCAGCCAGAGGGTGGCCGGCCAGTCTCGCCGTCGTCATTCCGTTCTCCATCCACGAAAGCGGCCGGACCTTTAAGCCGCGCGGGGAGCATGTCAACGCGGCATGCCGCCCTGTGCTACTTGGAACGCGGGAAGATGGGACATCGTCAGCCGTATGCGCATACCGCCTCAGTCCGCCGCCTTCGTCCTCCTGCTGGGGGCGATGTCGGCCATGCCGCCCTTCGCCACGGATCTCGGCCTGCCCGCTCTCGGGACGATCGCGGGCTCGCTGCACACCAGCGCGGGCATGAGCGGATTGACGATCAGCCTCTTCATGGCCGGCTTCACCGCGACGCCGCTGATCTATGGGCCGGTGTCGGACCGTTACGGGCGCAAACCCGTGCTGGTTGGCGGCCTCTCGGCCTTCGCCGTCGCCTCTTTGCTCTGTGCCCTCGCGCCATCGATCGCCACGTTGCTGATCGCCCGGCTGCTGGAGGGCGCCGGCGCAGGTGCGGGCATAACCATGGCCTTCGCGATCGTCCGCGACCTCTTTTCGGGCGCGCCCGCACGTACTCGCCTCTCGATGGTGACCGTCGTCCTCAACACCGCGCCCGTGATTTCGCCCACCGTCGGCGCGCTGATCCTCACCTTCGCCGGCTGGCGCGCGATCTACGGCACCTTGGCCGCCATCGGCTTTCTGGTCGTCTTCGCGAGCCTGTTCGGCTACCGGGAATCACGCGACCGCCAGACCATCGGACCAAGGGGCAGCCTTGTTGCGGGCTACCGTCGCCTGCTCGGCAACCGGTCCTGCGTCGGGCATTTCCTGATCTACGGGCTGAGCTTCGGCAGCGCCTTCGCCTACATCTCCGGCTCGTCCCTCGTCGTGATCACCCTCTATCGAGCGAGCCCCACGGAATACGGTCTGCTCTTCGCCTGCACCGCCCTCGGCATCGTCTTCGGCGCGACGCTGAACGGCTGGCTGAGCACGAGGAGAACTCACCGGCTGCCGATGCTTCCCACCGGCCTCGCCGGCATGATCGCGGTGACGGTCTTGCTCACGCTTCTGGCCCTGTCGGGGCCGGTAAGGCTGCCGGTGCTGGTTCCTCTGTTCTTTCTGGTGACCTTCAGCTTCGGCATAATCGCGCCCAACGCGAGCCACGGCACACTCGAGCCGATCCCGGAGATCGCCGGTGTCGCGAGCGGCGTGCTGGCGTCTTTCCAGATGCTGTGCGCCACAGTCGCCAGCACGCTCGTCTCGCTGCTGTTCGCGCGCTTTGGCCTGTCCGCCGTGGTCGGCACCATGCTCATCTTCGCGATTGCGGCGGGCCTCGCCTATCTGGCCGTGCCCCGCGCCGCACTGAGCGCGGCATAGGTCGTCGCCTCCACCCGCTGATCGCGAAGCGCCGCGGCCACTGCCGGGCTGAGCAACGCCGCCATCTCACCCTCATGATCGTAGGCCGGCATGAGCCGGTCGAGCAGCGGGTCGCGCCGCGCCGCCGGGTGAAAGTAGATCTCGCTGAGGCCCTGCGGCAGCGCCGGCAATAGCCGCAGAAGCCGGTCCGCGGTCATGCCGCCGCTCCAGGCAATGCCGAACGCATGGTCGTTCGTGAGCAGGCCTGCCCGCCGCGCCTGCATCCGCAGCATCTGCGTCCAGCCGAGGAAGGCAAGCGCGCGCCAGGGCCTTGGCTGACGCCCAGCCGCGTCATCACCGTCACAGGCTCGGCCGGTATCCGCACTGCGCGAAGTTTGTGCTCGATACCGGTCTCGATGAGCAACCGGCCCACGGTCGGGTGGAGATGCATATGCTTGTGAGCGTTGGCGTGGTCCAGCGGCAGCCCGGTGGCGGCGAACGCGCGATATTGCGCCGCGACCTCCTTCGCCAGCTGCCGGCGCGTGGTGCGGCTGAAGGCATACCGCAACCCCAGGCCGAGCTGGTCCGAAGGGAACAGGCCGTCGCCATCGAGCAACAGGGCGATGTCCGTGGCCGGAAGCACGGCTGGCCCCTCGATCGCCACAAGATGCAGCCCGACCCGGAGGCCGGGCATCGCACGCGCCCGGCGGACAGCGTCTGCCGCGGCGTCTCCCGCCACCATCAGGCTGGCGGTCGAGAGGATGCCTTCCCGATGAGCGCGCTCGATGCCCTCGTTGACCGCGACCGACAGGCCGAAATCATCGGCCGAGAAGATCGCCCGCCTCAACAGCCTGCCTCAACGGCCGCCTCAACGGATGGTCAGGCGGCGACCTTGTTCCGCTCCCGCAGGAACTGGAAGAACTCCACGCCTTCGCGCAGGCGCCGCACCATCATCTGCCGGCTGCCCAGCATCTCGCCCACGATCGAGGCGATCTTCGGCGCCCTGAAATAGAACGCCCGGTAGAAGGTCTCGACGTTGTCGAAAATCTCGGTGTGGCTGAGGTGATCGTAGTTCAGCGGCGCGATCTGGATGCCGCTCTCGTCGATGAGTTCGGCATGCTTGATGTCGAGCCAGCCGTTCTCCAGCGCCTGCTTATAGAGCGCGGTGCCGGGATAGGGCGCGGCGAGCGAGACCTGGATGGTATGCGGGTTGATCCGGGTGGCGAACTTGATCGTCTCCTGGATCGTCTCGCGGGTCTCGCCGGGCAGGCCGAGGATGAACGTCCCGTGGATCTTGATGCCCAGCTCGTGGCAATCCTTGGTGAATTGCTCGGCGACTGAAACCAGCATTCCCTTCTTGATATTGTGGAGGATCTGCTGGTTGCCGCTCTCGTAGCCCACCAGCAACAGCCGCAGGCCGTTTGCCTTCAGGACCTCGAGCGTCTTGCGCGGCACGTTCGCCTTGGCGTTGCAGGACCAGGTGACGCCGAGCTTGCCCAGCTCCCGGGCGATCGCCTCGGCCCGGGGCAGGTTGTCGGTGAAGGTATCGTCGTCGAAAAAGAACTCGCGGACCTGCGGGAAAGCCGCCTTGGCCTGCCGGATTTCCTCCGCCACGTGCTCGGGGCTGCGCACACGGTAGCGGTGGCCTCCGACCGTCTGCGGCCACAAGCAGAAGGTACAGCGGGATTTGCAGCCACGGCCCGTGTAGAGCGAAATATACGGGTGCATCAGATAGCCGATGAAGTAGTCCTCGATGCGGAGGTCGCGCCGGTAGACATCGGTGACGAACGGCAACTGGTCCATGTCCTCCAGCACCGCGCGGTCCTTGTTGTGGACGATGACGCCGTTGGCGTCGCGGTAGGAGATGCCGTCGACATCGGCCCAATCCCGGCCCTCGGCGATCTCCTTGATCGTGAAGTCGAACTCGTTGCGGGCGACGAAGTCGATGGCCGGGCCGCCGTTCAGGCTCTCGGTCGGCTGCACTGCCACTTTCGCGCCGACGAAGCCGATCTTCACGGCCGGGTTCGCCGCCTTAAGCTCGGTCGCGACGCGCACGTCATTGGCGAAGGAAGGCGTCGAGGTATGGATGACCACCAGATCGCGGTTCTTCACATCCTCCAGGATCGGCGCCATGCCCATGCGCGCGGGCGGCGCGTCGATCAGCCGGCTACCCGGGACGAGCGCCGCAGGCTGGGCGAGCCATGTCGGATACCAGAAGGACTTTATCTCGCGCCGCGCCTGGTAGCGCGAGCCGGCGCCGCCGTCGAACCCGTCGAAGGAGGGCGGTTGCAGAAAAAGTGTCTTCATCATGACTGACTGATACTCCGAGAAGGACGGCCCGCTTCACTCACCCGCCTGCGAAAGCGCGGTGTCTTAGCCGGACGTCTTGTCCAAGCTTAACTTCTTGCCCAGGTTGATCTTTTTGCTCAAACTGATCGTCTTGCCAAGGCGCCTCCGCAGCCAGGGCCGCCTCTCCCGCGCGGTTGTCACGGCCGCCATGCTGCTGCCACGCCACACGACCCGGTTGCCAAGGTAGCTTGCCAGCAGAACAACGATCGAAAACAGCTCGCGGAGGGGAAACAGCCAACCCGAAAAGGCACCGCGTTCCAGTAGCTTCGCCATCGCCCGTGCCTCGATCGCCCGCACCGCCCAGACGACGGCAAAGAAACCGAGCGCCCAAAGGCGGTGGTCCGCGCCCAGAACCGTCATCAATCCCCAGAACAGCGGATACTGAAGGAGCGACGTGGAGTAGGTCAGGGGTTCCAGCGCGCGGATGGTCCGCGCCCAGCGCAGTTCATGCCCAAAGAGAGCAGGCAGCGTCTCCTCCGACACAGTCGTCACCACCAGGCTCGGCGCCAGCGCCACACGCAGCCCGAGGCGCCGGACCAATCGCCCGAGCGCCGCGTCGTCCGCCAGATGAGGCAGCAGCGCGGGCAATCCGCCGATACGGACAAGGGTCGACCGTCGCAGCGCGAGGGCCGCGCCAAGGCAGTCCTGCCGGCCCAGCATCCGCCCGAGCAGCACGCCGGGCAGGAAGATGTGATTGATCTGCGCCGCGCCGAACCGCCCCGCGATGCTCTGTCCAGCGGCGAATCCCGCATAAAGGGCGGTGACAGCTCCCACTTCGGGGGCCTCCAGCGCCGCCACGATGCGTTCCAGGAAATGCGGGGTCACGTGCACATCCGAGTCCGCGAGCACGATGATTTCGTGCTTGGCCGCCGGCCACATGTTGATGAGATTGGCCACCTTGCCGTTGCCGCCATGGCGCGTTTCGTCGATGACCATGGCGATGTCGAGACGCGGAAACAGCAACCGAAGACGTTCCACGACCGCAATGGCCGGGTCGTTCCGATCCTGGACGCCGAAGATCAACTGGTAGTCCGGATAGGATTGCGTACAAAAAGAGGCAAGCGCCGCCTCCAGCAGCGGCTCGTCGCCCTTCAGCGGCTTGAGGATGCTGACGGGTGGCCGCTCCACCAGTTGGGGCCGGGGCTGGCGGTTGAACCGCTTGAGCGCATGCACGCCGACACCCGCCTGAACGAGACCGGCGCCTGCGAAACAAGCTGTCGCGTCGGCTATGAGGGTCAACGCGGCTGCTCGCTTTCTTGGGCTGGATTAGGTGTTGATCGCGCCGCCGGACAAAGTCGAGACTTTTTGCTCCAGGCTGTCGATCAGCTGCGTCGCGTTGCCTTGCGACAACAGCGAGCTGAAGTCCGACCGTTGCACGGCAACCCGGCTGATCGTGCCGTCCAGCAGGATGTCCTGAACCTGCCAGCCGCGCCCGGTCCGTTCCATGACATAGTCGATTCGCACCGCGTCGCCCGCAGGCTTCGTGATCGTGCTGGTGACAACCCTCTGCGCGCCGACCGCTCGGGTCAACGGCGCGACAGTCGCCACCTCCCCCGCGTAATTACGAAAATTCGAAACATAGTTGGCAATGGTGAAGCTGCGGAACACTTGCTGAAGCTTCTGCTGCTGAGCCAGCGGAAGGCTGCTCCAATAGGACCCCACTGAAACCGCAATGATACGGGTCAGGTCGAAGCCCTGGTCGATCGCCGGCGCCAGCATATCGTACCGCTTGACGAACGGGGTCGAGTCGCCTGCCTTCATCATGGCGATCAAGGCATCGTTGAGCGCGACGATCGGCGCCGTCGGGGAGGCGGCCTGAGCCTCGGCCACCTCGACATGAACCAGGCGCGGTATCACGAATGCAGCCCCAATTGCCGCTACAAGCACGCGCCTCGAAAGCTTCATCCTGCACCTTCCGGCCTCGAAGCCGTCCCAAACCTGTCGCGTAGGTACCAGTCGCACGTCGTCCCGCAGCCTATGCCACCCTGCCGAGGCCGCCGGAACTCTGTGGAGTTTGGGGCTTGAGCTGCACGAAATCACCCGCCTCACGGCGTCGTGCCTACCGGTATGACGCAACCGAGGTCGCGTTTGTAACGCAGGGCCGTCCGAAAACAAGTCTGCCATGGGGGCTCCACCCTGCCGCAACCATGCCTGCGCGTGCAGTGCAGCGAAAACTTGCCCATGTTTTGTCAATTGCTTATGCCATGGTATTAGATGCTGGGTGGTAGATGCCCGGCTGTCGCTGGCCTGCAGAGACGGAGAAGACCAAAGATCATGCGAGTCCTCCTGGCCCAGCCGCGCGGGTTCTGTGCCGGCGTCGTCCGCGCGATCGACATCGTCGAGCGGGCTCTCATCAAATACGGCCCACCGATCTACGTCCGGCATGAGATTGTGCACAACCGTCATGTCGTGGAGGATTTGCGCCAGCGCGGCGCCGTGTTCGTCGACGAACTGGATGAGGTGCCCGAGGGCGCGATCACGGTATTCAGCGCTCATGGCGTCGCCAAGAAGGTACAGGACGAGGCGGTGAGCCTCGGGCTCCCGGTCATCGACGCCACCTGCCCTCTCGTCGCCAAGGTGCATGCCGAGGGCCGCCGCTACGCCTCGCAGGACCGCGAGATCGTTCTCATCGGCCACGCTGGCCACGCCGAGGTCGAGGGCACGATCGGCCAGATACCGGCCAAGGTGCATCTTGTGCAGACGGCCGAGGATGTCGGGACGCTTGCCGTCCGGGATGGCGACAAGCTTGCCTACGTGACGCAGACGACGCTCTCGGTGGACGACACCCGCGGCATCATCCAGGCGCTGCAGGAACGGTTCCCGACCATCCAGGGACCGGATGTGCGCGATATCTGTTATGCGACGCAGAACAGGCAGCAGGCCGTCCGGGATCTGGCACAGCAGGTCGACGTGCTGCTTGTGGTTGGGTCGCGCAACAGCTCGAACTCGAACCGTCTGCGTGAACTCGGCGAGGAACTTGGCTGCCCGTCCTACCTCATCGATGACGAAGCGGGTTTGCAGCCGGAGTGGTTTGCGGGCGTCGGCACCGTCGGCGTAACCGCGGGGGCTTCAGCGCCGGAAGTGCTGGTACAAGGCGTGCTCGACGGGTTGCGCCGCTTCGGCGATGTCGAGGTCGGGCTGATGGCCGGGGTTCCCGAGGACGTGCGTTTCCGGCTTCCGCCCGAAGTGGCGGACGTAGCCTAACTACCTCTGGCGCCCGACGTGGCGGATACTGCCTAACTGAGAGGCTGACGAAATTATGGGTGTTCCACTCAACCAAGCGATCCGGGTCGGCGCATACGTCGTCAAGCAGCACCTCATCGGGCGGAAGCGCTACCCGCTCGTGCTCATGCTCGAGCCGTTGTTTCGCTGCAATCTCGCCTGCAACGGCTGCGGCAAGATCGACTACCCGGCGCCGATCCTCAACCAGCGCCTCTCCTACGAGGAATGCATGGAGGCCGCCGACGAGTGCGGTGCGCCTGTGGTCGCGATCGCCGGCGGCGAGCCGCTGCTCCACAAGGAGATGCCGCAGATCGTCGAGGGTCTGCTGAAGCGCGGCAAGTTCATCTACCTCTGCACCAATGCTTTGCTGCTCGAGAAGAAGATGGACCTCTACAAGCCGCACAAGAACTTCGCCTGGGACATCCACCTCGACGGCGATCGCGAAATGCACGACCAGGCGGTGAGCCAGGAAGGCACGTATGAGGTCGCTACCAAGGCGATCAAGGAGGCCAAGGCCCGCGGCTTCCGGCTCTGTATCAACACGACACTGTTCGACGGCGCGCAATCCGAGCGTGTCGGCCGCTTCATCGACGACGCGATGGGCCTCGGCATCGACGGCGTGATGATTTCGCCGGGCTATGCCTACGAGCGGGCGCCCGATCAGGCGCACTTCCTCAACCGGCAGAAGACCAAGGAGCTTTTCCGCGGCATCTTCCGGTACGGGAAGGGCCGCAAGTGGAAGTTCAATCAGTCGGCGCTGTTCCTCGACTTCCTGGCCGGCAACCAGCAGTTTCATTGCACGCCCTGGGGCAAGCCCACGCGGAACGTCTTCGGCTGGCAGCGCCCCTGCTACCTGCTGGGCGAAGGCTACACCAAGACGTTCGCGGAACTCATGTCGAGCACGGACTGGGACAAATACGGCACCGGCAACTACGAGAAGTGCGCGGACTGCATGGTCCACTCCGGTTATGAGGCGACGGCGGTGATGGAGGCGGTTCGCCACCCCATCAAGATGATCAAGACCGCGATCACTGGCCCGAAGACGGAGGGCGCGATGGCGGCGGAGATCCCCCTCGATCACCAGCGCCCGGCTGAATACGTGTTCAGCCGGCACGTCGAGGAGAAGATGGAAACCCTAAGGGCTGAGCCCCCGAAGGTTCGCGTCACCCGCAGCAAGTCGCCGGAGGCCTTCGGCACTGCCGACTAACGCTTTCCGGGCCCGGGATGCGTCCCGGGCCAATGCGATCAGGCCGATGATCTGGACAGGATGCCGGGCGAGGATGCCAGCCATCTTCAGAACCGCGACACGTCCGTATTGATCCAAGGCTGAAGTTGCGGCGCTCGGCAGATCCCGCCCCGCGGGGTCGAGAACCGCGCGGAGCACGGCGAATGGAATGCCAGCGGTTTCCGCCACCTCCGCCACCTCCCCACTTTCCAGGTCGACCGCTCCAGCGCCCGTAGTTCGCCAAAGCCGCTGCTTCTCCTCGGCAAGAGCGACCACGGCATCCCCGGCCAACAGACATCGGATGCGCTCTCCCGTTAACGGGGCGCGCAGACGCTCATTGCAGTCGAACAGCCGTCCGTTGAAGAGCACGGCGTCAGGGACGATCAATGTTCCAGGGCACCAGGCGGGATCCAACCCACCTGCGAAACCGAAGCTGATCAGTGCGGTAACACCGTCTGCCACCAGCTTCTGGGCCATGCGGCGAGCACCGAGAGGTGTTCCACCCCCGACCGCCACGACGCAACCGGAGTCGTTGAGAAGCCGGGCCTCCGCCGATAAACCGACGACAATCCCAAGCGTGCTGGTCGCATTGCTCATAACAAAAACCGCGTCATCGGCGCTCGCTCAATGATGGCCAAGCCTTAGCCACGAAACGTCTCTAGCAACGAAACTGCGTTCGTTACAGCGCCCTCGCTGGGAACTCGCACTCTTTTCGCCAGATGATTTTATACTTTGGCCTAAGAGAAATTATGGTTAACGCCAAAAAGGCGCTTGGGTGCCATCTGCCCTTTCGGCCTCGTTCCTAAGGATCAGTAAGGTGGAGCGAGAACCCGGCCTTAAGGCTGCGGTTTAACGGCAGGCACACTTTCGTGCAAATCGACGCTACTAAAGAGCTCGATGACGCCGTTCGCGCTGGGCTTCAGACTAACTCGAACGTGGGCAAACTGATGTGGAGTTCAGTAGCTGGCACGTTAAGGAGCCGTTGCGCGCCCAGTTGCCTGAGGTGCCCTTCGATGAGGCGCTCGCGCAACGCGTCGAAAAGTGCGTCGACGGGTACCGCTCCCGCGATTTCCAGACAAACGTGAGAGTCCTCCAGCCGGGTGGAGAGCCGGACCCGCCCACCTGCCGCATTTGCCGCGTCGAGCATCGGCGGCAACGTCACCGCGAGGTAGAGCCCCAGCGTGATCGCCTGGTCGAGGTTGATCATCATGTGCGCCTTGCAGTCGGCGGTCTCCACGCCGTCCGACTTGCCGCCGGCAACTTCCACCAGGCCTGAGACGACCTCGCGGATCAGCTCGTCGATGGACACCTTGATCATCTCGCCCGAGGCGTAAACGACCCGATAGGCCGCAGCGATCGCCTGGACATGTTCTTCCAGAAACCGGATCTCGTTGCGACGCTCCGGCGGCAGCATCCGCTTCTGAACATTCATGAGGCTCACGATAATTTGCAGGTTGTTCTTCACCCGATGGTGAAGCTCCCGCACCAGCGTTTCGCGGTCGTCGAGGTTAATCTCGGTCTGGTGCTGCCTGCCGCTCACTGCCTCGTCTACTCCAGCAATCGCGTAACATGCATGTTTCACAAGACCTTTCGCGACATCGCTTAATTCTGGTCTCATGACCGATAGCGATTATGCTGATATCGTGCGGTAGAACTAAAACTGCCAGGGTGTTGTCGTTCACCTGGGCTTTACTTAACCGCGAAGGGACTGGTTCCCGAGGACGCCAAATGCTGCCACGACCGTCTTGATGATCCCGCCAGGGGCGGGTACTCCCCCTCTCGGTTCCGGTCGACAGAGGGCGCTTACCCGCTCGCCCCGATCACCGGCCTTCTACGGATGAAGCAGATGCACAACACGAACCAGATCGCTGCCCACCTTCCCTACCTCCGTCGGTTCGCGCGGGCGCTCACAGGCAGCCAAACTGCCGGAGACACCTACGCGACGGCCGCGCTCGAGGCGATCGCAGTCGAGCCGGGCGCCCTCGCCACCGACCTCGACCTCAACGCCGCGCTGTACAAGGTGCTGCTGACGATCTGGGGGTCGGTTCCGGCCAATCGCCGTCATCACGACCCGGTTCTGGCCGACGCTACCCCTGCCGACCAGCACGACATCGAGCAGATCACGCCGCTGCCGCGCGTCTGCTTCCTGCTGCACACCGTTGAGGGCTTTTCCTCGGACGTGATCGCCAAGCTGGTCGACCGCCCGGTCTCGAGTGTCCGCGATCTCATCGACGAGGCCGAGCGCGAGATCGCGACCCAGTTGCACGCCGACGTGCTCATCATCGAGGACGAAACCATCATCTCGATGGATCTGGAGGCGCTGGTCGAGGAGCTGGGGCATCATGTCGTCGGCGTCGCGCGGACGCGGACGGAGGCGATGGCGCTTTCCAGGAAGACCACGCCGGGGCTGATCATGGCCGACATTCAGCTGGCCGACGGCAGTTCGGGCCTGGACGCGGTGAGCGACATCCTCGCGGGCGCCGAAGTCCCGGTGGTCTTCATCACGGCCTATCCGCAGCGGCTGCTGACCGGGGAGCGGCCGGAGCCGACCTTCCTCATCACCAAGCCATTCCAGCACGAGGTGGTGAAGTCGGTCATCAGTCAGGCGCTGTTCTTCGACCAGCGGGCGCGTCTCGGCAGCAAGACGGCGACGCTTGTCCGCGCCGCCTCGTAGAGACGAGAGTTTTGGTTCTTTTTCTCAAAAAGAACCGCTTGATTAACTCCCCCGCAGGATCGTGCGGCCCGCGTAGCGCGCCGTCGAGCCCAGCGCCGCCTCGATGCGGATGAGCTGGTTGTACTTCGCCACCCGGTCAGTCCGCGCCAGGCTGCCGGTCTTGATCTGCCCGGCATTGGTGGCGACCGCGAGGTCGGCGATGGTTGCGTCCTCGGTTTCGCCCGAACGATGGCTGATGACGCTGGTGAAGCCGGCGCGATGAGCGATCTCGACCGCCTCGAGCGTCTCCGTCAGCGTGCCGATCTGGTTGACCTTCACCAGGATGGAGTTGCCGGTCTTCTCGGCGATGCCGCGCCGCAGACGCTCGGGGTTGGTCACAAACAGATCGTCGCCGACCAGTTGAACCTTCGAGCCAAGGCGCTCGGTCAGCAGCTTCCAGCCTTCCCAGTCGTCCTCCGCGAGGCCATCCTCGATCGAGAGGATCGGATAGCGGGAGACCAGCGCCTCGAGATAGCCGACCATGCCGGCGCTATCGAAGGTCTTGCCCTCGCCTTCCATCTTGTAGACGCCGTCGGCGTAGAACTCCGTGGAGGCGGCATCGAGCGCGAACATCACGTCCTCGCCCGGGCGGTAGCCGGCCTTCTCGCAGGCCATCGAGATGAAATCGAGCGCCGCCTCGGCCGAGCCGATATTGGGCGCGAACCCGCCCTCGTCGCCGACGTTGGTGTTGTGGCCGGCGTCGTGCAGCGCCTTCTTCAGCGTCTGGAAAATCTCGGAGCCGGTGCGCACGGCGTCGGCAATGCTCGCCGCGCCGACCGGCATGATCATGAATTCCTGGATGTCGATCGGGTTGTCGGCATGCTGGCCACCATTGATGATGTTCATCATCGGCACCGGCAGGGTGCGGGCATCGACGCCGCCGAGGTAACGGTACAGGGGCATGTCGTAGTCGATGGCCGACGCCTTGGCGATCGCGAGCGACACGGCGAGCGTCGCGTTGGCGCCGAGCCGGCGCTTGTTCGGCGTGCCGTCGAGGTCGATCAGGAGGTTGTCGATCTTGACCTGCTCGCTGGCGTCCATGCCGCCGATCGCCTCGAAGATCTCGCCCTCGATATTGGCGACCGCCTGCAACACGCCTTTGCCGCCGAAGCGGGCGCGGTCGCCGTCGCGCAGCTCGACCGCCTCATGGGCGCCGGTGGAGGCGCCGGACGGCACGGCGGCGCGGCCCATGGCGCCGGTTTCCAGGAAGACATCCACCTCCACGGTCGGGTTGCCGCGGCTGTCGAGGATCTGGCGGGCGACGATATCGGCAATGGCGGACATGACGGTTCCTTCCGGGGGATGTCGTTGACGAGGGCGTAAAACCGTGCGTCCCGGAAGGCAAGGGCAGCGGAATGTTCCCTATTTCGTGCCGAACAGCCGGTCCCCGGCGTCGCCCAACCCGGGCCGGATATACGCGTGTTCGTCCAGTTCCCGGTCGAGGGCGCCGGTGAAGATCGGCACGTCGGGATGGGCGTCGAGCATGACCTGCACGCCTTCCGGCGCGCTGAGGAGCGAGACGAAGCGGACATGGTTGGCGCCCGCCCGCTTGACCACGTCGACCGCCGCGACCGCCGAGTTGCCGGTGGCGAGCATCGGATCGACGACGATCACCAGCCGGTCCTCCATCTCCTCCGGCAGCTTGGTGAAATATTCCACCGGCCGCTTGCTGATCGCGTCCCGGTAAAGGCCGACATGGCCGACACGGGCCGAGGGCACGAGGTCCAACAGACCCTCCAGCAGCCCGCCGCCGGCGCGGAGCACGGAGACGAAACACAGCTTCTTGCCGGAAAGCAGGGGCGCCATCATGGGTTCCAGTGGCGTCTCGATCGGCACCATCTGCAGGGGCATGTCGCGCATCACCTCGTAGCCGAGCAGCAGGCTGGTTTCGCGCAGCAGGAGGCGGAACTCCTTGGTGGATTTCTCCCGCCTGCGCATCAGGGTGAGCTTGTGCTGCACCAGAGGGTGGTCGACGACGGTCAGGTTGGGAAAGGCGTGCATCGCACCCGGGTCTCGCTGATCAGATGTTTTCACGAGCCCATGATGACGGCTGGCCCGCCGTGCGGCAACGAGCGACCGCAGACTTGGTCGAACTGACATGATGCCGCCCAGGACGAGAAGCGCGGACGGCCGCCGTCGAAGACGCGCTGTTCGGCCGGGCATTGTCATCCTCGCGCCCGCTCTGCATTCTGTTCGGACGTAATTCCGGAGGCTGACATGGCGACCACCATCACCGTGCTCTACGAGACGACGGCAGGTTCGACATTCGATCTCGCCTATTACATGGCCAAGCACATGCCGCTGGTCGAGGAGAAGTTCAAACCTTTCGGGCTCCGCAGCTGGCGGGTCTTGAGAGGCGTCAGTGACCAGTCCGGCGGCGACGCGAAGTTCGGCATCATCGCCAACCTCGAATTCGACACGGCCCAGCAGTTCCGCGACGCCGTGGCGGCCGAAGGCGGCCCTGTCTTCGGAGACGTCCCGAATTTCACGAACCTGACGCCGGTCGTCGTCATCGGCGAGATGGTGGACCCGGCCTGACCATGCTCGCCTGCCGCGACGCCTATGAGCTATCGGACGACAGGGCGCGCCTCGACTTCGACGTGATCCACGGTTTCCTGAAAAACGCCTACTGGGCGCCCGGCATTCCGCGCGAGACGGTGGAGAGCGCGGCCCGCCATTCGCATCCCTTCGGCCTCTACCTTGCCGAGCACGGCGAGCCGCTCAGGCAGATCGGCTACATGCGCGTCCTCACCGATCACGTGGCGATCGGCTATCTTCTGGATGTCTTCGTGCTGGAAGCGTTCCGCGGCCGCCATCTTGCCCGCTGGATGGTCGAGACGGTGCTCGCCGAACCCTGCTTCTCCGCCGTCAGAACCTGGGTGCTCGCCACCAGGGACGCCCATGAGTTCTACCGCCGATACGGCTTCTCCGAGGTCGAGCCGGGCTTTCTCATGACGCGCCGTGTACCGCAGCCCTGGCAGGCGCAATCTTAGGGGAAGCCGCCCAATGGTTCTGCGTGCCCGATGGTTCTGCGCGCTCAATGTCCGAACACGCCGCGCAGGAAGCCCGGGGTGATGAGCGACGACGGATAGACGTGGACCTGCGGGTTATCGATGGGTCCGACCAACTCGTATTTCGCCGCGAACACGCCGCCGCCCTTTTCCGGGCTGAAATATTTGCCGATCAGCGGGATGTTCCCGAGCAGCGAATTGAAGAAATAGGCCGGGACGATCGTGCCCAGGATGTCGAAGCGGTTATGCGGCAGGTCGATCGAGCCATGTGCCGTCAGACCCAGGGACGAGCTGTAGGCCCGCGCCTGCGTCAACTGCAGCCGCTGATCCGCCAGGTGGAACGGCATGATCAGCTTGCGGAAGAACAGCCCCTTGCCGTGTAGAAGATCCACGACGCCGTAGAGCGTCATCGCCGCCAGAACGCGGGCGGCAGTCGGCGCGTCCCCAAGCGTGAAGCTGTCCATCTCGCAGGTGCCGCTCAGCGGATGGTTCGGCACGCGGTCGTCATAGGTGCCGTCGATCCGCAATACCCCGCCGCTTACCAGGTCATAGGCGTTCGTCGCCTTCAGCAGGCCACCGAAGTCACCGCTCGTCAGCGTCACGCTGCGGCTGCCATTCCCATCCGGCACGATGCTGAGATGCGCCTGGCTGCGCGAAGGCTCGACCATGAAGGCGACCTGCGCGCTCTGCACCACCACGCCGTTGTTCACGACGAGACCGCTGACATGGTCGAGTTCGCGGGAGCCGCCATTCGGCAGCGTCCCGAACAGGATGCGGTCGAGCGCGACCTGTGCCCGCCACGGCGGATGCGCCTGAAACTCTGCCTTGGAGGAAATCGTCGAGAGCGCTTGGTTCGCCGGCGCCACGCTCGGCTGCGGTTTGACGCCGCCACCCCAGACTTTCGACAAATCGAGCGCCGGCCCCGCCACATCGACCACGTAAGGGTCGCCCGTATGCGCGGGGAAGCCCAGGCTACCATGCAGATCGGTGCGCCCGAGCAGAAGCCTGTCGACGAACAAGGTCGATAGCCGCCCCTCCGCGAAGACACTGTGGACCTTCAGCGCGGCGTCCGGCGCCTGGAGCTTGATGCTGTCGAGCGCCACGATCTGCGAGCCCTGGAGGGCGACATGAGCGGTGGCGGTCGCCTGGCCGGCGCCTCCGGACCAGCTTATCGGCGCCACCTGGAGATTGGCCTCCGGCAGCGTGATCTTGGCGTTGATATCGGTTCGTCCCCCCCGGGTCGCTTTCAGTGCGAGGGCAAACTGAGCGGGGCCCTTCAAAACGCCGGCGGTCGGGATGCCGGCCTTGGCCAGCGCCACCTGGTCGGCGGTCGCGGTCAGCGCGACATTGGCGATCACCTGCGTCGGCGGCCCGGCCGTAAGATCCGCGTCGAGCGTCAGCTGCATAGGGATGGACGCCAGAGCCGCGGCGCCCGTCAGCTTTAGGGCATTGGTGTCGGCGTCGATGGTGAACTGGCCGCCCGTCAGGCTGCGGCCGAGCGCCAGGTTCTGCAGAGCGAGGTTCTCGATGTCGGCGTGAACCTTCGCCTGGATCTGGGCGAGGGTCACCTTCGCATCGAGGGGCAGGGTCAGCGCGACGTTGGTGGCGATCGTGCCGCTCGTCGCCTTCAGCGGCACCGGCACGCTTTTCAGCAGATGCAGCCGCGGCTGGTTGAGGAGGGTGAGCACCGTCGCCACCGGACCTGCGACATTGACCGTGATCGCGCCGATCTGCTCCGGCGCCGAGAGCCCGGTGATCACCATCGTGCTCTGGCCGACGCGAAGATCGCCCTGGCTCGCGCCGGTCACGGTGACGCCGACGGCATCCGGCCCGAGCAGCGCGATCGACCCCTGCACCGCCGTCATCGGCGGCAGCGGCGGTAGCCAGATCACGGTGAGGCCGTTCGCCTGCACGGCGCCACTCGCCGAACCGACGCCCAGGTTCGCGAAATTCGGGCCGCTGCTGAGGCCGATCTGGAAGGCGCCGTCATGCAGCAGCCCGTCATGCACCTGGGCGCTGATCCACTTGCGGGCGCCGGGCGCCACGTCAGGCGGCCAGTAGGCCGGCAGATCGTCGCTCGCCACGTGATCGATGCCGAGGGTGACCTCAGCCGTCACGCCGCTTTTGGAGAGCTGGGCGCTGCCGCCGAGGGCCAGCGTCGGTGGCGGCTGCGCGCTGACCGCGCCGAACGCGACATGAGAGCCGGGGTCCACCGCAAGATGATCTCGGTCGCCGGTCACCCCGAGCACGAGGCCGCTGACCGGGATACGTGCGCCATCTACGAGCACGTTGCCCTGGGTTCCGGTGACGGTCGCCTTCAGCGCGGTGACGGTGAGGTCGGGCGCGGTGGTGACATCCGCCGTCAGCCGCAACGGCATCGACGGGATGGGTATGCCGTTCGGGCCGTTCTGGGGCGGCGCGATGGCGGCCACCAGCGCCGCCGGGTCATCGACACGGGCCTGCGCCAGAACACGGGCGATCCCGGTGGTGCCGAGCGTCACAGTCGCCGAAACCGCCGGAGTGCCGGCCACAGCCGGCGGCTCGGTCGGCGCCGGCTGCCCGCTCGCGATCACCGAGACATTCCCCGAAACTCGGCCGGAGAGCCCACCCGCGGCTCCGCGGGTGACGACGCCCGCGATGTTGAACCCGTGGAGTGATTTTCCGTCCGGCGTGGCGGCCGCGGGCTCCACCAGTATCTGTCCGCCGAGGATCGTGACCCGCGTCAGCTCGGAGAGCGAGGCCGGCCTTACCTTCACCAGATGGCGGTCGGTCTCAGGCGGCCGCTCGAGCACCGTGATCATGTCGTGCGCCGAGATCGGCCGCCCTACCAGCGGCTGCGGGCCTTGCGGCGGCAGTGCCGACCAGCGCCGCTGCGTGAGCGATGGCTCCACCAGCGTCACGCTGCGCGGCGCCAGAACCCCGCGCACCGCCCAGGCGGCCGAAAGATCGAGGCTCAACCGGGCTATGGCGACTGTTCGCTGGGCGCCCGGCTCGTCCACGCGGATAGCCGACGCCGTAACCTGCACCGGTTGGTCAGGCCCCTGGGTGAAGCCCTTCCAGGCAACGGCGAGCTGGCCGATCGACACGTCGAGCTGGGGTGCCGCCAGCGCGATCGCCCGCCCTATCTTGGGCAGCAAAAGCGACAGGTTGACCGGCCCCTGCGCCGCCCGCCAGGCGAGCGCCGTGCCGCCGATGACCACGATGAACAGGATCGCCTCGACGAGCAGGATGAGCGCCGTGCCCGGCCAGCGCCACCAGCGCCCGCCGCGCCGCTGCGGGCGCACTTCCCACGATCGATCATATTCGAGGTCCCGTTTCCGGTCCTCACCCCACTCCCGGGTCCACTCCTGACCCAACCCTTGACCGTTGCGGTCGCTCATGCCCAGCCTCGTTCCGCATGACGGATGCAGACAATCCACAGGCCCCGCCCTTCCGCTGGCCCGAGCCCGCGGACGCGGACGCGGCCGACCGGTTTCTGGAGCGGTTCGAAGTGGCGGCCGCGCCGTTCGGCAGTGCGTTCCAGCCTGCCCCGCTGGCGATGCTGCGCGCCGTCGGCGGCAATAGCGGCTACCTCTCCGACCTCGCCTTGCGCGAGCCGGAGACGCTGCTCCGTGTCGCGACGGACGGCGCCGGCGCCGGCATCGACCATGCCTTCGCGCGCCTTGTGCAAACCGATCCCCGCACGTCCGGCGCGCGGGTCGGCGCCGCGATGCGCGAGGCGAAGCGCCAGGTGGCGCTGGCGGTCGCGCTCGGGGACATCGGCGGCGTCCTGCCGCTCTCCCGCGTCACCGGCGCGCTGTCGCGCCTCGCCGAGATGACACTGCAACTCGGCCTCCGCCACCTGCTGCTGGCGGCCCATGCGCGCGGCGCCATCGCCCTGTCGAACCCGGATAGCGACCCGGTGCAGGGCAGTGGACTTATCATCCTGGCGCTCGGCAAGCTCGGCGGCCGGGAGCTGAACTATTCGAGCGATATCGACCTCATCGTCTTCTATGACCCGGCGGCCGTTGCGTTTCCGGCAGAGACTATAGGCGCGATCTACACGCGGCTAGCCAGGGATCTGGTCAAGCTGATGGAAGCCCGCGAGGGCGGCAGCTACGTCTTCCGCGTCGACCTCCGACTGCGGCCCGACCCGGCCGCGATGCCCCTCGCCGTCTCCGTGCAGACGGCGCTGACCTACTACGAAACGGTCGGCCGCAACTGGGAGCGTCTGGCGCTCATCAAGGCGCGGCCCGTCGCGGGCGACCTTGGTCTTGGCGCGAGCCTGCTCGACGCGCTGCGGCCCTTCGTCTGGCGGCGTCACCTCGATTTCGCGGCTATCGCCGACATCCACGCCATGAAGCGCCGGATCGACGCGCATCGCGGCGGGCCGATTCCCGGCGGCGCCGACCCCGTCATCCGGCTGCTCGCGCATGACCTCAAGATCGGCCGCGGCGGCATCCGGGAGATCGAGTTCCTTGCTCAGTCGCAACAACTTGTCTGGGGTGGGCGGGAACCTATCCTGCGCGTCGGCGCCACCTTGCCGGCGCTGCGGCTGCTGACCCGGCTCGGCCATATGTCGAGCGATACCGCCGCCACCCTCACCCGCGCCTACCGGTTCCTGCGCCAGGTCGAGCACCGGGTGCAGATGGTGGCGGACCGTCAGACCCACGCCCTGCCGGCAACCACCGAGAGCTTTGCCGCGCTCGCGACCTTCATGGGTTATGAAAGCCCCCGCGCCTTCGCCGACACCCTGCTGTCGCACCTTCTCGCCGTGCAGGCGCTCTATGACAGCTTCTTCGAAGCCGGAAACGATCTCGACGATCTCGAGGTCGGCACCCTCGGCGCGCCGCCGCCGGACAAGACCGTCACCCGTCTCGCCGACCTCGGCTTCACCGATCCCATTCGTGTCGTCGAGATCATCCGGCGCTGGATGGCAGGCCGGCCGCGCGCGCTGCGATCCGAGCGGGCAAGGGCGTTGCTCGAGGGGCTGCTGCCGCGCATCCTCGAGGCGATCGCCAGCCAGCCGCAGCCCGACCAGTCCTTTGCACGCTTCGACCATTTCATCGCGCGTCTCCCCGCCGGCATCCAGCTGCTGTCGCTGTTCCAGCGCAATCCGGCGCTGATCGACCGCATCGCCGTGCTGCTCGGCGCGGCGCCCGGGCTTTCGGATCATCTCGCGGGACATCCCGGCGCGCTCGAAGGGCTGCTGGGATCCGAGGAGGTGCGGGCCGACCCCGCCCGCATGCTGCGCCGCCAGCTGGTCGATGCGATGACGCTGGAGGACACCATCGCGCTGACCCGCCACTTCGTCAGCGAGGAGCATTTCCGCATCGGCGTGGCTCAGCTGGAAGGCCGTCTGGACGTGGACGCCGCCGGCCTCGCGCGCACCGCCCTCGCCGATGCGGCGCTGTCGACGATCCTCGGCGCGGTCGTGGCCAGCCACACCGACCGCTACGGCTGGCTGAGGGGGATCGCCTTCGCCATCGTGCTCCTCGGCAAGGGCGGCGGACGGGAGATGATGCCCGGCTCGGACCTCGATCTCATGCTGATCTACGACCGGCCGGAGGAGGCGGAGGAAAGCCAGGGACCGAAGCCGCTCGCCCCGAGCCAGTGGATCGGCCGCCTGGTCACTGCCTTTACCGGCGCATTGACGGCCCAGGGCGTCGAAGGGCCACTTTACCGCGTCGACATGCGACTGCGGCCCTCGGGCAACCAGGGGCCGGTGGCGGTGAGCCTTGGCGCCTTCCGTGCCTACCACGCCGACCGCGCCTGGACCTGGGAGCAGATGGCGCTGACCCGCGCCCGCGTCGTGGCCGGCGTCGATCAGTTCCGCCCGCTGGTGGAGGCGGCGCTGAGCGAGGCGCTGCGCCCGCGGCGTGTCCCGGAGGTGATGCGACAGGATGCGCTGGAGATGCGGCGCCGTCTGCTGCGCGACCTCCCCGCGCACGGACCGTGGGACGTGAAGCTGCGGCCGGGCGGCCAGATGGAGGTGGAGTTCGTCACCCAGGTCCTGCAACTCATCCACTGCGCCGAGCGGCCCGATCTCCGGAGCACCACGACCCGTATCGCGCTCCACAATCTGGTCGATCTCGGTGTGCTGCTGCCCGAGGATGGGGCGGCGCTGATCGAGGCCGACCATCTGTGGCGGACGATCCAGAGCATGCAGCGGCTGACCGTGGGGCCGGCGATCGCCCCGGACACGGCGGAGGCCTCGGCCCGGATCGTGCTCGCCGCCACCGGAGAGGCGACCATGGCCGGCCTCCGCGCACGCATCGACCGAACGGCGGCACTGGTTCGCAGCATCTTCATCCGGCATATCGGTGATCCGGCGGCAGCCGAGATGCAGCCGAGACCGCAAAAAGGAGCAGCACAATGAGCGTGAACGAGGGTGAACCGGCTCCGGATTTCGAGATGCCGGCCTCTGGCGGCCGCACCGTCCGGCTGGCGGACTACGCCGGCAAGCCCTTCCTGCTCTACTTCTATCCCAAGGCCGACACACCCGGCTGCACCAAGGAGGCCTGCGCCTTCCAGGAGGCGCTGCCCCAGCTCGGCCATCTCGGCCTCGATGTCATCGGCGTCTCCAAGGACCCGATGAAGCCGATCGAGAAGTTTGCCGCGAAATACAACCTGACCTTTCCGCTCGCCTCGGACGAGACGACGGACGTGACCGAGCGCTACGGCTGCTGGGCGGAAAAATCCATGTACGGCAAGAAGTACATGGGGATCGAGCGCACCACCTTCCTCATCGACAAGACGGGCAAGATCGCAAAGGTTTGGCGAAAGGTGTCGGTCCCGGCGCACGCCGCCGAGGTCCTCAAGGCCGCCCAGGCGCTGGGTTGAGGCGCGGCCGATGATCGTCGTCATGGGCATCTTTGCCGCCGACCTCACCTTCCTCACGCCGAAACTTCCGGCCTGGACCGAGACGGTGCTCGGAACCGGCTTCCGCATCGGGCCGGGCGGCAAGGGCTCGAACCAGGCCATCGCCATCGCCCGCCTTGAGGCGCCCGTGCAGTTCCTCGCCAAGATCGGGCGGGACGAGTTCGGCGCCATGGCGCGCGGCATCTACGAGATGGAAGGCGTCGGCACCGGCTTCCTGTTCGAGAGCACCGATGCCCCCACGGGCGCCGCCGCCATCCTCATCGACGAGCGTATCGGCGAGAACGCCATCATCGTCGTGCCGGGCGCCGCCGCCATGCTCAGCCTCGCCGAGATCGACCTGGCGGGCGACGCGATCGGGCGTTCGGCGGTGTTCCTCACCCAGTTGGAGGTGCCGCTGCCTCTGGTCGTCCACGGCCTGACCGAGGCGCGCCGGCGCGGCGTCACCACCATCCTCAACCCCGCACCGGCTTTCCCGCTCAGCGACGAGTTGCTGGGCTTGGTCGACATCCTGACGCCGAACGAGACCGAGGCCGCGATGCTCTCCGGCTTGCCGGTGGGAACGCCGGAGGAGGCAGAGCGCGCCGCCGACGCCCTCATCGCGCGCGGCGCCGGGGCGGTCGTGGTCACGATGGGTGCGGCGGGCGCACTGCTGCGCCAGAACGGACGGACCGTGACTGTCGCGGCTGTCCGAGCCGGGCCTGTGGTGGATACGACCGGTGCCGGCGATAGCTTCAACGGCGCCATCGCGGTCGCCCTGTCCGAGGGCAGAACCCTGGAGGACGCCATTGGTTTTGCCTGCGCCGTCGCCGGGCTGAAGGTGACGCGGGCTGGTGCGGGCGCCGGGATGCCGAAACGGGCGGAGGTCGATGCGTTGATGGCGGGATAGCGTGACGGGAACCAGCCGGGTGATTTAAATCCGGCTGGCGACCAGCACCCGCAACTCCTCGAGCCGCGCCAGCATCTCCATCATCACCTGCCGGAGGTTCTCCGCCTCTAGCTCGGCAGGGTTCGGCGCGGGCGGCACGGCGGTCGGGCGCGGAATGAACCGGAGGGGCAGCCGCGTCGCCACCGGTGGCTCCACCGGCAGATCAGGCTGCGCCCGCTCTCTCTCGACCAGCTTGAAGCTTTCGACCTCACGCTCGGCTTCCGTGTCACGCTCATCGACCAACGGTGGCGGAATGTCATCCGCCAGCCGTCCGCCACCCTCGCGCAGCAGCCTTTGGACGCCCTTGATGGTGTATCCCTGCGTGTAGAGGAGATGCGAAATCCGGCGCAGCAGCGTGATGTCGTCAGGCCGGTAATAGCGCCGCCCGCCGCCCCGCTTGAGCGGCTTCACCTGGGTGAACTTCGTCTCCCAGAAGCGCAGCACATGTTGCGGAATATGAAGATCGTCCGCTACCTCGCTGATCGTACGAAAGGCAGTCGGCGCCTTCTTGGCCTTTACCCTGGCCGTCTGGTCGTCATCGTCCCGAGGCAGCGGTATCGCGCTCATGAGTCCTCACCGTCATCATCGACGACTTCACCGTTCACGGTGCCTTTAAGAACCTGGCTCGGCCGGAAGACGAGAACACGCCTCGGCAGGATTGGCACCTCAACACCCGTCTTGGGGTTGCGCCCGATCCGCCGGCCCTTCTGTCTCACAGAAAAGGTTCCGAACCCACTGATTTTAACGGATTCGCCTGCTTCCAAGGCTGCCGAGACGCGTTCCAGCACGGCTTCGAGCAGGTCGGCGGACTCATTCCGCGACAGGCCAACCTGTGCATAGATCGTCTCAGCCAGCTGGGCACGAGTGACTGTACTCATGGCGCAACGGTAGCATCACTGTCCGCCGAGTCAACGAAATCGTTCACCATCAAAGCATTGGCCGCGCGACGTTTGATACGGGGCGAAGTGCCTGGAGGCGAAGCGACGGGAAGCCGGAGAGCGGCCGTTACATCCGGACGAGCGCCGAACCCCAGACGAGGCCGCCGCCGAGCGCCTCCATGAGGACCAGATGGCCGCGCCCGATCCGGCCATCCTCCATTGCCTCGGCGAGCGCCAGAGGGATCGAGGCCGCCGAAGTGTTGGCGTGACGGTCGACCGTGATGACCACGCGCTCCGGGGGCAGGCCGAGCTTGCGCCCCATGGCGTCGATGATGCGGATGTTCGCCTGGTGCGGCACCAGCCAATCGACATCGGCGCGGCTGAGGGCGTTGGCGGCCAGCGCCTCGTCCACGCTCTCGGACAGCCGCTGCACGGCATGGCGGAACACCTCCCGCCCGTTCATGCGCAGCTTGCCCGGTAATGGACTGCCGGCACTGTCCAACACGCCAACGGCGCCGTCGACGAACAGAATGTCGCCGAGGCTGCCCTGAGCATGGAGGTGCGTCGAGAGGATGCCGCCCTCGTCTGCCGGCCCGCCATCACCTTCGGCGGCCTTCAGGAAGACCGCTCCGGCGCCGTCTCCGAACAGCACGCAGGTGCCGCGATCCGTGTAGTCGATAATGCGGGAGAAGGATTCAGACCCGATGACCAGCGCGCCCCTCGCCCGGCCGGCGCGGATGAGTTCGTCCGCGAGGGACAGGGCGTAGACGAAACCGGCGCAGGCGGCGCCCACGTCGAAGCCGAAACCACTCTCGATGCCGAGCAGTCCCTGAACCCGCACGGCGACCGAGGGAAACGCCTGATCGGGCGTACTGGTGCCGACGATGATGAGATCGACATCGGCGGGTGTCGCCCCGGCCATTGCGAGCGCCCGCCAGGAGGCGGCCACCGCCATCGAGGTGGTGGTGTCTTCCGGACCGACGCGATACCGCTGGCGGATGCCGGTCCGCTCCCGGATCCAGGCATCGGATGTGTCGAGTGTCGCCGCAAGGTCGGCATTGGTCACCAGACGCCCGGGCAGATAGCCGCCGGCACCGGCAATCAACGAGCGCCTCGGGGCAGAAGGATGGGCGAGAGCCACGGCTTACTTGGCCGCCGCGAGGCGGACGCTGGCCTCGGGTGCATCGCCGGCGGGCGCCTCAGCCTCGACGGCGTCGGCCGCGGCAAGAGCCGCAAGACTTTCATGCTCCGCGAGCTTCGCGAGGCCCTCGGCGATGCCGGCGGTGAAGCCATGCGTCACCATGTTCATCGCAACATCAACGGCATGAGCGAAGCCCAGTGCGTCCGTCCCGCCGTGGGATTTCACGACGACGCTGTTCAGCCCGACCATCACGGCACCGTTGTAGCGCCGCGGATCGAGCCACTCGCGCAAGCGATCCAGGCCGGTCCGCGCCAGCAGATAGGCAATCTTGGCGGAAAGGCTGCTGGTGAAGACCTGGCGCAACAGGCCGCCCATCAGCTTGAGCGCGCCCTCGCCGGTTTTCAGCGCGACATTGCCGGTGAAGCCGTCGGTGACGATCACGTCCGTGGTGCCGGCGGCAATGTCATGCCCCTCGACGAACCCCTGGAAGCGCGCCCCGATATGGCTGGCGCGCAGCACGTCGGCGGCCCGGCGCAGACGGTCGTCGCCCTTGCCCTCCTCCGAACCGACGTTGAGCAGCCCGATGGTCGGTTCCGGGATGCCGAGCACCGTGCGGGCGAACATCTCGCCCATCACGGCGAACTCGACGAGGTTGCGGCTGTCGCAGACGACGTTGGCGCCGAGGTCGAGCATAACCACGTCGCCGCGCGCCGAAGGCACCGTCGCAGCCATCGCCGGACGGTCGATGCCGGGCAACGTCTTGATGACGATTTTGGCGAGCGCCATCAGGGCGCCCGTGTTGCCCGCGGAGACGAGGCCCATTGCCTCCCCGTTCGCCACCGCGTCGACGGCGACGCGCATGGAGGACGAGCGCAGACGCAGCGCGACCGTGGGCTTCATGTCGCCCGACACGATTTCGTTCGCCTGCCGGATGGTGCAGACGGCGCGCGCCCGCGGATAGGCCGCGAGCAAGGGCTTCAGCGTCGCTTCCTCGCCGGCCAGCAAGAAGCGCGCGCCGGGATGGCGCTCAGCCGCGAGCGCGAGGCCGGCAACGACCATGGCCGGGGCATCGTCCCCACCCATGGCATCGACAGCCAAGGCGAAGGGCGCCGAGCCAGATGGCGCCGAGCTGGCGGCTTCCGTCATCTCTGGCGGGGTTGCTGATGCCGGTGGGGCCGTTTAGGCCCGGACCGCGCCCTTGAGCGCCTTGCCGGCGCCGACCACTTCGCGGCCGTCATAGTGACCGCAGTGGCTGCAGACATGATGCGGGCGCTTCAGCTCCCCGCAGTTGCCGCACTCGGCAAAGCTTTCGCTCTGGATCGCATGGTGGCTACGGCGCATTCCCCGGCGGGAGGGCGACGTCTTTCTTTTGGGAACGGCCATCGCCGGAACCCCTTTCGCGTTACGTGACCCTCGATCGATATGATCGGGCCAGCTTATCCTGGTGGCGTGAGGCGCGGCACTTACCAGAGCGGCCCACAAGCGGCAAGCGGCGGCAGGCCCGACCGGCCTCCTCGTATCACAACCCTTGCATGTGCCGCGCCCGGTCGGGGTTAGTTCCGCCGGGTCAAGTTACGAAGGACATCGAAGGCGCCGGTGCCTTCCTGGCCCAAATCCGGCATTTTGGCACCCGGCTTGCGCGGGTAGGGGTTCAACGACAGCGCATATTCCTGCACCGCCGCCTCGCCCAGGTCGAGCGTATCGTTATCGTACAGAACCTCGTCCGGGCCATCCTCATAATCGTAGGGCGCTTCCAGAGCCTCGTCCTCGCTGGCCTCCTCGGTCACGAAGCGGATCGTGAAGGAGAGGTCCGACCGCTCGGTGAAGTCTTCAAGCGAGACGACGCAGGTGCGCAGGGCGCGGGCGTGGATGCGGCCCTGGGCGAGATACTCGTCGCCGCCCGCCTGCCGCGCGATGCGGAACGTGGCGGTGAAGGCGGTGAGGCCCGACAGGCCCAGCCGCGCCGCCACCAGGGCGCATTCCTCGGGCGTCGCCTCTATGCTGCGGGAGGCTTCCGTCATGCCGATCTGGGCGACGGGAAGCAGGCGGGAAAATTCGGGGGTCATCGGCTGGGCTCTACGGACGGGATATTTCGCATGGTTTATGAGCATATCATGCCGTGCCGCCCGATTACACGGGCGCGGACGCGGCGGATGGCAGAAATCCGCCATCGACCGCGCCGCTCACCTGGAACAGGGCCATCGGCGCGACGCTCGCGGCGAGTTGACACCGGATCGGGAGCATGACACCCAGCGCCCTCTCGCCTGACGGCCGATCGGGGCCGCCGGGGCTTCCGCGCCTGTCGCCCTCGTACGACAACTCGCCCTGGCTACCACGTGACGGCGGTAAAGATTGGCGGTGAAGGCTGGCGGTGAAGGCTGGCGGAGGAGTGACGGAGGAATGAGCCGCATGTTCAAGACTGCCTGGCCGAAACGCCGGACCGGGTTCCGGCATGCCGTCGCCGTCGTCGTTCTGCTGGGCGGGATGCCCCTGGCCGGGTGCAGCTTCTTCCAGGCTCAATCCACCACCCGCGGTGACCCGATCGACATCGAGAGCCTCAAGCAACTGACGCCCGGCGTCACCACAACGGCCGACGCCTCCGCCTTGCTGGGATCACCGACGGCCCATGAAACCTTCGACGACAATAGCTGGATCTATATCAGCCAGATCACCCGGCCGCGTGTCGGGCGATTGCCGGGCGTACTGCGGCAACGTGTCGTGGTGCTGAATTTCGACGGCACCGGCGTGCTGCGCTCGGTCAAGGTGTACGACAAGGCCGATGGCCGCGCCGTCAGCATGGCGCCGGGCGCGACAGCGACGCCGGGCGCTTCGGTTTCGGTGCTGCAGCAGCTATTCGGCAATGTCGGCCGGTTCAGCGGCGCTTCCGATACCGGTGGCAATCAGGGCGGCGGCGGCTTGAGCGCGGGCGGTCCAGGGTTGTAGCGTTGCGTCCAGGACACTTGGGACGCCGGCGCTCTGCGTGACGGGCGCGGCACGGCAGCGGAGCTAGAAGTGGCTCCAGCCGTGGCGCGCGACAGTGACCGTCTCGTGCGCGGCATCGATCACGCGCACCGCCATCGGCCCCTCCGTGAACCGCCCGATGCGCGTCAGCGGCACGCCGAGCGTCGCGCAGGCTGCCGCGAGAGCCTCGCCCCTGCCCTCCGGCACCGCCAGCAACAGCTCGTAGTCGTCGCCGCCGCCGAGGCAATCCGCGAGCCATGCCGGGCCGGCGGCGCGGGCGGCGTCCGACAGCGGCACCAGCCCGGCCTCGATCTCCGCGCCGCAGCCAGCCAGCCGGCAGAGGTGCCCGAGGTCCTGCAGCAGCCCATCGGACACGTCGATGGCGGCCGAGGCGCGGCCCGTCAGCGGCAGTCCCAGCCGGGGGCTCGGCACGCAGTATCTGGCCCGGAGATAGCCGCTGGGGTCATCCAGCTTGCCGAGCGACGCGGCGAGGCCTAGCGCACCGTCGCCGATCGTGCCGGTGACCCAGACCTCGTCGCCGGCCTTCGCGCCCCGACGCCGGACGGCGGCACCGGGCGCCACATGACCGATGATGGTGAGCGACAGCGTCACAGGACCGGGCGTGCTTGTCGTATCCCCACCGAGGAGCGTCACGTCGAAGATCGCCTGATCCGCCGCGAGCCCTCTGGCAAAGGCCGCGAACCATGCGTCCGGCGTGTCCGTGGGCGCTGACACCGTCAGCAGATAGCCGAGGGGCGTGGCACCCATGGCCGCCAGGTCCGAAAGGTTCACCCGCAGCAGCTTGCGGGCGACCCCGTCGGCGGGGTCATCCGGCAGATAATGCACCCCTGCGACCATGGCATCCGCCGCCATGACCAGCTCCCGGCCGGGAGGCGGAACGAGGACAGCCGCATCGTCTTCGAGGTCGAGGGCACCCGGTCCCGCAAGAGGCCGGAAATGGCGGCCGATCAGACCGAATTCGGATGGCAGCGCGGACTCCGCAGCCCCAGCAGGCTCAGACATGTTCCGCGGGTGAGGCGCCGAACTCAGCCGGCCGGGCCCGACGGGCCAGTGCGTCCAGCATGCCATTGACCATGCGCGGCTCGTCGCCGGTGAAGAAGCCGTGCGCCACGTCGAGGTATTCGTTGATGACCACCCGGATCGGCGGCCCGTTCTCCATGCGAAGCTCGGCCGCTCCCGCCCGCAGAAGCGCCCGGAGAACCGGGTCGAGCCGGTCGAAGGGCCAGTCCGCGGGCAGGCTCTCGGCGATCAGGGCGTCGATCTGGTCCTGGTCCCGCACGGCCGCGCGAACGATGCTGGCGAACAGCGGCACATGCGCATCCGGCACGCGCCCCTCCTCGAAGCCACCCGCATCCGGCACCGCGCCGAGGCGGTGACGGGTGAACTGGTCGATGACCGTCTCGCCGCTGTCGTCGGCCTGCTCACTTTGAAACAGCGCC
This sequence comes from Acidisoma sp., assembly GCF_965199065.1. Taxonomy (NCBI): domain Bacteria; kingdom Pseudomonadati; phylum Pseudomonadota; class Alphaproteobacteria; order Acetobacterales; family Acidocellaceae; genus Acidisoma; species Acidisoma sp. Next base: position 786,655 of record NZ_CBDAQN010000001.1, on the reverse strand, counting down.
TGCACCGCCGCCACGCGCGCGCCCGTACGCGGACGGGTCTGCGGTTTCATCGGTTTCGGAACGGAAGGCTGCGCCGCCATCAGCTAGGTCCCAGATGGCGGAGAAGCACGATCTGCTTGAGCATCGCGGCTGCCGCCTCGGCTCCCTTGTTGTGCTCGCCGCCGGCGCGGTCGACCGCCTGACCGAGCGTGTCCACCGTCAGCAGCGCCGTGCCCAGGCACAGCTTGTAGTCCAGCGCCACGCGCATGATGCCGTTCATCGCCGAGTTGCAGATGAAGTCGTAATGGTCGGTCTCGCCTTTGATGACGCAGCCGATCACGACGAAGCCGTCATAGGCCCGGTTGCTGGCCGCGGCGATGCCCAAGGCTTGCGGCAACTCATAGGCGCCGGCGACCTGGACGATCTCGTACTTGGCTGCGGCCCGGTCCAGCACCGCGCGGGCGCCCTTGACCATGCCGTCCACCACCTGCCGGTAATAGGGCGCAGTAATGATGAGAACTGAGGGCGGCGCACCTTTAAGCTTCGGCACATCGATCGGGGCGGCGTCGGCGGTGCTCATGCCACAGGCCCCACGTCCGTGCGCGCCTTATCCTCGAACGGCTGCTGATCGACGATGTTGAGGCCGAAGCCCTCCAGCGCGATGAGGCTGCGCGGATGGTTGGTGAGTAGGATCATGTCACGCACCCCTAGGTCGATGAGGATCTGCGCACCGATGCCGTAATGACGCAACACGTGGTCCTCCACCCGCTCGGCCTCGCTCAGCCCGAGCTTGCGGGCAACCGCGCCCGGCTGCGTGTCCCGCAACAGCACGATCACCCCTCGCCCCGCGGCCGCGATGATGCGGGACGAGGCGGCCAGGGCCTGCCGGCCGCTGCCCAGCAGATCGGTGACCGGATCGACACTGTGGACGCGGACGAGGCTGGCGCCGGGGGCTGTCAGATCGCCCTTCACCAGGGCCAGATGCTCGGTGCCGGTCAGCGCATCCTCGAACACCTTCACCGCCCAGTCGCCGCCCTCCAGATCGCCCGTCCAGCTCTCGTAGGACCGGCGCACGAGCTTTTCCGTCCGCCGGCGGTGCTGGATGAGGTCCGCGATCGTGCCGAGCTTGAGATTGTGCCGCTGGGAGAAGGCGGCCAGCTCCGGCAGACGGGCCATCGTCCCGTCCTCGTTCATGACCTCGCAGATGACGCCCGAGGGGTTGAGCCCGGCGAGACGCGAGATGTCGACCGCCGCCTCGGTATGACCGGCGCGCACCAGCGATCCGCCGTCACGCGCCGCCAGCGGGAAGACGTGGCCCGGCGTCGCGATCTCGTCGCGCGGGTTCTCGGAGTTGATGGCGACCGCCACGGTCCGCGCCCGGTCGGCGGCCGAGATGCCCGTGCTGATGCCGTGCCGCGCCTCGATCGAGACGGTGAAGGCGGACGAATGGCGCGAGCGGTTGTGGGCGCTCATCAGCGACAGGCCGAGCTGCTCCACCCGCTGCCGCGTCATGGCGAGGCAGATCAGCCCGCGCGCATAGCGGGCCATGAAGTTGATCGCCTCCGTCGTCGCGAACTGCGCCGGGATGACGAGGTCGCCCTCGTTCTCGCGGTCCTCGTCGTCGACGAGGATGAACATCCGGCCCGCCCGCGCTTCCTCGATGATCTCCGAGGCGGGGGAGATGTATTCGCTCAGGGAATGAGTGTTGATCATCGTCACAGGCCGCGCTCCGTCAGCCGTGCGACATAACGCGCCAGCATGTCGATCTCCAGATTGACCGGGTCGCCCACGGCCAGCGCGCCGAACGTCGTCGCCTCGGAGGTGTGGGGAATGATGTTCACGCCGAACACATCGCCCTCAACCTCGTTCACCGTCAAGGACACTCCATCGACGGCGACGCTGCCCTTCGCGGCGATGAAACGCGCGATCGCCGGCGGCACCCGGAAGGTCCAGCGGGTGGAGCCGTTTTCGGGCGTCGAGGTGAGCACTTCGCCCAGCCCGTCGACGTGGCCGGAAACGATGTGCCCCCCGAGTTCGTCGCCCATCTTCAGCGGACGCTCCAGATTGATCCGGCGGCCGGGCTGCCAACGGCCGAGCGTCGTCTTCGACAGCGTCTCCGCCGAGACATCGACCGCGAAGGACGCGCCATCCATCTCGACGACGGTGAGGCAACAGCCGGAACAGGAGATCGAGGCGCCGAGGATCACGCCCGGCAAACCAGCCCAAACGTCACGGTCCTGCGGCACGGCGATGCGTAGCCGCATGTCGGTGCCCTCGCCGACCGGCCGGACCTCGGAAAGGGTGCCAACGCCCGAGATGATGCCTGTGAACATGCTTGGCCTTTCAGGAAGCAGGAAAGCGGTTCTTTTCGAGAGAACCAGAAAACTCTCTCTGCCTAAGTGGGTTCGGGCTCGACGCGCTCGCCCAGCTGCCCGAGGAACTGCTCGAAATCCTTCGCCTCGCGGAAGTTGCGGTAGACGCTGGCGAAGCGGACATAGGCCACGTCGTCCACTTCCTTCAGCGTCTCCATCACCAGCTCGCCGATCTGCTTGCTGACGATGTCGCTCTCGCCGCTGGACTCCAGCTTCCGCACGATGCTGTTGACGATGCGGTCGATCCGCTCCTCCTGCACCGGCCGCTTGCGGAGCGCGATGCGGATGGAGCGCGCCAGCTTGTCGCGGTCGAACGGCACGCGGCGGTTGTCGGACTTCACGACCACCAGTTCGCGCAGCTGAACGCGCTCGATCGTCGTGAAGCGCTGGCTGCACGCGCCGCAGAAGCGACGCCTGCGGATCGACGTCCCATCCTCGCTGGGCCGGCTATCCTTCACCTGCGCGTCGTCGTGGCCGCAGAACGGGCAGCGCATCCGCCGGCAACCCTCAGTTCGGGTAGATCGGGAAACGCGCGCAAAGCGCCTGGACGCGGCGGCCCACCGCATCCTCGACCAGCGCGTTGCTGCCGTCGTTGGAGCCCGACAGGCCCGTCAGCACCTCGTCGATCATCTCGCCCACTTCGCGGAACTCCGCCTCGCCGAAGCCGCGCGTGGTCGCCGCCGGCGTGCCGAGCCGGATGCCGGAGGTGATCGCCGGCTTCTCGGGATCGAAGGGGATGGCGTTCTTGTTCGCCGTCATGTGGGCGCGCTCGAGGCTCGCCTCCGCCAGCTTGCCGGTGACGCGCTTCGGCCGCAGATCGACCAGCAGCAGATGGCTGTCCGTGCCGCCCGTCACGATGTCGAAGCCGCGCGCGACGAGCGTCTCGGCGAGCACCCGCGCATTGGCGACCACCTGCTTCTGGTAGGTGCGGAACTCGGGGCGCAGCGCCTCCCCGAAGGCGACGGCCTTGGCGGCGATCACATGCATCAGCGGGCCGCCCTGAAGGCCGGGAAACATCGCCGAGTTGATGCGCTTGCCGAGATCGGGGTCGTTGCTGAGGATCATCCCGCCGCGCGGCCCGCGCAGCGTCTTGTGGGTCGTGGTCGTCACGACATGAGCGTGCGGCAGCGGGCTCGGATAGACGCCCGCCGCCACCAGCCCGGCGAAATGCGCCATGTCGACCATGAAGATCGCGCCGACCTCGTCCGCGACCTTCCGGATGCGGGCGAAGTCGATGACGCGGGGATAGGCCGAACCGCCCGCGATGATGAGCTTCGGGCGCTCGGCCCGCGCCTTCTCCTCCAGCTCCTCGTAGTCGAGCAACCCGTCATCCTGGCGAACGCCGTACTGGACGGCGCGGAACCACTTGCCGGAGAGGTTCGGGGCGGCGCCGTGGCTGAGATGGCCGCCGGCGGCGAGGCTCATGCCGAGGAAGGTGTCGCCGGGCTTCAACAGCGCCAGCATGACGCCCTGATTGGCCTGGGCGCCCGAATGGGGCTGCACGTTGGCGAAGGTGCAGCCGAAGATCTTGCAGGCGCGGTCGATCGCGAGCTGCTCCGCGACGTCGACGGCGGCGCAACCGCCATAGTAGCGGCGACCCGGATAACCCTCGGCGTATTTATTGGTCAGGACCGACCCCTGGGCGTCCAGCACGGCGCGCGAGACGATGTTCTCGCTCGCGATAAGCTCGATGCCGTCCTGCTGCCGTCCCAGTTCGCGCTTGAGGGCGGCGGCGAGTTCCGGGTCGGTCTCCTCGACGGAGGCCGTGAAGAAGCGCTCAAGACTGACGGCGGGCGACTGCTCGTTCATGGCACGGTTCCTGGTTGGACAACTCTCAGCCGCGGGATGGTCCGGTCGGAGGATGCGCGAATTGGCCTGGCGACTCCCTTAACATGGCCTTGATCCGCTGGTGAACGTCTGCCTTCCCAAGGCTGGGTTGCCTGTCATGATGGGGATTAGCGCTTAAAGACAACGCCAGACTTCCAAGAGGTTCTTGCTCATGACCGACAGCCGCTTCCCCCAAACCCGTCTCCGCCGCAACCGCCGCGACGGCTGGACCCGGCGGCTCGTCGCCGAAAACACCCTCTCCGTCGACGATCTCATCTGGCCGATCTTCCTGCGGGAAGGTTCGGGCGAGCCGACCGAGGTGAGTTCCATGCCGGGCGTCGTGCGCGTGACGCTCGATGGGCTGCTCGCCCATGTCGAACCCGCCATCCGGCTCGGCATCCCCGCCGTCGCCTTCTTCCCGGCGACGCTCCAGGAGCGCAAGAACGCCGAGGGCACGGAGGCGACCAACCCGAAGAACCTCGTCTGCTCGGCGGCGCGCCTGCTGAAGGCCGAGTTTCCCGACCTCGGGCTGGTCGGGGACGTGGCGCTCGACCCCTATACCGACCACGGCCATGACGGCGTCATCCGGCAGGGCTACGTCGCCAACGACGAGACGCTGGAGGTTCTGGCGCGGCAGGCGGTGGTGCAGGCGGAGGCCGGCATCGACGTGATCGCGCCCTCGGACATGATGGACGGGCGCGTCGGCGTGATCCGCGAGGCGCTCGACAGCGCCGGGCTCATCCATACCAAGATCATGAGCTACGCCGCCAAGTATGCGAGCGCCTTCTATGGGCCGTTCCGGGATGCGCTCGGCAACGCCGGCTCGCTGAAGGGCGACAAGAAGACCTACCAGATGGACCCGGCGAACTCGGACGAGGCGCTGCGCGAGGTCGGCATGGACATCGCCGAGGGCGCCGACATGATCATGGTCAAGCCGGGGATGCCGTATCTCGACATCATCCGCCGCGTGCATGAGCGCTTCGAGGTGCCGCTGTTCGCCTATCAGGTGTCGGGCGAATACGCGATGATCATGGCGGCGGCCCGCAACGGCTGGCTCGACGAAGAGCGCGCGATGATGGAGAGCCTGATGGCCTTCAAGCGCGCCGGCTGCAACGGCGTGCTGACCTACTTCGCCCCTGCGGCGGCAAGGCTGATGCGGAGGTAGCAGCCGACGCAGAGTAGCCGGCGGCGTCCATCAGGGGCAATGGCCTCGCCTCCTACGTGAAGGATGACGATCCCGCCTGACCTGAATTTCAATACTTTTTCGCAACGGTGTTCCCTCTGGACCGGGCCCGTGCGAGATTAGGCGCCGTGGCAAAGCACCCTCACCTCGCCGACGCGCAAGGGCTCTTCGATCCGGCGCCCCCTGCCATGTCGGAGATGAAGGGAGCTGGCGCTCCCGCGGTGCCCGGCGCCGAGGGCCATCGCTCCCGTATGCGGGCCCGGCTGCTGAAGGCAGGGCCTGACGCGCTTGCCGATCACGAAGTGCTTGAGATGACGTTGTTCCTGGCGCTCCCCCGCCGGGATACGAAACCGATCGCGCGGGCGCTCCTCGCCCGTTTTCGCAGCTTCGCCGGTTGCATCGCGGCGACACCGCATGAACTGCGGGAAATCGAAGGCCTCGGCGAAGCGGGCATCGCGGCGCTGAAGACCATCCAGGCAGCGGCGTTGCGGCTGATGCGAGCCGAGGTGATCGACCAGCCCATCCTTTCGACGTGGCAACGTCTCATGGAGTATCTCACCGCGGTGCTGGCGCGCGAGCGGATCGAGCATTTCCGCGTGCTCTACCTCGACACGCGCAACCGGCTGATCGCGGACGAGGCGCAAGGCCGCGGAACCGTCAACGCAACGCCGGTCTACCCGCGGGAGCTGGTGCGCCGGGCGCTGGAACTGAACGCGACGGCCGTCATTCTGGTGCACAACCACCCGAGCGGCGACCCGACGCCCTCGCAGCAGGACATCCAGATGACGCGCGCCATCCGTAGCGCGGCCGAACCGCTGTCGGTGCTGCTCCACGACCATATCATCATCGGCAACGCGCGATGGGTCAGCCTGCGCCAGGAGGGCCTGATCTGAAGGATCGATCAATCATACGTTATCGAGACGATATCCGGGGAGCGTCCTTCCCGGCAGAACAAGGAAAGGTAACGGGTTGATCGTCATGGTGCCGCGCACGATCCAGGTTCCACAATCGCAAGCCCTAAATGGGGCACGACACCTCCGGCACAGGTGAGGATAACCTGGGGCCCTGCACGAAGCCCAAGGGCCCGGAGACCCTATCGAACCGTATCGAACCCCTGCTGCCGCGATACTTCCCTGCCAGGGAGAAACGGACATATGAGCCCCCGAGGCCGAACCGTCCCCAATGGTTCCGCGATCGGCCTGCCGCGTCCGGCAAAGTACACGCACTTCTTCGGCGCGGGTTTGGGCATCGTCCTTGGACTCGCGCTGCTCGCCGACTACGGCGATGCAAGCATCCGCGGCAGGCACGCCATCATGGAGAGCCCCGCGGGGAGTGATCCCATGTTGGCCGCCTGCATACTTCTCCTGGGCCTCGCCGCCCTCGCGACATCCGGATCGAGGCTCCCCTGGCGTCTCGCCGGGCAGTCTGCCATCGGACTGGCGTTCCTCCTCCTCCTGGCGCGGCTCGGCACGTCCCACTTCGCGCCCCACGTCATCGAGAGCCTTCTGCCTTTCCCCCGGCCGGCGCTCCCGCCACAGGCAGCCCCAGGGCCGTCGGTCTTCGGCGTCGCTTCCGTCGGCAGCCTTTTCCTGCTCGCGGCCGGCGTAGGGCTCCTGCAACACCCGTGGGTCAGGACGGGCCAAATTCTGCTTGCCGGAGCCAGCGCCGGTTTCCTGGTGACGCTACTCGGTTACGCGGCCATGCTGCCGCCGTTCGACCGCCCGATGGCCTTGTTCACCGGCCTGGCCGGCTCCGCGATCGCGCTGTCCATGATGGCGACGACCGCCGGGTCGGGCTTTCTCCGCTCGCCTGCCGGGGGTCGAGGCCCTGCCCGTCGCCTCAGCCAGAGGCTCATCCGCCACGGCATGGGCGCCGCCACCTTCGGCATCCTGCTCATCGGCGGGCTTCTCGCCCGCTTTGGCGGATCGCATGGTGGCATTCTGATGATCGGCGAGGCGGTCCTCATGCTCATTTGGATCTGGACCGTCGGCCTCGTCCTCGCCCAGCGCTTCGACACTCTCGACAGAGAACGCAAAGCGGCCGAGGGCGCACGACCGGATCACGCCAGAGACAGCCTCACGGGGTTGCTGACCCGCAGTCAGGTGGATGAGATGCTCGCAGTCGAAGGGCACTCAGCCGCCGATGCTGCCATCATCATGATCGACATCGACCGCTTCCGGTCCGTGAACAATGCCCTCGGCACGGCCGCGGGCGACAGCCTGCTCGTGCAGGCGGCCAAGCGGCTTGCCAATCTGGCCGAGCCGCATTGCGTGGCACGTGCCGGCGGAGATGATTTCGCCGTTTTCGGCACGGGGATCGGGCTCGCGGCCGCGAAACGTATGGCCCAGGCGGTGGTCGAGATCATGGCGGTGCCCTTCCCCATGGAAGATGGCCGCCAGATCCACGTCACCGCCAGCGTCGGCGTGGCCCATGGTCCCATCGAGGGCATCCGCGACCTCCGGCACGCAGCCGACGAGGCCATGCACATTGCCAAGACCCAGGGCGGCAATCAGGCCGTGCCTTTCGTCAGCGCCATGCACGAGGCTCGCATCGAACGGGCCGGACTGGAGCAGGATCTGCACAGCGCCTTCAGCAGCAACTCGGAGCTGTTCCTGGTCTATCAGCCGATCATCAGCCTGCGGGACCGCCGGCTGGTGGCCGTGGAGGCGCTGGCGCGCTGGCGGCATCCGAGGGGCGACATAGTCCCCCCGGCGCGCTTCGTCGGCATCGCGGAGAGCTCCGGCATGTTCCTGGGCCTTGGCTGCAAGCTGCGTGAAATGGCCGTGATGCAGGCCGCTCGCTGGCGGGACGTCGCTCCCGGCCGGCCGCCGATGATCAACCTCAACGTCTCGCCGCTCGAACTCGCCCGGTCGGACGTAGCGGGAAGCCTGGGCGCGCTGATCGGCCGCCATGGCCTGGAGTGCAGCAACTTCTGCCTGGAAGTGACAGAAGGCAGCTTTGCCGACGATCGCGCGCTGCAGTCTCTCCGGCTCGCGCGGGATGCGGGCTTCAAGATCGCGATGGATGACTTCGGCGTCGGCTACTCGTCGCTCACCCAGCTGCCGCGGCTGCCCCTGACCTCGGTGAAGCTCGACCGCAGCTTTCTCGATCAGGCGAAGGAGGGCGAGGCCGGCATCAGCCTGCTTGCGACCATGGTTCAGCTCGCGCATGTCCTGAAACTGCCGGTTGTCGCGGAGGGCGTGGAGACGCACGAGGAACTCGGCATCGTCTCCGACTGCGGCTGCGATTCCGTGCAGGGATTCCTGTTCTCGCGGCCGCTCACCGCGCAAGAGCTGGAGCCATGGCTGAAACCCGGACACCAGGCGGCGCTGCAGGCTCATTGACGGTCGCCGAGGCCCGCTCGTAGGCTCGGTTAACGATTCCGGGAGCAGACGATGACCGACCGCAGACGGGCCGCCGCATTGCCAGGCCACCTGACGCGCAGAGGGGCGCTGGCGCTCGGAGCGGGAGCCGCGGCGCTTCCCGTGCTCGGCGGATCGGCCTTGGCGGCGGGCAAGCTGGTTGCCTTGGTGCACACCCAGGCGGCGGGCGACAACGGCCCCATCGACGACATGATCGTGCATCTCAAGGCGCTGGGGAAGGCGGATCATTTCCCGATCCGCACCATCTATGCCGCCGATCCATCGACCTACCAGTCGATCCTCAGCACCCTCGCCGGGGCTGGGGCCGGGATCATCGTCACCACGTTCAACGAGATGGCGGACCCGATCAAGGCTGTCGCGCCAGGGTATCCGAACACGAAATTCATCCAGCTCTACGCCGACCCGTTCAGGCCGCCGATGCCCAACGTCCGCACCGTAGAATACCAGGCCCATTACGGCATGTTCCTGGCCGGGCTGTTCGGCGCGAAGATCACCCAGAGCCGGAGGCTCGGCTATGTCGGCGGCATGAGCCTTCCGGGCCTCAACGCCGACCTCAATGCGATGAAGGCGGGCGCCGCCACGGTGTCCTCATCGGTCACCGTCAAGGGCGCCTTTGCGGGATCGTTCCAGGACCCCACCAAGGGCCGCGAGATCGCCAACCAGCTGTTCGGCACCGGCATCGACTTCATCCAGACGGACGGCGCGGCGACGGATGCGGGCGTCATCCGCGCGGCAGGCGAAGGCAGCAACCGCGTGGTCAGCGCGGTCTTTCGCACGCAGTTCAAGCTGGGGCCGAAGACAGTCGCCTCCTCGGTTCTGGTGAACTTCGGCCAGTCGCTCTCGGACCAGGTCACGAACGCGCTCTCCGGCCACTTCACAGGCGGTCATTACGTGAGCACCCTGGCCGACGGCATCATCGATTTCGTCCCCTCGCCGCTGTTCATGGCGGATGGGCCGCCGGCTTACGTGACACGTGCCAAAGCCGCCTGGCCTTCCGTGGACGCTGCCAAACAGGCAATCATCAAAGGAATGCTGAAGGTCCCGTTCAACACGCAGCTCTGAGGCGGGCGTGGCGGCGGCGGCCCTCGCCTGCGACGGCCTGACGATCCGCTTCGGCGACTTCACCGCGCTTGCGGATGTCACGCTATCGCTCGAGGCATCGCGCATCCACGCCGTCTGCGGCCAGAACGGCGCCGGCAAGACGAGCTTCGCCCGCGCCTGTGCCGGGCTCATCACACCTGCGGATGGCAGCATCACCATCGGCGGCACGGCCCTCGCGGGGGGCCATGTCGCTGCGGCCCGGGCGGCGGGCGTGGAACTCGTGCATCAGAGCTTCGCGCTGCCGCCGTCCTTCACCATCGCCGAGGCCATGGAGTTCGGCCTCACCGGGCGCGCGGGCGCGCTCTACACACGCGGCGGGCTCCAGAAGCGCTGGGCCTCGCATCTCCAGGCGCTGGGCGTGGAGGCGAAACCCTCCGCCCGCATCCGGGATCTGCCGGTCGAGACGCAGCAGGCGGTGGAGATCGCCCGGGCGCTCGCCGGACAAGCGCGCATCCTCATCCTCGACGAGCCGACGGCGGTGCTGGCGCCAGGGGCCGCCGAGGCGCTGTTCGCGCGTCTGCGGCGGCTGCGGGACAGCGGCGTCACCATCCTCATCATCCTGCACAAGATCCGCGAGGTGCTGGCGGTCGCCGACACGGTCACGGTGCTGCGCGGCGGCCGGCTCGTCGAGGGCCCCGAAGAGGCCGCGAGCGTCACCGCCGACCGGCTGGCGCGCTCCATCATCGGCGCGGCACCGGCGATCGCGCGGCAGGATGAGGATCTCGGCGCCCTTGTAGGCACGGCCATGCCTCACGGGATGCGCCACGCCCATGCCACGACCGCGCGGACGGTGGCTGGCCTCAGCGGGATTTCGACGCGACCCGGCATCGACGGACAGAGCCTCACAGGCATCGACGTCGAAGTGGGCGCCGGTGAAATCGTGGGCATCGCCGGCGTCGAGGGCAACGGGCAGAGACCCATGGTGGAGGTCCTGGCCGGTCTGGTGCCGCTGGCGCAAGGCTCGGTGACCCTCGACGGCGCCGACATCACCGGCCTGTCGCTTGCCGAGCGACGCCGGCTTGGCCTTCGCATCATCCCCTTCGAGCGCAATACCGAGGGGCTGAGCCTGTCGAGCCCGCTTTGGGAAAACTTTGCCGCACGCGCGCTGCTGGCCCGCCCGGCGCTGAGCCTGATCGATCCCCGCGCCCTGCGGCGCGAGGCGGAGGCGGCCTTCAACACCTGGGACGTGCGCTTCGGCAGCGTCGACAACCCGGCGCGATCCCTTTCCGGCGGCAACGCTCAGAAGGTCATTCTCGCGCGGGAGATCGACGCCGAGGCGCGGCTGATCGTGCTGGCGCAGCCGACGCGGGGGCTCGATCTCGGCGCGACCGCCTTCGTCTGGCAGGCGATGCGGGAGGCCCGCGCGCGGGGGCTCGGGCTCATCCTCATCTCGTCCGACCTCGACGAACTGTTCGACATCAGCGACCGGGTGATCGTGCTGCAGGGTGGCCGCGTCTCCGGGCAATTCGTGCCGCCCTACGACCTGGCTGGCGTCGGCGCCGCGATGGTCGGTGCCCACTGATGCGGGCGCGACTGCTGACCGTCGGGCGTGCAGTTGCCTTCGTGGCTCTGGCGCTCGTGCTGTGCGGCGCGATCTTCGAGGCCGCTGGCTTCTCCGCGCCCGACATGTTCAGCGCCATCATCGACGGCGCGTTCCTCTCAGACGGCGCGCTGGTTCATGACCTGCGCTGGGCCTGCCCGCTATTCGTCTCGGCGACCGGCGTCGTCATCGCCTTCCGCTGCGGCTACTTCAACGTCGGGACCCAAGGACAGTTCTACCTCGGCGGCATCGGCGCGGCGGTGGCGGTCGCGGCCTTACGAGGCGTTCCTGATGTGTTGGTGATGGTTGCGGCCATCATTCTGGGCATCCTTTTCGGCGCGCTCTGGGCCTTCTGGCCGGGCTGGCTCCGCATCCGCTCTGGCACCGACGAGGTCATCACGACGCTCATGGGCAATTTCATCGCCGGATTGCTGCTGGTCTGGGTGACGAGCGGACCCCTCAAGGATCCATCAGGAAGCGGTCAGGTCTCCGCGAGCCGACCCGTGCCGATGGGCGTCCGCATCAGCACGGACACCGGCGTCTCGCCCATCATCCTCGGCCTCACGGTGGCGGTCGGCGTGCTTGTCTGGGTGCTGGTCAACCGCACCGCTTTTGGCGTGCTCGGCGGCCTCGCCGGGCGCAATCCCGTGATGGTGACGTGGCAGGGGGCACGCCTCTCGCGCCTCGGCCTCGGCGCCTTCATGCTGAGCGGCGGCACGGCAGGGCTCGCTGGCGCCATGGAGGTGCTGGGCCCAGACGGCCGCCTCGTCAGCGGCTTTTCCCCGGCGCATGGCTTCACCGCCGTGCTCGTCGCCCTCGTCGCCAACCTCTCGGTCAGCGGCAGCGTGATTGTCGCCTTGTTCTTCGGCGGTCTGGCGTCGGCCAGCCTCTATCTGCCGGTGATCGCCGGCCTGCCCTCGGCCGCCATCGACATGGTCAACGCCGCCATCGCGCTGTTCATCACCTCCCGCGCATGGCCCACACGACTGCCCTGGCGTAGAGCGGGCCGATGATCGACCTCATCGTCGCGATCCTGCGAACTGCGGCGCCGATGATCTATGTCGCGATGGCGGGCGTGCTGGCTCAGCGCGCCGGCATCTGGAACCTCGGCCTCGAGGGGCTGATGATCACCGGCGCCTGCGCGGGCGTGGTGCTGACGGAGCAGACCGGATCGGTCGCGGCGGGGCTCGCGGGCGCCGTGGTATTCTCCGTCATCCTCTCCGCGCTGCTCTGGCTGGTCATCGAGAAACTGCGCGCCAACCCGATCATTGCCGGGCTCGGCCTCACGGGACTCGGGCTGGGCGGGACGGACCTCGCGGTGCAGGCGATCTATGGCAGCGAAGGCGCCGTCACCGCCCCGGCCGGCATCCCCACGCTCGGCCCGGCCTTCGGCAAGTTCGGCCTGCTCGACGTGCTCATCGTCGCGATGCCTTTCGTCGTGGGCGCGCTCTGGGTGCTGCTGCGGCGAACCCGCTTCGGGCTGCGTCTATCGGCTTGCGGCGAGCATCCGTTCGCCGCCCGCAGCGTCGGCGCAAATCCCGCCCGTATGCGCCTGATCGCACTGCTGCTCGGCGGCGTGCTGGCAGGGCTGGGAGGCGCTGAGCTGTCGCTCGGTGGCCTGCAGATCTTCAGCGTGGGCATGACGGCAGGGCGCGGCTTCATGGCCTTCGCCGCCGTCATCTTCGGCGCGGCGCACCCCGTCGGCGCCACCTTCGCCGTCCTGTTCTTCGCCCTCGTCGAATACATGGGCATCAAGGCGCAACTGGTCTTCGGGGAGCGAGCGCCGCGAGACTTCGTGCTCATGCTGCCTTACCTCGCCACCGTCCTCGGCATATGGATCAGCGCTCGGCTGCGCGGCGGCGTGCCGCTCAGTTCGATCGAGATGAGAGACGGATAGAAACTTAGGCAACCAGGCGCTTTATCATGACCAGACGCATCATCATCGACACCGACCCCGGCCAGGACGACGCCATCGCCATCCTGCTGGCGCTCGCCTCGCCCGAGGAGGTGACTGTCGAGGCCATCGTGGCCGTCGCCGGCAACGTGCCGCTGGCGCTGACCGCCACCAACGCCCGCAAGATTTGCGAGCTAGCCGGGCGGCCCGACATTCCGGTCTACGCCGGGTGCCCTGGGCCGATGGCCGCGCGGCCCCTGGTGACGGCCGAACACGTCCACGGCGCCACCGGCCTGAACGGGCCGGCCCTGCCGGAACCGACGATGCCGCTGTATGAACAGCACGGGGTCGACTTTCTCGTCGACAAACTGCGCGCCGAACCGGCGGGCACGATCACCCTCTGCGCCCTGGGGCCGCTCACCAACATCGGCATGGCCCTGATCAAGGCGCCGGACATCGCGACGCGCATCCGCGAGATCGTGCTCATGGGCGGCGGCTATTTCGAGGGCGGAAACATCACGCCGACCGCCGAGTTCAACTTCTATGTCGACCCTCATGCCGCCGACATCGTGTTCCGCAGCGGCGTGCCTATCGTCATGAAGCCGCTGGACGTGACGCACCGCGTGCTGACGACGCCCGAACGGCTCGACCGGCTGCGCGCGATCCCGAACCGGGCGGCGGCCGCGGTGGTCGCCATGCTCAGCTTCTCAGAGCGGTTCGACCTCGCCAAATACGGCTCCGAGGGCGCGCCGCTACACGACCCCTGCGTGACGGCCTACCTCATCCGCCCGGAACTGTTCAGCGGACGGCACATCAATGTCGAGATCGAGACGATGAGCCCGCTGACCATGGGCATGTCGGTGGCGGACTTCTGGCGCGTGACCACGCGGGCGCCGAACGCGCTGTTCATCCGCGACGTCGACGACGCAGGATTCTATGCCCTGCTGGAGGAGCGGCTGGCACGTCTGCCGTAGGCCAGAACGTTCTGGTGACGGATCGGCCGGATCTTCCTATGCTGGGCCCGGCTCAGGAGAGACGGTCGGATGAGATACGCGCGTGTCGCCGCTATCGAAGACGCCTACATGAAGGCCGAGATCGACAAGATCGTTTCGCCGAAAGACCACATGTACAATACGGGGCCGGACTGGTACTACAGCGTCGGCCTTGACGGCATCCGCGCCATTCTCAGGGCGCTCGCACTGTCCTCGCTCAACGAGGTGCCCCGCATCCTCGATCTTCCCTGCGGTCACGGGCGCGTCGGCCGGCATCTCCGCGCGGCGTTTCCCCGGGCGGAGATTGCGTTCGCCGACATCGACACCGACGGCGCCGACTTCTGCGCGGCGCAGTTCCGCGGCGAGGCCATCTATTCGCAACCGGACTTGTCGCAGGTGGCGATTGGAGACAATTACGATCTGATCTGGATTGGATCGCTGTTCACGCATGTGGATCAGGCGCGTGCCGAAACCTGGCTGCGCCATCTGTGCCGGAGGCTGTCGCCGCGCGGTGTGCTGGTGGCGACCGTCCACGGCAATTGGAGCAAGGAGGTTCAACGCAAGTATGGCGCGATGATCGGGCAAGACGAGTGGCAGGAGATCCTCAAGGGCTACTACACGACGGGATGGGGCTACGCCCGCTACCCTGGCCCCGACGACTACGGCGTGTCCCTGTGCCAGGCGTCGGCCGTGATCGCGATGGCGGGCCGCGTCGAGGGTGTTCGCGTTCTTGGCTACAATGAGCGCGGATGGGCCGGAAACCACGATGTTCTGGTGATCGAGAACCGCGACCGCATGGAGCCGTTTTGATGAGCGGCAGGATGCGGCCCTCGGGCTACTTCCGGGGTCGCTTCGGCCCCGCCGCCTGGATGAAGGCCATCCGGTCCTCCTCCAAAACCACTGCCGTCAGCCGCCCGCCGTAAACCGCTCCGGTATCGATCCCGATCCGGTTGACGCGCACGGCGACCTCGTCCTTGGGCGTGTGCCCGTGAACGACCACGGCCTCCAGCCGATCGGGCCAGGATAGGAACGGCTGCCGGATCCAGACGAGGTCATGCCCATCCTGATCCGCCAGCGGCACGCCCGGACGGATGCCCGCATGGGCAAAGAAGTACCCGCCCCTGCGGTAGCTCAGCCGCTCCTCCTGCAGGACCATCATCTGCGCCGGAGGCACGAAATCGGACCATTCCGAGGCAGGCGCCTTCTTCGGCACGCCCCAGTCAGCAAGGCAGGTCTCGCCCCCATTGCGGCGCCAGATCCGGCTCGGCTCGCCGCCTTTCTGCAGCGCATCGAGACACAACTCCTCGTGATTGCCGCGCAGGTTGATGAGTTCGCCGGAGATAGGCGGACCCAGCGCCACACGCGCGAGAACGGCGGCGCTGTCGGGGCCGCGATCAATCAGATCCCCCAGGTGGATCACCACCGCCTCAGCCACGGGCCGCGCCTCGTAATCCTCCGCTATCTGGTCGAGGATTGCGGCATGGGCGGCGACGCAGCCGTGGACGTCCCCGATCGCGTAAATGCGGAGGTCAGGCGGGAGGAAGCCAGGCGCAGGCTGGAAGGCCAGCCTCA
Source organism: Acidisoma sp. (assembly GCF_965199065.1). Lineage (NCBI taxonomy): Bacteria > Pseudomonadati > Pseudomonadota > Alphaproteobacteria > Acetobacterales > Acidocellaceae > Acidisoma > Acidisoma sp. Next base: position 770,812 of record NZ_CBDAQN010000001.1, on the reverse strand, counting down.
TCTCGGTAGCAGAGCGGTCATTCCGTCCACCTAAGGGATGTTTGGCGAGTCGACTAGTCCGCCAAGGTCCCGCCGCCGCTAAATCCGCGAGGCTTCAATCATCGAACGGGGCTCGACAGGCGAGACGCGCGGCGGCAGAGGAACGGCCATGGAAGCGATCCGCGTAGAAGCCCTGACCAAGCGATATGGAACCACCCTGGCGGTCGATGGCATCAGCTTCCAGGTGCGCGCCGGACAGACCGTCGGGCTGCTCGGCGGCAACGGCGCCGGCAAGTCCACGACCATCGCCATGCTGCTCGCCATCCTGGTGCCGACGTCCGGCCGCATCGAGATCCTCGGCCACGACATGGCGCGCGACCGCTACCGGGCGCTGGCGCGGATGAACTTCTCCTCGCCCTACATCGCCCTGCCCGGGCGCCTCTCGGTGCGCGAGAACCTGCGCGTCTATGGCCACCTCTACAATGTGCGGAACACCGATCGCCGCATCGCCGAACTGACCGAGGAACTGAGCCTCGGCGACTTCCTCGACCGAGCGGCGGGCGAGCTTTCGGCAGGGCAGAAGACGCGCGTCGCGCTGGCCAAGTCCCTCATCAACCGGCCCGAACTGCTGCTGCTGGACGAGCCGACCGCGAGCCTCGACCCGGACACCGGGGATATGGTCCGCAGCTGGCTCGAGCGGTATCGCGTCTCTTCGGGATGCTCGATGCTGCTCGCCTCGCACAACATGGCCGAAGTGGAAAGGCTCTGCGACCATATCCTGATGCTCCGGCGCGGCCGGATCGTGGATGAAGGCAGCCCCGAGGCGCTTCTCGCGCGCTACGACCGCGACACGATGGAGGATGTCTTCCTCGACATCGCCCGAGGCCGCGGGCAAGGGGCAGAGACGCCGCAACCGGCGGAGACCACGCAGTGATCGCCCAATCGGCACGCCGCATCTATGGGCTGATCTACCGGCACCTCTGCCTCTATCGACGGTCCTGGCCGCGCATGGTGGAGCTTGCCTACTGGCCGATCCTGCAGATGTGCATCTGGGGCTTCACCGCGAGCTTCATCACCAGCCGCGCGGTGGCCGGCCAGCATGCCGTCGGCATCATGGTGGCGGCGACGGCGCTGCTCGCCGGGGTGCTGCTGTGGGAAGTCGCCATCCGCAGCCAGATGGGCGTCGCCATCAGCTTCCTCGAGGAGATCTGGTCGCGCAACCTCGCCCATGTCTTCATCAGCCCGCTGCGGCCCTGGGAACTCATCCTGGGGCTGATCGGCGTGGCGACGCTCAGGGTGGTGGCCGGCATCCTGCCGGCGATCCTCGTCGCCTACCTGCTTTACGCGTTCAACCTCTTCGTGCTCGGCCCGGTGATCGTGCTGTTCTTCGCCAACCTCATGATCATGGGCTGGGCGGTGGCGCTGGGCGTCGTTTCGCTCATCCTCCGCCATGGCGCGGGGGCCGAGGCGCTCGCCTGGTCGCTGCTGTTCGGCCTCACGCCGCTGTCGGCCGTCTTCTATCCGGTCTCGGCGCTGCCGGGCTGGCTGCAGCCGGTGTCGCTCGCGATCCCGGCGACGCATGTGTTCCAGGGCATGCGCGCGGCACTCCTCCATGGGCATGTCGCCTGGGGGGAGATGCTGTGGGCGATCGGCCTGAACGCCGTCTGGCTGACCGCCGCGGGGCTGCTGTTCGCGAGCCAGTTCCGCGCCGCCCGCGTTCGCGGCGCCCTCATCACCATCGGCGAATAATCGTCAGGACCTGCAATGCCCGTCGAGACCACCCGCTTCTGGCTGATCCGTCACGCCCTCGTCGACCCGGAGGCCCGCAAGTTCCTGTACGGCACGCAGGATGTCGGCATCTGCGAGGACACGATGGCGGCCCAGACGGACGCCTATGCGGCCCTTGGCCGGAGGCTGCCGCGCCCGGCGGTGTGGCTGGTGACGCCCCTCTCCCGCACGCTCCGGACCGCGCAGGCGATCTTCGCCGCCGGCTACCCGGAGGCACCACTGACGGTGGAGCCAGACCTCATCGAGCAGTCCTTCGGCAGCCTGCAAGGCACGCCCGGCGCGCGGCTCGCGGAGAGGCTCAGATTGCCCGCGCATGACTTCTGGCCCACCTCGCATGCCGAGCGGCCCGAGGATGGGGAGAGCTTCGACGACGTGATCCTGCGCGTGGGCTCGGCCATGGAGCGGCTCTCGGACACGTATGAGGGTGAGGATGTCGTCGTCGTCTGCCATGGCGGGGTCATTCGCGCGGCCGTGGCTCACGTGCTCCAGCTGGGTGGGGAGCAGGCTCTGCGGCTGACCGTCGGCAACATCTCGCTGACGCGCATCGAGCGCCGCGGCGCATCATGGCGCGTCGTCTCGGCGAATGAGACGGTCGAGGGCGTGCCCGCTTTCTGAGAGGCGTCTTTCGACGGTCTTGGTTTTGACATGGCTCCGGGCTAGGCAGACAGACGACCAAGCGTCTGCGAGTCTCGAGAAGGATTGCCTCATGACGTTCAAGAACACCGTCCTGGCGGCCTGTCTTGTGGCGCTGGCGCCGCTCGCCAGTGGCTGCACGATGGGCGGTCCCGGCTCAGGCGCACAGCAGGATGTGGTCGACCGGTCGACCCTCGCGTTGCAGGAAATCCTCAACAGCACGCAATCGAAGGACGTGGTCGACACCCTGCGGAGTTCGCGGGCGGTCATCATCTGCCCGCAGGTCTTCAAGGCCGGATTTATCCTCGGCGGCTCGGGCGGCAACTGCGTGCTCATGGCGCGGGCGGCGGCGGGCTCCTGGTCCGATCCCGCCTTCATGACGATCGGCAGCGGCAGCATCGGAGCCCAGGCCGGCATCCAGGACGCCGAGGTCCTGATCATGATCATGAACGACCATGCGCTGAACGCCGTCATGCGGAATCACTTCAAGATCGGCGGCGACGCCAGCCTGGCATTCGCGACCGTCGGCGCCGGAGTGGGCGGTGCCACCACCACGGCGCTGCGGGCGGATATCGTGACCTTCTCGCGCACCCGGGGGCTCTATGCGGGCGTTTCGATCGAAGGATCGGTGCTCTCGCCCGACACGGATTCGGACGTTGCCTACTATGGCCAGCCCTTCAACGGCCCGCAGATCGTGGTGCAGATGATGGCCAACAACCCCGGCGCCAATCCGCTGCGGGCGACGCTCAGCCAATACGGCGGGTAAACGCGCGCGAGCCCGTCACTCGGCGGCGACGGCGGCACGCCGCGAGCTGGTGACCGCACTCACGATAATCAGTGCTATTATGTTCAGCACCAGCGCCGCCGTGCCGACATTCAGATCCCGCACGACCTCCGGCGCGCCCGGCAGCAGCTTGCCGATCGTCGCGTTTGTCAGCGTGAAGTAGATGACGGTGCCGACACCGACGAGAATGCCGGCGATCGCACCCTCCTTGGTCGCTGGGTTGCGCGGCAACAGGCTGCAGATGAGCGACGGGAAAAGCTGGGTCACGAAGCTGTAGCCCATCAGCAGCAGAGCGACGATCGTCGAGCTGCCGGAAATCGCGAAATACGCGCCGATGACGCCGACGACCGGCACGAGAATCTTCGCGATCAGCGCGGTTGTGTCGTCACTCTGGCCGGGCCGCATCACGGCCACGAGGTTGCGCGCGAAGAGCGTCGATGCCGTCATCATGATGAGCGAACCGGGCACGAGCGCCGTCAGCACGCCGGTCGCGCCGATGATGCCGACGACGATGGGCGGAAACGCGGCGACGGAGACCTTCAGCAGCGCCATGTTGCTGGCTGAGCCCTTCAGCCCGGGCACGACGAGCACCGCCGAGAAGCCCACGAAGAAGATGAACAGCAGCACGAGCTGATACAGCGGCAGCACGATTGCATTCTTGCGGAACACGTCGGCATGGCGCGCGGTATAGGCGGCGGCAAAGGATTGCGGCCACATGAAGAAACCGAGCGCGGTCAGTAGCACAGTGGAGACGAACCAGGAGAGGCTTTTGCCGGTCGAGGCGAAGGCGAGAAAACCCGGTTTTGCGTGGTCAAGCGCCTTGAACATCGCGGTGATGCCGCCCTGGTAGTGCAGCGGCAGATAGAGCCCGAGGAAAACCGCGACGAGGATGATGAGAACGTCCTTGACGACGGCGGTCCAGGCGGAGCCGCGTATGCCCGAGACGATGACATACAACGAAACGACCGCTGCTCCGAGAACGACCGAGATGCTCTTCGGGATCGCCCCATAGCTCGCGACCTGCACGATGATGCCGAGGCCGGTGAATTGCAGAACGAGGTAGGGGATGAGCGCGACGACGCCCACCAGCGCCACCAAAACGCCCAGTGCGGGGCTCGCGAATTTCGCAGCGAAGTAATCCGGCTGGGTGACGAGGTGCAGCCGGCGCGCGTAAGACCAGATCGGCGGCAACATGAAATAGGAGATCATGTAGGCGAGCGTGCCGTAGGCGAGAATGTAGTAGGCGGGTGCGCCGAGACCGTAGGCGTAGCCGGACGCGCCGAGGAAGGTGAAGGTCGTGTAGATCTCGCCCGCCAGCAGCAGAAAGACGAGGACAGCACCGAAGCCGCGGCCGCCGACGGTCCATTCCTCCAGCTTCATCGCGTGCCCGCGCCGCGCGGACATCCCGAGGACGAGCGCCAGAACGGCGGAGAGCGCGATGAGGATGAGGGCGATGCTCATCGGCCGTCTCCGTCCGGATCGCCCGAGAGCCGGACGGGATCGAGCCAGTAGATCAGCGCCATGGTGCCGGAGGCAATCAGCATCCAGACGACGATCCAGCCGAGGATGAAAGGCATCCCCAGGATGAAGGGCGTGGAGCTGTTGTTGAAAATTGGACCGATGAACATGCCGATGAAGGGGATGATGGCCAGCAGTCCGATGTATTTCATGATCGCTCCCGCTCCGCGCGCCGATTGCTACAGCCACATGACACTGCAAAGCTCATGCCGAACCGGCGTCAGAGCAAGTCGCGCAGGCGGAAATAGCTTGTCGCCAGCAGCAGCGCCGGCACGCGGAAGGCGCGTCCTCCCGGGAAGCGCGCCTGGGGGATGCGGGCGAAAACGTCGAACCGCCCGGCCTGCCCGCGCGCCGCTTCGGCCAGAACCCGCCCGGCAAGACCTGCGAGGGCCACGCCGTGTCCCGAGAAGCCCTGGGCCATGAGGATGTTCGGCGCCAACCGCCCGAACTGCGGCGCGCGGTGGCGGGTGATGTCGACGAGGCCGCCCCAGGTGAAGTCTGCCCGCGCATTCGCCAGTTGCGGGAAGACGGCGCGGGCCCGCGCCAACATCGCCTGCGCCAGCCGCGGCGGCGGCACCGAGGAGTAGGAAACCCGGCCGCCGAACAGCAGCCGGTCGTCGGCCGACCGCCGGTAGTAGTCGAGGACGAAGTTCAGGTCGGACGCCGCCTCGTTGAGCGGCAGCAGCGCCGGGATGTCGGGGCGCGGCTCGGTCGCGACGATGTAGGTGCCGACCGGCATCACGTAGCCTGCAACCTCGGGCCAGAGCCTGCCCAGATAGGCGCCGCCGGACAGCAGCAGAGTGCCGGCGGAGACGGTGCCGCGCGGGGTCTTCAACCGGAGCACCGTCCCCTGCTCGATCGCCGTCACCGGCGTCTTGGAAAAGAGATGCGCGCCCGCCGCCTGCGCCGCGCGCGCGAGCCCCAGCGTGTAGTTCAGCGGATGCAGATGCGCCGAGAAAGGCTCGGTCATGATCGCCCGGTAGCGCGGGCTCGCGACATGCGCCTGGATCGCCGCCCCGCGCAGCACTTCGGCGCCAGCCAGACCGAGGCTCGTCAGTTCCGCCGCTTCTTCCTCGAGCGCACGCTCGTGACGCGGGCGGATGGCGGCGTAGAGGTAGCCTTTGTGGTAGTCGGCCGGGATGGCGTAGTCGGTGACGCGCTGCTCGACCAGCGCCACCGCCTCCATCGACATGTCCCAGAGCTGCCGCGCATCCTCAGGCCCGACCAGCCGCTTGAGACTGGTCTGGGCGATGGCGTAGCCGGGCAATACCTGCCCGCCGTTGCGACCGGAAGCGCCCCAGCCGATGTCCTGCGCTTCGAGCAACGCGACCCGAAGGCCCGATCCCGCGAGATCGAGCGCCGCCGAGCATCCCGTGATGCCGCCGCCGATGATCGCGACATCGACCACGATGTCCCCGTCGAGCGGCGTGGTGGCGAGGGAGACGGCGCGGGTCGCCTCGTAGTAGCTGGGTGCCGCCCCGCTTCTGACCGGCCCGTTCATACGTTCAGCAGGAGGTGCTCGCGTTCCCAGGAGCTGATGACGTGGAGGTAGGTCTCGTATTCGAGCTTCTTCACCGCCACGAGGACCTCGATCATCTTCGGCCCCAAAATCTCCTTCATGGGTTCGCACTGCTCCATGACATCGAGCGCGTGGCTGATCTCCCGCGGCAGCGCATAGGGCATGGAATAGGCCGAGCCCTCGAAGGGGATCGTCGGCTCCAGCTCCTCCACCATGCCGAGATAGCCGCAGGCGAGCGTCGCGGCGAAGGCGAGGTAGGGGTTGGCGTCGGCGCCGGGCACGCGGTTCTCGACCCGCATCGCGGCGGGCGCGCCGTAGGGCACCCGAAGGCCGCAGGTGCGATTGTCGTAGCCCCATTCGAGGTTGATGGGCGCGTTCGAGTGGCGCGACAGCCGGCGGTACGAATTCACGTTCGGCGCCAGGATCGGCATCACCGCCGGCGTGTATTTCTGCAGGCCGCCAAGATAGTTGCGGAAGAGCTTGCTCGCGCGGCCGTCCTCGCCCGCGAACAGGTTCTGCTTGGTCTCCGGGTCGACGATGCTCTGGTGGACGTGCATGGCGCTGCCGGGCTCGCGGCTCATCGGCTTGGCCATGAAGGTGGCGTAGATGTCGTGCCGCAACGCGACCTCCCGCACCGTGCGCTTGAACAGGAACACCTGATCGGCGCGGCTGAGCGGCTCGCCATGCAGGAAGTTGATCTCCACCTGACCGGCGCCCTCCTCGTGGATGAGGGTGTCGAGGTCGAGTTCCTGCACCTCGCAGAAGTCATACATCTCCTCGAAGAGCGGATCGAACTCGTTGACGGCGTCGACGGAGTATGATTGCCGCCCGGTCTCCTGACGCCCCGAGCGCCCGACAGGCGGCGACAGCGGATAGTCGGGGTCGGTGTTGCGTCCGACGAGGTAGAATTCGAGTTCGGGGGCGAGGATCGGCTCCCAGCCTTTTTCGGCGTAGAGGGCAAGCACCTTCTGGAGCACCTGGCGCGGCGCCATCGGCACCGGCGTGCCGTTCTTGTAGTGGCAGTCGTGGATGATCTGCGCCGTCGGCTCCCGCGCCCAGGGAACCAGCCGGACTGTACTCGCGTCGGCCTTGAGCGTGATGTCGATGATGGCGGGGTCGGTCAGCCGATCCTCCTCGTCCGGCGGATATTCGCCGGTCACGGACTGGATGAAGATCGCCTCAGGCAGGCGCAGCGCTCCGCCATCGAGGAATTTCTGCGCCGGAGTGATCTTGCCGCGAGGAATGCCGGTGATATCGGGCACCAGGCACTCCACCTCCGTCACGTGGTGCTCCGCGAACCATTCGCGCAGATCGATCATCAGGTCTCCTTTCGCCATTGTGGCTGGCCGCTTTCTGGCACGAACGGGGAAAGTCCGGATACAAATGGCGGTCGCACGTTGCCCGGAAGAGCAGCACAGGCGATCCTACACCGAAAGCAGGAGAGCAGCATGAGCGACATCCAGGCAAGCGCGGGCGGCGACCGCCACACCATGACGAACACGTGGATCACCGCGGTGGTGCTCGCCCAAGGCGCGGAGCTGTGCTCGCTCCAGGGCGAGGATGGCCATGAGTTCCTGTGGCAGGCGGGCCCGGAATGGCCGCGCCATTCCCCGGTGCTGTTTCCCATCGTCGGCCGCCTGAGCAACGACAGCTACACCCATGAGGGCCAGACCTACCGCCTCAGCCAGCATGGCTTCGCCCGCGACCGCCGCTTCACCTGGGTCGCGCGGACCGAAACCTCCTGCGTCCTGCGGCTGGAGGACGACCCCCAGACCCACACCAGCTACCCCTACCCGTTCCGGCTCGAAATCGCCTATCAGCTGGAACCGGACGGTCTGACGGTCCGCTACACCGTGTCGAACCCAGGCGAGGGCGTGCTGCCCGCCTCGCTCGGCGCGCATCCTGGCTTTGTCTGGCCGATCCTGCCCGGCGTCGAAAAACACGACCACGAGTTGCGCTTTGCCCGCAGCGAGACCGCGCCGATCCATGGCGTCTCCGGCGGGTTGCTGACGGCGGCCGTACATACGTCGCCGGTGGTGGACCGGGTGCTCCAACTGACGCCGGAGCTGTTTGCGGAGGACGCGCTGGTCTTCACCACGCTGTCGAGCCGGTCGGCGCGGTTCTCGGGCCAGGACACGCCGGTGATCGAGGTGTCGTGGGAAGGCTTCGAGCAGCTCGGCGTGTGGTCCAAGCCCACGGGCGGCGACTTCCTGTGCATCGAGCCCTGGCATGGCTATGCGAGCCCGGAAGGCTATGCCGGCGACCTGATGGAGAAGCCCGGCATGATGCTGCTGCCGCCGGGCACCCAGCGGGAGCTGCAGTGGACGGTGCGCGTGCTGCCGTCCGACAGCGGGACCTGAACGCTGGGGTTAGAACTGAACGCCCCGCGTCAGCGCGCCATCGACCACGAGGTTGGTGCCGGTGATGAAGCTTGCCGCGGGGCTGGCGAGGAAGACGACGGCGCGGGCCATCTCCTCGGGCTTGCCCATCCGCCCGGTCGGGTTGAGCGCCATCGCCTGGGCGAACAGGTCGGGCAGATTCTTCTCCACGTTTTCCCAGACGCCGCCGGGGAAATAGGTATTGCCGGGCGAGACGCTGTTCGCCCGGATGCCGCGGCCGGCGTTATGGAAGGCGAGACCCTGCGCGTAATGGATGAGCGCCGCCTTGAAAGCGCCGTAGGGGCCTGAGGCAAAATCGATCTCCCGCCCCGAGACGCTGGAGATGATGACGATGGAGGCAGCGTCTGACCGCTCGAGCCACGGCATGGCCGCGTCGACGACGTTGACGGTGCCCATGATGTCGGTTTCGAACCCGGCCTTCCAGGCGGCGGCATCCCGCTGCACGGCGAGGGCGCTGACATTGGGGACGACGATGTCGATGCCGCCGAGCGCCTCGGCTGAGGCGGCCACCCAGGCGGTCACCGCCTGCGGGTCGGCCACGTCCAGAGCCTGGCCGAAGCAGCCTTGGCCAAGCGCCTCCACGGTTTGCGCCACCTCGGCGGTGTTGCGGGCGCAGATGGCGACCGCCGCGCCCTCCGCCACGAACAGGTCCGCGATGGCACGTCCGATGCCTTTCGTGCCGCCGGTGACCAGAACCTTACGACCCGCCAAACCGAGATCCATGCGCCGCGACTTTCCGTTGAGAGATTCACCGCGCGAGGTGATGCAATCGCTCTGCCACCTCACGACTGGAAGCTGAGTCGGCGCGTCTGCTCGCGTCTGTGAAAAGACGCGAAGGCTCCGGGCGGTTGCTAGATCGCCTCGCTCGGGAACGACGGGAGACGAAGCGGATCGGCAGGGGCGTTGCGCGGGCGGCGTTTGGATGCCGCTCGCGCCTGCTCGGTCAGCCGGTCCATGCAGGCACGCACCTGCTCGGGGTCATAGCGCCGCTCGACCTCGCGCAAGGTGAAGTGCACCCGCGCCATCTGCTGGTAGTAGTCCATGAACGCGTAGTTCAGCGATCCGCCGGCGACCGCCCCCACAACCGGGATCGCACGCGCCATAAGCTTCTGCGAAAACGCGACGCCCAGGATCGTCGCGACGCGGCGCACGAAGCCGTCGATGGCCAGGCGGCTGAGCGCCGCGCGCGCTGCCCAATACCCGGCCTGACCGTCCGGCCCGTCGCGGTGCTCGCTGAGCGCGAATACCTCGAGGCAGGCGCGGCGGCCTTCCGGCGTCGTCGGGTCCTCGCCGTAGCTCCGCGCGATGCCCGCGATCGAGCGCAGCATCAGCCCCGTGGTGAGGGGAATGTCGACGATCATGCCCGGCGCGCCCATGAAGCCGGTCGCGGCCCCGCTGAGGGTGCTGATCAGCTTGTGCCGGCGGCCGGCGGACGTCGCGGCCACCTCCTCGGCGAGCGCCACCGTGTCCATCCCGCGCGTCGCCGCCTCATAGAGCGCCGACAGGCTCATCTCGACGAGCTTGCGGGCACTGAAGGCGCTGTTGTTCATGAGGAACCGGCCAGCGCCGTTGACGAACCCCTCGGTCTGGTCGCCGACGAAGCTGCCCAGCCGGAACGCCAACCCCCGCTCGGCCACCAGAATATGAGCGGCCTCGCGCATCTTCTCGAGGTCCGCCGGAGCGAGACCGGCGCAGGCATTGCCAAGGTCGGCCCCCAAGTCGGCAGGCGCGCTTGCCGGCAGCACCTCGCCGCTGATGGCCTCCGAGCCGGCCTTGGATGACGTACTGGACCAGAAAGCGTTCGGTGTTCTCATCGCCTGTCTCCCGTTCCCGCACATGTGGGGGGAAACCACGCTTTCGTTAAGGGCGGTAGCGCCGGCGCGGCCTAAGCACCATCATTGCCGGCCCGTGCCACGACCCAGCGGCTGATGACGGCGCAGGCAGCGTCGAAATCCTCCATCCGCATCGCCTCACGCGGATTGTGGCTGCCGAACTGGTTGCGGACGAACAGCAGCGATGCCGGAATGCCCGCCTGGGCGAACGCCGCCGCATCATGCCCGCCCCCTGACAGCATCGCGAGGTGCGGCACGCCCGCCGCCTCGGCCGCCGTCGCCATCTCCGCCTGCAGCCTCTCGTCCATCCGGCTCGACAGGCTGCCGCTCTCTGCGCCGAGGTCGAAGCGGACGCCACGGCTTGCCTCGATCTCCGCCACCAGCCGCATCAGCGCCTCATGCAGCAGATCGACGCTCGCGCGGTTCTCGCTTCGCATGTCGAGTTCGAACCGCGCCTCGCCCGGGATCATCGTGAAGCCGGCCTCGGGGGCCGTCGCCAGCACACAGAAGGTGCAGACGAGCGTGTGACCCTCGGCCTCCAGCCGCGCCCATTCGGCGTCGAGCCGGTAGGCGAGTTCCGCCGCCGCCAGCCCGGCATCGCGCCGCAGCCGCCGGGGGGTCGCGCCGGAATGGTTGTATTCACCGAACACCCGCGCCGCCCGATACCGCCGCGAGCCCGGAATGCCGGTGACGATGCCGAGCGGCACCGCCTGCTCATCGAGCACCGGCCCCTGCTCGATATGCAACTCGACGAAGGCGGCGACGGTTGCGGGGTCGATGCCAGCCCGGCCGGCGCGGACGGCGTCGGGGTCGAAGCCCTCCTCGCGCATGTGCTCGGCGAGCGTCCGCCCGTCGTCCATGCGCGGCACGTCGAGCGCCTCGGGCGGCAGGCGGCCCAGCGCCGCCCGGCTGCCCGCGTAGCTCACCGGGAACCAGCTTCCCGTCTCTTCCGCGCGAACGGCGATGACCGTGATGTCCCGCGCCGGGCGGAAGCCCGCCTGCACCAACCCGGCCACGACCGAAAGCCCCGCCAGCACACCTGCCGCGCCGTCGTAGTTCCCGCCCGAGCGCACACTGTCCAGGTGGCTGCCGAGCATGAGCCGCGGCAACTCAGGGTCAGCGCCCTTCAGCGTCATCGACAGGTTGCCCGCGTGGTCGGTCTCGACCGCGAGCCCAAGCCGCTCTGCCTCCGCGCGGACGAGGGCATGGGCCTCGCTCTCCTTCGGGCCATAGGCGGCGCGGGTGATGCCGATGCCGTCGAAGCTCATGGCGTGCAGCGCCGCGAACAGCCTGGGCGCGATGTCACGGTTGGGGAAAAGGTTCGGCCGGCCGCTGGAGAAGGGGTCGTTTAATTGGGTGTCCATGGAAGACGAGACTGCACCCCCTCTTCCCCCCACTCAAGCAGACGCTCATCATGGGACATATTTCCTGGAGATCACCGATCATGACCCCGCCTGCTCGACTGAACTCAGCCGCCGCCCGCGACATCGCGAGCGTCTTCCACCCCTACACCGACCAGCGCGCCCATGCTGAGAACGGCCCCGTGGTGATCAGCCGGGGCAATGGCGTGCGTGTCACCGACGATGCCGGGAACACCTATATCGATGTCGTGGCCGGGCTCTGGTGCGCCTCGCTGGGCTTCAGCAACGAGCGCCTCGTGAAGGCCGCCGAGACGCAGATGCGGGCGCTGCCGTTCTATCACGCCTTCGCTTCCAAATCGCATGAGCCGATGATTACGCTTGCCGAGATGCTGCTGGAGCGCGCGCCGGTGCCGATGAGCAAGGTGTTCTTCGCCAACTCCGGGTCGGAGGCGAACGACAGCGCGATCAAGATGATCTGGTACTACAACAACGCCCGCGGCCTGCACGCCAAGAAGAAGATGATCGGGCGCATCAAGGGCTATCACGGGATCACGATTGCCTCGGCATCGCTGACCGGCCTGCCCTACAACCACAAATCCTTCGATCTGCCGCTGCCGGGCTTCCTGCATACGATGACGCCGCATTTTTACCATGGCGCCCTGCCGGGCGAGACGGAGGAGGAGTTCGCAACCCGCTGCGCCGATGAGTTGGAGCGCCTCATCCTCGCCGAGGGACCCGAGACCATCGCCGCCATGTTCGCCGAGCCCATCATGGGTGCGGGCGGCGTCATCATCCCGCCCTCGGGCTACTTCCCCAAGATCCAGGCGGTGCTCGACCGCTACGACATCCTGCTGGTGGCGGACGAGGTCATCTGCGGCTTCGGCCGTACCGGCAACTACTGGGGCAGCCAGACGATGGAGGTCCGCCCCGACATCCTGACCTGCGCCAAGGCGCTCTCGGCCGCCTACCTGCCGATCAGCGCCGTGATGGTGAACGCAAAGGTGTTCGAGGTCATCGCCGACGAGACCCACGCCATCGGCACCTTCGGCCACGGCTTCACCTATTCCGGCCACCCGGTCGCGGCCGCCGTCGCCGTCGAGACGCTCAAGATCTACGACGAGACCGATATGCTCGGCCATGTGCATGAGGTCGGCGCGCATCTGCAGAGCGAGCTGCGGCGGCGCTTCACGGATCATCCGCTGGTCGGCGAAGTGCGCGGCACCGGGCTGATCGCCGCGCTCGAACTCGTAGAGGACCGCACAACCCACCGCAATTTCGATTTTGGGCGGAAGATCGCGGCGCGCACGGCGAAGATGATGGAGAGTTTCGGCATCATCGGGCGGCCTCTGCCGGGCGATGGCCTCGCCTTCAGCCCGCCGCTCATCATCACCACCGAGGAGATCGACCTCGTGCTCGACGGCGTCACCCGCGCGCTCGAGGCCATGACGCTGGAGCTGCGGGCGGAAGGTCTCTCCGAAGCCGTCTGACGCGGCGCGCCGATTGCATGGTCACCGCTCGTGTTAAAGCTTCGAGAGGCGGATCATGCAGCTTGGCGTCTTCATTCCCATCGGCAACAACGGCTGGCTGATCTCGACCACGTCGCCGCAATACATGCCGAGCTTCGACCTGAACCGCACGATCGTCGAGAAGGCGGAGCGGTTCGGGTTCGACTTCGCCCTGTCCATGATCAAGCTGCACGGCTTCGGTGGCCCCTCCGAGTACTGGGACCACAACCTCGAATCCTTCACGCTCATGGCGGGGCTCGCTGCGGTCACGACGCGGATCAAGCTGTTCGCGACCTGCGCGGTGCTGACGCTGCCGCCACCGATCGCGGCGCGCATGGCGGTGACGATCGACAGCATCTCCCACGGGCGGTTCGGCATCAACATCGTCTCGGGCTGGCAGCGCGCGGAGTATGCACAGATGGGATTGTGGCCGGGAAGCGAGCACTACAAGCGGCGCTACGAATACTGCACCGAATACGTCACCATCATGAAGGAGCTGTGGGCGACGGGTCACTCCGACTTCAAGGGCGACTTCTTCCAGATGGATGACTGCCGCTGCAGCCCGCTGCCGACGAAGCCCATCGAGATCATCTGCGCCGGTCAAAGCGACGCCGGCACCCGGTATGCCGCGCAACACGCCGACTACAATTTCTGCTCCAGTTTCGGTGTCAACCAGCCGACGGCGGTCGGCCCATCCGTGGCGCGGCTGGTGGAGGCCGCGCGCGAAGCCGGACGTTCGTGCGGCGCGCTCATCCTGACCATGATCATTGCCGACGAGACGGACGAGGCGGCGATGGCCAAGTGGGAGCACTACAAGGCCGGCACCGACATGGAGGCCCTGGCATGGCGCGATGCGCAGGCGAGCGACGATCCGAGTACCGACCCCTTCGCCCAGCCGAACAAGCGGCGCACCATGGGGCTCGAGCAGCTGCCGACGAACCAGGGCGTGCTCATCGGCTCCTTCGCCCATGTCGCGGCAATGCTGGACGAGATGGCGACTGTGCCCGGCGTGCAGGGCGTGATGATGACCTTCGACGACTTCGTCGAGGGGATGGAGAACTTCGGCACGCGCATCCAGCCGCTGATGCGCAGCCGGCACAATGCGGGAGACAGAGCATGACACGTCTGTTGACGGTGGCCGCGGCACAGCTCGGACCGATCCAGAAGGCCGAGGGCCGCGACGTGGCGGTCGCGCGCATGGTCCGCCTGATGGAGCGCGCCCATCAGCGCGGCGTGCAGCTCGTGGTGTTTCCGGAGCTTGCGCTCACAACCTTCTTTCCGCGCCACTTCCATGAAAATCGGGATGAGGCGGATCATTGGTTCGAGGCGGCGATGCCTTCGAACGAAACGGCCCCGCTGTTCGAGGCCGCTCGCCGCTACGGGATCGGTTTTCACCTGGGCTACGCCGAGATCGCCCACGAGCCGGACGAAACCGGGACCGTGCGCCGGCGGCATTTCAACACGGCGATCCTGGTGGCGCCTTCGGGCGAGATTCTGCTGAAATACCGGAAGGTGCATTTGCCGGGGCATGCCGACTTCAAGCCCGAGCGGAACGTGCAGCATCTCGAAAAGCTGTATTTCGAGGTGGGCAATCTCGGTTTCCCGGTCATCCGCGCGCCGATGGGGGCGTTGGACGGGCTGAACATGGGCATGATGATCTGCAACGACCGCCGCTGGCCCGAGGCGTGGCGCGTGCTCGGATTGCAGAGCGTGGAACTCGTCATGCTCGGCTACAACACTCCGAGCCTGAACCAGGAGAAGTCGGGGTTCGAGGCGCATCACCTGCGGGTATTCCACAGCCATCTGTCGATCCAGGCGGGCTGCTACCAGAACGCGACCTTCGCCGTCGCGACCGCCAAGGCGGGCGTGGAGGACGGGCACGAGTTGTTCGGACACTCGATCATCGTCAATCCGCAGGGGGAGATCATGGCGATGGCGACAAGCTGGGACGACGAGCTGGTCACCGCCGATTGCGACCTCGACATGTGCAGGCTGGGGCGCACGACGATCTTCAACTTCGCCGAGCATCGCCGGCCGGAGGCGTATGCGCGGATCGTCGAGCAGACGGCGGCTGTAACGCCTCCGGTCTGGGGCGCCTAGTTCACTCGCGATCCCCTTCGTCAGGCGGTCAACGCATGCGCAGGCCGAAGGCTCGCGCCCCGGCCGGACGGGCGATCCTGGTCCGCGGGCCTGCGCGCCGAGGCGTAGCCGCCAGCCGGCGCCGCCTGACGCCCATGACCGATGGAGAATTGCCCCACGAGACGGGAGAGTTCTTCCGCCTCGGCTGCCAACCCATGGCTCGCAGCCGTACTCTCCTCGACCATGGCGGCGTTCTGTTGCGTGGTCTGGTCCATCGCGCTGACTGCGCTGTTCACCTGGCCGAGCGCCGTCGCCTGCTCCTGCGCGGAGGCGGCGATGTCCATGACCAGCGTGTTCAGGCGCCCAACCTGCTCGACGATGCGCGACAGGGCCTCGCCGGTATCGGCCACCAGCTTCACCCCCGTCTCGACCTGGGTGCTGGAGCCGGAAATCAGCATCTTGATCTCCTTAGCCGCATCGGCGGAGCGTTGCGCCAGAGCGCGGACCTCCGTCGCCACCACGGCAAAGCCGCGGCCGGCCTCTCCCGCGCGCGCCGCCTCGACACCGGCGTTCAAGGCCAGCAAGTTGGTCTGGAATGCGATCTCGTCGATGACGCCGATGATGTTGCCGATTTCGCGGGACGAGGTCTCGATCCCGCCCATCGCCTTCACCGTCTCGCTGACGACCCTGCCCGAGGCCTCGGCATCCTGACGCGCGACACTGACAACATCGCGGGCGTTCTTGGCGCCTTCCGCCGTCTTGTTGACGGTGGCGGTGATCTCTTCCAGCGCGGCCGCCGTCTGCTCCAGGCTCGCAGCCTGCTGCTCGGTGCGGCGGGCGAGATCGTCGGAAGCCTTGGTGATCTCGGAGGCACCGGCTTTGACGGCTTGGGTGTTGCTCGCAATCCCCTCCATGGTCGCCTGCAGCGAACTCATCGCCGAGTTGAAGTCCGTCTTGAGGGACTCGTACTCCTGCGCGACAGGCAGCGAGAGCCGCGCCGTCAGATCACCGGCGGCAAGCTCCGAGAGGCCGGATTTGAGCCCGTCGACCACGTCCTTCTGAGCTTTCCCGGCGGCCTCGAAAGCAGCCTCCATCTCCTTCAGCCTGCGATCGAGGTTCTTCTGGAACTCGGCAGCCTCGGCTTCCAGCCGCACGCGCTCGATCGCATTGTCCTTGAACACCTGCACGGTGCCCGCCATGGCGCCGACTTCATCGCGCCGCCCCACGCCCGGGATTTGAACATCCGTGTCCCGCCCGGCAAGCCGGCGCATTGCCTCGGTCATGCTGGCGACCGGCTCGGCGATCGCCTTGACCATCAGCCAGATGATGACAACGATCACCGCGAGCATGACGCCAAGGACGACGAGAATGCCGCGCCAGCTCGATTTCTCGGCGTCATTCGCGGCGTCGGCGAATTGCTTCGCCTGTTGCAGCTGGTAGTCGAGATCCGCGCTGATGCCGGTGTGGAACAGGCCGTACTGCGCGGCCATGTCGCCGGCGACGATGGTTTTAGCGTCGGCGTCGTTGTTGGCGGAGACGTCCTGCACGATGCGGCCGGCATCGACGCCCATCTGGGCGAAGGCAGCATTGAACTGGTTGCCGTCTGCGGTTTCAACGCCGGGGTCCATCGTCGGACGATACTTGTTCCAGTGGATCTCGTATGAGTTCCGGACCGCAGTCTGCTCGGCGGTGATCTGGGACGCGCTGTCCGGCCCCAGCGCGATGTTCTTCAGGGCCAGGGATTGCAGGCGGCTGAGGTCGCCGTTCATCTCAGCGAGATCCGGGAAAGAGAGAACGTTCTGTTCGACGTTGTGGACCTGAGCGCCAAGGAACTGCAGCCGGTAAATCGCGTAGAGGCCAAGCCCCACCGCCAATACGAGCACAACCGCGAAACTCACGATCGTCTTGTTGCGAATTCGCAAATTGTCAAAGAAGCGCATTCTCGAACTCCGACGGACGTTCTGATCTGGCGCACGCAGGGCGCGCAACGTCGTCGGAGAGAATAGCGGCTGAAGCCTAATCAACAGTGAAGCTCTCGCCCTTCCCCCCTGTGTCATGCGCGTCCGGCATGGCATCCGGGGAGGTGAGCTTCACGCAAGCGGCTTTTGATGGCAGAAGGTGGCGTCAATCTCCTGCCCCACGTTTCCCTTATCTCACCTTCCCTTCCCGAGGATATCGCTCTTGGCCGAATACCGCCCGCTTGGACGAACCGACATCCGCGTCTCCGCCATCTGCCTCGGCACGATGACCTGGGGCCAGCAGAACACAGAGGCCGAAGGCCATGCCCAGATGGACATGGCGCTCGATCGCGGCATCAACTTTTTCGACACGGCCGAGATGTATTCGATCCCGCCAAAAGCCGAGACCCAAGGCTCGACCGAACGCATCATCGGCAGCTGGTTCAAATCGCGCGGCACGCGGGACCGTGTCATTCTTGCCTCGAAGGTGTCAGGACGCGGCACCTCCGCCTGGATCCGGCCCGACGGCCGCGGCAGCCGCCTCGACCGCGCCAACATCAACTATGCCATCGAGCAGTCGCTGAAGCGGCTGCAGACCGACTACATCGACCTCTATCAGCTCCACTGGCCGGACCGTCCGATGGACCTGTTCGGCTCCGGAGGGACGGTCTACCGCGCCCATGAACCGGCCGACGAGGTGCCGATCGAGGAGACGCTCGGCGCGCTGCAGGACCTCGTGACCGCCGGCAAGATCCGTCACGTGGGCCTCTCGAACGAGACCGCCTGGGGCACGATGCGCTTCGTTCAGGCGGCCGAGGCCGGCCGGGGGCCGCGCGTCGTCTCGATCCAGAACGTCTACAACCTGATCAGCCGGACATTCGAGACCGGGCTCGCGGAAATCGCGATGCGCGAGCAGGTCGGACTGCTGGCCTACTCGCCGCTCGGCCAGGGCTATCTCACCGGCAAGTACCAGGGAGGGGCGAGACCCGCCGGTGCTCGCACAACGCTTTTCGAGCGCGGACAGCGCTACGAGAAGCCGGGTGTCGCGGAGGCGATCGACAAATACCTCGCCCTCGCGCGGGAGCTGGACATGGACCCGGCGACGCTGGCGCTGGCCTTCGTGACGACGCGGCCGTTCGTGACCTCCAACATCATCGGCGCCACGAGCATCCCGCAACTTGAGGTGGCACTGGCTTCGGAAGAGGTCCGGATCACGCCGGAGATCGAGGCGCGCATCAACGCCATCCACCAGATCCACACCAGCCCCGCTCCTTAAACGGCCAAAAGTTTTTGGTTCTTTTTCTCAAAAAGAACCGCGTTCTCCCTACTCCGCCGCGTCCCGCGCCTGCTCCTGGAAGAAACGGTTTGGCGGCCGCGCCAGACCAAGGTGGTCGCGCAACGTCGTTCCCTCATACTCGCGGCGGAAGATGCCGCGCCGCTGCAACTCCGGCACGACAAGATCGACAAAATCATCGAGCCCCTCAGGCACGGTGTGGAACATGACGTTGAAGCCGTCACAGGCATCACCTTCCAGCCAGGCCTGCATCTTGTCCGCGATCTCACCCGGCGTGCCGACGAACTGGAGCCCGCCGTAGCCGCCGCAGATCTGGGCAAGCTGCCGCACCGTGAGATTGTCCCGCCGCGCCAGCGCCACCAGGGCGTCGCGCCCGCTCTGGCTTGCGTTGCTTTGGGGGATCTCGGGCAGCGGGCCGTCCAGATCGAAAGCCGAGGCATCGACGCCGAGACGCATGGAGAGGTTGGGCACGCCGCTGTCGGGATGGACGAGGCTGTCGAGCAGCGCGATCCTATCCCGCGCCTCCGCCTGCGTGCGCCCGACCACCACGAGCACGCCGGGCAGGATTTTGAGGCTGTCGGGCGAGCGGCCGATTGCCTTCAACCGCCCCTTCACATCCGCATAGAAGCGCTGCGCGTCCTCCATGGTGCGGCTGCTGCCGAAGATCACTTCGGCGGTTTCGGCGGCGAGCTGGCGACCGGCCTCGGAGGCGCCGGCCTGGACGATGACCGGCCAACCCTGAACGGGCCGGGCGATGTTGAGCGGGCCGCGCACGGAGAGGTGCTCGCCCTTGTGATCCAGCACGTGCAGCTTCGCGGGATCGAAGAAGATCCCCGATTCCTGGTCGCGTAGCCAGGCATCGTCCGCCCAGCTGTCCCAGAGGCCGGTGACGACCGAGAAGAACTCCCGCGCCCGGCGGTAGCGTTCGTCGTGGTCCACCATCTCGGTCAGGCCGAAGTTGAGCGCGGAATCGGGGTTCGACGTGGTGACGATGTTCCAGCCCGCCCGCCCGCCGCTGATATGGTCGAGCGACGCAAATCGGCGGGCAATATGATACGGCTCGTCGAAGGTGGTGGAGGCGGTGGCGACGAGGCCGATCCGCTCCGTGACCATGGCGAGCGCCGAGAGCAGGGTCAGCGGCTCGAACGAGGTGACCGTCGCGCTCCGGCGGAGGGCCGCCATCGACATGTTGAGCACGGCGAGGTGGTCGGCCATGAAGAAGGCGTCGAAGCGGCCGCGCTCCAGTGTCTGGATGAAACGGGTGATGTGCTTGAGGTTGAAGTTGGCGTCTGGGAAGGCGCCCGGATAGCGCCACCAGGCCGTGTGGATGCCGACGGGGCGCATGAAGGCGCCAAGATGAAGCTGCTTCGTCATGGGTGCTCTCCGCTGTTGAGGTCAGTTTGGCGCGCCGCGCGGAGACGAACAAGCAGCGGCGGGCCGGGTCTGTGCTGCAGTTGCGAAGGCGACGCCGGGCCTCGCGCGACCGTGAGGCCTGTTCTGCCTCTACGGCTTCCAGGCGTGGTTCCGAAACGTCTCCTCCAGCGGCGTTTTCGTCATGCTGCCCGTGTAGTTTGTGATCGTGGACGCCGCGACCACGGCAATCACCTCAAGGGCAAGCTCCTGATCGAACCCGGCGTTGATGAAGGCGTCGATATCCGCGTCGTGGAGGTGGCCGCGCTTCTGTATCAGCGACCTCGCAAGCGCCGACAGGGCGGCCAGCTTCTCGTCCTTCGGCAGGCGCCGCTCGCGGATGGCTTGCACATCCGCCGGATCGAGCCCCGCCTGCAGCCCCAAAGCTGTGTGAAATGCGACGGCCCAGGAACACTCGTTCGTCACGGCATTGGTGAGAAGCAGCGTCTGGATCTGGGCCTCGGAGAAACTGCCGCCATGCACATTCTGGAACAGACCAACGAGGCTGTTGATGAGAACCGGAGATGTCGACATGGATCCCAGGATGTTCGGGATCATGCCGAAGCTCGCCTGCAACTGCTTCAGCGGGGCTTTCGAGCGGTCCGGCGCGGTGTCGATCGTGTTAACGGGAAACGTTGTCATGTCACTGCCTTTCTGCAGAGGTGGCCGAATGGGACGAGGGCGGTTGCCCGGTGCTTCCTCGTTCGATCACCGCTTTAGGCAGTCGCGGGAATAGCCTCAATTACCTCCAAGGTAATCGGCTTGGCGCGCGACTGGAGTAAAGGATGGTCCCAAGATCATTCCGAGGAACTGCACGATGCCATTGGACAAACGCCATCCTGCGCGACCGGAAAGCGGGCTCGGGAAGCTTCTGCGCCAATGGCGCGAGACACGCGGCAAAAGCCAACTCGATCTCGCTCTCGAAACCGGCGTCTCTCAAAGGCACATCAGTTTCATCGAAAGTGGGCGCAGCACCCCCAGCCGGGAGAAACTGATGGACATCGCAGACGGGCTCAACGTTCCTCTGCGAGAACGCAACACCTTGCTGATCGCCGCTGGATACGCGCCGGTCCACGGGGAGGTTCCCCTGGATGCGCCGGAAATGGCCAGCATCGTGAAGGTGCTGACGCGTCTCTTGCGCCAGCATGAACCGTTCCCCGCTGTGGTCATGGATCGCTACTGGAACGTCATCATGACGAATGAAGCGGCGCCGGTGTTCTTCGGCAAGTTTATCGACATGGCGTCGCGGGCAAGCCCACGAAATCTCCTGCACCTGATGTTCGATCCCGACGGGATGCGGCCCTTTATCTCCGACTGGAGGGCTGTCTCGGAGAGCCTTCTGGCGCGAGTCTATCGCGAGGCTGTCGGGTCGGTCGTCGACGAAAAGACGATGGAACTCATCAACGCGCTGCTCAGCTATCCCGACGGCAGGGGAGAAAAAGGCCCAACCATGCCGTTCGCAACCCCCCTCCTGCCGATGACGCCCATCGGCTTCGTCAGGAACGGCCGGGCACTCAACTACTTCTCGATGATCACCACAGTCGGCACGCCGCAAACAATCACGGCGCAGGAAATCCGCGTCGAATGCATGTATCCTGCCGACGACCTCACCGAAGCTGAGCATCGGCGTTTGATGGAGCCATGAACCGAACGGCGCGGACGCGCCTCAGGATGTGGCGCTGGCGCTCGCCGCGAGGCTCTTCAGTGCCGTCAGCACTGCCTCGCCTTTCGGCGTGCCGAGGCCGGTCACCGGGTCCCAGCCAGGACCGGCGCTGTAGCCGTTGTTGTTGCCGCTGGTCACGTCGTTGAACGCCGTGGGCGCCGCGTAGAGAGCGGCATTGACGAACCCGACCTTCGCCCGAAGCGATTGATTGGCCAAGGCAATGAGCGCGGCCCAGAGAGGAGCCACCGCACTTGTGCCGCCAACCGTTGTCGTTTGGCCGTCGATCGCGACGGTGTAGCCGGTCGCGGGATCGGCATCGCCCGCCACGTCCGGAACGCCACGACCGGTCTGGCCGCTGCCTGTCTGCGAGCCGATGGTCTGCCAGTCCGGGCGCGGGAAATGGCTGCTATAGCCGCCGCCGCTGGCGCCACCCTGCGCGCCGTCGTTCCAGGCGGTCTCGCTACCCTCAGGCGGCAGGCGGGTGCCGCCGCAACCGAGCACATGCGGGCTTGAGGCAGGAAAATCGACGGTCAAGCTGCCATCCGGGCTGCCGTCCGTCGCGCCGCTATCCCCCGACGCCGCGCAGACCGTGATGCCGAGCGACGCCGCCGTCTGGAAAAGCTGGTCCATCGCATCGAGGTCCTGCGCGGCCCAGCCGGTCTCGGGTCCGCCCCAGCTGATGGACAGAATACCCGGAGAGCGCTGCGTATCGTGCACGGCCGCGGATACAGTGTCCAAAAAGGCTCGGCTGGTGTTTCCGCCTATGTAGACAGCGATGTTGGCAGCGGACGCCACGGCACCCGCCACTTCGATGTCAAGCTGGACCTCGCCATCGGGACCGTTCGGCTGGCCTGATGGCGCGGTGACCGCATCATCGATCTGGATGGCCTCGAGCGTGCCGGTCCGATGCACGTTGTGCTCGGCGAAATAGCTGGACATCTGCGAAGCGTCGTAGCCGCCGCCCAACTCGATCAGTGCAATCGTCTCGTTCGCGCCGGTGACATCGGTCGGAAAGCCATATTTCTGCGCCACCTGCGTCGGGTCATAGGACACGACTGCCTGCGTCGACAGCGGGCGGATGCGGAAATGCGGCCGCGCAATCGGCCGCTGGTCAAATCCCATGACCGCCACGACATGTTCCGCGAGATCGGGCGGCACGTGAAGATGTCCGGAGCGGCAGATGTGGTCGTGGACCCCCCAGCGATAGCGGCCGATCTGCTCCGGCTCGAAGGCGCTTTGGGCCTGCGCGTAGGTTCCGGAGAGACGAACGCAATGTTCGGATGCGCTCGCATGGGTCACGGTCAGACCGTGGCCGCCCGCATATTGCGCCACGCGGTCGATGACGGATTGCAGCGTGCCATGGCGGCGGCCGAATTCCGCGCGGCTGAGACGAGCTCCAAACGGATCGAGATGGCGATGCGGCTTCAGAACGATCGTCAACCTGATTGGCTCCGCGCCCGTGATGTCGCTCACGCGTTCGGCTGACGGCTCCATCGCGAAGCTCGGCGCCAAGGCCTGCAGATGATGTCGGATCATGGAATTCCCTTCGAGCCATCCGTTCCGTTGCGTTGTTCGAGCAACGTCGTATGGGGATTTAGACCTGTGGTTTGGCCTGCAGCGTCGACTGCTGGAGCATGCGGATGCGGCTCATCGCGTGGGCGTCGGATGTAGCGCTTCTGTAGAGCGTCACGAGGTCCGCCTTGATGGCCGTCCGGGACCCGCCGTCCAGGTAGATCATATGCCCGGACGGGTAATACCGGATCGTGAGGTTTTGCCGAACCGCGGCATTATCCAGAGGCATTGCCTGGAGGTCGCGCGTCGTCTGATAGAAAGGGGTGACAGAGTCGTAGTAGCCGTTGGCCGAGAGAACCTTGAGATCGACGTTGAGGCTCATCGTCGCGGCAAGGTCGCCGGCCGTGTAGAGGATCACGTTGCCCTGGGCGTCGATCCCCTTCTGTGCATCCGTCGGGTCCGTGTGATGGAAATCCCAGTTCGCAAAGGCCTGGTCATTGAGATCGGTGAAGGAGGACACCGAGGTATATTTCAGCTCGTCGTTCAGGTAACTGTTCCACATCACGGTGTAGGCGCCGTTGACCGCGGTCATCGTCGGATCGTTGCTGCCCGACATGGGATCGATGGTCGCCGCGATGCCCGTGTCGATGCCGGTCGCCCGTCCGTCGTAGGAACCGAGCGCCAGGCCTTGATCCTTCAGCAGCGTGACGAGGAACTCCGATGTGCCCTGCTGATTGGCGGTGGCGACATTCAGGTTCCAGGTCAGCAGCGTCTCGGTGTCGATGCCGATGTCTGCGGATAACTGCTGTAGCGTTGCGGGATCGGGATGCGGCATCTGCTTCAACGCCGCCGCATACCGGGTCCCGGCGAACGCCATCGCCTGTTCCGCAAACGGCGGCAACGTGGGAGGCGTTGGCTGCACCGTCGTCTTGTGGTGATACCACGCGTCGGCGGCCCAGGTGGGCATCAGTCCGACCGGGTTCCCCGCCTGCGCGTAATCGAGAATCGACGACTGGATGGTCAGGCCGTTCAAGTCGACGCCGTCCTCGTGCAACATGTAGGCGAGGACACATGTCCGCGCCGTGCCGTAGGATTCGCCATAGAGGAACTTGGGCGAGTTCCATCGGTCATAGACTGTCAGGTAGCGCTTGATGAACTGCTTCAGCGACGCCGCATCCTGGTCGGTCCCCCAGAAATCCTTGTTGACCTTCGGCGCGATGGCGGCCGAGTAACCGGTGCCGACGGGATTGACGAAGACCAGATCACTGATGTCGATGAGACTGTCGGTGTTCGTCTCGATCTCATAGGGCGCCGGAGGCGTGAAATTGGGGAGGGACGTCTTCAGCCGCATGGGGGCAAAGGATCCCAGCAGAACATAGACGGACGAAGAGCCCGGGCCGCCATTGTAGAAGAAGGTCACCGGGCGGTTCATGACGTCGGACGTGTCCGCGGTGAAGGACACGTAAAAGAACGTAGCGTCAGGCTTGGAACTGCTCGCATCGACCGTGACGAGATGACCGGCGCGCGCTGTGTAGGCAATCTCGCGGCCGCCAAGCTCGATCCGATGCCGGGTCACTGCCGCGGCTTCCGTCGCGTTGGCAACGGAATCCTGCGGTCCGTTGCCGTAAGCCACGGAATCGGACAGGGGTTGGTCTTGCTCGGCGCTTCGAACCGGCTGCTTCGACGGATCGGCGGGGGCATTAGAGGACGCGCTCATCGCTCGTATCTCCTCGCTCCGGATCGCGAACG
The DNA here is from genome assembly GCF_965199065.1 of Acidisoma sp. Taxonomy (NCBI): domain Bacteria; kingdom Pseudomonadati; phylum Pseudomonadota; class Alphaproteobacteria; order Acetobacterales; family Acidocellaceae; genus Acidisoma; species Acidisoma sp. Next base: position 745,829 of record NZ_CBDAQN010000001.1, on the reverse strand, counting down.
CGTGGCATCATGAATGTCGCGCCGGTCGTCAGGGATATGGTGCCGCGTCACCGGTCGCCAAGTCATGCCTCAGGCTGTCGCGGTTGAAACAGATGGAGCGGCGCGTTCCTTAGTCATGTGCCCAAAAAACGGGCTCAATAAAATGGAGTTGCTTACCGGCGCGGATCCTATAGCGTTTTAGCACAATCGGTAACCACTCCTTCAAAGGCTCGCTCTATTGGCTGAATACGCGACTGACGATCCCGGCCTGGCGCATGCGCTTCTTGAGGCGGCAGACAGTCTGAAAGACCATGCCATCGAGCTTGCCTCTCGCCTCGTCCGCCACCGCAGCGTGCTAGGACAGGAACAGTCCTGCATCGAGGAAATGGCGGCGATGTACGAGACGCTCGGGCTCGCGCCGCGCTTCATCGCCATCGATGAGGCGGCGCTTCGGGACCATCCGGGCTTCTCGCCGCCGCTCATCTCCTACGCTGGCCGCAGCAACGTCGCGGCGGTGCATCGGCCGCGCGAGGTCCGGGGAAAAAGCCTGCTGCTCCAGGGCCATCTGGACGTCGTGCATGAGGGCGCAGCCGACTTGTGGACCACGCCTCCCTTTGAACCCGCGATCCGTGACGGACGGCTCTATGGCCGCGGTTCGGGAGACATGAAGGCCGGTCACGCAGCCGTCCTGGCGGCGATGGCCGCCCTCAAGCTCGCGGGCGTTCAGCCGGCCGCCGAACTCCAGTTGGCGGCGGTGATCGAGGAGGAATGCACGGGCAACGGCGCGCTTGCCGTCATGCAGGCGCTGCCGATGCCCGAGGGCGTCATCATCCCTGAACCCGGCCCCGGCCGCGAGGCCCTGTGGGTTGCGGAAGTCGGCGTCGTCTGGGCCTGGGTGACCGTCACCGGGCGCCCTGTGCACGTCCGGCAGATGAGTAGCGGCATCAACGCGATCGACGCGGCATACGTCGTCGTCGAGCATTTCCGTCGCTACGAGGCAAGGATGAACGAGCCGGCGGCGATGCATCCGGCCTTCGCCGACGAGACGCATCCGGTCAACGTCAATTTCGGCACCATCGAAGGCGGCGAATGGAACAGCTCCGTGCCGACGCGCGCCCGCATCGGCATGCGTGTCGGCGTCATGCTCGGGCGCTCCTGCCGCGAGGTCGAGCAGGATATCCGCGCAATCGTCACGGAGGCGGCCGCCGATCCGCGCCTCGGCGGCATCACGCTCGATGTCGCCTTCCGCGGCTTCATGGCGGATGCCTGCCTGATGCCGCCGGAGCAGCCGATCGCGCGCCTCGTCCAGGAGGTGCATCGGCAACTCGTCGGCGAGCCCGTTGCGCACTACACCGCGACCGCCCTCACCGATGCGCGCTTCTACGCGCTGCATGGCAAGACGCAGGTGACCTGCTACGGGCCGGATGGCGACCTTGCCCATGGCATCGACGAAAGCGTCGGCCTCGCCTCCCTGCATCGCGTGACCCGCACGCTGACGCTCGCCATTGCCGACTGGTGCGGCCTGGAGCCGCTGAGCCGATGACATCCGCCCTTTGAGATCAGCCCGCTGACCGCCACCCCGTTCAGGAGTGCCTGCCTGTGATCATCACCTTTGGCCTGATCCTGCTCTTCTGCATTGCCGTGATCGTGGTGCTGCAACGGGCCCATGTGACCGACAAGTCGTTCACCGATTATGCCGTCGCCGACCGGTCCTTCGGCTGGACGTATCAGGCGATGTCCTTCCTCAACACCTGGTGGCCCGGCGGCATCTTCCTCGCCCTCACCGGCCTTGCCGCAGGCTCCGGCGTCATCGGCTTCTACATGGTGATCTACAGCCTCCTCACGGTCGTGCTCATGTACGTGATGGCCGAGCGTGTCTGGGTCTGGGGCAAGCTCTTCGATCTCAAGACCCAGCCGGACCTGTTCGCACTGCGCTACAACTCGCGCGGCGTCTCGGTGGTCGGCGCGATCATCGGCATCGTCTCGGGCATCCCCTGGCTTATCCTGGGCTTCAAGGGTCTCGGCGACATGTTCCAGGCCCTGTCCTACGGCGCCCTGAGTGCCACCACGGCGGTTCTCATCGCCGTCCTCATCATGGTGGTGCGCCAGTTCTGGACGATCCGCATGGGCATGCGCGGCGTGATAATCTCGGACATGCTGCAGGGCATCGTCGCTTACATCGGTGGCGTCTTCATCATCCTTGGCCTGATCGCCTGGCTCATCTGGGGCCGTGGCCTGGGCCTCGGCCACCTGCCTGCCGCCAAGCTCGCGGTGCCCGGCCTCGGCGCCGGGATCGGGCCTCTTTACCTCTTCGCCATCATCTTCTCGGGCGCCATCGGCGGCTGGTGCTGGCCCGCCATCTTCATCCGTCTCTACACCGCGAACGGCGTGCGTAGCGTGCAGCGTGCCGGCGCCTTTGGCGCCCCGCTCTCACTGGTCTGGTCCGTCGCCCTCGTCATTCTCGGTCTCCTCGCCGCCGGTCTGCCCGAGGTCGCCAAAGCGCCGGACGCGATGTGGTTCACCGTCTGCCGCCTGGCCGGCGGCCCGGTGCTGCTCGGCCTCGCCGGCGTCGTCGTGCTGGCGGCGACGATGGGCAATGTCGACGGCAACGTGCAGGCGACGGGGGCGCAGGTCGCTAACGACCTCGTCGGCGCCTATCGGCCCATGAACCACAGGAACTCGGTCATCGTCGCCAAGATCGGCATGGTGGTCGTCACGGTCATCTCGGCGGCACTCGCCACGCGCAGCATTCCCCATCTCTTCATGCTGGCGATCCTGTCCTACCAGGGCATCATCCAGCTCGCGGTGCCGCAATATCTCGGCATCTTCTGGCGGCGCGGGAACGCCACCGGCGCCATCCTCGGCATGGTGGCAGGCTTCGCCCTCGCCATCATCCTGCAGGCGATCTACCCGCTCAGCATCGGCTGGGCCTGGGGCCTGACCTCCGGCGTCATCGCGCTGATCGTCAATGCCGGCATCTACGCCGCCTGCGCCGTGCTGCTGCCGAGCGGCGCCCAGGAGCAGGAGAGGGTCCGCGGCCTCTTCGCGCTGACCAGCAGCCGCATGCCGAGCGCGAGCGCCATCGGCGCCCTCGCACTGAAGCCGCGCCGCGCCTGATCAGCAGAGGAAAGTCCGCATCATGTCCCTCGCCCCGCTGCCCGCAAGCCGTCCCCGGTCGACCTTCATTTCGATCTGGTTCGCGCTCGACGCCATTCTGGCGCTCTTCCCGCCCATCTATTGGGCGCTCGGCCGCCCCACGCCCATCGTCTTCGGCCTGCCGTGCTCGATCGTCTATTACGGGGCGCTCGGCCTTTTTATCGTTGCCAGCCTGCTCGCCGCCTATTGGGACGATGAACGTCGCGGCGCCTTCGCCGCAGGCTGAATGCGCCTGGGAGGAGCTTGCCGTGACCTATGACACGATCATCGTTGGCGGAGGCAGCGCGGGCTGCGTGCTCGCGAACCGCCTCTCCGCCGATCCCCGGCGGCGCGTTCTGGTGCTGGAAGCCGGACGCGCGGCGCCGCAAGACAGTGACATCCCCGCCAACTGGCCGATGATGTTCAACACTGGCGTCGATTGGGGGTACCACACGGAGCCGCAGGTTGGATGCCGCATGCGGCGCATCTACTGGCCTCGCGGCCGTATGGTCGGCGGCTCGGGGTCGCTCAATGCCATGATCTATATCCGCGGCCTGCCGTCCGACTATGACGGCTGGGCGGCTGCCGGCTGCACCGGATGGGGCTGGCAGGACGTGCTGCCGGTCTTTCTGCGATCCGAGAACAATCCGCGCCTCGGCAACAGCCCGTTGCACGCGGCTGGCGGAGAGCTGACCATCTCCGACGTGCCCTTTGTCGATCCGGTGGAACGGCTCTGGCATCGCGCCGCGCAGGCGGCCGGGATGCCCGACAACGCCGACTTCAATGGCCCTGAGCAGGAGGGCGTCGGCTGGTTCCAGCTTACGGTGAAGGACGGCGAGCGGTTCGGCACGGCCAAATCCTTCCTTCGCCCCGCGCTTGGCCGCTCCAACCTCACTGTGCGAACCGGCGTTTTAACGACCCGCATCCATGTCGAGCATGGCCGGGCGCAAGGCGTTTCGTTTCTCGATCGCGGTCAGCCGGAGACCGCCTATGCGCCCGAAATCATCCTCTCGGCCGGTAGCATCGGCTCGGCCCAGCTTCTGCTGCTCTCGGGCATCGGCCCCGCCGCGGAGCTGGAAGCCGTGGACGTGGCGCCGGTGCACGATCTGCCGGGCGTCGGCAAGAGCCTGCAGGACCACATCAACATTCCCATCACCTACCGCACCAAGGAGCGTGTCGGCATCGGCGGCATGACCGGCGCCGAACTCGCGGCGGCCATGACCGAATGGCAGGAGCAGCGCAGCGGCGCCTTCACCTCCTGCTGGGTCGCGGCCGGCGGCTTCGTGCGCAGCAGGCCGGATGTCGAGCCGGATCTGCAACTCTATGGTGTCGTCTCCGGTCATCGCGACCATGCCCGCTACCTCGCGAGCCATGCCGGCTTCACCTTCCACGCGACGCTGCAGCGGCCGAAGAGCCAGGGCGAGCTTCGCCTGCGCTCGGCCGACCCGCTCGAGCATCCGTCGCTCGACCCGCGCTACTTCAGCTCCGACGACAGCGGCACGGACCTCGCGACCATGGTGGAGGGGGTGCGGCTCAACCGGCGGATCGCGGCGCAATCCCCGCTCGCCGAGTTGCTCGACCATGAGATCGCTCCGAGCGCGGGCCTCGAAAGCGATGACGACATCGGCGACTTCATCCGCAGCCAGTGCACGACGCTCTATCACCCGACCAGCACCTGCAGGATGGGCACCGACCGTCTGGCGGTGGTCGATCCGCATCTCAGGGTGCATGGGCTGGAGGGTCTCACCGTCGCCGATGCCAGCGTCTTTCCGCGCATGATCTCCGGCAACACGAATGCGCCGACGATCATGATCGCGGAACGGGCGGCGGAGTTCCTGGGCGCGACCGCGCCGCGCGCCGCGATGAAGGAGGCTGTCTGAATGCCCAACGTCGGCTTCGTCTGGCACGAGCGCTACATGTGGCACAACACGGGGATGGCCGCGGGTTCCATCCCGGCTGGGGGCCTCGTCGAGCCCGAGATCCACATCGAGAACCCGTCCGCCAAGCGCCGCATGCGCAACCTGCTCGAGGTCACCGGCGTGATGGACAGCCTGACGCCGCTGCGGCCTCGTCCGGTCACCATGGACGAGGTGCTGCGCGTCCATGGCGCCGCCTATATCGAGCGCCTGCAGGCGATGAGCGAGCTGGGTTTCGGCGAGGCCGGAGACCATGCGCCCGTCGGCAAGAATTCCTGGGAGATCGCACTGATGTCGGCGGGCGGCTGCCTGGTCGCCGCGGAGGCTGTGTGGGACCGCACTGTCGATACCGCCTATGCGCTCGTCCGCCCGCCGGGCCACCATTGCGAGCGCGACCGGGGCCGCGGTTTCTGCCTGTTGGCCAACATCCCGATCGCGATCGAACATCTGCGCCGCACGCGCGGGGCGCGGCGCATCGCGACGGTGGATTGGGATGTGCATCATGGCAACGGCACGCAGTCTCTGTTCTATGAGGATGCAGATGTGCTCACGATCTCCCTGCATCAGGATCGCTGCTACCCGCTCGATTCGGGCGGTGTCGAGGAGCGCGGGACGGGTGCTGGGGAAGGCGCCAACATCAACGTGCCGCTGCCGCCCGGCACCGGGCACGGCGGCTATTTGGCCGCCTTCGACCGCATCGTGCTTCCCGCGCTCGAGCGGTTCCGGCCAGAGATAATCATCGTGCCCTCCGGCTTCGACGCCTGTGCGATGGACCCGCTCGGCCGCATGCTCCTGACGACGGACAGTTACCGGGCCATGACCGAGCGGCTGATGGCGGCCGCGGCGCAGCTCTGCCAGGGCCGGCTGGCGCTCTGCCACGAGGGCGGCTACTCGCCGGCCTATGCGCCATGGTGCGGTCTTGCCGTGATGGAGACGCTGGCAGGGTTGCCGCCGACGCCCGACCCCTATGCTCATCTCGCGCTGAGCGGTGGGCAGGAGCTGAAGCCCGCGGAGGACGCGTTGATCGGCATGATCGAGGCGCGACTGGAGCACGTGCCCATCGGGGCCTGAAGCCAACGGCATGATGAGAGGGGACGCTGGAAGCGAAACGCCCGCTCGCCGGACGCGACTTATCATTGGCGATGCGCGCCGCGGGGAGGTTTCGTATTGACCAAGATCGGCAGTATGCTATCGAATCGATTGATCAATCTCCGCTGCGAGAACAATCTCGTCAGTTAAAAGGCTAGCTTCGGGACGATCGCCACCATCACGGCTCGGTCAGGCTGGTCATAACCGGCAGAATTCTGCCTGGGAGAATGTGATGGATTCACCACCACTCGGTGCGATAGAGCACAACACCATCCAGCCCATCGGGCTAGATAAACGGCATGGTACAGGCAGCTACCTGTTTACCATCTGGTTTGGCTGCAACATGAACATCCTCACCGTCGTCACGGGCGGTCTGGCCACCACGCTGTTCGGGCTAGGGTTCGTATCGGCATGTTTTGCTGTCGCGATCGGCGTGTTGGTCGGCACGATCTTCATGGCGTTGCACGCCGCGCAGGGGCCTCAGCTTGGCGTGCCGCAGATGGTGCAGACGCGCGGCCAGTTTGGCTCGGTAGGCTCCATCGTCATCATCGTCGCCGTGATCCTGATGTACCTGGGGTTCATCGCTTCGAACATGGTGCTCGGAGGGCAGTCGATCCACTCCGTCCTGCCGAGTGTCAGCATCGACACAGGCGTTGTCATTCTCGGCGTCATCAGCCTTGCCGCAGCAATCTACGGCTACGACATCATCCATGAATACAGCAAATACGTATCCATCGTCACGGGGCTGGCACTCCTCGCCGTCTTCGTCATGTTGGCGTTCTTCGTCGGCCTGCCGAAAAATCTCCTGACCGCCGGCACCTACACCCTGCCGAACTTCATCGGCGCCGCATCGCTCGGCGCCCTGTGGACGCTCTCCTACGCGCCGTACGTTTCGGACTACACACGCTACATGCCGAAGAACACGGGCGTTGTTCCGGCCTTCTGGGGCACCTATTGGGGAGCGGCACTCGGCTCGATCTTCCCGATGATCCTCGGCGCCATACTCGGGATCATCGTCGGCAGTGGCGACATGGTCGCCGGCTTCACCCATGCCTCGGGCGGACTTGCCATCCCCATCATGATTATTTTCACGATCGGCCTCGCCTGTGGCACCGCGATCAACATTTACTGCGGCGTCCTCGCCTGCTTGACCTTCGTGCAAACCTTCGCCAGCGACTGGCTGCCCGGACTGAGCGCGCGCCTCGTCACAAGCTTGCTCATCTTCGTCTTCGCAGTTGCCGTCGGCATTCTGGGACAAGCGCACTTCCTCGCGAACTACATGAACTTCCTCTACGTCCTGCTTTATGTTCTGGTTCCCTGGACCGCGATCAACCTGGTTGATTACTACCTGGTGCGCCATGGATCCTACGATGTCGCCTCGTTCATCAGATCCGATGGCGGCATCTATGGTCGGTTCCAGTGGCCGGCTATCGCCTGCTACATCGCGGGCATCGCCCTCGAAGTGCCGTTCATGTCCCAGACGCTCTACACCGGCCCGATCGCAAAAATGCTTGGCGGCGCCGACATCTCCTGGATCGTGTGCCTGGCGGTGATCAGCCCCGTCTACTACTTCGTATCCCGGTCCAAAGCCGTGGCTCCCGCCGTGGCTGCCGAATAAGCCCGTCCAGGCTTTTTCTTCTGGTCCACCGACCTATTCGTTGCCGGGAACACCGTAACTTGGTGCCGCGGATGGGTCGCTGGCGCGTGTCACATAGGCCTCGAGCTGAGGCTTATAGAGGTCCCACAGCATGGCAACCTGTTCGATCGGGCAGTCATTCGTCCAGTCGCAGCGCAGATCGGCAACAGGCCAGGCCACATCCCGTACGAGCTTGAGGCCGGCGGAGTGAACGGGGCCTGCCTCACCTCCTGCCGCAAGAGCCGCCCGCATCGTCACGACAAGACGGTCGCCTAGATCGCCACGATGCGACAGGAACGCGTCGACCATAGCCTGCGGCACGCCGCTGTTGGCCAGCAGATTGCCACCGCACGCGACATTCCCGGCCCGCGCCTCGGCCCAGATGCCCAGTGCCTTCGGACCGGAATGGATGGCGCTCAACCCATTGAAATCGACGGCCAGAACCTGCCGGTAATCGGCATGCCGCGCCGTCCGCCGAACTATTTCGACGGCTTCCGTTGCTGACGCACCTCTCGCCATGAGTTCAAGGATGCGCGGTCCCAGCTCCGGATCAGTCACATTCTGGCTGGCGACCGCGCCTATGCCGGCCGCCGCATAGGCGCAACGTGCGGCAACAGCGGGCGAAGACGATGCGACGGCGACGCCAAACATGCCGGTGCTCATGCATCGCGCGACGATCGAAAATGTCATGAGCCGGCTCTAGTCCGGAATGACCGCGGTGGCGTCGATCTCGACCAGCCACTCAGGTCGCGCAAGCGCCTGCACGACGAGCCCGGTCGAGACCGGATGCACGCCTTTGATGTACTGGCCCATGGTCCGGTAAACCGCCTCGCGATGACGCACATCGGTGATGTAAACCACGACCTTGACAAGGTGCTCGATGGAGCCGCCGCATTCCTCGATGAGCTGCTGAATGTTCTGCATGACCTTATGTGTCTGTTCGGCGGGATCATGGCTATCGATCGACCGTGCGGTATCAAGATCCTGCGGACATTGGCCACGCAAATAGACGGTCTGCCCGCCTCGCGTAACAACTGCCTGGCAGAGATCGTTCTCGAGCTTCTGCTCAGGATAGGTATCTTTCGTGTTGAACATACGAATCCGGGTATGCACCATGTCGGTCTCCATCTGATCGGGCCGGTCCTTCGTCACGCGCTACGCCACGTCGCTCGCGCGTGTCGCAGGCGGGCGATAAGCCAGATAGCCGCGTTGCGTTGCAATATGATCGGCCAGGAACTTGGCGTCATGCCAGACGCCCCAGATGAAGCTCGATCCGCGTCTGGCCAGCCAGGGCAAGCCAAGGAAGTAAATTCCCGGTTCGCTCGACACGCCACGCTGATGCTTCGGCCGTCCTTCCCGATCGAACGCGTCGACCTTCAACCAGCTGAAGTCGGACGAATATCCCGTCGCCCAAAGAATGCAGGTCACGCCCGCTTCGGCAAGTTTGAGAACGCGGACCGGATCGGAAACACACGCCGGCTCCGGTTCTATCCGACGGGCATCGGGATCTTCCGGAAGCTCAAGCCCGTTGCGAGCAACATAAGCATCCGCCTCATCGAGCACGGCCCGGTAATCGGCATCGCCACGAGCCAGATTGGCGGCTAGATCGCCATCGAACGATACCGCGCCATCGTGATAACCGTTTACCCGCCCCACGAGGGCAACGCCCTGCCGGGCAAGACGCCGAAAATCGATTGTCTTGCCTCCATCGGCGCCGCTGACTGCGATCGTGACATGCGCGGCCCCTTCGGGCGGGGTCTGCGCATCCCATCTGCCGAGCACGCCAAGCCACCAGCAATAGTCCCTCTCCCGGTAGCGGCGAGGCGGCCTGCCGTGCGGAGTGACGGAGAGGAAGACGCGCCGCCCGGCATGGACAAGTTCATCCGCGATTTGCGTGCCCGACGATCCGGAGCCGACCACCAGCACGGCCCCTTCCGGCAAGTGACCAGGGTTTCGGTAATCGCTGGAATGAATTTGCATCACCCCGGCCGACGGCGGGACAAGAGCCGGAATGACCGCGTTGTGAAACGCGCCCGTTGCGGCCACCACATGATCAGCCTCGATGATGCCGTGCGAGGTAACCACTCGAAAACCACGGGCACGGTCCAGCCTCTCCACCGCCTTGACCTCGACACCGCAGCGGATCGGGGCGCCGATCATGTCGGCATAAGCAACGAAGTATTCGGCCATCTTGTCCTTGGGCACGAACTCCTCTGCATCGAATCCCGAGAACTCGAGACCTGGAAAGCGATCGTGCCAGGCAGGCCCATTTGCCACGAGCGAGTCCCATCGCCCGGAGCGCCAACGTTCCGCAACGCGATGACGCTCGAGAATGAGATGCGGCACCCCCACCGTACTCAGGTGCTCGCTCATGGCAATGCCAGCCTGGCCGCCACCCACAACTAGGGTGTCCACTTTCTCAACCGCCATAGCACGCAATTCCACTCGAATGTCTGAACTGATCGTAACAGATGTTGTAGAGAAGCGTCAGCGAGGATGGGTGGCCGTTCGAGCGTCGCCCTGAGAATTCGCGACCGAACGTGTGTCCTTCGCCGCTCCGCACATGGACGCCCGGGAACTTCTCGGCGATCGCGATCACGAGTTATACGTAAAGCAGGATCGTCCTACGCCCTCAAAATCATTCCCACTCGATCGTGCCCGGCGGCTTGCTTGTGATGTCATAGGTCACCCGGTTTATGCCGCGTACCTCGTTGACAATCCGGTTCGCGACCCGCGTAAGAAATGGCACCTCGAACGGATAGACATCCGCCGTCATGCCGTCCGTGCTCGTGACCGCCCGCAAGGCGCAGGCGAGGTCATACGTGCGCCCGTCGCCCATCACGCCGACGCTCCGCACCGGCAGCAATACCGCGAAGGCCTGCCAGATCGCGTCATAGAGATTGTGCAGCCGCAACTCCTCCAGGAAGATCGCGTCGGCCCGCCGCAGAAGATCGAGCCGCTCTCGCGTGATCGCCCCCGGAATGCGGATGGCAAGCCCCGGCCCCGGGAACGGGTGCCGCCCGACGATTGCCGGCGGCAACCCAAGCTCCAGCCCCAGCAGCCGTACCTCGTCCTTGAACAGTTCGCGCAAAGGTTCGACGAGTTGCATCCGCATCCGCGCCGGCAGGCCGCCCACATTGTGGTGCGACTTGATCGTCACCGAGGGACCGCCGGTGAAACTCACGCTCTCGATGACATCGGGATAGAGCGTCCCCTGGGCGAGGAAATCGGCGCCACCCAGTTTTGCGGCCTCCTCCTCGAATACGTCGATGAACAGACGCCCGATCGTCTTTCGCTTCACCTCGGGGTCGTCCACGCCGTCCAAGGCGCCGAGGAACATGTCGGACGCATCGCGATGCACGAGCCGGATGTTGAAACGCTCCCGGAACACCCGCACCACCTCCTCCGCCTCGCGCGCCCGAAGCAACCCGTGGTCGACGAAGATGCAGGTGAGCTGGTCGCCGATCGCCTCGTGGATGAGGGCCGCCGCAACAGCCGAATCGACGCCGCCCGAGAGGCCGCAGATGACCCGGCCCTGCCCCACCTGACGGCGGATGGCCTCGATCTGCGTCTGACGAAATCCCGCCATCGTCCAGTCGCCGGCACAACCGGCAATAGCGTGGGTGAAGTTGCGAAGAATGGCGGCGCCATGCGGCGTATGGACAACCTCGGGGTGGAATTGCAGCCCGTAGAGCCGCCGCTCGTCATCGGCGATGACCGCGAAGGGCGCGCCGTCACTGGTGGCGACGGCGCGGAAGCCCGGCGGCAGGCGGGTTACGCGGTCACCGTGGCTCATCCACACCTGCTCGCGCGCGCCCGGCGCCCAGCCGTCTTGGATGCCGTCGAAAAGAGCACAGGGCTCCGTCACCTCTACAAAGGCGCGGCCGAACTCACGATGGTCATGGCCCTCGACCGTCCCACCGAGTTGCAGGCACATCGCCTGCTCGCCGTAGCAGATGCCGAGCACCGGCACGCCCAGCTCGAAGACGATCGCAGGCACTCGGGGTGAAATGTCCTCGGTCACGCTCGCAGGACCGCCGGAGAGAACGATCCCGCGCGGGGCGTAGTCGGCAATCTTCTGCGGGTCGGTGCTGAACGGCCAAATCTCGGAATAGACGCCGCTTTCCCGCACACGGCGCGCGATCAGCTGCGTGAACTGGCTGCCGAAATCGAGGATGAGGATACGGTCTGCGGTGATCTGTGCCATGTCGCGATATGACCTAGCGAGGGTTTCGGGGCAAGGCGCTATTCCGTCAGCGGGGCCGTGAGCCGGTCGATCGGGTTCCAGACGAAGGCCGTCTGCGGCTGCAAACGGCCGCCGACGCTGACGCTGCCCTCGATCGAGCGCACGCCGCCCAGGCGCTCATAGAACCAGCGGCTGGGATTGCCGCTCAGAACCCAGACCAGCACGCTGCGGCATCCGAGCGCCGCCAGATCGACCGCCGCCGCCCGGATAAGTCCGCGGCCGAAGCCCTGCTCCCGCCAATCGTCCAGCACGTAGAGCGTCTCGATTTCACCATCGGCGATCGCACCCGACGGCAGCCGGCTCGCCGTCACGAAGCCGACCACCGGCGGCGCGTCGCCCTCCTCTTCGCGCGCATCATCCGGCGGCTGCGCGACATGGACGATGCCGCCACTGCGGATTACCCGGCCGTAGTAGGCTTCCTGCCGCCGCGCGGAGAGTTCGGTGAGCGTCCAATCCGGCAGCAGACCGGCGTAAGCGCTGCGCCAGGCCGCGACATGCACGGCGGCGATGGCGGCCCCATCCGACGGAACGGCGGGCCGGATCATCGTCATCGCCGTTCGAGGATCGCCGCAAAAAACCCGTCCGTGCCGTGGCGGGCGGGCGTCAGCCGCACCACGCCCTCCTCGGCAATGTCCGGCATCCCCTCAGGCATCTCGGTCACACGGGAGAAATCGGCATGTCCGGCCAGGAAGCGATCCACCTGATCCTCATTCTCCGGTCGCAGCAGCGAGCAGGTGGCGTAGATCAGCCGGCCGCCGCGGCGCAGGAAGCGGGATGCGTCATGCAGAATGGCGGCCTGTTTTTCCACCAGCGCTGAAAGGTCGGCCTCGGTCAGCCGCAGCCGGGCGTCCGGGTTACGCCGCCAGGTTCCAGTGCCGGTGCAAGGCGCATCGACCAGCACGCGGTCGCAGGTTTCCCGGCGGCGCTTGGCCCATTTGTCGCCTTCCGTCAGCAGATGCTGTTCGACATTGTGCACCCCAGCGCGACGAAGCCGGCGCACCGCACCCTCCAGCCGATGGGCTGAGGTGTCGGCCGCCAGGATGTGGCCGCGATTCTCCATGGTCATCGCCATCGCGAGCGTCTTGCCGCCTGCCCCGGCGCAGTAGTCGAGAATCCGCATCCCCGGTTGCGCATCGGCGAGCAACGCCACCACCTGGCTGCCCTCGTCCTGGATTTCGATGAGCCCGGAACGGAAAGCCTCACCGGTCACGACCGGCTTGCGGCCGGCGATCCGCAACCCCCAAGGGCTGAGCGCCGTCGGCTCGGCGACGATCCCCTCGGCCGCGAGTGCCGCCTGCGCCGCCGTGCGGTCGCCCTTCAGCAGGTTGACCCGCAGGTCGAGTGGCGCCGGCGCCAGCATGGCGGCGACCTCACGGTCGGTATCGCGGCCAAAGCGCTCCACCAGCAGCGGCATGATCCAGTCGGGCACCTCGAGCCGCACGGCGTCCGGCATGGCTGGATGATCGAAGGTGTGGTCGTTGAGGCGTCGGAGGATTTCCTCCTCGGCCTCGGTCAGCGGCTCGGGGGCATAACGGCCGCCGTTGTACATCTTCGCCACGTCATGGGACGGACGGCCACCGAGTACGGCGACCGCGCCGACCGCCAGGCGCGGACTGGGCTCGCCCTGGGCGCGCCCGATCCACCAGTTGAGCCGGCGCTGATGGCGGAGGACGTGCCAAACCTGATCCGAGACCTCGCGCCGGTCGCCGCCGCCGATGAAGCGACGCTGCCGGAAGAAGTCGTTGGCGACGGCGTCGGCAGGCTTGCGAGGGGCGGCCGCTATCGCCTCCAACAGAGAAATAGCGCCCGCAAGGCGTGCATTAGGGGTCAAGGCAGGAACCTAGCGTGAGGTCTGTTCAGTCCCGCCGATAGTTCGGCGCCTCGCGGGTGATCGACACGTCATGCACGTGGCTCTCGCGCAAACCCGCCCCGGTTATGCGCCGGAACTTGGCGCTCCGCTGCAGCTCGGCGATATCGGGGCTGCCCGCATAGCCCATTCCCGCCCGCAACCCGCCGACCAGCTGATGCACGACGGCGGCGACAGGCCCCCGGTAGGCCACCTGCCCCTCGATCCCTTCCGGCACCAGCTTGAGCTGGTCCTTGATATCCTGCTGAAAATAGCGGTCGGCCGAGCCACGCGCCATGGCGCCGATGCTCCCCATGCCGCGATAGGACTTGTAGCTGCGGCCCTGATAGAGAAACACCTCGCCCGGGGCTTCGTCCGTACCGGCGAAGAGGCTGCCCAGCATGACGGAGTTGGCGCCGGCCGCGATCGCCTTCACCATGTCCCCCGAGGTGCGGATGCCGCCGTCGGCAATCGCCGGCACGCCCAGCGCGCGGCAGGCGGCCGAGGTCTCCAGCACAGCCGAGAACTGCGGCACGCCGACGCCCGCGACCACGCGGGTTGTGCAGATGCTGCCCGGCCCGATGCCGATCTTCACCGCATCCGCCCCGGCATCGACCAGCGCCTCGGCGCCGTCCGGCGTCGCCACGTTTCCGGCCACGACCTCCACATCGTTGGACGCCATCTTGATCCGCTCGACCGAGGTCAGCACCCCGCCCGAATGCCCGTGAGCGGTATCGACCACAATGACATCGACGCCGGCCGCGATGAGCGCGCGTGCCCGCGCTTCGCCGTCCTCGCCGACGCCGGTGGCAGCCGCCACCCGCAGGCGGCCAAGCGCGTCCTTGTTGGCGAGGGGATAGGCCTCGGCCTTGTCCATGTCCTTAACCGTGATCAGCCCGACGCAGCGATACTCCGCGTCGACCACCAGCAGCTTCTCGATGCGGTGCTTGTGGAGCAGGCTCCGGGCCTCGTCCGGCTTGGCGCCCTCGAAGACCGTTATGAGCTTGTCGTGGGTCATCAACTGCGAGACGCGTTCGTCGAGGTCGGTCGCGAAACGCACATCGCGGTTGGTGAGGATGCCGACGAGGCGGCGGGTGCCCCGCTCCACCACCGGGATGCCGCTGATGCGGTTGGCCGCCATGAGCGCACGGGCGTCGGCGAGCGTTTCGTCCGGATGGATGGTCAGCGGATCGACGACCATGCCGGACTCGAAGCGCTTGACGCGGCGCACCTGGGCCGCCTGCTCCTCGATGGTGAGATTTTTGTGGATGACGCCCATGCCGCCCAGCTGGGCCATGGCAATGGCCATCGCGCTTTCGGTCACCGTGTCCATGGCAGCCGCGACCAATGGCACGTTGAGGCTGATGTTGCGGGTGAACTGGGTGGTCGTGTCAACCTGGGCAGGCAGCACCTGCGAGTAGTTCGGGACCAGCAGCACGTCGTCGAAGGCAAGAGCCTCCTCGATGGGTGGCCGGACGGCGATCCCTCTTGGCAGATCGAGCGAGCGCTCGATTGCGGAGTCGGGGGTCAGATCGTTGAGTGCCATGGCGAGGATCCCTGCGCAGCCTTGGCGGTGCCGGATACTCCGGCCCTTGCTGCAGCGCAAGGAAAGGCCGCGCGACTCTGATCTGCTCGGTAGCTGGCTCGCGTTTCTGTGACCGGGATTGCGTTCCTGCGAACCCTACCGAACTGTCATGCAACAATAAATCGGAGGGACGTTTCGGATGACCGGTTGGATCTGCAATCGGACCTTCATGGTCGTGCTCGCCCTCACCAGTCTTGTCGCGGCGCCCGAGGCGGCGCGGGCTCAGACCTCAAATAGCGGCGCCGGTGTCGGCGCCAGCCAGACGCTTTCACAACCAGCGCCAAAGTCCTCTCCTTCCGACAGCTTTCCGAAGGTCGAGCACCTGTTCGGCGACTGGGGCGGCATCCGCACCGATCTTGGAAAGCTCGGCATCGACGTATTGCTCAACTACACCTCGGAAACCGCCGGCAATGTCAGCGGAGGCACCAAGCGCGATCTCGGGTACGCCGATCAGCGCGCGCTCGAGGTCGATGTCGATTGGCAGAAGCTCGCCGGCATCACGGGATTCGCCACGCATTTCGTGGCCGTCAACCGGGCCGGGAGCAATGCGAGCGAAGGCTTCGGCGACAACCTGCTTCCGGCGCAGGAAATATACGGCGCCGGCGGCAGCGTCGCCTTTCATCTCGTCTACCTCTACGGGGAGGAGACGCTGCTGCACGGCGATGTCGATATCGCCGCAGGCTATTGGCCGACGGGCAACGATTTCTCGGCGTCGCCACTGAACTGTAATTTCATGCAGAACGCGCTCTGCGGAAACGAAAAAGCCATCACCGGCGCGAATGTCGGCTTTTCCTCGTGGCCCGATGCCACTTTAGGGGCTCGCCTGCGGGTCCGGCCCACGGCTGACACCTATGTGCAGTTCGGCCTCTGGGGCAGCGATCCCTATCTCTACCAGAACCCGCAAGATCGTTCCGGCTGGAACATCGACGTTTCGCAATACAACGGCGTCGAGGTGCCGCTCGAAGTTGCGTGGGAGCCGTCTTTCGGACCGGACCACCTCGTTGGCCATTACAAGCTCGGCGTAGGCTACGACAGCGCGCCCTTCGCGAGTTTCGAGAGCGCGATCCCCGGCGGCACTGGCTCCGACAAACGGGATCGGTGGCAATTCTGGGCGGAGTTCGACCAGATGTTCATCCGCCAGGGAAAGGGCGACGAGGCCGGGTTGATCGGTCTGCTCGGCTTCGTCCACGATACCCCGCAGACGATGGTCTACGAGAACGAGCTGTACGCCGGGCTTGTCGATCAGGGTTTCTGGCATGCCCGGTCCGAGGACACGATCGGCCTTCTGTTCATCTACCAGACCGTGAGCAGTCAACTCACGAGCGCCGAGCAACTCGACCAGGACTTCGGCGTGCCCTACAGCGACAGCGCCACCGGCGTCTCCGCGACCGGCGTGCAGACCAATGAAGAAGTGCTGGAAGCCAATTACGACATCCACGTCTATCGCGGCGTCAACCTCATGCCGGACTTCCAATACGTCATCCATCCGAACGCGCAGACGAGCATCCCGAGCGCCGTCGTGCTTGGCCTGAAGGCGCACCTGGAATTCTGAGCGCGGACCTCACCGCGGGTCGTTGTTCGGATGCGACTCCACGGTGCGGGTCAGAAGATAGGAGGGGATGGTCGGGCTGAACGGGTGGCTGCCCTTCATGATGATCCATCCCACGACCAGCGCGACTGCGACCACCGGGATGGCGGCGATGGTGTAGGTGCCATCGGGGTAGTCGAGGCCGGTCAGCACGAGCACGGCGAGCAGGAAGGCGAGCGTCAGCCACGAGGATAGCGGCGCGAAGGGCATCCGGAACTCGACCGCGGGCAGTTCTCCACGATCGATCGCGCGGCGCAGCATCATCTGGCAGATGACGATGAAAGCCCAGGTCGAAACGATGCCCAGCGAGGCGATGTTGAGGACGATCTCGAACACCTGCGACGGCACGACGTAGTTGAGAAGAACGCCGATGAGGTAGATGACCAGTGTCACGAGGATGCCGCCGAACGGCACTTTCGCCGCGTTCATCTTGGCGACGAACGGGGGCGCCGAGCCGCCCATCGCGAGCGAGCGCAGGACGCGGCCGGTGGAGTAGAGCCCCGAGTTCAGGCTCGACAAAGCGGCGGTCAGCACGACGAGGTTCATGATCGTGCCGATGAAGGGGACGCCGAGGGCGCCGAAGAAGGTCACGAAGGGGCTGGTGCCCGCGTGATAGGCAGTCCAGGGCATCAGCATCACCAACAGCACCACGGAGCCGACGTAGAAAAGCGCGATCCGCCACATCACGCTGTTGATCGCGCGCGGCAGAATACGTTTCGCATCCTGCGCCTCGCCGGCGGCGGTGCCGATCAACTCGATGCCGGCATAGGCGAACACGACGCCCTGCACGATGATGACCGCGGGCAGAATGCCATGAGGAAAGATGCCGCCGTTCTGGGCGATGAGATGAAACCCGTGCTGTGGCCGGCGACATGATGACCGCTGATGAGAAAGATCACGCCGATGACGAGGAACAGGACGAGTGCCGCGACCTTGACGAGCGAAAACCAGAACTCCATCTCGCCGAACCACTCGACGGCGATCATGTTCATGCTTCCGACGAGCACCAATGCGATCAGGGCGAAGATCCATTGCGGCACGCCCGCGAAGGTGCCCCAATATTTCATGTAGAGCGCAACGGCCGTGATATCGACGATGCCGGTCATCGCCCAGTTCAGATAGTACATCCAGCCGGCGACGAATGAGCCGCGCTCGCCGAGAAATTCCCGCGCATAGGAGACGAAGCTGCCCGAGGTGGGGCGATGCATGACGAGCTCGCCAAGCGCCCGCAGGATGAGGAACGAGAAGATCCCGCAGACAAGATAAACGAGGGCCAGAGCAGGCCCCGCATGTTGCAGCCGGCCGCCCGCGCCGAGGAAAAGCCCGGTGCCGATGGCGCCGCCGATGGCGATCATCTGAACCTGCCGCGGCTTCAACCCTTTCGCATAGCCATGCTCATGCGATGCGAGCCAGGCTGACTTCGCATGAGCCTGTGCGGCGGGCGACGTCTGAGCATCACGGGATGGAGGTGTCCTTTCAACCGAGCTCATGATCCGTCCTTCTGTTCCAGATGTTGCAGCGTCACTCGAAGACCGGGCGCCGAATCGAGATCGAGACGCCTGTTTGGTCTGCGTCATCAATGTGCAATCATCTTGCCACGGGCGCTATCGGTAATGCATCCGGCAACGGAACGGTGAATGCGAGGTGTTGGCCGGGAGGCCGCCTCGGGCTGTCCATCGGCTCCAGTTCGCTCTACGAAACGCGTCCGCCGCGCTGGCTCTCGAGGACCCGCCGCACAATGGCTATCGCCGCCAAGCCAGGGTCTCCGCCCGCGCGCTTCCTGACCGGCTCCATCATGCGCCACGTCACCGTCATGGCGCTGACCGGCGCCATCGGGCTCATCGCGGTCTTCGCCGTCGATCTTCTCAACTTCTTCTACATCTCCCGCCTCGGCGAGAAGCCCATCGCGGCCGCGGTCGGCTTTGCGGGCGCCGTCGGCTTTTTCCAGATCTCGGTCGCGATCGGCCTCACCATCGGCATCGGCGCCACCGTCTCCGCGGCCATCGGGAGCCAGAAACCCGGCGAGGCGCAACGGATCGGCACGACGAGCCTGATCGTCATGACGGCGCTGATGCTCGTCATCGGGCTCGCGACCGCCGCCGCACGGGGGCCGCTGCTCGGCCTGTTGCACGCTGAGGGCGAAACGCGGGTGATGGCCTCGATGTATCTGCTCATCACCTCGCCGTCGTTGCCGCTGATGGCGGTCGGCATGTGCTGTGCCGCGCTGCTGCGCTCGGCCGGGGTCGCTCGCCGGGCCATGAACGTGACCCTGTTCGCCGCCATTGCCGTGGCCGTCATGGACCCGATCTTCATCTTCGCTCTCCATCTGCGGCTGGAGGGCGCGGCGATCAGCACGGTGCTGTCCCGCGTGCTGCTCGCGGCGGTCGGGCTGCGCTTCGTGTGGCGGCAGGGGTTGCTCGGGCGGCCGGAGCCGCGGCGGGCGCTCGCAGACCTTCGGCGTGTGGGGCGGGTGGCGGCGCCCGCGATCCTCACCAACCTCGCGACGCCGGTCGGCAGCGCCTACGTCACCCAAACCATGGCCGGCTTCGGCGTGGCGGCGGTCGCGGGACAGGCGACGATCGACCGTATCACCCCGGTCGCCTTCGGCGTCATCTTCGCGCTGAGCGGCGCGGTCGGCCCGATCATGGCGCAGAACCTTGGCGCCGGCCGCACCGACCGCGTGCGGACGACGCTGCGGGCGAGCCTGATCTTCATGGCGGCGACCGTCGCCGCCGCCTGGGTGGTGCTGGCGCTCACGCAGAACCTGCTGGCGCTCGCCTTCTCTTCGCAGGGCGTCGCGGCTTCACTCCTGCACCTGTTCTGCAGCTGGATTGCCGGGACGATGATCTTCGCGGGCGGCCTTTTCGTCGCCAACTCGGCGTTCAACAACCTTGGCCGTCCTGGACTTGCGACCATCATGAACTGGGGCCGGGCGACCCTCGGCACCATCCCCTTCGTGGCCTACGGCGCACGCTTCGGGCCGGAGGGCGTGCTCATCGGCCAGGCGCTGGGTTCGGTCGTGTTCGGGCTGGCAGCCGTCGCCATGGCCTTCAGAGTGACCGACACGATGCACAAGCAGGCGACGCGCCGTGTGCCTCAGCCGATCATCGCGGTCCCGGGCGGACGCGCCACTGCGGTCAATCTGACGCTGGATGAGGAGCTTCACCCGCCGGATTAGCCGATGCCCGCAAGCCGGTCGCGACGACGTAAAGCTCGCTGGATTCCTTGCGGCTGGCCGGCGGCTTCGCATGACGAACCGTCTCGAACCGCTGCTTCATGGGCGTGAGCAGGTGCTTGTCGGCACCCCCCTGAAACAGCTTGGCGAGGAAGGACCCGCCGGGCGGCAACATGGCGAAGGCAAGCTCGAGCGCCATCTCGGCGAGGGCGACGATCCGGATATGATCGGTCGAGGCGTGGCCCGACGTGTTCGGTGCCATGTCCGACAGCACGAGATCGGGCGGCCCGCCCAGAAGCTCCAGTATCTGCGCCTGACACGCGGGATCGGTCGCGTCGCCCTTGATGAGATGGGCGCCGGGGATGGGCTCGATGGCCAGCAGGTCGATGCCGACGACGGAGCGCGCGCCGCGCCGCAGCGCCACCTGGGTCCAGCCGCCCGGTGCGGCACCGAGGTCCAGCACCCGCATGCCCTTCTTGATGACGTGGAAGCGGTCGTCGAGTTCGATGAGCTTGAAGGCGGCGCGTGACCGCCACCCTTGCTTCTGCGCCGCCGCGACGTAGGGATCATTGAGCTGGCGCGTGAGCCATCGCTGCGAGGCGACGCTGCGCCCCGCCGTCTTCTTCAGCTTGACCGTGAGACTCCGTCCGGAGCCCTGACCCGGGTCGGACACGCCCTTACTCATTAATTTACGCCTAAGCCTCGTTACGCCGGCGGGCTATGCGGCAAGGAAGCAACCGGACGCGCCCCGTTCGAGCGGCGGCTGTTCCGCCGGCGTCCGCCCCTGATCTGCCGCAGGAGCATGCCCTCGCGCAAGCCACGATCGGCGACGCCTACCTCCGGGGTTGGCCACACGGAGCGGATAGCGGCGAAGATGGCGCAACCCGGCAGCACGAGGTCTGCACGGTCATCCCCTATGCAGGGGTGGGCCGCGAGGCCGGCGCGCCCCATGGACCGCAGGGTTTCAACTGCGGCATCGGCTTCCTCACCGGGCAGCAGGATGCCGTCCACCAGCGGGCGGCGGTAGCGGGGCAGCTTGAGGGCGACGCTCGCGACCGTCGTGATGGTGCCGCTGGTTCCCAGCAGCCGGACGCCCGCCCGGTTGATCTCGCGGCCGATGCGGTGGATGTCCTCGAACTCCCAAAGCTTCTCCTCCACGGTCTCGACCATCGCGTCGAAGCCGCGATCGGTGAAACAGGAGTAGGGCGTGCAGGCGCCAAGCGTCATGACACCGAAGGGCAAGGACAGAAAGCTGATGAGGGTTGGCGAACCGCCGTCAAGCCGGACCCAGGCGAGTTCGGTGGAACCGCCGCCGATATCGAACACCAGGGCGCGGGTGCCCGCGCCGCGCAGCAGAGGCGAACAGCTTTCCAGCGTGAGTTCCGCCTCTTCCCGCCCCGAGATGATGCGGATGTCGAGCCCGGTCTGCTGGCGGACCTTGGCCAGAAAGTCCGGGCCATTGGCGGCGCGGCGGCAGGCCTCGGTCGCGACGGCGGTGAGGCCGGTGAGGCGGTAGCGGGAGATGCGGGTGGCGCAGGACCGTAGCGCGTCCATGGCGCGGTCCATCGCGGGCTCGGCAAGTTGACCCGTCTCCGCCAAGCCTTCACCGAGACCGACCGACCGGCTGAAGCTCTCGATGACGCGGAAACCGTTGCTGCTGGGGACGCCGAGCATGAGCCGGCAATTGTTGGTGCCCAGATCGATGGCGCCGAAGATCGGGGCGCCGAAAATAGGCGCCACCCCCCTTCTCTCAAAAGGGGGTGATGCATCACCTGTCGCACAGGGCGTGGAGATGCTCATGTCCATGGCTCATAGTCGCCGCGTGTTAAGAGGTTCTACAAGTGTCAAATGTTTAAGATAGGCGGTCTTACGAAAACAAACTCGCGTGCCGACGAAGAGCCGCCTCTCAAATCATATCGTGTCAGCCCGCGCATCCTGTTCATTACGGCAACGCGCATCGGCGATGCGGTCATCAGCACCGGCATCCTGAACGACCTCTTGCAGCGTCACCCGACCGCCCGTTTCACGGTCGCCTGCGGGCCGGTCGCGGCCGGCGTCTTCGCGGCCATGCCGCGGCTGGAGCGGCTTATCCTGATGCCCAAGCAGAAGTGGGACGGCCATTGGTTCAAGCTTTGGGGCCAGGTTGTGCGTGCGCGATGGGACATGGTGGTCGATCTGCGCGGCTCGGGCACCGCCTTCTTTCTCAATGCGCGGCAGCGGCGGGTGCTCCGGGGTGGCCGCCGGCCAGGGCGTCGCCTTGCGCAGCTAGCCGCGAGCATGGGCGTCGCACCGCCACCCTTGCCGGTCGCCTGGACCTCGGCCGCGGACCGTGCCCGCGCCGACGCCCTGCTGCCGGACGGCGTACCTCTCATCGGGCTGGGCCCGACCGCGAACTGGGCAGGCAAGCTCTGGCCGCCCGAGCGTTTCGTGGCGTTGTTCGAGACACTGCGCGACCGTTACCTGCCCGGTCTCGGCATGGAGGGTGCGCGGGCGGTGATCTACGCGGGTCCTGGCCCGGTGGAGGCCGCCATGGCGCAGCCCGTGCTCGCGGCCCTGCCGGATGCGATCGACCTCGCCGGGCGGCTGAGCCTGCCGGAGGCCGCAGCGTGCCTGGCCCGGATGACCCTGTTCATCGGCAATGACTCCGGTCTGATGCACCTCGCCGCCGCCGCCGGCGCACCGACGCTGGGGTTGTTCGGCCCCTCCCCTGCGGATGAATATGCGCCGTCCGGTCGCCGCGCCGCCTTTGTGGTCGCACCGGGGCCGGTGGGCGCCGCGCCCATGTCCGCCCTTACCGTGGACGCGGCCGCCGAGGCCGCCGCCGCTTTGCTCAGAGACGAAGGACTAGCCGCAGCATGACCGCTTTCTATGACCTGCTCATCCGTAACGGCACCGTCGTCCTGCCGTGGGGCCTGGAACAGGCCGATATCGCCGTGGCTTCGGGTGTGGTCGCGACGCTCGCCCCTGGCAGCGCGGCCGAGGCCACCGAGGTCATCGACGCCACCGGGCTGCACGTATTGCCCGGCCTGATCGACGCGCATACGCATCTGCGAGACCCCGAACAGGCGGCGGTGGAGAGCATCCCCTCCGGCACACGCGCGGCCGTGCTTGGCGGGCTCTGCGCCGTCTTCGACATGCCGAACGGGAACCCGTCCATCACCACGGCCGACCGGCTGGAGGCGAAGAAGGCCTTCGCGGCGACGCGGTCCTGGTGCGACCTCGGCCTCTACGTCGGCGCCGCACGCGGCACCATCGACGACTTGGCGAGCCTGGAGCTGGAGGACGGCGTCTGCGCGGTGAAGGTCTTCGCCGGCAGCAGCACCGGCGATCTGCTCATCGAGGACGACGTGACGCTGGAGCGGGTGATGCGCAGCGGGCGCCGCCGCGTCGCCTATCACAGCGAGGACGAGTATCGCCTCCGCGAGCGCCGCCCTTTGTTCCACGAGGGGATGCCCTACGCGACCCACGCCGAGTGGCGCGATGTGGAGGCGGCCTTCCTCGGCACCCGGCGCCTGATGGCGCTCGCGCGGAAGACCGGGCGGCCCGCGCACATCCTGCACGTCTCCACCGCCGAGGAACTCGACTACCTGCAGGACTACCGGGACATCGCGACGGTCGAGGTCCTGCTGAACCACCTCACCCAGTGGGCGCCGGACGCCTACGACCGGCTCGGCCCCTATGCGGTGATGAACCCGCCGATCCGTGAGGCGCGCCATAGGGAGGCGGCCTGGGCTGCGGTGCGGGACGGCATGGTGGATGTCGTCGGCTCCGACCATGCGCCGCATGCGCGGGCGGCGAAGGAGAAGCCTTGGCCCCTTTGCGCCGCCGGCCTCACGGGCGTGCAGACGATCGTGCCGGTGATGCTCGACCATGTTTCGGCCGGGCGGCTGTCGCTGATGCGGCTTGCCGACCTCATGTGCGCCGGACCGGCGCGGGTCTATGGCGTGCGCGGCAAAGGCCGGATCGCGCGCGGCTACGACGCCGATTTCACCCTGGTCGACATGGGCCGGCGCCGGGTGATCGAGGAAAGCTGGATCGCGAGCCCCTGCGGCTGGACGCCCTTCGCGGGCATGGAGGTGACGGGCTGGCCGGTGGCGACGATCATCCGCGGCCAGACCGTGATGCGCGACGACGAGGTTCTGGGCGAGCCGGTGGGGCGGCTTGTCAAATTCGGGGGGTGAGGCGGCGTAAGTTCCGCCTGAGGATCGCGTCGGGGGTTCGCACGCGATAGCCCGAAGCCTCCAGACGGTGCACTGTAGGCCTCGCGCCGCGTAGGCTGCACCTCAACGGAGAAGGAACACCGACCATGCCCGACATCACGCTCTGGGGCTTCGACGGCTCCACCTATGTCCGCACAGTCAAGATGCTGCTCGCCGAGAAGGGCGTCACCGATTTCAGGCAGGTGCCGCTCAACGTGCTCGCGGGCGAACCCAAGACGCCGGAGCATCTGGAACGCCACCCCTTCGGCAAGGTCCCGGTTGTCGATTACGATGGGCTGCGCCTCCTCGAAACCTCCGCCATCATCCGCTACCTCAACGACGTGCTGCCCGGACCGTCACTGGTCCCGCAGACCGCCGAGGACCGCGCCCGCATGGACATGGTCATCGGGATCACCGACTCCTACGGCTATGGCTCCCTGCTTGGCATTGCCGGCTACCATCTGTTCCCGGAGTTCATCGGCGGCCGAGATGAAGCCCGCCGCGCCGCCGCAATCGAGATGGCCGGGAAAGTGCTGACGTTCGTTATCAAGACGAAAGGCGCTTCGCCTTTCTTGGCCGGCGAGTTGAGCCTCGCGGACCTCTACCTTGCACCCTGTGTCTTCTACCTCTCCCTGACCCCGGACGCCGAGGAACTCTTTTCGGGCGTCGACGGCTTTGACGCGTGGTGGGAGCGCGTGCAGGCGCTGCCGAGCTACCAATCGACTGTCCCCAGCTTCGGCTGACCAGACGACAGGGCGCGCGTCACATGCGCGGGAGGCGCGCCCCCACCCGTTGACAGCGGCCACGGCAGGAGAACCTAACCTTATAAGGCAAAAGCTTCGTACCGGAGCGCTGCTTCCGGTATCCGGCACTGAAGAAGGCTCCGAGCATGAGCGTCATCCAGACGGTTCGCGATCTGATCGGCCTAGACCCGTCGACACGCGCCGACCCCGATATGGCGCGCGTCCTCGAGGCGCTGGCAGGTCTGAAGATCAAGCCGATCGAGACGTGCAGTGTCGAAGAGGCACGCGCGCAGCCGACAGCCGCGGACGCAGCCGCCGCGGTCATGACCGCCGATGGCATCTCGCCGGAGGTTCCGGGCGTCACCGTGCGTGATGTCACCTACCCGGCTGCCACCGGCAACTGCGCGGCGCGCATCTACACGCCCTCGGGCGACGGCCCGTTTCCGGTCGTCCTTTACTTCCGCGGCGGCGGCTTCGTCATCGGGAGCCTCGATGCCTATGACGCAACGCCCCGAGCGATGGCGGCCCAGGCGAATGCCATTTTCGTCTCGGCCGACTACGGCATGGCCCCGGAGCACAAGTTCCCGGCGCCGCATGACGACGCCTTCGCCGCCTATCGCTGGGTGACGGAGAATGCTCAAAGCTTCGGCGGCGATCCGGCCCGTATCGCTCTGATGGGGGAGAGTGCCGGCGGCAATCTTGCGGCGAACGTCGCAATCGACGCGCGCGATCATGGGCTGCAGGCTCCCGTCGCACAGATCCTGATCTACCCGCTTGCCAGCACGAACCTGATGCAGGCCTCCGACCTGCAGAACGCGAACGCCAAGCCTCTCAACGTCTCGATGCTGACCTGGTTCATGGACAAGCTGCTCGCCAACCCGAGCGACATGAAGAGCCCGCTGCTCAATCTGCTCGCCGCCGACCTGCGAGACCTGCCGCCTGCCACCATCATCAACGCCGGCATAGACCCGCTGGAAAGCGACGGAGAAAAGCTGGCGAAACGTATGCGCGATGCCGGCACCCGGGTGACCAACACGATCTACCCGGGGGCGACGCACGAGTTCTTCGGCATGAGCCGGGTCGTGAAGGCGGCGGCCGAGGCGCAGGCTCTGGCCGCCAGCAATCTGCGCGTGGCCTTCGACACCGCGGATTAGCCGGCTTCAAAGCGCGTCTTCGACCGCGCCGACGAGCTTGGACGAACCGGGCGTCGTGGTGCTTGGAAACCAGGTCTGCAACGTGCCGTCACGCCGGGTGAGGTACTTGTAGAAGTTCCAGCGCGGCCTGGACAGAAATCCGCCCTGGTCGCCGAGCCACTTGAAGAGGGGGTGCGCCTCTCGCCCCTTCACATGCGCCTTCGCCATCAACGGGAAGGTGACGCCGTAGTTGCGATCGCAGAATTCGCCGATGGCTGTCGCCTCGCCCGGCTCCTGGTTCCCGAAGTCGTTGCTGGGCACGCCGATGATGACCAAGCCGTTCGGCTGGTCTCCCAGTTTCGTCCACAGAGCCTGCAGCCCGGCGTATTGAGGGGTAAATCCGCATCTGGATGCGGTGTTGACGATCAGCAGCGGACGGCCCGCCAGTGCCGCGAGCGGATAGGGCTCGCCCGTCAGGGTCTTCAACTCGAACTCAAAGACACTTCCAGCCATTCTTGTCCTCCAGTTTGCCCTCGCCTCACGCCGCCGCTATGGTCCGGCCCCGTTTGCGCCCGCTTTTGGCTGGAGCGCAAACCGCAAGTGGTGGCTGGAGAGAAACGTGGTCGATATTTTCGACGAGGTCGATGAGGATCTCCGGGCCGAGCGCATGTCTCGCTTCGCCCGGCGCTACGCAATCGGCTTCATGGTCCTCGCCGTTCTCCTCATTGCCGGCGTCGGCGGCTGGCAGGCCTGGCTTTGGCACCGTCATCAGGAGGACGCGAAGGCGGCCACAGCCTTCATTGCGGTTCTGGACCAGGCCGCCCAGCACGGCTCGGCCGCGGACCGGGAAGCTTTGGCCCGCAAATTCGGCGCCGTGGCCCAATCTGCCCCCAGTGGCTACGCCACCCTCGCCCGCCTCAACGAGGCAAGCCTCCTCGCCGATGCCGGCAAACAAGCGGCGGCGGAGGCGGTCTGGAACGGCCTCATCAACAACGGCTCGCTCAATCCGGTGCTGCGTCAGGTCGCGACGATCGGCTGGGCCGCGCACGCGATCGACACGGCCGAGCCCTCGCTGATCCAGGCGCGGCTGGAGACGCTGGCGGCCGAGGGCAGCCCGTGGCGGCCGGTCGCCCTGCAGTATCTGGCTCTGCTCGACATCCGTCTCGGCCACAAAAGCGAAGCGGCGCGAACCCTGTTGGAGGTGGCGAACGACATCTCCACGCCGGACGACATGCGGCGGATGGCGAATGGCCTGGCCCAGGCGCTCGGCGCCCCCGCCAGCACGGAATGACGGGTCGACGCGACTCATCGCCCGGCATTACCACGAGACGATACCAGATGATTGGCGCCCCCCTATGAGACGCATAACGACTGTCGCGAGCCGTATCCAAGCTCACCAGACGGATGAACGGTCCCGTTTTTCGCGCCGTGCCGTGCTCGCGCTGCCCCTGGCGCTGGCCGGGTGCGGCTTTATCGGCGGGGATGAAACCCCGCCCCTGCCCGGCAAGCGCATCGATGTCATGGCGTCTTCGAGCGCGCTTGAGGTCGACCCCAGCTTGACCGAAGCGGTCACAGTGCCGGCGGCCGTCCCTGGGCTGGAATGGCCGCAGCAAGGCGGCAACGCCGCGCATGATCCCGGCATCTCCGCCCTCCCGCCGCAACTGGCCCCGCTTTGGCGCGCCGATTTCGGTTCGGGGACGGCCTACCGGCAGCGCATTCCCTGCCCGCCCGTGGTCGCGGGGGGCGCTGTCTTCACCATGGGGGCCGACGGCGCCGTCAGCGCCTTCGACATCCACAACGGCGCGTCCTTCTGGAGCGCCTCGATCCACCCGAAGCACTCCCGAAGCCTCAATGTCGGCGGCGGCATCAGCTATGCCGATGGCCATATCTACGCGGCCACCGGCCTCGGCGAGATCATCTGCTTTGACGCGAAGAGCGGCACCATCCGCTGGCGCCAGCCTCTTGGCGTTCCCGCGCGCAGCGGCCCGACGATCTCGGGCGGCCATATCTTCGTCAGCCTCATCGACAGCTCGATGGTCGGCCTCGACGCCCACACCGGCCGTACCATCTGGAGCCACCAGGCGAACAACCCCCAAACCGGAGTGCTCGGTTTGCCGGCGCCTGCCGTCGCGGGCAGCATCGTCGTCGCCGGGTTCGGCTCCGGCGACCTGATCGCGCTCAACACCGACACCGGCGAAGTCTTGTGGACGGACAACCTGGGCGCAACCGGCACCGGCCTCTCCCAGCTATCCGCCATCGTCGGGCTGCCGGTGATCGACCAGGGCAGGGTCTTCGTCGGCAGCCTGGGCGGCATCGTCCTCTCGCTCGATCTGCCGACCGGGCGGCGGCTATGGGAGAAGGACTTCGCGACCGACCAGACCAGCTGGGTCGCCGGCGACTGGGTTTTCCAGCTGAGCACGGATCAGCAGCTGGCGGCGCTCTCTGCCTCGACCGGGCAGGTCAAGTGGGCGCGGCAACTACCGTCGTTCAAGAACATGAAGAAGCTCACCCAGCCGATCTACTGGTGGGGACCGGTGCTCGCCGGCGGCAGCTTGGTGCTCGTCAGCAACAACAAGCAGCTGGTGACCGTCAGCCCCGTCACGGGCGAGATCACCAGCATGATCCGGCTGCCCGCACCGGCGGCAGCGCCCGCTATCGCGGCTGAGGGCCGCATCTTCGTCACCCTCGCGACCGGCGATCTTCTGGCTCTCGGGTAAGTCGGCGCGGGGCGGCGATGATCGTCGACAAGCGGTTGCATCTCGGCCTGCTCGTCCGCTCCAACCTGCCCGTCCTATCGGTCCTGATCGCCTACGACATCGTGGTGACGATCGCCTATAGCGGCCTGGACTGGCGCTTCGTGTCGCTGCCGAGCCTGCCATTGGCGCTTCTGGGCAGCGCCATCGCGCTCATCGTCGGCATCCGGAACACCACAGCCTACGCCCGGTGGTGGGAGGCGCGGACGCTGTGGGGCGCAATCGTCAATAACTCCCGCAGCCTGGCTCGGGGTCTCGTCACGCTCAGCGACGACGAGGCACTGCAAAGCCGGATCGTCCATGGCCAGATCGCCTATGCGCTGGCTCTACGCTGTCACCTTCTGCGCCAGCCGGGCGACGCCATGCTGGCGCGTTACCTGCCGCCCGAGCTGGCGGCGGCCTGCCGGACCGCGTCCAACGTGCCTGTGGCGATCCAGATGGCGCTTGGGCGGGAGCTGGCTGCCGCGCGGTCGGCAGGCGGGCTCGATACCGTCGCCATAGCGGCACTCGACCAGACACTCGGCGCCATTACCGCCGCCCAGGGCGGCCTCGAGCGGATCAAGAACACGCCGTTGCCGCGTCAGTACAGCCTCCTGCCCCTCATGTTCATCCGCGCCTACTGCGTGGTGCTTCCGCTGGGGGCGGTTGCCAGCCTTGGCCTCGCGACGCCGCTCGGCTCCGGCCTCATCGGCTTCATGTTCCTCGTGCTCGACGAGGTCGGGCGCGATCTGGAAGACCCGTTCGAGAACGGCGTCCACGACGTGCCGATGTCGGCAATCACGCGGACAATCGAGATCGATCTGCTGCAGGCGATCGGTGTCACCGAAACGCCCGAGCCGATCAGGCCGAAGGATGGCATTCTGATGTGACGGCGGCCCGCCCTTTCAGCCGAGTATCGTGACGATGCCGGTGTCGAGCGCGTAGTAGCCGGCCGCGATCTTGAGGTTGCCGCTTTTGATGAGCCCCGCCAACACCGGGGAGGACGTCGCCAGAAGCCTTGCCTGAATGCGCGCGTTGGCCTTGATGGCCTCGGTAAGATCGCCATGCGCCTCGGTGACGGCCGGCTGCAGCGCCGCGAAGAGCCGGCTGATCTGGCCGGGGACGGGCTTGTTGTACATGGCGGCCTTGACCGCTCCGCAGTTCGCATGGCCCAGCACCAGGATCACCTTCGTCCCGAGGACAGCCGCGCCATACTCAAGGCTCGCGGTGACCGTCGACCCCGCGGTGTTTCCGGCGACCCGGGTGACAAAGAGATGGCCGATCGTCTGGTCGAAGATGAGTTCCACCGGCACGCGTGAATCGGCACAGGAGAGGATGCCCGCGTAGGGCTCCTGCTTTTCGGCAGTGCGCTCCTTGAGGATGGCGAGATCCTCGTCGAAGGAGGTCAGGCGATGTTCGTAGAAGCGGCGGTTCCCATCGACCAGCGTCTGCAACGCGGCGTCCGGGGACAGCGTGGTCTGGGCTGCGGCCGGTCGCGGGGCGCCGGTGCTGCCGGCAGCGGTCGCGGCTATGACGCCGAACCCGGAGCGCAGCACAGCCCGGCGGCTATGTCCGCCGCCGTTCATCGCGCCGCTGCAGCAGGCGCAGCCGAATGCCGGCCGCGTCAGGCGAGGTTTCGCGTCCATTGCATGGCGCTCCCGCGTCTTTGTTTCGCCGTCGAGGCTAACACAATCCGGCGCGGGTGGAACGGTTTGCGCTCAGCCGGCGACGAGGCCCTTCTGTGCCCCGGCGCGCACCGCATCGATATTGGCGTGGTAGGCCTCGGCACCGCCCTTGAAGGCGGACGAGCCGGCGACGAACACGTTTGCCCCCGCGCGTGCGGCGCGTTCGGCGGTCTCGGCGGTGATGCCGCCATCGACTTCGATCTCCACCGGGCGGTCGCCGATGAGGGCGCGCAGGCGGGTGATCTTCTCCAGGGTGAAGGGCAGGAAGCTCTGGCCGCCAAAGCCGGGGTTGACTGTCATGACGAGCACGAGGTCGGCGGCATCGAGGCTGTAGCGGACGGCTTCCTCCGAGGTCGCCGGGTTGAGGGCGACGCCCGCCTTGAGGCCCAGGGCGCGGATGGCCATGAGGCTACGGTTCAGATGTGGGCAGGCTTCGGCGTGGACGGTGATGCGGTCCGCACCCGCCTCGGCAAAGGTTTCCAGGTAGCGGTCGGGCGTCTCGATCATCAGATGCGTGTCGATCGGGCTTTGGCTGACCTTCCGGACAGCGGCGATGACCCCCGGGCCGAAGCTGATATTGGGGACGAAGGCGCCGTCCATCACGTCCAGATGCAGCCAGTCGGCGCCCGCGGCCTCGATGGCGCGGGTCTCCTCGGCGAAGCGGCCGAAATCCGCCGAGAGGATGGAGGGCGCGATGATGAGAGGACGTGTCATAGCCGCAGGATACAGGCGCCCGGCGCGGAGCGACAGAGCTTCTTAGCTGCGATATACCGGGGCGACGGCACGAAACGTGCGTATCCTCGGTTGCAAGGAAGACCAGCGCTTGCCACGAGGGCCGGGCCACGGCAGCGTACGCCTTAACCACGAGAGATTTGCAATCATCGATGGACGCAGCGCCCAAGCTCTCGATCCAGAACCTCAGCCAGAGCTTCGGCGCCTTCAAGGCGTTGGAGCAGGTTTCCCTCGACATCAAGCCCGGCGAATTCGTCTGCATCCTCGGCGCCTCCGGCTGCGGCAAGAGCACGCTGTTCAACGCTGTCTCCGGTCTGCTGAAAATCACCTCCGGTCGCATCCTGCTCGACGGACGGAACATCGCGGGCAAACCCGGCGAGGTCGGCTACATGCTGCAGAAGGACCTGCTGCTGCCGTGGCGGACCGTGCTCGGCAACATCACGCTCGGCGCCTCGCTCACCCGGGGCGCCACCCGTGCCGACCGCATCCACGCGGCGGAACTGGCCGCCCATTACGGCCTAGGCGACTTCCTGCGCCACTATCCGCGCGCTCTCTCGGGCGGCATGCGCCAGCGCGTGGCGCTGATGCGGACCATCGCCGCCGGACGCGACCTCATGCTGCTGGATGAGCCCTTCGGCGCGCTCGACAGCCAGACCCGTATCGGCATGCAGCAATGGCTGCTGCAGATCTGGCGCGAGCTTAGCCGTACCGTGCTGTTCGTGACCCACGACGTGGACGAGGCGATCTTCCTCGCCGACCGCGTCGTGGTCATGCAGCCCCGGCCGGGGCGGATCGGCTGGATCCTTGACATCGAGATCCCGCGCCCAAGGGCGATGGACTGCCTCACCTCCCCCGCCTTCGTCGAGATCAAGCGGCAGATCATGGACATGCTCTACAGTCAGGCGACATTGCACGGCGTGCCGGACTCAACTCTCGCGGTGCCGGCATGAGCGGCGAGGCGCCCGCCTGGCATGGCGTGGGCCGTCACATCGGCCTCTGGGTCCTGGCGATCGCGCTCATCTTCGCCGCCTGGAAGCTGCTGCTGGTCGTGACCGGCCTGCCCAGCTACGTCATCCCGACGCCGGGCGCGGCTCTCGGCGTCATCTTCGGCAACCTCGGCCTGATGAAGCAGCTGAGCTGGCAGACGATCTCGGAGACGTTCTACGGCTACGTTGCAGGGGCAGTCATCGGCTTCGTGCTCGCCGTGGTCATGGGCCAAATCCGGATCGTCCACCGGCTGCTGTATCCGGCGCTCATCACCTCCCAGGCGGTGCCGATCGTCGCCATCGCGGCACCGCTCGTCATCATCTTCGGCTTCGGTCTCACGCCCAAGATCATCATCGTCGCCTGGATCGTCTTCTTTCCCGTAGTCGTGAACGTGCTCGACGGGCTGGCGAGCGTCGACCAGGATCAGGTGAACCTCGCACGGCTGCTGGGCGGCACGCAGCTCCGCACCTTCATGATCGTCCGGCTTCCCGCCTGCATCGGGCCGCTGTTTTCCGGGCTGAAGATCGGCGCCTCCTACGCCGTGACCGGCGCCGTCATCGGAGAGTGGACCGCCTCATCCCACGTCGGCCTCGGCACCTACCTGCTCACGGCCAATTCGCAGATGAACACCGCCGGCGTCTATGGCGCGATGCTGCTGCTGACGGCCATCGGCATCGGGTCCTTCCTGCTCGTCCTTGTCGCCGAGCATTTCGCCACGCCCTGGCGCAGCCGGATGACGGCGCCCGCCTATTTCGGCGGGTCGGTCCCGACCCCGGCAATCCATCACCCGGCCGCGTCTAAGCCGGCTGCACCTGCCCTCACCGCGCAACAAAAGGTCTGACATGAAGCCCATCCGGTCCATTGCTCGCCTGCTCGCCTCCACGGCCGCCGCCGGAATGATGATGCTGGCGATCCCCGGCATGGCCAAACCCGCGGCCGCCGCGGACCTGCAAAAGGTCCGCTTCGTCTACGACTGGGTGACGGCGGATTTCGAGCTCATCCCCGAGGCGGTCGCCCAGGCGCAAGGGTTCTACAAGGATGCCGGGCTCGACGTGTCGGTGTCCTTCCCGCCCGATAACTCGACGACAGTCCGCATGCTGGCCAGCGGCCAGGGCGACATCGGGTACGATCCGGTGACGGACGAAATCTTCGCGGCCGCCCAGGGCATCCCGGTCGTCTCGATCGCCTTCTTCTCCCAGTCGAACAACTGCGGCCTGATCGCCCGGCCCGGCGAGCCGATCGATCTCTCCACGCTGAAGGGAAAGAAGATCGGCATCTTCACCGACAGCTGGACCAAGGCGATGCTGCCGTACAGCCTGAAGAAGGGCGGCGTCACCGACGCCGACGTGCAGGAGATCATCGCGACGGATGACGACATCCCGTTGCTTCTCACCAAGAAGATCGATTACGCCACCAACTGCTCCAACTACGCCGTCGCCGAGATCCTGCCGACGGTGAAGCAGATGCCAACCATGGCGCTCGGCCCGGCAGCCGGCTGGCCGGACATCCCGGTGTGGAACTTCACGACGACCAAGAGCTTTGGCGCCGCTCATCCGGATGCCGTGAAGGCGTTTCTTGCCGCCACCCAGAAGGGGATGGTCTGGGCTTCCACCCATCAGGCGCAGGCCGTGGCCGAACTCATCAAGCTCTACCCGAGTGCGGGGGCGGTCGATTACAACGCGGTCGGGTGGAAGATCACGGTGCCGCTGCTCAAGGGCCCGGACGGCTACATGACGCAGTCCGACACGCAGTGGGAGCAGATCGCTCAGGCTTTGGCCAACACGAAGCAGATCCCCAAGGTGCTGCCGGCTTCATCCTACTACACGAACGATTACCTGAAGTAGGCGCGCCGCCACGCCCTGGTAGGCTGGCCGCCGGGATTGACCTTGCGGGATTCGCGCGGCCACGCCAAACTTCTCCCATGGACGGTGTCGTTAGCCTTTCCAGCGTGCGTGAGGACCGGTTCTGGGCGGTGATCGCCTCGGTTGGTCGTAATCGGCGTATAGCCGAAATCTTCCCGAGCCGGGATGCCGCCTTGGCGGACAGGGCGTGGCGTGAGCAGCAGGTGCGCGCTTACGCCGCGTTTCTCCGGAGCAGCCGGCAGCCGCCTCCCAACTACTCGGTGGAGCCCATGCGGCGGGCCGATCTGCCGAAGACATGGCGGCCTCTACCGGCGTTGGGCTTCCTGCGCGGGCAGTTCATCTAGCTCGACGCTTGAGTGGCATCATCTTCGAGCGTAACATGTGATCCTCAAGAGGTTCATATGGCCCACTCGAACTCGAGCCCTCGTCTTCCGACCGAGCGTATGGCGAGCTACAGGGCGCGCATGCGCGCAGATGGGTTGCGGCCGGTACAGCTTTGGGTACCGGACACGCGCGCGCCTGAGTTCGTCGAAATCTGCCATTCAGGCTCTTGCAATCGCGGCCAATGATCCCGGCGGCGATGAAATCATGGAGTTCGTTGAGAGCGCCTATGAGTGGCCCGAGGAGTAGTGCGGCGCGGTGACTTTGTCATCGTTGCGGCCCCTGGGACCTACGGCAAGCCGCGGCCTGCGCTGATCGTCCAAAGCGATCTTTTCTGCGAGTTGCCATCCGCCGTCATCTGCCCGCTGACAACTACGATCCGGACGGATGCGGATCAGTTTCGGCTGGATGTTTCGCCATCAGCAAAGAACGGCCTGCGCGAGATGTCTCAGCTCACCGTCGACAAAATAACGGTCGTCCCTGCGGCGAAGATCGGTCAGGCCATCGGCAGTGCCGACGACGCGCTATTGCGCCGCGTTAACCGGGCGCTGGCGCTATTTCTGGGCATCGTGTGACGGCGCAGCGTCAGTCAACGGCTACTGAGCGACTTGACCATGAAAACGCTGAGCGGATCTGAGCCGTAGGCGCCGAACGGCTTGCACTCAGCATAGCCGAGCCGCCGATAAAGCCGGACCGCCTCATCCGACTTCACACCCGTCTCCAGATATATCCGCGCGACATGCTCTGCTGTGGCGCCGGCCTCCGCCGCTTCGACAATGGCACGACCGATCCCCTGCCCTCGAGCCGATGCCGTACCGAAAACCCGCTTCATCTCGGCCGCGCGCCCGGGCAGCAGACTATAGCCGCCGCACCCCGTGGCCAAGCCGTCGCTCCTCGCGAGATAGAAGCGCACCTCATGTTCGATAAGAGATGCGAGAGACAACCCATGCCGGCTCTCGGCGGGGTAGAGCGACGCCGACCACTCATCCGCCAGTGTCAGCAGCCTCACCGCCTCCGGCTGTTCCGGGCTCTCCCGACGGACGACGATCCTCGCTTTCACGAGCGTGCCGCGGCGACCCGTAGAAAGGTCGAGACAATCTTCGTGCTGGCCCGCATCGTTCCACGCAACGACCCGGCAACCTTCGACTGGCCAGCGGCACGGCAGCGATACGGCATCGGCACTTCGAGGATGCGCAGACGGGCGCGAGCGGCTTTCATCTGCATCTCGATGTTCCACCCATAGGTCATCTCGCGCATCCGTAGGCGCGCCAACGCGGCTCGGTCGATCGCCCGGAAGGCGCACATGTCGCTGTAACCGACGCCGTAGAGCGTCCCCATGCCGAGCCCCGCGAGCCGCCCTGCCAACACCTGATGCCAGAGCATCGATCCCGGCTCGCGCGCGCCCCTGGTGCGGGAGGCGATCACGAAATCCCGCTCGCCCGCCAGCACCGGCCCCGCGATCCGCGCGATGAGGTCGCCACGATCGGCGCCATCCCCGTCCAGGAAGACGATGACCCGGCAATCAGGAGCGGCTGCCGCGGCACCCATGGCGCAGGCGCGGCCATAGCCGCGACCGGTGTCGAGCACCCGCGCACCCGCCGCGACGGCGATCGCCTGGGTGCCGTCGGTGCTGCCGCTATCGGCCACGATGATGTCGCCCGCATACTCGGGCGGGATCTCGCGGATGACGGCGCCGATCGTCCCGGCCTCGTTCAGCGTCGGGATGACGACGGCTACAGGCTCCATCGCAGCCCACAGTTCGCACAGGGAGCCGGCGGCGCTTCCGACAACAGCGACGTGCGGAAATCGCGATAAGCCGGGCTGTTCCAAATTTCGCGCAGGCTGCTCTGCGTCGCGTCGCCCAACGTGTAGTTGCTGTAGCCGCGCACCGAGAAGGGTGCGATGCAGCACGGCAACGCCCGGCCATGGGCGGTGAAATACATCAGCGACCAAGGCCGCCGACAGGTCGCCCAGGGCGTGTCGTCCTCCTGCCGCTTGAGGCTGAGTCCGGGCTCGGTCGCCCCCGAAGCGTCTAGCGTCACGCCGAGCGTGGCGCCGATCGCCTGTGCCGCTTCGATCGCCGCCTGCTCCTGCGCCTGGGTCACCTCGAAAAGGGAGCTTTCGGCACGTGCCATGCCATAGCCCGACTCGTCGAAGACAAGCCGCTGGAGATGCACCTCCGTCACACCCATCGAGGCCGAGAGGCGCACGAAATCAGGCAGCTGATCGACGGTCTCCTTGAGGCCGGTGAGCCACAGCGAGACGCGCGGCGAGGTCGCACCCACGAGCTTCTGATAGGCGATGAACTTGCCCACGTCGCGGACGATGCGGTTGAAGTAGTCCTTGCCGCGCACCTTGAGGTAGGTCTCACGGTCGGCGGCGTCGAGCGAGACGCGCAGCTCGTCGAGCCCGGTGTCGATGAGCTCCTGGAAGCGCTTCGGCTGCAGCAGGGTGCCGTTGGTGTTGAACAGCACGTAGGTGCCGCGATCCTTGAGGTAGCGGATCATCTGAGGGAGTTGCTTGACCAGCATCGGCTCGCCGACGCCGTGCAGCACGACGCGGGCGACGTTGGGCACCTGGTCCACGATCTTCGTGAACAGCTCCCAGCTCATGTCGGCCGGGGGTTCCAGCGTCTCGAAGGTGCGCGGGCATGTCTCGCACAGCAGATTGCAGCGGTTGGTAACCTCCAGATAGAGGCAGACCGGAGCAGCCTCAGCTGTGGAGGATCGCTGGCTCGCAATTTCTTCGAAGTAGCGACGCGGATTGACGACGTTCACGGGCGGGTTCCTTCCGAGGTCGCAAGAGCCTGGGGGAGCCGCTGCCGGCGCCTCCACAGGCTGGCGAGGGTGAGCGCTGCCGCGGGCACGTAGACGATCGAGCGCCAGAGGAAACGCGAATTGTCGGGATCGAGATAGAGGGCCACGGGTGCGGCCGAGAGCCAGATCACCGCCGGGATTGGCGCGATCACGCTGGGCAAGGCGAGCCAGGCGAAATACCAGGTGTAGTGCGGGCTGAGGGCGGCCATGGCACAGCCCGCCAGGACTGCCGTGTCCCGGCAGAGCAGCGTGACATCGGCAACGACGCCCTGAGCCCGTTGGCGCAGGATGGCGAGCGACAGCAGCCCCAGCCCGGCCGCGACACAGGCGACGTAGATAGCGGAAACGCCGACCGGCAACGGCATCACATGCGCGAGGCCGGCGAGCAGCCAGAAACCGCGGCCATCGTTGAGCCCCTCTTCCCGATCGTAGGCACCCATGAAGCCCAGCACATGCGAGCCGACCGAGATGTAGAGCCCATAGAGCACGAGGATGACGGCAAGCCCCGCGAGCGCCGGGCGCCAGAACGCACCGCCGCGCAGGAACGCGGGTGCCACCACGATGGGCAGGAACTTCGCCAGCACCGCCCCTGCCAGGAACGCACCGGCGGCGCCGAACCGCCGCTCCGCCCGGCACAGCAGCGCCACCGCCAGCAGGCCGACGGCAATGGCGTCGACATGTCCGTCGCACGCGAAGGACCACAGCACGAGCGGGTTCCAGGCGTAGATGAGCACGCGTTCCGCCGGAAGACGAGCGATGGCCAGCAGCCGCAGCAAGCAGATCACGGCCACCGCCTCGCAAGCCAGCATCGCGAGCTTCATTGCAATGACGGTCTGGCTGATGCGGCCCACGATCGCAAACACCACCTGCGCCGCCGGCGGATAGATGGTGCGCGCATAGGTGCGGCGGTTGATGTTCGGATAGATCGTCTGGTCCCGCAGCGCCGTCAGCGCCGGATCGGCCGGAATGTAGCGATAGGGGTTGATGCCGGCTGCCTGGACGCGGCCATCCCAGACATAGCGGTAGATGTCGCTCGACAGGAGCAGCGGGTTGGTGATGAGGACCACGCGCATGATGACCGCCACGCCGAGGACGAGCCACACCGCTCGCCGCGGCTGGACCTTGTGCAGAACGCGGCGCACGGCGCTGAAATAGACGAGCACCGCCAGCCCCAGGATGCCCACGAAGAGGTCGGCATGAAGAGGGTCGCCGATCGAGCGTGCGCCCGACTGGTGCATCAGCAGACCACCGCCCATGAGGGCGAGCAGAATCACGCCGTGGATCGCCAGTGGAGCCCAGGCGAGAATCACTCGGCGGCGCTCAGGAGTGTTGTCTTGTCCAGCGGATGCCGTAGCTCCAGGCGCGCGATTGCCGCCCGCGTCGCAAGCGCCGCATAGCCCCGGGTCTCCCGCAGCAGCACGCCGAGGGAGGCGGCATCGTCGACATCGTACCAGCTCTCCAGCTCGATGAGGTCGAGCCCGATCTCCCTTGCCCGCGCCCGCGTCGCGTCGGCGACGGTCTCGGTGCTCCAGTCTATATCGCGGAACATCGCTGCATGGGCCGTTTTCAGGCCAAGGAAGTAATAGCCGCCGTCATCGGCGGGCCCCAGCACGGCGCGGTCTCCCGGCTCGAGCAAGAGCGTCGCCGCCTGCACCAGAACAGCGGTCGGGATGGTCGGGCTGTCGGCGCTCAGCACACAGGCGGCGGTGTGGCCGGCGGCCAGCATCCCCTGGATCGCATGCAGCAGACAGCGCCCAAAGCCCGCCACGCCCGGCGCTTCGATGTCGCCGCCATCGGCGAGCAACAACTCCGTCCCCTCGGCCAGACAGGCGCGCAGCAGCGTCTCCGTACCCACCGGCGCGTAAGCGGCATAGGCGGTGATTGGCGCGTTCCGGGTTGCTGCGGCCATGTTCTCCGTCGTGTCGCGCAGGAAGGCGGCGCTCATCGCCGCCGCCTGCTCGGGCGTCAGCGGCGGACAAAGCCGCGTTTTGGATCGCCCGGCTTGCGGCGCCTTCGCCATGACGCCAACCGCACAGGTTCGTTGCATCCTTAACTCCCGCTGAACCGATTGTAGCCGCGATTCCACCGACACCCGCACTGCATCTTGTCGATCACGCAGGTCGTTGTCACCAACTTCAAACTCGCAAAGCCGAGTTTCGCCGGGATGTGCAGCTTGAAGGGCAGGCCATGCTGGAACCGAAAAGGGAGTTCGGCAGACGACGGCGGCGCCGGAACCACGAGCGGAAGGGCCGGCGTAGCGAGCAGAGGGTGCCGGCGGTTCAACGTCATGC
Organism: Acidisoma sp.; assembly: GCF_965199065.1. NCBI lineage: Bacteria > Pseudomonadati > Pseudomonadota > Alphaproteobacteria > Acetobacterales > Acidocellaceae > Acidisoma > Acidisoma sp. Next base: position 706,073 of record NZ_CBDAQN010000001.1, on the reverse strand, counting down.
AGCCGATGTCCCCCTGCCGCTGTTTAACCAAGCTTAAGTCGTTCCTGTTGAGGCAGGCGCGACAATTGAGTGACTGCTCGGGCTTAGTGCGACGCGTTGCCCACTCTTCGGGCGCTCGTCGGACCCGGTTACATCGCTCGGGCAACAATCTTCATCTGGTAGCAGAGGACCATAATTACGATGCTGTGCCGCGACGGGCCCGGCTCGCGTTCCGCCGTGCCTTCGGTACGGCCGCGGGATCTCCCGTCGCTTTCTGGACCTCGCTAGGCTCAGCGCCTGTCCCTGCATTTGGATCGTGATCTGTGTCAGTGTCCGTATCGTTCTCTGGCTGTAACACGGCCGCCCGGTTGTCGGCCGCTTCACTGGGGGAGGCCTCACCGGCGGACGCCTCATCGCTGGAGCTGGCGCCGGAAACGGCGGGACTACCTGCCCCCTTCCCGCGTCTGGAGCGTGGCCGCGACGGCCTCTTCCGCTTCCGCGGCACGTCCTGATCGCCAACCGTATCGGCCTGCGCCTCGTGTTGAGGCCGCGCAGTCGGCACGTCGGTCTCGGGCTCCCGATCGTCGTCCACGTGCTCGATCACCGGCTCGGATGGCGGCTCAGGCTCGGGCTCAGGCTCAGGCTCAGGCTCAGGCTCAGGCTCAGGCTCAGGCTCAGGCTCAGGCTCAGGCTCGTCCACGCGATCCGGTTCTGTCTCGAACTCCTGCGTGGCAGGCGTCTCCGCCACGGCCGCCGCACCCACCGTACGAGGTTCCCGTCGTTTAGTCTGCCGCTTCGGCGCCGCCTCTTCCGTCCGTGCAGGTTGAGTGCCGCTTTTTGAGTAGGCAACGCCCGTCAGGCTCGCGAGCGTTTCCGCGATCTTTCCACCAAGGGTCGCGGCATCGGCCGGCGACAGCTTGTGACGGGACAGGTAGGCCTCAAGTATTTGTGCAGTCGCTACCGCAACCGGCGATGTCGTGGAGAATGAGGGAGGCACGATACGTTGCTCCGGTCTGACGGACGATCTGCGGCCTCTTTTGGTCCAGCAGCTTCCGGACGACCAGCCCCCTATGCAAGACGCTTGTGCGATCAGCCGGCAAAAGCGGGCCTGAGAGCCCAAACTGCAAGGAGAGGCCTCGCTCCGGCCCGCATGGCATGCACCGCACCGGGCGGATTTCGGACCGTGCCGCCAATGCCGGGCCGCATCCAGGTGCCGTCTCCCTGGCGCCATTCGCCTTCCGAGAGCACGAGATAGAGTTCATCCGGCGGATGGGAATGATCGGGATAACGTATATGAGGCGCCATGAGGCTCACGCCGAGGACAATGTCGTCCCGAACCTCGGCGCCACGTGGTCCCATGATGATGGCGTTGGCATGTCCCGCCGCGAAGCGTTCCGCATCCGGTCCCACATGCGGGCGCTTCGACCACGGCACCATGGATGCGATGACGGCAAACGCCGCACCGAGGCGGCAGAGGTCTGGCGAGGCATCCTCGAGCCCGGCGACCGCCGCATTCAGATGGCAAAGCACCTCCGGGCGTGCTCCCGCTTCATGACAGGTGGGAACGCCAGGATCGGCGAGAAGCGCCACGACGCCGGACACGAACGCGCGGTCGGCAGGGCAGTGGCTCGTACTCTGTTCAAGGCAAGGAACCAACGCGGCCAGAAACGCGGCGATCCCTGGACTGCGCCCGACCACGTCAGATGGTTCAGCGTCAGGCGGCATCGACATCGATCGCCGAAAGATCGACCGGCTGCAGCGAGAACCAGACTGGTTCCGGACTGCGCGCACCGGCCCGCAGGATCGGCTTGATCGCCGAGAGCAGATCGTCGATCGAGCGAAACGGGGTCATCGTCTCCTCACCATCGGGAGTGCGCATGAGGAGACCCATCCCGGGCTTCGCGAGCTTGCCGCCGACGGCCGCCGATGCCGGACGCCGCGCGTCCTCCCGCGGCTGAGCAGGCGCTGGGGCCGAAGCGGGAACTGGGGTCGCACGTTCGAAGCTCACGACCCGGCGCTCATCCTGCGGCGCAGGCGCGCCCGCAGCGGTTGGAGGCTCGGCCATCGGCGGCAGGGCAACCGGGGGCGGAGCCGACGGTGCCAGGACCGGCGCATCGGCCTCCCCCTCCGCATCGAGTTCTTCGCCGAGAGCGAGAGGCGGCTGGGTTTCGCCCGGTTCGGCATTCGCGGCGCTAGCCTCCCGGCGCAGCTTCGTCAGCAGCATGTAGATCGCCGCCGGGGTGCAGCCGAACTCGGCCGCGATTTCGCGCACCGCCCGCCGCTCGACATCCACGAGCTGCAAGATCCTCGCATGATCTTCTTTCTTGATGCGCGCCATCTGGACCTCCTCGTTCGCGTCGCGTGGGCTGGAACGTAACAGGAACATGTGCCATCCGACTGGCGGCGTCAAGCAGCCGGGCAATGCGGCCGGCGCTCCATACTAATTTCGACAGTGCAACATAAACCACGGGAAGTTGCAATCGTCTGGATGGCCGCGGGTTCCCTCGCCCGGCGATCTGTCACTGAGCGTCCGGCACATGGCACTGGCTGGGGCGGGAGGATTCGAACCTCCGCATGGCGGAATCAAAATCCGCTGCCTTACCGCTTGGCTACGCCCCACCATCCGTGCCTGGAAACAGCCGGCGATCCACTCGCGCCGCGGGAGCCCTCATAGGGCCGAGGGGGCAGGGTCGTAAAGACCTCCGCCCCAGGACCACCAGCCGTCGCCCCGGACCCCATGAGCCGCCCGCACAGCCGCTGAGGCTTTGGGGAACAGGCCGAAGCAGGTGGCGCCCGAACCGCTCATTCTCGCCAGCAGGCACTCGGGCTGCGCCCGGATCGCATCCAGCACTGCCCGGATGACTGGCGCCACGGCCATTGCCGGCGCCTCGAGGTCGTTGCCGATCTCCGCAAGCGCCATGGAGAGCGACCGCGCCGTCTCCCATCCTCCTGCCGGAACGGCATCGGCGGGAGAGAAGCCTGTTCCGGCCTCGGCCCTCGCCCGGAATATCGCCGCGGTCGGACAGGCCACTCCAGGGTTGACCAGCACCAGCCCGATTTCGGGCAGCGCCGGCACTGCCGAGAGGATTTCGCCGATCCCGGCCATCCGCGCCGGCCGACGCGCCAGGCACACCGGCACATCCGCGCCTAATGAGATGGCCAGCCGGTCCATCTCCCCTTGGGGCAGGGATAAGCCCCAGGCCTCCGCGAGCAGCCGCAACGCCGCCGCAGCGTCGGACGAGCCGCCGCCGATGCCGGAGGCGACGGGCAGGTTCTTTTCGAGCGTGAGCCGCCCCTGAGGATCGATGCCGCCGGCGTCGGCCAAGCGTCGCGCCGCGCGCAGGACGAGGTTGTCTTCCTCTCCCGCCAAGCCGCCCCCGAACGGCCCCGTCACCGTCAGCGACAGCGGCGATGGCTGCCGCACCGTGAGCCGGTCGCCGACATCGGCGAAGACCACGAGGCTATCGAGCAGATGATACCCGTCTGCGCGGCGCCCGGTCACCCTGAGGGTCAGATTGACCTTCGCGGGCGCGAAAGCGGCGCTCGGCACAGGCATCATTTGGCGCGGGATCAGTTGTTGGCGGCCGGCGCCGCCGCCGTCTGCTTGATCTGCAGCTTCGCCAGCAGCGCGGAGGCGAGGCTGGGGTCTGCCCCGAGCTGCAAGGCGCGACGCCACTGGAAGACTGCCTGAAGGTGGTCGCCCGCCGCCGCGTAGGCGTCCCCCAGATGAGCATTGATCGTCGGGTCGTCGGGCTCGAGGTTCACCGCCTTCGTGAGCGTCGTCACCGCCGCCTGCGCCTGGCCCTGCTGCAGCAGAACGAAGCCCAGGCTATCAACGATCGCGCCGTCGTTGGGCACCGCCTGCAAAGCCTGCTCGATCATCGTTCTCGCCTGTGCGATGTGCTGCCGCTTCACCGCCCAGCTATAGCCGAGGTAGTTGAGCACGTAGGGCTGCCCCGGCGAGAGCTTCAGCGCGGTTTGCAGATCGGGCAGCGCCTTCGCCCAGTCTCCGCCCTGGTCGTAGGCAATCCCACGGTCGTAATAGACCAGCCAGCCGGCAGGATCGTTTGGCGGCAACAGTGCAAGCGCCTTCGAGTAGGCGGCAGCCGCATCCAGATAGTCCGACTGGTCCCGCAGCAGATCTCCGAGCGCCAGCTGGGGCTCCGGGCTCGTTGGATAGGCCGCCGCCAGATCCGTGAGCTTCTGCCGAGCCTCTTCCTTCTGACCGAGCCGCGCCAGCAGAACCGAAGACCGCAGCGCCGCCAGAGGGTAAAGCGGGTCCGAGGGGCCGATCCTCTGCAGCGGCGCCAGCGCCACCGAGGCGTTCCGGCCCGTATCGATGACATCCGATAGCAGCAGCCGCGCCTCGGTCAGATCCGGCCGCATCTGCAGGGCGAGCTGCAGCAGGATCAGCACTGTCTGCTGCGCGCGCGCGCGCGCGCCCCGCTGCATGCCGTTGTCGGCCTCGTCCTGGAACGCAGCGGCGAGATTGACGTAGACCTCGGCCAGGCCGTCTACGGCGTTCGGCACCGGAACCGTCATCACCCGCTTCTTGAGCGCCGGCACCGTCATCGCCATCGCCAGATCGGGCGTCAGACTATCGAGCACCTGATCGGCTCCGGCCATGTTGCCGGTGCGCGCGTCCCAGCTGGCGAGCAGCTGCGCCAGGCGAAGGTTGGGCGCCTGCAGGCTGCCCTGGACGATCCCGTAATTCTGCGCCGCCGTCGGCACGAGGTTCGCCTGGTCCGCGATCAGCGCGGTGTGCAACGCGAAGACCGTACGGAGGCCAGGTGAATTCGACTGAACCTGTAGGGCTGAAAGCGCGGCGTTGGTCTGGCCCGCGCCCTTCAGGGCCCAGGCCACCAGCAGCGGCTTCATGACCGCGGTCAATCCGTCCGGCGTCGGGATCGACTGGTAGCGGCGCAGCGCCTCATGCCAATGCCCGCCCCGGGCCGCCGAACCGGCCAGCAGCAGCTGCGCCAGTGGATCACCGGGCACCGCGGTCGCCAGGGCACTTGCGGTTCCTGCGTTGCCCGCCAGCAATTCGAGCAGGAAGGTCTCGCCGGCGAGACCCGAGGCGGCCCGCGGATCGGCGATCAACGCGTCCTGCATGGCGGCCGCCGCGGACGGAAAGTCGAACCGGCTTGCCGCATACTGGCCGACGAGGAAGCTGCCGGAGGCGCTTGCGCCGGATGCGGGTCCGGACCCGCCGAGACGCGATGAACCGAGACCGGGAGGCGTCGTGGCGGCGCAGGCTGAAAGCGTCGTCATCGCGAGAAGGACGCAGCGGCCAAGCATCGGAGCATGTCTCATGACCGGGATGCTAACAGCCACGGACGGACCGCGCCACGGGGGGAGACAGCTTTCGCAACCGCCGTGTCCTGATCCCGCCAAGCGGGGGGTGGAGCGTCTGCCGCCGACACTTTAGGATGGGGCTGTCGTGAAACGAGAGCGGGCCGCATGGATAGGATCAGACGAGGCGGCGCCGGGCCCGGCTCGATGAGGCGCTTGGAGCCGTTGCGGTGACGCCAAGCCCGCACGAGTTGGCGCGGCTCGACGAGATCGCACCCCCCGGCGCCACGGCGGGCGACCGCTACGACGCGCACGCCGTGACGATGCTGGACATCGAGCGTGGCCGCACTGACGCCCGATGATCGAGCCGCCAGGCTGTCGCCCGAGGAGGCGCTCGCGCTCCTCGCGTTGCAGCGGGACTGGGGCGCCGACGAGGGGCTGACCGAGGAGCCTGTCGACCGGTTCCCGAGTCGTCTTGCCGTCGCGCCGCGGGAGGCGCTCTACGCCGCGTTGCCGTCCGTGGATCAGTCTGGCGCGCCCGAGCCGTCGAGAGGCCGGCTGCGCGGAAGTTCGGCCCTCGTCTCTCCTGCAGTCCCGATCGTGGCCGGGGCGTTACGCGGCGTTGCCCGCCCTGCCGCGACACAAGCGGCGGCGCTCGCGGCCGCCTGCACGACCCTCGCCGAGCTGCGGGCCGCAATCGCCGGTTTCGAGGGCTGCGCGCTGCGCGACACCGCGACCAACCTCGTCTTCTCCGACGGCAACCCCGCCGCCCGCATCATGCTGGTGGGGGAAGCCCCGGGCGCGGAGGAGGATCGGGCCGGCCTGCCCTTCGTCGGCGCCTCCGGCCAGTTGCTCGACCGCATGCTGGGGAGCATCGGGCTCGACCGCACACAGGTGCTGATCACCAACATCCTGCCCTGGCGGCCGCCCGGAAACCGAGCACCGTCGGAGGCCGAGATCGCCGTCTGCCTGCCCTTCCTGCTGCGGCACATCGCCCTCGTGGCGCCTGAGGTCCTGCTGCTTCTGGGCGCCACCGCCGCACGCGCGATCACTGGAAACTCGCAAGGGATCCGCCGCCTACGCGGCCAATGGCAGAGCCTCGCCGTGCCGGGGCTTGAGCAGCCCGTGCCTGCCCTGCCCACCTATCATCCAGCCTATCTGCTGCGCACGCCGCTTGCCAAACGAGAAGCGTGGACGGACCTCCTCGAGTTCAAAAGCCGTCTGCCAGCACCAAATCGTCATCAGGCTGATTACCCTGTTTTGTAAGCTCAAAGCGTCATTGACTAAGCAATGCGGAGCTGAGGCAACTTTAGGTCGGGTTGCGCGGCGGGATGATCCTGTTGTAGCGGTCCCGTCATGCGAGGGATCGGCATTTCGTTCTCCCGTCTTTTCAGCCCCAAAGCAATAATAGCAGGGGCCGCGATTCTTGCTGGAACGGCCGCTCCCGGCCTTCACGCAGACGCCCAGGAAAAGGCCGCTTCGGAGAACAGCTTAAACGACCAGCGGGCTTACGCAGTGCCGCGCGCCGACCCTGATAGCGGGAACGCGTTCGCGTTTCCGCAGCCGTTGAACATGAGCGACGCCGCCATCGTGCGTCAGATCTTTACGTTGCAGGCGCGCGGCGACATGTCGGCCGCCGCGCAGGCAACTAATCAGTTGTCCAACCGGATTCTGCTCGGCGCCATCCTCGCCGACCGCTACCTCGGCCCGCACGGCAAGCCAACCGCACCCGAGTTGATTGAGTGGCTGAAGCAGTTTGGCGATCAGCCCCAGGCCAAAGCTGTCCAGGCCCTGCTCGGCCGCCGGATGCAGAAGCGGAATTTCGCAAACAGCAGGCCGTCCGTTCTCCCGTACCTGGCGCCGCCGGTGCCTGGTCAGAGCGCCGACCTCGATCTCAGGCCAGCCGATACCGGCATCGCGCGTCAGCCCGCACTCGATGCTCAGGTTCTTGCCTTGAGCGAAGCTGGCCGGCTCGACACCGCAGTCAACGTGATCGCGGCTGCAAGGATCGACCCGCTTTTTGGCGCCACGCTTCGCGCGGAGGTCGCCCGGACGGCGTTCGCACTTGGCAAGAACGGCTACGCCGCGCGGTTGGCTCGCATCGCAATGAAGCAAAGCCATGGCGCGCTAGGGCTCCCGGCCTTTGTCGCCGGCCTTGCCGCGTGGCGGGCTGGTGACCCGTCCGCGACGCACCTCTTCGCGACAGCGGCGTCGGCGCCTCGTGCTTCGCACGATCTCGCGGCCGCCGCCGCTTTCTGGGCGGCGCGGAGTGCGCTGCGTGGTGGCCAGGACATGGACTACCTGTCCTGGATGCGCCGCGCGGCCTCGACCGGCTCAGGCTTCTACACCGTTCTCGCGCAACGAATGCTTGGGCAGGATGGGATCGACCCGTCATTCGCCAATCAGACGCTGGGCCTCGCCGATCTCGACGCGGTGGCTTCCTATCCGCATGGCGAACGTGCTTTCGCGCTGCTGCAAGTGGGTCAGAATCATCTGGCGGAACAGGAGTTGCGTTATCTTTACCCGGCCATCGCCCATGATGCGGCGATGCGTCGAGCCGTGATGCTGGTCGCGTGGCAAGCCGGGATGGCAACGCTCGCCAATCAGATTGCGGGACTTGATCCATCACGATCGTCAGCCGATGCAGTTGTGATACCTCCGATGTCGCTCGCGACGCCGCATGGGCTCCATGTGGATGCTTCGCTTCTTTATGCGCTGGTGCGGGTGGAATCGAATTTCGATCCACATGCGGTATCCGCCGTCGGAGCACAGGGCCTTCTGCAGCTGATGCCGTCGACAGCTGCATTCATGGATCAACGTCGCGGAAAACGAAGACCTGGGACGCTCTCCGATCCTCAATACAATATCGAAATGGGTCAGCGCTATCTCAATTACTTGTCGGAACAATCATCGATAGATGGTGATCTTTTGCGTATCCTGGCGAGCTACAACGCCGGGCCTAATGAGGCTGCGGGATGGAACAACGCCCAAGTGGCTGAGGATGACCCGCTGCTTTATATCGAGATGATACCGAATGATCAGACACGTCGTTTCGTGTTCTGCGTATTGCGCTACAGTTGGGCTTACGCACGGCAACTCAATCTGCCGATACCAAGTCTTGATGCACTTGCTGAAGGGCAGTTTCCTCGCCTGACGGGTGCGAGCAAAACAGCTATCGCGAGTTCGGCGACGATCCATTAGGATTGCGAACATGGACTCCAATCTTCCTTTTCTACCCGTCAATATCGCGGTGCTCACCGTTTCGGATACGCGCAGCCTCGCGGATGACCGTTCGGGCGATACCCTGGTGGCGCGCATCGAGGCCGCCGGTCATCGCCTGGCCGGCCGCCGGATCGAGCGGGACGATGCCGATGCCATCGAGGCGGTTCTCCGCGACTGGATCGCCGATCCGGAGATCGACGTGGTGATCAGCACGGGCGGCACCGGGGTGACCGGACGCGACGTGACCCCGGAAGCCTTCGGCCGCGTGCTGGAGAAGGAGATCTCCGGCTTCGGCGAGCTGTTCCGGATGCTCAGCTACGCCAAGATCGGCTCCTCCACCATCCAGTCGCGGGCCCTCGGCGGCGTCGCCATGGGCACCTATCTTTTCGCGCTTCCGGGCAGCACCGGCGCGGTGCGCGATGGCTGGGACGATATCCTTGTGACGCAGCTCGACAGCCGGCATCGGCCCTGCAACCTCGTCGAACTCATGCCGCGCCTCCGCGAACACCTGTAGCAATCCGATGGAGTGGGAAGCGCCTGGCATCGTGCTGGACGCCCGCCCGTACGGCGACGCGGACCTCATCGTCGCGGCGTTCACCGCGGCCCAGGGCGTCCACCGGGGCCTCGCCCGTGGCGGCGCATCCCGCGCCCGCGTGGCGCTTTGGCAGGTCGGCAACCTTGTCTCCCTGCGATGGGTCGGCCGCCTGCCGGATCAGCTGGGCAGCCTCACAGGCGAGATGATCCAGGCGATCGCGCCCGGCGCCATGCAGGATGCGATGTCGCTCGCCCTGCTGCGGGCGGTTTGCGCGGTGACCGTGGGCGCGCTGCCGGAGCGTGAGCCGCAGGCCCCGAGCTTCAACGCGCTCCTCCATCTGCTGCCCCGCCTCGCCGCCAATGTGGCGACGCCCGGAGAGCTTGCGCGGTTCGAGATGGTGCTGCTCGCCGACCTCGGCTACGGGCTCGACCTCGGCTCCTGCGCCCTCAGCGGTGAGACCGAGGGCCTCGCTCTGGTATCGCCGCGAACCGGCAGGGCAGTGACCGAGGCCGCCGCCGGGACGTGGCGCGGCCGTATGCTGCCGCTGCCCGCCTTCCTCCGCGACGAGGCAATGCCGGGCGACCTGCTTGCGTGGCGGGACGCGCTGCGGCTGACCGGGCATTTCCTGGAGCGTGACGCCTTCGGCCATCATAACCGGCCGCTTCCCGAAGCGCGCCGACACCTCTATCACTTGTTGGACGCCCGGATCGCCGCGGACGGATGACTAGTTTTCTCCGCTGGAGAGCCTCATGCCTGACGACATCGCCGGTCATATCGAGGAGACGCCGCTTTCGGGGGCGCTGAGCGACCGCTATCTCGCCTATGCCCTGTCGACCATCATGTCCCGCAGCCTGCCGGATGTGCGCGACGGGCTGAAGCCGGTCCACCGGCGGCTGATCTACGCCATGCACCAGCTGCGGCTGGACCCGGCCTCGGGGTTCAAGAAATGCGCCCGCGTCGTCGGCGACGTGATGGGCAAGTTCCACCCGCATGGCGACGCCTCGATCTACGAGGCGATGGTGCGGCTGGCGCAGGACTTCTCCGTCCGCTACCCGCTGATCGAGGGCCAGGGCAACTTCGGCAACATCGACGGCGATAACCCGGCGGCCATGCGCTACACCGAGGCGCGCCTCACCGCCGTCGCCCAGGCCCTGCTGGAGGGCATCGATCAGGACGCCGTCGACTTCCGCGCCACCTATGACGGCGAGGAGCAGGAGCCGCTCGTGCTCCCGGGCAACTTCCCCAACCTGCTGGCCAACGGCGCGGCGGGCATCGCGGTCGGCATGGCGACTTCCATCCCGCCTCATAACGCCGGCGAACTCTGTGCGGCGGCCGTGCTGCTCATCCGCAAGCCGGAGGCGACCACCCAAGAGCTGTTGCAGTTCATGCCCGGGCCGGATTTCCCGACCGGCGGCGAGTTGGTGGAGGATGCGGCCTCCATCCTGCAGTCCTACGAGACCGGGCGCGGCGGCTTCCGGCTGCGCGCCCGCTGGTCGGTGGAGCAGGGCCGCCACGGCACCTGGGCCATCGTCGTCACCGAAATCCCCTATCAGGTGCAGAAGTCCCGCCTCATCGAGCAGATCGCCCAGCTGCTTGAAGACAAGAAGGTGCCGCTGCTCGCCGACATCCGCGACGAGAGCGCCGAACGCGTCCGGCTGGTGCTGGAACCGAAGGCGCGCACGGTCGAGCCCGCCATGCTGATGGAGAGCCTGTTCCGGACCTCGGCGCTGGAAACACGGTTTCCGCTCAACATGAACGTGCTCGATGCGACCCGCACGCCTCGGGTGATGCCGCTGCGGGATGTGCTGCGGGCATGGCTCGCCCATCGGCAGGAGGTGCTGGTCCGGCGGTCGCAGCATCGTCTGGCCGCGATCGAGCGTCGGCTCGAGATTCTCGACGGCTATCTCGCCGTCTACCTGAACCTCGACGAGGTGATCCGGATCATCCGCGAGGAGGACGAACCGAAGCCGGTGCTCATGAAGCGCTTCGACCTCAGCGACGTGCAGGCCGAGGCGATCCTCAACATGCGGCTGCGCTCGCTGCGGCGACTGGAGGAGATCGAGCTGCGCAAGGAGCACAAGTCGCTCACGAAGGAGGCCAAGGATCTGCGCACGCTGCTGGATAGCGAGAAGCTGCGCTGGGAGAAGATCGTCGCCGAGCTGGAGAAGACCCGCGCGACCTTCGGCTCGGGGGCATTGGGGGACCGGCGAACGGCCATCGGCGCCGCGCCCTCGATCGTGGCGATCGACGAAAGCGCTCTGGTGGAGCGCGAGGCGATCACCGTGATCCTGTCGCAGAAGGGGTGGATCAGGGCGATCAAGGGTCAGCTCGCGAACGACGCCGAGCTGAAGTTCAAGGAAGGCGACGGCCTGCGCCTCACTTTGGCCTGCGACACGACCGACCGGCTCTGCCTGCTGGCGACCAACGGGCGCGCCTACACGCTGAAGGCCGCCGATATTCCGCGCGGCCGTGGCGATGGGCAGCCCGTCCGGCTGCTGGCCGAGTTCGGCAATGAGGACGAGGTGGTCGGGCTGTTCGCCTGGGTGGCGGAGGCGCGCTATCTGCTGGCCTCCACGCCGGGCCGTGGCTTCGTCGTCGGCGCCGACGATCTGTTGTCGGAGCGCCGTGCGGGCAAGCAGGTGATGGCGGTGAAGCCGGGCGAGGAGCTGGCGCTGGCCGTGCCGGTTGGCAATGGCGACCACATCGCGGTCGTCGGTGAGAACCGCAAAATGCTGGTTTTCCCGCTGGCCGAGGTGCCCGAGATGGCCCGCGGCACGGGCGTGCAGTTGCAGCGCTACAGCAGCGGCGGCATCGCCGACGTGCGGATTTTCCGCCTCGCCGACGGGCTGAGCTGGAGGTCCGGCGAGCGGATGCGCGTGGAGACCAACCTCCGGGACTGGCTCGGGAGCCGGGCGCAGACGGGGCGGCAGCCGCCGGCTGGCTTCCCGAAGAATGGCCGTTTCGGGGCTTAGCGGATGGGAGTTCTTTGGTTCTTTGCGCGGGGCATCCCGTTTGCAAGGCGGGGCATCCCGTTTGAAAAAAAGAACGCTGTTCCTTCATGACGCTCGCGCTGATGCTGCAGGGGACTGGGTCCTCCGTCGGAAAATCGTTGCTTGTCGCCGGGCTGTGCCGCGCCCTCACCCATCAGGGCTTCCGCGTGCGGCCGTTCAAGCCGCAGAACATGTCGAACAATGCGGCCGTCACGGCCGATGGCGGCGAAATCGGCCGCGCGCAGGCGTTGCAGGCGCAGGCCTGTGGCGTGCCGCCCTCGGTTCACATGAACCCTGTGCTGCTGAAGCCGCAGAGCGAGGTCGGCTCCCAGATCGTGGTGCAGGGACGCGTCTGGGGCCAGGCCCGCGCTCGCGAATACCAATCCCTAAAGCCCCAGCTTCTGCCGCATGTGCTGGAAAGCTTCGCCCGGTTGCGCGCGGAGTGCGACATCGTCGTCGTCGAGGGCGCGGGCAGCGCCTCCGAGGTCAATCTCCGAGCGAACGACATTGCCAACATGGGCTTTGCCCGTGCCGCGGGCGTGCCTGTCGTGCTGATCGGCGACATCGATCGCGGCGGCGTCATCGCCAGCCTCGTCGGCACCCAGGCGGTGCTGGACCCAGCCGACGCGGCTCTCATCGGTGGCTTCATCGTCAACCGCATGAGGGGCGATGCCACTCTGTTCGCCGACGGCATGGACTTCATCGCGGCCCGTACTGGCTGGGCGCCGATGGGTCTCGTGCCCTTCTTCGCCGACGCCCAGCGCCTGCCCGCCGAGGATGCCGCCGATCTCGGCGCGCTTCCGCCGGCCCGTGGAGGACCGCTCCGCATTGCCGTGCCGGTGCTGCCCGGCATCGCCAACTTCGATGACCTGGACCCGTTGCGTGCGGAGCCGTCGGTCGATCTGGTCGTGCTGCACCAGGGCACGCCGCTGCCGGCGGATACCGATCTCGTTCTTCTTATCGGTTCTAAAACGACTATCGCTGATCTCGCGCGGCTGCGCGCCTTCGGTTGGGACAAGGACATAATCGCTCACCACCGGCGCGGCGGTCATGTGCTCGGCCTCTGCGGCGGCTATCAAATGCTGGGCCAACGCATCTCCGATCCCGAGGGGATCGAGGGACCGCCATCATCCGCGCCCGGGCTTGGACTGCTCGATGTCGAGACGACCCTGCAAGGTCCGAAGCACCTGCGCGCCGTGCATGGAGTGACGCTTCCTGACAATACGCCGCTGCACGGCTACGAGATGCACATGGGCATCACAAAAGGTGCCGATACCGAACGTCCTCTCATACGAACGGACGATGGTCGGCCGGACGGCGCAAGATCGGCTGATGGGCGCGTCTCCGGAAGTTACATTCATGGATTTTTTATAAATGATCGGCAACGGTCTGCCTGGCTTGTCCGTTTCGGCGGCGTTGCCAGCACACGCAACCATGCGGCCGAGATCGAGTCTGTGCTGGACCGTTTGGCTGCGCATGTGGTGCGACACTGCAATGTCGAGGCGATGATCGCCCTGGCGGCATCCGCTGGCGTTCGCGCCGCGTAGAAAGTGCAGAGGTCGACCGGGCCTCCTTGGTGTCGGAGAGGGGTCTTGGGTCTATGGCTTCCGCAGTGTCAGAGACAAGGCTTCGGCTTGCGTCTCCGCGCCAGCCGCGCAATATGCGGGCCAGGAAACGCGCGGTTCACGCGCGGGTATTGCGGGAGTGCTCAGGTCTGCTTTCTCAACGCAGCGGCTCGCGGGACGACGGCGATGGGGCTCTGACCGCATTGCTGACCCGGTGTGCAACCGGTGACCGCGCAGCATTCCGTGCCCTCTACGATGGACAATCCGCGCGATTGCACGGCCTCGCGCTGCGGATCACCCGCGACCCCGGGCTGGCCGCGGACGCCACCCATGATGCCTTTGTGCAGGTCTGGAACCAGGCGGTTCGCTTCGATCCCGCGCGCGGCGCCGCGGGCGCTTGGCTCACCAGCATCGTCCGCTACCGCGCGCTCGACATCACGCGCCGCCGGGTGCGGGAGAAGCCGGGCTACGAGCCGCCGGAGCAGGCGGACGAATCGCCCGATGCCCTTTCCCAACTGGTGACCAGCGCAGAGGGCGCTGCTTTGCGGCGTTGCCTGGAGGAGCTGGAGCCCGACCGTCGCCAGCTGCTGATGCAGGCCTATGCCGACGGCTTCTCACACAGCGAATTGGCAGAGAAGACCGGCACGCCTCTGGGCACGATCAAGTCATGGATCCGGCGTTCGCTGGCCAGCCTGAAACGGTGCCTCGAACCATGAGCGGGACCGAGGACGATCGGGACCTGCTGGCGGCGGAATACGTGTTGGGTGTGCTCGAAGGCCCCGAACGCGAAGGCGCTGTCCGCCGCGCGGACCAGGACGCGGCTTTTGGCGCCGCCATAGCGGAGTGGGAGGAGCGGCTCGCCCCGCTTGCCGCTATTGTGCCGCCGGTGACGCCGCCGGCAGCCTTGTGGCAAAGGATCGAGGCCTCCTGCGGACTGGTTGCGGCGCCTCTCAGCCGTGCCCCTCTGAGCCAATCCGCCAGGTCGTCGGGGCCGTCGTCGGCGCGTGGCTTCCTGAATGCTCTTGGCTTCTGGCGCGGGACGACCGCTTTAGGGTTCGGCCTTGCGGCGGCCATCGCCGTTGTCGCGGTGGTCGATCGCCGGGTGCCGCCCGCGCCTGCCCCGGCCTCCGAAATTCCCGTCGCGAGCGCCATTCTGAACCCGCCGAAGGGTGCGCCCGCCTTTGTCGCGGAGGCCACGCCCGACAGGACCCTCGTGCTGAAGCCGCTTGAGCGGGTGGCCGTTGCCTCGGGCAAGGACTACGAGTTATGGGCGCTACCCGATGGGGCCAACGTTCCCAAGGCGCTCGGCGTCCTGCCGCCGGGCGGGCAGACGGTCACGGTCCCGCCGACCCTCCGTGGGCCGATGCAGCTGATGGTGAGCCTGGAGCAGAAGGGCGGTTCGCCGACCGGCCTGCCACAGGGGCCGGTGCTGTGGCAGGGACATCTTTCGAACATCGACTGAGCGGAGGCGGTTTTCCCCGAGGCAAAACCAGACTTCTGCCCGATCAGGTCTTCTGTCAGACGCCGATATTGCGGAGCGGCTTGCCCTCCATGAGGTTCGCCTCGATCTTCTCGAGAGAAATCCCCTTGGTTTCCGGCACCATGAAGAACGTGAAAAAGAGGAAGGCGAAGTTGAAGGCTGCATAGATGCCGAAGGTCACGCCGTCGCCGAAGCTATGCAGCATCGACAGGAATGTCAGGCCAACGATGAAGTTGGCCACCCAGTTGGTGAGGGTCGAGGCGGCGATGCCGAAGTCCCGGCCTTTGGTAGGCTGCACCTCGGAACACAGCACCCAGATGAGCGGCCCGGCGGAGGTTGCAAATCCAATGATGAAGACGAGCAGCATGGCGACCGCGAACAGCTGCATCCCCAGGGTGTGGGTGCCGATGTGCAGCAGGAAGCCGAGCACGCCCATGCCGACGGTCATTGTGGCGAAGCCCGCCAGCAGCACCGGGCGGCGGCCGAGGCGATCGACGACGCCGATCGCGAGCAACGTCGCGAGCACGTTGACGAGGCCGACGATCGCGGTGCCCCAAAGCTGCGCGTGCCCGTGGAAACCGGCGGCCTCGAAGATGCGCGGGGCGTAGTACATCACGACGTTGATGCCGGTGAGCTGCTGGATGACCTGCAGCGCGATGCCCAGGAAGACCGAGCGCCGGAAGTTCGGATTGCCGCGAAACAGCTGCAGGCCAACCTGCGGGCGACGAAGCTGTTCCTCGATATCGCGCACCTCGGCCTCTACGACGCGGTCGTTGCCGCGCAGAGTGTGGAGAACGTCCTGAGCCTCGCGCTTGCGGCCGCGCATCATCAGCCAGCGCGGGCTGTTGGGCAGGCGCAGAACGCCCAGCAGAAACAGCACGCCGGGCACGGCCACGATCCCCAACATCCAGCGCCAGGCGCCGGTGTAGGCCAGCAACGTATCCGAGATGAAGGCCGCCAGGATGCCGATGGTGATCATCAGCTGGTAGGTCGAGATCATCGAACCGCGTTTCTCGGGCGGTGCGATTTCGGAAATGTAGAGTGGAGCTGTGAAGGTCGCGATGCCGATGGCCAGCCCCAACACGATGCGGGCGACGATCAATGAGGATATCGACCACGAGAACGCGCAGAAGAGCGAGCCGGCAACGAACAGAATGGCGCCGAGGATCAGGGAGACTTTGCGGCCAAGCCGATACGAGAGCACGCCCGCCGCGAGCGCACCGAGTGCCGCGCCGAACATCATGCTGCTGACGATCCACTCCTTGGCGGTATCGGAGGCGTGGAAGGCGGTTCCGATGAACTGCAACGCACCGGAAATGACGCCGATATCGAGGCCGAACATCAAGCCTGCCAGCGCGGCCATTCCGCCGGTGAAAAAGCTATGGTCTGCGCCGGTTCCGGCCGAAGCTGACGTGGGTGCGAAGGCGCTCATCTTTGTTAACCCCCAAGTTAGACTACGTATCTGGTATGCCGGCCTTCAGCGGCTAGAGCCTCGGCACCGACCACGCACAGGCGCCTCCTACTCAGCGAAGATCTGCTAACCGCGCCCGGGCGCACCAACCCCGACCTCAACTTTGTTGTGCGTCGCAGCATCGCCTCTGGCGCGATCCATTGCCACGCGTGTATGCGGCAGCGAATGCGGATACTCAGCCTGGATGAAGGCGATGAGCTTCTCGCGCACCTCACAGCGCAAGTCCCAGCATTGCGGAGCGTTGCGTGCGCTGACCAGACAACGCAGTTCGACGACGCCCTCGCGGGCATCGCTTACCTGCAGGTTGACGACCTTTCCGTCGCAAAGCTTGCTCTCGGCGGCGACCTCCGAGAGCTTGTTGCGGACCGCCTGCACGGGAATGGTGTAATCCACGTAGAGGTAGACCGATCCGATCAGTGCGCCGGATTCGCGCGTCCAGTTCTGAAACGGTTTTTCGAGGAAATAGGAGATAGGCAGGATCATCCGCCGCCAGTCCCACAGCCGCACGACGACGTAGGTGCTGCTGATCTCCTCGATCCAGCCCCATTCGCCCTCGACGATGACCGCATCCTCGAGCCGGATCGGCTGCGTGATAGCGATCTGCACGCCCGCGATGAGGTTGGTGAGCAGGGGCCGGGCTGCGAGACCGACGACAAGGCTCGCGGCACCCGCCGAGGCGAAGAGGCTGATCCCGTATTGCCGCACCTGATCGAAGGTCATCAGGGCGACGCCGACGGTCACCACGCCGATCAGGATGGCGCCCGCGCGCTTGAGGATGCGAATCTGGGTGAGATGCTTGCGCGCCAGCAGGTTGTCGTCGACATCCGTGCGGAAGCGGGCAAGGTAGAGGGAGGCGAAGATCTCGCCGGCCCGGATCGATGTCCAGCCCACGAGCAGCACGAACGCCACCAGCAGGATGTGCGCGATGGTCAGTGTCGTCGCGAAAGAATAACTCGTGGACGGCAATGCCGCGCCGACCAGGAAGATGACATAGGCGAGGCGGCTCGGGCCGGTGGTGTTCTCGACGAACAGTTCGAAAAACGTGCGCACCTTGCGCGGCGGCGAGAAGCGCTTGAAGAGCGCCAGCGTCAGCCGGTGCAGCAGCAGGCCGATGCAGCCGGCAACGACCAGGATAATGGTGCTCCAGACATAGGCCGGGATCCAGGCCGGGCCTTGAGCGACATTGTGGTTGAAGACCTGCCGCAGGGTCTCGTGCACCTGCGGCAGAACGAGCGGGGCCGGCTTCTCGTTCATCAGAAACGCTCCTGATCTCGCCTGTTTCAGGGCTCTCGCGGCGGGATCCGGTTGCGCCGGAGTTCGGCCGCTGTCGTCGCGACCTGCCGCCAGACGGACTGCGCGAGTTGCTTCCGGGTCAGCGCGCCAGCGGCATCCACGGGCGGATGGAGTTCGATCGTCACCCGCAACCCACGGTGCCGCGCGATCCGCGCGAAGTGGGAGGCGAGGTCCATATCACCGAACCACGCCAACAATGCACGATCCGCGCGCCGGACCGGCAGGTAATCGATCTCGTCGTAGACGATCGAGACCGGCTGAAGGATATGCGGCTGGCCGCTCTCGGCGATGGCCAGGAAGGCGGAGCGGAACGGCATGACACGGGCGCCGTCCGATGTGGTGCCCTCGGGGAACAGGATAAGACTGTCGCCCTGACCGAGCCGTCTCGCGATGTCTGCATTCTCGCGCCCTGCCCCGCGGGCGCGGCGGCTCACGAACACCGTGCGCCCGAGCCACGCGATGATGGAGATGACCGGCCAGCGGCCGACCTCCGATTTGGCGATGAAGGCCGCGGGCAGGCAGGAGCCGAGCGCCGGGATGTCCATCCAGGATGAATGGTTGGAGACGAAGACGGTCGGCAGGGCGCGGGCGACAGGCGCGCCGATGACCCTCACCCGCAGCCCCAGGCACCAGCAGCATCCGGCCCAGTAGAGCAAGGGCAACCGAGCCTTGCCGCGTCCGGGCAAAGCGAGGAGCACCGTCTGCACCGGGGCGCAAAGCAGGGTCCAGACGGTGAAGGTGAGGATGCGCCAGACAATCCAGGCGCTGCCGGCAATGCGCGGCACCCAAGGCCATGCGCCCTCGAGCGGAACCGGCCGCGTGATCGGGTTTGGGGTGGGCTTGGCCATGAATGGCGACGGCTAGACCTTGGCCTCGATCTTGTCCCAAACAGTCTCTTCGATCTTGATCCCGTCGAAGCGCGTGATCTCCTGCAAGCCCGTGGGCGAGGTCACGTTGATCTCGGTGAGGTAGTCGCCGATCACGTCGATCCCGACGAACAGCAGCCCGCGCTCGCGCAGGTAGGGGCCGATGGCGGCGCAGATGTCGTGCTCGCGCGCGGTGAGCGTGCTTTTTTCAGGCCGCCCGCCGACATGCATGTTCGAGCGTGCATCGCCCTTGGCCGGTATGCGGTTGACCGCCCCCATGGGCTCGCCGTCGACCAGGATGATGCGCTTGTCGCCCTGCCGCACGGCCGCCTCGTAGCGCTGGATCATCAGCGGCTCGGTGGTTCGGGAGAAATGGCTGTCGAGGATCGAGCCGAAATTCTCGTCGTCCTCGCGCACGCGGAACACGCCGATGCCGCCGTTGCCGAACAGCGGCTTGATGATGATGTCGCGGAACTCCGCCCGAAACTCCGCGATCGCCGCGCGGTCCCAGGTGATGAGCGTCGGCGGCATGAGGTCGGGGAAGTGCGCCACGAGCAGCTTCTCGGGCGCGTTTCGGACGGCCGCCGGATCGTTCACCACCAGCGTCTTGGGGTGGATGTGCTCCAGCATGTGGGTCGCCGTGATGTAGGCCATGTCGAAGGGCGGGTCCTGCCGCATGAGGACGACGTCCATCGTGCCGAGGTCGAGAAGCTCCGTCGGGCCGAAGGTGAAATGGTTCCCCACCTCGCGCCGCAGGACCACGGAGTTGGCGCGCGCCGTGAGCCGCTGGCCGCGAAGCGCCATGTGGCGGACCTCGTAGTGCCAGAGCTGATGGCCGCGCGACTGCGCTTCGAGCATGAGGGCGAAGGTCGAGTCCGCGTCGATCTTCACGGTCTCCATAGGGTCCATCTGGACGGCGACCTTCAACGCTCCAGGCATAGGCACTCACCTCGGGGTCAAGCGGCGGGGTTCAAGCGGGCGGATCAGGAGGGCGCACCATACCGGGCGGCCGGGCGGACGCCTAGTGGAGGCCCAACGGCCGGCGGGCGGCGGCATTCAGATCGCCGACTTATAGGTTCATGCGGGTTCTACCGCCTTATCGGCAGCCGGTTCACCCATTACCTAGATGGGCAACACGCACAGGAGACAGCGATGGAAATCAAGCGCGCGGGTTCGCAGCCGTCCGGCAAGGGTCCGGCGGATTATTTCACCGGCACGGTGCGGATCGATCCGCTGTTCAGCCCGCCCGATCCAGCCCGCGTGGCAATGGCGCTGGTCACGTTCGAGCCGGGTGCGCGGACGGCGTGGCACACGCATCCACTCGGCCAGACACTCATCGTGACAGCCGGCGCCGGCTGGGCTAGGCGGGAAGGCGGTGCGACCGAGGAAATCCACCCCGGCGACGTGGTCCATTTCCCACCCGGCGAGAAGCACTGGCACGGCGCGACGGCGACGACGGCGATGAGCCACATCGCCATCCAGGAGAAGCTCGATGGGTCGCCGGTAGACTGGATGGAGCAGGTCAGCGACGCTGACTACGGAGGTTGAGATGCCGCACGTTATCGTCAAGCTCGTCGCCGGCCGGACCGAGCAGCAGAAATCCAGAATGGCCGAGGACATAACGAAGGCCATCATGGCCGGGGCCGAGGTTGGAGAGGATGCGGTCTCCGTCGCCTTCGAGGATGTGGCGAAGGAGGATTGGGTGGAGACGGTCTACAAGCCCGACATCATCGGGAAGTCGGACACGGTCCTCAAGAAGCCGGGCTACGATCCCCTGACGACGGGATAGGCCGCGACCGGGCCTTCGACCCGAAGCCCGACGCTCGCACCCGAGAGAGGGCTGGCGTAGCCGGGAACGAGGGCCTTCAGCGATCCGGGCAGGCCCGCCGCCCGCAGCGCCACGCTGCAGTCGTGGCCGTAGAAGGTCACGGCCTCGACCGTCGCCGGATGGCCCTCGCCCGGCGCCATCAGCCGGATCTGTTCGGGGCGGATCAGCACCTCGACCGTTCCGTCACCAACCGGCGCCACGAGCGGGAACGTCCCGAGCGCGCAGCGGACTGAGCCACCGGTGGCCTCGCCCGGCAGCGCCACGGCAGCGCCGAGGAAGCGCGCAAGTGCGATGTCGACGGGACGCCGATAGAGCGTCTCGGGCTCGGCGACCTGAACCAGCACACCTCCCCGTAGCACGGCGACGGCATCGCCCATCGACAGTGCCTCGGACTGATCGTGCGTCACCAGCACGGCCGTCGCCCCTGTGCGGCGGAGAGCGGCGGCGACCGCCTCCCGCGTCTCGACCCTCAGCCCGGCATCGAGCGACGAAAAGGGTTCGTCCAACAGCACCAGCCCAGGCTGCGGCGCGAGGGCGCGGGCGAGCGAGACGCGCTGTTGTTCGCCGCCCGACAGCTCCTGCGGCGGCCGATCGGCGTAGGCCGCGGGCAGTCCGACGAGTTCCAGCAGCTCGGCCACCCGGTGGCGCCTCCGGCGCTCGCGGCGCGACAGTCCGAAGGCGATGTTGCCGGCGACCGAAAGATGAGGAAACAGCGCGCCGTCCTGCGCCACATAGCCGACCCGGCGACGTTCCGGCGGCACGTGGACGCCGGCTCCGGACACCAGATCATCACCAAGGCGGATAGTCCCGCCTCCGCTCCGCTCGAACCCGCAGATCAGCCGCAGCAGCGTCGTCTTGCCGCTGCCGGAGGAGCCGAGCACGGCCAGCACCTCACCGGACGCCACATCGAGATCAATCTGCGCCAGGACGGTGCGGGCGCCGAAGGATTTGCATACCCCGGCCAAGGCCAATGCCGTCATCGGGATCGCTCAGGCGATGCCGCTGGCGGAGGCGCCAACGGTCGCAAGACGGACGCGCGACTGTCCGAACCGGCGCGCCAGGAGCCAGGTCGCCAGGAGCGAAATCGTCATCATGAGCGCCGTGTAAGGTGCCGCCGCTGCAAAGGCCAAGGTCGAGGTGTCGGCCCAGATCTGCGTCGCCAGCGTCTGCGTGCCGATGGGCGCGAGCAGCAACGTCGCGGTCAGTTCCGTCGTCACCGAAACGAACACCATGGCCGCCGCGGCTCCAAGGCCCGGTCCGGCCAGAGGCAGCATGACGCGCCAGGCGACCGCGATCGGCCCAAGACCCAGCGACCGGGCCGCCTCCTCCAGCCCCGGCTGCGACTGGGCGAAGGCCGCGCGAACGCCGACCACGGCTAGGCAGAGGAACTGGATGCCGTAGGCGAGGATCATCAGCAGCGCGCTCTGATAGAGGATGTGGAGGTAATGGACGGTCAGGAAGACCAGCGCCAGGGCGATGACGATGCCGGGCAGTCCTTGGGTCAGATAGCTCGTGCGTTCGATGAGCGTCACCGACCGGCCGCGATAGCGCGTGGCGAGGAAGCCTATCGGCAGGGCCATCAGCGTCGCGACCGCCGCGCCGCCCAGCCCGTAGCCGATGGAGGCGAGTGTCGCCTGGGTCAGCAGCGCCGGCGACACCTCGGCCGGAGTAATGGCCGCCGCCCCCGGTTGCGCGAGCCAAAATAGCACGGTGCCGAGCGGCACGCCGACTGTCACGAGCGTCACGACCACGAAGAAGCCCAGCACGGGCAGGCGGGCGCGGCCCAGTTCATGAGGGGTAAAGGCGCGGCGGGCGCCGGAGCCGATGCGGCCGTAGCGCGCACGTCCCCTCACCCGCAGCTCCGCCAGCAGGCAGAGCAGGCAGAGCAGAATGAGGACACCCGCCAGCAGCGATCCGGCGGCGCCATCGAAGCTGGCCCGGAACTGCACGTAGATTTCGGTGGTGAAGGTGCGGAAGCGCAGCAGGGCGAAGGCGCCGAACTCGGTGAGGATGTTGAGCGTCACCAGGAGCATCCCTCCAAGCAACGCCGGCCGCAGCTGCGGCAGGACGATGCGGAAAAAGCAGGCGACGGGTCCGCAGCGGAGGGCGCGGGCCGCGTCCTCCAGTGCCGGGTCCATGCCGCGCAGGGCCGCCGCCACGGGTAGGTAGACCAGCGGGTAGTAGGAGCAGGTCACCACCAGCACGGCACCCGCGAAATCCTGCAAGGCGGGGCTGATGGAGACCCAGGCGTAGCTCGTGGTGAAGGAAGGGATGGCGAGCGGCACCGCCGCTAGCACCGCCCAAAGGCGCTGGCCGGGGAGCCGCGTCCGTTCCACGAACCACGCGATCGCAGTGCCGAGAATGGCCGCGAGCACCACGGAGACCGCCACCAGGCTCAGGGTGTTGATGAGCAGCAGGCCGACCAGCGGACGGAACAGCAACCGGCTCGCCCGCGCGCCACCGACTTCAGCGGCCCGGAACACGGTTAGACCGAAAGGCAGCAGCACCAGCGCCGCTCCCACGGCCGAGGCGGCCAGCAGTCCCAGAGGTGGCTTGACCGCCCCATTCACCGGAGGAAACTCATCAGAGGAGGCCGGCCTCGTTCAGCAGATCGACGACCTGGGCGTCATCACCCAGCTGCGCCACGCTGATCGCCGGCGGCTGCAACTGATCGAACGGCTTCAGCACGGGGTTCGGCGCGACACCGGGATGCAGCGGATACTCGAAGACGACCGTGTTGTCGGCGAGCAGCTTCTGCGTGTCGGCGGCCACCAGGTAGGCCAGGAAACGTTGCGCGTCTTTCGGGTCCTTGGCCGTCTTCAGGACGCCGGCCCCGGAGATGTTGACGAGGCCGCCGATATCGCCGTGGCTGAAATGGTAGATCGCGCTGTGCATATGGCCGCGGCCTAACTCCGCCTGGAGACGCGCCCAGTAGTAGTTGTTGATGATGCCGGTAGCGACGGCGCCCCGGTTCACGGCCGCCACGACGCCCTCGTCGTCATCGAAAATCTGAGCATTCGCCTTCAGGCCGCGCAGCCAGGCGAGAGCGGCGTCATGCCCCTTCAACACGAGCACGGCGTTGACCAGCGGCAGGAAGTCGTTGTCGCTCGGCGCGATGGCGACGCGGCCTTTCCAGGCCGGCCCGGCAAGATCGAGCACCGATTCCGGCAGTTTGTCGCCGGCGATCATGCCCGTGTTGTAGGCGAGCACATTCTCCCGCGCGAGCACACCGACCCAATGGCCGTCGGGCGCGCTGTCCTTCGCCGGGACTTCGGCAAGGGTCGCGGGGTCGACGGGGGCCAACAGGCCCTTTTCGTCCAGCACCGCGATCTCCGGCGAATTCTCCGTGAAGAAGATATCGGCGGGCGAAACCGTGCCTTCCTGAATGATCTGGTTAGCGACCTCCGGGCCATCGCCCGTATGCACCTGAACGCGAACCCCCGTCGCCTTCTCGAACCCGGCGACCAGCGTGTCCACCGTCTGCTCGTGCTGCGCCGAATAAAGCGTGAGCACCGGCGGTCCCGCGGCCTGCGCAGGGCGTTGAGCGCCGAATACCGGAACGAAAACGCCGCATATCACTGCTGCCGCAAGTACTCGCGGCTTCGCCCGACGCCGGATTGACATCGTGAACTCCTGATCATCGAGCCATCGCAATATTGCGAACGCCTCGCATTTGCAGCGCTTACTCCATTGACGGGATTAACGTCAATGCCTCGCCCGAGCGGAGGGCGGCGCGCGCGACCGCCTCGTGCGCGATCCGGTCCCCGGAGACAGGAGCCTTACCGTCGGGTTGTCTGGTGTTTTGATCGCGGCGTTGATGATCCCTACGGGAATCATTCACGCGGCATTCAAATGTTTTGTGGCCTCTTGAGACGGAACCAAATCATCGCCCTTCCAGAGGTGTGACTCGATGCAAGCGCCGTCGGCATCTTCCTACGTTACGCTGAAGCCATCGGGCCAGATGTCAAACAGGGCAGCTGCCGAGGCAGCGACGGATCGTTTTCAAACCGTCAACTGCGGCGATGACTCAACATATTACGAGGCCGTCAAACTTGCGGCGAACGTCTGTGGCACGCAGGGCGCTCTGCTATCGTTCATTCACCGTGGCCGGCAGTGGCTCAGTGCTCGTATCGGCATCGGTACGATGGACTATCCGCGTGCGCTCGCCTTTTGCGCGCAGGCGATCCGGGTGCCGGATGAGGTGATGGTTGTGCGGGACGTAGCCGAGGACCCGCGTTTCTCCCGCAACTGGGCCAAGGCAGGCGGTGTGCCGTTTCGTTTCTACGCAGGCGCGCCGCTGCTGGCGCCTCATGGGGTGCCGTTCGGAACGTTGTCCGTCATTGATCGCTGCAGTCGTGAACTATCGAAATCGCAGACCGTGGCTCTGCAGAGCCTGTCGCGGCAGATCGTCCGCCTGTTGGCGTTGGCACAGGACAACAGTGTGTTGCGTGCGGCCAACGAACGGCTTTCCGAGATCAGCTTGACGGATGTCCTGACGAGCATCGCCAATCGCCGCGCCTTCAACGAGCGGCTTGCAGCCGAAGAAAAGACTGCGAGACGTACCAACGAGCCGTTGTCGCTGTTGCTGATCGATATCGACCACTTTAAGCAATTCAACGACCGTCACGGCCATCTGGCAGGTGATGCGGCTCTTGTCCAAGTGGCTAGAATATTGAACGGCAATAACCGGTCTTCAGATCTGCTGGCCCGCTATGGCGGTGAAGAGTTCGGCCTGATCCTGCCGCGTGCCCGAGTGCAAGCCGCCGCGGCTGTTGCCCAGCGCCTGCGACTGGCGGTGGAGGCTGACGACACGATGGAGCAACATGTGACGCTCAGCATCGGCGTAGCAGCCTACGTCCCGTTCCGTGGAACCCACGGCCTCATCGCGGATGCCGATCGGGCGCTGTATGCGGCGAAGGATGCAGGACGCAACTGCGTCATGACCGCTGATGACGTGACAGGGGTGTAGGGGATCAGGCGAGCAGCGGCCTCGTTGCCTGATCTTCGGCCGTCACGTGCAGTCGGCCGGCCAACGCGACATCAACGGCTGTCAGCGCTGCCACCAACAGAAGGCCCACCACGGCTCCCTGCCGCTGCGGATTGCGCGACGACACGCCCATGGCCAGCGCTCCGATATCCATGGCGTCGCCCCCGACACGACCCCACACCCATGGCATCGGGTCCCGCGCAAGGACAAGCCCGAGACCGGTCGCCACTTCCCGCAAACCGACAAGAGCAATGAGTGGTTCGTTCGGCAGGCCGGTGTTCCGGGCAACGCCGCGCCGTCCGAAGAGATCTATCAGGCCGAGACCGATACTGAGCATGCCCAGCCCCCGTGCAAAGGCCACATCGTTCGACCTGTACGCCGGCGGATCACGGTGTCTCATTCTCATCTCCTCGTGAGGCTCGGAAGCGTCAGTGGTTGCGGCCGCGACCCGTCTGAGCCTGGAGACTGTCGATCATCTTCGACGCATCGGCCTTCGACAGGCTTGGATCGAAGGCGGCGCCGGCTTCCTCGCACAACGTCTTCAGGTAGGAGGCCTGGGCACCGGTCATCGTCTCATGTCCGGTGGTCCAGGTATTCGGGTCCTTGACGGTATTATTCGGAACATCGTCCGAAACCGCAGTCTTCGGATTGACATCGGTGTCCACCAGATCGGCTTCCGGCTGCTCCGTCTCCGGCTGCGTCGTCCTGCTGCGCGTGCTCATCTAACGATCCCCGTTCTTGGTTCGTTCACATATATTGGAGTACCACAGCGGTTCCGCCAGAGGCGCCTGATCACAGAGGCGTGCGGGAGAGATTTACGTGGCCGGCAATTGCAGGTCGTCCGGAACTGGAAGGCACAAGCTATGGGTTCGCTCGCTGCAAACTGGTATGGCGTCGTCGCCCTCTTCGGCGCACCGGCCATTGCCGGCATCGTGCTATGGATCGTCGCTCACCGCGTCCAAAGCCGGCGTGACCGAGTGAACCGCGAACGCCAAGCGCGAGGTTACGGCGACTTCCAGTTCCCGCGCCTCGCGCGCCGTATCTAGGGCACTACCGCAACACGGCTCCGGTCGCCTTGGCGACGGCGGCGACCACCTTCGCGGAGGCTTCCTCGATCTCCGCATCGGTCAGGCTGCGATCCTTCGGCTGGAACACGACCTCGACGCCGAGGGACTTGCGGCCGGGCTCCATGCGCTCGCCCTCATAGACATCGAACAGCGTCACGCCCGCGACGAGATCGCGCACCGAGCCACGCGCCGCCCGCAACACGTCCTCGGCGGCGACTTCGCTCGCCGCGATGAAGGCAAAATCCCGCCGGACCGGCTGGAAAGCCGACAGCACAGGTGCGGCCTTCCGGCGGCGCTTCGGCTCGGGGATCGCGTCGAGGAAGATCTCGAAGGCCGCCGCATGGGCGGGCAGGTCGAGGGCGCGGATGATCTCGGGGTGCAGCGCCCCGAAGCGGGCCAAGGCGAGCTTCGGCCCCTGCCGGACAACGCCCGAACGTCCCGGATGGTAGAAGCCCGGCGCATCGCCAGTCACCGTCAGCGCCTCCGGCGGCAGGCCGAGTGCGGTGAGCGCGGACCACACATCGCCCTTGGCATCGAGAGCCGTCACGCCCCGCGCGGGGACGAGCCAGCTGCGCGGCGTCTCGCCCGTTCGCAGCCCGGCGGCCACCACCTGCTGGCCGCCCCGTACGCCCTCGTGAAAAGCGGGTCCGACCTCGAACAGCCCGCCATCGCCGAAGCCACGCGCCGCGTTGCGCGCCGCAGCGAGCGCCAGCGTGATGAGGGGCGTGGCGCGCAGCTGGTCGAGGTCCGAGGCGATCGGGTTGACCAGCCGCAACGCCTCGGGCGCTTCCCCGAACAGCGCGGCGATGCGGCTGTCGGCGAAGCTGAAGGTCACCGCCTCGGCAAGGCCCCTGCCCGCCAGCACCCGCCGCGCCACCGCCGCACGCGCCTGCCGCGGCGTGAGCGTCGCCGACGGCACCGCGGAGAGCGCCGGGAGCGAGACCGGCGCGATGCGGTCGATGCCCCAAATGCGAAGCACCTCCTCGATGAGGTCGACCTCGGGCTCGATGACCGCAGCACCTTCGCGGGCCTGGGCGGCGCGCTCGGGATGCAATGCCGGGCCCTGATCCAGGTCGCCGCGCCCAGCAACATCGTTGCGCCAGGAGGGGACGTTCACGGTGATGCTCTCCCCGTCGGCGCCCGCGAGGTTGAAGCCGAGGCTGCGGAGGATGCGCTCGGCCTCGTCGCGCGGCACATCGGCGCCGCCGAAGGTGCGCAGCCGGTCGAAGCGCAGCCGCGCCGTGCGCCGCCATGCGGGTTCTGTCCCGGCCGCGACGGGCTCGGACGCCGTGCCGCCGCAAAGCTCGATCACCATCTGCGTCGCGGCCTCCAGGGCCGCCGGCATGAGCGCGGGGTCGATCCCACGCTCGAACCGCGCCCGGGCGTCGCTCGCGATCTGATGGCGGCGGCCGGTCAGCGCGATCGCGATGGGGTCGAAGTAGGCGCATTCGATGAAGACGTCGGTCGTCGTCCCGGTGCAGCCGGTGCTCTCGCCGCCGACCACGCCCGCCAGCGAAACGACCCCGGAAGCGTCAGCGATGACGCAGTCCGCCGGCGTCACGGTCACGTCCTTGCCGTTCAGCGCCCGGAAGGTCTCGCCCGCGCCGGGCCGCAGCGTGAGCCGACCGCCCGACACTCGCCCAGCGTCAAACACATGCAGCGGACGGCCGAGGTCGATCGTGAAGAAGTTGGTGATGTCGACGAGCGCGCTGATCGGGCGCAGCCCGATCGCCCGCAGCCGGTCCTGCAGCCAGCTAGGGCTCGGCCCGTTGGTGACGCCGCGCACCGTGCGGCCGAGCACCCAGGGGCAGACCTCGGGCATCTCGATCGCCCAGTCGATGGCGCTCGCGCCCTCCGAAGGCACCGTCTCGGGCGCGAAGGTCTTCAGCGCGCCGACGCCCGCCGCCGCCAGATCGCGCGCGACTCCCCGCACAGCGAGCGCATCGCCGCGATTGGGCGTGACGGCGATCTCGATCACCGGCTCGTCGAGCCCGGCCCACTCGGCATAGGCAGCGCCGACCGGCGCGTCATCGGGCAATTCGATGATGCCGTCATGATCCTCGCCAAGGCCGAGCTCGCGGGCCGAGCAGAGCATTCCGTTCGAGGCGACGCCACGGATCTCGCCCGCCTTCAGGACCATGCCGGACGCCGGGATGGTGGCGCCGACGGGCGCGAAAACGACCTTGATGCCGGTGCGGGCATTGGGCGCACCACAGACGACGGAGACCGGACCCTCGCCCGCATCCACCGTGCAGGCGCGCAGGCGGTCGGCATTCGGGTGCTGCACGGCCTCCATAACCTGCCCGATGCGGAAGGGCGCCAGCGCCGCGCCGGGGTTGGTGACGCCTTCCAGTTCCAGCCCGATGCCGGTCAGTCGCTCGGTGATGGTGTCGAGCGAAGCCGTCGTCTCGAGATGGTCGCGCAGCCAGGAGAGGGTGAATTTCATGAATGCGTCTCGATCAGAGGGCGGTCGCGGCCTGGGCGGCAGCGACGGTCAGGTTCGCGGGCAGAGCGTCGAGCGTGAACCACCCGAACCTGGCATGTTTCGCGGGCTCCCGGTTTTCCGGTTCGCCGCTGAACGCCGCGACCCGATAGACCGGGGCCACCCAGTGTTCGTCGCCGTCCCGGTCGATCAACTCGACGAGGCAGAGGAGGCCAGCGTCCTCGATGACGATGCCAAGCTCTTCCTCGATTTCGCGGCGGACCGCGTCGTGGAGGGGCTCGAAGGCATCGACCTTGCCGCCGGGAAGTCCCCAGCGGCCCGCCTCGGGTTCGGTCAGCCTCTGGACGAGCAGCAGCTTGCCGTCACGTACGATCGCCGCGCCGCAACCGACTCTTGGGTGCTGGCCCATCGGCTCAGACCCCTTCGTGCAGACTGGCCGGCTGGAAGGGCGAGGCGCCGTAATGCCGCAGCCAGCGGATGTCGCTCTCGTAGAACAGCCGCAGGTCGGAGATGCCGTGCTTGAGCATCGTCACCCGCTCGACGCCCATGCCGAAGGCGAAGCCTTGCCACTCGCGCGGATCGATGCCGCAATTGGCGAGCACCTTCGGATGCACCATGCCGCTGCCTAAAATCTCGAGCCAGTCGCCGCCGCCGCCCAACTCTCCGGTGCGGCGGTTCCAGCCGATATCGACCTCCATGGAGGGCTCGGTGAAGGGGAAGTAGCTCGCCCGGAAGCGCACCGGCAGGGTCGCAATGCCGAAGAAGGCGCGCAGGAAATCCGTCAGGCAACCCTTGAGGTGCGCCAGCGTGATGTGGCGGTCCACCACCAGCCCCTCGCACTGGTGGAACATTGGGCTATGGGTCGCGTCGTGGTCCGCGCGGTAGGTGCGGCCGGGCACGATCAGCCGCAGCGGCGGCGGCTCCGACAGCATCGAGATGATCTGCACCGAACTCGTATGCGTGCGCAGGACCAGCGGATGCCCCTCATGCGTGCCGGAGAGGTAGAAGGTGTCCATGTCGCTGCGGGCGGAGTGATGCGCGGGGATGTTCAGCGCGCCGAAATTGTACCAGTCGGCCTCGACCTCCGGGCCTTCCGCGACGGTGAAGCCCATGGCGCCGAAGATCGCCGCCATCTCCTCCATGGTCCGGCTGATGGGATGGATCGACCCGCGCGCCTCTGGTGCGGGCGGCAGCGTCACGTCCATCCGCTCGGTGGCGAGGCGCGCGGCAAGCGCCGCCTGATCCAGCACCGCCTGCCGGCCCGCGAGCACGCCCTCCACAGCCTCACGCAGGGCGTTGACGGCGGCGCCACGGGCCTTTCGCTCATCCGGCGGCACTTGGCCCATGCTGCGCAGCAGGCCGGTGATGCGCCCCTGCTTGCCCATGAAGGCGACCCGCACCGCATCGAGCGCACGGGGATCGGGTGCGGCGGCAATGGCCGCCTCGGCTTCCGCTTGAAGGGCGCTCAGATCGTCGGACATGGTAGCTCCAAACATGGAAAAGGGCCGCCTCGGTCAAGGCAGCCCTCTCGTCGGGTGGCCGGACGGAACCGCCCCGGATGGGGCGAGGCGTCAGGCGGCGGCGCTGCTGGGCGCTGCTTCGAGGACGGCCTGAACCTGCTTCACGATGCCTGCAAAGGTCTCGGCATCGTCGAAGGCGATCGCGGCCAGAACCTTGCGGTCCAGCTCGATATTCGCCTGCTTCAGCCCGAAGATGAACTGGCTGTAGGTCAGCCCCTGCTCGCGCACCGCCGCGTTGATGCGCTGGATCCAAAGCGCGCGGAACTCGCGCTTCTTGTTGCGCCGGTCGCGATAGGCATACTGGAGCGACTTCTCGAGGCGCTCCAGCGCGATGCGGTAGTTGGTGGAGGACCGGCCGACGAAGCCCTTCGACTGGTCGAGGACCTTCTTATGCCGGGCGTGAACGGTTACGCCGCGTTTTACACGTGCCATGGATCAGATCCCCTCTCTCACACCAGCCCGTAGGGCGCCCACTGCTTGACCGTCTTGGCATCCATCTCGGTCAGCGTCTGGGAACCACGGTTGGTGCGCTTCATCTTCTGGGGGCGATTGATCAGGCCGTGGCGCTTGTTGCCGGGACCCGCCAGAACCTTGCCGGTCGCGGTGATCTTGAACCGCTTCTTGACCGACGACTTCGTCTTCAACTTGGGCATTTTACTCTCCTCAAAATAGGTCGTCCCGGCTGGTTCCACGCGATGCGGAGCCGGAGACGTGTCGTGGCCGGGCATGCCCTTCAGGCCCGGCGCACAGACAAAACGAGCGGCGGCCTATACAGAAGGCGCAAGGGCCGGGCAAGCCGCGCGACAGGACCGCTGCCATGCCGCAACGGCTCCTGCTTCGGGCGGAAGCCCTCACTCACCGGGCCGAAGCTACTTCTCCAGGCACTACGATCTTCCCAGCCCCGCCTGCGGGCGCAGGACGCCGCCTCGCGAGCCACTGCTGCCCCGGGCTTATATGGATAGATCTGGCTTCTCATAAAGACTTAAGCCATGTAGACAGTCGCGCGGTCCACAACGACAGGATGCAACCAGATGGCGGAGGGCAGCTTCGAGACGATCACGATACTCGAGCTTGAAGCAATGGGCTCTGAAGGTCTCGACGAGCTTTCGTTCGGGGTCATCGGCTTCAACCACACCTCGGTGGTCGAGTTGTACAACGCCACGGAGTCGCGCATGTCCGGCCTTGCCTCGAGCACAGTCCTTGGCGCGCCCTTTTTCGATGCCGTCGCACAGTGCATGAACAATTTCATGGTGGCGCAACGCTTCGAGGATGAACCGGAACTCGATGCGGTCGTTCCTTTCGTGCTCACCTTGCGGATGCGGCCGACGCGCGTGCGGTTGCGTCTGTTGGCAACTGCGGCCGTCGCACGGCGCTACATCCTCATCGAACGTTGAGCTGAGCCGTGACGATCCTCCCTTCCAGCGAGGAACAACTTCTCGAATTCCTTTATGCCTGCCCCGTCGGGCTGATCGAGTGCGACGAAGCGGGCGAGATATCCATGATCAACCCCCACGCCATGCAGCACCTGATGCCGCTGGCGGCTGCCAATGATTTTGGAAATCTGTTCAAGACGTTGGAGCAGTACGCTCCGGAAATGCGCCACCTCGCTTCCCGCTTCAGGCCGCGAACGGGCACTATCCTGGAGGGGCACCGCATCATGGTCGAGTTGGGCAGCGGCCGCCAGAAAGACGAACCCAAGGTCCTCTCCTGCACGCTGGTCAAGCTTGGACACAACCGGCTCATGGCCACACTGGCGGACATCAGCGGGCAGGTGGCGCAGGAGCAGCGCCTGCGTCAGGCGGATGCATGGTTCGCCACCCTCCTCGACCAGATCAACGACTATGCGCTCGTCACCGTGTCGCTCGACGGCAGGATCGAGAGTGCGAACGAGTCTTTCACCCATCAGACGGGGTATGACTACGTCGGCGTGGTGGGCCGTCCGCTTTCTGCCGTCCTCGGGAATGAAACACCGAGCGGCGGCTTCAGCATCGACGAGCAACTTGCGATCGCGGCTCGGGATGGCTGGCACCTCCAGGAGGGCTGGCAACAGCGGGCGACCGGCGGACGCTACTGGTGTCAGCGCCTCGTTGTCGTCGGCATCGACGGTCCCGCGGCGGAGCACGCCAAGTATTCGGTCGTGTTGCGCGATGTGCCGCGGCGGGGCGCGGTCGCCGACGACCTGCGGCGCATGTTGACGTGCGACCACCTGACGGGCGCGGCGAACAGGGTGCACTTCAGCAGGATGCTCGCCCGGGCGCAGTCCGAGTGGCAGGAGTTCAAGCATCCTTTGTCGCTCATCGCACTCGATCTCGATCACTTCAAGAAAGTCAACGACACTCACGGGCATCCCGTCGGCGATCTGCTGCTCTCCAGCGTGGCGGAGGCCTGCAAGGCGCTGCTGCCCCCGCGCGGAACCTTCGCTCGCCTGGGCGGCGAAGAGTTCGGGGTTCTCCTGCCGCGACATAATCGCGAGCAGGCACTCGATCTGGCGGAGGCCATGCGCGGTATCATTGCCGATCTTGAGATACCGGTGCCGGGCGGCATGCTGAGGGTGACTGCGAGCTTCGGTTGCG
This sequence comes from Acidisoma sp., assembly GCF_965199065.1. Classification (NCBI taxonomy): domain Bacteria; kingdom Pseudomonadati; phylum Pseudomonadota; class Alphaproteobacteria; order Acetobacterales; family Acidocellaceae; genus Acidisoma; species Acidisoma sp. Next base: position 672,962 of record NZ_CBDAQN010000001.1, on the reverse strand, counting down.
CCACGCTCGACGAGGTCAATGGTTCGGCCGATGCCCTCCTCGCGCTCGCCGACCAGCGCCTCTATGCGGCCAAGGGGGACGGACGCAACCGCGTCCACCGGCCGATGGCGTCCTTGCCATGACCGGAGACTGATCGGCACCGCACCCGGCCAGCTGCATCTTGCTCAGGCTGCCCTGGTGGCGCATCAATCAGACCGCAACGTCTGATCGATTGAGCCTATGAGCCCCGCACGCGGATGACACTCCAGGACCTTCGCTACGTCGTCGCCTTGGCGGAACATGGCCATTTCGGCCGGGCCGCCGCCGCCTGCGACGTCTCCCAGTCGACCCTCAGCACGCAGATCAAGAACCTCGAACTCGAGCTTGGCGTGAAACTGTTCGAGCGAACGACGAAGTCGGTCAGCGTCACCGCCTCGGGCCGGGAGATCGTCGGGCACGCGCGCCAGGTGCTGGAGCAAGTCGACGCCATCGTCAGCGTCGGGCAGACGATTTCGGGGCCGCTGTCGGGAAGCTTCAGCCTCGGCGTCATCCCCACGCTTGGCCCCTATATCCTGCCGTGGCTCGTCCCGGCTCTGAAGCAGGATTACCCGGAGCTTCGGCTGACCCTGCGCGAGGATCTGACAGCGCCCCTCCTCGAGAGATTGGGGTCGCACCGTCTCGATGCCGCGCTCATGGCGCTGCCGGTGCCGGACGGCCGTCTGGAGACGCTCCCCCTCTTCGACGAACCGTTCTGGTTCGCGGAGCCGAAGGGCCGCAGGGCCGCCGCCGCGACAAGGATGACCGAGGACGAGTTACGCGGGCAGCACCTGTTGCTTCTGACCGAAGGCCACTGCCTGCGCGATCAGGCCCTGGCGATCTGCGGCATCGCCGGCACCGAGGACGAGGGAGACTTTCGCGCCACCAGCCTCGAGACCATCCTTCAGATGGTGGCAACGGGGCTCGGAAGCACGTTGCTGCCGGCGATGGCGCGCAGCGAGGCGCGCGCGCGCTCGGTGACCATGCGGCCGCTGGAGGCCGGGGTTGGGCGGCGCATCGGCCTCGTCTGGCGCCGGAGCTATTCCAGGCCGCGTGAGATCCACCTGCTGGCGCAGACCCTGCGCGATCATCTGCCCGAAGGCGTTCACAGCGTGTGAGCGGCCGCCACTCATCGGGCCAGTAGATTGGCTTCGTTTGGACAATCAATTTTCCAAGCGGGCGCAACGCGGGTAGAGTGCCGGCCGGCGATCAACGCGCCCATGTCCCGCGCGCTCGGCGGCGTTGAGCGGCTCGCGGGCAGAGCGAAAACAAGCCACGTTTCGAAGGAGAGACACCATGGATGGGATGAGCGACGACAAGAGTGCGGGCGGGTGCCCCGTCGTGCACGGCGGCGGCTCTTCAGCCCAGAGCAAGAGCTCGCGCAGAGGCAACCGCGATTGGTGGCCGGCGCAGCTGAGCCTGCACACGCTGAGCCAGCATTCGCTGCGGGCGAACCCGTTCGGCGGCGAATTCGACTACGCCGAAGCCTTCAAGACCCTCGACCTGAACGCGGTCATCCAGGATCTTCATGCCCTGATGACCGACAGCCAGGATTGGTGGCCGGCAGATTTTGGCCATTACGGCGGCCTTTTCATTCGCATGGCATGGCATAGCGCCGGCACCTATCGCACGAGCGACGGGCGTGGCGGCGCCGGCGGTGGCCAGCAGCGTTTCGCGCCGCTCAACAGCTGGCCGGACAATGCGAGCCTCGACAAGGCGCGCCGGCTGATCTGGCCGATCAAGAAGAAGTACGGAAAAGCGCTGTCCTGGGCCGACCTTTTCGTCCTCACCGGCAACGTCGCCCTGGAGTCGATGGGCTTCAAGACGTTCGGCTTTGCCGGCGGCCGCGCCGACACCTGGGAGCCCGAAGAGCTCTACTGGGGTCCAGAAGGCTCGTGGCTCGGCGATGAGCGCTACAGCGGCGAGCGCCAACTCGCGAACCCGCTCGGCGCGGTGCAGATGGGCCTCATCTACGTCAACCCCGAAGGTCCAGGCGGAAAGCCCGATCCGCTCGGCTCGGCGCGCGACATCCGCGAGACGTTCGCGCGGATGGCGATGAACGACGAGGAAACCGTCGCTCTCACGGCGGGCGGCCACACCTTCGGCAAAACCCACGGCGCCGGCGATCCGTCCTTCGTGCTGGCCGAGCCGGAAGGCGCCGTCATCGAGGACATGGGCCTCGGCTGGCGCAGCAAGCACGGCACCGGCGTCGGCCCTGACGCGATTACCTCGGGCCTCGAAGTGATCTGGTCGCAGACGCCGGTCCAGTGGAGCAACCACTACTTCGACAACCTCTTCAAGTTCGAGTGGGAGTTGGTGAAGAGCCCCGGCGGCGCCTGGCAGTGGCAGGCGAAGGACGCTCCGGCCGACATCCCCGACCCCTACGATCCGTCGAAGAAGCGTGTGCCGACCATGCTCACCTCCGACCTCGCCATGCGCATGGACCCGATCTACGAGAAGATCTCACGCCGCTACTACGAGAACCCCGATCAGTTCGCGGATGCCTTCGCCCGCGCCTGGTTCAAGCTCACGCACCGCGACATGGGGCCGGTCCAGCGCTACATCGGGCCGCTCGTGCCCAAGGAGACGCTGATCTGGCAGGACCCGATCCCCGCGCTCGATCATCCGGTGATCGAGGAGCAGGACATCGACAGCCTCAAGGCGAAGATCCTCGAGACCGGCCTCTCGGTTCAGGAGCTCGTCTCGACCGCCTGGGCGTCGGCCTCGACCTTCCGCTACTCGGACAAGCGCGGCGGCGCCAACGGCGCGCGCATCCGGCTGGAGCCGCAGAACAAGTGGGCGGTGAACAACCCGGCCGTCCTGGCGCAGGTGCTGGAGAAGCTCGAAGGGGTCCAGACGGCGTTCAACGCGTCGGCCTCCGGTGGGAAGAAGGTGTCGCTGGCCGACCTCATCGTGCTCGGCGGCAACGCGGCGATCGAGAAGGCGGCAGCGGATGCCGGAACACCGACCAAGGTCGAGTTCACCCCTGGCCGCATGGACACGACGCAGGAGCTGACCGACGCCGTCTCCTTCGAGCCTCTCGAGCCGACGGCGGACGGCTTCCGCAACCACTACGAGGGCGAGCAGTTCATGGCGCCTGAGGAAGCGCTGGTGGACAAGGCGGAGCTGATGCGCCTGACGGGGCCGGAGATGACGGTGCTGGTCGGCGGCCTGCGGGTGCTGGGCGCCAACTCACAGGGGTCGAAGCACGGCGTCTTCACCGACCGGGTGGGCAAGCTGACGAACGACTTCTTCGTCAACGTGCTCGACATGGGCATGGAGTGGCAACCGGCCGGCGGCGACAACGCCTATGAGGGCCGCGACCGGAAGACCAAAGAGCCGAAGTGGACCGCCACCAGGGTCGACCTCATCTTCGGCTCGCACTCGCAGCTGCGCGCCTTCTCCGAGGTGTACGCGGAAGCGGGCTCCGAGCGGAAGTTCGTGGACGACTTCGTGATGGCCTGGAACAAGGTCATGAACGCGGACCGCTACGACATCGTCCGCCACTAAGCCTGACGACAAGAAGGGGCGGCATCTTCGGGTGCCGCCCCTTCACGTTAACCGTTCGGCATCCGCTGCCAGGTCTGCGACCGGCCGATGAGCGAGAAGCCGATGAATCCACGCACCACGAGCGTCTGCCCATCCGGTCCGAGATGGAACCGGCAATGGTACGTGTCGCCGGTTTCCGGGTTGAGGATGGTTCCGCCCCCCCAGCGGTCGCCATCGGGCCGCATGTCGCGGATGATCTCCAGCCCTAGGACGGGCTGGTTCGCGCGATCGCCCGCACAATCCTGGCACCGCGCATCGGCGTATTTCGCATCGAGGATGTCGGTCACGCGCCCGTAGAGCAGCCCGTTGCGGGCGTAGATCTGCACCAGGGCGCGGGGCCTGTTGGTCTTGTCGTCGATCGTCCGCCAGACGCCGACCGGTGAGCCAGGGTCCGAGGCCCAGGCGGGAAGCGATCCCGCCGCCAGCGCACCTGCGGTCGCCGCAACTCCGGCCAGCCATTCGCGTCTACGCATCACTTACCTCTCAAGGCAACCGTGGCTCACGGTTATCGCTCTTCCGACTGTCGCGGCCGGCACCTATAACCCCGCCCATGGAGATTTCCTTCATCAAGATGCATGGGGCCGGCAATGACTTCGTCGTGCTGGACGGACGCGCGCGGCCGCTAGGCCTGACCCGCGACCGCATTCGTTGGCTCGCGGACCGTCGCCTGGGCATCGGCTGCGACCAGCTTATCAGCCTGGAACCGGGCACCGACGGCTCCGAAGTGTTCATGCGCATCCATAATCCGGATGGCAGCGAGGCCGGCGCCTGCGGCAACGCCACCCGCTGCGTGGCGACCCTCATCGGCCGGGAACTTCGTCGAGGCGAGGTCATCATCGGCACCATCTCCGGCGATCTGCCCTCTTCGATACTGGATGACGGCCGCGTGACCGTCGATCTCGGGGCGCCTCGCCTTGGCTGGTCCGACGTGCCGCTGGCCATGGCGCTCGACACGCTGCATCTGCCGCTGGCCGAGGGCGCGGTCGCCGATCCCGCCGCCTGTTCGATGGGCAATCCTCACGCCACATTCTTTGTCCCTACGGTCGAGGGGCTGGATGTCGAACGCCTCGGGCCGCGCTTTGAACGTGACGCGCTGTTTCCGGATCGCGCCAATATCGGCTTCGCCCAGATCCTTTCGCCCGACCGCATCCGCCTGCGCGTCTGGGAGCGCGGCGCCGGCCTCACCCTCGCCTGCGGCTCCGGCGCCTGCGCGACATTGGTCAACGCCGTGCGCCGCGGCCTCGCTGACCGGCGCGCCGAGCTTCTACTGGATGGTGGAACGCTCACCATCGAGTGGCGGGAGGCGGACGGCCACGTCCTCATGACCGGGCCGGCCGAGACCAGCTTCATTGGCATGATCGACCTCGACGCCAGCCATTCGGCGATCGGATTAGCCGCGTGACGATCGAGGTCCTGAGCTTCGGCTGCCGCCTCAACACCTACGAGGGCGAGGTCATGCGCGGCCATGCCCGCACCGCTGGCCTCAGCGACACCGTCATCGTCAATACCTGCGCCGTGACCGCCGAGGCCGAACGCCAGGCGCGTCAGGCCATTCGCCGCCTGGGCCGTGAAAAGCCGGAGGCCACCATCGTCGTCACCGGCTGCGCGGCGCAGATCGACCCCGCTGGCTGGGGCGCCATCCCGGGCGTCGCCCGCGTGCTCGGCAACACCGAGAAGCTCGATGCGGCCCATTGGGCGCCCGGCGCGCCCTCGGCGGTGTCGGACATCATGGCGGCGCGGGAAACGGCGGCGCATCTGGTGACGGAGTTCGCAGGCCGGGCGCGCGCTTTTGTTCAGGTGCAGCAGGGCTGCGACCATCGCTGCACCTTCTGCGTCATCCCATTCGGGCGTGGGCCCAGCCGCAGCGTGCCGTTGGGCGCCATCCTCGGCCAGTGCCGCAGCCTGATCGCGTCCGGCTACCAGGAGATCGTGCTCACCGGCGTCGATATCACGAGCTACGGCGGCGATCTGCCCGGCCGCCCGCCGCTCGGCCAGATCGTGCGGCGGCTGCTCGCTTTGCTGCCCGAGTTGCCCCGCCTGCGGCTCTCCTCGCTCGACCCCTGCGAGATCGACGAGGACCTCTGGCGCCTCATCGCCGAGGAGCCTCGGCTCATGCCGCATCTGCACCTCTCGATCCAGGCGGGGTCGGACCTCATCCTCAAGCGCATGAAGCGCCGCCATCTGCGAGCGGACGTGCTGGCGGTGACAAGGCGGGCGCGCGACCTGCGGCCCGGCATCGCCTTCGGCGCCGACCTCATCGCCGGCTTCCCGACCGAGACCGACGCGGCCTTCGACGAGACCCTGGCGCTCGTCGAGGAGGCCGACCTTACCATGCTGCACGTGTTCCCCTACTCCGAGCGGGCCGGCACGCCGGCGGCACGGATGCCCAGCGTGCCCAAGGCTGCGCGGCGGGAGCGCGCCGCACGGCTCCGCGCCGCCGGCGCCGTCGTGGCCTCCCGCTTCGACGCCGCCCGGCTCGGCGGCTCGGTGCGCGTGCTCGCGGAGACGGAGACGCGCGGCCATTGCGAGCATTTCCGGCCCGTGCGGCTCGGGGTGCCAGCCATGCCCGGCGCCATCGTGTCGGCGACCGTGACCGGCGCCGACGGCCTCGGCCTCCTAGCGACATAAACATATGTTTATGAGGCACTGACATGGCGCTGTCCGGGTTCTTCTCGCGGCTGAAGGAGGGGCTGTCCCGCTCCACCCAGAAGCTGAGCACCAGCATCACCGCGGTCTTCACCAAGCGAAAGCTGGACGACGCAGCGCTCGACGAGCTGGAGGAGCTGCTGATAGCGGCCGACCTTGGACCGGGTGCCGCCGGACGCGTCATCGACGCCTTTCGCCGCACCCGCTTCGGCACCGACGTGACGGACGAGGAGATCAAGACCGCGCTGGCGGAGGAGATCACCGCGATCCTGGAGCCGGTCGCCCAGCCGCTGGAGATCGACGCCAGCCACGCGCCGCACGTCGTGCTGGTGGTCGGCGTCAACGGCACCGGCAAGACGACGACGATCGGCAAATACGCGCAGTTCTACCGTGATCAGGGGCTGCGGCCGATGCTGGTGGCCGGGGACACCTTCCGCGCCGCCGCCGTCGAGCAGCTGCAAATCTGGGGCGAACGCACCGGCGCACCCGTGGTATCGGGCAAGCCGGAGACGGATGCCGCGGGCCTCGCCTTCACGGCGCTCGAGCGGGCGCGCCGCGAGGGCATCGACGTGCTGCTCATCGACACCGCCGGGCGTCTCCACAACAAGACGGCGCTGATGGACGAACTCGCCAAGATCATCCGGGTCATGCGCAAGCTCGACCCGACGGCGCCGCATTCCACCGTGCTGGTGCTCGACGCGACGACGGGCCAGAACGCCATCAACCAGGTCGAGGTCTTCCAGGATCTGGTGAACATCGATGGGCTGATCGTGACGAAGCTGGACGGCTCGGCGCGTGGCGGCATCGTCGTCGCGCTGGCGGAGGAGTTCGGCCTCCCCGTTCACGCCGTGGGCGTCGGCGAAAAGGTCGGGGACCTGCGTCCCTTTGCGGCCGCCGAGTTCGCCCGCGGCCTGGTCGGCGCCAATGTTTGAGGACACCCCCCAACCGGACGTGACGGGGCGGGCGACCTACCGCATCTGGGGCGTCGAGACCGTGCGCTTCTCCGACACGGATGCGGTCGGTCACGTCAACAACGTCTCGTTCGCCGCGTATCTGGAAACCGGCCGCACGACCTTCGGCCGCGCCTGCGGGCTGCCGATCGGCGTGCAGGGGCTCGGGCACCACATCGTCCTGGCACGGGTCGAGATCGACTACAGGCACGAAGTGCACTGGCCGGCGGTGCTCGATCTGGGCTCGGCCGTCGTGCGCCTGGGCCGCAGCTCGATCACGCTCATCCAGGGGGTGTTCATCGGCGACCTCTGCGTCGCGACGGGCCGAGAGGTGCTGGTGATGGTGGATAGCGCCACAGGGCGGCCGGCCACATTGCCGGACGAACTACGCGCCCGCCTGCTGCGCGACGGGGGCCAGACCGGCGCGAACGGCTCGACTTCGTAAGGAAGCCGCGGGTAAGGTCGGCACCCACCTCAGCCGGAGACACCGCTCATGTCAGAGAAAGAGCTACCCGCCACGATCGAGTCCATCCCGAGCGTGCAGGGCGGCCTCTCCGGACTAGGCAGTGCCGCCGCCCCGTTCCTTTATTTCGAAAACGCTCCGGCCTTCGGCACCATGAACGGCATCATCAAGGTGACGCTCACGGCGACGCGGGACATGCCGCTGGCGAACAACAAGATTGCATCGGACCACGTGGTGGTCGCCCACCTGCGGATGAACATGGCGGCGGCGCGGGCGCTCAAGGCGGCGCTTGACGGCGCCATCCTGCTGGCCTCTCCCTCCCCCACGGAGACGCCTAACTAAGGGCCTTGCCGCCGGTTGCGGAGGCCCGCGGGCACTACCACTTCCTCATTGGAATGCAGTGGTCGAATGCCACGCTAGGAGGCAATCATGGCAACCATCCAGGACCCGCGCGACACCGGCGGAGACCGTATCGCCGCGAGCAAGGTCAACGGCACAGCGGTCTACAATGCGGACGGCGAGCGTCTCGGCAGTGTCTACGACATTCTTCTCGATAAGAGGTCCGGGCACGCGGATTACGCCATTCTCAGTTTCGGCGGCTTTCTGGGCATAGGGGACCGCTATCACCCGCTGCCGTGGAATCAGCTGCGCTACAACACGGAACTTGGCGGATACGTCGTCGGGCTCGACCGTCGGCAGCTTGAAGCGGCGCCGAACTATGATGCGACCGATCTCGATGTTTGGGGTGGTTCGGGAACGCGGGACGTTGATCGGTATTACGACAACGGTGCGGGATTAGGTGATGCTGGGCTGGGACCCGATCCTGTCCGCTAAGCCGGGCGGGCAATGTGTGCCGATGACGAGCGGCCGACCCCCTTGTTATCCCAGTTCCTCCCGAAGCCCCGTAAGGGCTGCGCTGAGTTGCTTGATGAGGCCCGCCCTCACGGCGTAGTCGGTTGTCGACCCACGAGGATGAGCCTCCATCTCGGACAACAGGCTGACAATCCGTTCGGAGGCCGGGGCCACATGCTGATGCTCCTCTGTCCCCGACAGAACCAACAAGAGCAGTGCGCTCAGCGTCTCATCATCGATGCCCGACGGCTTCTCACGGCGGCCCGACCATGACGGACGCCAAGGCTTCTGCAGCGGGTCGCTTTCCCCCTGCTCGTTGACCGCGAAAGTGGACTGTGAATCGTCCCGCATCTTGCTCACCATGCCAGAATGTCCGGTCGGCGGCCCTTACCGAGTCTTACCTGCCAGGCAGCACTTAATGACATTCGATCCGTCGCGACACTGTGTGTGCTGCACAGGTAAGTCAACTAAAGTATTTTGTTGCGTAAGCGTTCAACAGTGCAAATGCGAATCGTTGGCTCCTCCTCAAACTCCCGGTGCAGGAAGACCTGGTTTTGCAAGACTCATGTGTTCCCTGAGGGTCGAGCCGGTGTAGTCCTGGCGAAACAGACCGCGGCGCTGGAGTTCGGGCACCACGCCGTCGACGAATTCGGCCAGGCCTCCAGGATGAAATGGCGCCAGTATGTTGAACCCGTCGCAGGCGCCCCCTTCAAACCAGTGCTGCATTACATCCGCAACCTGCGCGGGAGTTCCGACAACTCTCCAATGACCGCGGTTCTGCACCATCCGGACCGCGAGCGAGCGGATGGTTGCAGCCCCTGCCTCGGTCCGCGCCTGCTGCATGACCATGCGCAAGCGTCCCTGCTCGCCGTTGCTCTCCGGCAAATCCGGCAGCGGTCCGTCCATCGGGTAGCGCGACAGATCATGCTGCACGACATCCGAGAGATATGAGATTGCGAGCCGGTCGGGCACCAGATCCTGGAGTTCGCGGTCCCGCCGCGCCGCCTCCGCAGCCGTCCGCCCCAGGATCGGCAGGAGCCCCGGCATGATCTTCATGGCTCCAGCAGGCCGCCCGGCGGCAACCACGCGATGCTGCGCCGCCAAGTAGAACTTCCGTGCGCTCTCGAACGACGTCTCGACACTGAACACGATATCGGCCAGCCGAGCCGCAAACGCCTGGCCGGCCTCCGATATTCCAGCCTGGATGATCACAGGATGTCCCTGTGGCGGTCGCGGGAGGTTGAGCGGTCCGCGCACCGAGAAGAAGCGCCCGCGCCAGTCGGCGCGGTGGATGCGCGTGGGGTCCGCAACCTGCCCGGTCTCCTTATCGAAGACGAGCGCGCCATCCTCCCAGCTGTCCCAGAGCAGCTTGAGCACGTCTACGAATTCCTGCGCGCGCTCATACCGGATGGAGTGGTCGAGATGGGTGTCCTGTCCGAAGTTGCGCGCCTCCTGATCCGTGCTGGACGTGACGAGGTTGAGCGCCGCACGTCCTTCACTGAGGAAGTCGAGCATCGCAAGCTTGCGCGCGATCGGGTACGGCTCGTTGTAGGTGGTGGAGACGGTTGCCGCGAGCCCGATGCGTCGCGTGGTGACCGCGAGCGCCGACAGCAGCGTCAGCGGCTCGGGCCGGATTGTGATGCTGTGGCGCAGAACGGCGTCATAGGTGTCGTTGATGCCGACGCCGTCCGAGTGGAACAGAAGGTCGAACTTGCCGCGTTCCGCGATCTCGGCAAGCTCCCTGTAGAAGGCGAAGGACATTAGCCCGTCGGTCGGGACGCCGGGCATGCGCCACCCGGCGATATGGTTGCCGAGATTGAAGAGAAACGCACCAAGGTGCATCTGCCGCGCCATGAACCTCTCCGCGATGATCGGATCATCGTTTTGGTTCGGTTGGAGGCTCAGGGCAACCTCGGCGGACGACCGGGTTGGAGATCGAGGCCCGCCCGCAAAAAAGGCCGGTCACTCGGACCGGCCTTTGGTGTTTTAGCCGATCACGAGGATCAGGCGAGGTAGGCCGGACGTTGGCTCGGGAGAACCGAGGAGTTGTCCGCGAGGTAGGCCGGGCGCTGGCTCGGCAGAACCGAGGAGTTGTCGGCGAGATAAGCGGGCCGCTGGCTCGGCAGAACAACGGAGTTGCGTGCCAGGTAGGCAGGGCGCTGGCTCGGCAGAACAACGGAGTTGCGGGCCAGGTAGGCAGGGCGCTGGCTCGGCAGAACAACGGAGTTGCGGGCCTGCTGCGAATAAGCGGCGGGGGGAACGACTGTCGAGGCCATAGCGGCACCGGTCATCCCGAGACTGACGGCGGCGACGGCTGCCATTACGAAAGACTTCATATCAATGCTCCAGATGGAACCTGGGCAACCCATCGTGCCCAGGGCGAGCGGCGCCTTAGCGTCGGCATCCGTCCCGTTAACCGCTAGATAGGTCTTGCTGCACCGCAGCGTAATTAGGGCGCCAGTCATGTTTCTCATGCGCGAAAAGCATGAGACGGCCGCAGCCATGTAGCTGTCACAATCCTGATGGGGCTTGTGCGGAGCGGGGCTCGACCTGTCGTGCGACCTCATTTCGCCGGAAGGGCGGCAGGGTCCACGGAGGATCGTAGAACCATGCCACCAGAGGTCCATCGGCCTGCCACGTGCTTGTCGCCAGGATTGCATCGAGACGCCGGCCCTCACCCGCGACATCCGATGGCGTTCCCTGCCCGGAGAACCGCAGCACGGCCACTGTGCGGGCCGGCACGGCCACGACTGCGACCCGCGGGTCCGATGGAAGCGGAGCCGTCGCGGGCGTCACGGTCGGGGGCAGGAAGAAGCGCACGGTCCAGGCGCCAGCTGAGGCCTGCATCTGCGCGACAGGAGCCGTCATCGCGATCTTCTCGGCACGCGCTTGCGCCACCGGCGCTGTCATCGCGATCTTGTGACGGCCCGTGTTCGATCCCGTTATGTAGGCGAAGAGCCGCTGGAAGCCGATGGAACGGGCGTATAGCTCGCTACCCGTGACGGTCGTTTCCGCCGCCGCGGTCGGCGCATAGCTGCGGATCTCGACGGCCCCGACGCGGCCGATCACGGTCGACGCCGGTTCCGGCGCGTCCCGGATGCCGACGACCGAGCACGCCCCCAGCAACAGGCTCGGCAGCAGCGTGAGCGCGGCTCTCTTCTTCATAGCTTTACCCTACCAGCGGTTGGCGCGATGACCACGACGGCCGGGTGCACGGCGCGCTTCCGGCCCGAGACAACATGCCCGTGACAACATAAGGGACAGCCATCGTGATCTACGAACTCCGAGTCTATCATTGTTTGCCCGGCCGCCTGCCCGCGCTGCTAAAGCGCTTCGAGACCATTACGCTCGGGATCTGGGAGAGGCACGGCATTCGTCAGGCGGGGTTCTGGACGACGCTTGTCGGCCCCTCAAACCAAACTCTCACCTATCTGCTGGCCTGGGAGAGCCTGGCCGAGCGCGAAACGAAGTGGAACGCTTTCGCCACCGACCCCGAGTGGCTTGCCAAGCGCGCTGAAACCGAGGCGGACGGACAGATCGTCAGCTCCCTGAGCAATGAGTTCCTCGTTCCGACGAAATTCTCCAGCGTCCAGTAGGCGGGTCAGATGTGGGCTTCAGTAGAAGCCCACCAGCCCTGCCACGGCGGACGCACCCAGAAACCACAGCGGGTGGCGCTTCGTGGCAAGGCTGCCCACCAGCACCATCCCAGCGAGCAGCGCGGCGCGCCAGTCGATGGAGGCGCCGCGCACCAGCAGGAACCCGGCCGCCAGCATCAGCCCGGCAGTTACCGGCACGAGTCCCGCCTGCACCACCCGCCGCCAGCGCCGGTCCCGGAAGCGGACCCAGAGATGGCCCGTGATGTAGGCGAGGCCGCAGGCCGGCAGGAGGAACGCGAGCGTCGCTCCCGCCGCTCCTGCCGCTCCCGCCACATGCCAGCCGAACAGCGTCACCGCGAGCATGTTCGGTCCCGGCGCCGCCTGCGCCAGCGCGAACAGCCGCACGAACTCCGCCGCGCTCATCCAGTGCTCCTGGTAGACGACGGCCTTCTCCATCGCCGGCAGCGTCGTCGACGCACCTCCGATCGCCAGGAAGGACAACTCGCCGAAGATCAGGATTATCGCGACGAGATGCGTCACTCCCGGATGCTCCAGCCGGCAAGGGCGATGCTCGTGGGCAGGATCACGCAGAGGCTCGGCAGGAAGGGCAGCCGGAGCAGCCCGAGGGCGGCGAAACTCACTGCCGCGACCGCCAGCGCGCGCGGCGAAGTTCGCAGCGGTGTTGCGATCTTCAGCGCAGTCGCCAGGATCAGTCCGGCGGCGCCGGCCGAGAGCCCGGTGACGAGATGCCGGACCGGCGGATAGGCGCCGTAACGGTCATAGAGCGAGACCATGACCAGCACGATGGCGATGGGCGCGCCGAGCAGCCCGACGAGCGCCGCCGCGCTGCCCTGGATGCCGCAGACGCGGGAGCCGAAGATGACGGCGAGATTGGCGACATTCGCGCCCGGCAGGAACTGGCAGAGAGCGAGCAGTTCGTTGAACTCGGCCGGCGTCTGCCAGCGGCGTTCCTCCACCATGACCCGGCGGATCATCGGCAGGACACCGCCGAAACCCATCAGCCCGGCCCGGAAGAACGCCCCGAACAGGGCTGCGGCGGAGAGGCGGAGGGGTTCAGGTCGCGGCGGCATCACCGCCTGCTCTACCGCGCCCCCTGCTAAAGCTCCACCTGCCGCCCGACCTGCAGGAACCGGTCAGCCGGCAGATCGAACCGGTCCGGCGCGCGAACGGCGTTTCGATACATGAAGGCGAAGAGCATCCGCCGCCACGCCGGAAGCCGGGGATGCTTCTTGGCCGGCACCACCTCGTCCCGCGCACCGAAGAACATGGCATCGTCGAGCTTCAGCGGACAGCCTTGATCGCGGGCGCTGGCAAGAGCGACGTTGACGTTCGGCACCTCGATGAAGCCGAACCGCACCGTCACATGCCAGAAGCCCTCGGCGATGCGCTTTACATCCGCCCGATGGTCGCCGGCGACGCGCGGCACCTCTTCGAACACAAGACTGAGCGTCACCACAGCCTCCTGCAGCGCGCCCATCTGGGTCACCTGGTGGATCAGCGTGACGGGGATCGCCGTGCCGGTCCGGCTGAGGAAGACCGCCGTGCCGGGGACGCGCCTGATCCGGCCCGCGTCGAGATCGGCCACGAGGGTGCCGGGGTTTTCCTCACCCTCGGACAGCTTCACGCGCACCGCCGCGACGCCCCTGTGCCAGGTCGTCATGATCAGGAAGAGGACGATGCCCAGCACGAGCGGGATCCACCCGCCCTCGCGCAGCTTGAGCAGGTTGGCCGCGAAGAAGCCGAGGTCGACGATCAGGAAGACGCCGCTCAGCAGCGCCGACGGCAGGACAGGCCAGCGCCAGACATCGCGCATCGCGTTGTAGAGAAGCGCCGTCGTCAGCAGCATGGTGGTGGAAACCGCCGTGCCATAGGCCCCGGACAGCTTCTCCGAACTGCCGAAACCCCAGGTCAGGGCAAGCGTGCCGATCATCATCGCCCAGTTCACGAACGGCACGTAGATCTGGCCGTATTCCTGATCCGAGGTTTGGCGGATCATCAGGCCCGGGAACCAGCCGAGCTGCATGGCCTGGCGGGTGAGCGAGAAGGCGCCGGTGATGATCGCCTGGCTGGCGATGATGGTGGCGAGCGTTGCCAACACCACGAGCGGCACGACGGCCCAGTGCGGGCACAACTCGAAGAAGGGATTGCCGCTCAGCTTGGGGTTCTGGAGCAGCAATGCCGTCTGTCCGGCATAGCTCAGCAGCAGCGCGGGCAGCACGACCGCGAACCAGGCGAAGCGGATGGGCTGCCGCCCGATATGGCCCATGTCGGCGTAGAGCGCTTCGCCACCCGTGATGGCCAGGAAGACGCCGCCGAGGACGATAAAGCTTTCCCAATGATGTGCCGCCAGAAAAGCGATGGCATAGAGCGGGTTGATGGCCTCGAGCACCTTGGGGCTGCGCACGATGCCGCCGATGCCGAGGATCGCGATGACGATGAACCAGACGAGCATGATCGGCCCGAACAGCTTGCCGATGGTGGCGGTTCCGCGCGACTGCGCGACGAAAAGCGCCAGCAGGATAACGAGCGCGAGCGGCACCACGTACGGCGCAAAGGCTTTGGTGACGACGTTGATGCCCTCCAGCGCGCTGAGCACGGAAATCGCCGGAGTGATGATGCCGTCGCCGTAGATCAGCGCCGCGCCGAACAATCCCATGCCGACGAGCGCCGCCACGGTACGGCCACGCCCCCCGAGCCGGCTGGTGACGAGCGACATCAGCGCCAGAATGCCGCCTTCGCCATGGTTGTCCGCTCGCATGACGAAGATGCAGTATTTGATGGAGATGGTGATGATCAGCGTCCAGACGACGAGCGACAGTAGCCCCAAGGCGGCTGTCGCCGACGGATGGCCGCCTACGTCATCGACGATCGTCTGGTAGGTGTAGAGCGGGCTGGTGCCGAGATCGCCGTAGACTATGCCCATCGCCGCCAGAGCCGCGGCCGCCGTAACCGACCGCTCCGCCGCCGGGGCTTTCTGCCCGACACGCGTTACCTGACCCTGATCCGCCATCTCGATGTCTCCGCAGCTCATGCAGGAAGAAGATGGCGCTGCCACCGCGCCTCGCAACGCCCGCTTAGAAGGCGAGGCTTTTATTCGGCTTTAACGCGCGCAGCCGCAAAGCGGCATGGCTCTTTAATGGCGCGTCCGCCTAATCAAGCTGCCTGAACAGCAGGACGCCGGATCGTGTTCGACTTTGTTTTCGTCATGATGAGTGTCGCAGGACTTCTCGGACTGCTCGCCCATGCAGCGCGCCATGAGGATGATGACAGAAGCGCAGTCCCCATTGGAAGCACCGCTACTCATCCGTCAGACTGAGCGTCTGCGGCTGCTTCCGACACAGAGCGAGACGCGCATCCGGTTTAATGCCGCTTTGATAACGTCCCGTGTCTTTCGAATGGCATTTTAATTTGGCATCGGTGCAACGTTCACCCAGTCTCACTGACAGAGGTTTCGCCATGGGCGATATCATTTCTATTGTCTACACCGCGACGATCTTCGCCGCGCTGATCGGTTTCGTGACATTTTGCCGGAAGGTTTGAACCGTGTTCGATCTTGTCGTAGGCGGCGCCGCGTCCGCCTTCATGCTCGCATACCTCGTCTGGGCACTGCTCCGCCCTGAAGACTTCTGACGTGCAGCGCGCATCATTCTGAATAGCTGCGCTCCAGTCAGCGCCCCAATCACGGATTTCCAAAATGACAGTCGCCGGATGGGCCTACATGGCCCTCGTCTTCATCCTTGTGCTGGGCGGCGCCATTCCGCTTGGCCTCTATATCGCCCGTATCCTCAGTGGTGAGCTGCACTTCCTCGCGCCCGTCGAGCGCGGCATTTATGCCGTCTGCGGCATCGACCGGGACCGCCCGATGCGCTGGCAGGAATATACGGTGGCCCTGCTGCTGCTCAGCGTGATCCACATCGTGCTGCTCTATGCCATTTTGCGGCTGCAACAGTTTTTGCCGTTCAACCCGCAGCATATCGGGCCGATGTCGCCGCGCCTCGCATTCAACACTGCGGCCAGTTTCGCCACCAACACCAACTGGCAGGCCTATGTGCCGGAAGCGCAGATCTCGAACGGCGCGCAGATGTTCGGCCTCGCCGTGCACATGTTCATCTCGGCCGCGGCCGGCATCGCCGTCGCCGGCGCCGTCATGCGAGCCTTCACCGGTTCGGGCCTGCAGTCGCTGGGCAACTTCTACGTCGACCTGACACGCATCACGCTCTACCTGCTGCTGCCGGTCACGATCGTGGCAGCGCTTTTCCTCGTCTGGTCCGGCTCGCCGCAGACCTTCGCGCCTTTCGCGACAGCCCACACCCTCTTCGGCGGCTCACAGACGATCGCTGTCGGACCCATGGCCTTGCAGGAGGCGATCAAGGAATTCGGCACCAACGGCGGTGGCTTCGTCAACGCAAACTCGGCGCATCCGTTCGAGAACCCGACGATCTGGACCAATCTTCTCGAGAACTGGCTCCTGCTTGTCATCGGCTTCGCCCTGCCCATCACCTTCGGCCGCATGATCGGGAAGCCCCGCCAGGGTTTCGCGCTCTATGGCGCGATGGCGATCATCCTGATTGCCGCCTGCATCGGCACCTATGCGGCCGAGGCGCAGGGCAACCCGCTGCATATCGCCGCTGGCGTGAGCGCCACGCCGGGCAACATGGAAGGCAAGGAGGTCCGGTTCGGCATCGCGCCGTCAACTACCTTCAACGTGAGCGCCACCGGCACCTCCACCGGCGCGGTTGACAGCTTCACCGACAGCTACATGCCGCTCGGTGGCGCGATCCCCATGTTCATGATGCAACTGGGTGAGGTTACACCGGGCGGCGTCGGCTCGGGCTTCTACACGATCGTCATATTCGCGCTGCTCAGCGTCTTCGTCGCGGGATTGATGGTTGGGCGAACACCGGAGTACCTCGGCAAGAAGGTGCAGGCGAAAGAGATCAAGCTCGCCATGCTCTCCGTGCTTATCCTGACCTTCTTCATTCTCGTCGGCGGCGGTTTCTCGCTCATCACCAAAACCGGCCTCGGCGCGCTTGCCAATGCTGGGCCGCACGGGTTGAGCGAGATGCTCTACGCCTGGACCTCCGCGACCGAGAACAACGGTTCGGCGATGGCTGGCCTTTCCGCCGACAATCCGCTGCTCGACTACGGGCTTGGCACCGCAATGCTGTTCGGGCGGTTCGCCTTCATGATCCCGGTGCTCGCCATCGCCGGCTCACTCGCCGCCAAGCCGAAGCTGCCGGAAGGGTCCGGCACCTTTCCTACCGACAACGCCCTGTTCGTGGCCCTGCTGATCGGCGTGATCATCATCCTCGGTGGTCTGCAGTTCATGCCGGCCGACACGCTCGGGCCGCTCGCGGAGCACTTCGCGCTCTTCGCCGGCAAAACCTATTGATCTGGCACTGACATCATGACCCAAACCGCTGAATCCATCGCGCTCTTCGACCGCGCGATCATCTCCAGGGCTTTGCGCGACGCGGTGCTCAAACTCAACCCGCGCACGTTGATGAAGAACCCCGTGATCTTCGTCACCGAGATCGTCGCCGTGCTGACAACCATCGTGGGCATCGAGGGCATCGGCCGTGGCCATGGTGCCGCCTTTGCGCTCGCCATCGCCGTCTGGCTCTGGCTCACCGTGCTCTTCGCAACCTTCGCCGAGGCAGTGGCCGAGGGGCGCGGCCGGGCACGCGCCGAAAGCATGCGACGGGCGCGCACGGATACGATGGCGAAGCTCATCCTCGATCCGCGCGAGCCGAAGATGTGGAAGCCCACTCCCGCACCCGATCTCCGCAAGGGCGACCTCGTGCTGGTCGAGATCAACGACCTCATCCCGTCGGATGGCGAGATCGTGCAGGGCATCGCCTCGGTCAACGAGAGTGCCATCACCGGCGAAAGTGCCCCTGTCATCCGCGAATCCGGTGGCGACCGCTCGGCCGTTACCGGCGGCACGCAGGTCGTGTCCGACTGGATCGTGGTTCGCATCACGGCAGAACAGGGTTCGACCTTCCTCGACCGCATGATCGCACTGGTCGAGGGCGCGGAGCGCCGCAAAACGCCGAACGAGATTGCGCTCGACATCCTGCTCGCCGGCCTCACCATCATCTTCCTGATCGCCGTCGTGACCATCGTGCCCTTCAGCCACTATTCCGGCACGCTGCTGGCCGTGCCCGTGCTGGCGGCGCTGCTCGTCTGCCTCATCCCGACGACCATCGGCGGCTTGCTTTCCGCCATCGGCATCGCGGGCATGGACCGGCTCATCCGCTTCAATGTCATCGCAACCTCGGGCCGCGCGGTGGAAGCGGCGGGGGACGTGGACGCGCTGCTGCTCGACAAGACCGGCACCATCACCTTCGGCAACCGCATGGCCGCCGGCCTCTACCCGGTGCCGGGCGTCACCGACCGCGAACTCGCACAGGTGGCCGCGATGGCATCGCTCGGTGATGACACACCCGAGGGTCGCTCTATCGTAAGCTTCGTGCGCGACCGCCACGGCCTGACCGTCACCGCGCCGGAAGGCTCGACAGTTGTGCCCTTTTCGGCAAACACGCGCCTCTCGGGCCTCGACAGCCCGGGACAGAGCGTGCGGAAGGGCGCGGTCGATAGCGTGCTGGGAGCCATCGGCGTCACCAACCCGCCGCAGGCTTTCACCGACGCCGTGGGCCGCATCTCGCGCGCAGGCAGCACTCCGCTTGCCGTGAGTTCGGGCAACCGGCTGTTGGGCGCGCTGGAGCTGAAGGACATCGTCAAACCTGACATCAAGGAGCGTTTCGCCGCTCTGCGCCGCATGGGCATCCGCACCGTAATGGTGACCGGCGACAATCGCGTCACCGCCAACGCCATCGCCGCCGAGGCCGGTGTGGATGACGTGATTGCCGAGGCAACCCCGCAGGACAAGCTCGCCTACATCCGCAAGGTTCAGGCCGAGGGGCGGCTGGTCGCCATGTGCGGTGACGGCACAAACGACGCGCCGGCGCTGGCGCAGGCGGATGTCGGCGTCGCCATGCAATCGGGCACGCAGGCGGCCCGCGAGGCGGGCAACATGATCGACCTCGACAGCGATCCGACCAAGCTCATCGAGATCGTCGAGATCGGCAAGCAGTTGCTCATCACGCGCGGTGCGCTGACGACCTTCAGCATCGCCAACGACATCTCGAAATACTTCGCGATCCTGCCTGCGATCTTCCTCGCGGCCTACCCCGGGCTCCGCGCGCTCAACATCATGCGGCTCTCCTCGCCCGAGAGCGCCATCCTCTCGGCGGTGATCTTCAACGCGATCATCATCGTGGTGCTGGTGCCGCTGGCGCTGCGCGGGGTGAAGTTCCGCGCCATCGGTGCAGGCGCGCTGCTGCGTCGCAACCTGCTCATCTATGGGCTCGGCGGCATCATCGCACCCTTCGCCGGCATCAAGGCGATCGATGTCGTGCTCCACACCTTCCACATCTTCTCCTGAACCTTGAGAGATCATGTCATGATCCGCGAATTCCGCCCTGCCCTGTCGCTGGTGATTTTCTTCACCATCGCCATGGGCTTCTTCCTGCCCGCGGTCTTCACCGAGGTCGCGCAGGCCCTCTTTCCCTTCCAGGCAGGAGGGAGCCTCATCCAACAGGATGGGAAAGTTGTCGGCTCAGCCGTCATCGGCCAGAACTTCACCGGCCCCACCTGGTTCGACACGCGGCCCTCTGCGTTGTCAGGCACGGACGCCAAGGGCGCCTCGATCGGCACGCCCTACGACGACTCGG
The DNA here is from genome assembly GCF_965199065.1 of Acidisoma sp. Taxonomy (NCBI): domain Bacteria; kingdom Pseudomonadati; phylum Pseudomonadota; class Alphaproteobacteria; order Acetobacterales; family Acidocellaceae; genus Acidisoma; species Acidisoma sp. The sequence goes on along the minus strand of NZ_CBDAQN010000001.1, from coordinate 653,134 downwards.
AATCGGGTGCATCGAACCTCGCGCCCTCCAGCGCCGCGCTACTGGCGACGGTGAAGACGCGCGTGGATGCATGGCACAAGGCCTACGGGCCGGGCCCGGTGCCGGCGGATGCCGCCACTGCCTCGGGTTCCGGCGTCGACCCCGACATCTCGCTGAGCAACGCACTGGTCCAGGCGCCCGCTGTCGCCGCCGCCCGGCATCTGCCGCCCGATAGCGTGACGGCGCTGGTCAATCGGATGGCCTATCATCCGGGACTAGGCTTCATCGGAACGCCGAACGTCAACGTGCTACAACTAAACCTGGCTTTGGCCAAAATGAAGGCCACCGATACCGTCTCGATGAAATAAGCGGCGCTTTTGAAAAAAGCGCGCAAAAACTTCCTTTAGATTTTGCGCGCCTTGATGTCACGGAGTATCTCCCGCGCGGCGTTGTGTCCCGGAATTCCGGAAACACCGCCGCCGGGATGCGTCGAAGAGCCACAAAGATATAGCGCCTTTACCGGCGTGCGATAATCCGCGTAACCCGACACCGGCCGCTGGAAGAACAGCTGGTCCGCCGACAACTCACCATGGAAGATGTGCCCCTGCGGCACGCCGATGATCGCTTCCAGATCCGGTGGCACCAAGGTCTGCGCCTCGATGATGTCGCTCGAGAAGCCCGGCGCATAGTTGTCGATGCCGTTCAGCACGGTTCTCTTGAACTTCTCCTTCTCAATGCTCCAATCCCCGTTCTTGAGCTTGTAGGGCGCGTGGCCTCCGAAGACGTTGACAACGTGCTTCCCTGGGGGCGCCAAAGTGTCATCCACGATGGTTGGCGTGCAGAGCGTCATAAACGGCTCGGAGGAATACCAGCCGTGCTTGGCGTCGTCATAGGCACGCTCGAGATAATCGATATCGGGGGCGATGTGGCAGTAGGTCGGGTATGGGAAGTCGCCGAGGGAACCATCGGCGCGCGCCTTGTCGAGAATGCGGTATTGCGGCGGGCGCTCGCAGGCGATGTTCATCTTGAAGGCGGTGGAGAAGGTCCGGTAGCCGCGCACCTCGCGCAGCACCTCGGGCGGTACGTCCGCCTCGTTCAGCATGTCGAGATACACGGCCTTCGCATTGGCGCCGGAGGCGATGACGCGCGCGCGGAACACGTCGCCGGTTGTCGTCACCACCTCGCTGGCGCGACCGCTGGTGACACGGATTTCGGCCACAGCGGTCTCGGTGAAGACCTCGACGCCCATAACGCGCCCGGCGCTGGCGAGCGCCTGAGTAATCGCGCCCATACCGCCCTTGATGAATCCCCAGCCGCCTGCACCCTCATGCTCGCCCATGATGTGGTGCATGATGACGTAGGCAGAGCCGGGACTCTTCGGCCCCGCGAAGGTGCCGATCGAGGCGTAGTAGGCGAGGCACGCCATCACCCGGTCGTCCTCGAACCACTCGCGCAAATAGTCGTAGGCGCTCATGGTGAGGAGATCGACGAGGCGGTACATCTTCCGCCCGATCTTGCGATAGCGCCAGAGCAGACTGGCGGACTCGCGGAAACTCCTGAGGTTGGCGCGGGACGGATCGATCGGCGTTTCCCACAGCAGCGAGCGAACCACTTTCGTCGCTTCCTGCAGGTAGGCGTCGAAGGCCGGGTAGATCTCCGCGTCGTGCAGCGAGAACTTGGCGAAGCTCGCCTGGGTCTTCCTCATGTCCTCCGAGAATAGGATGTAGTCGTCATAGGAGACCGAGGAGATCATGTCCGAACAAGGCAACACGGTCAGCCCATGCTTTGGGAGATCAAAGTCGCGGATGATCCGTGGATGCAGAAGGCTCATGAGGTAGGAGAAAATGGAGGCGCGAAAGCCCGGCGCGATTTCCTCCGTCACCGCGGCGCCACCGATGACGTGGCGACGCTCCAGCACGGCGACCTTGAGGCCGCGCTTGGCCAGGTAGTTCGCGCAGACGAGGCCGTTATGGCCGCTGCCGATGACGACGGCGTCATAGGTTTTCGCCGCAGTCGCTGCCGCGCGGTCGAGCATCAGCCGATCCCTGGCAGTGCTGCCCGCACCATGTTCTGGAACGCGTGCACGGCCCGTTCCTGCCGCGGCGAGAGGATCCCGCGCTCGTAGACGCCAGCCGAGAGGTTGCGTTGCACACCCATCGTCATATCCAGATCCTCGGTGACGATCTGCGCCGACCACTCGGCGGACCGGCTGTTTTCCTCGGCGCGCTCTGGGCTGATGTCGGAGAAAAGGTACCAGTTGATGTGTCGGACGCGACCCGCGCCCAGCGGCTCCAGGGTCGCGATCGAGCTGCCCCACTGGTAGAAGTTCAGCATGAGAAAGGGAAAGCGATAGAAATACAGGCCATCCGTTGCGCTGCCATCGCGCTTGGGCCCGTAGAGGTGGAACAGCCCATGCTCCGGATGCGGGTCGATCGTGTAGCGGCTTATGTCGAGCGCCTCGCACAGGCCGGGATGCATGTTCGGGCAGTGGTAGCATTCGAGGTAGTTCTCGCCATAGACCTTCCAATCGACGGCGACCTCGCGGTTCTTCTCCGTGAAGTAGCGCTGACTCTCGAGCGGGTAATGCGCGGTGAGCGGCACGATGGGGCCTAGCCAATCCAGCAGGCTCGGGCCAGTGGTCGCGATGCGGATGAAGACGAGACCTCGCCATTCATCGGCGGCGATGGGAAACAGCGACCATGCGGCGGGCTCAACCTCGCCTCTGGCCGCGCCGAAGCCGGGCGCGCGGTTGAGGCAGCCGTCGAGTTCATAGGTCCAGCTGTGATAGGGGCAGCGGATCATGCCGCCGGGCAGGCCGCCCGTTGTCTCTTGCGTCAGCATCGCAGCACGGTGGCGGCAGACATTGTGGAAGCCGCGGAGGCTGCCGTCGGGTTGTCTGACAACGATAACAGGGTAGCCGATGATGGTAGCAGCCAGGAAGTCGCCGGGGTTCGGCAACTGATCGCTGCGACCGTAGAGAAGCCACTCTCGGGCAAAGATCTCGCGTCGTTCACGATCGAACAACGCGGGATCGCGATAGGCCGAGGCCGGCAGCGTCGGCACGGCGGATTGGATGTCGGGCCGCTCGATGATGGACATGGTCGTCTCTCCCCTACTTCATGCCGATCCCGCGTCCCGCTTCGCTCGGCACGGGCAATCCACGGTGGGCCGCCGCCAGCGCGCTCAACAGCTCCAAGACCTCCGGCGCCGCTTCGCATGCCTTATGCTTCGCCGTATCCACATGCAGCATCATCTGTTCCCCCGTTGCGAGCAAGCGTCCATCGTCGTGATGGAGCCGGTGGAACAGGTGGATGCGCTTCGTGTCATGCCCGATGATCTGCGTGGTCGAGACAAAACGCTCGTCCCCGGTGATTTCGCCGAGGTGCCGCAGATGGGTCTCCACGGTGTAGTAGCTGAACCCACGCGCGAGCATCGCGTCATCCATGCCGATCCGGGCCAGCAGCGCATCGGTGGCGTAACCGAAGATCTCGAGGTAGCGGCTCTCGTTCATATGGCCATTGTAGTCGACCCAATCCTGCGCCACGGTGCCTTCGTAGAGCCTCAGCGGCTCAACCGGCTTCTGGCCCTCGCGCAATTTCTTCTCATAGGCGGCCAGAGTATTGCCTGCGCCGAAGCCTTGGCTCTGCAACGACCGCATGATGCCGATGAGGCAATCGTCCCGCTTCGCCTCCAGTGCACGGAAGCCCCATTCACCTGACTGCGCATCCGATTGCGCCGCCAGCTCATCGAGAAAAGCCTCGGTGAGGTCGGGCACATCCATGAGCTTGGTCCAGGGTAATTTGAGCGCTGGACCGAACTGCGCCATAAAATGCCGCATGCCCGCCTCACCCCCGGCGAGCCTGTAGATCTGGAAGGTGCCCATGAAGGCCCAGCGCAGACCGGCGCCGAAGCGGATCGCGTCGTCAACCTCGGCAACTGTTGCGACGCCATCATGCACGAGCCACAGCGCCTCCCGCCAAAGCGCCTCCAGCAGGCGGTCGGCGATGAACCCGTCGATCTCCTTCCGGACGTGGAGAGAGTGCATCCCGATGCCCGCGAAGAATGCCTGGGCGCGCTCGATGGAAGCGGCGTCGGTGTGCTCGCCGCCGCATAGCTCCACCAGCGGCAGCAGATAGACCGGGTTGAACGGGTGGGCGACGAGAAACCGCTCGGGGTGCGCCATCTCCGATGAGATGCGCGTCGGCAGCAATCCCGATGTCGAGGAGCATACAAGCGCCGTCGGCTTGGCGTAGTGGTCGATCTCGGCCAGGATGCGCTGCTTGACGTGCTCGATCTCGGGAGCGCTTTCCTGAACAAGATCCGCCTCCGCCACCGCCTCGGCGAGGCTGCCGGCGAATCGCAGTTGCCCCTCGGGCGGCAGAGGTGCGGCCACAAGCCGGCGCAGGCTCCGCGTGCCGAGCGCCACCATCTCGCGGAGACGGCGCTCGGCCTCCGGGTGGGGGTCGAACACCGTAACGTCGAGCCCGTTGGCGAGGAACCGCGCGGCCCAGCCGCCCCCGATGACCCCGCCGCCGATGATGGCGCAATGCCGGATCGCGCTCATGCCCGGCGTTCCAGCCGCAGCTTCGCCCGCACGTCCGCAGGCCCCAGGATGCGAACGCCCATGCTCTCGGCGGTGCGCACAGCGCGCTCCACCAGCTGCGCGTTGGTCGCGGGCACGCCGCGCGCGAGCCAGATGTTGTCCTCGAGTCCGACGCGGATATTGCCGCCGGCCAGCAGCGCCATCGCGGCAAAGGGCTGCTGCATCCGCCCGATGGAAAAGGCCGAAAAGATCGCGCCGACTGGCAACTGGTTCACCATCGCCATCAGCGTCAGCGGGTCATCCGGCGCGCCGTACGGGATGCCCATGCAAAGCTGGATCATCACCGGATCGTCGATCAACCCCTCGCGGATGAGTTGCTTGCACAACACGAGTTGACCGGTGTCGAAGACCTCGATTTCAGGCCGCACAGCCAGCGCCTGCACGCGTCGCGCCATTGCCCTCAGCATCCCGGGCGTGTTGGTCATGACGTAGTCGCCCTCAGCGAAATTCATTGATCCGCAGTCGAGGGTGCAAATTTCGGGCAGAAGCTGAGTGATATGGGCGAGGCGTTCCTCGGCGCCGACCATATCGGTTCCCTGCATATCGAGCGGCAGCGGGTTCTCCACGCCGCCGAAGACGACGTCGCCGCCCATGCCGGCGGTAAGGTTGATGACGACATCGGTGTCCGACGCCCGGATGAGCCGCACGACCTCAGCGTAGAGTGCGAGATCACGGGAGCCGCGGCCGGTTGCGGGATCGCGCACGTGGATGTGCGCAATGGCCGCCCCGGCCCGCGCCGCTTCCAGCGCGGAGGTTGCAATTTCGGCCGGCGTCACCGGCACATGCGGGTTCTTGTCCGTGCTCGCGCCGACGCCGGTCACGGCGCAGGTGATAAAAGCGTCCCAGTTCATCCGTCGTCTCCTAGCGGGCAAGCAACAGAGGGCTGCCGCAACGCCACCTCTGCTACACGAATAAAGAGGCCATCCATACAGTTAACGAACGCGCCGCCGTTGCGGATTTCGGGCACGAGGTTGAGGGCGTTCGGCGACAAGCTAGCGGCGGCTATCACGCAACATCGACAGCAGATGGCTGAAAACGTCTGATCCTTTTCAAGACAAGTTCCTGCCGCGCGCGCCGTGCCAGTGCTACAGGCAATCCCGATCAAACACCTCGTCCCAGGCGCGCTCGACTACCAGTATGCCGTTCTCGAAGGCGCGCACCGCGCCAGTGAGGCGGAACGTCTCCGCCGTTCCAGTCATTTCGGCCTCGGTCTCGATACGGATGCGCCAGCCGTCACGGCCCATCTCGTAGGATTGCGTGATCACGGACCGCGCCGAGAGTGGATCATCGGCCGAAACCGTCAACCGCCGCGTCAGCCCGTGGTTGACCAGCATGTCGATCTCATCGAAGCGCTGCACGCCTTCGCCGAACAAGCCGCCCTCACCCACCGTGACGTAGGTCGCCTCGCCCGTCAGGCTGTCGAGCGTTATGTACCGTGCGAGGCGGCTCTCTGACAGCTGGGTGATTGGCGCCGAAGCTCCGTGAGCAGGCGGCTCGAGCACCACTCCGGGCTCAGTCTTCCGCACCTGCCGCACCGGGAGGCCGAACCGGCTGCCCCCGAGATCCAGAGTGATGGTCGCCGCATTCGGTGCAGGCCAAAGGATCGGCCAGTAGGCAGTCGATAGCGCAAACCGAATACGATGCCCCGGTGCAAATCGGTGACCGAACACCTTAAGCGGCACCACAACACGCACCTGCTCGCCCGGCGTCAGCGGTTTCGGTTGAGCTGAGCCGTTGCGGTGCGCGAGGTTGACCACGCCATAGCTGACGCGCTGAGACGCTCCATCGGGCGCCACGTCGCACACCCGCACCGCGATCTGCGCCAGCGGCGCATCCGCCGACAGCAACAGTTCCGCCAACGGTTGCCCGAGGCACTCTACCGCGTCGGTGAGCACTTCGGTGTCGAAGGTTAGCGAGTTCGCATCATCGATGCGTTGGTCCCCCGGCATGTCGCCGGGCACGCCCGTGCCCATCCACTCGCCGCTGGCGATACCTGTCCAGAGCGGCGAGCGTATCGACTGGCGCAGGCCGGCGGGGCCGGGCTCGGCCTCAGCGGCGCGCCCCTGCGGGTGGAACCATCGGGTGTCGATCGAGGGGCTCGGCCACGAAGGTTCCGCTCGCCAGCGTCCAGGCGCTGTTGTCTTCGTCGTTGAGATCGGTGTCAGCGCATCTTCGACGTAAGCACGCAGCATTGGCTCTTTCATGATGCCGGTGTCACGGCCGCGGAGCCAATGGTCCCACCAGCGGGTCGCCTCCTGCAGGAAGCCGATCGCCGGGCCAGGAACGCCGTCCTGCGGGTAGATATGCGCCCACGGGCCGATGATCCCCAGCCGCGGCCCGGTGAGATGTTCCAGCAACTGCGGCACGGCGCTGGTGTAGGAATCTGCCCAGCCTCCGACGACAAAGACAGGGCACTGGATGGCGGCCCAATCCTCGCAGACCGAACCGTGCGCCCAATACTCATCACGCCGCTGATGAGCAAGCCAGAGCGCCGGCCAGAAGGGCATGTGGCGGAGGCGCTCGATCCATTGAGCACGCCATCCCTCCCCCACCAGAGCGGGATCGGCCGGCCGCGCCTGATAGGCGAGCATGATGCTGCCCCACCACAGGTTGTCGTTGAGAAGGCTTCCGCCCATGTAGTGGATGTCACCGCCGAAACGGTCTTCAGTTGAGCAGACCGAGATGATCGCCTGCAGCGCCGGCGGTCGCCGCGCCGCGACCTGCAGGCAATTGAAGCCGCCCCAGCTCTTCCCCATCATGCCGACGCGGCCGTCGCACCAAGGCTGACGGCTCAACCAGTCGATGACCTCCAGCGCATCGTCCTGTTCCAGCTTGATGTATTCGTCGTCCAGCAGACCATCCGATTCACCGGACCCGCGCATGTCGACACGGATTACAGCGTAGCCCTGGGCCGCGAAATAGCCGTGCATCGGTTCATCGCGCCCACGCGTGCCGTCCCGCTTGCGGTACGGGATGTATTCCAGGATAGCCGGCGCGGGCGGCCCGTCCGGCAGCCAGAGCCGGGCAGCAAGCCGCGTGCCGTCGCTCAGCGGCACCCAGAGATGCTCGGTCACAGTCACAGCCATAGTCGGCACCCTCAGATGACTCGTACGCCCTGCCGGCGAAGCTCGGCTTGAGCCGCCGCCATGTCGATGCTGTCGAGCGGACGCCCGCTTTTGACCGAAATTGCCGCTGCAACTCCGGCGCCTTGGCCGGCCACAGCGCAGCAGGCCATGTTACGCGTCGCCGCATGGGCAATTCTGTCGCCGCCGATAGCTCGGCCTGCGACCAGGAGGTTTTTGACCTTTTTGGGCAGCATCGCCCGATAGGGTATTTGCATATAGCGTCCTGTAGTCGGCAGGATGAGCACGCCGTAGCCGTCGATGAACTCGGGATAGATGCCGATCGTGTCGTCGAACCGGGCTTGGTTGCGAACGTCGATTTCGGTCATATTGTAAACGGCGTCGATCTTGCGCGTGTCGCGGATGCCGATTGTCATGCCGAAGTTGCGCAGGCGCGCCGAGGCGCAGCCGGGCGCGAAGCGACGCATCGCCTCGATGGCCAGCATGACCTGCCTGCGGCCCTCAATCTCGAACCGGGTGAGGCTGTCCGGATCGAGGCCATCGCAACCTGCCAGGTGGATGAGGTTCATGTATGTCAGCTCACCCGTGTCGTGCATCGCGCCCCAGGTGCCGGAGATCGTGCTGAGGTTGGCGGGTAACACGCCGGCCTCGATTGCCTTCTGAAACGGCTTCTTCAGGAAAGGCGAGAACATGTCATCCTCCTTGCCGGAGGTCTCGACCGTCCATTCTCCGCTTGACCAATCCCTGTAGGTCTGTGGGTTCACGCGCACAGCGGCCATGAAGGCCGTCTTGTCCACACCCGCCAGATGAAACATCACTGAGGCCGCCTGCATCTTCTCGACCAAGGTTGTGTGCGTCGCGGCGCCTGCCCGGTGAGCGACGTCGGCGTCACCGGTCGCATCGATGATCCGGCGGGCGAGGATCGCCTCCCGCCCGGCCTTGGACTCGGTGATGATGCCGGTGACCGCGTCACCGTCCAGAATGGGCGCCACGAACAGCCGGTGCAGCATGGGGCGGATGCCAGCCTCCTCGACCAGCCGATCGGCGACGACTTTGAAACCTTCAGAGTCCAGCTCGTAGCTCAGCGACTGGCTTTCCGGAACGGCAGCGCCCATCGCCTTCGCGCGCTCTTCAAACTCCCAGCCGATGCCGCCGGCTTCCACCGTCCGCTCGTGCCGATACCAGGCGAAACCCTCGACGCCGACGGTGGTGATATTGCCGCCGAAGCAGCCGAAACGCTCAACGAGCGTGACCTCGACGCCGGATCGTGCCGCCGCCAGCGCGGCCGCAAGACCGCCTGGTCCTGATCCGACAACGAGGACATCCGTGTCATGGACGACATCGACGTCGCGGCTTGGCTCGTGAACGCGTCTCACGCCAGCGCGGGCGCCGGACCAGCGCGCCAAATCTCACGCCGCTGCAGCGCTTCGTCCAGCCAGTCTGTGCGCATCTCCGGCACCGAGAGCAGCAGCTTGCGCGTGTACTCGTCGGGTGGCGTGTCAAAGATTTCCGCCGTCGCGCCCTCAGCCACCATGCGCCCCTTGAGCATCACGACGACGCGGTGCGCGATGCGCTTCACTGTGCCGAGGTCATGCGTGATGAACAGGTAGGAGACGCCCAACTCGTCCTGCAGTTGCTTGAGCAATTTGAGGATATCCTCGGCAACCAGCGGATCAAGCGCCGAGGTCACCTCATCGCAGATCACCAGTTCCGGACGGGCGGCGAGCGCGCGCGCGATACAGACTCGCTGCTTTTGTCCGCCTGAAAGCTGGCCGGGCTGCCGACTGACGAAGTCCTCCGGCAGACCGACGAGGCGCAGGAGTTCCGCCACCCGGTCGCGCACCGCTGCCCGCGACATCTTCTCAAAAAAAGCAACGGGACGACCGAGGATATCGCCGATGCTCTGACGCGGGTTCAAGGCAATATCGGGCAGCTGGTAGATGAGCTGGATACGCCGCCGCTGATCCACCGTACGCGCCTTGTAGTTAGGCGGCAGCAGCGTCTCGCCGAAGCGGAACCCACCGTCGGCCGGCACGATCTGCCCCACTGCGGCATAGGCCAGCGTCGACTTCCCCGACCCTGATTCGCCGACAACGGCGACCGTTTCCGCCCGCCCCACGCGGAAACCGACTTTGTCGACAGCAGTGAGGTTGCCGTATTTAATCGTGACGCTCTCGACCGCAAGCACCGTCGCGGCCCGCGGCATACCGACAGCACCGGGACCACTCATCGCCGCCTGCCGCTCCGCCACCAGCGCCCGCGTGTAAGGGCTCATGGGCGAGGTGAGGATCTCCGTCGTCGTTCCTGTCTCTACCATTTTCCCGTGGCGCAGCACCAGAATGCGATCGGCGATCTGCGCCACCACGGAAAGATCGTGCGTCACGTAGAGGGCCGCGGTGTGGTAGTCGCGGATCAACTCACGCAGCTTGGCGAGCACCTCGATTTGCGTCGTCACGTCGAGCGCGGTCGTCGGCTCATCCAGAACCAGCAGGTCCGGCCGGCAGGACATCGCCATCGCCACCATGGCGCGCTGCAACTGCCCGCCCGAAGCCTCATGCGGGTAGCGGCTGCCGAAGTTCTCGGGGTCCGGCAGGTCGAGCGCCTTGAACAGCGCGACCGCATTGGCCTCAGCCTCCTGCCGCTTCATGAGGCCGTGGCGCAGCGGCCCCTCGCAGACCTGCTGCATGAGCGTCATCGCCGGGTTGAAGGCCGACGCGGCACTTTGCGCGACATAGGCCACTCGCACCCCCCGCAGCGCGCGCCGGCCGGCAGCGTTCAGCACGCGGATGTCCTTGCCGGATAACAGGATCTGCCCGGCGGTGATGCGGCAACCGGGCCTTGCATACACCAGCGCCGCAAGGCCCAGCGTTGACTTGCCTGCACCCGATTCTCCGATGAGGCCGAGCACCTCGCTACGGCGCAGGACGAGGTCGATGCCATCGGCGAGCACCGCCGACGTGCCTGCCTCGATCCGCAGGCCTTTGATGTCGAGGAGAAGGTCTTCTGTCACTCGGTCATATCTCCGCGCCGGTGCCGCTCGGCAGGGCATGGATGGACAGCAGCCAGTCAACGATAAGGTTGACGCCGATCGTTACCAGGGCAATGGCCCCGGCGGGGAACAGCGGCGCATAACCGCCGAAACTGATGGCCTGTGCGTTGTCATGCACCATGCTGCCCCAATCGGCTGCCGGTGGCTGAATACCGAGGCCGAGGAAACTTAACGAGGCAATGAACAGAAAGGTGAAACAGAACCTTAGCCCGAACTCGGCGATGAGCGGTGGAAGAGCGTTGGGCAGGATCTCGCGGAAGATGACCCAGCCGACACCCTCGCCGCGCAGGCGCGCCACCTGCACGTAGTCGAGAACGGTGATGTTCATGGCGACGGCGCGGGCGAGGCGGAAAACGCGAGTAGATTCCAGGATGGAGATTGTAATGATCATGATCGGGATAGAGGTGCCGAGCACCGCGAAGACCATCAGCGCGAAGATCAACACGGGCATGGCGAGCATGATATCGATGAGGCGCGACAGGATGTTGTCGACGATCCGGTTTGTGGCCACCGCAAGGAAGCCGAGGCCGACGCCGAGTATCATGGTCAACGTCGTCGCTACGAGCGCGATGGTCACGGAGGTGCGGCCGCCATAGATGAGGCGGGAGAGCATGTCGCGGCCAATGCTGTCGGTGCCGAGCAGATCATGCGGGTTCGGTGGATCCCAGACGCCGCCGACGATCTTCGTCTGCGGATAGGGCGCGACCCATGGCGCGAAGAGGATTGCAATGATCGTGATCGCGACAATGAACGAGCCGATATAGGCGGTCACCGGGACTCTGTGGCCTCCAACCTTCATCGGCGGCTCCCACGCAGGCGAGGGTTCGCCAGTGCCGCCAGAATATCGGCGAGCGTGTTGAGCCCGATGAAGGCAATGGCGAAGACCAGTCCACAGGCCTGCACCGTCGGCAGGTCGCGCTTGCTGACGGCATCGACCATAAGCTGACCCATGCCAGGATACACGAAAACCACCTCGACCACGACAACGCCCACCACGAGATAGGCGAGGTTGAGTGCCACCACGGCGATGATCGGCCCGAGCGCATTTGGCAGCGCATGATTGAGCACCACCTGCCTGCGCGAGAGGCCCTTGAGAAATGCCGTCTCGACGTACGGCGCCGACATCACCGCAAGCGTCGAGGTGCGGGTCATTCGCAGCATGTGAGCAACGACAACCAAGACCAGCGCGAGGGCCGGCAACGTCGTGGCGTCAACGCGGCCCCAGAAGCCCATGCCGTCATAGACGGTGGCCAGACTCGGCAGCCAGCCGAGCTGCGAGGCGAAGATCACGATCAGGATGTAGCTCACGAAGAACTCCGGGAAGGAGATCGTGGCAAGGCTGAGTGTTGTGGAGACACGGTCAAGGATACCGCCCTCTCGGATCGCTGCCAGGATGCCGAGACCCACCGCCAGCGGGACGGCAATGATCGCTGCATAGCCCGCGAGGAACAGCGTGTTCGCCAACCGCGGCATCAACACGCTTGCGATCGGGGAGCCTGTTGTGAGCGAGGTGCCGAGGTTGCCGTGCAGCACCCCCCAGAGCCAATGCAGGTAGCGCAGCCAGGCTGGCACATCGAGTCCCAGTCTCGCGCGCAGCACGGCTAGCGCCTCGGGCGTCGCCGATTGTCCGAGCAACGCGCTCGCCACGTCACCCGGCAGGAGCTGTGTGCCGAGATAGAGCAGCAGCGACACGGCGATCAGGGTGAGCACCCCAAGCGCCGCGCGGGTGGCAATGAAACGGAGGATGTCCACGGCGTCTCAGCTCAGCCAGACCCTTTCGCTAATGCGCTGGCCCATGAAGTCGAAGTAGGGATTGGGCTTCATACCCTGCACCTTGTTCGATCCGGCTTCCAGATAGTCGATGAACATCGGGATGAGCGCGCCACCCGTCGAGGAGATCATGCTCTGCATCTGGCCGTACATCTCCTTCCGCTTGGACTGGTCAAGCTCGACGCGGGCAGCCAGCAGCAGCTTGTCGAACTCGGGAACTTTCCAGAAGGTGTCGTTCCACGGCGCGTTGGACTTGTAGGCGAGCGTCAGCATCTGGTCTGCGGTCGGACGCCCGCCCCAGTAGGACGCGCAGAACGGCGCCTTCATCCAGACGTTGTCCCAGTAGCCGTCGGCCGGCTGCTGCTTGATGGAGAGGGAGATGCCCGCGGCGGACGCAGCCTGCTGGAACAGCACGGCAGAGTCTGTGGCGCCGGTGAAGGCGACATCGGAAACCGCCAGTTCGACCTTGAGGTTCGTCTGACCAGCCTTGTTGAGATAGAACTTTGCCTTGTCAGGGTCGTAACTGTGCTGCGGCAGGCTGGCGTCGTAGAACTCGTTGGTAACGGGAATTGGCTGGTCGTTACCAATATGGCCGTAGCCCTTCAGCACGGTGTCGACTATCTGCTTGCGGTCGATGCCATACTTCAGCGCCATCCGAACGTTGTTGTCGCTGTAGGGCGAATCCGTGCAGTTCATGACGAAGACGCCATGCTGGCCGGCAGCACTCTGGATGACATGAAATTTCGCTCGGCGCTTCAGCAGGTTGACAGTGCGCGCATCGAGACGGTTGATGACATCGACCTGGCCGGAGAGCAGCGCGGCCGTGCGGGCCGAGACATCGTTGATGGTCAGCGTCTCGACGCTATCGACATTGCCGCGACCGGCTTTCCAGTACGGGCGCATCTTCTTGACGATGCAACGAACTCCTGCCTCGTAGTGTTCCAGCACAAAGGCGCCAGTTCCGATCGGGTTGTTCCAGTCGGTGAAGCCGTTCGGCACTGCGAGGAGGTGGTAATCTGAGAGGATGAAGGGCAGATCAGCGTTGCCGCTGCTCAACTGGATCCGGATCTGGTTTGCCGAAAGCTTCGTGATGGCGTTGATGGGCGCTAGTTGCGACGCCGCCGGAGAAGCCGACTTCCCGCGATGGAGATTTATGGAGTAAATGATGTCGTCGGCATCGAGCGTCTTGCCGTTGGAGAAGGTGATGTCGCGCCTCACGTCGAAGACCCAGTCGGTTGCACCGGGCTTCGATTCCCAGTTCATCAGCAATTCCGGCGTCGCCTTGTTGTTGTCGTCGATCTCGACCATGCCATTCATGATTTGGTAGCCAAGGTTGACCGGCACCCATTGAAGGTAGGTCGTTGGATTGAGGCTGTCCGTTGTGCTGCCACCGGACATGCCGAGGCGTAGATGCCCGCCCTGTGTCGGCATGGTGGCTGCCTGCGCGTGGCCGATCAACGGAAGCGTGGACAACCCGGCGGCGGCCCCTGCAATCCCGGCCGCAGCCAGGAACTGGCGTCGATCCAGGCCGGCTTCCGGCCGGCCGATCCCGCGATTAGGCTTCCACATGCTGACCTCCCAAGATGACGTGTCTCTCATCCGTCCTCACAAGAAGAGTGCCCTGGCTGACACAGTGAGGTATGAGTTTAAGGCATATCTGCCCCTAGACCATAGTCATGACAAATCTGTGAGGCCTTGTCGAGGGGCGACGTTCCAGGGGTGCAGACGCGACAGGCGAGAGACACCCGTAGCAGCGGTTGGCACAATTTTCAGGCTTCGCGGTGCCGGAATTTCATGCTGTCTTGCCCAGGTGGTCACCCGGCGCGGAACTGCCTAAAAACTAGGCTGTGGTTGCTGATCCAAAAGGAAGAGGACGCAAATGTTCACGCGCAGGCTGCTCAAGCTGACGGTGGTTGCCGGCATGGCTGGAATCCTGGCTCTGCGGCTGCAACCGGCGGTAGCGGCCGCTACAAGAATTACGTTTGTCACTGACTGGAAAGCCGAAGCGGAACATGGCGGCTTCTACGAAGCTCTGGCCCTGGGCCTATACAAGAAGGCCGGCCTTGACGTGACCATCCGGCAAGGCGGTCCCTCTATCGACAACATGCAACTTCTCGCCGCCGGCGCAGTCGATTTTGCGATTGGGTCCAACAGCTTTGGACCTCTGAACCTTGTCCAGGCCGGCGCCAAGGACGTGGCGGTCATGGCCGCGTTTCAAAAGGATCCGCAGTGCCTGATGACGCATCCGCGTAGCGACATCAAAAGCCTTGCTGATATCAAGGGTAAGCCGATCCTCATCTCTTCCGGTTCGGTGAATACGTTCTTTCTCTGGCTCAAAGCCAAATATGGCTTCACCGACAGTCAGATCCGTCCTTACACATTCAATATGGCGCCCTTCCTGGTGAACTCGAAAGCGATCCAGCAAGGTTATGTCTCATCCGAACCCTTCATCGTGCAGCAACAGGGTGGCTTCAATCCACAAGTGTATTTCTTCGCCGACTACGGCTATCCATCCTACGCCACACTCGTCATGGTCTCCCAGAAGATGGTCGACGCTCATCCCGAGGTCGTGCAGGCCTTCGTCAATGCTTCAATTGAAGGCTGGTTCGACTATCTGCACGGTGATCCGTCTCCCGCGAATGCACTGATCAAGAAGGACGATCCCGACGAAACCGATGCGCTGATCGCCTACGGGATAAAGACGATGAAGGCCTACGGCATCGTCGACGGTGGTGACGCTTCAACGCTCGGCATCGGCGGCATGACCGACGCACGATGGAAGGAGTTCTTCGACGTGATGTCCGACGAGGGTGTCTACCCCAAGACGCTCGACTACAAATCCGGATACACCCTGCAATTTGTGAACAAGGCGCTCAGTCTTCATCTGGCGAAACCCTGAGAACGGAAGCGCGCTTGCCCGCAGCCAATCAACCGACCAGCCGTGTCGAGGCCGTTCACACGCGCGGCGTCGGCACACCCATCGTCACGCTCGACAGCGTTGGCAAAGTTTACGGCAACGGCACCGTCGCGCTCCGCGACGTGAACCTTGCGATCGGCCGGGCTCAGTTCGTCAGCCTGCTTGGTCCTAGCGGCTGCGGGAAAAGCACCCTGCTGCGGTTGATCGCGGGCCTCGGCGATTTCAGCAGCGGGCGGATCGACTGGACACAGTCGCCCGCTGAAAATCAGGCAGGAGACGATTTCAAACGCAATCTTGGCTTCGTCTTTCAGGAACCGACGCTCATGCCCTGGGCGAACGTGTTCGACAACGTCTACCTCCCGCTGAAGCTCACTCGCTTGTCACGGAAGTCTGCACGGCCGCGCATCATGGATGCGCTGGCAATGGTCGGGCTGGAGAAGTTTGAGCGTTCCTATCCGCGGGAGCTTTCAGGCGGGATGAAGATGCGCGTCTCCATCGCGCGCGCCCTCATCACCCGGCCCTCGGTCCTGCTGATGGACGAGCCCTTCGCCGCGCTCGATGAGATCACCCGCTTCCGTCTCAACGACGACCTCCTCCGGCTTTGGGCCGGTCATGATTGGACCGTGATCTTTGTCACCCACAGCGTCTACGAGTCCGTATATCTCTCCAACCGCATCGTGGTGATGGCGGCGCGGCCGGGGCGGGTGACAGCTGACCTCACAATCGACGAGCCTTATCCGCGCTCCGAAGCCTTCCGCATGACGGCCGCCTATAACGACTACTGCCGGATCGTCTCGGCCGAACTCCATTCCAGCATGGACGAGGCGCCCGAATGAGAGCCACTCTCCGCGTCAAGGCGCTGCGGGTTGCGCTGCCAATCTTCGTCGGCGTCGCCTTCCTCGGCATCTGGCAGTTCCTTGTCACCTGGCTGCAGGTCCCGAAGTTCGTTCTGCCCGCGCCGACCCTCATCGCGGCGGCCTTTGTTCGCGACTTTGGCATCCTGATGGGGTCGCTCTGGTTCACCCTCACAGTGACAGTCGAGGCCTTCATCCTCGCCGTCATAGGCGGCGTGGCGCTGGCGGTCATCTTCGCGCAGTCAGAGTTGGTGGCGACGGCCTTCTTCCCGTACGCCGTCATTCTACAGGTGACGCCGGTCGTCTCAATCGCGCCGCTCATCATCATCTGGGTGGGCTACGACAACGTGCGGACGGCGTTGCTCATCCTCGCCTGGATCGTCGCCTTCTTTCCGGTGCTCTCCAACACAACGCTCGGCCTGCGCTCGACGGACCACAACCTGCGCAACCTCATGCAACTTTATGGCGCCTCCCGCTGGCGGGTGCTGACGGAGATCCAATTTCCGAGCGCGATGCCCTACCTGCTCGCGGGGATGAAAATATCGGGCGGCCTCTCACTTATCGGCGCTGTCGTGGCTGAGTTCGTAGCCGGCAGCGGAACCTCCACCGGGCTTGCGTGGCGTATCATCGAGGCGGGAAACAGACTGGACATCCCACGTATGTTTGCGGCCCTCGCACTTCTCTCCGTACTGGGCATTGCGATCTTCGGCGTGCTGAGCACCTTCGAATACCTGATGCTGCGGCACTGGCACGAAAGCGCCGTGCGGCGCGAAAATTAGTGGAGGATGGTTGTTCTTTTTCAAGAGAAAGAACCAAACTACTCGGATGGACATAGAGAAGCTCAAGACCAAGCTTGGCGGCCTGTTGGTGGAGGACGACCCCGCAATCGTCCGCAAAAAGAGCCGCGACTTCTACTGGTATTCGCCCGTCCTTAAACGCGAGCTCGACCACGTGACGGGCGACATCGTTGTCAGCCCGACGACCGAGGCCGAGGTCGTGCAGGCAATCGCGGCCGCATTTGAGGCCGACGTCCCGGCTACGCCACGGGGCAGCGGCACAGGCAATTACGGTCAGGCCATGCCCCTCGCGGGCGGCATGGTGCTGAGCTTGAGCGGGTTGAACGACATCACGCATATCGGCCCGGGCACGGTCGTCTCGGGGGCCGGCGCCCTGCTGGGCAAGATCGATGCAGCGACACGCGCGCATTCTGGCCAGGAATTGCGTATGTTCCCGTCGACGCACCGCACGGCCTCCATCGGCGGGTTCATCGCAGGCGGTTCGGGCGGCGTCGGCTCCATCCGCTGGGGTGGTCTGCGCAACATCGGCAACGTCATCCGGCTTCGCGTCGTGACGATGGAGGCCAACCCGCGCGTCCTGGACCTCACAGGCGACGACATCGGCAAAATCGCTCACGCCTACGGGACCAACGGCATCATCACCGAATGCGAAATGCCACTCGGTCCCTCCTATGACTGGATCGACGTGATCGTTGGCTTCGAGAACATGGAGCGCGCCACGACCTTCGCCGATCGCCTCGGCAACGAGGACGGCATTCTGCTGAAGGAACTGTCGGTCATGGCGCCCGGTGTCGCACATGACTATTTTCCAGGCCACGGGAAGTTCGTCCGACGCGATCAGGCAGCGGTGCTCATCATGGTGGCGCCGCATTCCGTCTCCGCGTTGCAGGCTTTTACGCAGCGTCATAGCGGAGAGATGCTGTTCCGAACCGACCGGCTTTCCGAAGACGACCGGCGCGCCCTGCCGCCGCTCTTTGAGTTGACATGGAATCACACGACGCTGGTGGCTCGTCGCGTCGACCCTGCCATCACCTATCTGCAGACGCTTTATCCCTATCCGCAGCACTTGGAAGCGGTCGCCCGCATGGGCACACTAATCGGCTCAGAGATGATGGACCACCTCGAGTTCATTCGCTTCGACGGCCGCATCGTCTGTTCCGGCCTGCCCCTGATACGCTTCACCACGGAAGAACGGCTCGACGAGATCGTGCGGCTGTTCGAGGCAAACGGTTGCCTTGTCTTCAACCCGCACCGCTACACGCTGGAGGAGGGCGGGATGAAACGCTCCGACCTCGGGCAGCTCGCCTTCAAGCGCGAGAACGATCCGAAGGGGCTGCTCAACCCCGGCAAGATGATCGCCTGGGATGATCCGGACTTCGACTTCAAGAGCGAGCGGAAGTATCTATTCTCCGGGTCAAGCCCGGGATGACGGTCAACACTACAATCCAAGGAGGTGCCGCACCGCCGCGCGATCTGAGTGCGTTGCCGCAAAGTCGTCAAATATCCGGTCAGTGACTTCGATGATGTGGTCGCGGATGAAACGGGCGCCCTCGCGGGCAGCAACCTCGGGATGCTCGAGACAGCACTCCCACTCATAGACGGCCCAACCGGTGAAATCGTAAGCTGCGAGCTTCGAAAAGATCGCCTTGAAGTCAACCTGACCATGACCGAGCGACCGGTCGCGCGCGGCACGATCCAGCCAGCCCTTGTAGCCGCCAAGAAACCCCTGCTTCGCGGTCGGGTTGAACTCCGCGTCCTTCACATGGAACATCTTGATGCGCTCATGATACACGTCGATGAAGCCAAGATAGTCCATCCCCTGCTTGATGAAGTGACTGGCATCATAGTTGATGTGGCACCGGGGGTGATTTCCGACGGCAGCCAGGAACATCTCGAAGGTGTCGCCATCGAAGACATCTTCCGTAGGATGGATCTCAAAGCAAAGATCAACGCCGCACTCGTCGAAGAGGTCGAGGATCGGACGCCAGCGCCGGCCCTGTTCCTCGAAGCATTCCTCGATAAGGCCGGCCGGACGCTGCGGATAAGGATAGAAGAAGGGCCAGGCGAGCGAGCCGGTGAACGACACGTGCTCGGTCAGGCCGAGACGGCGTGACACGACGGCCGCTTTGCGCACTTGGTCGGCAGCCCACAGGCGCCGCTTTTCCGGCGCTCCACGTAGTTCGGGGGGACACTGGCCATCGAACAGCCCGTCATAGGCCGGATGGACCGAGACCATCTGCCCCTGGAAATGCGTCGACAACTCCGAGATCGCGATGCCGACATCGGTCAGTTGTCCCGCCACATCATCGCAATAGGTTGTGCTTTCGAAAGCGCGATCGAGGTCGAAGAGGCGACGGTCCCAGGTCGGGATCTGGATGCCGCGATACCCGAAGTTCTTCGCCCACGCAGCGATACCCTGCAGCGAATTATGTGGTGGCGTATCTTGTACAAATTGCGCCAGAAACAGGCCCGGCCCCTTCAGGGTCCGCATAGCAACTCTCCTCCCGATGGCGCCGTGCGCCGGAGACTTCTTGAGATAAGTAAGAACTGGGACGCCTAGCTCTGTCAACTATCAGGCGCGCGTTGTCGCCTCCCGGCCACCAAGTATTGGAACGTGCGTCTTCCGGGGGTAGAGGTTTCAAGCTTGCGCATTCAAGGATCTCGTCGTGTCAGACGGTGAAGAGGACCATCGGCCCCGGCTGTCCCCGGCGACGCTCACCAAAGTCGGACCCGAGATACGGCGGCCAGCCTACCGGCGCGAGAACCTGCAGATCGGCATGGCGCATTTAGGCGTCGGCGCCTTCCACCGCTGTCATCAGGCGGTATTCACCGATGACATGCTTGAAACGCGCATGGGGCGCTGGGGGGTGATTGGGATCAATATCCGGCCACCCCGGCTCGCCGACAGCCTTGGCATCCAGGACGGGCTCTATACCGCGACCCTCCGGCAAGGTGCGACAGCGGAGACGCGCGTGATCGGCAGTCTCCGTCACGTCATCGATGGGGAGACCGCAAGCGGGCTCGACGCCGCTTTGGCCACGTTGGCCGACCCGGACATCGATGTAGTCACAATGACCCTGACCGAGAAAGGCTATTGCCACATCCCCTCCACAGGCGGCCTCGACGCCGCGAATGCCGACATGCTGGCAGATGCCGCGGGTGGCGCGATGCCGAAAACGGCCCTTGGACTGCTGGCGCTGGCGCTCGACCGTCGACGCGAACAGCACGGCGCCGGCCTGACGCTCGTCAGTTGCGACAACATTCCCGGCAACGGTGGCATTCTACGATCGGTGCTTACAGAGTTCGCTCGACGGCGCTCGCCCAAGCTGGCCGATTGGATCGGGGAGCGGGTCGCCTTCCCGTCGACCATGGTTGACCGCATCGTGCCTGCGACTACGGCCGAGGACATCGAATACGTCGGCGCTTTGACAGGCGTCACGGACCTCGGCGCCGTGGTGGGCGAGCCGTTCCGGCAGTGGGTGATCGAGGACTCGTTTGCAGCGCGGCGGCCGCCTTGGGATACGGCTCGCGCCACTTTCGTTTCCGAAGTAAGACCCTACGAGTTGATCAAGATGCGCGTGCTGAACGCTGCGCAGTCGACGCTGTCGCATCTAGGAGCGTTGCTGGGTCACGACTACAGCTTCGAGGCGGCGGCGGACCAGCTCCTGGCGCGCCTCACCCGCGCCATGCTTGAACAGGAAACTGCGTGGACGCTGCCGAGCGTTATCGGGATGGAGATCCAGCCTTATATTGAAACGACGTTCACGCGTATCGGCAACACTGCAGTTCGGCACCGCTGCCACCAGATCGGCACCGATGGGTCTCAGAAGATCGTGCAACGCATCCTCGACCCATTACGCGAGCGCCTTCGGGCGGGCTTGGCGGCCGACCACCTGGTGTTGGCGGCGGCAAGCTGGATTGCCTATGCGGTGGCCGGCGCGTCACGCTTCGGGAGGAGGTGGCAACCGAGCGATCCTAGGGCGAGTGCCGTCATCTCCATGGCCGAAGCGACCGGCGACACACGGGAGTTGGCGCGGGCCGCGCTCGGCATCACCGCCATCTTCGGTGAGGACATGGGCAAGGACACGATCGTGGAGGCAATCGGACGCCACCTCTCCGGCCTGCTGTCGACCGACCCCGCAGGCTATCTGACGAGCTTTGCGGCAGCCCGAGACTACTGATCCCGCTACGCTGCGCTGGGTCCATTGGTCGCGCGCGGCGCCGCTTTCGCCAGATAGTCCAGCTCCGCGTAATCGGGCAGCGTGGTGTCGACCGGCCGTCCCGCGCGCAGCACTATGCGATCCGATTGCGGGCGGGATACAAGCTCATCAAAGCTCCGCGCCCGCGTCAGCACGAGATCGGCCGATCTCCCAGCGCCGATTGCCCCCAGTCCCGGCAGACCCATGGTGGTCGCCGGGACACGACAGATGCTGCCGCCCCAATCGCCGTAGGGATGATCAAGATGCGAAACCCGCAGCGCGAAACGGAAGCTGTCCAGCGTGTCGTGATCGCCGTACGGCACGAAGGGGTCCCGGCAGTTGTCGGTAGCGACCGCAACGGCGACGCCGGCCTGCCTGAGTTCATGCGCGAGCGTAACGCCGCGCCAGCGCGGGGTGCGGCCACCCGAGCGATCTTGCAGGTACATGTTCGCGGAGGGTAGCGTCACGATGGTGATGCCGAGGCGCGCACAGGCCTCTATCGCGGCAGTGGCAACATCATCCGTCTGCAGCGCGAGGTTGCAGCAATGGCCGCAGGTCACGCGGCCCTGGAAGTCGTTCCGCTCCACTGCCGCTGCGATCCGCGGCAGCGTGAAGGCTGCCAGATCATCCGTCTCGTCGACATGCAGGTCCACATCGAGCCGACGCGTCCGCGCCTGCAGGAAAAGCCGGTCGAGCAACCCGTCGATCTCCTCGATCGAACCATGATCGACGCCGGACAATCGCGTGACGGCGCCGAGTATTCCCGATGAGCGCTCGACGATGTCGGCCAGTGTAATCCCGAAGGCGCCCTCATACTGGTCGATGGTAACGAGGGCGACGGCTTGCAACGCAATGCGTCCCTCCCAGCAATCCCGCATGGCGCGAAAGACGCCCCAGGAAATCTCGGCCTGCTCGCCGAAACTGTCGAGATGGGTCCGGATCGCGCTGACGCCATGCGCGTAGGCGCAGCGAAGTCCGAAATCCATCCGCGCGGTGATGTCGTCGGCGGTCCAGAACGATGCGCGGTCGGCGCCCGTCGCCGTCAGCGCGCCGAAGAAGGTGCCGTCGGGGTTGGGCGTGCGGCGAACGACATGCCCCTTGTCGAGATGCGTGTGCATGTCGACGAAGCAAGGCCAGACGATGCCGCCCGCGAGATCGACCCCGTCCGAAATGGTGCCGGCGGGCTCGACGGCGGCGACTACCCCGTTTTCGATGAGAAGATCGGCATCGTGCAGGTAACCCTCTCGCGGGACACCAAGATGGGCGGATGATGTATCATCGAGCGTGCCCGCGGGGATTGCGGCCCGCCGCAGCCAGACGTTGCCGGCGGCCGGGACTGTCAGAATGGCCATGTGCGATGCCCCATCAATACGCGTAGGTGACTTCCTGCTCGCCATGCGCGTGCAGCAGCTCCAGCAGCCGCTTACGCATGATGAGCCCTGGCCGGTCGGACGGCATATGCGCCTCGATCCGCCGTTGCACGTCGAGGATTGCATCTGGGCTGGTCGATTCCAATACGTCTTTATCCTCGCGCACGATCGTCGCGTCCCAGGCGATGAGCTTCTCGGTGGAGCAATCAGCCTCGGCGTCGTTGCGATACAGAAGCTGCACCAGCTTGATCTCGCCATCCTCCACCGGCGTCGCGACGTTGATGATGATATGGCGGATGCCGCTCGGATAGGTCATGTCCATCCGTCGGGCGAAGGGCAGATACCAATGGTTGACCATGCTCCGCGTCGTCGTCGGCTCGGTCGTCCCCGTCACCGCATGAGCCGCAGGCGGGTTGAGGATGTCCACAACCGTAGTCGCCTTGAAACCGTAATCGGTCTCCTCGATCGCGTAGCTTTTCGGCTTCGGTTGCTTTACATCTCCGAAGGTCGCCTGATGGACGAAGGCGAAATGCGCATTGTCGAAGGAATTCTCCATCAGCCGCAGCGGCGCCGTGTTCCAACTTTCGTAGAACTGAAAGATGCGACGGAAGCCTGGGTCGGTATCCTCGGGGATGTCGAAGACCGGCGCCAATGGCTCCTCAAGCGCTACCCAGACGTAGCCGTAACGTGCCGCCGCATGGTACGACTTCACTCGATGCTGCGGGAAGGGCTGCTCCGGATCAAACTGCGGAATGCGCACCAGGAGGCCGTCGGCCCGGTAGGTCCAGCCGTGATAACCGCAGACGATGCGGCCCTCGTCGCACCAGCCCTTGGAGAGCTTCGCCGTGCGGTGACAACAGCGATCCTCGAGCGCGGCAGGCGTTCCATCCTCGGCCAGGAACAGCACGATATCCTCGCCCATCAGTCGAAACGGCTTGGGGCCAGCCGTCACCTCCTCCACGCGCAGCGTCGGATACCAGAAATGCCGCAGGGTCTTCTGCTTCGTGGTCAACATGCGCGTTGTTCCCGGACATAGACGGCTTGAACCGAAGCATAAGATATGAAACGACCCTCCGGGAACAGCATTGATTAGATCAAGCCGGCGACCGTGGCGACGATCGGCGGAGCACGATGGCGGCGCCCTGGTCACGCCATCTTCATTGGCATGTTCGGGCTCGGACTCCTCTTTGTACAGTAGACACTTATCTCGAGGAGCCGCATCATGCTGACCCGCACCGCGATCTACGAGGGTAATGTCAGACCTGGCCAAGAGGACGAATTCTTTCGCCGCGTGCAGGAGGAACTCGAGCCGCTTTGGCGTCGCTTCCCGCATGTCACTGCAGTGCGTGTGCAGCGCATCCGTTCCTCGGACAAAGACGCGCAGCCGGTCGCCATGATCCTCGAGATGGACTTTCCAGACCAAGCCGCGATAGACGACTGCCTCGCCTCGCCCATCCGTCCAGAATCGCACGATGCCACCCTCAAGGTGATGCAGCTTTTCGAGGGGCGGTTCTATCACGTCGTCAGCGAGGCGCGGACGCTCTCCCCAGCCTGAGCACATCCTCCTGGCTCATGCCATTACGCCGCCTCGGATCGTTTTCCGGTAGATCGGATGATCCGGGCGCGTCACTGTCCAACTTGAAGCCGTGCGTGTAAATGCCCTCCACGGTTTAGCCGGTCCTGCAGTCAGCGTCATCGACGGATTCTAGCGGAATGGCACCCGGAAATATGCGTGGTGTTTGGATGACATTGCACCACCGGGACTCCACGCCCCCCGTCACGCCCCCGCGTCGAACACTGTCCTCGCCGTCACGGCTTCCATCGGATATGATCGCACCTCATCGATCAGTCCAAGCAGAGCCCGCGCCGCCCGCTCGACCTGCTCCGCTCCACGTGCGGCATCCGCCGCTGCCGCGTTTCCGCAGGCGCCCGCGGGGTGCAGGTCCTGCGCCTGCCAGCCGAAGCCGATCCCACCCTCCGGCGTCAATAATGCGTAGTCCCGCTCCATCTCCACCGAACGCGGCACAAAATCCGCCGCGTGCTCCATCGCCACAAGATCAGGGTGGAGGTGCAGCATCACCGAAGTTTCCGCTTCACCGCCATGGATGCCGTGCCTGAGCTCGCCCGGGCTGTAGAGGTCGCTGCTGTCGATGGTGCGGAACCAACTCGCCCCCACCGCAAACATACCGAGCTCCACGCGCAACTCGCGGCAGACGATCTCCATCACCTGGGGCTGCCCGCCATGCGAGTTGAACAGGATGATCTTCCTCACGCCCGCTCGCCAGGCGCTCTTCGCGACCTCGAACCACAGCCGCGCCAGCAGCTCATAGGGCAGGCTGAGCGTGCCGGGAAAAGCGAGGTGTTCGTTTGATTTACCAATGGGCAGCGCCGGCATCACCAGCGCGGGGAGGCCGGGCGGCATCAGCGCGACCGCACGCTCCAGGATGCCGGCGTTGATCGCGGCATCCACCCGAACCGGCAGATGCGGTCCATGCTGCTCCACCGCGCCCACGGGCAGGATGGCGACGATTTCCCGCATGTCGAGTTGCGCGAACTCCCGGGTGGTGAGGTCCCACCACCAGTGTGACGATGGTCCGCTCCGGGTAGTCTGGTCCATGGCGCTCGGCCCCCTCAGTTGACCGCACCTCCATACGATCCTTTCTGTCTTCTGGCCGCTGCCTTTCAAACAGAGCATCGCGCCAAAAAAGATTGTTCCAATTTTGGCCATCCTGGCCGACGATGCCGGCCGTTGCCGCGTTTGTGGCTTTCTCAGAGGACGCCATGGCTGATACAGTATCGCCTATTGCACAAGCCTTGCCCGCCTTGCCTATAACTTCGGCAAGTTTTGCGGCTTTTGGGTTCGTGGTAGAGCCGACGCCGGATGGTGCGCCCACTCCCTCGGTCGATGGTGCGCTCGATCTCAGCGGTGGCCGACCGCGCTTCTACATCATGGCGCTCGCAAATCGCGGCCTCGAGGTCTCCCGCATCACCCGCCACAGCGCGGCGACGCAGGTGCTGGCCTCTGCCGGAGGCGAAAGCTGGCTGCTGGCCGTCGCGCCGCCCGATGCGGCCGCAACTGCGCCGGACCCCCAGGCCATCCGCGCCTTCACGGTCCCCGGCGGCGTCGGCGTGCTGCTCAGTCGCGGCACCTGGCACGCCGGCCCGTATTTCGAGACGGCGACGATGAACTTCTTCAACCTCGAGCTCGAGGATACCAACGACGCCGACCACCATACCTGCGATCTTGCCGCCAGCTTTGGCCTCACCTTCATGCTTCGTCCGACTGCATGAGCCTGTCTATGCCCATCGCTGATTCAGCGTCGGCGGGCTCACTCGCCCGCGCCGCGCCTCCCGGACATGCACAAGGTCTCTCGATTCGGAACGTCGAGATGGTCTATCGCCGCGGCAACCAGACCGTCACAGCACTCTCCGGCTGCGACCTCGACATCCCCGGCGGCTCCTGGGTGTCGCTCATCGGCGCCTCGGGCTGCGGCAAGTCGACGCTGCTGCGCATCCTGTCGGACATCGTGAAGCCCACCGGCGGCTCGGCACTCCTCGGCGGCATGACGCCGGCACAGGCGCGCGCTGGCCGGCGCTTCGCCCTCGTCTCACAGAGCGCGGTGATGCTCCCCTGGCGCCGCCTGCTCGGCAACGTCGAGCTGGGGCTTGAGGTCGCGCGCGTGGATCGTGCCGAGCGCCGCCGCCGCGCCGAGGAGGCCATCGAGATGGTCGGTCTCCGCGGCTTCGAGCGCGCCTATCCGTCCGAGCTTTCCGGCGGCATGCGGCAGCGGGCGGCGATCGCGCGGGCGTTGACGCTCAAGCCCGCCTACCTCTTCATGGACGAGCCTTTCGGCGCGCTCGACGAACTCACCCGCGACCGGCTCAATTTTGAGCTGCTGCGCATCCTGGAGGAGACGAAGGCGACGCTGCTGCTCGTCACGCACTCCATCAGCGAGGCTATCATCCTCTCCGACACTGTGGTTGTCATGTCACCGCGTCCGGGGCGGATAACCCAGCGCATCGATGTCGGGTTTGGCCATCACCGTACGCCCGA
This sequence comes from Acidisoma sp., assembly GCF_965199065.1. NCBI lineage: Bacteria > Pseudomonadati > Pseudomonadota > Alphaproteobacteria > Acetobacterales > Acidocellaceae > Acidisoma > Acidisoma sp. The sequence goes on along the minus strand of NZ_CBDAQN010000001.1, from coordinate 626,459 downwards.
GATGCGGGACGATCCACGCTTTGGCCGGCTGGAAGCCGAGGTGCGACACGCGCTCGGCCACAGCATGGCGGAATAGCTTCAGCTTTTTCATAAGGAAACTTGGATGCTCTCTCGTAGTCGATGGATGACTTCGCTGCTGGCCGGTGCCGCCATGCTCGGCCTGGCGGGGAAGGCCGACGCCGCCGGTATGACCAAGCTGTCCGTGGTGCTCGGCTACATCCCGGATGTCGAGATGTATGGACCGGAGTATGCGTTGCATGCCGGCTACTACAAGGCAGCCGGGCTCAACGTGACGCTCACCCCAGCGGGCCAGGGCGTCGATCAGGTGCAGATGGTGGCCGCCGGGATCGCCACCATCGGTATCGACAATCCGGAGGCGATCCTCGCGGGCGTTGGCCAGGGCGAGAAGTTCAAGGTTTTCGCAGGACAGTTCCAGACGCAGCCCATTGCCATGACCTGCCGCAAGGATAGCGGCGTCACCGTCCCCGCCGATCTTAAAGGCAAGACGGTCGGCGTGAAGGTCAACGCCCAGCCCTACTACAAGCTCTTCCTCGCCAAGAACAACGTGCCCGCCGATGATGTAAAGACGACGACGATCGGGCCCAATGATGTGTCGCTGCTCATCGCCGGCCGCATCGCTTGCGAGATCACGACCTTCGCCTTCAACGAACCGCTGCTCGTGCAGCAGGCGGGCATCCCGACCACGGTGCTGCCGCTCGGCAAATACGGTCTCAATGCCCAGGCGGATTCCTTCTTCGTGAAGGAGAGCTACTTCGACAAGCCCGCCAATCAGGCGACGCTCGTGAAGTTCCTCCACGCGACAGCGCAGGGCTGGGTCAGCTTCTATAAGGACCCGAAGGCAGCTGCGAACTTCATCATAGACGGCCACTTCGTCGATGGGCTCGACCGTACGCAGCAGATTTTCCAGGCGCAGCAGCAGGTGAACTACATGAAAAGCCCGCTGACGGCCGAGAAGGGCATCCTCTGGCTTGATCCTTCCATCTGGGACGAGACGGCGGCGAACCTGAAAGCGGCTGGCGTCACCTCCACCGTCATCCCCACCGCGCCGATCCTCACCACCTCCATCCTTGAACAAGCCAACATGCCGAAGTTCTGAGGCGATCTGCCGCGATGAGCATCATTTTGGCGGACGGCTGGGTCGTCACGATGAACCCGCGACGGGATGTGCTGGATGAGGCCAGCATCCTGATCGAGGGCGACCGCATCGCGGCCATCGGCAGCCGCGCCCAGCTTTGCACGGCCAACCCTATGGCCGAGGTCATCGACTGCCGGGGACAGATCATCATCCCCGGCATGGTGAACACGCATACGCATTTGTTCCAGACGCTGCTCAAGGGTTTGGGCGACGACCGTGTGCTGCGCGACTGGTTCACCTGCATGACCGGCCCCTCCGCCGTCGAACTCACGCAGGAGGACGTGGCCGCCGCCGCGCTGCATGGCTGCGTCGAGAGCATCCGTTCCGGCGTCACCTCGCTGGTCGATTTCATGTATGCGCATCCCCGGCCGGGCCTGACGCAACCGGTCATCGACGCCTTCGAGGCCACGGGCATCCGCGGGCGCGTCTGCCGCGGCTTCATCACCGCGGGCGCGGAGTTCGACATCCCGGTGGCCCTCATCGAAGCGCCGGACGCGGCGCTCGCCGATGCTCAGGCGCTGATGCGCAGCCATAACCGGCTGGGTGGACGGGTGCAGGTGGGGCTCGCCCCGAGCATGATCTGGGCGCTCGACGAGGCGACGCTGCGGCGCACCCGGGCGCTCGCCGATGAGGAACACGCCTTCATCACCATCCACGTGGCGGAAACCAACTTCGAGATCGAGCAGTCCCAGTCACGGTTTCACTGCACGGACACGGAATTTCTCAGCGAGATCGGGTTCCTCGGGCCGGACGTGCTGGCCGTCCATTGCGTGCAATGCGCGACGCGGGACATCGGGCTGTTGCGCCATCACGACACCCGCGTATCCCACAATCCGTGCAGCAACATGTACCTCGCCTCCGGGCTGCCGCCGATCCCCGAGATGCTCGCCGCCGGCGTGACGGTGGGGCTGGGTTCCGACGGGCCGGCAAGCAGCAACAACCACAGCCTGTTCCAGGCGATGAAGTTCGCGGCCCTCATCCAGAAGGGCTTCCACCGCGACCCAACCATCATCACCGCCGAGAAGGCGCTCGAGATGGCGACGATCGACGGCGCCCGCGCCATCGGCCTCGACCACGAGATCGGCTCCATCGAAGTCGGCAAGAAAGCCGACATCGCGGTCATCGACACCAGCGGCCCCGCCATGGCGCCGGTTCATCATCCGGTCTCCGCGCTGGTGTATTCGGCGCTCGGTCATGAGGTGACGACGGTCCTTATCGACGGCGTCGTCGTCATGCGAGACGGCCGCATCACGACGGTGGACGAGGCCGCCGTCATGGCGCGGTCACGCCGCGCCGCCGACAGCCTGACGCAACGCGCCAACACCGCGCACTTTGGCCGTCGCCCCTGGCGGTCGACCGCGACATGACACGTCAGAACGCCTTCTCCGTGCTGCTGCCGCCCGGCGTGCTCGTCGTCGCGATCATCGCGGTGTGGGCCTGGATGAGCGCTCACGGTCTCATCCCGAACTATCTCCTGCCAGCGCCGCTTGCGCTGCTGGAGGCGCTCAGCTCCAACGCCTCGGAACTGCTGCGCCACGGCGCGGCGACGACGATGGAAGCGGTCGGCGGCTTCGCCATCGGCAGCCTGCTCGGCGTCGGCGCGGCGATCCTGCTCGCCTCTTCGCGCTGGCTGCGGCAGTGCTTCTTTCCGTTGGCGCTCGCGAGCCAGGCCGTGCCCATCGCCGCCATCACGCCGCTCATCGTGCTCCTAATCGGGCGCGGGTTGCCGTCGATCCTCACCGTCGTCTCCGTCGCCGCCTTCTTCCCGATGCTCATCAACATGACGCGTGGCCTGCGCGAGGCCGATGTCGGCTACCACGAACTCCTGCACAGCCTCTCGGCGACGGGCGCGCAACGGTTGAGGATGATCGAGCTACCGGCTGCCCTGCCCTACATGTTCGCGGCGCTCAAGGTCAGCGCCTCGGCTGCCTTCATCACCGCGATCGTCGGCGAATGGATCGGCTCGAACGTGGGGCTCGGCTATCTCATCGTGATCTCGGGCCAGTATTTCAAAATCCCCACGCTGTGGGCGGCGGTCGTCGTGACGGGCGTGCTCACGCTGATGCTGGTGGGGCTGGTGACGCTCGCCGAGCGGTGGGCGACGCCCTGGGTGCCGCGCGAGACCGCATCATGATTCGCATCCTCGGACCCGTCGCCGTTTTCGCCGTTGTGCTGGCCATCTGGTTCGCGGTCACGGCGCTCGGCTGGATCGACCCGCTGGTGCTGCCCTCGCCCATCGACGTGGCAGGCGTGTTCTGGAGCGACGCGGGGACGCTCGCCTACAATGCCGGCGTCACCGCGACCGAGGCCATTGCGGGACTTGTCATCGGCAACACTATCGGGCTGTTGCTCGCCATCCTGTTCGTGGGCTCGCCGACGAGCCGGCGGTCCGTGCTCCCGCTCGCGATGGCCGCACAGTCGATCCCCATCGTCGCGGTGACGCCGGCGCTCATCATCGGCTTCGGCAACGGGATGGAGCCGAAGATCCTGGTCGCCATCTTCCTTGTTTTCTTCCCGATGCTGGTGAACGGCATGCGCGGGCTGCGAAGTGCCGATGCCGAGGTGGGCGAGTTGCTGCACAGCCTCTCCGCCAGCGCCTTCCAGCGCTTATGGATGGTGCGGCTGCCGGCAGCGCTCCCCTACATCTTCACGGCGCTGAAGTTCTCCGCCTGCAGTTGTTTCGTCGCCGCTATCGTGGCCGAGTGGGTGGCGGCGGATCGCGGCCTCGGCTACCTCATCGTGTTCATGAGTTCGCAGTATCGCAACGCCGAGGTCTGGGCGGCGGTGATCATCGGCACGCTCTCCAGCATGGCGCTGGTGGGGCTCGTGGTGCTGATCGAGCGCTGGGCGATGCCCTGGGCGCGCCAGACGGGCCGCCTTGCATGAGCCCGCCACCTTCCTCGACACGGATCGGCATCTTCAACCAGATGTGGGCAACGGTCGGGATGTCCGACCGCGAGGCCATCACGACGGCCATCGACATCATCCGCCATGCCGAGGCGCAGGGGTTCGCCTCTGTCTGGATCGGCGAGCACCACGTACTCCCGGGCCTCCCCGGCACGTTCCATGGGCGTGTGCCGGCGGCCGAGGTTTTCCTCGCCCATGTCGCGGGCCTGACGAGCCGGATCGCGGTCGGGACAGGCGTGAAGATCCTCTCGACCAACTCTGGCCGCCGCTCGGCCGAGGAGATGGCGATGCTGTCGCTCCTGGCGCCGGAACGCGTGGAGTTCGGTCTCGGCCAGGGGCTGACGCTGCCCGGCTCTCCCGAGACTCGTGCCGAGAAGGCGACGCGCTACCGGGCGCTGCTGGCGGAGATCATCGCAACACTGCGCGGCGAGTTGCCCTTCTCGCTTGAGCCCTGCCCGGAGGTCGTGGAGAAAATCTGGGTCGCGTCGCGGGATGCGCCGACGCTCGCCTTCGCCGCCGAGCATGGCCTCAACCTTGTCATCGGCCAAGCCGAGATCAGTCTGCGTCAGGCGGAGTATGTTCGGCGGTATCGGGCGGAGGGCGGACGTGGCGAGGTTCGCGGCGCGCGCATCGCCTTTGTCGCGCAGACCATGGCCGAGGCCGAGGCGGACTGTGCCGAGGCGACCGAGATCTATTTCAGCAACTTCGCCTACAAGAACTACCATGCGCAGGCGGTGGCGGATGGGCTGCTGCCGCCCACCGCGCCCACGCCCGCCGAACGTCGTCGTCAGCTTGATGTCTTCGCCGGCACGCCTGATTTCGTGGCCGCCGCGCTGAACGACCACATCGCAATGACGGGCATCGACCGGCTCGACATCATGCCACAGTTGCCCGGTATGGCGCCCGAAGCGGTCAACCGGTCGCTTGCTCTGTTTACGGCGGAGGTGCGGCCAAAGCTGCGCTTTCCGGCGCTGGTGGAGGTCTGAATGCTGCGCGTCGCAGGTCCCGAGACGGTCTCCATGACGACCCGCGACGGTGTGCGGCTGGACGCCGACCTCTATCGCCCCGCGGACGGCGGCCCCTACCCGGTGCTCCTCATGCGCCAGCCCTACGGCCGTCGGATCGCCTCGACCGTCGTGTTCGCGCATCCGCGCTGGTACGCGGCCCAAGGCTACATCATCGCCATTCAGGACGTGCGCGGCACCGGCTCGTCTGAGGGCACCTTCCGCGCCTTCGAGACCGAGCGTGAGGACGGCGCCGATGCCATCGCCTGGGCAGCCACGCTGCCGGGCTCGACGGGCCGCGTTGGCATGTATGGCTTCTCGTATCAGGGCATGACGCAACTGCTGGCGCTGGCGGGCGGCGCGCCGGCGCCCCCTCTACCAGCACTGGGCGCGCTGGCGCCGGTCATGGTCGGCTGGGACATCTATGGAGACTGGGCCTATGAGGGCGGCGCCTTGCGGCTGGCGGACAGCATCGGCTGGGGCATCCAGATGGCCGCCATCCGAGCCGGCTTCGAGAAGGATCATGAAGCCGTTCTCGCGTTGTCACGGGCCGCCCGTGCGCTGCCATTGCACGACGAGACGCCTGCCTTCCCCGACGTGCTGCGACGCTACCGAGCCTACGGCCACTACACCGACTGGGTGGAGAACGACCGCCACGACGCGCCCTACTGGCGTGCCATAGCGCCGCGCGCCGCCCTGGCCGGGCAGCGGATGGACGTGCCGATGCTCCACATCGGCGGCTGGTACGACACCATGCTCATGGGCACGCTCGATGCCTTCGCTGCCGCCCGCGCCGCCTCGGACCAGCCGCAGCGTCTGGTTGTCGGGCCGTGGCCGCATCTGCCATGGGGGCGGATGTCCGGCGGCGACATGGGCCCCGAGGCCGATGCGCAGATCGACCGGCTGCAACTCCGCTGGTTTGATGGATTCCTGAAGGGTTCCGGAGGCGGCGGCGCACTCAGCACCGGTCTGGAACTTTTTGACGTAGGGGCGAAGCTCTGGCGGGAGTTCACCGTCTGGCCCTCGGAGACGCGAACCTTATACCTCGGGAGCGAGGGCCTCGCCGCGCCGACCGTGACGGATGGCATTCTTCAGGAAACCATCGGAAACGCCTCAAGCGATCAGGTGGTGCATGACCCTTGGCGGCCGGTTCCTTCTCTCGGCGGCCATGATGCCGCCCCGATGGGGCGGCAGGACCGCACCGCGCTCGACGCCCGCGCCGACATCGCCTGCTACACCTCGACGCCCCTCACCGACGACTTGCTGCTGGTCGGGCGGGTCGACCTCGACCTCTGGGTGGAGACGGATGCCGCGAGTTTCGACCTCTCGGCCGTCCTCTCCGAGGTCACGGCCGAGGGACGAGCGATCGTGCTCACCCAAGGCTACCGCCGCGTGGCACCGGGCGAGGCGCTGCCGCTGCGCATCTCCCTCCGCGCAATCTGCGCGACGATCGCCGCCGGTTCGGCGCTGCGGCTGAGCCTCGCGGGCGCAAGCTTCCCGGCGCATCCCGTCAACCCTGGCACGGGCACGCGCCTCATCGAGACGCGGGCAGCCGATTGCCAGGTCATCACGCTGAGTATCCTCAGCGGGGCCGACACACCCTCGCGGCTCATCCTGCCCATCGCGACATCGTCGCCAACACGGAGCGAACCATGATCGGTTTCGGCAAGGAGGCCGCCTCGACGGCCAAGGCTTTCCGCATCGCACCGACGGACACGAACTACTTCGCGGTGCTCTTCGATCCGGAGAAGGACGGCATCCGCAACGTCTTCGTCGTTGAGATCTTTACCCCCGGCGGTGCGACGCCGCCCAACACCCATAGCGACGCGGACGAGTTCTTCTATGTCCTCTCCGGCGAGGGCATCGCGCGCTGCGGCGCGGCGGAGACGCCGCTCAGGAAGGGCGACGCGCTGCTGCTGCATCCCGGGAACGAGCACATCGTCCACAACACCGGCACGAAGAAGCTCTACTGCCTGACGGTGATGACGCCGAACGAGGGCTTCGCCGAGCTGATCCGCAGCGGCCAGCCTGTCGAGCTTGACGCAGAAGATCATGCGGTTCTTGGGGGTTAGGCGCTGGCATCGTAAACTAGTGCCCTCTGTGCCAGGATGCCGGGCATGAGCATGAACCAAGCCGGCAACGCAGCCCAAATCGACTACTGGAACGCGACCGCGGGACAAACCTGGGCGGCGTTCCAGGCGCAACTCGATCTCCAGCTGGAGCCGCTGGGCGCGGAAGGGATACGTGTCCTCGCGCCTTCGCCCGGCGAGCATATTCTCGACATCGGCTGCGGCTGCGGTCACACGAGCTTCGCCCTCGCAGAGCGGGTAAGGCCGTCCGGCGCGGTTGTCGGCGTCGACATCTCGCAACCGATGCTGACGGTGGCGAAGGACCGGTCACCGTCGTTCAGTGCCCATGCACCTGTCTTCAGGCAAGCCGACGCCCAGATCGATGACCTCGGACAGGCAGCCTTCGACGGTGCGTTCTCCCGCTTCGGGGTCATGTTCTTCAGCGATCCGGTCGCAGCCTTTACCAACATCCGTCACGCTCTCAAGCCGGGTGGCCGTCTCGCCTTCGTCTGCTGGCGGCCGCTCGACGAAAACCCGTGGATGTCTGTGCCGCTGGAAGCCGCCCGGCCGCTGCTGCCGCCTCAGCCGGCCGCCGAACCTTCAACCACCGGCCCCTTCGCCTTCGCCGATCCTTCACATGTCCGGGCTATTCTGGATGAGGCCGGTTTCAGCGCCATATCGATTACGCCCTTCGACGCGCGGGTCGGCAGCGGCGGATTGGAAGAGACGGTAGCGCTCTGCCGCCGCATCGGGCCTTTGGGCGCCGCGTTGCGGGAGAACCCCGACCGCGCCGACGAGGTCCTGGGCGTTGTGAGGGAGGCTCTGGCCGCCTATCTCTCCCCCATGGGCGTTTTGATGCCGGCCGCCGTCTGGATCGTGAGCGCGGCCGCCACCTGAGACAATTGGCGCCCGTTCCTGGAGCTCAGCCCATGCCGGTGCGTATCCCGTTCGACAACACCTATGCGCGCCTGCCAGAGCGCTTCTTTGCGCGGCTGAAGCCGACGCCGGTCCCGGGTCCGCGCCTCATTCGCGTGAACAGGCCGCTGGCAGAGAGCCTGGGTATCGATCCTGCCTCTTTGGAAAGCGCAGAGGGCTTGGCCATCTTCAGCGGCAACGCGCTCGCGGACGGGTCCGGCCCGATCGCCCAAGCCTATGCCGGGCATCAGTTTGGCGGCTTCTCACCGCAATTGGGCGATGGGCGCGCCATCCTGCTCGGCGAGGTGGTCGGGCGTGACGGGATCCGGCGGGACATCCAGCTCAAGGGGTCTGGGCCTACCCCCTTTTCAAGGCGTGGCGACGGACGCGCGGCGCTCGGGCCGGTCTTGCGGGAATACCTGCTGAGCGAAGCCATGGCGGCCCTCGGCTTGCCGACGACGCGCGCTCTGGCGGCGGTCATGACCGGCGAGATGGTGCCGCGGGAAACGATGGTGCCCGGCGCGATCTTCACGCGGGTCGCGGCGAGCCACATCCGCGTCGGCACGTTCCAATATTTTGCGGCGCAGGGCGATGTGGAGGCTGTGCGGCTTCTTGCCGACTACGCCATCGCCCGGCACTACCCGCAGGCCGCGGAGACCGCGCAACCCTATCGCGCGCTGCTCGACGGAGTGGTCGCCCGACAGGCCGATCTCGTCGCACAATGGCTGCTGATCGGCTTCATCCACGGCGTGATGAACACCGACAACACGGCCATCTCCGGCGAGACCATCGACTTCGGCCCCTGCGCCTTCATGGATGCGTACGATACGCGGGCCGTTTTCAGCTCAATCGATTACCAGGGCCGCTACGCTTACGGGAACCAGCCCAACATCGCCTTCTGGAACCTCTCGCGGCTGGCTGAGGCGCTTTTGCCTTTGCTGGGCGAGAATGATGACGCGGCGATCGCCGAGGCGAAAGAGTCGCTCGCCGCGTTCGCTCCAAGATTTCAGGCAGCTTACGATGCAGGCTTGCGCCGGAAGATCGGGGTGGTTGGCAATGACGAGGCCGATACCGCGCTGGCTCATGATCTGCTGCGTGTCATGGCGGACAACGGAGCCGACTTCACCCTGACGTTCCGGTCCCTGTCGGAGGCGGACGACGAGGCCGCGCGCGTTCTGTTCAAGGACACGGCCGCCTTTGCCGGGTGGATGGAGCGCTGGCACAGGCATCTGGCGGCGGAAGGAAGCTCGCCGATCGCGAACCGGGCGGCCATGCGAGCGGTCAATCCCGTGTACATCCCGCGGAATCACATTGTGGAGCAGGTCATTCAGGCGGCGGTGTCGGCGGAAGATTTCGGCCCGTTCGAGGAGTTCCTCGAGGTGCTGGCGCAGCCTTACGAGCAGCAGCCGGGGCGCGAACGTTACACGCTGCCGCCGACGCCCGAGGAACGGGTGCTGCAGACGTTCTGCGGAACGTAGGTCTCGGTGCAGGCGGCACCGAGAATGGCTTTGATGGCCCTGATTATCACCACCTCAACAGCGGCCGCACAGTCGCCTCACCGATTGGTGGCGGTAGTGGCGGAACTGAATGATCCGCTTGCCGTGCAAGAGAACGCGATGCTGAAGCAGGACGAGGCCGGATTGCGGTCGCGCGACGTTGTCGTGCAAAATCTCACCCCTGAGGCCGCGCGTCTCAGGGACGATCTGGGCGTGGGTCCGCGCACGACGTTCGAAGTGATCCTTGTCGGCAAGGATGGCGGTGTGAAGTTGCGTCGTGGACAGCCCGTAGCCGCTTCTGAGATTTCGGCTTTGATCGACACCATGCCGATGCGTCAGGAAGAGATGAGGCGTCAGAAGTAGCGGCTCTCAACCCTTTACAGCACCGGCGGTCAGACCCTCGACGATATACTTCTGCGCGATCACGAACATGATGACCGCCGGCAGGATCGTCAGCGTGATGAAGGCCAGCACCAGTTGCCAATTGGTCGAGTACTGACCCTCGTAATCCATCAGTCCGAGCGGCCAGGGGTAGAGGCTGTTCGTGTCGAGCATGATCAGCGGCACGAGGTAGTTGTTCCAGCTACCGACGAAAGCAATGATACCGACCGTTGAGAGAATTGGCCGGGACAGCGGCAGCGTTATGTGGGCGAAGTAGCGCATGTAACCACAGCCGTCGACGAGGGCCGCATCAAGAAGCTCAGTCGGCAACTGGCGATAGGCATTGCGCATCAGGAGCACGCCCATGGCGAGGCCGAAGGCCACCTGCGGCAGGATGACGCCCCAAGGCGTGTCCACAAGGCCCAGCTGCCGCACACGGATGAAGAGCGGTAGAATGGCGGCGGCGGCAGGAAACATCAGCCCGAGCACCAGATAGTTGAACAGGAACCGCCGTCCAAAGAAGCGCAGATGGGCGAACGCGAAAGCGGCAGTGGCCGACAGCGCGACAGTCAGCGCCACCGTGAAGCTCGCGATAAAAAGTGAGTTGCCGAGCACCCGCCAGTAGCGGCGGCTATCGAGGATGTCCCAGTAGTTGCCCCAAAGCCAGACCCGCGGCAGACCAAGCGGGTTGGTGCGTAGCTCGCCCAGATCCTTGAAGCCTCCGAGCACCGTCGCCGTGAGTGGCAGCAACACGACCCCGGCCACGACTATGAGAACCGCAAGGCGCCAGATGGCATAGATGTTCGTCTGCCGCCGGTGCGATCGCTGCCGCACGTCGCTGGCTTGGACCACCGTGCGTTGCAGGCTCGCCTCACGTTTGACGATCGGGAGATCACTCATTGCGCATCAGGAACCGCTGGTAGAAAAGTGCGAACGTCACGCAGACGAGGAACAGCATGACCCCGACCGCGGAGCCATAGCCCACGCGCATGCGGGTGATGCCGAAGTTGTACATGAAGGAAACCATGGTGTTGGTCTGTTCGAACGGCCCGCCTCCGGTCAGCGGTATCACCATGTCGAAGAGCTGCAAGGCCCCGATGACCGAGAAGAACACCGAAAGCTTCAGCATCGGCGCCAGCTGCGGAATGGTGATCGAGCGGAAGCGCTGGAAGGCGCTGGCGCCGTCCATCTCCGCCGCCTCGTAAAGCTGCCGGTCGATGCCCTGCAGCCCGGCGATGTACAGCATCATGTGGAAGCCGAAATACTTCCACACCACCACGATGATGAGCGCCGTGAATGCAAGGTTGGGCGCCGCCAGCATGAACAGCGGCTGCCCGCCGAAGGCCTGCACCACGGCCGAAACCGGACCGTAGTTGCCGTCGAAGATGAAGCGAAAGATCAGTCCCGCGGCAACATCCGCGAGCACGTAAGGCAGGAAGAAGATAAGCCGGAAGGTGACTGATCCCCAGGCCCGGCGCGCCAGAAGCAGCGCCATGCCGAGACCAAGAGGCAACTGGATCGCAATCGAGAAGATAATGATGAGCAGGTTGTTGACGAAGGCCGTCTGGAAGTCGGAGTTGTTGAGCAGACGGCTGTAGTTCTTGAGGCCGATAAAGAGCGTCGGCCAGCCAAGGCCATTCCATTTGAACAGGCTGAACCAGGCGGCCTGCCCGAGCGGCAGGATGACGAAGATGCTGAACAGCAGCACCGCCGGCGGCACGAAGATGAGCGCCGTTACGAGGGCGCCCCCATCCCGCCGCGCCGGGCGCGCTAGGCCAGACATGCGGCTCCCCTCGTCACAGCGCGTTTATCGTCACTCGGCATCCTCCGATGCGTCCTCCACCTGGCGCGCCGCAGCCTTCGGCGTCATCTGGCCTGCGGCGACAGCCACCGACACATCGTTGACCACGCGCCCGACCGATGGCCCGAGTTCCTGATCGAAGAAGATCTGCAGCTCGGTTGCGTTCTGCACCGCGATCGCGATCTGCCGGATGATCGGGTCCTTGATGTACCCGGTCATGCCACTGAGCGCGGGGATATAGTCGCCTTCCGCCGCCGCCTGCTCCTGATATTTCGGCTGAAAGAAGAAGGCGAGGAAATCCTCGGTCTGCGGCGGCGCGTTCTTGGTGATCAGCCAACCGTTGACGCCGCCGAGTTGATCCGTTTCAGGGCCGGGCGTGCCCGCGATCGTCGGAAAACCGAAGACGCCGATGTTGGAGTCAGGCTGCCCCTTGCCGTTCGTGGCGCTGGTTGCCTGCGTGCTCAACATCCAGTTGCCCATAAGCTCCATGGCGGCCTTGCCATCGCCGAACATGCCGGCTGCCTGCAACGCGAGCGTGCCGACATAGCCATCCTGGAATGGGTGCAGCGCCGCCAACTGCTGCAGCCGCTCGCCGGCCTCCACGAACGGCGGGCTGGCGAAGCCGCCGTCCTTGCCGCCTTCCGCCTGCTGCACGATGCCGGTGCCGCCTTCCCGCATCGCGAGATAGGACCAGTAGAAGTGCATCGGCCACTTCTCGCCTGCGCCGACGGCAATCGGCGTGATGCCGGCGGCCTTGAGTTTCTTTACCGCCGCCAGGAAATCATCCCAGGTCTTGATCTGCGTGGCATCGACGCCCGCCTTGGCGAACAACGCCTTGTTGTAGAAGAAGGGCACGTCGCTCGTCAGGAACGGAAGGCCATAGTCTTTCCCGTTCACCTCATACACCTGGGCATCCGCGGAGTTCATCTTCGCCATCAGCGCCTGACCGGTGGGGCCCAACGGGCGAATATAGCCCGCATCGATTTGTGCGCGCATGACGCCGCCACCCCAGCTGTAAATGACAGCGGGCCGGTCTCTGCTCTGCAGCATTGTCGGCAACTTGGCCTTGTAAGCCTCGTTCTCCAGATACTGGAACTGGACTGTAACATCCGGATGCAGCTTCTCGTAGTCGCTGGCTATCTGGTTCCACAGCGCGATTTCTGTTGGATTAGTCTCGACATGGACGAGGCGGATGACCGTATTGGCCTCTGCTGCCATGGGCGACGCCGCAAGCAGTCCGGCCAGTGAAACTGCCCCGATCATGATCCTGAGCATGACGATCCCCCCTTTGGAGATAAGGCGCGCGGCGCGCTCTTTTTTTGTGACGCGCACAAACTCTGCGCATCGCGGCCTGGGCTGTCAAGCTTATCGATGGCGCACACAAAGGATTGACCGTCGTCGCGCCGTTGACAGGGCTATCCTCGACAAGACTTAATACGGGTCACGATGAAAACCGCCGATCCCGAACTGATGCGCGCGATCAACCGCTTCCACGTCATGGATGCAATCCGGCGCGAAGGCCCGATCGCCCGTGTAGAAATCTGCGATCTGACGCAGCTCAGCGCAACGACTGTTTCGTCGATCACCGCTGCCTTGCTGGAGGATGGCCTCGTCATCCCGCGCGCCCTCGGCGGCCTGCGCGACAGCGGTTCCGATCTGGCACGCGGCCGGCCACGCGTGCTCTTGGAACTCAATCCGCAAGCCGCCTTCGTCGTGGGCGTCAAACTCACGCCGGACCACATCACCGTGGCCACAACAGACTTCTGCGCCACCCCTCAGGCGACCCTGACGTTGCCCATCCGCATCAGCCGGCAGCCGGTCTCGGTCATCGCCGACCTGGTCGAGGATGGCGTGCAACGTTGCGTCGCCGACGCGGGCCTTGGAATGGAGAAGGTGGCCGGCCTCTGCGTCGGCCTGCCGGGCCGGATCGAGCGCGCCACAGGTATCTGCCAGTCGAGCCCGATCTTCGGCGAGACCGATGTATCCTTTGCGGCCGCAGTGGAACAGCGTCTCCGGGTGCCGACGGTAATCGAGAGCGATGTCAACCTCGTCACCATGGCGGAGAGCTGGTTCGGCGAGGCGCGAGGCATGGCGGACTTCCTCGTCATCAGCCTGGAACACGCACTCGGCCTCGGCATCATGTATCACGGAGAGCTCTTCCGCGGTGCTGATGGGCTCGCGCCTGATCTGGGCGGACTGTTGGTCGGCGGGCCGGGCGGCGAAGCCCGCCAGACGCGCCTTGGAGCCATCGCATCCGAAGCCGCAATACTTGCCCAGGCGCAGGCGGTGATGAACGGCGCAGAGCATGGCGCCATCTTCCGGGCGGGGCGCGGCATGGCTGCCGTGGTCGCCGCAGCGCAGGCGGGCGATCCGCGGGTCATCGCCATCCTGCAAGCCGCAGGCGAAGCTTTGGGCTTCGCCATTGCAAATCTCGTGTCGCTTTTCGCGCCGCGCATGGTGGTGCTGGCGGGCGAGGCCATCGGCGCCGGCGGGGCGCTGCTCGAAGCGCTGCGGGCCGCCGTCACCCGCTTGCTTCCGCAAGGCTACGCGCCGGTGCCGGAACTCGCCGTGCACCGCTGGAGCGAAGACTCATGGGCGCGCGGGGCTGCGGCTCTCACGCTCCGCGATCTTTACGGCGCGCCATGGAACACAACGGGCCCCGCACGCGCCCGGTAGCGCCAAGCGGTTTGGCCAAGGGACAAGGAAGAACCATCGTCATGCAGAACACTGTGGGCATCGGCATAATCGGCTGCGGCACCATCAGCCCCGCCTATCTCAAGGCGGCGAAAAGCTTCCCTATCCTCGACATTCGGGGACTGGCCGATGCAAATCCGGAGGCCGCCGCGCGGCGTGCCGCCGAATTCGGGCTGCAGCCGATGAGCGTCGACGCGATGCTCGCCGACCCGGGCATCGAGATCGTGGTCAACCTCACCATTCCCAAGGTGCATGTCGAGGTTGGGATGTCGGTCATTGCCGCTGGAAAGCATGTCCATTCGGAAAAGCCGCTGGGCATCACGACGGCCGAGGCGCGTCCGCTGCTCGCCGCCGCCGCCGCGCGCGGCCTGCGGGTGGGATGCGCACCGGACACGTTCCTTGGCGGGGCGCACCAGACCTGCCGCGCTTTGGTCGATGCCGGCGCAATCGGCACGCCTGTCGGCGGCACAGCGTTTTTCATGTGCCCCGGGCATGAACGCTGGCATCCGGCGCCCGCCTTCTACTACGCCGAGGGCGGCGGCCCGATGCTCGACATGGGGCCGTACTACATCACCGACCTCGTCAACCTGCTGGGGCCGGTCGCGGCTGTCTCGGGCATGACATCGATGACCCGCCAAACCCGCACCGTCACCAGCCAACCATTGGCAGGCACGACCATTCCGGTGGAGGTGACGACGCATGTCGCCGGCACCTTGCGGTTTGCTTCGGGCGCAATCGTCTCGATCGCGATGAGTTTCGATGTCCCGAAGCATCGCCACCTTCCGCTGGAGCTTTACGGCACCGACGGCGCGCTGATCGTGCCGGACCCCAACTTCTTTGGCGGCCAGATCGAACACGCGGAGCCGGGCGGGGAGTGGCAGCCGGTGGCCACCGATCACGCCTATGCGGACGGCAACTATCGCATCATCGGCGTTGCCGACATGGCGCATGCGATCCGCGAGAGCCGCCCGCATCGGGCGAGCGGCGACCTCGCCTTCCATGTGCTGGAGGTGATGGAGGTATTTGACCGGTCATCCAGGGCGGGTGCGTTCGTGACGATCGAGAGCCGGCCGGAGCGGCCGGCGCCGCTGTCCATCGGCGGCTTGTGAACAACAAACGGGAGGGTGCGATGCGGGAAGCATTGATCGTATGGGGCGGCTGGGCCGGACACGAGCCGGAGCAGGGTGCCAAGGTTGTCGCGGGGATGCTGGAAGAGGCAGGGTTCAAGGTATATCTCGAGAACACGACTGAGGCTTTCGCCGATCCCGGGATCGCCGATCTCAGCGTGATCGTGCCGATCTTCACGATGTCGAAGATCGAAAAGGAGGAGCTCGACAACCTGACGCGGGCGGTGCGCGGGGGCGTCGGGCTTGCCGGTTATCACGGCGGCATGGGCGATGCCTTCCGCGAGGCGGTGGACTATCAGTTCATGGTGGGCGGCCAGTGGGTCGCGCATCCTGGCAACGTCATCGATTACACGGTGGAGATCACCAAGCCCGAGGACCCGATCGTGACCGGCCTGCCGCAATCGTTTCCCTACCGCTCCGAGCAGTATTACATGCATGTCGACCCTTCGAACGAGGTGCTGGCAACGACGCGTTTCACCGGCGATCATGCACCCTGGATCGACGGGGTGGTGATGCCGGTGGCGTGGAAGCGGCGGCATGGCGAGGGGCGCGTGTTCTACTCGTCGCTCGGGCATGTGGCACAGGAGTTTGCAGTGCCGGAGATGCGCGAGCTCTTCCGCCGCGGTCTTCTTTGGGCGGCGCGCGCGTAGGCGAAACTTCGGGGCGAGGCTGCCCTTAGACGGTGACCTCGGCCTCCGCCTCGATCTCCACCTCGTAGTCGCCGATCAGCGTGCCCGCTCCGAGCAATGTGTTGGCGGGCAGGATGTCGCCGAAGGTCCTGCCGTGCGCGCGAGAGACCGGTTCCCAGGCTGCAGCGTCCCGCAGATAGATGCGCGTGCGGATCACATCCTCCATCGTGCCGCCGAGCGCGGCGATGGACGCGGCAATCTTGTCCAGGATGTAGGTAGCCTGGGCGCCTGCGTTGCCGGGCGCGACGCAGCGGTCGGCGCCATGGGTCGCGGTGGTGCCGGAGACGCAGATGCGGCCACCCACGCGCACGGCGCGGCTATAGCCGGCCAGCGGCTCCCACACACTGCCTGACCGGACCCGCAACCGGCCAGGCCTCCCCGGAACGGCCTCGGCCGCATAGGCGGAAGGGATGGCCGCGAGGTGGTGGCTGAGATCGCCGGAGGCTGTAAGAAAGGGGGGACGGCGGTATTCGTCCCCGCAGTCGCCGGGGATCGGCTTCGCCGCGGTCATGGCGCCGTCAAGCCGAGCACGGTCCTCGGCGTCGAGGACCAACGAGAAGACCTGGGCATTGTCGCGTCGGTGCTCTCTCTCCGTCACGCGGGCGCCGATGATGGCGGCCGCCACCGCCGGCTGGTCCAGCACCCAGCGCGTCGCCACATTGGCGACCGAGACGCCGTGCTTGCGGGCGATCTCTGCGGCCGCCGCGAGGATGGCCTGGAACGCCTCCCAACCGCCGGCGGCGTCGATAAAGCGCTTGTACTTGGCGCGGCTCCAATCCGGCATCGCCGAGGGCTCCGGCCGCCCGAGCCACGTCTCGGACAGAAACCCGCCGCAGAGCGTGCCATAGGCCAGAAGCCGGACGCCGGTCCGCGCGCAGAGTTCGGTCAGAAGGCCGGCGGCGCGCCGGTCCAGCAACGAAAACGAAATCTGGTTGGTCGCGAGCGGAATACCGTCGGCGAGCGCCAGCTCCAGATGAGCGGCGTCGAAATTGGTGACGCCGATGGCGCCGATCAGCCCCTCCCGGCGCAGCGCCTCCATCTCGTGCAGGGCATCGAGCCAGGCCGGATGCTCGAAGCTCCACCAGTGGAATTGCAGGAGGTCGACGCGCGCCACCCCGAGGCGATCCAGCCGCGCCTGCACCCCCGCACGGACGATGTCGGCAGTCATCGGGCCGGGCGGCGGGCACCATTTGGTGAAGGCGAGCGGTCGCCGGTCCTGGCCGGCATGCCGCGTCAGCAGCCGCCCCATGATCAGCTCGGCGCTGCCGTAGTGGTCTGCCATGTCGAAGGTCTCGAACCCGGCCGCGACATAATCGTCGAGCGCTCCGGCGGCGCGGTCGATGTCGAGCGTTTGGCCGCCCTTCTCGATATCGGCGATCTGCCAGAGACCGCAGATGAGCCTGTTGAGACTGAGGCCATTGGGGAGCCGGATAAGATCAACCGGGTTCGGCATGCGTCACTCCAGTGTGGTGGGAGCGGCGCGAACGCCGAGGATATGGCGGGAGACGATCGTCACTTCGCCCAGGATGCCACGCGGCCGCAGCAGCAGGATGGCGCACAAGGCGACGCCGATCATGACGATCTGGAGCGAGGCCGCGCGGGCCTGCTGCTCTGCCGGCACGAGGGCGGCAATGATGCTGGCGGAGATCGCCCAGAGGCCCCAGACAACGACAGCGCCGAGGATGGCGCCCCGGTTATTGCCGGACCCGCCGACGATCAGCATGACCCACACCTGGAAGGTCAGCATCGGCAGGTAGTTGTCGGGCGTGATGAAGCCGATGAAGTGCGCCTGTGCCGCGCCGCCCAGCCCCATGATGGCGCCGCCGATCGCGAATGCCTGTAACCGGAACCGCCGCGCGTTCTTGCCGAGCGCCAGCGCCGCCGTCTCGTCCTCGCGGATGGCGCGCAACACCCGGCCCCAGGGGCTGCGCCCCAGCCGCTCAAGCGCCAGGTAGAGGAGCAGAACGACCACGAGCATGACGGCGAGGTTGAGCGCGCCGAACAGCAGAGGATCATGCGCCGAGCCGCCGAACGGGCGCGGGATGAAGGCGATGCCGAACGGACCACCCGTTATCGGCTGGAGATTGAGCAGGCAGAGCTGAACCACCACCGCGAAGCCGAAGGTCGCGATCGCCAGGTAATCCGCCCGGAGCCTCAGCGTGAGCCCACCGACGAACAGGGTGGCAAGTCCTGCGGCCAACCCGCCCCCGGCCCAGCCAACCAGGATTGGAAGGCCGAAGCCGCCGAGATGATCGGGCGAATGCGGTGTCGTGAGCAGGGCCGAGACATAGGCGCCGACGCCCACGAAGCCGGAGACGCCGACGTTGAAGAGACCGGTCTGCCCCCACTGGACATTCAGCCCAAGGCAGATGACGGCGTAGGTCAGCGCGACCGTCATGAAAAAGGCGCCGTAGCTGAACAGATGCAGGATCATTCGGCGCGTCCGAACAGGCCCTGCGGACGCAGGAGCAAAATTGCGACAAGGATGACGAAGGCGACCGCCGACCGCCACTCGGCGCCGCAGATCTGCACAGTGAGCGCCTCGGCAAGACCGACGATCAGCCCGGCCAGCATAGCACCGGGAACGCTGCCGATACCGCCCAGGATGGCAGCTGCGAACAGCGGCAGCAGCAGGTCGAGCCCCATCTCCGGGCGGATTTGCACGATGAGCCCGGCCATGATGCCGGCGATGCAGGCGAGCCCAGAGCCGAGAACCCACACTGTTCGCACGACGCCGCGCACATCGATGCCGACCACGCCGGAGAGCAGCGGGTTCTCGCTCACGGCGCGCATCGACCGGCCAATGCCGGTGCGGGTGATCAGCAGATGCACGGCCCCCGCCAGCACCGCCGCGACGCCGAGGCAGAGCAGCTGATCTGGCGTGGCGCGCACGCCACCGCCGAGCCGCATCGCGATCTGAAGGTTCGTGGTGTAGTAGGCGGGACTTGAGGTGAAGATGAATTCGAGCAGGTTGCGCAAGGCCAGCGCCGCACCGAAGCTTGCCATCACGAGAATGATGACGGCGCCGCGCCGCGCGCGCAGCGGCCGGAACAGGATGGCATCCACCAGCAGCGCCAGCCCCGCGGTGAGCGCGACCGCCACGATCGCCGCAACCGGCAGCGACCAACCGAAGGAAAACGGCCCGATCGGGGTCTCGAGCCCTGCGAAGAAATAGCCCAGCGCACCACTGACAGCGAAGGCGAAGTACGCGCCCCAGGAGATGAACTCCCCATGTGCGAAATTCGCGAAGCGCAGGATGGAATAGGTCAGCGTGACCCCGACCGCACCGAGCCCGATGATCGTGCCGGAGATGAGGCCGTCGATCAGGATCTGCGGGTTCATGCAGCGCCGGCGTGACGGCTGTGGCGGGCGCCGAGATAAAGCTCGCCCAGAATGGGGTCCTCGGCCAGGGTTTCAGCCTCGCCCTCGTGCGCGATACGCCCCTCGACCAGAATAATCGCGCGGTCGGCGATCGCGAGCGCCGCCTTGACGTTCTGCTCCACGAGAATTGTCGTGACGCCACCTAGGCTTATGGCGCGCAGCCGGGCGAAGACCTCGGCCACGATCTTGGGCGAGAGGCCTGCAGAAGGCTCGTCGAGGATCAGCACCGACGGCTCGACCACCAGGGCGCGTGCGACAGCCAGCATCTGCCGTTGGCCGCCCGAGAGCTGTCCCGCGCGATGCCGCGGCCGAGCGCCAAGATCGGGGAACATCGCGTAGAGCGCGGCGATACGGCTGCGGCGCTGGTCCTTCGGAAGGATGTTTGCGGCAACCTGAAGGTTCTCGTGAACCGAGAGCGTGGTGAAGATGTTTTCCGTTTGCGGCACGAACGCGAGACCGTGCCGGACCTTGCGGTGCGCGGGGGAAGCGGTGATGTCCGCGCCATCCAGAAAGACACTACCCGAATGTACCGGCACGAGGCCGGCGATGGTCTTGACGAGGGTCGATTTGCCCGCGCCGTTCGGCCCGAGCACAGCGAGGAGTTCGCCCGCCCGGACGGCGAGATCGACGCCTCGCACAATCGGCAGATCGGGCTCGTATCCCGACACAAGCCCGCGCGTCGCCAACACGGTGACATCACTCACGCAGCGCCGCCGAGATAGGCATTGATGACGGCAGGATCGCGCGCCACGTCAGCCGGCTTACCCTGCGCCAGAACCTTGCCCGCCGCCATGACCACGACGCGGCCGCAGAGGCGGTTCACCATCTCCATGTTATGTTCTATGATCAGAATGGTTTTGCCTTGCGCGTGCAGCGCGCGGATCTTGTCGATGATGAGTTCCAGCAATGCCGGATTAACGCCGGCGGCGGGTTCGTCGATCAGGATCGCCTGCGGATCGGCCATGAGGATGCGGGCGAGTTCCAAGAGTTTGCGCTGGCCGCCCGATAGCACCCTTGCCGGCTCCAGTGCCAGCCGCTCAAGGAGCAGAAAGTCGAGCAGCCCCCGCGCCTTCTCCACCGCTGCCTTCTCCTCCGCGGCGACACGGCCGGGCCGCAGGAAATTCATCCAATGGGTTTCCCCTGTTTGGCCTTGAGCCCCGGTCAGCACATTTTCCAGCACGGTCATCTCCCCGAAGGGCCGCGGGATCTGAAACGTCCGGCCAAGGCCGCGCATGAGCCGCTTGTCCGGGCCTTCGCGTGAAATATCCACGCCGTCGATCCGGATCTCGCCAGAGGTAGGCTTGAGGCTGCCGGCGAGCAGATTGAACATTGTCGTCTTCCCGGCGCCGTTCGGCCCGATCAGACCGACCATCTCGCCGTGCGCCAGCGAAATCGACACCCCGTCGACCACCCGCATCCCTCCAAACAGCTTGACCAGCGTCCGGGCCTCGACGAAGGGCGGACGGTCCGCCCCAGCATCCTTCGTCGGCATCAGAGCTCCATATTTTAGTCTGCAGGGCAGCTTTTTGATGTTTGATCAAAGACATTGACTTCGACCAGAAGGTCCAGTCAAGTGGGAGTTGCATTGCATTGGGGTAGCGATATCTACTCCGAAGCCGTCCAGATCCGAATATGACCACTACTCGCCTCCAGCATCTTCGTGCGGTGAAGACGGAATGAACGTGCACAGCCTTGCCTCGGCTAAAGCGCCGGTCCTTGATACTCCGAAAGTCGAGCGGCATGATTTCCTCGCATCGATCGGACGCGAAACTCTCCGGGAACGCGTCTATTCTGCATTGCGCCGCTCTCTGATGCATGGCGCCTTCGAAGCCGGGGAAGTGCTGCGTATCGTCGAACTGGCGCAACGATTGCAGACGAGCGCCATGCCGGTACGCGAGGGCATCGGGCGTCTCGTATCCGAGCAAGCGCTGGAGGCGATGCCGAACCGCTCAGTTCGTGTGCCCCTCATAAGCCGAGAACGGTTGGATGACCTCACCCGCGCCCGTTGCCTGGTCGAAGGAGAGTTGGTGGAACTTGCGCTGCCAAATCTCGGAGATGCGGATTACGCCGTCTTGAGGTCTCACACATCGGCATGTGAGGCCGCATTCGCAGGCGGCGCTGCGAACAGGGCGCATGTTGCTGCCGGGCTCAATCATGCCTTCCATTTCCACATCTATCAGGCGGCCGGGTCAGCCGTGCTCATTCCAGTTGCGGAGAGCCTGTGGCTACAGTCCGGTCCCTATGTCCGGGCCGCTGCCCAAACGCATAATGAGGCAACGGACCAACCCGCCTTCAAATACCATTGGACACTGATCGAGGCGCTTGAACGCAGAGACACGTCAGCGGCCGTTCAGGCTCTGAACAGCGACATCACACAGTCCTTCAACGTGATCCGCGCGCACCTCGATGAGGACGCCGAAGCATGACCGGATTACCCGACGATAGCTTCGAACTCTATGATCTTCGTGTCGAGGTGGTCGCCCCCGCCGGCGGTCCGATCTATTGCGGCGCCAAACCGGGCGATTATTTCGAGTTGCGCGGGGAATTGTTGTTCTTGCCGCCTGATCAGGGTTTCTCCATCTACTCCCTGGCATCGGTGCTGCCGCTGCTCGCTGCCAAGCAGCGCACGACGCATCGCCACGACTGGATGACCACCGATGCCGACATTGCCTGCCCCGATCCCAACTGCTCGACCCGGCTAAGGATAACGCGCACCGGACGGCGACGGTTCAGCCACGCCGAGACCACGGCCACTCCCCTTTGCGATCTATGAAGAGCGATGATCCACCGCACACAGTTGGCGTCTGACCACGAGATTTCGCGGATAATTCGCGGCGGCTGGCAGATGGCAGGCGGACATGGCGATGTCAGCCCGGCCGAGGCAGTTCTCGACATGATGGCGTTTGCCGAAGCCGGCATAACCACGTTCGATTGCGCCGACATCTACACCGGCGTCGAGGAGATGATCGGCGCCTTCCGCCTTCGCTACGGCGCGGAGTATGGCACCAGTGCGCTCGACCGCATCAAAATCCATACGAAGTTCGTGCCGGATCTCGATATCCTGCCTCGCATCACCAAAGCTGATGTCGAGCGCATCATCGATCGATCACTGCACCGGCTGCGTGCCGAGGCGCTGGACCTTGTTCAGTTTCATTGGTGGGACTACGACGCCCCGCGCTGGCTGGACACTGTCCACTGGCTGGACGAATTGCGACGCGCAGGCAAAATCCGGCACCTCGGCGGCACCAACTTCGACACTTCGCACATGCTCGCCATCGTCAACGGCGGCGTCCCCCTCGTCTCGATGCAGGTGCAATATTCGTTGCTCGACCGCAGGCCGGAAAACGCGATGGTCGAAGCAGCTGCCAAACACGGTGTGGCGCTTCTCTGCTACGGAACGGTGGCCGGCGGCTTCCTGAGCGACAGATGGCTTGACCAGCCGGAGCCTCAGGCGCCCTTGGAGAACCGCTCGCTCGTCAAATACAAGTTGATCATCGATGATTTCGGTGGTTGGGATTTGTTTCAGGCGCTGCTATCCGTACTGCGTCGTCTGGCCGACAGGCGCAACTCGGATATAGCGACCGTCGCCAGCGCGGCGATGCTTGCAAAACCCGGTGTCGCCGCTGTCATCGTCGGTGCGCGCAATCGTTCGCATCTTGCCGACAACCTGCAGATCACGGAGATCGTGCTGACCGCAGACGAGACCTCAGAAATCGACAAAGTACTCGCGGCGGCAATCCCGATTGCAGGCGATGTCTATGCGCTGGAGCGCGACCGCTCCGGTCGCCACGGTTCGATCATGAAATACAATCTCAGCACGGGCACTGCCTGACCCGACAGCCTCTTACGGAGAACCATGATGAAAGGTCTACTCGTCGCCGCCGCCGCGCTCGGGCTGATAGGTTTGGCGGCAAAGCCTGCCTCTGCCGCTGGCTGCGAAATCACTGTCGGCATGGTGATGCCGCTGACGGGACCAGCCGGCGCCTATGGTCAGGCGGGCGCGAAGGCGGTCGCCATGGCATTTCGCGACTTCAACGAAGCCGGCGGCGTCCATGGCTGCCACTTGGTGACGGACACACGAGACAGCCAGAGCCAGGGCAACGTCGCGGTGGACCAGGCAACTCAGCTCGTCGACATCAAGAAGGTTCCCGTCATCATCGGCGGCATCATCTCCTCGGAATCGATCCCGATCCTCACCTCGGTCACGGCGCCAGCGGGCGTCGTTCAGGTGTCCCCGGCCTCGTCCTCGCCAACGCTCACTCAACTTTGCCACGCCGGGAAAACGAACGGCGTGTTCTTCCGCACGATTACCTCCGACGCCCTTCAGGGCACGGCGGCAGCAAAATTCGCGATCGACGAGGGCTTGAAGAAAATCGCGATCATCGACGTGAACAATGATTTCGGCGTGAATATGGTTAAGCAGTTTTCGGCCGCCTATAAGACGCTTGGTGGTTCGATCACCTCGATCACGCCGTACAATCCGGACCAGTCGAGCTACTCGGCGGAGGCAAGCGCCGCGATGGCGGGCGACCCCGACGCGCTCTATCTGATCAGCTACCCGGTTGACGGCGCTACGATCGCGCGAGCCTGGATCTCCGACGGAGGGCCCGCGAAGTTCTTGCTCAATGACGGCATGAACTCGTCCGACTTCATCGCGGCCGTCGGGGCCAGATACCTCAACGATGCCTACGGCACGTCATCGGGCACCGCCGAAACCGCATCGACCAAATATTTCTATGGAAATTTCAAAGCCTTCTCCGGCGGCATAGCGCCGGATGCCCCAGCGGCGGATCGCTCATACGATGCCGGGGCTGTCGTCGCACTTGCCATCGCGAAGGCGGGCGACGGCAACCCGGCTGCGATCAAGGCAGCCATCCCAGAGATCGTGGCGCCCGATGGTGCACCGATCTATGCCGGCCGAGAGGAGTTCACCAAGGCGCTCGCCCTGATCGCTGCAGGAAAGCCGATCCGTTACGAGGGCGTCATCGGACCGATCAACTTCGACACGTGCGGGGACATCACCGGCCCGTTCCGCCTTTGGCGGATCCAGAACGGTGTGGTGACGACGATCGGCCAGATGAGCGCGGAAGATGTGAGCAAGATTCAAAGCGCGCTGACGAAGTAGCCAGAGACGCGCGGCCTTGGGAGTAATGCCGGCCGCCTCGGGCGGGCCTGCCGCTAAGCGAAGACCTCTCGTTCCGCAACGAGCGCCGGCTTGCTCGTCCCACCGGGATCGATCCCAAGTGCAGCGGCGGTGGCGATGAAATGCGCTGCCGCCGCCTCCACCTGAGCGGGCTCGTGTGCCGCCGTCAGACTGGAGCGAAGCAGCGCGCGCCCGTCCGGCGTCGCCGGTGGCAGGGTCAGGTTCACGTAGACGCCACGGTCCAGCAACATGTTCCAGAAGGCGACGGCTGTGGAAACATCGGGCATGTCGACCGAGACGATCGGGCTCACCTGGGGTCCCAAGATGAACCCGGCCTGCGATAACGCACCGTGGAATTGCCGTGCATTCGCCCATAACCGGTCGCGCAACTCAGGTGCCGACTGCAGCAACTTCAAGGTGGCCCGGACTGAAGCGACGACGGACGGTGGCATCGAGGCGGTGAACATGTACGGTCTGCAGGCCACTCGCAGGATGTCGAACCCGGCATAGTCGGAGACGCAATAGCCACCGACGCTTCCCAGGCTTTTGGAGAACGTGCCGACGATGAAGTCGGCGTCCTGCTCTACGCCGGCGGCCTCGGCAAGGCCGCGCCCTCGAGCGCCAAGCACGCCGAGCGAGTGGGCCTCATCCACCAGCAGCGTCGCCCCCTCCTCCCGCTTCACGGCGGCAATTTCGGCCAATGGCGCGCTGTCGCCCAACATCGAATAGATGCCCTCGACGACCACCAGCCGGCTCCCGGGCGAATCCTTGAGGCGACGCAAGCGGCGATAGAGGTCGTCCGGGTCGTTGTGGCGGAAGCGGATCACCTGGGCCTGGCTTAGCCGGCTGCCGTCATAGATGCTGGCATGACTGTCGGCATCGATCAGCAGGTGATCGTCCTTCCCCGCGAGCACCGACAGCATGCCCAGATTGGCTTGGTAGCCGGTGGTGAACACCATGCAGGACCGGCGGCCGTAGAAGGCCGCGACTTCTTCCTCCAACTTCTGATGCGAGCCGGAGGTGCCATTCGCGATGCGTGATCCGGTGGTGCCGGACCCTTCATGCAGCGCCGCGTCGGCGGCAGCCTTGCGGGCGACCGGATGCTGGCTGAGACCAAGGTAGTTGTTGGTGCCGAACAGCAGGACGCGGCGGCCCTCGATCCAGCCTTCCGTGGCCGACTCGGTGGGCTCGATGAGCACGGCGAACGGGTCGCGTCCCCCTTCGGCAAGCTGCTGCCGGGCAATGCTCAATGCGGCGAACTTTGCGAGGATCGACATGCTCAGGCGCAACCTCTGCCCGAGGCGACGGCTACGTGGTGGACGGACCACCGCATGCAGGGTGCCAGTCGGCAGCTTGGGGTCGAAAGGGACGGCATGGCGGTAAATCCTTCAAGGGCTGCCCGGTGAACCACGCCTTGTCGCGGTTCAAGACTTTCCGACCTTAGCGTAAATTCTTGAGCTCGGTCAGGCACCGTGCGAGGTCATCAACCGTGCGTATATCGGTCAGCCGATCGAGGGGGACAGAGACATCCAGCTTGTCCTCGATCTCCATGACGAAATCCATGACGGCAAGGGAATCGAGGCCGAGATCATCCACGATGACCGTCGTACCTTTAATGGCATGGGTCACCTTCGGGTTGGCGGCCAACGTGTCTATCACCAGCCGCGTGACGGTATTCTGGTCCATGCTCATGAAATTCCCTGTACTCCAGCTAGCGGTCCCATAGGGCGCGACGCATGACAACCATCCCATGCTCCGTCAGGCAAGCCACCCCTCCTGCCGATACCATGCAACGGTTGAGGCGAAGCCACCGCGGAGACCGATGGAGGGAACCGCGATGGCGGAGGGCAAGAGTTCTCTCGGCGTCACGGCCCAGTCGGGATGCACGATCTCCCGCGCCTTCCCGGCGCTGAATATGGCGGGGCTCCCACGCCACGAGTTTAACAGGGTTGCGGCCCGGCCGCTGAAGCGCACCAGAGGGTCCGGCAGCGGCAGGAAGCGGGGACGCGTGCCCAGAGCCTCAGCCGCCGCGGCCAAAATCTCGCGCGGCGCGTAGCCATCAGGGCGGGTATCGGCCAGCGCGTACACCGAGCCGCCCGGTGCGTCCTCCCTGGCGGCCAGGGCTGCGATCGCGGCAGCGGCGTCAGCGGCATGGATCATGGCGATCCGGGACGATCGCGAGCCCGGAACCGGAACGACGGGGAGCGTTGCAAAACGGAAGATGCCGAGGGTTGCTCGATCCCACGGTCCGTAGATCACCGGCGGACGCAGGATGCTGAGCCGGCCGGGAAACGTCGCGGCCAATGCCTGCTCCCCGGCCCGCTTGCTCTCCGCATAGGCGGAAAGCTGCGGGGCGCGAGCAGCGAGCGAGGAGACGCCGATCAGATGAGCGTCCGGCGCGTGGCGTGCAACCGCCTCCCCAAGACGCCGTGCGCCGTCACCGTTGACGCCGAGAAACTCCCGGCGTGACCGTGCTCGCGTCAAACCAGCCATGTGAATGACGACATCCGCGTCTGCCACGAGAGCGGCGAGTGACGCCGCATCCTCCATTTGGCCGGGGACGGTCTCGACCGCCGGCGTCTGCCAATCTGATCTGGGGTTATTGTCGCGCACGAGGATACGGACCCTGAAGCCCCGTGCAGTGAGCGCCGGGACAAGGTGGCGTCCAAGGAACCCGGTCGCCCCGGTGACGGCCACGCGAAGCGCTGCGCTGTCCCGATGTTGATCAACGCGCTGCCGGTCCCAGACCGCTAAACCTTCCTCCGTGCCGGTGCGACCTGGGTCGCCGTGCACCTCAGGCCACTGAGGAAATTGGCTGAGCCGTGTCGAAGGCGCCGGAGAGCAGCATCTGCTTGGCCCTGGCGCGGCTGAGCTTGCCGGACGAGGTGTGCGGCAGGCTGTGAGGCGGCACGAGCACGACCGAAACCTCGACCCCGTGCTTACGCAGGAACAACGCGGCCACCTCGGCACGCAGCGCCTCGCGCGCCTTTGCCTCATTGAGGCGGCACTGCACCAATGCCACAACTTTCTCGACCGTCCCGCTGTCCACCGAAACCACAACCACGTCGCGGCTCCGCAGCGCCGACACGCCGTTTTCGGCGGCCCATTCGAGGTCCTGAGGCCAGATATTTCGGCCGTTGACGATGATGAGGTCCTTGGCCCGCCCGGTGATCACGATCTCGCCGTCGAGCAGGTAACCCAAATCTCCGGTGTTGAGCCAGCCGTCGGCGGATAGAACGCTTGCGGTATGCATGGGCAGGGCGTGGTAGCCGGTCATGATGCTGGGGCCACGGACGAAGGCCATGCCGACATGCCGTTCGGGCAAAACCACTCCGTTTTCGTCGCGCAACTCGATCTGGTGTCCCGGCAGGATGGGACCGCAGCGGACGAAGGCGCGGCCGTCCTGGCCCTCCTCGTCACGCAGAGGGATGGCGAGGTTCTGATGTTCCAGCGGCCCGCGCGCGACCACGTCCGTGCGGATACCGCCGGCGAGCGGCGCGAAGCTCAGGGCGAGGGTGGCTTCCGCCATGCCGTAACTGGCCACGAAGGCATCGGCGCGGAAACCGGAGGCCGAAAAGCGGCTCGCGAAGTCGCGCAGCACCTGGGACCGGATCATGTCTCCGCCCACGCCTGCCACACGCCAGGAGGCGAGGTCGAGCGGCATGAGGTTGTTGGCCGCCCGGCGGGTGCAGAGCTCGAATCCGAACGACGGGCTGTAGGCGAGCGTCCCACGGTTACGGCTGATGAGGTCCAGCCAGGTCAGCGGCCGCCGCGCGAATTCCCGCGTCGGCATCAAATCCACGGTCGTCTGGCAGGCCAGCGGCGTCAGCATGAAGCCGACGAGTCCCATGTCGTGATAGAGCGGAAGCCAGGAAACGCCGCGATCGTTGGCGCGGATCATGAGGCCGTGGCGGCCGATTGCCCCGGCATTCGCCATCACCGCGCGCTGACTGACGGCTACGCCCATCGGGAAGCGCGTGCTCCCGGACGAAAATTGCAGGTATGCCAGACCATCGGGTTCAGGCTCGGGCAAGGACAGGTCGCTGTCGTCCGCGGTCAGCATCGCGGCGGTGCCCACCACCCGCAGGTCCAGCTCGGCCGTCGCCTCTTGCAGCCAGGCGAGCAGCGCCTCGGGCGCAAAGGCGGCACTCGCCCCCGCGCTGACGATCATGCGCCTGAGATCCGCGGTATAGGTGTCGTGCCCGGAAAACGCCGTGGGCAGGGGCAGCGGGGCCGGGACGAGGCCGGCATACTGACAGGCCCAGAAGAGCCGAACAAAATCGCCGTCGCTCTCGGCGATCAGCGCCACCCGGTCACCTGCCTCAAGCCCCAGCGCCAAGAGGCGGCGTGCCAGCCGCAGTGCCTGCGTCCGCAAATCCCGGAATGGGAGCGCCTCCTGCAATACGCCTCGGCCGGAGTAGAAATTGAATCCTGCGTCACCTTCGGCCGCGTAGTTCAAAGCATCTGCCAAGGTGGGGAAATCAGCCAGACGACGTGGAATACCCGAATCAGAGGGTGTGGGCGCAGCGGGAGTTTGCATGGGAGAGGAACAATTCCTGGGGCGACGAGTTAGAGCCGCCCCGACAGGCGGCGCGACATCGAGTGCACGATCGCTATCTGAAGGCTGCTGAACGCTCGCACTCTGATGGTTTAGAGCATGTTATCTCAAAAGAAAGAATTCTTGGTTGCATGGCCGCTCATTGTCTTGACCAAGTGTCAATTCCGATCAACGCGAGGAGCGTACGGTATCATCGACATCCTCAATCCCCGCAAGAGTCAACATCGTACTTTCCGCGTATCGTTGGCGCCAAAATCGATGGTATTGCGCGGGGAACTGCTGCACGAGGGGCGGGTCCGACGGTTCCTCCGATCTGAACAAGCCGAGAGCGCCTGTCGATCCTCACAAATATAGGGCGCGCGTGCGCGAGGTCATCATCTTCCGCCATAACCTGTTCCGGGTCTCGGAGACCTTCATCACCCAGCAGGCGCAGCAACTCCATCGTTACCGGCCGCTGTACATGGGGCGGTTGCGCTACGGTCCCGCACCGAAGGGCGCCGAATCGCTGGCGCTCGAGGACCTGCCTCTGCGCTGGCCGCTCGTCTTGTGGCAGATGCTCAGCCGCACGCCGCGCCCCTTCCGCCACCTGCTCGGGTTACGCCGCCCAGCACTGATCCACGCACATTTCGGCGTGGAGGGCGTCTACGCGCTGCCGCTCGCGCGGCAACTCGGTATTCCGCTGGTCACCACCTTCCACGGCTTCGACGCGACACTGTCGACGGCGGCCCTGCTGCGGTCGCCGGCCTGGGCCAACTATCCGCTGTTCAGGGCCCGCCTGGCCCGGCAGGGCGCCTTGTTTCTCTGCGCCTCGACCTTCATCCGAGACCGGGTGCTGGCGATGGGATTCCCGGCGTCTCGCACCCACGTCCACCACATCGGCGTCGACTGCCAGACGATCAGCGCCCGCGAGCCCGGCGAAGAAACGCCCACTGTTCTTCACGTTGCGCGGTTGGTGGAGGTGAAAGGCACCGAATACCTGATCCGCGCGTTCGCCGATTTGGTCGACCACCCCGGGTTGCGGCTGGATATCATCGGGGACGGGCCGTTGAGGACGACGTTGGAGGATTTAAGTCGCAAACTTGGAGTAGCGGCGCGCATCCGCTTCCTGGGCGCTCTGCCGCACGAGCAGGTTCTCGCAGCAATGCGCGCCGCCGCCATCCTTGTCCTGCCGAGCGTTCGCACCGAAACGGGGCGTGAAGAGGGGCTCGGCATGGTGCTTCTGGAAGCGGCCGCTACCGGCCTCCCGACGATCGGAACCCGCATCGGCGGCATTCCGGAGGGCGTCGTAGATGGCGAGACGGGCTTTCTGGTCCCACAACGCGATGCCCCCGCGCTCACGGCACGGATGCGCCTGCTGCTGAGCGATCCCGCGCTCCGGCAACGCATGGGCGCTGCGGCCCGGCTGCACGTGGAGCAGCATTTTGACCTGCGCCGCCAAACCGCGCTCCTCGAGAACTGGTATGACGCAGTCCTCCGCGAAGGCTGAACTGGGCGCTTTTTGTCCTGGCCCGATAGCCCTGGTGGTGGCTCATCCGGATGACGAATGCCTTTGGCTTAGTTCAGTGCTGAGTGCGGCGAGCCGCATCGTCTTCGCCTTCGGTGACCCGTTCGGCCGGCCGAAAATCGCGGCGGGCCGTCAGAGAGCGGTCGCGGAGCTGCCTCTGCCGGGTCTGATCAACCTCGCCATTCCGGAGAGCGGAAGCCGCCTGGCGGTCGATCTGTCGCGGCCACGGCTGACGCCCACCGGCATCGCCATCGGCGATGAACAGGCGGCGCGGCGCTATGATGACAATTTCGACAGGCTCGTCACCGGGCTCCGGCCAATACTGGCCGGCTATGGCGTGGTCTTCACGCATAATCCTTGGGGCGAGTATGGGCATCCCGAGCATATCCAGCTGCACCGCGCCATCCTCTCGCTTCAGGCTGAGCTTGGCTACACTGTTGGATTTTCGAACTACGTCGATCGCCGGAGCTGGCCGCTGGCTCAGGAGATTGGCCGCCTTCCCGTCTGGACGCAGCGCTTCACGCTGACGACCGACCGCGATCTGGCGCGGCGGCTGATGGCCGTGTATCGCCGCCATGGCGTCTGGACCTGGACAAACTGGCATCGATGGCCCGCGCGGGAGACGGTCTACCTGCGCCCCGCGACAGCGGCGCCCGAAGATTGGCGGAGCCTATCCGGGGAGCAACTGCTCGATGTCGCGGGGCTGCGCTGGTGGCCGCCTCCATGGCGCCGGGCAGCGCAACGGTTGGCTGGAGTTCCAACCTTCCGGTGACGGTGCTAAGAGGGCGCATGTATCCGATGCTTCCGCCTTCCGCATCTTCTGTCGATCGATCGCTTTGATGCAGAAGAGTTCCCTTTCCGCCCGGCTCGATGGTGTTGCGTCCGGAATGCGCTTTTTGGGCCGCGCCGCCGGCTCGCGCTACAATCCGCTGCTTGCCCAGGTCGTGGTGACGCGGCGCTGCAACCTTGCCTGCGGATACTGCAACGAATACGACAACTTCTCGCCCCCGGTGCCGCTGGAGACGCTGCTCGAGCGGGTCGGCTACTTGGCTGACCTGAAGACCGCGTCCATCACGTTCACGGGTGGAGAGCCGTTGCTGCATCCACAGCTGGATCAGGTCGTCGCCGCTGCCCGCGCTCGTGGAATGATCGTGACCATGATCACGAACGGCTTCAAACTCACCAAGGACTGGATCGAGCGGCTCAACGCGGCGGGTCTGCAGGGCATGCAGATCAGCATCGATAATCTTGAGCCGGATGAGGTATCGATGAAAAGCCTGCATTCGGTCGAGCGCAAGCTGGCGCTTCTGGCCGAATTCGCCCGCTTCAAGGTGAACGTCAACTCTGTGCTGGGCATCAGTGAGGAGCGCACACGGGACGTGGTCGTGGTCGCGGAAACCGCGGCGAAATATGGCCTGCAGCATTCTGTGGGCGTTCTGCACGACCATACCGGCACGCTGAAGCCGCTAAGCCCGGCGCAGATGCAGGCTTACGCCGACGTGACCAAGATTTCGCCGTCTCTCGTGCACACGCTCAACTATCGCCTGTTTCAGAAGAACCTGATGCAGGGGCAACCCAATGACTGGAAGTGCCGCGCCGGCGCACGCTACCTCTATGTGACAGAAGACGGGCTGGTTCACTGGTGCTCGCAGCAGCGCGGCTACCCCGGCATCCCGCTGGCAGACTATACGCGTGATGATCTTCGGCGAGAGTTTCATACCGAGAAAGGTTGCAGTCCCACCTGCACCCTGGGCTGCGTACATCAGATGAGCATGTTCGACCGCTACCGCGGCGGCCAGAAGCCCGCAGAGCCAGCACACGCGGTTGCTGCCGAATAAGTGTCAGGCTGGGCTGAGGCGCCGTCGTCCTCGGAGGTAGAGGCCGCTCTGCACGAGCGCCGTCGCCAGAAGCACGATCACGATCCGCAGCCAGGAGCCCGGCTTTCCGGCGAGCGCATCAGCGAGAGCCACCAAACCGGCCGTGGCGGCGAGGCTGACGGCGGTCTCCACCAGAACCTGCGCGAGTTCCCCAAGCGGAACGCCCCATTCCCGTCTCAGCATGGTGGCGCCCCAGACCAGCACGAACGGGTAGATCCCTAGCCAGCACCCTGCGACTGCGACAATGCCGACACGCTCCGGCAGGCCGTATCCCACCGCTGCGATCGCCACGGTCAGCACCATCAGGATACCGCCGGATAGCCGGGCCGCGGCCCCTGGCCGCCCCGCCGCCAGCAGCACCGGGAAGAGCAGCTCGCCTGTCACCCGCAGCAGTGCCGCCACCGCCAGCAGCTGCATCGGCAACGCGGCGGAGGCGTAGCTCCGGCCGTGGGGGTCATGGATCAGCCCGGTCAGCGGTGGGGCGATCAGCAGCAGAACGAGCATGAGGGGAGCCGCCAGGCGAAGCAGCCGCTGCAGCGCCCACACCAGGGCCGCAGAGAACTCTCCCGGCACCGCCGCGGAGCGCGCGAAGACCGGCAGCGCGGTGCGCCGGATCACCGTGCTGATCGCCGTCGCCGGCTCCATCGCGGTATCGAAGGCGACGCGATAGGTCGCGAGCGGCGCCGCGCCGTAGAACCACCCCACCAGCAGGTAGTCGACGTTCTTGAACACCTGTTCGGAGAGATTGGAGCTTGCTGCGCGCAGGCCGAAGCGCAGGAGCGGCCGGATGGCCGCAAACTGGTAGCGGAAGCCTGGGACGAATGGCTGAGCGATCAGGGCTCCGAGCAGCAGATACAACCCGCTCGCCGTATAGCCTGCGACCAGCACCCAGGCGCCCGCTCCGCCGAAGGCAAGCGCCAGCCGCGTCAATGCTCCGGCCAGGGTGGCGCCGACATTCACGAAGGCAATCCGATTGTAGTGCAGGCCCCGGTTGAGCAGAGCCAGCGGGATCACGGCCATCGCCACGAGCGGCTGCTTCAGCGCGACCACCCCGAGATACGCGACGATGGCGGCATGGCCGTAGAGGGCCGCGATCAAGGGCGCCGCCAGAAGGGTAAGCCCCGCCACCAGCACCCCGAAGCCCAGGATAAACCAGAACAGGGTGTCGAGTTGGAGGCGAGAGACCGATACCGCCTGCACAAGGGCGTCACCCGTGCCCAGCCCGTCGAAGGCCTCCACGATCATGGCGAAGGAGACGACGAGGGAGCCGATGCCGACTTGCTCCTTGGTCAGGAACAGCAACACAACCAGGATGGTGGAGAAGTCCACGGCTTTGGCGACGATGGTGGCGCCGCCGAGCCAGTTGAACCCGCGGGTCAGATGACGCTTGTGGCTATCCACGGCGGTCGTCGGTCAGCTCTTCCAACGGCAACACCCAGAACCGGCTGCGACGCAGATGGCGAAGCCAGCGCCAGGAGAGCCGCCGCCAACGCGCGCCTTGGGCTCTGCCCCATGGCGCTGGCGCCGTGCGGGGCGCTTGCAGACGATTGGTCAGAATTGCGGAGATCCGTCCGGCACGCGCGGACCAGGTCAGATCGGCGCTATCGGCCTGCGCCGTGGCGGCCAGGCGCTCCGTGAGATCAGCATCCTCGGTCAGCCGAAGGAGGCCGGTGACGAGGGCTTCCACGTTGTCCGGCGGACACAGCCAGGCATTTTCGTCGTGACGAAGCACTTCCCGGACATCGGGCGTGTCGCCGGCCAGGATTGGCCGGCCGGCAGCCAGATAGAAGAACAGCTTCAGGGGCAGCACCGTCGAGCCGAACTGCCCCAGCGGCTCCAGCGAAGGCGGGATTATCAGCACGTCGGCGGCGTAGAGGTATTGGACGAGAGCCGCAGGCGGCTGAAAGGGGACCATCCTGATGTTCGGCACGTCCCGCGCCAGGGCCTCGATGGGGCCTTCGCCCTTGGATCCAACGAGCAAGAACTCCAGGTCCGGCAGGCGCTTCGCCGCCTGCACCACCACCGCCAGACCCTTCTTGTGGTTGACGCGGCCGGTATAGACGATGGTTTTCCGTGCGACATCCAAGCCGAGGCCGCTCTTGGCCAAGGCTGGGGCCAAGGCTGGGGCCACGGCAGCATCCAGGCGCCGGGGTTCGAACCCGTTCAGCACCCGATGCAGCTTGGCCGCTTCGATGCCCAACCGCAGATAAGCCTGGCGCGTGTAGTCGGAGTGGCAAATGTTCACGATCAGGCGGGGGTGCGAGAAAAGCTGATAGAGCCACCGCTGCAACGGCGGAATCTGGTCTGGCCAGGGCCGGTAGTGGTCGAAGGCCACCCGTTGGCCGAAGATCAACGACATCCAGGCGACCCAGAGGTTGCGGGTGTAGACGAGATCTGCTTCGCGGAAGGCGCGGCGGCAGACGATGGTCAGCCCGCAAAGCAGATGGCGCAGGGCTGCCGGCCCGCGAGGCGCCCAGGCGGGCAGGATCGTGGCGCCACCGAGGCGCTCGGCCGCCGCCAGGGAGGCGGGATCGGGCGCCGGAATATGCAGCCAGGCCTGCGCGGTGTAGGGCAGCAGGGCCTGTGCCGTCGCCAGGAACACCTCTGCATCCGCTTCGGCACTGGGCAGCGCGTTCTCGAAGGCGAACAGGATCTTCATGGCATTCCGTCTGGCACGGCGGCCTTGTACAGCAGTGAGGGTCTGTCGAACATCGGGGCCGCTCCGCCACCGGCTGCTGGTCTCGAACGGGCTCGGCCGATTGGGTTCCGGCGTCGGTGCTGGTCAAGGCCCCGGCATCGGGGATAAACCGGCGCTCAACCGCTCGACATTGGAGCAATCGTTACGGTGACTTCGCTTAGAGGCGGCGCCGGGATGTCCGGCGCGGGCAAACCGCGACAGAACGGCCAAGCGCTTTGATCATCGGCCGCTACCTGATCCGGGAGATCACGGCCCCTTTCGTCCGTGTTCTGCTCATCCTGATCGTCCTGTTCGCGACCTACAGCACCGCGGACTTGCTGTCGGATGCGGCGAGCGGCCTGCTCTCCGCGAGCAGCATTGCCGAACTCGTGGGCCTCAAGTTGTTGATCTCGCTGGAGGTGCTCATCCCGATTGCCCTTTACATAGCGGTGGTCCTGGCGCTCGGCAGGATGAACGGCGATTCCGAAGTCACCGCCATGCTCGCCCTGACCATACCGCCGTGGAAAATATTCGGTAGCATCGTCAACGTCAGCGTCATGCTGGCTCTGGCGGTCGGCGTGCTGTCCTTCTTCGGACGACCCTGGGCCTACGCCCGGCTGCACGAGATGGCCGGCTATGCGGCGGTGACGCTCCATACCGATGCGATGGAGCCCGATACCTTCTATGTCGGCCAGCATGGCCAGCGGGTGATCTTCTTCGCGCGGCGCGACAGCCCTGGCGCACCGGCACAGGATGTGTTCGTGCAGATCCGGCACGAGGACTACACGCAGATCATCTCTGCCCGCTTGGCCAACCCGCTGCAGGGAGGCTGGCAAAGTGGCGTATCTCAGGTGCATCTCCTGGATGCCCATGTTTACGACATCGCACGTGACGGGAAGACAACCGATCAGGTGGTCGATGCTGGAGACCTGATTTTGAACCCCAACACGGATCGCGGACCGGGCGCGGATTACAGCGCGGTCGCTACTCCAAGCAGGAAATTGCTTGGCTCCACCGGACCGGCTGATATCGCAGAGCTGCAGTGGCGCCTCTCCACGCCGGTTTCCACCATCCTGCTCGGCCTGCTGGGCATCCCGATGAGTGTCAGCCGGCCGCGCCAGAGCCGTTACGCGAGGTTCGGCACAGCCATCCTGGCCTACTTCGCCTACTACCTGCTGTTCACGTCGGCTCGTACCTGGGTGCAGCATGGGGTGGTGCCGAGCGTGCCGGGGATCTGGTGGGTGCCCGGGCTGCTGGCGCTGTTCCTGCTCAGCACGCTCGTCAAGCCTCTCATCGCGCTCATGCATGGACCGCGACCAGCATGAGCCGGCGGCCCCTGCCACTCCGTATCCTGACGCGCGTCCTCGGATTTCTGGCGATCACCACCGCGGACCGCTACATCGGGCGGATCATTCTGCGGGCCTGCTGCCTGGTCGCGTGTGCAATGACGGCACTGTTCAGCCTGCTGGAATTCGTCGAACAGCTCGCCTCGGTGGGAGAAGGCCATTACAGCGTCGCCGACGCCGCGCTCTATACTCTCTGCACGATGCCCTACCGCTTGTTGCAGGTGACACCCGCGGCGATGCTCATCGGTTGCCTGCTCGCCCTCGGAGGTCTGGCGCGGCATTCGGAACTGACGGCGCTTCGCGCTGCGGGCATGTCGGAATTTCGGATCGGCGGCGTCGCGATCCGGTTGACGATCCCGATCGCGCTGCTGCTGTTCCTCCTCGCCCAGTATGGCATTCCGATTTCGCAGCAATTCGCCCAGCAGGAGCGTAGCGCTGCCCTCTACACCTCTCTGCGGAGCGCGGACGAGTTCTGGGCCTATGGCGACCGTCAGTACCTGCATGTCGAGCACTTCGAACGGCGCGACATACCCACCGACATCGACATCTATGAGTTCAACTCGGACGGAACGCTCGCGGAGTATCTGAATGCCGAGCGGGCCGACCTTCGTCCTGATGGACGATGGCTGCTGGTGAACGTCCTCCGCAAACGCCTGATCGGCGGTGCGTTTCAGACCCAACGGCTGGCCAAGCTCGACTGGCAGCCGTTCCTCTCGTTGCGCCAGACGGAGCTGCTGCGTCTCCCTCCGGACAGCATGCCGCCGATCGGGCTATACCATTACATCCGCAGCCTGCAGCAGCGGCATCTGCAGGCGCTTCAATACCAGCAGGAATTCTGGATGAAGGTCGACGTGCCTCTGTCCATGCTTGCGATGGTATTCATCTCGTTTATCTTCGTCTTCAGCCCGTCGCGAACGCAGAATGCCGGCGCCCAGCTCGCGATAGGGGCCGGCTTCGGGATGGTGTGCTCGCTGGCGCAGGAGATCGCGGGGAACCTGAATCTGGTGCTGGATCTCAACCCCGCCGTGGCGGCGCTGACGCCGTCCGTTCTGCTGATGCTTCTGGCCACCAGCCTGTTCCGTCGCGCCTGACGCTCTAGCGCGGGCTCGCCTCATCCAGGACGCCCTCACGCGCCACATCGCGCAGAAAACTGGCGACGCGTTGGTTTTGCAGGCGGATCAGCCAGACGCAGACGAGGGTGAGAAGCACGATCTCGGTGAGAAAATAGCCGAGCGGAATCCCCGCCATCGAAAAGAGGAAGATGCCCGCGGTGCGGTAGTTGGAACACATCAGGCCCCAGCGGCGAACGCTCGGCGCGAAGGTTTCGCGGTATCGCGCATGCAACGCCCCGGACCGGTTGGGCGCAGCCTGCAGCAGGTCGCTGAGGCGGGCATCGAGTTCGAGCGAATTGCCGAGCACAAGCATCTGCATCCGGCCATAGATCCGGTGCAGGCTGCCCCACGCCGTATCTGGCGCGTCAGCCGCGACTGCCTGAAGCTGGCGCGAACCGCGCCCCCACCCCCAGACATCATAGAGTTGGCGTTGAGCCTCATAGGCCGCGGCCTGCACCGCGTGGCAAGCACCCGCGAGCGCGACCACCACCCATACGCAATCCCCATCGCGAGGCGCCAGAGCAAGGGCCAGACCCAGATATACGGCGATGAACGTGACGTAATCGCAGATGCCGTCGAGCACGCGACCAAGCTCGGATTGCGCGTGAGTGAGACGGGCGAGCTGCCCATCCGCACCATCCAGCACATGCCACGCCAGCATCAGCAGGAAACCCGGCACAATCCAGAGCCGAGACGGGACGTGGGAGTAGGCCAAGCCCGCGAGCAGGCCGCAAGCCATCCCGGAGAGCGAGACGACGTTGGGAGAGATGCGCCATGCGACGAACCATGGCAGCAGGCTCCGCGATGCCGGATGGATCAACCAGCGATTGGAGGCTTCCTCGATCTCGGAGGTCCGCCGTATCGGCTCGTCGTTCGCCGTCACTGCATATGACCTAGAAACTGCCGGGCATCAGAGGCGCCCGGACTCCAGCAGCTGCTCCGCCTTTTCGTAGGCTGCCGGGTCATCCACATCGACCCACACGCGGTCCCGGATGTCGAAGATATGCGCCTTTTTCCACGCAGCCAGCACGTTCATGGCGCCCGAGATGCTGTCGTCCCCGTTCGCCTGGCTCGCCTCCAGCGCCTCGAAGATGATCGGGGTGCACAGAAAGACGCCGGTGTCGAAGGAGTCGAAGTCGCGGATCACCTTGCCGATATGCTGGATGAGGCCGTCCTGGCTTTTAACCCGCGTCACGTCATCCGGATCGTTCAAGGGACTGTCCAGATTGAAATCCACCGCGAGAGTGACGGTGCCGGGCTCGTGGGAGGCGCCGATGAGGCTGCGAATGATGTCGGGGTCCAGCAGATGGTCGCACATCATCAGCACGAAGGGCTCGTCGAGGAACTGCTTCGCCATGAGGACGGAGTGCCCGTTCGCGCGGTTCCAATCCCGGTTGATGACGTGCGTGATCCGGATGTCCTCCCGCTCCGCCAGGGCATTCAGCGCTGCACGGAGCTCATCGCCGCGATAGCCGCTGACGACAAAGAACTCGTCGATCCCGCCTTCCCGCGCGCCCTCGATCACGCGTTCGATCAGCGGGATCCCTTTGATCGGGATCAGCGGCTTGAGATCGCCCTTGGCCCGGAGCCGGACGCCCTGCCCGGCCGCCACGATCAGCCCCTTCATGATGGGGCAAGAACCTTCACGGCACGGGGTGCGGCGACAGTGTTACGGATGAACTCCTCGATCATGCCGAATGCCACGTCATCGTTGTACTGCACGGGCGGGTGCTTGCAGAAGTAGGCGCATGGCGCCTCCAAGACGCCGCCAATGCCGCTCTCCAGCGCCAGTTTGCAGCAACGGATCATGTCGATGACCACACCCGCGGAGTTCGGTGAATCCTCAACCGAAAGCCGGACCTCGACGTTCATCGGGACGTCGCCGAAGTTCTGGCCCTCAAGACGGATGAAGGCGATCTTGTTGTCGTTCTGCCACGGCACGTAGTCGCTCGGGCCTACATGGATGTTCTCGTCGGCCATGCGCTTCGCAGTCACGGCCTGGACCGCTTCGGTCTTGGACGTCTTCTTCGAGACGAGACGGCTCTGGTTCTTCATGTTGAGGAAGTCGGTGTTGCCGCCGGTGTTGAGCTGGTAGGTGCGCAGGAGCTTCGTGCCGCGCTTGACGAAAAGATCGGTCAGCACGCGGTGGACGATGGTGGCGCCGAGCTGGGACTTGATGTCATCACCGATGATCGGCAGGTTGCGCGCCTTGAACCGCGCGGCGAAAGCCGGGTCGCTGGCGATGAAGACCGGCATGTTGTTGATGAAGGCGATCCCGGCTTCCAGCGCACACTCCGCATAGAAGCGGGCGGCCTGCTCGGACCCCACCGGCATGTAGTTCAGGAGGATTTCCGCGCCCGAGCGGCGCAGTTCGTCCACGACTTCGTCTTTGGTGGGCTCGCGGACCGAAGCCCGGATGAAGGTGCGGTCATCGGCATAGGTTGCCATGTGCTCGGAAATGCCATCCAGCACGGGACCCATTCGCACCATCACGCCGCTCAAGGGTATGTCGCTTTTGAACACGGTCGTGCAGTTCGGCTTCGCAAAGATGGCGCGGCTGAGATCCTGCCCCACCTTGCGCGCATCCACGTCGAACGCCGCGACAACGCGGATGTCGTGCGGGTAGTAGCCGCCGAGCTCCGTATGCATCAGGCTGGCGACGCCTTCCCGACACCGCTCCGGAGAGTAGTAGTGGATGCCCTGGATCAGCGCACTCGCGCAGTTACCTATGCCCGCAATCGCAATGCGGATGTCGCCGGAGGACATCATGAACTACCTTATTCTAAGTGCCGCTTGAAGCTGGTCGGTGATGAGGTTGGCCCAGTTCGTGTGCGCTGACACCAGCGATCGGCGCAGACGATGCCTGCGGATGTAACTTTTATGGCAAAGTTGCAATAGCTGCGAGAGCGTCATCACCTAGTCAGAAGGGGGAAAGACGTGTCGCAGATGACCGATGCTGGCATGCACCAGCTTGCTGTATAGTTGGCGGTGCCGATTTTTCTGAACGTAAGCAGGGCTGATATGCGTCACCAGCGCATCCGTTCGAACGGACGCGTACCAGTGAGCGATGCGCGTGTCATTCGAGAGGACGGCCTCGACCGGTCCAACAGGCCCGAGACGGAACCAGTGTTCCGAAATCTCCGGAGGCAGCGGCGAGAAGACTTCCGGCGGATGGATGACGAGGCTTCCTTCGGTCGCGTCCCCGATCATAGTCTGGAGCAAGTCCGGCCCTAGCGCATACGGCAGGGCCTGGCGTGCCGTAGGCACCGCCAGCATGGCACGAAGATAGGCTGCCAGCAGCGGCGCGCCGGCCTCGGCCCCCATGACCGCGTTATTCACGTTCTGGAAGTAGAGCCCTTGGACGAGCCGGAACCCCCTCCAGCCACCCGGCGCCGCCCGCAGGAGCTTGCGGGTGAGATCGAGGCCGATCTGGCGGAGCCATCTCGCCGGATTGCGGTGTCGGCGCGCGGCGACCGGCCAGACCACATACTCCAGCCCCAGGAAGAACGACGCATTCAACAGCGGCCTCAACGACCGGATGGTGATCGTATCGAGGTCGAGATACACTCCGCCATCGGTCAGAAGGATCGCCGCGCGCAGGATATCGCTCCTGACCACCGCCCGACGGAGCCGGCTGTACATCTCCACCAGTTGCTCGCCAGCGCCGAGGCCCAGAACCTCCCCTGCCCGCCTCAGCACATCCATCGGATCGATGCGGACGAGAGTAACGCCTCTGGCTTGTCTCACGGCGCGAAGTTCCGGGCCATCCTCCAGCCCGTCCGTGTGATGCAGGATCACATCCGTCATGTCACCGCATTCGGCAGCCGAGATCAGGGCGAAGACTGAGGCCCAGGAGAGGCGCGGCCCGATCCAGCAGAAGTGCGCAACGGCGGGGATGGCCATGCGGGAGCCTTCGGCGGAGCTGGCCCTCAGGCCGGTCAGGCCAGCGTCTTGCTGTATAGGCGATAGGTTTTGTATGGCGTGCTGCCGATGACCTCGTTGATCCGCCGCATCGGAGCGTTGTCCTCCAGGATCCAGGAGAGCTCGACCGCCCGGAAGCCAAGCTTCAGCCCCTCCCGCCGCACGGCGTCGATCAGCAGGAACGGGATGAGGCTGCCGATCAGCCCCTGGTGGAAACCGCGGCGGATTCCCATCAACGGCACGCGCGCCGACTTCAGGCCCGCGACCTTGAGCCGCCACAGCAGCTTGGCCCAACCGAAAGGCAAGAGGCTGCCTTTCAGGTCCCGGATGGCCTCGTTCACGTTCGGCAGGCAGACGATGAAGCCGATCGACCTGCCCTCATACTCGGCGAACCAGATCAGCTTCTCGTTCAGCAGCATGCGAAGCTGCTTGGCCATCTCGGTGGTTTCCACCTCGGTCAGCGGCACGAAGCCCCAGTTGCTGACCCAGGCGTCGTTGAACAGTTCGCTGACGGTCCTGACCTCCTCGTTGTAGCGGGAGAGGTCGAGCGGCCGGATCGTCAATCCCGGCGGCAGAGGGCGCTTCAGCAGACGTTCGATGCTCTGCGGCAGCGGCGTGCCGGCATCGTAGAGATAGGCGAGGATGTCTTTCTCTTTGGCATAACCGGCCGCTTCAAGGCGCGGACCGACATAGCGGGGGTCATGGGTCATCAGCAGCATGGGCGGGGTGTCAAACCCTTCCACGAGCACGCCCGCCGTCTCATTCAGCGACAGGTTGTAGGGGCCGCTGATGCGGGCCATCCCGCGTTCGCGATGCCAGGCTTCCGCTGCCCGGAGAAGGGCGTCGAAGATCGCGGGGTCATCCTCGGCCGCCAGCATGCCGAAATGGCCGACCGGTTCGGTGATCTGCTGGTCGCGCTGGGCACTGATGCGTCCAACATCCCGCCCGCCCCGCCGCGCCAGCCAGTATTGGGCTTCGGCGTGGAGGAAATAGGGGTTCTTGCGGGTCGACAGGATCTGTTCCTGTTCGGAGTGCAAAGGCGGCACATAGACCGGGTCCTGGCGGGAAATCCGGTCGGGCAGGGAGATGAAGCGCCGCATCTCGCCCCGGCTCCGCACCGGGATAAGCTCAACCTCGCCCTGCCCTGCGCTCATGCGCCTGAGCCTGGGGCGAAACCGGGCGTGGATGATGCGGCAATTGGAGCTGAAACCGGAGCGAGCAGCAGGCAGTCGCGGACCAAACATCCTGGAACGCCGGGGAGCCTCGGATCAGACAGCGTCAGCCTCCCGACGTAGAAAACCAGCCGAACGCTCATCCTGCACCCACAGCCGGTCATACTCCCGCACCTGATCGAGCACATGCGTGATCCGTGGCCCGCCACCGGCCCTGCGGCCCGCTCGCAGGCAAGTTCCAGCCGGGTTGAGTGCGCTGCTCATAATCGACGCCTCTGTGTGACCTGGGGCGCAAAGGGACGCAAGGGGAAAGTGGTTACGGCTTGTCATGGCCAGCCCTGGCGTGGTTCTGGCCGGCGGCAGGGCGAGCGCCCCTGCCATGACCTGCAGCGGCTGGCGCGAACTAGCGTCCAGTTTTGTTGCTGTTATGCAACTTTACTTCGGCGGGCGGTAAAGGTCAGCCCAGTAGGTCTTTGGCGACTTTGCAGATGTAGGTGTACTTCGGGTTGACGACCTGCGTGCACCGTGCCTCCGCGATCTGGCCGAGGAACAGATAGGCCTCCGCCTCGGTAAAGCCGTGCTCGTCGGCCAGCCAATAGACCATCTCCTCGAACGCGATCCGCATAGCATCCTCGAGCGGCCTGGCGCAGCCGAGCGTCGCGATATGCGTTGCCGTCTCGATCCGCGGCCACGTCATGCGGGCTGGCTTCTCACGCAGTTCCACGCTGAAGGTCACTCGCGCGCCGATTTCGGTGGCGCCCATGCCGACGCATTCGCCGTCACCCTGCAGGGCATGACAGTCGCCAACATAGAGGCCCGCGCCTTCCTGATGGATATCGAAGGTGATCGTGCTGCCGGGCCCGATCTCCTGCACGTCGAGATTGCCGCCATGGACGCCGTTATCGACAGTCAGCACGCCGCCATGGATCGGCGCCACCCCGAGCACCCCGACCATGGGTTTGATCGGCAGCTTCCTGGTGTCGCTCCAATGCACAAATCCGTCGGCCACACGCATCGCGCGCGTGTGGTGCCCGAACTCCTTTCGCCTGACCCAGTCGGGAAACATGCCGCTCCCGGGAAACAGCGCGGTGTAGCCTATCTCGTCCAGATCCATCTTGTGGATAGTGACGGCAAGCACGTGGCCGGGCCGGGCGCCTTCGACAAAGAGCGGGCCAGTGGCAGGATTGACGAACGGGAACCTCACCTTCTCGGGCGTTATCTTCGAGTCTAGTGATTCGATCACACCCGCGTTGCAATTGATCTCGCACTCGATCTCGATGACCTCGCCCGGCCGGATGGTCTCGATGCAAGGCTCCTTGCTGGCAAGGGCGTACTTCAGGTTTCCGTCCTTCTTGATAGTCCTGGACATAGTTTTCCTCATTTGCTCGAGCTAGGAGAGATCGTGGCGCCAGGGGAGGAGCAGACGCTCAACCCGCGTGACGATCCCAGAAAGAACCAAGGCCAGAATGACCGTCACCACAAGTTCGGCGAAAACGGAAGAGAT
Organism: Acidisoma sp.; assembly: GCF_965199065.1. NCBI lineage: Bacteria > Pseudomonadati > Pseudomonadota > Alphaproteobacteria > Acetobacterales > Acidocellaceae > Acidisoma > Acidisoma sp. Next base: position 582,025 of record NZ_CBDAQN010000001.1, on the reverse strand, counting down.
CGCGTAGAGACTTCCCGACTTGAAGATCTCATGACCGAGACCGTTCGTCGAGGACATGAATTCGCCGACGATCGCACCGACAAGCGCGAACCCGACCGTAAGCTTCAAGCCCGCGAAGATGTCGGTCATCGAAGCCGGGACGACCAACAAGCGAAAGATCTGCGGCCGGCGTGCGCGCAGCGAGAGCATCAGGTTGATCTGGTCAGGGTCGACCCCAAGCGCCCCCTTATAGGCGATGATGACGGAGACAACGACGACCGACAGCGTAGACATGGCAACCTTCGAGGCGAAGCCGGTCCCGAACCAGATGATCGTGATAGGCGCCAGCGCGATGATCGGGATCGACCCCAACGCCAGAATGAAGGGCTGCAGAACCTGAGACACAAAACGCGAATACCAGAGCGATAGCCCGAGCGTCGTGCCGATGACGTTGCCGAGCGCGAATCCCGCTAAAGTTTCAAGCGCCGTCGCCGCGAGGTCGGTCCAGAGGGAGCCATCCTTGATCGTGCCGATCAGGGCCGTCGCTATTCCCGACGGTGAGCCGTAAAGGAACGCACTGATGTGACCGGTCATCGTCTGCCACTGCCACACGGCGACGAACAGAACGAAGCACAATATCTGACACGCCAGGACCCGCAGGTGGCGGCCACGGCGGCGGCGAACGGTCGCCGCGCGTCTGGCTTGCCGCGTCACGCCGGGCGCTGCCAGCGCCAACTCATCGGATATCAAGTTCGGTCCAGATCTGTCGGACATAATGGGCAAATCCCTTGCTTTCCCGAAGCGCGATCAGATTGCTGCGATCACCCGCAAGCTCGATGCGATGCTCGGACACGATGGTGCAGGGCCGCCGCGACAGAACGATCACCCTGTCGGAGAGGCTGACGGCCTCCTCCACATCGTGGGTAATCAGCAGCAGCGAGCGCTGCAATTCGCGCACAAGTCTAAGAGTATCCCGCTCGATCAGAATTTTCGTCTGAAAGTCGAGAGCGGAGAACGGTTCGTCGAACAGCAGAACTTCGGGCTCCGGCGCCAAAGTCCTTGCCAAGGCGACACGCTGGCGCATGCCGCCCGACAGGGTCGACGGGTAATGGTCGGCAAAGCCGTTGAGGCCGAGCTGGTCCAGAAGCTCGCTCGCCCTCGCCTGTTGCCGAGCCTTGGGGCCGCCCTTCACCTGCAGGCCGAGCATCACATTCTGCATGGCCGTCCGCCATGGCAGCAGCAAGTCCTTCTGCAGCATGTAGCCGATGCCTGGAGGTACGGTGGCAAGCTCCTCGCCCATCCAGAAAACGGCGCCGTGACTCGGTTCGAGCAGACGGCACAGAAGATTCAGAAGCGTCGTTTTACCGCAGCCCGACGGCCCGACCAGGCTGACGATCTCGCCTCGCCCAAGGGCGAAAGAGAGCGACCGGATGATCTCCAGTTCCTCGCCCTGTTCCGACACAAAGCTCTTACCGAGATCCTCGGCCTGGAGCGGAACATCCGCCCGCCCCTGGCGCATCCGCTGCATCGTCAGACTGCGGCCGCCTTGTCGGCGAAGGTGTTGTCGACGATCTGGTCGAAGGTCGTGGTTCCTTTGATGTTCTTCAAATAGACCTGCATCTTGATGAGGTTCGCCCACTGCGCGCGGTCGACCACAACCGACTGAGACGGAATGCGGTACTTCAGCTCGCTGTCGATGGCGCTGTCCGTCACTGCCTGAGACAACTGCGGAAACTCTTTCTGCGCGACCATCTTCGCATACGCCGGATCGTTGTAGGTGCGATGCATGGCCTGCTGGAAGCCATCGCAAAGAGCCTGGATGATCTCCGGCTTCGAGGTGATGGTGTCATTGAGGACCATGATGCCGGTGTTGCAGAAAGGACCGATCGCGTTCGAGAAGTCGAAGATGATCTTGGCCCCTTGCGCTTCCGCTTCGGCGACGCCGGGCTCGTACGCGATTGCCACGTCGGCCTGACCCGCGAGCATCGCACCGATCTCCGTTCCCGGGCTCACCTGCAGGATGAACACATCGTGCCCGATGACCAGTCCGGCCTGGGTCAGCAGGCGCTTGGTCACGCTGTAGTTTGTGTTCGGGTCAGGCGAGGTGACGATGCGCAGGCCCTTAAACTGCCTCGGATCCGTGATGGGCTTCAATGTCTTCGAGACGCCGAAATACTGCGCGCGTTGCACGACGCTGCCGACAACCTTGCCTGGCCCACCTTTCTCGACCGAGATCGGCACCATCGTCGGGTCGCCAATGCCGAAGAGCGCGGACTGCCCGAGCACGGCCGCGAAGGCCTGGGTGTCACCGCCGGCAGCGGACACGTTCAGGTGGATGCCCGCCTTCTCGAAGTAGCCCGCATGTTGACCCACGTAGAGATCGATATAGCCGAGGTTATGGACCGCCTCGACGAACGCGACCTCGGTCACGGCGGCGCGTGCGATTCGCGGAGCGGCAAGCGCCGTCAGTGTTGTGGCACCCGCCAATTTCAATGTGGTCCGGCGTGAAAGCGCCCGGGGCAGTAAATTGCTCATCGATGTCTCTCCACCATGGTTGTGTGGCTACCATCGCAATCCGCGTGCCACCCCACGCGGTCGGTGGAGCGCCCCTGTGGTTTACGTAACCATTTGATCCGTCGAGCTTTTGTTGGTCTGAGCCGGTGACGGCCTCGCCGGTCGGCATAGTGCTGCGCGTATATTGTGCATTGTGCACAATATCTATTGGCGCTTGCGGTCTCTGGAAGATGAGGCCGGTAACGCGCTATCAGGCCCGGAGCGGCACGGCGAAGACAGGGATAGAAGACTATGAATAAGAAGCGGCCTGAAACCGCGCGGCAGTATGTTGTTGGCGTGTTGAGGGCGAAGATCCTGAGGGGAGAGCACATGGCCGGTGCCCGGCTACGGCAGGAGGAGGTTGCCGCTCAGCTTGGCGTGAGCACCACTCCAGTGCGCGAGGCCTTCCGCGACTTGCTGGCCGAAGGCCTCATCGGGCTCGACACACATCGCGGTGTCCTCGTTCGCAGCTTGACGCTTGCGGATGTGCGGGAACTTTACGAGTTGCGCATCGTGCTTGAACCAATGCTCGCGATACGCGCGCTCCGCATGGCCACTCCAGCGCATCTTGACGCGGCGGAGGCCATCCATCTGCAGCTGTGCGATGAGCCGGATCCGGAGCGGTGGGCGACGCTGAATGTGTCCTTTCACCAGGCTCTGCATGCGCCGGCCCCTGACGGCCGTCTGGCGCGCATGGTTGCGGGCCTGGCGGACGCCGCCGGCTCCTATGTCACGCTGTCGATGCACGCCACGCCGGAGCTGATGACGTCCAACAACCGGGATCACGCGCAGCTGTTGCAGCTCTACCGGTCGGGGAAAGAGAAGGAGCTCGGTGCGAAGACCGCGGCGCATCTCGAGCAGACACTGCTTGCAATCGAGCGAGACGTCGAAATCAGGGACGTGCTGCTCGACAAGACCGCATGACAGGCGGCGAGAGAACGTCTCCTGCAACTCATCGGCCGGCGCTTGCTACACCACCAGCCCGATGCCGCAGAGAGGGCGGTTCTTTCGACCGTCAGCGGAACGGCCTCAGCGGCTGGTCGCCGCCAACTGCTGCGCCGAGAGAAAACGGAGGTTGTGCTGAACCTGCTCCCGCACAGTGGCTTCATGACCCTGCTCAAGTGCGGAGATGAGTGTCGCCATGTCCTGTTCCACCCGCCTCGTCTCCTTGTAGACCGGATTTCGACCGGTCCCGTAGCCGTTCCCTCGAAGGTGCTCCAAGATCATCCAGGCGCGGTCGTAGACGATGCTCGAGCCTCTCCAGGGCGGGATGCCGAGCACACCGCCCCTCATCGTGTCGTAGCTCATGAATACCTCCATCATCCTGACCGATGGCTCGCCCGGCTTAAACGGGCCACCACCTCGTCTCCCGCAGAGCTAGGCGATGCAGTGTTTGGAAGCGAGATATAGTTGAACAGGCTGGAACTGGGGGCGCCTCATCCGTATCGGGCTGCCGGGGGCGCAGGGAAGCGGCAAGTCGACAACCGCGGCGCGGGTGGCGCCATAGTGGCGCCTCGATGAACTCAGCGACTGCGTTGTCTGGATGGAGGACTTCTACAATAATCCGGGAAAAGCGCTGATTGCGCTCATCTCCTTGGATGACGTTTCATTCATTTTAATTTGGTTGCGGGGACAGGATTTGAACCTGTGACCTTCAGGTTATGAGCCTGACGAGCTACCGGGCTGCTCCACCCCGCGGGGGTGATGGATTTGGGAGCGTGACGACTGCGGTGCGGTCGGTGCGGCTCGTTGGGTAGGTTGGAAGGCCTGGCGGCGACCTACTCTCCCGCGTCTTAGGACGCAGTACCATGGGCGCTGGGGTTTTTCACGGCCGAGTTCGGGATGGGATCGGGTGTAGGCTCCCCGCTATGGCCACCAGGTCGTCCAACCCACCCTAGGCCTGAGTTGCCTCGGGCGAGGAGTGAGATGTGACGGGGTTTGATCCTCTGTTCATCGTCAACTGGCCGCCAATCCAGCCCCAGTTGCCGATGAATGATGAAGGAAGAAGAGAATGGATGTGCGTTTGGTGGCACCCGGTTAGGGGCATTGGATGTGGTTATGGTTGGATGATTGCTGTGCAGGATGGTGTAGTTTGAGAGCTCTATCGGGTGATTAGGACCGGTTAGCTGAGCGGGTTGCCCCGTTTTCACACCCGGCCTATCGACGTGGTGGTCTACCACGACCCTCAGGGAGACCTCGTTTTGAGGTGGGTTTCCCGCTTAGATGCTTTCAGCGGTTATCCCGTCCATACTTAGCTACCCGGCGGTGCCGCTGGCGCGACAACCGGTACACCAGAGGTATGTTCATCCCGGTCCTCTCGTACTAGGGACAAATCCTCTCAAGTCTCCTTCACCCACGGCAGATAGGGACCGAACTGTCTCACGACGTTCTAAACCCAGCTCACGTACCACTTTAATCGGCGAACAGCCGAACCCTTGGGACCTGCTCCAGCCCCAGGATGTGATGAGCCGACATCGAGGTGCCAAACCTCCCCGTCGATGTGGACTCTTGGGGGAGATCAGCCTGTTATCCCTAGAGTACCTTTTATCCGTTGAGCGATGGCCCTTCCACGCGGGACCACCGGATCACTATGGCCGACTTTCGTCTCTGCTCGAGCTGTCGCTCTCGCAGTCAGGCGGGCTTATGCCATTGCACTCAGCAGCCGATGTCCGACCGGCCTGAGCCCACCATCGCGCGCCTCCGTTACACTTTGGGAGGCGACCGCCCCAGTCAAACTGCCCACCATGCAGGGTCCTGGACCGGGATGACCGGTCTCAGTTAGACATCAGAAGCGCCCAGGGTGGTATTTCAAGGATGGCTCCACCCGAGCTAGCGCCCAGGCTTCAAAGCCTCCCACCTATCCTACACAGTGCTCCCCTGATGCCACTGCAAAGCTGCAGTAAAGGTTCATAGGGTCTTTCCGTCTGACCGCGGGTACCCCGCATCTTCACGGGGAATTCAATTTCGCTGAGCCCATACCGGAGACAGTGGGGAAGTCGTTACGCCATTCGTGCAGGTCGGAACTTACCCGACAAGGAATTTCGCTACCTTAGGACCGTTATAGTTACGGCCGCCGTTTACCGGGGCTTCAATTCAGTGCTTGCACACCTCCTCTTAACCTTCCGGCACCGGGCAGGCGTCAGACCCTATACGTCATCTCTCGATTTCGCAGAGCCCTGTGTTTTTACTAAACAGTCGCTACCCCCTGCTCTGTGCCACCCGCCCATGGTTGCCCACAAACGGGTCTCGCTTATCCCGAAGTTACGCGAGCAATTTGCCTAGTTCCTTCGATATGGTTCTCTCAAGCGCCTTGGTATTCTCTACCAGTCCACCTGTGTCGGTTTCGGGTACGGTCTATATGCTAGAGCTATTTCCTGGAATGATCAGAAAGCCGGGACAATCCGTTAAGCCCCGACAACACTTCGCATTCGTCACTTCTAGCAGGCCCAGGAATATTCACCTGGTTTCCATCGACTACGGCTTTCGCCCTCGCCTTAGGGGCCGGCTCACCCTGCGCGGATTAACCTTGCGCAGGAACCCTTGGACTTTCGGCGACAGAGTTTCTCGCTCTGTTTGTCGCTACTCATGTCAGCATTCGCACTTCCGATACCTCCAGGAGGGGTCACCCCATCTCCCTTCGCAGGCCTACGGAACGCTCCGCTACCGCGTAGATCACTCTACACCCGCAGCTTCGGTGTGTGGCTTGAGCCCCGTTACATTTTCGGCGCAGGATTTCTAATAGACCAGTGAGCTATTACGCTTTCTTTAAAGGATGGCTGCTTCTAAGCCAACCTCCTGGTTGTTTTGGAATTCCCACATCCTTTCCCACTTAGCCACAACTTGGGGACCTTAGCTGGCGGTCTGGGCTGTTTCCCTCTCGACCACGGACCTTAGCACCCATGGTCTGTCTGCCGGGCTATACTTCTGGGTATTCGGAGTTTGGTTAGGTTTGGTAAGGCTTTGGGCCCCCCTAGCCCATCCAGTGCTCTACCCCCCAGGGTAAACACCCGACGATCTACCTCAATAGATTTCGCGGAGAACCAGCTATCTCCGAGTTTGATTGGCCTTTCACCCCTAGCCACAGCTCATCCCCGACTTTTTCAACAGGCGTGGGTTCGGCCCTCCAGTGCGTGTTACCGCACCTTCAGCCTGGCCATGGCTAGATCACTCGGTTTCGGGTCTTCTACCTGCAACTCTGCGCCCTATTCAGACTCGCTTTCGCTACGCCTACACCTACCGGCTTAAGCTTGCTGCAAACAGAAACTCGCTGACCCATTATACAAAAGGTACGCCGTCACCGCAGTTGCGGCTCCGACTGCTTGTAGGCGTCCGGTTTCAGGTCTATTTCACTCCCCTCATCGGGGTGCTTTTCACCTTTCCCTCACGGTACTTGTTCACTATCGGTCACCAGGGAGTATTTAGGCTTGGAGGGTGGTCCCCCCATGTTCAGACAGGATTTCACGTGTCCCGCCTTACTCAAGGACCTCATCCAA
>NZ_CBDAQN010000001.1:0-570000 GCF_965199065.1 Acidisoma sp. | reverse complement strand
CGTTCAACATGATGGCGGCGCCGTCAGCCGCGAGAGCACGCGCAATTCCAAGCCCGATACCGCTGGTCGATCCCGTGACAAGCGCGAATTTTCCGTGGAGACCCATGGCTCCCCTCCAAATGAAATGAAAGTTTTTGCTTCTTTTCTCATAAAGAAGCGCTTTCTGTATTCTTCTCTCAAAGAGAACCCAAGCAGTGGAAGCTTGAACAGCCCGGAGCTTGTGTCCAGTGATCTTTCCGCTGGGAGTTCGTTCCGAACCTTGAGGACAATGCCATGGATGCCGGCCACCCTCTCTCGCGCGGCGGCAATCGCTGCGAACATGTCGCTCTCGTGCTGCAGGGTGGCGGCGCGCTCGGCGCCTATCAGGGTGGGGTCTTTCAGGCGATGGACGAGGCCGGGATCGCACCGGACTGGGTTTGCGGCGTGTCCATCGGCGCCATCAACTCGGCGATCATCGCCGGCAATGCCCCGGCGGATCGCCTCACCAAGCTGCGCGGCTTCTGGGAGAGGATCACGCCCGACCGCATGGCCTGGCCGGCGCCTGATGGCGACCTTCCGCGGCAGTGGGCAAACGACGCCGCGGCTTTCGGCGCCTTGGTTCTGGGACAGCCGGGCTTCTTCAGTCCCAACCTGCCGGGTCCGCTGCTCAGCCTGCCTGGCGCACGTCAGGCGACCGCCTTCTATGACACGACGCCGCTCCGCCAGAGCCTGCTCGAGTTCGTCGACTTCGACCGCCTCAACAGCGGCGCGGTCCGCTGCGCCGTGGGCGCGGTGAACGTCGCCTCCGGCAACTTCGCCTATTTCGACAACGCCGAGATGACCCTGGCGCCGGAGCACATCATGGCCAGCGGCGCGCTGCCGCCCGGCTTCCCGATGGTCCAGGTCGGCACCGAATTCTTCTGGGATGGCGCGCTCATCTCCAACACGCCGCTCGCCCATCTGTTGTTGAACATCGACGACTGCAACACGCTGGTGTTCCAGGTCGACCTGTTCAGCGCGCGCGGCCCGATCCCCCGCACGATCCAGGATGTCGGGCTGCGGCAGAAGGAGATCGGCTTCTCGAGCCGCACCCGGCTCGTCACCGACTACTTCAAACGCGAGTTCGCCCTCAAGAACCGGCTCCGCAAGCTCCTCGACCGCATGCCGCCCGCTTTGCTGACCGCAGAGGACGAGGCGGAGCGCGAGCGGCTGCGCGAACTGCCGCAGCTCAGCATTCTCGAGCTCATCTATGAACACACGGCTTACGAGGGCGAGTCGCGTGACTTCGAGTTCAGCCGCCGTTCGATGAACGACCACTGGACGCGCGGCTACAACCAGACCCGCCAGACGCTCGCGCGTCGTGACTGGCTGGAGATGCCGGGAGAGGCCGGCATCGTGACGCACGATATCGATCGTGGCTGAAGGACGCTTGGCGGCGCTCGATGCAGGGCCTCGCGTCTCGTCTTGCCCCGGCGCAACTCACGCGCCTATCGTGCGACCTGTGAACGGGAACAAGACATGAACGACCTCTTCGGCGCCGCTTCGGCCGAGGCTGCCTATTCGGCTAAGGATATTGAGGTTCTTGAAGGCCTTGAGCCTGTGCGCCGGCGGCCGGGCATGTATATCGGGGGCACCGACGAAGGTTCCCTGCACCATCTCGCCGCCGAAATCCTGGACAACGCGATGGACGAGGCCGTCGCCGGACATGCAAGCTTCATCGAAATGAATCTGGCGGCCGGCAATCTGCTGACCGTTCGGGACAACGGGCGCGGCATCCCGGTCGACCCGCATCCCAAATTCAAGTCGAAGAGCGCGCTCGAGGTGATCCTCACCACCCTTCACTCAGGTGGAAAGTTCTCCGGCAAGGCCTACGCGACATCCGGCGGGCTGCACGGCGTCGGCAGCTCCGTCGTCAACGCGCTGTCGGATCTGTTCGAGGTCGAGGTCGCGCGGGAACGCCGGCTGTGGAAGCAGAGCTACTCGCAGGGCACGCCGCGGACCAAGCTCATCGACGCCGGCCCTGTCCAGAACCGCCGCGGCACCAGCATCCGATTCCATCCCGATCCCGAAATCTTCGGGCCCTCGCTCATGTTCAGCCCGGCGCGGCTCTACCGGCTTTGCCGATCCAAGGCCTACCTGTTTCGCGGCGTCCAGATCCGGTGGAGTTGCGACCAGTCCCTGATCGTAGGGCAGACGGATGTTCCGGCCGAGGCCGTGCTGCACTTCCCCGGCGGTCTCCGGGACAGCCTCGAGGAGGATGTCGGCGGATCTGCCCGCGTGCTGCCGCAGCCCTGGGCGGGTGAGGCCGATTTTCCGAACGGCGCCGGAAAGGTCGAATGGGCAGCGCTCTGGCTGGAAGGCGGCGGCTTCCTGCACAGCTACTGCAACACGGTGCCGACGCCGCTCGGCGGCACCCATGAGGCGGGGCTGCGCTCGGCGCTGCTGAAGGGCCTGCGCGCCTGGGGCGAGCATCGCGGCAATCGCCGGGCGGCGCAGCTGACCGCCGAGGACGTGCTGACGCCGATGGCCGCCAAGCTCTCGGTTTTCATCCGCGAGCCCCAGTTCCAGGGGCAGACGAAGGAGAAGCTCACCAACGCCGATGCGACGCGCCTGGTGGAGGCGAGCCTGCGCGACCGCTTCGATCATTTTCTGGCGGGCGACCCCGCAAGCGCCGACAACCTGCTCGCCTTCTCGATCGAGCGCGCCGAGGAGCGCATCCGGCGCCGGGACGAGAAGGACACACCTCGCAAGTCGGCGACGCGGCGGCTGCGGCTACCCGGCAAACTCACCGACTGCACGCGCGAGAATGCAGCGGAGACGGAGATCTTCCTGGTCGAGGGCGACAGCGCCGGAGGCTCCGCGAAGCAGGCGCGCAACCGCGAAACCCAGGCGGTGCTGCCGCTCCGAGGCAAGATCCTCAACGTGGCGAGCGCGTCCGCCGACAAGCTGCGGCAGAACCAGGAGTTGAAGGACCTCATCGAGGCGCTCGGCTGCGGCGTGGGCGAGCGCTTCGACGCCCGCCGCCTCCGCTACGGGCGCATCATCATCATGACCGACGCCGATGTCGACGGCGCGCACATCGCGAGCCTGCTGATGACCTTCTTCTACCGCGAACTGCCGGAGCTGGTGCGTCAGGGGCACCTGTATCTGGCGCAACCGCCGCTCTATCGGCTCACCCAGGGGGCGAAGTCGGTCTATGCGATGGACGATGCGGGGCTGGCGAAGCTCACCAAGAGCGCCTTCAAGCCAGGCAGCAAGGTCGAGGTCAGCCGGTTCAAGGGTCTGGGCGAAATGCCTCCGGCGGCGCTGAAGGAGACCACGATGGACCCGGCGAAGCGGACGCTGCTGAAGGTGATGGCGCCCCCGGAGACGCGGGCGGCGACGAACGACCTCGTCGAGAAGCTGATGGGCCGCCGCCCGGAATTGCGATTCCAGTTCATCCAGGAGCACGCGGGCAGCGTGACCGTCGCCGATCTCGACGTTTAACCTAGCGGGTCACTCTGGCTTATCTTCCAGCCGGTAGCGGAAGTCGCAATGGCTGGCGCCCCCCATCAGCGTCTGCGTCCGCTCAAGCTTGATGCGGGCGTCGTAGCCGTCGCAGAAGGCTCCGTCCCGGTTGCACGACAGAAGATGGCCGATCGGCCCGAGCCCCATCTCGCGGTAGGTTTCGGCGTAGCGGCAGCGTCGGACGTTGAAGTGGAACTCGGTATCGCTCGCCTTCAGCACATCGATGCTGAGCGCATCGTCCTGCGTCCAGAGGTGCAGCAGATCCTGGAAGCTGCGGAGGCTGGTCCCGCCGGGCGTTCTGGCGGCGAAGGAACGAGCCGCGGACATCGCCGCCTCGCGGATCGCGCGGTCAAGGATCGCCTGCGCCCGTTCCTCGCCGAGTTGCGCCGTCATCTCCGCATAGATGGGCGCGATGATGCCGGCCTCGATCTTGCGCCGGGCGAGAATGCCGATCTCCCCGTCCGTGACGCCTGAGCCGGTTTCATCCGCCATGTCGCTCGCTCCTGTCATGTCCCGGCTCGCGTGGTCCGCGGCGCTGCCGTGCAAGGAAGTTGCTTGGCCATGTAGACGCGCCGGAAGCCCTTCTCCTCCGCCCGGTGCGTCTCGACGTAGCCCAAACGCGCGTAGAGCGCGATGTTCTCGGTCATGGCCTCGTTGGTGTAGAGGCTGATCGTGCGGAAGCCGGACGCCACGGCAACCTCCTCTGCGAACTGCAACAGCCTGCGACCTGATCCCAGGCCTTGAGCCGCCGGAGCGACGGCCACGTTGTCGAGCAGCAGCCCGTCCGCCTGAGGGATGAGCACGAGGATCGCCTGCACCACCCCGTCATGCTCAAGAACGGTGACGCGGCGTTCTTCGATCAACGCGCCATAGTCGTCGAGCATCGGTCCGGGTTCCCGGCCGATCCTGGCGACATATCCGGAGTAGGCGGTCCGGACGATATCTTCGACTGCTTGGCGGTCGCGCAACGTGGCGAGCCGCGGTTCCCGGTTCAGCATGTGAGCTTCCCATGACGTCAAGGCCGCGAGAACGCTCCCTACTGACAGGGGGGAGGCGTTCCGCCCGCACAAACAGACTCCAGTCCGCCAGGCAGAACATACCGCCCGTCCGGCGTCCGCCCCGGAATGGGCGGAGGCGGCCTGTAAATCCGCTTATAGACGTGACGCTCGCCGTAGCGATGCCCGCGCTCGCGGGTCCGCGCGTGCGCTTGGACATGCGGATAAGCGTGGCGATGCGATACCGCCTCGCTGTAGGCGTGCTTGGGGTAGGCATAGACGTGCCTTGCCCGGGTATGGCTGGAGGCACAGCCGATGAGCCCCGCCATGATCAGGCTGGCCGTCATCGCCACGCTCAGCAGCCTCATGGTGCGGCCAGCCGCGCGACCCGTGCCCAGACCGCGCGACCGCGCTCGATCTCCGCTTTTGCCCCGAGGACCTCGCCACTATTCCAGACGATGGCATCGCCCGCCCCCACAACCAGCCGCTCAGCCGCAACCCGCAACACAACCTCCTCCAGGGCGTAGAGGACGATCGTATCGTCCTCCTCCGCCGCAATCCGCCGTTCCTCGCCGCCCGGCACCAGCCGGGCGACCCGCCGATCAACCATGAGGTTGAGATCCCGCGTGGGGCCGGCCACCAGCTTACAGCCGATAGCAGCCTCGCCTTCGAATTGGATACAGTCGCCGAGGCCCAATCGTCGAGGCTCGCCCCCGTCGATGGTCAGCCTGATCCCCTCGCCCCTAACCACCGTCAACAGCCGGTCCTTGTGAGGGAACGCCGAGAACGGGCCGTCCGCCGCGATTTCGGCCAGGCTGAACCGCCAATGCCAGTCACTATCGGAGGGGCCTTGGACCCGGCCGTCCACCCGGCCGCGCGTGATCTCCCACGTCGTGCCGCCACCATTGCGCCAAGGCATCGGGCGGAAATCGCGCGCCGGGATCAACCTCCAGAGGCTCATTCGGCGATCTGCCGCAAGGCCGCGAGGAAGGCGGCACGGGCGGGTTCCTCCAAGGCATGGCGGCCGCCCGAGACGCGCCAGATGCCCGCCACCATCACGTCCCGGACCGGCAGAGCCGCACCTCCGAAGACGGCGCTGTCGAGGATGTCGTCCTCCTCGGCCTCGGGCTGGGCCAGCCGGTCACGGTCCAGCACCAGCAGATCGGCGCGAAAGCCGGGCGCGATCACACCCACCGGCTGATGCAAAGCCGCGGCCCCGCCCGCAAGCGCCGCCCGCCATAGCGCGCCACCTACCGATCCCGTGCCATCCTCGGGCATCGACAGGCAGCGCCGCCCATGCACAAGCCGCTGGCCGTACTCGAGCAGGCGCAGTTCCTCCCACGGGTTGAGCGCAATGTTGCTATCGGAGCCGACCCCGAAGCGACCGCCGACGGTCAGGAACTCGCCCAGCGGAAACACCCCGTCACCGAGATTGGCCTCGGTGATCGGACACAGCCCGGCGACCGCCCCGCTGGCCGCGATATCCGCCAGCTCGTCCGCCCCCACATGGGTCGCGTGGATGAGGCACCAGGAGGGGCCGACCGGCGCCTCCGCCATCAGCAGCTCCACCGGCCGGGCGCCCGTCGCGACGATGCAGTCCTCCACTTCCCGGATTTGCTCGGCGACGTGAATGTGGATCGTGGTGTCCTCGGGGAGGGCGGCGGCGACCTGCCGCACCACCTCCACGGGCACAGCGCGCAACGAATGCGGGGCGATGCCGACCTGCAGCGTTGCCGAATTTCGTCCATGCCAGCGCAGCGACTCGAGGATGGCCAGCAGCCGATCCTCGTCGGCCATGAAGCGCCGCTGAGCTGGCTCCAGCGGAGCGTCGTCGAAGCCCGCCCGCATGTAGAGAACCGGCATGACCGTCAGCGCCATTCCGGTCTCAGCGGCCGCATAGATGAGGCGCGCCGACATTTCCGCCGGATCGGCATACGGCACGCCGTCAAGATCGTTGTGGAGGTAGTGGAACTCGCCGGCGGTCGTGTAGCCGGCCTTGAGCATCTCGATGAAGAGGAAGCGCGCGATCGCGCCCAGGGCGTCGGGCGTCACGGCGTGAGCCACGCGATACATCGCCTCCCGCCAGGTCCAGAAGCTATCGGCTGGATCCCGCCGCTTCTCGGCGAGACCCGCCATCGCGCGCTGGAAGGCATGGGAGTGGAGGTTCGGAATACCGGGCACGACGGGGCCGCCGACCCGCTCGACCCTCTCGCCGCCGCGCGTGGACGCGTTCGGCGTGACCCCCGTGATAGTGCCATCGGGCGAGATATCGATCCGCACGTCCCGCGCCCAGCCGGAGGGCAGCATGGCGGAGGGTGCCAGCAGGCTGGGCATGTCGGGACTCCTTGGGTGAAGCAACGATAATCCCTATATGACAGGGGCAAGGCGCTTCACATATCGGGCTGGACGATGGCGACGGGATGGGCCCCTGACGGGGCGGTGCAGGATCAGATCGACGACACGGTCACCGATGCGGTGGCGCGCGCGCGGGCGAACATGCCCCAAGGGCCGAGCGCTCTCGAATGCGCTGAATGTGGCGAGGACATCCCGGAGGCACGCCGGCGTGCGCTGCCGGGCGTGCGTTTCTGCATCGACTGCCAGTCCGCCCGTGATCGTCGGCCGGTGACGTTCGGCTTCAACCGGCGCGGCAGCAAGGACAGTCAGCTGAAGTAGGGCCGTAGCGGCTGTTAATTGTCCTCGATCACGTCCCTGATCTTCGCCGCCAGCACATCCATCGCGAAGGGTTTGGTGATCAACGCCATGCCTCGGTCAAGAAATCCCTGCGACGACGCCGCGATTTCGGCATAACCGGTGATGAAGATGACCTTGAGGTCCGGGCGAAGCAGCCGCGCGGCATCGGCGACCTGACGGCCGTTCAGCCCCGGCAAACCTACGTCGGTGATGAGTAGATCGACGCGCTGGGGCGATTGCAGCACCTCCAATCCTGCCGGACCGTCTGTCGCTTCAAGCGCGATGAAGCCCATATCACCGACAACCTCGACGACGAGGCCACGCACCACCGGCTCATCCTCGATGATCAGTATGGTCTCGCCGACCACGTCCGGCGGCGCCCCCAGCGTGATGTCGCCCGGCTCGTCCTCCCCAAGGTCGCCAAAATAGCGTGGGAGGAAGAGCGTCAACGATGTCCCCTGCCCCAGCTGACTGAAGATCTTCGTGTAGCCCTCCGACTGGCGGACAAAGCCGTAGATCATGGAGAGGCCGAGCCCGGTTCCCTGGCCGATCGGCTTCGTCGTGAAAAAAGGATCGAACGCCTTCTCGATTGTCTCCTGGCTCATGCCGATGCCGGTATCGGTCACGGTGATGGAGACATAGGCGCCCGGCTCCATGTCCCGGGACCAGTGCGGCGAATTCTCGTCAAGATCGCAGTTGGCGGTTTCGATGGTGAGGGTGCCCCCATCCGGCATCGCATCCCGCCCATTGATCGCGAGGTTGAGCACGGCATTCTCGAGCTGATGCGGGTCGCACAGGGTCGGCCATAGATCGGCTGCAAGATCGAGGCGGAGGTCGATGCGCTCGCCCAGCGTCCGCCTGAGCAGATCCTCCATCGAGCCCACAAGCGGATTGGCCGAAACCGGTTTCGGATCGAGCGGCTGCCGCCGCGAAAAGGCCAGAAGCCGGTGCGTGAGCGCCGCCGCACGATTGGCCGCCCCCATCGCCCCGGTGATGAAACGGTTGAGGTCGCTCAGCCGGCCCTGCGCCAGCCGCTTCTCCAGAAGGTCCAGGCTGCCCGTGATGCCCTGCAGCAGATTGTTGAAATCATGGGCGATGCCGCCGGTCAGCTGTCCCACCGCCTCCATCTTCTGGCTTTGCCGGAGAGCTTCCTCCGCCTGCCGCTGGCCAGTCACGTTCCGGCCGACGACATGGAAGGTGTCGCCCATCGGTTCGGCGTTCCAGGCGATGAGCGAGCTTTGGCCGTCCGCGTGAACCAGTTGGTCCTCAAACTCGGTCACGCCTTCCCCCCGCGCCAGCTGCGCCAGCGCCGCAAGCACACGCTCGTGGTCGGTGACCGCAATGAAATCGAGGAACGGACGGCTCAGCAAGGTGGCCTCGTCGTAGCCGAGCAGACGGCGCCACGCCGGATTGACGGACCTAAGGTAACCATCCTGTCCGGCGACGCCCATGAGGTCGTTGGTCGTGTTCCAGATGCGATCGCGCTCGGCCCGGCTGGCGGCCAGCGCCTCGGCGGCCCGCCGTTCGGCTGTCACATCCCGGCCGAAGGCATGAATGATGTCGCCCTCCCGCATTGTCGTCCAGGTGATCCGCCGGCGTTCCCCCGATTTGGTCAGCGAAAGCGTCTCGTAATCCGCCATGGTCACGCCGTCGCGAAGCTGCGCGATGCCCGTCATCGCTTCCTCCAGCCCCTCCGGCGCCAGGAACTCGTTGATGTGGCGTCCGAATGCCTCCGCCTCGGTCCAGCCGAGCAGCTTGCTCCAGGCAGGATTGACCGCCAGCGTCTGGCCGCTCACGGTCGTGATTGCCTTGATGACGGGCGAGAGCGTCCAACTGCGCTCGCGCTCGCTCCGCACCGCATGTTCCACGGTCATGTCGCGCCCGATGGCGTGAATGCGCCCGGCATCCGGCACCGCCGCCCACGCCATCAGCCGAAAGCCGCCGTCCTTCGCCCGGAAGCGGTTCTCGAAGCCCTGAATGCTTTGCCCATCGGCCAGCCGGCCAAGCCCGGCGCGCGAGCGCTCCAGATCATCGGCATGGATGAAGCGAAGGACGTTACGCCCAACGAACTCGTCCTCGTCCCAGCCGAGGATGCGGGTCACGGCCGGGTTGACCGCGGTGATCGCCCCCTCGAGATCGGAGACGAGCAGCAGTTCCTGGCTGAGCTGCCACAGCCGGTCCCGGTCCCGCGCGTT
The DNA here is from genome assembly GCF_965199065.1 of Acidisoma sp. Taxonomy (NCBI): domain Bacteria; kingdom Pseudomonadati; phylum Pseudomonadota; class Alphaproteobacteria; order Acetobacterales; family Acidocellaceae; genus Acidisoma; species Acidisoma sp. The sequence continues at coordinate 560,633 of NZ_CBDAQN010000001.1, read as the reverse complement.
GGCGTCCTCCGCCATCTTCCTTTCATGGATGTCGGTATTGGTGCCTACCCAGCGTTCGATGGCGTTGTCCGCGCCACGCACCGGAACGGCACGAGCGAGGAACCACCGGTAGGCGCCGTCGTGGCGGTGCGCCCGAAATTCCGTCTCGTAGGGGGAAGAGTTACGAAGCGCAGTTTTGTAGGCGAGCTCGGCGGTTGCCCGGTCATCGGGATGGACGATGTCGAGCCAAGCGTCTTCGCCATGGCCGAGGTTGCTGAGGCCAAAATACTCGATCGCCCTCTCGTTGACCCAGTCGACCACTCCATCTGGTCGCGCCGTCCACAGGTGGTTCGGCATGATCTCGGTGAGAGCCTTTAAGTTCGCATCTTTCTCGTGCGCCATGCGCTCCGCGAGTACACGGTCGGTGACATCGTTACCTTGCGCGAAAATTCCGATGATCCGGTCTTCTTCGTCGCGGATGGGCTGGTAGACGAAGTCTATGAAGCGCTCATCAAGCGGCTCCCCCGGAACGCGCTCGATCTTGAGCGATGCGGCCGTGGCGCTATGCGTGTTGCCCGTGACATAGGTCCTGTCGAGCAGAGCCTTGTAGCCTTGCGCGGCCACTTCCGGGAACGCCTCGCTCATCGGCTGGCCAATAAAGTTGCGGCCGCCCATCAGCCGGCGATAGGCGGGGTTCGCAACCTCGACCCGGTGCTCCGGACCGTATTTAAGGGACATGAAGCTCGGTGACTGGTCAAACATCTGGCCAAACTGCTTGCGCTCAGCATGCAGCCGTCGCTCGGCCAGCACCCTTCCCGTCACTTCGATGACGATGGCGATGACGCCGGCCGGACTATTCCGTTCATCCAGAACCGGAGAGTAATCGAGGTCGAGCCAGACCTGCTCCGCGCGGCCACGGCGGAACAAGGTGAGTTCCTGCGCACGGTAGGAGAGAGTTCCGCCAGCGAGGACGACGGTCATGACGTTGTCGTTGAAGTCTGCGACCTCGGGCCAGCCTTCGCGGACGCGCGAACCGAGCAGATGCGGGTGCCGCCCTGCGGCGACCTTCGAATAGGCGTCATTGTAGATCATGACGCCGTCGCAGTTCCACAAGGTTACGATCGGCACAGGCGAGCGCAATATAGTGGAGATCGTAGTCCTGAGGTAGCCGGGCCAGGTAGCGATGGGTCCGACTGACGTTGCTGCCCAGTCAAACCTGCCGATCAGCTGCCCGAGTTCACCTGCATTTACCAGGAAATCCAGCGGGGGCACTGGAGCGGATCCAGCATGCGTCTGCGGTATCTCCATCAGATTACTATCATGCCAGTCCGTCTGAACCTAACAAAGGCTATTCATCGCAGGCGCTCGCCTGTCAATGGGTTAAGGACCGGTTCGGCGGGCGCACCGAGAACGTGACCGGGGCTACAGTCACATTCGGATCAGCCGCTACGCTACCGCTCGCGACGGAACCTAGGAAGACCAGTTCCAAAAGAGGCGTATCGTTTCAATTTGAAAAAAAGAGCTGTCGCTCCCACCCCGACTTCACCCCAAGATGCCCGGCAGGTCCAAACCCTTCTCGCGCGCGCACGCAACCGCCGTCTCGTAGCCAGCGTCGGCATGCCGCATCACGCCCGTCGCCGGGTCGTTCCACAGCACGCGCGCCAACCTTCGCGCCGCATCGGGCGTGCCGTCCGCCACGATGACCATCCCCGCGTGCTGAGAGTAGCCCATCCCTACACCGCCGCCATGATGCAGAGACACCCAGGTCGCGCCGGATGCCGTGTTGAGCAGCGCGTTGAGTAAAGGCCAGTCCGAAACAGCGTCCGACCCGTCGCGCATCGCCTCCGTTTCGCGGTTGGGGCTTGCGACCGATCCCGAATCCAGATGATCGCGCCCGATCACGATCGGTGCCTTCAACTCACCACTCGCCACCATCTCGTTGAAGGCGAGCCCGAGACGGTGCCGGTCGCCGAGGCCAACCCAGCAAATCCGCGCCGGCAGCCCCTGAAACGATATGCGCTCGCGGGCCATGTCCAGCCAGTGATGGAGGTGCGCGTTGTCAGGGAGAATCTCCCGCACCTTCGCGTCGGTCTTGTAGATGTCCTCGGGGTCGCCTGACAGCGCCGCCCAGCGGAACGGTCCGACGCCCCGGCAGAATAATGGCCGGATATACGCCGGCACAAAACCGGGGAAATCGAAAGCGTCGGCCACGCCTTCATCCTTCGCCACCTGACGGATGTTGTTGCCGTAGTCGAGCACGGGCACGCCCATCCGCCAGAAGTCGAGCATCGCGCGCACCTGCACCGCCATGCTGGCGCGCGCCGCCGCCGTCACCGCCGCCGGGTCGCGCTCGCGCTTTTCCTCCCATTGCGCGACCGACCAGCCCGCCGGCAGATAACCGTTGAGGGGATCGTGCGCCGACGTCTGATCCGTCACCACGTCGGGCTTCACGCCGCGCCGCACCAGCTCGGGAAATAGCTCCGCCGCATTGCCGAGCAAGCCGACCGACACCGGCTTCTTCTCGGCTGTGGCGCGAGCGATGATGGCGAGCGCATCGTCGAGGTCCTTGGCTTGCACATCGAGATAGCGCGTGCGCAGCCTCATCTCGATGCGGCTTGGCTGGCACTCCACCGCGAGGCAGGAGAAGCCGGCCATCGTCGCCGCCAGTGGCTGCGCGCCACCCATGCCGCCCAAACCGCCGGTCAGTATCCAGCGGCCCGCGGGATCGCCCGCATAATGCTGGCGCGCGACCTCGACGAAGGTTTCGTAGGTGCCCTGCACGATGCCCTGCGTGCCGATGTAGATCCACGAGCCCGCCGTCATCTGGCCATACATCATGAGGCCTTTCCGATCGAGCTCATGGAAATGCGCCCAGTTCGCCCAGGCCGGCACCAGATTTGAATTGGCAATGAGCACCCGCGGCGCATCGGCATGCGTCGTGAACACACCGACCGGCTTGCCCGATTGCACGAGCAAGGTCTGGTCGGCCTCCAGCTTCCGCAGGCTTGCCACGATGCGGTCGAAGCTCTCCCAATCCCGCGCCGCACGGCCGATGCCGCCATAGACCACCAGCTCGTCGGGCTTCTCGGCGACAGCGGCATCGAGGTTGTTCATCAGCATGCGCAGCGGCGCTTCCGTCAGCCAGGACTTGGCGGAAAGCTCCGTGCCGTGCGGGGCCCGGATGTGGCGGCTGTTGTCGAGGCGGCTCATGCGGCGATCTCCAGCGAGGGAAACGGTTGGCCTGCGGCGTCCACGATGGCGCCCGCGCGGACCAGCGCCGTTGCGCGCTCCATGTCGGGCGCGAAATAGCGATCTTCGTCGAGCGTCGGCACCTCGGCGCGCAGACAGGCGCGCACCGCTTCCAGACCCGGGCTCGAAGCGAGCGGCTGATGGAAATCACAGCCCTGCGCCGCCGCCAGCAATTCGATGCCGAGGATATGGCCGAGATTGGCCACCATCGGCATCAGCCGCCGGCTGCCATGCGCCGCCATCGAAACGTGATCCTCCTGATTGGCGGAGGTCGGAATGGAATCGACGCTCGCCGGATGGGCCATCTGCTTGTTCTCGGAAACGAGCGCCGCCGCCGTCACCTGCGGCAGCATGAAGCCGGAGTTGAGCCCCGGCCGCGGCGTCAGGAAAGCCGGGAGACGTGACAAGGACGGGTCGATCAGCATCGCCACCCGACGCTCCGAAATCGAGCCGATCTCACACACCGCGAGCGCGATCATGTCGGCGGCGAAGGCTACCGGCTCCGCGTGGAAGTTGCCGCCGGACAACACCTCGCCCTGTTCCGCGAAGACCAGCGGATTGTCGGAGACGCCATTCGCCTCGGTGCCGAGGGTCGTGGCCGCCTGCCGCAGCACATCGAGCGCCGCGCCCATCACCTGCGGCTGGCAGCGCAGGCAGTACGGGTCCTGGACCCGCTCATCGCCGAGGACGTGCGAGGCACGGATGGCGCTACCCGCCATCAGCCCGCGCAGGGCGGCGGCGACATCGATCTGCCCGCGATGACGCCGCAAGGCATGGATGCGCGGATCGAAGGGCGTGTCCGAGCCCAGCGCCGCATCGGTTGCGAGCGCACCGGTCACCAGGCTGGTCTGCAGCAGCCGCTCGGCCTCGAACACGGCAGCCAGCGCAAAGGCCGTGGAAAACTGGGTGCCGTTGAGGAGCGCGAGGCCCTCCTTCGGCCCCAGCGTCAGAGGTGCCAGACCCGCGCGCGCCAGCGCCACCGTCGCCGGCATCCGCTCGCCTGCCGACACGATTTCGCCGACGCCGATCATCGTCGCCGTCATATGGGCGAGCGGTGCCAGGTCACCCGATGCGCCGACCGACCCCTGCCCCGGCACCACCGGCACCAAATCCCGGTTGAGCATCGCCTGCAGCAGCGCCACCGTCGCAGGCGAGATGCCCGAGGCCCCCTGCGCGAGGCTCGCGAGCTTCAGCGCCATCATCAGCCGGGCGATGGCGGGCGGCATCGGCTCGCCGACACCCGCGGCATGGGACAGCACGATGTTGCGCTGGAGCTGGGCGAGATCGGCGTCGTCGATGCGGATACTGGCGAGCCGCCCGAAGCCGGTATTGATCCCGTAGATCGGCTCGCCCCGGGCGAGGATTTTCATCACCGCCGCGGCGCTGGCCGCGATCGGCGCGGCCGAGACAGGGTCCAGCGTCACCGCCGCCGTGCCCTCCCGGTAGATGCGCCGCCAGTCCGCCAGCGGCACCGCCCCAGGCGTCAGAACCAAACTCATCGGCATGTCCTCGACGTGGATATGTCTAGACATATAGCGCTGTCGAATGCGGCTGGTCGAGGCGTCATCATCGGCCCTCTCCGGTCACGAAGCGGCCGGTAAAGCTGTGCCGGTCGGCGGGGTAGGTCAACCGGACTGCGGTGATGAGGTCCCCAGCCTGCCACGTGCGGCGGTCGAGCGTGAGGCAGGCGTCGCCGCGGGCGATGCCGAGCCGGTGAGCAAGTGCGGCATCGGCCACGCGCGCGCCGATGACGTGTTCGGCCTCTGTCCAGGCGACGTGGCGCAGCAGCCAGGTGCCTGGCGGCACATCGAGAAAGCGCTCCTCCGCCGCCTGCGGAACGCTGGCGAGCGAAATGCGCCGCTCCTCCAGCGCCAGGGGCTCGCGGGCGCGCTCATGCAGGGTGGTGACGGCCAGCATCGCGCCCGCCTCGCCTGCGACGACGCCGCGCGCCAGGATCGTGTGGGCGTATGGCAGTCCGAGCTTCTCGGATTCGGCAGCGAAATCAACGATTTCGAGAACTGCGCGTTCCGCGACGGGCGCCGCGACGACGGTGCCGGCGCGCCTGCGGCGGGTGACGAGACCGGCGGCGGCCATGCCGGCAAGCGCCTTGTTCACCGTCATCCGCGCGCAACCGTAGGTCGCCATCAGCGCGTGCTCGGCGGGAATGGGATGGCCCGGCTTCCACTCGCCGGAGAGGATGCGAGCCTCCAGATCCGACCGGATGCGCTCGCTAAGGTTCACGGGCGGAGCTTCACTCCATGCCCGCCAGGCTTTCCGGCAAGACCTGCCCGCCATCGACGATCAGGGTCTGGCCGGTGATGAAGGCCGCCTCGTCGCTCGCGAAGAAGAGGGCCGCGTTGGCGATATCCTCGACGCTGCCAAGGCGCTTGAGCGGGACCGAGGCGGCCATCGAGGCAAGATAGTCGGACCCGAGCGCGACCAGCCCCTCGGTCACGATGTTGCCCGGCAGGATGGCATTGATGGTGGTTCCGGCGGCGGCGAGTTCGAGCGCGGCCGAGCGCACGAAGCCGAGTTGTCCTGCCTTGCTCGCGCCGTAATGGCTCCAGCCGGCCATTCCGGTGACCGGCCCGGTGATCGAGGAGGTCACGATCACCCGCCCCCGTCCCGTCCTGGTCAATTCGGGCAGGCAAGCCCGCACGGAGAGGAACGTGCCGCGCAGATTGATGCCCATGAGGTCATCGAACTCGCCGACCGACATTTCGGCGATCCTGGCAGCGGTGAAGACGCCGGCGTTGGCGCAGAGGATGTCGATGCCGCCGAAATGCTCGGTTGCCGCCGCGGCCATGGCGGCGACGCCCTCCTCCGTGCTGACATCGGCAGCGACAGGGATCGCCCTGCCCCCGGCGACGGCGATATCCTCGGCGACGAGCTTCGCCCCCTCACCCGATCGAGCCACCACGATGACGCGGCAGCCGGCTTCGGCGAAGCGCTTGGCCATGCCCCGCCCGATGCCCTTGCTGGCGCCGGTGACGATGACGCTGCGGCCGGCCAATGATGCGAACATGCGGTCTCCTTGATGTTAAGGTCGCGTCAGAAAACGATCCGCGAGCGTCAGTGCGCCCTCGGTGTAGTCCCCGCCCATGGCTTCGGCGGTGGACGCCTCCGGATGGCTTGCAACCCAGGCCAGCAGCAGCATCCGACGCAGCAGGATGAGGGCGGGCAGCACACTGAGATCCTCCGCCGAAAGCGGCCTGACCTGGCGGTAGCCCTCGACCCATGCCGCCATCAGCGCCGGGACCGTCGGTGCATCCTCGAAGAAACTCACGGCTGCCGCGAAGTCGTAGAGGAACCAGCCGAAGCCGCAGTCGTCGAAGTCGATCACGTGCAGGCGGCCTTCGTCCACCAAAAGATTGTCGAGGCGCAGATCGCCATGGATGAGCCCGAAACGGTCGGGCGCGGTGCCGTGGCGGGCAAGCGCCGACCGGATGGCCTCGCCCGCGCGGGCGAGCAGCGCCTCGCCGGTGGGGGAGAGGCCGCGAGCCAGTCGCCAGTCGCCCCAATGCCCGCCCGCCCGGCTCGGCGGCCCAAGCATGGTTTCCACAGTCCAGCTTTTGCGCGTGAAGTTGACGGGGCCGATCCACTGACGCGCGTGAGTGTGCAGCCGCGCGGTGATGGTCCCGAGGCTCATGAACCAGCCGATGAGGTCGTCTTGAGGTTCGGGTGAGCGTCCGGGTACATATTCGAAGGCGACGACGCAGCGATCCGTGGGGCCGACGCGGAACGTCCGGAGCAGGCGTCCGTCGATGTCCGGTACCGGTGCGGGCGTATCGAGCACGTGGGCGTCGCGCAGTTCCCCGATCCAGGCGAGTTCGGACGCGATCTCATTCGGGAGGTGATAGCCCGGTCGATGAACGCGCAGAACGAGGCGACGGCCAGCCTCCTCGGCGAGGAAGACGGTGTTCTCGGACACGCTGAGCAGGGTGAGCCGCGCCGCGGACGAGAAGCCGCGATGGCCAAGCGTTCGGCCGAGGCTCTCACGCAACGCTGCCTGGAGGACTTCAAGGCCAACTAATCTATCCGGCAACTGCCTCATGCGCCTTGACTGCCAACAGCTGCGAGCAACAAACTGAATAGATGCGATATCGAAGGTAACTCAGTCCAAATGAGCACGGTTGCGGCCACCCGTCGAGCATTGTCCCCTGAGATGGTCGAGGCCGCCCGCGCCTTTGGCGCTGAGAGTGGAATTTCCGGTGCTCTCAGCGCCGACGACTACATATTCTGGTACATTCACGACAACATGGCCGCTGGCCAGCAACTTGGCGCTGCCACCGAATACCTTCAATCGGGCAAGGGCACGGCATACTTCCTCGGAGCTTTGCTGGCCGAGCCCCGGCTCGTGGAGGTGCTTGCGCAACGCGCCAACCCCGCGAGCCCCGTCTCTCTCCTTGATTTCGCATCCGGTTACGGCCGAGTGACGCGGCACATACCGAAAGAGGTGCCTAACACAGAGGTTTTCGCCTGCGACATTCACGCAGAGGCGGTGGCGTTCATTCAGTCCATGGGCTTCCAGGCATTCCAGTCTGCTCACCTGCCAGAGAAACTCGATCTCGGGCGAAAGTTCGATGTCGTCTTTGTTTTGTCTTTTTTCACCCACATGCCCCGGCGCACATGGAAGCCTTGGCTGGATGCACTAGCCCGTCAGTTGAACCCCAATGGACTGCTGATTTTCACCGCGCACGGAGAGGTCAGTCAGATACTGATGGGGGTCCAGGATCTGGAGCCGGATGGTTTTTTCTTTCATTCTGTCAGCGAACAGAAAGACCTGGACACCTCCGAATACGGAAACACCGTCACTACCTTCGAGTATGTCTACTCCCAAATCCGCGACAGCGGGCTCAAGCTCCTGCAGTTCAAGCAGGCGGGCGCCGGGCATCACGATCTTTATGTGTTGCACAATCACCCCAGTGGCAGTCGCTACCTCGATGCCTTGGAGGCCGGAACCGGTAATCTCAGTGAAATCGCAGCCAAGGCCGAAGCGGCCCGAGAGCAAGCCGAAGCGGCGGTGGCTCGGTTGCAGCGCCAACTCGACGACGTGTATCGCTCCACCTCCTGGCGGATCACTGGCCCTATGCGGACGCTGGGGGGATTGCTGAAGCGGTAGCAGCTATCAATCCTCAGCGGGCGGCGCGATCAGAAAGCGCTCGGCACTTTCCCAAACCACGTGTTGCGCCCGCGTCTCCTCGACGTAGGCCCAATCGATCTGCTTGGACCAGACGAAATGAACCTCGGCGAAGTATGCGGTGAGAGCCGCTGTCAGGCCCAGGTCGCAGGCATAGCTGTCGCCAAAGATCACCAGCGTCTCCGCGACTGGCGCATCCGGATTGCGGACGATGTAGTGGCTGCCACCGTAGTGGCCGGTTTTCTGAAACGTCAGGCTGTCCATCACGCGGCGGCCAGCGGGGCGGATGCGGATCACCTCCTCGAAGGCCACGTCGCCCGTAAAATGCGTGGTCAAGTCGTGCGGAATGGCGGCGCGCTCCAGCAAAAATCGGTCCTTGCCGGTGTGACCATCGCCGAGCAGGGCACGGATTACCGCCTTGGCCGTGAGGATGCAGCCGGAGGCACACCAATGCGAGTTGCCGCGCCAGTATAACTCGCACCACGCCTGGTGCGCCTCGAACAGCGCGAGCGGGTAGATGATCTCCATATCCTGTGGCGCGCTCGCCAGGATCTGCAGCAGCGGCCGGCCGGACATGTCGGGAACCAGGTCAGTCTTCCAGCGGAATGACGGCAGCGCGATCTGCTTCTCGGGCACGATCAGATGCACCATCCTCACCCTGAGTTGACGCGCTTTTTCAGCGCGGCTTGTCAGCAGGCTAGACCAGCGTTGCGCGGCTTCGGGCGATAGGCGCAACCGCCCTAGGATCTGCTGTTCCCACGTGTTGCCGCCGTCTGCGATGAACAGGTGCCCGGCGTAACCGGCGACGACCACCCCACTCGGCGAGAGCGTCTCCGGACTGCGCTGGTAGCGCTGCGGACACAGGCCAACATTGCGCGTGATTAGCTCCCGCTCTACGGCTGCCAGGCATTCAAAGTCCATTCATGAGCCCGCCATTTTGTCGGACCAGCACACAGTGGCGAACGGCGGCAGCGAGGCGGGCAGCGTGAGCGACGAGTTCATCATCCCGGACAATGGTCCATCTTAGGTTTCTTAACCGACAGAACATGCGCCCGATTGCGTTGCGGCCGGGTAAAGCAAGGGCGAAAGCAATTCTTGATCGCTTCTATAAGAAGCTCTGTCATCGAAAGCGACGAACTCTGCAATCGCCTCTTTCTGAACAATTCACCCGCCGAGTGCTGCTGTCGGCTGCAGCGCTGGGAGAAGCTTGACCCCGTCAACCGCCTTGATCTCCCCACGATGGCAAATCTGCGCCATCTTGTGGATTTAACGGAACGCGCACATAAGCTCCAGGTCATGGATTAGCTTATTCGGAAGGCGCCCGACCCCATTCCGGCCTAGGCCAAGGATGAGAGCATGACGAAAATTCTGCGTTCGCTGCGGCTAAACGAACCACCCGGGTTCCCGTTGGTGTCCACCATCACTGCTGGAACCAGCATCCCGAGGATCATTCATCAGACCTATCATAAAGCCCCTTGGCCAACCGGTTTTTCAGAGAACGTCGCGAAGCTTAAGGACCTGAATCCGCAATGGGATTACAGGTTTTACGATGACGATGCCGCTGAAACCTTTATCTTCACTCACTATGGAAAAGCTGTATCCCAGCTTTACAACCGCATTGGTCAAAACTACGGAGCCGCCAAAGCTGACGTCTTCCGATACCTGCTACTTTACCGCCTTGGCGGAATTTATCTCGACATGAAAAGCACAGTAGACCGCCCGCTGGAACACGTCATCCGTCCGGATGACGTGTTTCTGCTTTCCCACTGGCACAATAAGCCGGGCGAGCAGTATGAGGACTGGGGTATCCACAGCGAGCTATCGGCTATTGGTGTCACCGAGTTTCAACAGTGGCATATAATTTGCGCGCCAGGACATCCTTTTCTGAAAGCCGTGATCGAGATGGTCTTGCGGAATATTAAATGCTACACGGCGCTCTACGGGTATGGGAAATCCGCTACGCTTAGGGTCACGGGACCGATTCCTTACACGCTTGCAATTGCGCCTCTATTGTCTGCTCACCCGCACCGATTAATAGACGCGACCGTCGAAGGCTTGCGTTATAGCATCTTTGACAATGACCGGTCTGAGAGTCATCGCGGCATTCTCCGGTCTCACTATAGTCAGCAGGAGCTAATTCCGCTAGCGAAGGTGGGCTTTACAAACATGGTTTTGTTGTTCCTTCGTAAGATCTTGAGAGGTCCAAGACGGCTCGGACAAAGGCTAGCGAAGCTGGGTAGCCAACAGAGCAGCAGAGCTTAAAGCTGCGCTAGGGTCAGATTACGACTACCGGGCTGCCCCTGTTGACACTTCCCCAGCCATCCAATTGATGGCTGAACCAGCGCCCAGTTTGATCACTGGCGGTCACCAAACTGTGACGGTTCAGCTAATGGGGCAACAGCGTTGACTGTCCTGATCGGCGTCTGTATTAAAACCTCGATGTGCCAAACACGGAGAGTGATTTAGGCCTCCTTGTATTGCATCACGCTCCGAGAGCACATCTATTCCCAGGCTGCGACAGTGCAATGAGCTGTAACGTTCGATGGCGTTCGGCCGCTTACCGCAGCGCGGCGATGCTCGAAACCGCAAATTCAAGGGTTATGTATGAGTAGTTCAGGGTCAAGTCCCAGCAACGGCGGTCTCGGCCGTGCTGCGACCAGCGGCGTCGTCTGGCTGATTGCGCAGAGCCTAACTGCTCGTCTCTTTGGTTTTTTCTCGCAGCTTGCTCTGGCGGCGTTGCTTTTGCCCGCAGATTTCGGCGTCATTGGCTTGGCGAATACTGTGGCTAGTGTAGCACAGGTTCTGGTCGGTTTCGGCGTTGATGACGTCTTGCTGCAGCGCCAACGAACTGTACGTTTTTGGTCGACTCCTGCCTTTTGGATCAGTTTAGCTCTGGGCATAGTTGGGATGCTCACGATGATCGTCGCGGCGCCTATCGCGGCAGGCATCTACCACAGCCGCAGCGTGATGGGCTTGATCCTCATTTTGGCTATTGCGATGCCGATTCAAGCACTTGCGACGGTCCCAAGCGTCACGATACGGCTCGCAATGGATTTTCGTTTTTTAGCTGCATACAACACGTTCGAGATTGCAGCTCTTCAAACGAGCACGATCCTGCTGGCATGGGGAGGGTTCGGGGCATACAGCTTTGCTATCCCAATCCCTCTACTGGCGCTAATTCGAGCCGGCTGGTTTTGGCGCAAAGCTCCTGCCAGAATCTGGCAGCGGTTTCGACTAGTGCAAGCTAAGTACATGTTTGGAAGCAGTTCTCTTGTCTTTGCCACTCGCACGCTTATCGAATTCGTCAACCAGGGCGATTACATCGTCCTTGGGATCATCGCGAGCCACAACGTGGTCGGCTTATACTACTTCGCGTTTCGGTTCTCCGTGCAGCCGGTGCGTATGCTTGCTGGCAACTTTACGAATGTGCTATTTCCAGCTTTAGCACAGCTTCGTAGCTCGCCGGAGCAGCAAGCGGACGCCGCACTTCGCGCTTCGCGTCTGCTCTCATATCTGGTTGTTCCCTTTTGCTTTCTGCAGGCTGCCTTGGCCGGACCGGGGCTACACTTACTTTTCGGCAATCGCTGGTTAGGCGCTGTTCCGCTTGTACAGCTGTTAAGTATCGGGTTACCTTTCGACGCGGTCTCTTGGATCACTGGATCACTTCTAAGTGCCCGGCGCGAATTTAAGCGTATGTTCAGATTTGCAATAGTTTGTGCACCTCTGTTCTACATTGCCGTGATTGTGGGAGGGAAGCTTGACGGCGCAACTGGTGTGGCCACAGCTGTGGTTGTCTACTACGCGGTCTATCCCCCGCTTGCTTCCCTACTTATTTTCAGAAGTAGAATGATCAGTGTTATCCGCATAATCGAGTTGTATGTAGCACCCTTGGTCCTCGCTGGCCTCAGCATGACGGTCGGCTTTCTTCTGTCAACGCTGCCCGCCATAGCAAACCACAACCTGTTGAGGTGCCTTGTCATAGGTACTGCTGGATCAAGCCTCTACGTTGCGGCGCTCTATCTTCTTCGACGAGAGGTTTTCAGGGAACTATTTGGCCGCTTTTATAACCTTGTCCGCAAAGTGACCCTCAAAACGAACCCGAGGCTCGTGTGAAGCAGTGCCCAAGGCCCTTGCGTGAGCGCGGCTCCACTACTCCATCCGGCGGTCATGTCTTGACGACCTTAGGTGGCAGCACAACCGCCAGCGAAAGCTCGCGTAGCCGAGCCGGCGTCACTTCGGCCGGCGCACCCATCATCAGGTCCTCGCCGCCCTGGCTGAGCGGGAAAAGGATGACCTCGCGAATATTGGGCTCGTCCGCCAGCAGCATGACCATGCGATCAATGCCGGGAGCCGAACCGCCATGCGGCGGGGCGCCGTAGCGGAAAGCCTGAAGCATGCCGCCGAAGCGCGCCTCGACCTCCTCGGCCGGATAGCCCGCGATCTCGAACGCCCGCAGCATGATGTCCGGCCGGTGGTTGCGGATGGCGCCCGAGGACAACTCGATCCCGTTGCAGACGATGTCATACTGGTAGGCGTTGATGGTCAGCGGGTCCTGGCTGTTGAGTGCCTCCAACCCGCCCTGCGGCATCGAGAACGGGTTGTGGCTGAAATCGATCAGCCCGGTCTCCTCGTTCAGCTCATACATCGGGAAGTCGGTGATCCAACAAAAGCGGAACGCGTTCTGTTCGATGAGGCCGAGGTCCGTGCCGAGCTTGGTCCGCACCGCTCCCGCGAACTTCGGCGTGGTGTCCGGCGTGCCTGCGGCAAAGAACACCGCATCGCCGGCCTTCAAACCGCAGGCCTCGGCGATGGCGGCAGCTCTCGCAGGCTCCAGATTGCGGGCGATCGGTCCCTTGGGGCCCTCGGCGTCGAAGGTGATGTAGCCGAGGCCGCTGGCACCCTCCGCCCGCGCCCACTCGTTGAGCTTGTCGAAGAAGGAGCGTGGGTTGCCGCCCGCGCCCGGCGCCGGAATAGCCCGCACGATCCCCCCGCCCGCCGCGATCTTGGCGAACAGGCCGAAGCCAGAGCCCGCGAAGTGCTCGGTCACGTCGGTGATGCGCAGCGGGTTGCGGAGGTCCGGCTTGTCCGAGCCATAGACCAGCAGCGCCTCGGCGTAGGGGATGCGCGGGAACGGCGCCGGCGTCACCGCGCGGCCTTGGCCGAACTCCTCGAACAGCCCCGCCATCACCGGCTCGAGGGTGGCGAACACGTCTTCCTGGGTAACAAAACTCATCTCGAAATCGAGCTGGTAGAACTCGCCGGGGGAGCGGTCGGCACGGGCCGCCTCGTCCCTGAAGCAGGGCGCGATCTGGAAATAGCGGTCGAACCCCGCGACCATGCAGAGCTGCTTGAACTGCTGCGGCGCCTGGGGCAGCGCGTAGAACTTGCCGGGGTGGTTGCGCGCCGGCACCAAAAAGTCGCGCGCGCCCTCGGGCGAGGAGGCGGTAAGGATCGGCGTCTGGAACTCGACGAAGCCCTGGTCGACCATGCGGCGGCGGATCGAGGCGATCACCCCGGCGCGCAGCAGCATGTTGCGATGGACGCGGTCCCGCCGCAGGTCGAGGAAACGGTACTTCAGCCGCAGATCGTCCGGGTAGTTGTGCTCGCCCGCCACCTGGATCGGCAGCACGTCGGCCGCCGACTGCACCTCGAGCGCGCGGACGCGCAGCTCGATGCCGCCGGTGGGCAGGCGAGGGTTCACGGTCGAGGGCTCGCGCGGCACGACCTCGCCGGTGACGGTGATGACGCTCTCGACCCGCAGCGCATCGGCGGCGGCGAAGGCTTCGGAGCCGGCCGGGAAGACGCACTGGGTGATGCCGAAATGGTCGCGGAGATCGATGAACAGCAGGCCGCCATGGTCGCGCTTGCTATGGACCCAGCCAGAGAGACGCGCGGTGATACCGGCGTCCGAGGGGCGCAGGGCGCCACAGCCATGGGTGCGGTAGGTGTGCATGGGCGAGGTCCTGGTGATCCGAAGGTGACGCGAGCGGGAGGGGCGGCAGACAAGGCCGCGCCCCCGGTGCTGTCAAGCGGCAGACGCGGATCGGCGCCGAGCCGTGCCGGAAGCGCATGACCGGCAAAGGTTTCGCTGTTCCACCGCGCGGCCTCAGACTATCCTCGGGCCGATGACCGAGGATGTTGGATGGACAATGACTCCGGCTGGGCCGCCCGCGAGATCACGCTGACGGCTCACGAGCACGAAGGCCATCGGGAAAAGCTCACCTTGCCCTGCCGCTGGGTCGAACTCGTTCAGGCCTGGGACGGAGGGGCAGATTCCTACTTCCTCGTGTCGGGTGTTCAGGCGGATCACCTGACCGACACGCCTTGGGAGTTCGTCGGCTTCAAGGACGGGCTCGGGAAGGTCCATCGCTACCATATCGGTGCGGCCACCCGGGCGGACGCCCAGGCAATCCGCCTGATGCGCGCCGGCTGAGGCACACCGCTTCCGTTGCGGACGGCCCGGACAGCCCCACCTCTGATCACACATACTTGTATCGGAGCCTCTCATGGCACTCTTCGGCAGCAGCGTCCGTGAGGGCTTGCCCTACCCGCTCGGCGCCACCTGGACCGGCCTCGGCGTCAACTTCGCCCTGTTCTCCGCCAACGCGACCAAGGTCGAGCTTTGCCTGTTCGACGCCCAGGGCGAGCAGGAGCTGGAACGCATCCCTCTGCCCGAATACACCAACGAGGTGTTTCACGGCTTCATCCCCGACCTCAGGCCCGGCACCTTCTACGCATACCGCGTCCACGGGCCATACGAGCCCGAGGCCGGGCACCGCTTCAACCCGCACAAGCTGGTGCTCGATCCGTATGGCAAGGCGGTCGTCGGTGAACTGACCTGGGATCCGGCTTTGTTCGGCTACACCATCGGGCATCCGGATGCCGATCTCTCCTACGACACGCGAGACAGCGCCCCCTTCATGCCGCGCTGCCGGGTGATCGACCCTGCCTTCACCTGGGGCCGGGACCAGCCGCCCGCGATCCCCTGGGAACGCACTGTCCTCTATGAGGCGCATGTTCGCGGCCTGACCAAACTCCACCCCGAGGTCGCACCGGAATCCCGCGGCACCTTTCGCGGCCTCGCCTCGCCGCCGATGATCCGGCACTTCAAGCGCCTCGGCGTCACCACCATCGAGATCCTGCCGATCCACCGGTTCGTCGACGACAGTTATCTCGTGGAACAGGGCCTCACCAACTACTGGGGCTACAACACGCTCTGCTTCTTCGCCCCAGCGCGCCGCTACGCGCAGACGCCGGAGACCGCCTATTCCGAGTTCAAGGAGATGGTCGCGCGCCTGCATGATTCCGGGCTCGAGATCATTCTCGACGTCGTCTACAACCATACGGCCGAGGGCAATCATCTCGGCCCGACCCTGTCCTTCAAGGGCATCGACAACGCCAGCTATTACCGCCTGCTGCCCGACCAGAAGCGCTACTACATCAACGACACCGGCACCGGGAACACGCTGAACCTCAGCCATGCCCGCGTCATCCGCCTCGTCAACGACAGTCTGCGCTACTGGGTGACCGAGATGCATGTGGACGGCTTCCGCTTCGACCTCGGCACAATCCTCGCGCGCGAGCCGCACGGCTTCGACGAACAGAGCGGCTTCCTCAAGGCCGTCGAGCAGGACCCGGTGCTCGACGCCGTCAAGCTCATCGCCGAGCCGTGGGATTGCGGCCCCGGCGGCTACCAGGTCGGCGGCTTCCCGCCGGGATGGGCCGAGTGGAACGACAAGTTCCGCGATACCGTGCGCGCCTTCTGGAAGGGCGACGATGCGCAGATGCCGGCCCTCGCCTCCCGCCTCACCGGCTCGGCGGATGTGTTCGGGCGCAGGGGCCGCAAGCCCTGGGCCTCGGTCAACTTCATCACCGCCCATGACGGTTTCACGCTGGCCGATCTCGTGAGCTACAACGAGAAGCACAACGAGGCCAACGGCGAGAACAATCGCGACGGGCACTCGCATAACCTGAGCTGGAACTGCGGCGCCGAGGGGCCGACCGACGATCCGGAGATCAACGCGATCCGGGAGCGGCAGATCCGCAACATGCTGGCGACGCTGCTGCTCTCCAAGGGGACGCCGATGCTCATGGCCGGTGACGAACTCGGCCGCACGCAGCAGGGCAACAACAACGCTTATTGCCAGGACAACGAGATCAGCTGGGTCGACTGGAACATGGGCGCGCGCGGCGAGGCGCTCACCCGCTTCACCGCGCGTATTTCGGCGCTGCGTCGGCGTTTCCCCCTGCTCACCCGCGGACGTTTCCTCAACGGCGAATGGGACGAAACGCTCGGCCTGAAGGATGTCACCTGGCTCGCCCCGGACGCGACAGAAATGGCGGACGAGCAATGGGCAGAGGGACATGCACGTTGCATGGGCGTGCTGCTCGACGGCCGCGCACAGGCGACCGGCATCGTGCAACGCGGCAACGACGCCACGCTGCTGATGATTCTCAATGCCTACCACGATGTGGTGGCGTTCACCTTGCCCGAGGTGGTTGGCGGCCGCGAGTGGCGGCTGCTGATCGACACCAACCTGTCGGACGAGGACACCGCCGGCGAACCCAATTTCCCGTTCGAGCATCCTTACTCAGTGACCGGCCGGTCTCTGCTGCTGTTCGAACTCGTGCTCGAGCCGACCTACGGCGTGGCGCGGACGAAGCGGCGAGCGGTGCATGTTCCGCCGCGCCCGGTGGCGGCCGACCAGACCTACGCGGCGACGCTCGCAATCGTCGAGGCGGAGATGGCGGCCGAAGAGGCTTGACCCGTCACTCAGGCCGCGGCGCTTGACCCCGGCCTGAGTTGCCTGCGCCTGTTCAGCCGGCCGGATGGAACCCGGCGCTGTCGGCTTCCATCTTGCACGCATAGAAGCCGTGGCTTGCCATCCCGGAGGAGCCGGACACCATGTGGTAGGTGAGCCCCTTGCCGTTCGACCAGACGATCGTGTCGCCGGGGCAATGCGCCTGCGCGGCCGCGACAGTCGGGAAACGGTGGTGCGTGCCGAGGCCGGTCGTCGCACCCATGCTCTCGCTCGCCGACGAAGCGGACTGCGCCATAGCAACGGAAGCCGTAGTCAGCCCCCCGATAATTGTCAGAGCGGGCAGAACGCCCCAAAACCGGTTGAGCGTCGTCATCTTTTCCATCTCCTTGTCTTACGCCTTGTGGGCATTTAACACGAAACGGACGTGGCGCCGGGCGAAACCTTTGCAAGATGCCGTGCGTCTTGCGGTAGGCCCCGGTGGTCGATCAGCGCGGCCTTTCCAGCAGCCATCGCAGGTGAGTTTGGATCGCCGGCCACTCGGCCGCGGTGATGCTGTAGACACAGGTGTCCCGCAGGCTGCCGTCCTTGGCCCGCGTGTGGCACCGCAGGATGCCATCGAGCTTCGCGCCAAGCCGCTCGATCGCGCGACGGCTCTGCTGGTTCAGGAAGTGGGTCCGGAACTCGACGGCGATGCAGTCGAGCGTCTCGAAGGCATGGCCGAGCAAAAGGAGCTTGGCCTCCGTATTGAGCCCGCTCCGCTGCACGGAGCGCGCGTACCAGGTGGAGCCGATCTCCACGCGCCGGTTGACGGCGTCAACATTCATGTAGGTCGTCATGCCCGCAATCACGCCCTCCGGCTCGGAGAAGACCGTGAAGGGCGCCATGGACCCCGCCTCCTGCAGCCCGAGACGGCGCGCGATCTCCGTGGCCATGGCGTCCGGGTCCGGCACCGAGGTGTACCAAAGACGCCAGAGCGCCCCATCCTCGGCGGCGGCGACAAGCCCGTCATGATGCTCGGACGAGAGCGGTTCGAGACGGACGTGACGCCCGGTGAGCGAAACGGCGCGGATCGGGTCGGCAGGTGGCGGCTGGGTCAAATCGGATCGCTCTGTTGTGGGTGAGCATCCTCCGCCAGCGTGAGGGTTGGGGCAAGCGGCTGGCGCTGGCGGCGGCGCTTCCGCTAAAACGTCGCCCATGCGCACCCTCTCGATGTTCCAGATCGACGCCTTCGCCGAGCGGCTGTTCACCGGCAACCCGGCCGCTGTGCTCATCCTCGACGAATGGCTGGATGACGCGATGTGCCAGGCGATCGCGGCCGAGAACAACCTCGCCGAAACCGCCTTCGCCTGCCGGCGCGACGACGAGAGCGGTATCTTCGAGCTGCGCTGGTTCACCCCGACGCAGGAGGTTGCCTTCTGCGGTCATGCGACCCTCGCCACCGCCCATGTGCTCGCCACGGCCTATGGCATCGGCGGCGAGATCACCTTCGCGACGCGGGAGGTCGGAATGCTCCGGGTCAGGCCCGAGGGCGACCGCGCCTACACGCTCGACCTCCCCAGCCTGCCGCCGCGGGAGATCACGCCGCCGCAGGCACTCGCGGGCTTGTTCCCCTCCGGCTGGCGGACCGTGCTGCAGGCGATGGACAACCTCTTCGTGGTGCTTGAGAGCGAGGCCGAGGTCCGAGGGTATAATCCGGATATGGTCGGCATCCTCGCGCTCACCGGACTGTCCCTCTGCATCACCGCGCCGGGCGATGCCGCCGGGCCGTTCGACTTCGTCTCACGGTACTTCGCGCCCGGGGTCGGCATTCCCGAGGACCCCGTCACCGGTTCCATCCATTCGAGCCTCGTGCCCTATTGGGCGGATCGCCTCGGCCGGAACGCGCTCGCCGCTTTTCAGGCCTCGCGGCGCGGCGGGAGGCTCGATTGCAGGCTGGCGGACGACCGGGTGCAGGTCACCGGCCGGGCGCTCACCTTCATGGAGGCGGAGATCACGCTGCCCGTGCAGTAGCGCCCGATGCGGAACCGGCCTGGCGGTTCGGCATCGGGGCCCGGCTCTGGCCTATAAAAGAACGGGCCTATAGAAGACTGGAATGCCGCGTCAGCCCCGGGCCGAGTTCCCGCACCCCGTCTTCATCACCGATACCGCATCGCTCGCCGCCCTCTGCGCACGCCTCGCGGCCGAGCCCTTCGTCACCATCGACACGGAATTCATCCGCGAACGAACCTATTGGCCGGAGCTCTGCGTGGTTCAGCTCGGGGGCGCCGACGATGTCGCCGTGATCGACGCCCAGGCCGAAGGGATCGATCTCGCCCCGCTCGGCGCGCTTCTGGCCAACGAGAGAGTGGTCAAGGTTTTTCATGCCGCCCGCCAGGATGTGGAGATCTTCCTGCTCATGTTCGGCGCGACACCCTCGCCGATCTTCGACACCCAGATCGCCGCCATGGTGGGAGGGTTCGGCGACCAGGTCGGCTACGACGCCCTCGTCTCCGCCCTCACCGGCACGCAGATCGACAAGTCTCACCGCTTCAGCGACTGGTCGGCGCGCCCGCTTTCCGCCTCGCAGCTCGCCTATGCCGCCGCCGATGTGACGCATCTGCGCGTCGTCTATGAAAAGTTGCTCGACCGCCTGGCGCGCGAGGGCCGCACGGATTGGGTGCAGGAGGAGATGGCGGCGCTCACCGACCCCACGCTCTACCGTGCCGATCCGGAGGCGATGTGGCTGCGGCTGAAGCTGCGCCCGAACAGCCGGCGGCAGGCAGGGTTGCTGCGCGCGATTGCCGCCTGGCGCGAGCGGGAGGCCCAGCGGGTTAACATCCCGCGTGGCCGGCTGTTGAAGGACGAGGCGATCCCCGAAATCGCAGCGCTCGCTCCGGACACCGCGGATGAACTGACCCGCGCGCGCGGGGTCACGCGCGGCTTCGCGGAAGGGAAGAGCGGCCAGTCATTGCTCGCGGCCATTGCGGAGGCCAAGGCACTTCCGGAGTCAGGCCTGCCTGACACCGCCCCTCGTGCCGATCGCGATACCCCGCGCGCCTCGCCGGCTTTGGTGGCGCTGCTTCGCGTTCTGCTGGCAGCAAAGAGCGAGGAGCATGGGGTGGCTCCGCGTATGCTGGCATCGAGCGACGATCTCGACAGACTAGCCACTGATGAAAGGCCGGATGTGCCGGCTGCGCAAGGCTGGCGATGGCGGATGTTCGGGGAAGCCGCGATGGCGCTTCGCGAGGGACGCATCGCTATCGCCGCTCAGGGCAAACGGATCGTGCTGGTTAACCTCGCGACCGAGGCCGTTCCAGACGCCCGGCGACCGTCATCGCCGGGTGATACATCCGAAGCGCGTTAACCGCCACACGTCGCCGACATCGGTTACAATTTTCCGTGAGCCATCACGTTGATCGGCGTCACGCGTCCGCGTGATCGGCGGAACCCCAGTTCGTCTGAGCGTCTGCGCCCGACTCATCGACATCGTGGCCGTTGCCTTCCGCCGCGAACTCACGAGCCTTCCGCTTGCCGCGGCGAATGATTTCCCGCGTTTCGACCGCCTCGGCGGGGGACTCGTGCCGCGCATTCCGGCCTGCCCGTCGCTCGCTGCTCGCCAGCTGCATCGTCAGGACATCCACCTGCTCCGCCGCCTCGACGGCAACGATCCGGAGTTCTTTGTTCTTGACGCGCAATGTGGCGTTTGCACGCTCGAGCTTCTCGACCCGAGCCCGCAACTCTTCCTTGCTGGCCGAGCCCGTGACCACGGCGGGCGGCTTTGCCGCGCTGCGCTGCCTTGAGGCGCTCGTCTTCACGGTGGCGCCGCGCCCGGTCGACGGGCGTCCCGCCGAACTTGTTTTAGCCAATGTCACACGCGCCATAACTACCGATTCCTTTTTGCTGATGGGACGGATCTGCCCACAGGTCATCCCTTTGTTGGAATATGTGCATTCAACCCTGTCCGGTCGAGGGTGTCGGCTTAGAGTTTACCGTCCGCCCCTGCGACTTTTCCACGGTCAACCGAGTCCATGCCAGAGTGCGATACATGAATATGAGGCAGAAACATCGCCAAAAGTCCAATCGCAGGCAAGATTGAGCACAGACGATACGTCACCACAATACCGTAATGATCCGCAACGACGCCGATTGCGGCAGCTCCGAGGCCACCCATTCCAAATGCCAGCCCAAAGAAGAGTCCCGAAATGAGGCCGACCCGTCCAGGCACCAACTCCTGCGCGTAGACGATCATCGCCGGCATTGCCGAGGAGAGTACGAACCCGATGATGAACGAAAGAACCAGCGTTCCGCCCAAACCGACGAACGGAAGCGCCAGCGTGAAGGGAAGAACACCCAGGATCGAAACCCAGATCACGACTTTGCGACCGAGCCGGTCCCCGATCGGTCCGCCCACGACCGTGCCCAGCGCGGCGGCTCCCAGAAAGACGAACAGCATGAGCTGAGCATGCTGGATTGAGAGGCCAAAACGGTGGATCAGGTAGAACGTGTAGTAGCTTGAGATGCTGGCCAGATAGAAGAACTTCGAAAAGACGAGTGCGATGAGGATCGCCATCGTCACGGCGACCTTACCCGGCGGCAGGGCCTCGTGCGGATGCATGGCCACGCGCGGGCGCCTGCGGTGAGCCGCCATCCGGTTCTGGTACCAGCGGCCGACAAGGCTCAGCACGACCATGCCGACGAGCGCGATACCCGAGAACCAGACGATGCTGCCCTGCCCGTTCGGGACGACGATGAAGGCGGCCAAGACAGGGCCGATCGCTGTGCCGAAGTTGCCTCCCACCTGAAACACCGATTGCGCGAGGCCATGGCGGCCGCCCGAGGAAAGCCGCGCGACGCGTGAAGATTCCGGGTGGAAGATCGAGGAGCCAATACCGATCATGGCCGCTGCGGCCAGCAGCATTGGAAAACTCGGGGCGCGGGACAGCATGATCAACCCGAGCATTGTGAACCCCATGCCCACCGCGAGCGAGTAGGGCTGCGGCCTTTTGTCCGTGACCATGCCGACGATTGGCTGGAGCAACGATGCCGTCACCTGGAAAACAAAGGTGAGCAGCCCGATCTGGCCGAAGTTCAGGCTGAATTTCGTCTTCAGCGTCGGGTATATCGCCGGCAACAGGGACTGCATCGTGTCGTTTAGAAAATGGGAGAAACTGATCGCGAGCAGAACCGCGAAGACCACACCCTCTGGCGCTAAGGCGGGTCTGGTGTCCACCCTGGTACTGCTACTCATGATCATTCCTTATTCGATACTATCACGCGCGGGCCTGCATTCGATTCCGGAGCGCTGGCCACGCATTCCGCTTTACCCTTACCTGTAAGCGCAATTAGGCGGTATTGCGGGCATCGCATGGAAACCCCGCTGATCGTGATCGCCGGCCGCCCGAATGTCGGCAAAAGTAGTTTGTTCAACCGTCTGGTCGGGCGGCGGCAGGCGCTGGTCGCCGATCAGCCCGGCCTGACGCGCGACCGTCAGGAAGCAACCGCAGTGCTCGGCGGCCGGCTTGTCCGGATCGCGGATACGGCGGGGCTTGAGGAGGCACCCCCCGAGAGCCTCTCCGGCCGCATGCGCGCCGGCGCCGCCTCCAGCCTGGAGCAGGCCGACCTCATCGTCTTCGTGGTCGACGCCCGCGCCGGCATTCTGCCCCCCGATGCACATTTCGGCGCATGGCTGCGCCGGCTGGGACGGCCCGTGCTGCTTGTCGCCAACAAGACCGAGGGGCGCGCGGGCTATAACAACGCGCTCGACGCCTATTCGCTGGGGCTTGGCGAACCACTGTCGGTCTCCGCCGAGCATGGCGAGGGGCTTAGTCATCTGATGAGCACCATCGCGGAGATGCTGCCGCCTGCTCCGGAAGCCCCCGAGGGCACCGATGATGAGGCAGCCGGTGCAGAGGGTGATGACGCGACCAAGCCGCTGCGTCTGGTGGTGCTGGGACGGCCGAACGCCGGGAAGTCGACCCTGGTCAACCGGCTGCTCGGCGAGAACCGCATGCTGACGGGGCCGGAGCCCGGCATCACCCGGGACGCCATCACCCTGCCTATGAGGGACGTGGACGGGCGTGAGTTCCAGCTCGTCGATACCGCCGGGCTGCGCCGCCGCGCGCGCGTTCAGGACGAGGTCGAGAAACTCTCGACCGGCGCCACCATCAATGCCATGCGGTTTGCGGAAGTGGTGGTCCTGGTGGTGGATGCGGTTGACGGCCTGCACGACCAGGACCTGCAGATCGCCCGGTTGGTGGAGCGTGAGGGGCGCGCCATGGTCGTGGCGCTGAACAAGTGGGATGCCGTCGAGGACCGGGATGCTGCGCGCAAGGCGGTCTCCGACCGGCTGGAGCGGAGTCTGGCGCAGCTCAAGGGCATTCCCGTGGTGACGTTGAGTGCGATGACCGGCGCCAACGTGCAGAAGCTGCTGCCTGCGGTACGCGCCGTGCACGACACCTGGAACAAGCGGGTGACGACCTCGGCGCTCAACCGCTGGTTCGAGGATGCGATCAGCCGCCATCCGCCGCCAGCGGTCCAAGGGCGGCGGCTGAAGCTTCGCTACGTGACGCAGGCCAACGCCCGGCCCCCTACCTTCGTTGTCTTCGGCACCCGCGCCGAGGCAACGCCCGAGGACTATCGCCGCTACCTGATCAACGCCTTGCGGGAGGTTTTCGACTTGCCGGGCACGCCGATCCGCCTCGACTTCCGTGGCACGGTCAATCCGTTCCGCGACAAGGATTGACCGGCCCGGCGGTGGCCGGGCAGCAAAGCCCTTGTCAACCCTGTGCTTGACGCGGCTGCGAGCGACCTCCTAGAAGGAGCGAGTTGCTGATTTGTTCGCCATAATCACGATTTGGTTATGATCTCGATCACTCTGTGGTCGCGATTCGTTCCAGTCGCCGAGGCGGGAATCGGCAGGCTGGTGCCAAGCAGGGGTTGATCATGTTGACGCGCAAGCAGCACGAGTTGCTGATATTCATCGACCGTCATCTCAAGTCCTCGGGCTATTCTCCGAGCTTCGACGAGATGAAGGAGGCGCTGAACCTCCGGTCCAAGTCCGGCATCCACCGGTTGATCTCGGCGCTGGAGGAGCGTGGGTTCCTGAGCCGCCGCCACCATCAGGCGCGCGCTCTCGAGGTTCTGCGCCTGCCGGGAGACAACGGGCCGGCGATGACGGTGGTGGGCGGTCAAGCCGCCGCCGTCCGCGTGGTGCCCGAACGTGGTCCTGCCGCGGTGACGCGAGATTTGCCGAAGCGGCCCGAGGGGGCTCCGGGTTTCGCACCCACGGTCATCCAGGGTGATTTCTCGGCGCGTCTGGCCGGGGTGCGGGCTGCGGCCGAGGTGGGCGCGGTGCAATTGCCGCTCTACGGGCGGATCGCTGCCGGCCTGCCAATCGAGGCGATGCGCGACGCCACCAGCTTCTTCGAAGTTCCGGTGGCGCTGCTGGGGCCGGGCGAACACTACGCGCTCGAGGTTGCCGGTGATTCCATGATCGACGCAGGCATTCAGGATGGCGACACGGTCATCATCCGCCGGGCAGAGACGGCGGAGAACGGCCAGATCGTGGTCGCGCTTGTCGATGAGGAAGAAGTGACGCTGAAGCGGCTCCGCCGGCGCGGCAACTCCGTGGCCTTGGAGCCCGCGAACCAGCGGCACGAGAGCCGCATCTTCCCGGCCGAGCGGGTGCGCGTGCAGGGGCGCCTCGTGGCCCTGATGCGCCGGTATCAGTAACCCGATCACCAGATAGTTCGTATGTGGGAATATCCGCGGACCGGTCGATCCGCGGTGACCAACGGCCCGCCTCGTCTCCGCGCCGTCACGACGACGACGCGACCGATGTTCGGGCAATGCCTGAAGCCAAAGGCGCCACACCGGTGCCTCTTCAGGCATGCGGCGCTTAGCAAGACGACCTTGACGCGGCGGCCCGGCTTGGCGGAGAGACCGTCACCCAGTCCATCCCGCTTCCGGAGCCTCGACCATGGCCGGCCATAGCCAGTTCAAGAACATCATGCACCGCAAAGGTGCACAGGACGCCCGCCGGGCCCGGCAATTTGCCAAGCTCATCCGCGAAATCACCGTCTCCGCGCGGCAGGGCCTGCCCGACCCTGCCTCCAACCCCCGGCTGCGCACCGCCGTGCTCGCCGCGCGGAAGGAGAACATGCCCAAGGATACGGTCGACCGCGCCATCAAGAAGGCCTCCGGCGCCGCGGCCGGCGAGGACTACGCCGAGGTGCGCTACGAGGGCTACGGCCCGTCCGGCGTCGCCGTCATCGTCGAGGCGTTGACCGACAACCGGAACCGCACCGCGTCGGACATCCGCTCAGCCTTCAACAAGCATGGCGGAGCGCTCGGCGAGACCAACGCCGTGAGCTTCATGTTCGACCGGTTGGCGGTCATCCGCTACCCGGCGGGCGTCGCCGATGCGGACGCCATGCTCGAGGCCGCGATCGACGCCGGCGCCGACGATGTCGAGAGCACCGCCGAGTGGCACGAGATCACCGGCGCACCCGACAGCTTCTTCGCCATGCAGGACGCGCTGGAGAGCAGGTTCGGAGCGCCGGAAAGCGCCAAGCTCGACTGGCGGCCCAGGACGACAGTGCCGGTGGATGAGGACGCCGCCACATCGGTTCTGAAACTGCTCGACGTCCTCGACGAATCAGACGATGTGCAGAACGTCTACGCCAACTTCGACCTACCCGAGTCGCTGCTTCAGAAACTCTCCGCCTGATGACCCTAGGATGACCCGCACCGCTTGATCCGCATTCTCGGCATCGATCCTGGGCTTCGCGTCACCGGCTGGGGCGTGGTGGAGGCGGAGGGAAACCGTCTTCGTCATGTCGCCGACGGCATCGTCATGACGGATGGCGATGCGAGTGTGCCCTCGCGTCTGCGCGCGCTGCACGAGGCGCTGACCGCGCTCATCGCCGCCTATGGCCCGCAGGAGGCGGCGGTGGAAGAAACCTACGTGAACGCCAACGCGACAGCGACGCTCAAGCTCGGTTATGCGCGCGGCGTCGCCTTGCTCGCGCCGGCGCTGGCGGGCCTCTCCGTCGCCGAATACGGCGCCAAGACCGTGAAGCTCTCCGTCGTCGGGACAGGCGGCGCCGACAAGGTCCAGGTCGGGCTCATGGTCCGCCGCCTCCTACCGGGCGCCACGCTCAAGCGGGCGGACGCCGCGGATGCGCTGGCCGTCGCCATCTGCCACGCCCACCATCGCACGACGCGCGTCTCCTGGGGTCGCGCCGCCGTCGCCGGAAACGGGCGATGATCGGCAGCCTGCGCGGAACCGTCGAGGGGCAGGAGGATGGCCGTTGCGTGATTGAAACGGGCGGCGTCGGCTATGTCGTTCATGCGTCGTCACGCACGCTCGGCGCGCTGCCCCCGCCGCCGGCCGAGGCCCGCCTGCTCATCGAAACCTTCGTGCGCGAGGATGCGATCACGCTTTTCGGCTTCGCGACCGCTGCCGAACGCGCCTGGTTCCGCCTGCTGACGACCGTGCAGGGGGTCGGGCCGCGGGTGGCGCTCGCCATCCTCTCGGCGCTCTCGGCCGATGAACTGTCGTTCGCCATCGCTTCGGGGGATCGGGCGTCTCTGGGGCGGGCGTCGGGCGTCGGTCCCAAGCTCGCCGCCCGGCTGGCGCTGGAGCTTAAGGAAAAGGCCGGATCGCTGGCCTTGCCGGTAACGCTGGCGGAGGGCATCGCGGCGCCCTCCCTCCCCGGCGGCGCTGTGGGCGATGCGCTTTCGGCGCTGATGAACCTCGGCTACCGGCGGCCGGAGGCGCAGGCGGCACTCAACCGTGCGGGCGCGAAGCTGGGCGATGAGGCGGATGTGGCGGCGCTCATTCCGGCGGCTCTGCGGGAACTCGCGCGATGACCACCCGCCCGACACGGCGCAAAGCCGCGCCTGCCGCGCCAGAGATCGACACGGAACGGGACATCTCGCCCGTGCGCGCGCCCGAAGATACCGGCGAGGCCAGCCTTCGCCCGCAGGTGCTGGCCGAGTTCATCGGCCAGGAGTGTAGCCGGCGGAACCTCGCGGTCTTCATCGAGGCCGCCCGCGGCCGTGGCGAGGCGCTCGACCATGTCCTGCTGCACGGGCCGCCCGGCCTCGGCAAGACGACCCTCGCCCAGATCGTGGCGCGCGAACTCGGCGTGGGCTTTCGCGCGACCTCAGGACCGGTGATCCAGAAGGCCGGCGACCTCGCCGCCATCCTCACCAACCTGCAGCCGCGCGACGTCCTTTTCATCGACGAGATCCACCGTCTGCAGCCCGCCATCGAGGAGGTGCTCTATCCCGCGATGGAGGACTTCCAGCTGGATCTGGTCATTGGCGAAGGTCCCGCCGCGCGCTCGCTGCGGATCGACCTGCCGCCCTTCACCCTGGTCGGCGCGACAACCCGTGCCGGACTGCTCGCGACTCCGCTGCGCGACCGCTTCGGTATTCCCCTGCGGCTGGTCCTTTATAGTGCGGAGGAGCTCCGCGTCATCGTTGCCCGCGGCGCGCGGCTGCTCGGCTTCGACCTGTCGGACGAGGGCGCCGTCGAGATCGCCCGCCGGTCTCGCGGCACACCCCGTATCGCCGGCCGCCTGTTGCGCCGCGTGCGGGATTTTGCGGCAGTCGAGGGGCAGGCGCGGGTCGACCGCACCATCGCCGATGCCGCGCTGACGCGACTCGAGGTCGACGGGCGCGGTCTGGACGCCATGGATCGCCGCTACCTCAGGCGCATCGCCGAGCATCACGCGGGTGGTCCGGTCGGTGTCGAAACGCTCGCGGCGGCCTTGGCCGAGGCGCGGGACACCCTCGAGGACGTGGTTGAACCCTACCTCATTCAGGAAGGCTTCATCCTACGCACGAGCCGGGGGCGGATGCTGGGCATGCCGGGATGGCAACACCTCGAACTGCAACCGCCGCCGCTCCTCCCCGAGCAGCGGGATTTGCTGGCGCCCGATCTTTTCTTTCCCGGAACCTCGGATCCTGCACCATGAGCGATGACGATGCGCTGTCGATCAGCGGCGGAGTGCATCGCTACGGCCTGCGCGTGTATTTCGAAGACACCGACACGGGCGGTTTCGTCTACCATGCTAATTACTTGCGATTCGCGGAACGGGCGCGGACGGAAGCGTTGCGTGCCATGGGCCTGCCCCATTCGGAGATGATGCTGCACCATGGCATTATCTTCGTGGTGCGCCATGCGGAGTTGGACTATCAGCGCCCTGCCCGTTTGGATGATTGGCTGACGATCGAGACAGGCACCGTATCTGTCGGTGGCGCCTCGGTCCGGCTAAGCCAGCGGGTCAGGCGTGGCGAGGAGTTGATCGCGGTCGTGGATTTGACGCTGGTGAGCCTTCGCCTGCAAACGGGGCGCGCGGAGCGTTTGCCCGCGCCTTGGCGTGTTGCACTAACGGCTATGGCTAAGGCTGGGGCCGCCAACGCGCCCAAGCCCGCTAAATAAGAGGGGTTCGAGATTTGGATCAGGCGGTCAATGCCTCGCAGCTGGCGGCGCCCGGGAGCAGCCTGTCGCTCTGGGGCCTGTTCTTGCAGTCGGATATCGTCGTCAAGCTGGTGATCCTCTGCCTGCTGCTGGCGAGCATCTGGGTCTGGGCGATCATCTTCGAGAAGGTCACGACGATTCGCCGCGCCAACCGCGACGCCAATACGTTCGAGGACCACTTCTGGTCCGGCGGCAGCCTGGATGAGCTTTACGACCATGAAGGCCAGAAGCCCGATCACCCGATGGCGGCCGTATTCGGCGCCGCCATGGGCGAATGGCGCCGTACCGCGCGCATAGCCGGCGCCGACATCAGCCAGACGGCGGTCCGCGAGCGTGTCGACCGCGCCATGAACGTGACGATCCAGCGCGAGATGGAGCGGATGGAGCGCTGGATGATCTTCCTCGCCTCGATCGGCGCCACCGCCCCCTTCATCGGCCTCTTCGGCACGGTCTGGGGCATCATGCACAGCTTCTCGGCCATCGCCGCCATGCACAACACGAACCTTGCCGTGGTCGCCCCCGGTATCGCCGAGGCGCTGTTCGCAACCGCGATCGGCCTCGTCGCCGCGATCCCCTCGGTGCTCGCCTACAACGCGATCGGCACGGACCTCGCCCGCTACGCCGCGCGGCTGGAAGGCTTCGGCACCGAGTTCAGCGCCATCCTGTCGCGCCAGACGGAAGAGAGGGCCTGACGATGGCGATGGGTGGAATAGGCGGCGGTCGGCCGGGTCGTGGCCGCTACCGCCCGCTGGCGGAAATCAACGTCACGCCGCTGGTCGACGTCATGCTGGTCCTGCTCATCATCTTCATGGTGACGGCGCCGCTGATGACGTCGGGTGTCACCGTCGACCTGCCGAAGACCAGCGCCAATCCCGTCAACGCCGATGCCCAGCCGATCACGATCTCCATCAATGCCCAGGGCAAGGTGTTCCTCCAGAACGACGCGGTGGATATCGGCGATCTCGTGTCCCGGCTCCAGGCAGTAACGAACGGGCAGACCGACCGCCGCATCTTTGTCCGCGGCGACCAGAGCATCTCCTACGGCCAGATCATGCAGGTCATGGGCACGATCGTCTCCGGCGGCTTCAGCAAGGTGGCGCTTCTCGCCCAGCAGCCAAGCGGCTCCAGTCCGGGCGGCGTGGGGCCGGTGACCGGCGGCACCGACGCACCTGCGGCGAGCGGCCAGTAGGCCGGGATCGCGGCGACCCTCCGCCCCATCATGGATTGCGCCCACTCATTGGATGACTTTTTGGCTTCGCCCAGCCTCCCCATCGCGCCGCAGGGATGCGCATGAACCCGCCGATGCGTCGTGCGGCGACCGTCTCGATCGCGCTCCACGTCCTGCTTCTGGTCGCGCTGATCGTTTCGCTTCCGTCGAAAAAGCCTGACGATACCCAGGATCTCGCGGCGGTCTCGGTCGATTTTGTCGGGCCTGCGGCACCCGCTCAGCAGGCCCAGCGGCAGGATACCAACGCCGCGCCCGCGAACACGCAGACGGTGGTGAAGGCGCCGATGGCGACACAGGCGCCACAGCCGACGCCGCTCGTCGATGCGCCGCCGCCACCGCCGCCACCGCCGCCGCCGCCCTCGGTGACGCCGACGAACCAACCCCCGGTGCCGACCCCGCCACCACCGGCTCCTGCACCGCCGCAGACGGTGACGCCGCCGCAGCCGCCACAGCCGGACACACCGCCGCTGCCAACTCCCCCGGCGCCCGCGCCGCCGGCTTCGCAGCCGCCGCCGCCACCGCCTTCGCCGTCGGCCGAACCGCTGCCGCCGCCGCCGCCCCCCGCCCCGCCGCAGCCGCAACAGGCGCCTTCGCCGCCGAAGCCGGCCGAGCGCCCGAAGCCGCCCAAGCCCGCGCCAACGCCGCCTGTGCATACGGAGACGCCTCCGGCGCCCCCTGCACCGCCCGCGCCGCCGTCTCAGCCGTCACCGCAGGAGACGGCGCAGGCGACGCCTGCTCTACCGATGCCGCCGCCGCCCGCGCCCCCGGCGCCACCCGCGCCGGTCAGCCCAACGACGCAGCCGCACCCGACGGCCAATCCTACCGTGATGAGTTCGACCGTCCTCAACACGCTTGAGAAGCTGCGCTCGATGAGCGTCAACCAGAAGGCACCGACGGACCGCTACAACCCGGCGCAAGGTGGCGCGCCGCATGGCGGCGGCAACCCGAACAACAGCGATGCGACCGCCTCGCTGACCTCTGCCCAGCGCGGCGCCATCGGCGACAAGGTGCGGGAATGCTGGACGATCGATAGCGGCGCCGAGGGCGTCCAGAACATGTCCGTCATTCTGAAGGTGACGACGGATGCCACCGGCACCGCCCGTCTCGCGCAAGTGGGCGCCGCCGATCAGGGTCGCGTCAACACCGACCCGGTCTTCCGCGCCTTCGCCGAACGCGCGGTCCGCGCGGTGCTCGACTATCGCTGCTCGGCGCTTCCTCTGCCGCCCTCGCTTGAAGGCCGGCCGCAAACCTTCACCTTTCGGTTCAGCCCGTGACACGAAAGCAGGAACTGCACATGACCGACATCTTCGAAACCTCTGGCCAGCCTGACGTTCCCGCCCCCGATCTACCAGGAACCATCCGCCGCATCACCCGGCGCGGCATGATCGGCACGACGCTCGCCACGACGCTCGCCGTCCCTGCGTTTGCACAGAGCGCGCCGCCCGCCGCGGCGCCTTCCTCCACTGCGCCCACCAGCGCCGTCATCGACGTGAACCGCGCCCGCACAGCCCCGATCCCGATCGCCATCCCGGCCTTCGCGGGTGGCACCAGCGCCGGCGACATGGTCGGCGTCATCTCGAACGACCTCAACAACTGCGGCCTGTTCCGCATCGTCGACGGCTCCGGCGTGGCCGCCACGCCCGCGGGCGGGGCTCCGGACTTCGGCGCCTGGAAGGGCACCGGCGCGCAGGCGCTCGTGACCGGCAGCATCACCCAGAACGGCGACCAGCTACGGGTGGAGTTCCGCCTGTGGGACATCCTGCCCGGCACCCAGCTGCAGGGCACCGCCTACACGACGGGCGCCGCCAACTGGCGCCGGATCGCGCACATCATCGCCGATGTCGTCTATCAGCGGCTGCTCGGCGAGAAGGGCTATTTCGACACCCGCATCGCCTACATTTCGACGACGGGACCAGGCAACAACCCGACCAAGCGCCTCGCCATCATGGATCAGGATGGCGCCAACAACCGTTTCCTGACCGATGGCAGCTGGACGGCGCTCGGACCCCGCTTCAGCCCCACGCGCGACCAGATCGCCTTCATCAGCTACATCAACAAGGCGGTGCGGGTTTATCTGTTCGACCTCGGCACCGGAACGCGGTCGCTCGTCGGCAACTTCCGCACCATGACCTTCGCCCCGCGCTTCACGCCCGACGGCGCCGGCATCGTCATGTCGCTTTACCGGAACGGCGGCTCGGACATCATCACCTGCTCGCTCGACGGCGGCGACGTTCGCACGCTGACCAACACCGGCGCGATCGACACCTCTCCCTGCTTCAGCCCGGACGGCAGCCAGATTGTCTTCGAGTCTGACCGCGGCGGCGATCAGCAGCTTTACGTCATGGGCGCGGACGGGTCCGGCGTGCGCCGGATAAGCTTCGGTCCGGGCCGCTACGGCGACCCCGTCTGGTCGCCGCGGGGCGACCTCATCGCCTTCACGCGGCTCGGCGACACCTTCGCGATCGGCGTCATGGCGCCGGACGGTTCAGGTGAACGAATTCTGTCCGAAAGTTATGATGTGGAGGCGCCAAGCTTCTGCCCCAACGGTCGTGTCATCATGTTCCAGCGCGGGGATGGCCGGTCATCTCGACTTGTGACGATCGACATTACAGGTTTCAACGAACAGGCGTTGCAGACCTCGACAAGCGCCTCCGACCCGGCGTGGTCACCGTTACTGTCCTGACAGGCGATCTTTTCTGTCGCGAGAGGCTGCAATTCGAGAAATGAACAACACCTTACTTGACCAGTAACGTCAGCGGCGGTAAGCGCGGCCAACCTGATGATCCCTTGGCTACCAGGTCGACTCCGCCTGACGTTACAATGTTGCCGCGCCGATACCTCGTGAACACGAACCCCTGTAGGGATTAGATTGCAATGAACATCAAATTGCTGGGCGCATTCGCCGCTGTTGCACTGCTGGCTGCCTGCGCCAAACCTGCCGCGACACAGATGTCCACAGGTAATGGCGCCGCGATGACAACCGGCCCCGCGCCCGGCAGCGAGGAAGACCTCGTCGCCAACGTCGGCGATCGCGTCTTCTTTGGTTTCAACGCTTCCTCCCTGACCACCGACGCCACCACGACCTTGTCGCATCAGGCTGGCTGGCTGCAGAAGTTCCCGCAGATCGCGGTGCTCGTGGCCGGCAACTGCGACCCGCGCGGCACCGAGGAATACAATCTGGCCCTCGGCCAACGCCGCGCCGACGGCGCCCGCGACTACCTCGTGGCCCAGGGCGTCAATGGCTCGCGCATTCAGACCATCAGCTACGGCAAGGATCGTCCGGTGGCGCAGGGTAACGACGAGGGCTCCTACAGCCAGGACCGCAACGCCATCACCTCCGTGCAGGGCCACAACCCGCAGGAAGGCACCGGCGCGTCCTCCTAAGCTTCGCCCACCGGACCGCTGTCAGGCCACGGGACGACGACCAATGGCGGGCACACGTTGCCCGCCATTTTCTTGGGCGTCCCCCGGTCCCAGCGTTGACGCGGCTGTTCATCATGACGGGCGGAAGTGGCGGTGCTAGAAGCAGCCGCGAATGCGTCGCCGAGGAGATGACTCACCTATGAAGAGAATCCTGCTGGCCGGGCTTTGCGCCGGCGCCCTCTGTGCGTGCCTTCTTCCGGGTGCGGCCCTGGCGCAGGATGGTAGCGTGACGAGCCGCGAAGGCATCACGCTGCAAAATCAGATATTGGCTGTGCAGAATCAGGTGCAGCAGTTGCAGGCGCAGTTGCAGCAGGTGCAGGCCAATGGCGGCGGCGGCAGTTCCGCGCCGGCCCCTGTGGAGAGCGGCGGCAGCGGCACGCTTGTCACGCAGCTTCTGCAACGGGTCAGCACGCTGGAGGACGAGGTCCGCACGCTCACCGGCAATCTCCAGCAATTGCAGAACCAGGTCGACACCCAGAACGCCCAGGTCAACAAGCAGATCGGCGACCTCACCTTCCAGATGCAGAATGGGCAGAGCGGCTCGGGTAGCGCCGCCGGCAGCGGCGCCCCGGGCGGGTCAGGGCAGTCGGCTGCCGCGCCGCCCGCCGCCGCGCCAGCCGTGGCGGTGCCGACCCCCGAAGACCTCATGCAGCGCGGGGTTCTTGCGTTGCATGAGGGGCATTACCAGGATTCCGAGGGCATCGCCCGGGAGATCCTCGCCAAGCATCGCGGCTCACCTCGCGCCTATGACGCTCAGTATCTTCTTGCCCAGTCTCTTCAGGGTGAGCAGCGTTACCAGGCGGCGGCGCTCGCCTTCGACGACGCCTACAACATGAACCACAAGGGACCGCGGGCGCCGAACGCCTTGCTCGGGCTTGCCATGACCCTGGCCTCGATCAACCAGAAGGCCGCCGCCTGTGACACGCTGAGGACGCTGCACGCGCAGTTCCCGTCGCCTCCGCATTATCTGGTCCCGCCGATTTCCGCCGCGCATCACCGGCTGGGCTGCTGAGACTTTATCCCATCGGCGGGGCAGAGTTCGCCTCGCTGCTCGAGCCTCTAGGGCCGTTCGGCACGCCGCCGCGGCTGGGGCTCGCGGTTTCCGGCGGCGGCGACAGCCTCGCCCTCGCCGTCCTCGCCGCCGATTGGGCTCGGGCGAAAGGCGGGTCGGTTCTCGCGCTCATCGTCGACCACGGCCTGCGCGCCGAAGCCGCCGCCGAGGCCGCCGCCGCCGCCTCGACCCTCGCGGGCCTCGGCATCCCTGCCCGCGTCCTCACGCTCGACACCCTCGGACCCGGCACGAGCCTGCCCGCCCGCGCCAGGATCGCGCGCATGGCGGCGCTAGAGGCCGCGTGCCGGGAGGCCGGCATCATCGATCTGCTGCTCGGGCATCATGCCGCGGATCAGGCCGAGACCGTCGTCATGCGGCAGCTCCGGGGGAGCGGTCGCGACGGTCTTGCCGGAATTGCGGCCATCAGCGAAACGGCGTCGGTGCGTCTGCTGCGCCCTCTGCTTGGAACGGCACCGGGGCGGCTGCGGGCGGTGCTTGTCGACCGCGGCCTGGGCTGGGCCGAGGACCCGACCAATGCCGACCGCCACTTCACCCGCGCCCGATTGCGGGCCGCGCGCGCGGATGCCGCGGGCGACGGGCCTGCCACGCGCGCTCTGGCCGCATCCGCCGCGGCGGATGCGCAGGCGCGGCGCGAGGCGGAGCGTTGCGTGGCGGAGTGGCTTGGCACCGTTGCCGCCATTCGCCCGGAAGGCTTCGCGGTGCTGCCAGACGCACCCTGGCCGCCGGCCGCACTGGCCGCTGTGCTTCGGACCATTGCCGGCGCAAGCTATCCGCCGCCGCCTGAGGCTGTTGCCCGCATTGCCGAAGCGCCTGCCCCGGCGATCGGCCGCGGCATCTGCCTGGCCGGAACGCTGCTGCGGCCGGCTGGCCGGTTGGGCCCGGGCTTCCTCATCTGCCGGGAGGCTGCCGCCACGGCGCCCGAGGTTCCCGCTGAGGCCGGTGCCCGGTGGGATGGGCGGTTTCGGCGGCACCAGGAGGATCCCGATCTGCCCGGCGAGACGATGGGTGCGCTAGGCTCCGACGCCGAGCGCTTCCGAAGCCTGTCGGACCTTCCGGCGGCGGTGCTGGAGACGCTGCCGACGTTTCGTAATCCGAAAGGCGAGCTTGTCGCGGTGCCCGCTCTGTTGTGGCCTGACAGACAGATGCTTGACCCACGACGCCTGCTGTTCCACCCGCCGCGTCCGGCCCTCGGGGCCGCCTTCAACGGGACCGTCGTGTCGCCTTGACAAAGCTGTCATGCCGCGACCGCCCGCCCGACATGAAGATGGGGATGCTTTGCACCGAAAGACTTCCTATCTTTAAGGTGACAATGCGGAATATCATGCGCTCTGTTTACACCACGGGGGCACTTGTGCCCGCCGATGTTGTTTTGCGACGCGGGTTGAGAGGCGAATGCGGGCTTTGGCAGCCCGGACGCCGGTTAGGAACTGGATGACGTGATGAGCAATTTCGGTCGCAACCTTGCCTTGTGGGTGATCATCGCACTGCTGCTGGTGGTGCTGTTCAGCCTGTTCCAGCCCGGGGGCATCCGCGGCAACAGCAACACCACCAATGTGACTCAAATGGCCTACTCCGAGTTCCTGGACTCTGTGAAACAGGGCAACGTCAAGGACGTGGTGATCCAGGATCGCAACGTGAGCGGGGATCTGAAGGACGGTCGCGCCTTCCAGACCTACACTCCCGACGATCCGTCGCTGGTGCAGACGCTGACCGCGAAGAACGTCGAGATCGTCGCCAAGCCTGCCGATGCCGATAGCAACCCGCTGCTGCATTACCTGCTCTCGTGGTTCCCGATGCTGCTGTTCGTCGGCGTGTGGATTTTCTTCCTCCGCCAGATGCAGTCGGGCGGCGGCCGCGCGATGGGCTTCGGCAAGTCCCGCGCCCGGCTTCTGACCGAGAAGCAGGGCCGCGTAACGTTTGAAGACGTGGCCGGCATCGAGGAGGCCAAGACCGAGCTTGGCGAGGTCGTTGAATTCCTCAAGGACCCGCAGAAGTTCCAGCGCCTTGGCGGCAAAATCCCCAAGGGCGTGCTGCTGGTAGGTCCGCCGGGCACCGGCAAGACGCTGCTCGCCCGCGCCATCGCCGGCGAGGCGAATGTGCCGTTCTTCACGATCTCCGGTTCTGACTTCGTGGAGATGTTCGTGGGTGTCGGCGCCAGCCGGGTCCGTGACATGTTCGAGCAGGGTAAGAAGAACGCGCCCTGCATCATCTTCATCGACGAAATCGACGCCGTCGGCCGTCATCGTGGCGCGGGCCTCGGCGGCGGCAACGACGAGCGTGAGCAGACCCTCAACCAGCTGCTCGTCGAGATGGACGGGTTCGAGAGCAACGAGGGCGTCATCCTCATCGCGGCGACGAACCGCCCCGATGTGCTCGATACGGCCCTGCTGCGGCCGGGCCGCTTCGACCGTCAGGTCGTCGTGCCGAACCCGGACGTTAACGGGCGCGAGCGTATCCTGCGCGTGCACATGCGGAAGGTCCCGTTGGCGGCCGACGTCGATCCCAAGACCATTGCTCGCGGCACGCCCGGCTTCTCCGGTGCCGATCTGGCGAACCTTGTGAATGAGGGTGCATTGCTCGCCGCCCGTCGCGGCAAGCGTGTCGTGGCGATGGCTGAGTTCGAGGACGCCAAGGACAAGGTCATGATGGGTGCGGAGCGCCGCAGCCTTGTCATGAGCGACGACGAGAAGAAGATGACGGCCTATCACGAGGCTGGTCACGCGCTATGCGCCATGCTCGAGCCGGAATGCGATCCGGTCCACAAGGCGACGATCATTCCGCGTGGCCGTGCTCTGGGTCTGGTGATGAGCCTGCCCGAGGGCGACCGTTACTCCAAGAGCAAGTCCAAGCTGTTGGGCGAGCTGACGATGGCGATGGGCGGCCGTGCGGCGGAAGAGATCATCTTCGGCGCCGACAAGGTTTCAAATGGCGCGGCCGGCGACATCAAGATGGCGACCGACCAGTCCCGCCGGATGATCACGGAATGGGGCATGAGCGACAAGCTCGGCATGATCGCTTACGGCGATAATGGGCAGGAGCTTTTCCTCGGCCACTCGGTGACGCAGCACAAGAACGTCTCGGAAGTGACGGCGCGCGAGATCGACAGCGAGATCAAGAGCATCATCGATGCGGCCTACTTCAAGGCAAAGACCATCCTGTCGGATCACATCACGGCGTTGCACGCGATCGCCCGCGCTCTGCTCGAGTTCGAGACGCTGACGGGCGACGAGATCCGCGGCGTGTTGCGCGGTGAGCCGGTGGTCCGGAAATCGGTGGACGATCTGCCGCCGCCGGAGAACCGCCGGGCGTCGGTTCCTTCCGCTGGTCGTCCGGTCCCTCCGATCCCGGGCAACATGGGTCCTTCCCCGCACCCGGTCTGACGGTTGCACCTCGATCTGCTACAGACCCCCGGCCTTCGAGCCGGGGGTTTTGCGTTTTGAGGGTCTGACGGATGAGACTCTGTCGATGCTTTATTTCGATCAACAATGTGCTTCCTCCACGCGGCCATCATGGCTGAGCCTGCCTCGCACTGGGCGGGCCTGAGCCTTTCGCGGCCTCTGGTGATGGGCGTGCTCAACCTGACGCCCGACAGTTTCAGCGATGGGGGAAGCCTCGCGCAGCGCGAGGCGGCTCTGGATGCGGCGCGGCGAATGTTGACGGCAGGCGCCGACATTCTCGACATCGGCGGGGAGAGCACGCGGCCCGGCGCTGAACCGGTGCCTCCGGAGGAGGAGCAGGAGCGCATCCTGCACGTCATTCGCGTGCTTGCGGCGGATGGCGCGGTGATCTCCGTCGACACGCGTCATGCGAGCACGATGGCGGCGGCACTCGATGCGGGGGCACGGATCGTCAACGACGTGACGGCTCTGGCGCATGATCCGCGCTCAGCGGGCGTAATCGCGGAGCGTCAGGCGCCGGTGGTCCTGATGCATATGCGCGGCACGCCCCAGACGATGAGCAGCCTTAACCAGTATGCGGAGATCGGATCTGAAGTGGCTGCCGAGATGGCGGCGCAGGTGGCGACGGCAACAGAGGCTGGTATCGCTCGAGCGTCGATCGCCATCGATCCGGGGATCGGTTTCGCGAAGATCGGTTCGCAGAATGTGGCATTGCTGCGCGATCTCGGACCGCTACGCGCGCTCGGGTTTCCTCTCCTCGTGGGTCTCTCGCGCAAGGGGTTCATCGGCACGCTCTCGGGTGAACCGGTGGCGGCCCGGCGGCTCGGCGGCTCGATTGCCGGGGCCTTGTTCGCGCTGAGCCGGGGCGCGCAGATCCTGCGCGTGCACGATGTCGCCGAGACCGTTCAGGCGGTGCGCGTTTGGCAGGCGCTCGCCCGCTAGACGGTGTATTTCGGTTGAATTGCCTGTCCGCGCCGCCGCCGCTACACCATCCAGATTCCGGACACACTCCGGGCCGCATTCGCGAGGCGCAGAAGACCATGAGCAACGGCACGACAAAGCCCGCGGCGTCACAACCCCGCTCCCTCTTCGGCACCGACGGCATCCGCGGCCGCGCCAACATCCACCCGATGACAGCCGAAACCGCGCTCTGCCTCGGGCAGGCGGCAGGCCTCATGTTCACCCGCGGAAGCCACCGCCATCAGGTGCTCATCGGCAAGGACACCCGCCTCTCCGGCTATATGATCGAGCAGGCGCTGACCGCCGGGTTCCTCGGCGCCGGCATGGACGTGGTCCTTGCCGGGCCGCTGCCGACGCCCGCCATCGCCATGCTCACCCGCAGCCTGCGCGCCGACCTCGGCGTCATGATTTCGGCCTCGCACAATCCATTCGAGGATAACGGCATCAAGCTGTTTGGCCCTGACGGGGTGAAGCTCTCCGACGCCCATGAGGCCGCCATCGAGGCCCGGATGGCGACCGATCTCCGGCCCGAACTGGCGACCCCGGAGTCCCTCGGCCGCGCACGGCGGCTGAACGACGCCGCCGGCCGGTATATCGAGGGCGTCAAGGGCACCTTTCCCAAGGGCCTGCGTCTCGACGGCCTCAAGATCGTCGTCGATTGCGCGAACGGCGCCGCCTATCGCGTGGCGCCCACGGCACTCTGGGAACTCGGCGCCCAGGTCATCCCGGTCGGCGTCTCGCCCGACGGGTTCAACATCAATCGCGGCTGCGGATCGACGGTGCCCGACCAGCTCTGCGCCGCCGTCGTGGAACATGGGGCCGACCTCGGCATCGCGCTGGACGGCGACGCGGATCGCCTCATCCTGGCGGACGAGCATGGCGAGATCATCGACGGCGACCAGATCCTGGCGCTCATCGCCCGCTCCTGGGCGAAGACCGACCGGCTGACGGGCAGCGGCATCGTGGCAACCGTGATGTCCAACCTCGGGCTCCAGACCTTCCTGCGGGGCCTGGGCCTCGACCTCCATCGCACCCAGGTCGGCGACCGCTATGTGGGCGAGCGGATGCGGGCGCTCGGCATCAACCTCGGCGGCGAGCAGTCCGGCCACGTCATCCTGTCCGATTTCTCGACCACCGGCGACGGCCTGGTGGCCGCGCTGCAAGTGCTGGCCGTGCTCGTGCGGCAGGGCGCGCCGGCCTCCGAGGTGTGCCGGGTGTTCAAACCCTCGCCTCAGCTGCTCCGCAACGTGCGTTTCTCCGGTCCCTCACCGCTCGGCGATGCCCGGGTCAAGGCCGCTATCACGGCAGCCGAGGCGGCGCTTGGGCCCGAGGGCCGCCTGCTCATCCGCCCGAGCGGCACGGAACCGCTCATCCGTGTCATGGCGGAGGCCGAGGACGATGCGCTCATCGCCCGCATCGTCGGTGAAGTCTGCGAGGTCATCGCCGCCGTCGCCCGCACGCCGGAAACCACCGCTTGAGCCACGCGGCGAACCATACAAAGCCGGGGCGCGTTCTCGTCATCGCCGGATCCGATAGCGGCGGCGGCGCCGGTATCCAGGCCGACATCAAGGCGATCATGGCGTTGGGCGGGTTCGCGACGACGGCACTGACCGCCCTCACCGCCCAGAACACGCGCGGCGTGTCGGCCGTGCTTCTGGTTCCACAACAGTTCCTGCGGGCGCAGATCGACGCCATTATGTCCGATATCGGCGCCGACGCCATCAAGACCGGCATGCTGCCGGACATCGCCTCCATCGAGACCGTCGCAGATTTCGCGGAACGGCTGACCCCAGCGCTCCCCTTCGTCATGGACCCGGTGATGGTTGCGACCAGCGGCGACCGGCTGCAAAGCGAGGAGGCTCTGCACGCCCTGAAGACGCGCCTCATCCCTCTGGCGACCGTCATCACCCCGAATATTCCCGAAGCGGAACTGCTCCTTGGCGTGCGGATTGCCGATGAAGCGGATCAAAGGCGCGCGGCCGAGGCGCTGCTGGCGCTCGGTGCCGGCGCTGTGCTGGTGAAGGGCGGACACCTCACGGGCGCGACCGTCACCGACATCCTTGCGACAAGGGGGGCAACCTCCGCCGGGCTGGTCGCGATGACCGGCGAGCGGATCGTCTCCACCAGCACTCACGGCACCGGCTGCACCTTGGCGAGCGCCATCGCAACGGGCCTCGCGCAGGGCATGCCGCTCGAGGATGCGGTGAGGCGCGCCCGCGCCTATATCTCTGCGGCGATCCGTGGCGCGCCCGGCCTCGGCGCCGGACACGGCCCGCTCGGCCACGGCGTCACTGTCGATCCGGCCCGCATCGAGGCGCTCAGCCGCCTTTGAGCGAGGCCGCCGCCGCACCGCTGCGGCACCAGAACCTGCCGCTCACCTCGATCCGCGGCTTCGCGGCGCTTTGGGTCGTCGGGCATCACCTGCAATTCGTCCTGGCCTATGCCGGTTACGATGCCGCGGGATGGCTCTTCCGTCCCGGCTACGTGGCGGTCGACATCTTCTTCGTGCTGAGCGGCTTCGTCATCACCGCGGTCCACCGGGACCTCACCCTGCCAGGCCTTCGCGACTTCTTCCTCCGCCGGATCTTCCGCGTCTATCCCCTGCACCTCTTCGTGCTGGCCCTGATCCTCGGCCTTTGGGTGTGGAGCGAAGCGCGGTTCGGCAATCACGATCCGACCGAGAGGCTGCGGGACCTGCCCATCGTCGTTCTGCTGCTCCAGCCTTATCTGCTTCATGGCCTGACCTGGAACACGGTCAGCTGGTCCATCGGCGTCGAACTCCTGTGCTACGTGCTCTTCCCGCTCGTGATCGGGGCGATGC
This sequence comes from Acidisoma sp., assembly GCF_965199065.1. Taxonomy (NCBI): domain Bacteria; kingdom Pseudomonadati; phylum Pseudomonadota; class Alphaproteobacteria; order Acetobacterales; family Acidocellaceae; genus Acidisoma; species Acidisoma sp. Next base: position 519,131 of record NZ_CBDAQN010000001.1, on the reverse strand, counting down.
GGCGGCTGGAGTTCGTCGGTTGCGTGCTCATTCTGCTGATGATGGCGGCGATCGAGCGTCACGTGCAATCCGACATGGTCTGGGGGTGGCCCGCCGTCGCGCGCGGCCTCGCCGGTTTCGGGCTGGGGATGGCGGTGCAGCAGATGACGGTGCTGGTGCGACGCCCTCGCCCGCGCACCGCAAGCCTCATCGAGGCCGCGGCACTTCTCGCCATCCTGCTCGCGGTGCTCGGCGACCATCTGCGGCTCATCCCGGTCTTCGCGGCGGTGCTCATCTGGGGGCTGGCAGCAGAGTGCGGTGTCATCGCGCGCGGTCTCGGCGCGGGCTGGTGCGTCTGGCTGGGGCGGATCTCCTTTTCCCTCTATCTCATCCATCCGACGCTCATTGGCCTTGCCTTCGTCTGGCTGCCGCCGGGGCGGCTTGGCCTCGGCCACGCGGCGGACGGCATGTTGTGGACGCTGCTCATGCTGGCCCTGCTGCTGGGTCTGGCGACAATAACCTGGGCCACCGTGGAGGAACCGGCCCGCCGCTTCGGCATCCGGCTCGCGAAGCGTCGCGCGGGCGCGTAACCGGCCTTCATACCGGCACGAATGTCCCATCGAAACGAATGGGGTGCCGTCATGAAATGGTTCGTTCCGCTGCTGCTCGGGGTCGTGATCGAGGCCGTCGCTTCGGTGCCATTCGCGATGGCCGCCGCAGGCGATCCTCTGGTGTTGGAGCTGTTCACCTCGCAAGGCTGCTCCTCCTGCCCGCCGGCCGACCGTTACCTGGGCGAGTTGCAGCGCGAGCGCCCCGACGTCCTCGTGCTCGATTTCCACATCGACTACTGGGACAGCCTCGGCTGGAAAGACCCATTCTCCATGCCGGCAGCCACCGCCCGCCAGCAGACCTACGACAGGCTGCTCGGAAGCGAAGTCTATACGCCGCAGTTGGTGGTCGGCGGTTCGCGGCAAGCCGTGGGCTCGGACCAGGATGCCGTCGCGGCGGCCATCGCCGAGGCGACCGCGGACCGTGCCGCTCTGCCGCCGGTGGCGCTCGGCCTCTCGGACCGAGGGTCCGGCCTCACCGTTGATGCGGCGTCGGGTTCGGGGAGCGGAGAAATCTGGCTCGTCGGCTATGACGACCGGCACGTCACGGCTATCGGGCGCGGCGAGAACGGCGGCCTGACCGAGACGGAGGTGGATATCGTGCGGTCGATCCGCCCGATCGCGATGTGGAGCGGCGGCGCCCTGCATGTCGATGTCCCCAGGCCCGCGGGGCAGCGGGCCGCCGTGCTGTTGCAGCAGGCGGACGGACGCATCCGCGCCGCCGCCGCGTTATCCAGCGCCGGTTCGTGAAAAGATGGTGCTGATCACGAGGTTCTTGCGCGGCCCGGTGATGCGCCAGCTCAGGCTCCAGCGGTCGGCGTTCGGGAAGCGGTAGCGGCCGCGATAGGTATCGGGCGCGCAATCATGCTGGGCGGACGCAACGCCGGCGGCGACCTTTGCCCGATGGAAGAAGCGGCCATCGGCAAAAAAAACGCTGAACGCGGTATCGCTCTCGATGACAAATCGATAATCCCGCCGCGCCTCGACGCATGCGTGAGGCAGGACGAGCACGCCGTGTTCCACGAAGCGGACACCGTCGGCGGTTGGCTCGAAGACGGCGGTGCCGCGCAAGTGTCCGGCTTCGCGTGCTCCGATGTCGCGGATGCGGCGGACGACCGACCAGCGGCCGGTGAAGAAGCTGGCTACCGGGGCCAGAAGTCCGGGTCCATGATCTGGTCGAAGGTCCAGGGACAGACGCCTCCTCGGCTCGCGCGCGCCGTCACGCGCATTCTACCGGAACAGCCGTTCTCCGAACAGGCGATTGGCCACCACCACCAGCGCCACCGCAACCGCGTGAAAGACAAGGTCGCTGACCGACGCATCATACGGGTGGAAGAAATTCAGCAGGGTGGCCGCCATTCCCGCCGCCGCCAAGCCGCCCAGCGCCAGCGTCAGGTTTGGCCGCAATGGGAATGTCCAGCGCAGCAGCACCATCAGCAGCAGCGACAGCGGCAGCGAGAGCGCGCAAATGAACATGAAGCAATGATCGCTGTCGCCGAAACTCGCATCATGGACGCCCGGCAGATGAAAGCTTCGGGCACAGCCCATCCCGCTTTCCCAAATCCACAGGGCCAGAGGCGGAAGCGGCAAGAGCGCCCAACGCGTGCTGCGGCCGGGAACGCTCGTCATGAAGGCGGCCACAACGGCCAGAATGCCGGTCAGGGCCGAGCCGACGGCGGCAAGCCACATATCGGGCGCCGCCATGAGCCGCCGCATCATCGCGTGCAGATCGGCCATCGAAGCCAGGTAGCCCGCGAAGACGACGACGACCAGCAGCCACCCTGCCGCCAGCCGGGCGGGCGACACCGGCCGCACCGGGCGCAGATCGGCGGTCAGGCGCTCGATCAACTGGTCGTGCGAGGGCTCGTCTGAACGGGTCGCCTCAGACATCGTCAGCCTCCCCCGCACCCGCCGGACCGCCCAGCTTGCCACGGAGCGCCTTGATCGCCCGGTGCAGATTGACCTTCAGCGCAACCTTCGAGCGGCCGGTTTCGGCCGCCGCCTCCTCCAAGGTCTGCCCCTGCAAACCCAGCCGCTCCGCCGCCTGCCGCTGCCCGGGCGGCAACCCGGCGATCGAGGCGCGCAGCGCCAGAGCCCGGGATTGCGCATCGAGCACGTCGTCGGCCTCGGCTGTCTCCTGCGCATGGCTCTCATAGGCGACCGGATCATGCACCTCGCGCACCGCCTGTCGCCAATGGCGGCGAAGACCGTCGATGGCGCGGCGCTGGGCGATCGCCCGCAGCCAGGGCAGAAAAGGCCGCGCCGGGTCGTAGGTGGCGCGAGCACGGTGAACGGCGATTAGAACCTCCTGCACCACATCATCCACACGATCCGGTGTCACGCCCTGCCGGCGAGCCGAGGCCGCGACGACCGGCACGCAATCCCGCAGCAGCGCCTGATAAGCGGGTCCATCCCCCTGTTGCGCCGCGGCCATCAGCCGGGCGAGACGATGTTCCAGGTCATCGGTCACGGTGGGGTGCGCATCGGCCAGATCATGGCGGCACCGTAATCGCGCAGCGCTTCGCTTAACAGAGACCGGTTGTTCAAAGGCTGAGGCCGCCTCGGTCCGTTGTTCGGCACGGCCGGGCCTGCGGTTACGCCTGTTGCCGAGCCGCGCCCGATCCGCTAAACGCCGCGGCGGGTCACGCCCCCCCACCGGGGCGCTTCTCTTCTGAAAGGGAGAGCCAAAATGGCACTCGTTGCGAAACCGGACCTCCGTCCGCAGATCCCGAATTTCTCCTCCGGTCCCTGCGCCAAGCGCCCTGGGTTCACGTTGGAAGCGCTCGCCGGGGCCATGCTCGGCCGCAGTCACCGCGCCAGCGAACCCAAGGCGCGCCTCGCCGAAGTCATCGCCCGGTCCCGTGCGATCCTTGGCATGCCGACGGACTGGAAACTCGGCATCGTCCCGGCGTCCGACACGGGCGCGGTCGAGATGGCGATGTGGTCCCTGCTCGGCGAGCGGCCCGTGGATGTCCTCGTTCACGAAAGCTTCTCGGAAGGCTGGGCGACAGACGCCGTCAAGCAGCTGAAGCTCGACGGCGCCCGCGTGCTCGGCGCCGAGTATGGCGCTCTGCCCGATCTGTCCGCCGTCGATCCTGGCCATGACGTGGTGCTCGCCTGGAACGGCACGACCTCGGGCGCGCGCTTCCCCAACGGCGACTTCATCGCGGCCGACCGCCAAGGCCTCGTCATCTGCGACGCGACCTCGGCCGCTTTCGCCATGGCGCTGCCCTGGGACAAGCTCGATGTCGTCACCTGGTCCTGGCAGAAGGTGCTGGGCGGCGAGGCCGCGCACGGCATGCTCGCCCTGTCGCCCCGCGCCGTCGCCCGCCTGCTGAGCTACAAGCCGCCTCGCCCGTTGCCGAAAATCTTCCGCCTCACCAGCGGCGGCAAGCTCATCGAAGGCATTTTCGCGGGCGAAACCATCAACACGCCCTCCATGCTCTGCGTCGAGGACGCATTGGACGGGCTGCGCTGGGCCGAGAGCATCGGCGGCCTGCCCGGCCTCATCGCCCGCAGCGAAGCGAACCTCGCCTGCATTGCCGACTGGGTGGCGACCAGCGAGTGGGCCGGCTTCCTGGCGCAGGACCCGGCGAACCGCTCCTCCACCTCGATCTGCCTGACGATCACCGCGCCCTGGTTCGCCGCGCTCGATCCGGGAAACCAGGCGAAGGTCGCGAAGCGGTTGGCGGCCGTGCTCGACGCCGAGGGTGTCGCCTACGACATCGCCTCGTATCGGGATGCGCCGCCGGGTCTCCGCATCTGGGGCGGCGCCACGGTCGAGACGGCGGACATCGCCGCTCTGCTGCCCTGGCTCGACTGGGCCTACGCCCAGCTCGCCCAGGAACTTGCATCACCCAAAGCGGCGGAGTAACGCGCATGGCCTCCAAAGTATTGATCGCCGACAAGCTTTCGCCCGCCGCCATCGAGATTTTCCGGGCTCGCGGCATCGAGGCGGATGTGAAGACCGGCCTGCCGCCGGCTGAACTCCGCGCCATCATCGGCGGCTATGACGGTCTCGCCATCCGCTCCGCCACCAAGGTGACGAAGGAGCTGCTGGAGGTCGCGGCCAACCTGAAGGTCGTCGGCCGCGCCGGCATCGGCGTCGACAACGTCGACATCAAGGCGGCTACCGCCCACGGCGTCGTCGTCATGAACACGCCTTTCGGCAATGCGATCACCACAGCCGAACATGCGATCGCGATGATGTTCGCCCTCGCCCGGCAACTGCCTGAGGCGAGCGCCTCCACCCGCGCCGGAAAGTGGGAGAAGAACCGCTTCATGGGCGTGGAGCTGACCGCGAAGACGCTCGGCATCATCGGCTGCGGCAATATCGGCTCGATCGTGGCCGACCGCGCCGTCGGGCTGAAGATGAAGGTGCTCGCCTATGATCCCTTCCTGACCGACAAGCGCGCGGTCGAACTCGGGGTCGAGAAGGCGGATCTGCCGGAACTGTTCGCCCGGTCGGACTTCATCACCCTCCACACCCCGCTGGTGGACGGAACGCGCAACATCATCAACCGCTCAACGATCGCCGCCATGAAGCCAGGCGTTCGCATCGTGAACTGCGCCCGCGGCGGACTGGTGGATGAGGCCGCACTTCTCGAAGGTCTTACCTCCGGCAAGGTCGCCGGCGCCGCGCTCGATGTCTTTGAGGTCGAGCCCGCCACGGAAAGTCCGCTCTTCGCGCTCGACACGGTGATCTGCACGCCGCATCTGGGCGCCGCCACCGCCGAGGCGCAGGAGAACGTGGCGCTTCAGGTCGCCGAGCAGATGAGCGACTACCTGCTGACGGGCGCCGTCGCCAACGCGATCAACGTGCCGGCGATCTCGGCCGAGGATGCGCCGCGCGTGCGCCCCTACATGGACCTCGCGCGCCTGCTCGGTGAATTCGCCGGGCAGCTGACCCAGGCCAAGGACGGCGTCGTCACGCATGTTTCGGTCGAGTACGAGGGCGCCGTTGCTCAGCTCAACTACAAGCCGCTGACTGCCGCCGCATTGGCTGGATTGATGGCGCCGATGATTACGGGCGCGAACATGGTGAACGCACCAGTGCTTGCGCGCGAGCGTGGCATCGAAGTCACCGAGGCGGTGCATGACCGCGCCAGCGAGTATCAGACGCTCATCCGCATCACGGTCGCGACCGACGGCATCATGCGTTCCGTCGCGGGCACTCTCTTTGCGGGATCGAAACCTCGGCTCGTCGAGATCAAGGGCATCCCGGTGGAGGCCGAGTTCAGCCACCATATGCTCTACGTAACGAACCAGGACAAGCCTGGGTTCATCGGACGGTTCGGCGCGACCCTCGCCGGTGCCGGCATCAATATCGCGACGTTCCATCTCGGCCGCGCGAGCGCCGGAGGCGACGCCATCTGCCTCGTCTCGGTCGATGAGCCGGTTCCGGAGGACGTGCTTGCGATGGTGCGGACGCTGCCTCTTGTGATGCAGGCGACATCGCTGACCTTCTAGGCTCCGAAGGATCAGGGACCGGCACATGGGCGACAACGGCAACATCTTCGCGATCATCGTGCTGGCGGTGGTGGTCGTGATCATCGTCGGCGGATGGCTAGCCTTCCCCGAGATCAACCACTTCATGCAGAACCAGGATTGCATCGCCAGTGGGCACACGAACTGCTAGCAGTTAGCTTTGCCGCGTCTTTGGGCGGCGGCGCCAGGTATGTTTCGCAAAACGTGTTCCCGAAGCATCTTCCCACCACCGCGGATACGGTGTTTTGTCGCAGCCGCGCGAGCGTCCGCCGCAGTGGTGGCCGCTCGCCCCGCGCATTCGCGCTCGCTTTTACTATCTCTCGATAAGATCAAGGACGTTTTATGCTTGAATGTGTCGGCTATGGTGCGACGACGGCTTCAACGCCGGTCGCGCCTTTCTCCTTCAATCGCCGCGACCCCGGACCCGACGACGTCGTGATCAAGATCGCCTATTGCGGCGTCTGCCACTCAGACCTCCATCAGGTCCGCAACGAGTGGCGGAACACGACGTTCCCCTGCGTCCCGGGCCACGAGATCGTCGGCCACATCGTCTCCGTCGGCAGCAACGTCACCAGGTTCCGCGAAGGCGAGGCCGCCGGCGTGGGTTGCATGGTCGGCTCCTGCCGCACCTGCGCGGCCTGTAAGGAAGGCCTCGAGAACTATTGCGAGGTCGGCTTCAACGGCACCTACAACGGCGTCGACCCGGTCGTCGGTGGCCCGACCTTCGGCGGCTATTCCGACCGCATCGTGGTCGACCAGCATTTCGTGCTGAAAATCCCCGAGGGGATGGACCTCGCCGCCACCGCGCCATTGCTCTGCGCCGGGATCACCACCTACTCGCCGCTCAAGCACTGGGGCGTGGGACCGGGCAAGAAGGTCGGCATCGTCGGCCTGGGCGGCCTCGGTCACATGGGCCTCAAGATTGCCCATGCCATGGGCGCGCACGTGGTCCTGTTCACGACCTCCGCCGGGAAGACAGAGGACGCGAAGAAGCTCGGGGCCGACGAGGTCGTCATCTCGAAGGACCCTGCGGCGATGGCGGCCCAGGGCGAGACGTTCGACTTCATTCTCGACACTGTCGCGGCCGATCACTCGATCGACGCCTATCTCGGGTTGCTCAAGCGTGACGGCACGCTCTGCCAGGTAGGAGCGCCCGAGAACCCGCTTTCCATCGCAGTCTTCAGCGTGATCTGGCGGCGCCGCAGCTTTGCCGGCTCCCTCATCGGCGGCATCCCCGAGACCCAGGAGATGCTCGACTTCTGCGCCAAGCACGGCCTCACCGCCGATATCGAGATGATCCCGATCGACACCATCGAGCAGGCCTACACGCGCATGCTGAAGAGCGACGTTAAGTATCGCTTCGTGATTGACATGGCGACGCTGCCGAAGGCGGCCTGATCTCCCGAAATGGTTAATCGATCGGGTGTCTCCACCTGATCGGGGTCGCCTGCTTCCAAAACCGGAAAAACGCGCTGGCCTCGGTGGGCCAGCGCGTTTTTTTGCGTCTGGCGTCCGGTCCCAGGGTCAGGTTCTCCTGTCTTGCCGCCGCATCTACGCCGAAAGCATGTGCGTAATACGTTTATCGTTTGCCTCGCTCGCTCGGACAGGTCATACTTTTGGCTAGCTTGAAGTGACAAGTGGCTTGAAAATGAACCGGTTCCAGCTCGTTTTTGCTTTAGCGACCTCCTCCTGCCCACCCGGTCCTCAACCAAAGGATCAAGCCGTGCTCGTCGCTCCGGCTTCTCCCTTGGCTTCGTGAGGACCCTGGCCCGTTGTTCCCATCCCGGCGGCAATTCCTCGAGCGCAGCACGGCTGCCGCGGCGATGATCGGCCTCGCGCCGTTCCCCGCCGCTCGCGCCGCCGCGGCGTTCGCACCGGACGATCCCGACTGGCTATCCTTCAAAAGCCGGTTCCTGATGGCCGATGGCCGCATCGTCGATACCGGCAATGGCGACGTGTCCCATTCCGAAGGGCAGAGCTATGGCATGCTTTTTGCCGTAGCCTTTGGCGACCAGCAGACCTTCGACCTGATCAGCGGCTGGACCTCCCGCAATCTCGCCCGCGGCACCGATGCGCTTCATATTTGGCGGTATCTTCCCGATCAGCACGACCATACGCCGGACCACAACAATGCGACGGATGGCGACCTCGTCATCGCCATGGCGCTCAACCGTGCGGCTCAACGATGGGGCAGGACGGATGATGCGCAGGCTGCGGCGTCGATCGCGCGGGACATCCGCACGCTGCTGATCGCCAACGCGGGCAGCCGCGTCGTACTGCTGCCTGCCCTCAGCGGCTTCACCAGAAAGTCCGCAACGATCATCAACCTGTCTTATTACAATTTTGTTGCGATTCGCGAGTTGGGAACCGTCGACGGATCGCCGCTTTGGCCGCTCCTCGCCCTCGACGGAATGTCGTTGATGCAAGGAGCCCGGTTCGGCCGCTGGCAGTTGCCGCCGGACTGGCTCGCCGTGCCGTTGAACGACGAGGCGCTGGCGGTTGCGTCCGGCTGGCCGCCCCTCTGCTCCTACGACGCGATCCGCGTGCCCCTTAACCTGACCTGGGCGCAGAACCTGACGCCGGCGATCAGCCAGTCCTTCACCAGCTTCTGGACGACTGCGGCGGCCTATCAGCCGGCCTGGGCGAACCTCGCGACCGACGCGGTCTCGTCGTACGCCGCCGCGGGAGGACTTGTCGCCGTCCGGAACGTGATGATGGCCGATGCGCGTCAAATGGGGCTGCCGTCGCTACCTTCAGTGCAACAATGCACCGATTACTATTCCTCATCCCTAACGTTGTTGTCACGGATCGGTTGGGCAGAGAGTCATGCCGGTGGCTAGGAACGAGGGAGCGGAGTCATGAAAACGTCTCAATCGGATGTCGACAAGGTCATGGCAGCCTTCGGCGCCGCGCCGATCAAATACCGGGCCACTCAGGATGCAGCCGCGGGGCCGGGCGCAGCCTCCGCTACGCCGCAGGGGGTCCCGCCGAACGAGCAGCGGGGCGCTAGATCCGCCAGCCTGCCCGCCAACCCCGCCAGCCTCTCCGCGCGCAAGGACGAGCGCATCCTTCCGGGCGCGGGCGGGCTGGTCCGCGAGGTCTTTCCATTACTTTCCCGTGCCGTTCCGGGTGCCGGCGATCTCAGGATCGGAGCGACCAAACGGCAGGGTGACGATGTTCCGGAGCCGCGGGAGCCGGTGGCCGGGCAGGCCTCCGGTACGCGTCTTCAAGGCACGCTGCCGCCACATGATGAGGCGCCGCTTCCACTACGGCCAGCGGCTGACGCACTGACACCTGTCGCTTCAGAGCCGGCCCCGCGGCTAATGCCTCTCGCCGGCGCCGAGACTTCAGCACGCCCGCGATTGGCTCAGGTCACGCCGCAGGAGCACGTGCCCGCGCATTGGGATCAGCATGGGCAAGGCCCTGCACAGGCCGCGTCTCCATCGGCGGAGCAAGTGACAATGCCGGAGCCGGTTCCGGGCCTGCCGCTGCGGTCGCACGCGGATCTGATCAGGCCAATTGTGGAAAAGGCGCCAAAAGCAGCCGCTCGGCCCCCTGCCGCGCCGCCGGCGGCCGCCATGCCAGCTGCCTTCCAACCCGATGCAACCCAGACTGCCGGCTTCCAGCGTGACGAGCCTGCCGCAGCCCAACCTGCTTTGCATCAGGTTCGCGACGCGCAACCGGTGGCGCCGCCGGCCGTCCCCGCTGCGGCCTACCCGGCTGCGGCCTATCCACCGCCGCCGGCCTATCCGCCCTACTACGTCCCGCCTTACCCGCCTCAGCCGCCGCCACCTGGGATGCCTCAGTATCCCATGCCGCCCGGCGCCCAGGGCTGGTTGCCGCCGGGCTATCCGCCGCCTCACTTTCCTCCCTATCCGACGGGCGCCGGGTATCCGCCAGGCTACCCTCCGGGCCATCCGGCCGCTTATCCCGCACCCTATCCATACGGCTATCCGCACCCGCCATCGCCGCCGTACGCGGCCGGATATCCGCCCGGATTCGGCGCGCCTCCACCATACCCGATGCCGCCGCAGCCTGAGCCGGACCAGCCTGTGGCCGCACCGCCTCAGGCTGAAGCCGCCGCCCCGGCGCCTGAAAGCCTTTCGGACATCTTCGCAGCCCTCCACCGCGCACCCGGCGCGGATCGCCGGGAGGAGACGCCGCAATGAAATTCAGGTCTCGCCCGAGCCCTTGGGGGCCGCCATGCCCCTGATCGCTTTCGCATCCCCCAAAGGCGGCGTTGGTAAAACCACGATGGCGGCCAACGCCGCCCACGAATTCGCTCGGCTCGGCTATCGCGTCGTGGCGCTCGATCTTGACGCGCAGAACGCGCTCGGCATGCATTTCGGCGCCGATCCGTACGAGCGCGCGGGCTTCGTCACCTCGCTCAAGGACCACGCCGATCCCAGGCGGGCCTGGCAGGCGCATCTGCAGGAGACCCCGTCAGGCATCGCCCTGCTGCCGCATGGCCACGCAACCTTTGCCCAGACCTTCGCGATCAACGCGGAACTCATCAGCCACCCGGACCTCCTGATCGCGCCGCTGCGCGATATTCTTCAGGACCCGCAGGTCGTCATCATCGCCGATACGCCGCCCGGGCCGGGGGTCGCCTCCTCGGTGATCGCCGCGATCGTGGATTACATGGTCGTCGTTCTGCTCTCGGACGCCGCCTCGATCGTCCAACTGCCGAAGATCGACGGCAAGGGGATGTACCGCGGCGCACCCGGCACACCTTTCCCGATCGGGCGCATCGGTTTCGTCGTCAACCAGATCGACATGCGCAGCCGCCTATCGCGCGCAGCGGCCGAAGCCGCAGAGCGCCATCTCGGCAGCCGCCTGCTCGGCCGAGTGTATCGCGATGAACACGTGCCCGAAGCCCTGGCCCGGCAATTGTCGGTGGCCGACTACGCACCGGCGAGCAAAGCCGCTCAGGACATAACGGCGATAGCTCTCAAGATCGTCGAGGCCGTGGCGCCGGAGCAGGGCGGCCCGATGGACGAACCTGCCGAGGAAGTCGGGCTTGCGGCTCGCCCTGGGCCCAAGATGACCGTGCACTCTTAAGAACGAAATGGAGTCGGCGAAGCTGTGATGAAGGAGGTGATCAGCGGCAGGATCGGCGGAGCGGTATGCTTCGTCGTCGGGGTGTGCATGCTCGCCGCCATTGCGACGGTTCCATTGTCCGTCGGTCAACAGGTGGCAGTCGGCATATCGACCGCGGCGCTTTTCTTCGTCGTCAGCCGGTTTCGCGACCGGCGGGTAACGATATTTCTGGCCATCCTGTCGCTCGCGATGTCGGCGCGCTACATCTACTGGCGCGCGACCGAAACGCTAACATTCCAGACCACGCCGACGCTTCTCCTCGGCAGCCTGCTCGTGACGGCGGAGCTTTATGCGGTCGTGGTGCTGGTTCTCGGCTACGTGCAGACAATCTGGCCGCTCGACCGGAAGCCCGTGCCGCTGCCGCCGGACCCGGCCGACTGGCCAACCGTCGATGTCTATATCCCCACCTACAACGAGTCGCTGTCGATCGTACGGGCGACCGTGCTTGCCTGCCGCGCGCTCGACTACCCGGCGGACAAGTTCCGCGTCTACATCCTCGACGACGGCAAGCGTGAAGATTTTCGCCGGTTCGCGGCGGAAGCCGGCGTCGGCTACATCACGCGCACCGACAACAAACATGCCAAGGCCGGCAATCTCAATCACGCGATGAGCGTCACGCGCGGCGAGTTCATCACCATCTTCGACTGCGACCACATTCCGGTTCGCGCCTTCCTGCAGCTCACCGTCGGCTGGCTCGTGCGGGACAAGACCATGGCGATGGTCCAGACGCCGCATCACTTCTACTCGCCCGATCCCTTCCAGCGGAACCTCGCCGCCGGTAGCCGCGTGCCGCCCGAGGGCAACATGTTCTACGGCCTGCTGCAGGACGGAAACGACTATTGGGATGCCACGTTCTTCTGCGGCTCCTGCGCGGTCCTCCGCCGTGCCGCACTCGAGACGATCGGCGGTATTGCAACCGAAACGGTGACCGAAGACGCGCACACGATGCTGAAGCTTCATCGCCGCGGCTGGACCTCCGGCTACCTGAAGATCCCGCTTGCGGCGGGCCTCGCGACCGAGCGCCTCATCCTGCATATCGGCCAGCGCATCCGCTGGGCGCGCGGCATGATGCAGATCTTCCGCCTCGACAACCCGCTGCTCGGCCCGGGCCTAAGTCTGGGCCAGCGTCTCTGTTACGCGAACGCCATGTTTCATTTCTTCTTCGGCGTTCCCCGCGTCGTCTTCCTCGCGTCGCCCCTCGCCTATCTGCTGCTGTTCCAGAACATGATCGCCGCTTCGCCTTATGCCATCGCGGCCTACGCCTTGCCTCATATCTTCCACTCGGTCGCCACCGCCTCCCGCATCCAGGGCAGCTGGCGTCACTCCTTCTGGAGCGAGATCTACGAAACGACGCTGGCTCTGTTCCTGGTGCGCGTCACGATCGTCACCATGATCAACCCCCGTGCAGGCAAGTTCAACGTGACGGAGAAGGGCGGCACGCTCGCGCGCGGCTTCTTCGACCTGCGCGCCGTCTATCCCAACATTCTGCTCAGCCTTTTTGTCTTCCTCGGCATTCTGCGCGGCCTGTTCAGCATGATCTTCCAGCAGACCTCCACGCTGGTGTTCCAGGCGCTGCTGCTCAACACGATCTGGGCGACGATCAGCCTGCTCATCCTGCTCGCGGCCCTCGCGGTCGGGCGGGAGCGCCAGCAGTTGCGGGCCCGGGCGCGTGTGCGTGTCGATCTGCCGGCCATCGTGCATCTCTATGACGGGCGGGTCCTCACGGGACGGGTGCAGAACCTGTCGCAGAGCGGCGCACGCACCCTCGTCACCCGGCCGGAGGACATGCCCGAAGATACCGAGATCATGCTCGAGATCCCCTTGCCCAGCGGTTCGGCGCTGATCCCCTCGCGCTACCTGCGCTGGAGCGAGAAAGAGATGCTGCTGAACTTCGAACCTAAAACGCTGGCCGATGAGGCGGCCATCGTGCAGAGCGTCTTTGGCCGCGCCGATGCCTGGCTGGACTGGGGCGACTTCCCCAAGGATCGCCCGCTCGTCAGCCTCTGGCGCGTTCTCGTCAGCATCGGCGGCCTGTTCCGGCCACCGGAAAGCGACACCGCCGCCAGCCCCGCAGACCGGGCTCAGATCGAGGAAGCGATCCGCGCTTCGCTCGCCCGCGCCAACCGGGGCTTGGCCCAAGGGGAGGCCTCACCCGAGCCTGGTGCGCTCCAGCCTGGTGAGCCTCAGCCGGTGGCGGCCATTGTCATCGCCTTCCTGCTGCTGCTGCTGCCGGCTCTCCTCATCCCCGTCTCAGCCGGGGCGCAGACGACGATCATCCGCCCGCTCTCGGGGGTTGCCGCCGCACCGGGCGACACAGGCACCGTGCCGCTGCCTAACATCGTGCTGCCGAACGCACCGGCGGCGGACGCGCCCCAGCCTGGCGGGTCTCAGCCGGCCACCTCTCAGTCTGGCGCGTCCCCGGTTGGCACGTCTCAGCCTACCGGACCCCAGCCTGGGGCGGGCCAGCCGGCCCCGGCCGCGCCCACCCAGAACTCGGGCGGCTTGGGCGTACCGGAGGCGGGGCCGGCCGGCGAAGGCGTGACCGATACGGAATCATTCACGCTCAAGGGACTCGGTGCCGCGGGGCAGATCGCATTGCGCGGCACGAGCGCCCTGCAGGGCGTCCAGTTCGGCGTGCGCGGGGACGAAGTCGTCACCAATGCGACCCTGAGCCTTTCAGGCGCGCTTTCCCCCGCATTGCTCCCCGATCTCAGCAACATCACGGTGAGCCTTAACGACCAGTACGTCGGCACGATCTCCGTCAATCCCGCGCAGCCGAACTTCACCCTCACGATGCCGGTCAACCCGGTCTTCTTCCAGGCGGCGAACTCTCTGAACTTCCGCCTGACGGGCGCCTACACCCGGCAGTGCAACGATCTCCTGAGCGGGCTGATCTGGGGCACGGTATATAACAGATCCACCCTGACCATGACGGTGCAGCATCTGCCGCCGCAGCGCGATCTCAGCCAGCTGCCTTTGCCCTTCTTCGATCATCATGAGAACGGCGGGCTCCTGCTGCCCTTCGTGCTGCCGGCCCAGCCCGATGACGACACGCTCCGGGCGGCGGGCATCGTCGCCTCCTGGTTCGGACAGCAGGCGGATTTTCGAGGCGCGAGCTTCCCCGTTTCCACATCCGCGCCGCCCGGCAACGCCGTGATGATTGTGAGCAGCACCGACGCCAACGTGCCCGGGCTGCCGGCGATCACAGGTCCCGGCGTCGCCGTTCTGGCCAACCCCGCCGATCCGAATGGCACACTGCTCGTCGTCTACGGCCGCAACGGTGCGGAGGCGGCGCAGGCCGCGGACGCGCTCGTGCTCGGCTCCCGTACCTTGGGCGGCACCAACGTGCAGGTGACGCCGCCCGACATGCCCGTGCGGCAGCCTTACGACGCACCGGCCTGGATCCAGTCCGACCAGCCGGTCCGGCTCGGCGCCATCACCGATGCTCGAAACCTCGACGGGGTGGGCTACGACAATCTGGTTCAGGTCGCCTTCCGCACCGCGCCTGACCTCTACACCTGGCGCGAGCGCGGCTTCCCGCTGCGCATTGCCTTCCGCGCCCCGCCCGGGCCGATCGAAAATCTGTCGGTGTCGCGCCTCGATGTCGGCATCAACGGGCTCTATCTGCAATCCATTCCGCTGGCCGACCGGATGGCCAATGCCTGGTGGCGGAACTGGATCCCGGTCATCGGCGCGACCGGCCCGTTCCACACCGTCTATGTCCCACCCTACGACGTGTTCGGCAGCAACGCCCTGCAGTTCTTCTTCGATACACGGCCGCTCAACGCGGGCGCCTGCAAGGCGGTGCCGTCCGACCCGACGATGGGCATCGATCCCAACACCACCATCAGCCTCGCGCGCGGCTACCACTTCGCCAAGATGCCGAACCTCGCCTTCTTCGTCAGCGCCGGCTTTCCGTTCACCCGCATGGCCGATCTCTCGAACACCACGATCGTGCTGCCCGACACCCCCGACACCGGGGAACTCAGCGCCTACCTCGGAATGATGGGCCGGTTCGGCTTTCTCACCGGCTATCCGGCGCTTCAGGTGGCCGTCGCGCGCCCGGAGGAAGAAGCGAGCCTGCAGAAGGGCGACATCCTGGTCATGGGCACCTTCGCCCATCTCGGCAGCCTGACCGACATCCTCAAGAACGTGCCGCTCTCGCTCGGTGACGGCCAGATTTCACTGAAGCTCGGCCAGTCGCCCCTCGCCGGCGTCTTCCAGATCTTCACCGGCAGCCGCGACGATGACCAGCACCGCGCCGCCACTGCCCTCTCCGCCGCGGTGAACCAGAACACGGCGATCATCGCCAGCGGGCGGTCCCCCTGGGCAAGCCAGGCAACGGTTGTGGCGCTGCTGGCGGGAACTCCGCAGGGCCTCGGCGGCATCATCTCGACCTTCCGCGATCCCGCGGTCAACCCGCTGATCCAGGGCGATTTCAGCGTGGTGTCGGGCGGCCAGGTATCGTCGTTCCGGATCGGCTCAACCTACACCGTCGGCTGGATCCCCTTCTGGATCTGGCCGAGCTACCTCCTGCGCGACCAGCCGTTCACAATCGTCCTGGTCATGATCCTGGGCTGCATCATCCTCACCGTCGCGCTGCACGTGACGTTGCGGCGGCGCGCCGTTACTCGCCTGCGGGCGCGGGGCGATGTGCGATGATGCGCCACCGGAGCGTCCCTCCCGGCCAGTGTCCAAACCGCGCGGCGTGGCGCGCAGGGCGTCGTGGGGGCTTGGGCACGGTTTCCCTTCTCGCGATCGCGGCGCTTTGGCAGGGGACGGCGTTGGCACAGACGCCACCCGCCGCTTCGGGCACGCCGGCGGCTGGAGCACCGGTCGCGGCGAGCGCGGCTCAACCGGCGGCGGCCCAGTCGGCGGCATCCGAAGCGGCGGTCGAGGCCGCCATCGCCGCCTCTCGTCAGGCCTCCGCAAAGATTTTGGCGGCGCCGACCGCGGCCGCCGCCGCGCCCTCCGATCCCGCGCCGGCCGCCGATCCGAACGCGGCCCTCTCCGTGCTCTTGCGGCAGGCGGCCTACTGGCGCGACCAGCACAATCCGCCCCGCGCCATCGAAGCTGCCCAGCGCGCGCTCCGCCTCTCGCCCGACGACCCCCAGGCGCTCGCCATCATCGCAGAGGTGCAGGCGAGCACCGGCAATGTCACCGAAGCGCAGCAGACGCTGGCGCTGCTGCAACAAAGCCATCCGAATGCGCCGGAGATCCATCAGGCCCAGCAGGCCGTGAGGATCGGCGCCATCGACCCGAACGCGCTGAGCAACGCGAGGCAGCTCGCCCAACAGGGTAGCGACGCCCAGGCGGTCGGCGCTTACCGCCAGCTTTTCGGCGGCGCTTCCGCCCCTCCGGATTCGCTCGCGGTCGAATACTACCAGACCCTGGGCGGCACTGAGGGCGGCTATCAGCCGGCGGTCCAAGGGCTTGCAGGCGCCGTTCAGCGCAACCCCAACGACATGCGGGCCCAGCTTGCCTACGCCCAGGCGCTGACCTATCGGCAGGACACCCGCATGCAGGGCATCAGCCGCCTCGCCGCCCTGGCCAACGACAGCTCGATCGGTCCGCAGGCGCGCGAGAGCTGGCGGCAGGCGCTCGGCTGGCTGCCCCTCGACCAGTCCTCGGTCGCGGCGATCAAGTCCTATCAGGCCCGTTACCCGACCGACCCCACCGCCACGACCCTGCTGGCCAACGCGCTTAATCCGCCGCATCAGGCGCCCGGCGCACAGTACGTGAGCGAGGCGTACGACGCATTCCATCGCAACGATCTTGCCCAGGCACAGCAACTGTTCGGGCAGGCGCTGGCCGCCAACCCGAACGATGCCAGCTCCACCGGCGGCCTCGGGCTGGTCATGATGCGTGAGGGTCGCACCGCAGAGGCAGCGACGCTGCTCCGCCGCGCAATAGCGCTCGACCCGACCCAGGCGCCCGCCTGGCGTCAGGCCCTGGCCGGGGCAGCCGTCACCGGCCAGTTCGCCGCCGCCCAGGCTGCCAGCAACCGCGGCGATTTGCCGGGCGCCGAACGGGCCTATCGCGCGCTTCTCGCCCGGCAGCCCGGCAATACCGGGATCAAGATGGCGCTCGCCGGCGTGCTCGCCCGCGAAGGAAACCAGCAGGAGGCCAACACCCTCCTCGCCCAGATCGAGGCCAACGGCGGCCAGCTGTCCGACCAGGCGCGGGCGCAGCTTCTCGCCCAACAGGCCCAGGCAATGCCGGATGCCGCGGGGCAGATCGCGCTCTACCGGTCGGCCGTGGATGCCGATCCTTCAAGCCCTTGGCTGCGCCTTGACCTCGCGCGCGCCCTCATCAAAAACGGCCAGCCGGCGGCGGACGCGCAGAGCGTCATGGCCGAGGTCACCGATGTGACGCGGCCCTCCGCCGCCGCTCTGCAGGCCGGCATCGTTTTCGCCAACGAGACCGGCAACAGCGCCGAGGCCGTGAGCCTCATCGAGCAGGTGCCGCCACGCCGGCGGACCGCTGACATGCGCGCGGCTCTCGCGCAGGCCCAGGTGCAGGGGCAGATCAATTCGGCGGAAGCCTATGCGGGATCAAATCCCGCTGCCGCGCGCCAGCAACTGCTCGCGATCGCCGCTCAGCCAGACCCGAGCGGCGGACGTGGCTTCGCTGTCGCAAAAGCCTTCATGGCCCTGTCCGACCCCGCCGACGCGCAATCCGCGATCGCCACGGCCGCCAGCGCGAACCCCTCGGCAGGCAGCGCCGCCCGGTTGCTCTGGGCGCAGGGGCTGCTCTCCGCCGGCAACACCACGGGTGCGAGCGCCATTCTGGCCTCCGTGCCGGCGGAGGACCTCACGCCCGATCAGCAGACAAGCCTCGCGGGCTTGCGCAACGGCATCGCCATCCGCAGTTCGGACGCGCTGAACACGGCGGGGCGCACGGCGGATGCCTACGACCAGCTGGCGCCGGCGCTGATGCGCAGCCCGAACGACCCGGCGCTCAACAGTGCTCTCGCCCGCCTCTATCAGACGGCCGATGATCCCCGCCGCGCGCTTGCGATCAACGAGCGGATTTTACAGAACGACCCCAACAATCCGGATGCGCGGCGGGGTGCGGTTGCAGCCGCAATCCAAACTGGCGACTACGCTCTCGCGTCGCGCTTCGTGAACGACAACCTGATACAGAACCCAAACGATCCGCAGAACTGGATCCTGGCCGGTGACATCGCCCAGGCGCGCGGGTTGAACGCGGATGCTCTGCACGACCTGCGGCAGGCGCGCGCACTGCGCCAGCAGCAGCTCGGCGACACAGCGTCCGCGGGCGGCGCCAGTGCCAGCTTCATGGTGGCGAGCAACGGACCCGTGGGGGCGCCACCCGCCGCCGCCTCCAACAACCCCTTCCGCAACGCGCCGAGCGACGATGACGCGGCTCCCGCCGCCACGCCCGTCAGCTCGCAGGAAACCTCGCCTGTCGGCATTCTGGCCGGTACCGGGCTGGTAGCGGGCAACACCCTGGCGAGCAGCACGCTCGGCGGCAATCTGACCGGGAGCCCCGCGACCGCCGCGCCCGACCCGATGATCGCCGACCTCGACAACCGCATCCAGGCCATCCAGCTGCAGGTGGCGCCTTACGTCTCCGCGAGCACGACGTTGCAGTTCCGCTCGGGCAGCGCCGGCACCGGCCAGCTCGCCACGTATGGCGTGCCGCTGGAAGGGAGCTTCTCGCCTGGCGGCGTCGGCCGTGTCACCTTCGCAGCGACACCCACCTACCTGAACGCCGGCCAGGTAGCTTCCGACACCGGGAACGCGCAGAACTTCGGCAGCGCGGTGTTCGACAATCTCGTCAACGCGGCTTACGGCCGCACGGTCATCCCGGCGCCCGGCGCCCAGACCGCGACAGGCGTCGGGCTGGACGTGTCCTACGGCTATAAGTGGGTGACAGCCGATGTGGGCAGCACGCCACTCGGTTTCCGTGTGAACAACGTGGTCGGGGGCGTCGAGATCGCGCCGACGATCGCGCCGAACCTTGTGCTCCGGGTGACGGGCGAGCGCCGCGCGGTGACCGATAGCCTCGTCGCCTACGCCGGGGCCTACGATCCCGGGACCGGCATGACGTGGGGCGGCGTGACCCGCTCGCGGGTGCACGCTCAGCTCGAATTCTCGCCAGGCCAGGCGAATTTCTATGCCGGCGGCGGGTATGACCGGCTGCAGGGGCAGAACGTGCTGAGCAACAATGAGATCGAGCTCGGCGCCGGCGGCAGCTACCCGCTTTACAAGACGCCGGCGGACGAGGTGCGAGTCGGCCTCAACCTCGTTTACTTCGGCTACAGCAACAACCAGGATCACTTCACCCTGGGCTATGGCGGCTACTTCAGCCCGCAGGATTACGTGGCGGCGATCGTGCCGGTCACCTGGACGGCGACCCGTGGGCCCCTGACCTATACGCTGGGCGGCTCGCTTGGCGTGCAGACCTTCAACGCGGACGGTGGCGCGATCTTCCCGACCCAGCCGGGGCTGCAGCAACTGGTGCAGCAGTACAGCACGCTCGACAGCGCAGTACAGGGCAGCTACGCGAGCCAGAATGTCTCGGGCGTCGTCGGCGGGGTAAACGGCAGCTTCGAGTATCACCTGACGCCGGCGCTGCAGGTCGGCGGTTCTGCCGCCTATCAGAAATCCGCCGACTGGAATGAAGCGGACGTTATGGCATTTGCGCGCTATACCTTCCTGACCACGGAATGAGGAGGCCGAAGTGTTGACAAGCGGCGTGGCGGTGCGTTCGGGTGGTTCTGCACCTGTTCGTCAGCGGATGGAGGAGCCCTTGCCGGCCGCGCCTCTGCCGGCCGCGCCTCTGCCGGCCGCGCCTCTGCCGGCCGCGCCTTTGCCGGCCGCGCGGCCAGGCAATGGGACGACGGACTGGCGCCCCTTTTTGCGGGCGTTGGCGGCCGAGGTCGACGACGTGGTGGGCGCGGGTGGGCGCGATGCCTTGCTGCAGGGTGTGGGCCGCCAGTTGGCGAGCATGTATCCGATGCCGCAGCGGGGAACGCTCGATGGCCTGGCGATGGACATGACGGAGACGCTCGACGGTTTTGGCTGGGGCGCGGTCCAGATCGCATTTTCGGCGCAGGAGCATTGCCTCGTGCTGACACATGAGGGGTTGCCGCGGATTGGCGGCGCGGGCGAGCCGGCGGGGATGTGGCTCGCGGCTACGCTGGTAGGTTTGTACGAGGGCTGGATGGCGCAGCAACCTGGGGCGGATGCTTCTTTGGTGGCGCGTCGGGTGGCCTCGGCCCAACCGGACGAGATCGTGATCCGGTATGGGAAGGAGTAGGCGCTGCAGAGTCGTCCGTAGCGTCCCTGTCAAAGAAGGACCCTGATCCTGCCAGTATTGGAATTATGCACGGAGTTGGTCGGGACAGATTGGGTATTAGGTCCTGATCCCGTCGAGGATTTCTGCAGAGACGTGATCTTCCGGCCTTTCGATCCTGCCCTGTGGTTGGGCGATCCGAAGTGGGGCGTCTACTTCACAGACGGGCGCCTGGTAGATGCAGCCTCCTACAGGCGCCTTCCAAGGCGTGACCTTGTAGGGCAGAGCGACAATATCGGCTTGCTAGGATTGCCTCTGCCCCGCATCAACGGAAGCTACATTTACGGCGGACCCATCATTCCGCATTACGGGCACTTCTTGACTGCGGCGTTGCCGCGCTTCTGGCATATTCTTCGCGATGGTCCGCCAGACGCCCCCATACTTTGCCATTCCATCGAGCCACCCGAGGAATGGTTCGCCCGCCCATACGTCTCCGCCATCCTCGGCAGGCTAGGTCTAACGGCATCTAGCTTTGCTCACTTCCGGGAGCCTGTGATCATCTCCCGCCTCCGCGTTCCAAGGCCTGCAGTTGAAGAGCAGCATTTCGCGCATGCCGTGTTCGGTGACCTTGCACGCGCCATCGGCGCGCCTTTCGCCGACAGGGACCGGGAGGCAGGTCCTCTCTACGTCTCCAAAACGCAACTTGGCACAGGTTCCACGTATCGTCTCGTAAATGAACAGCCGCTCGAAGCCGCATTCGCGGCGCGCGGCATTCGGATCATGTATCCTGAGCGCCTAACGACGCCTGAACAAATAGCGCTGCTCGCGTCTGCGTCGACAATCGTTGGAACCGTGGGGTCCGCCTTTCACACCACCTTGTTCTGCGGGCGACCAAAGCGGATCATAGGACTGGCCTATGATAAGGCGATCAACTCCAATTACGCTTTGATTGATAAGCTCGCTGGTAATCAGGCCCTTTACGTCCATGCGCCTACTTCTTTTTCTCCAGCCCCGACCGAAGGCATTACCTTTGGCCACCAGACCGAAAACCCGAAAGTCTTGGCAGATGCCTTGCTTGGGCTCTTGTAAGTGTTGACAGTGTCGGTCTCGAACTCTGCGGCTCAACAAACGCAGGGCCTCAGACTGAGATAAAAGACCCTCTTAGAGCTTTAGGAGCGTCCATGGACGATTTTGGAGAATACGTTGGCTAACATCGTCGATCTCCCAACTGGCTTTGTGGTAGGCACGATTGATTCGCCGCAATATATGCTGAGACGGCCGGAGATCATTAATCCTGATCTGGTGCCGAACCATTTTAGAGCGTTTTGTGAAAACCTCCTGAGTAACGTTCAAGCTCCCGCGCCGGTTCAGTGGTCAGTCATACCCGATGCGATCGTCGAGGGACCAGGCTTGGTCTACGACCGTGACATGAATCTCATTCGTGAAAGCATTCACGAAACGAGTGAGCGAGACATCGACATTTTCACCTGGAGCGTATCGGAGAACATAAGAACAGGATCGATACCGCGTCGGGAGGGAGTTACGCTTCTATGCGAAAAGGCAGGAATTGGTAACTATGGCCATTGGCTGGTGGAGATGCTGCCGATCATCCACCTGATGCTCCCTGAGATTTTCCGGTGGGGATGGAAAATCCGGCTTCCTGCTGCAAGCGCCGAGATGACCGCCGTTATGGAAACATCGCTGGAACTATTGGGTATCCCCAAATCTAAGATCGCAATACGAGTTGCTGGTCCAGAGGTCTATGAGAGACTGGTCATCGTTACCGGGTTGACACTTCACGGACAGTTCTATTCGCCCCGGGTCATTGAGACAGCGGAGTTTCTCTCGGACAAGATCCGGCCCGGTCCTCCGACAGACATCTGGGTGACCCGGTCGAAGTCCAGCCGAAAGCTTCTCTGCGAAGAGGATGTCGTTACCGCGTTAGCGAAAAAAAACTGGACGATTGTTGATCCAAGCCAGATGACGCTGCGACATCAGATCGCGGTGTTTAAAGGCGCCCGGCGCATCGCGGGTGTCACGGGAGCAGGCCTTACAAACTTGGTATTTGCACCGCGCGGAGCCAGCATCATATCCTTCATGCCATCGCAAATGCCTGACATTTTCTACTGGGTTCTGTCTAATCTCAAAGAACACCAGTATCGTGAGATACGCTGCCCGGAAGCTGCAGAGCTCGCGGTGACTGGAAATTGGGATACACCTATTGAGATGGATGTGGCCAGTGTTCTGCAATACGTCGAGTAGCGGACATACTTTGTTCTCCGGGCGCCAAAGCATGGTGCCGAAGGCGAAGGCCGAACAACGCAGTCCTCCGGGTCCGCAGCCAGACTTGCTCTCTTACGGATTGAGTTGATGAAGAAGCTTGCAGTTTACTACCACATCTGGAGCCCACCTCGGACGGACATATGGAAAATTCTTGTTGACGAGCAACTAAAGCTGCTCGAGCGTTGCGGGCTGCACGAGCACGCCGATGTCGCATGTTGCATCAGCGGGCCACAGCACCAGGCAATCCATGACTTTGTCAGTCACGTCAGGTGGCTGGAGGTGCTCGAGCACACCGAAGAGGAAAGCGAGTTTGAAGGACTAACGCTAAAGCATGCCTACCAACGATGTGTAAACGACAGAGAACGTCTACTGCAGTCGGTCGCTTATTTCCATACGAAGGGGATCCGGCATCTGGCTTCGGGCTCTGAAGGCTACAGGGCAATGCAGAACGTCAACAGTTGGCGCCATCTTCTAGAATACGGAGTGCTGGAACGGTGGAAGGATTGCGTGATCGAATTGATGACTCATGATATTGCTGGGATCAATTACCATGAGGTTCCTGCGCGACATTTCGGTGGCAACTTCTGGTGGGCCACTGCCGATTACATAAGGCGGCTTCCTCACCCACTATCCCCAGCCTTCTCGAGTCCAGACTTCGCCGATTCCTTGAACCGAGAGAGAGTTCGGTATGAGATGTGGGTAGGCTCCGGCAGTCCGCGGGTCTTCAACATGGGGGTCGGCGGCGGCTTCGGTCACGATCTCTATAACAACAACATCTTCCCTTTCATACGGAGGCTGTTGCCTTGAGCCCTCCAGCCCCGTCGACGGCACTCTGACGAGACGTTTGCGGCAACCGCTGGGCCGTCAACGGTGCCATGAACACTTGACCGGGCTTGTCCGCTGCGAGCATAGCCGGATGGGAAGCAGCTTGCGCAATAAGTGGTCCGATCTTGGAGCCGAAGCGCATCTTAATCTTTTCGAGTGCGGTCGCAACATCTGGGTAGGCGAGTAGCCTTGCCATCTCCTCCGCCACGATAGCCTCATAAGCGGGCATCGCTGTCGGTACGCTTCCCGCGTCGGAAGTCTCTACGAAATTCGTGATGAAGCCTGAGTTAAAGCTGCCAGCAGGTTGTCCGGGCACGACTGTGTGGTAGCCGCGATTGCGTGAGCTTTTCCAGACGTATTCCTCATTCGACTTGTAGAAGAAATGAACAATTGCAGCCATGCTGATATCCGGGTTGAGGGCTATGCCCCGGCTTCTCGCAGGATCAAAGAGATGCGTAGCGCGGCTAGAGTTTCTGAATTCGACATGCTCATTGCGAACATCCGCGGGGTCGTGAGCAAATGAGTGAAGGAACTTCCGAGTTTTGAACATAGACTTGATGTGAGGGTTTGCGCCGCCAATGGCCATGGGAAAACGCTTGAAAAGAGGTTCGTCGCGCCAATGCGTCTGACCGTTGGATCCAACGAACTGCCAGTTTATACCGATGGCATCGACAGACTGCGTCTCATGCCAATCGAGGAAACTCCCGACACAGCCGAACATGGGGTTGGGGACAAAAAACTCATCCAAGTCGATCAAAAGACTCCACTCGAAGTCCAGCGTGTCCGGGATGACGCGCAGAGCATGACCAAACGCCTTCGCCTGTGCACGGCATCCGGCACCGATCGTGCTTTCAATCCAAGTTAGTTCGCCAGCCGTCGCTAATGCGCGCAATAGATCGTCGGAACAGTCGTCATTGTCATTGCTGTAGATAAAAATATGGTCGAACCCCATTGCCCGATGGTGGGCCAGCCACTCGAGAATATACAGGCCCTCGTTCCGGGCGCTTGCAATGACACAAGCCCTGCGTGTTGGGTCGGCCAGCCGCCGCAGCCGCATGTTGAGCGCAAACGGCAGGACATTGTAGTTCTTGCTGAGCACGTCCTCATGAAGTCGGTCAAACTTCGTATCTATCGTGCGGATCGTCGTCAGGGCGCGTGTTGATCTTGAATTATCGGGAGGGGCGGAGGGCCGCGATATCTCGCGGATCACACCGTTAGTGGACTTCTGCCCCAGCAGCCTCTTGAGAAATGATGTAGCGGCTACGCTCTCCAAAGGCTCTTCAGCGGCATCAGACCTGTTTTTCCGAGTTGATTGGTCTTCCCTCGAAGCCAGCCACCGCAACAGCTGCGGGACAGCTTCATTCGCGTAAAGATCGTCTTCAAATACGGTCCGAAGGCCCTTGATCGTCGCTTCCTTATCTAGCAAGAGGAGCCTTGCAAGCTCATCGAGCTGCGAAGGCCGGAGAAGAGCAGCGACGGCGTTTAAAGCGTCACCTGCCCGTCCCGGCGGGTTCTCTTGCTGGATCATCCATGCAACAAGCCCGGCATCCGGCTCCGGGTTGTTGACCATTTCAAGCGCCTTAGCTTGCTCCATCATTGTCCGAGACAGCACTGCCATCGGCAAGGACTGTAGGGTAAAGGTCTCGAACTGCCGCGGCATCGCCGGGGCCAAAGCCAGCGGGCCGGTTTGAGTTTCCGCGCTTATCGGAGCAGCGCAGAGAAACTTGCTCGTTTCGGGAGAATAAAAATGGACAGTGCCCCCTCCGACCCCGGCAGACGTAGACATCGTAGGGGAACAATGGGACCCACGCCCATCTGGTGCGTTATGCGGAGCACGCTTGAGTCAGGGATGTCGGCCAACAGGTAGCACGCCGTCGAAGCCTCACTGGGTATGAACGCGACGAGAGGTCTTAAATCCGCGTTCTGCGCTTCCTGAGCGACGTTGATCACGGAACCGTCATCGGCTGCCGCAAGAATTGAGTTATGGTAGGTGCTGACCCTGTAGAGCTTGTTCACTCATCACCTGCGCTAACAATCTCCCGTTACACTAGGATCTTGGTTGATGAGTCGCAAGTACTGTCGCTTTACTGCTCAGGATTGTGCAGGCACCTGATAATGCTCCCAAATCCGCAGATACTCTTGGTAGCTTCGAGGATCCTGAAAATAAAGTTGCCGCCACACATCCGGAGAAGGGTACTTCTCGTCGGCGATCAGCTTGCGGATCGCGGCCGGTTTAGGCCCGTGGAAATGTAGAATCCTCGCCTGCGGATTGATGCCCCAATAAGGCTTCCAGTTGTAATCCGCCGCAAGTGCGCTCCAGGTGCCGCGGTAGAAGTGACGGTATGCCTCCTGATCAAATCCGTTCACAACGGCAAAATTGTCGCAAAGAAAATCGATCAGAGCGGGCAAATCGGTACGTAAGCGCGGCAGGTTCATCACCATGACGCCGGAATTCATGTCTTCATATGATCCCCGCTGCCGTTCCGGTGCCACCGCAAAAACCTCCGGCCGCATATGTTCTAGCGCTGGATCCTTCAGAAAGAGCACGTCGCAATCGGTGTAGAGCACGAACTCCTCGGAGTTCTCCAGGAGCGGAATTTCTAGCCGCAACAGGGCCCCTGAAGCCACGAACATATAAGGCGTCCAGTCCGGGCGCTGGGCCTTCTGCGCCGCCTCCAACCGCTCGTAGAAGCTTATCCGATGACGGATGACGTTGACGCCGAGGCTGCGAATTTCCTGGGTGAACGCACCTTCCTCACCATCGAACTATTATCGATCATATTCGGCTGAAGTTGAGTATTCGCCCGCGCCGAGTTCACTGCAGATCGGATGAGCGCCCGAAAGTCATGGTCATGATGGTCCATAGAGACTTCGCTGACGGCGAAAAACCACTTCATCCCGGAACTCCAACACACGCGGAACCATATGGCTTACCCGCACCCAGGGCAACCAAACGCATGTTCGATCCCTTGCCGCGCTGGACGGCTTGAAGCTTACCCCAATCCCTCGCGGCCCATGGCGAGAAACTTCTCGCGTCGCCGCGCTCTCAGAGCCTCGGGCGCCTGCCCCAGCAGAGGCGCCAGCACCGTCTCGATCGCGTCGCCTACCGCGGCGATCATCTCCTGCGGCGCGCGATGCGCCCCTCCCAGAGGCTCCGGCACCACCGCGTCCACCAGGTCGAACCGCCTGAGGTCGTCCGCCGTCAACCGCAGAGCCTCGGCGGCCAACGCCGCCGATCCGGCGTCCCGCCACAAGATCGAAGCGCAGCCCTCCGGCGAGATCACCGAGTAGATCGAATGCTCCAGCATCAGCACCCGGTCGGCCGCGCCCAGTGCGATGGCGCCGCCCGATCCCCCCTCGCCGATCACGGTCGCGACGAATGGCGTCGGCACCGCAAGCCCCGCCTCTATCGCACGCGCGATGGCCTCAGCCTGGCCCCGAGCCTCGGCGTCGATGCCCGGGTAGGCGCCGGAAGTGTCGATGAAGCTTAGAATGGGCAGGTGGAAGCGGCCCGCCAGCTCCAGCAGGCGGCGCACCTTACGGTAGCCCTCGGGCCGCGCGCTGCCGAAGTTGTGCTTGATGCGGCTGTCGGTATCGGTGCCCTTCTCGGTCCCGACCACCATCACCGGCCGCCCCCGGAAGCGGCCAAGCCCACCGACGATCGCCGCATCCTCCGCGAAGGCGCGGTCCCCGCCGAGCGGCGTGAAGTCCGTGATGAGTTCGGCGATGTAGGACAGCGTCCGCGGCCGGTCCGGGTGGCGCGCCACCTGCACCTTCTGCCAGGGCGTCAGCTTGGCATAGAGCGTGCGGAGCTGCCGGTCGGCCTTCTCCGACAGGCGTGCCACTTCGTCCGCGATGCTCAGCCCCTCAGGCCCCGGCATCCGACGCAGCTCCTCGATCTTGCTCTCGAGTTCGGCGAGCGGCTTCTCGAAATCCAAGAAATTGCGCATGCGGCTGTGCTTAACTGAAAGAGGTTGGGGAGGATATTCGGTCGCCAGCCTGAACGGTCGCCTGGACCGCGTGGTGGCGCGAGGTTGGAAAAAGGCGGCGTTGCGTCGCCCTCGGCGCCACCGATACGGGTCTCAGCTGAGCGCGGCCTCTGGGAACAGGGAAGGTGCGGCGTCGACACCTGTGAACGCATCCAGAACGGCATCGACGGGACCATCGGCTCTGATCTGCCCCTCCTCGAGCCAGATCACCCGCGTGCACCAGGAGCGAACGATCTCCGTCAGGTGCGTCGAAAGCACGAGGATATCGGCGCCGCGCACCATACCCTCCAGCCGGTCCTTGGCCTTGTTCCGGAAAGTGGCGTCGCCTGCCAGAAACCACTCATCCATCAGCAGCACCTGGGGCCGGATGGCCGTCGCCATCGCGAAGGCCAGACGCACCACCATGCCGGAGCTGTAGATGCGGACCGGGAGGTCGAAGAAATCGCCAAGTTCGGCGAAGGTCTGGACGTCCGCCTGCAAGGCCTGCACGCCCGCGCGCTCCATGCGATGAAAGCGACCGCGCAGAGCGACGTTCTCGCGGCCCGTCAGTTCCGGGTTCATCCCCTGCCCAGGGTCGAGCAGTGCATTCAGGGAACCCTGAATGCGCACACGCCCCGATACAGGCTCATAAACACCGGCCAGCGCCCGCAGCAGCGTCGTCTTGCCGGCGCCGTTATGGCCGACGATACCGAGACGTTCGCCGGGCCCGAGCGAGAAACTGATCTCCCGCAGTGCCTGGACCACCATACGATGCTGTTCGTTCTCACGCAGCCGGAGCCGCCCTTTGGCGCGCGCGAGCAGGCTTTTCTTCAGGCTGCGCGACTGTCCGTGATAGAGCGGAAAATCAATCCGAAGGTCCTCGACTTCAATCCGGGCTGACATGCCGCTCATATCCAGAAAGCAATGCGATGGCGGACACGGAGGAAGATGAACCAGGATGCGGCGCAGAGAACAGCCGAGAAGGCAAGAGCGCTGATGTAGACCTTGCTGGAAGGAATGACACCCAGCAGCGGCGACCGGAGCACTTCCAACACTGTATAGAAAGGGTCGTAGAGCAGGAACGAGCCGCGATGCCCAAGCATCTCCGGCCGGTACATCACGCCGCTGATGTAGAATGCAATCTGAACGACGCTCGCCACGATCGGCGGGATATCGCGAAACCGGGCACACAACGCGCCTAGAACCAGGGCAATCGCCGCGCCGTCGACCAGCCAGAGCAGGAAAGCCGGAATCGCGGCAAAAACAGCAGGCGTGACCGGAACCTGGAAGGCGAGGAAGACGACGACGATGACGATGACGTTGTGAGCAAGGATCAGAACGTTCCTCGCGAGCAGCTGATAGATATAGAGCGAGAATGGGATCCGCATCGAGCGGATCATGCCCTCGGCTCCTGTGAAGGCCGTGCATCCATCACTTATGAGAGCCGCCAGGAAGCCCCAGAGCGTGAGCGAGAGCGCGAGGAACGGCAAGTAGTTACGGATCGGGGTATGGAACAGGTAGGCGTAGAGAAACCCCAGCGACGCAACCATGACCGCAGTCGACAGGGTCAGCCAAAGCGGGCCGAGCACCGAGCCGCGGTAGCGCAGGCGAATATCGAGCCAGCTGAGCGTGAGCGCCAGCCGCCACAGGCTCATCCCGCGAACGATGTCCTGTACAGCCATGCCGTTCCGGGCGCCTAAGCCGAGACCGTGGCGGAGGTCGATCGCGAAGCCCATGTCGGCTTCGGGTGCGACCAATGTCTGAGGATCGGAAATGACGTTCATGCCGAGCCGCCGATAGCCGATCCGGCACGCCTCTGCAACTGCACCGTCAGACGCCTGACCATGCCCCGCCACTTGCCACCCGGCACTCGCCGTCATCCCTCAGGTGGGGCCGGAACGAGCCGAAGCAGGCCGACCCGCACGACCATGACCTTCGCGCCGACCTTGAGGTTCGCTGCCGGATTAGCGGCATCAGGCTCTACCACCGATAGCGCCGCTCCATCCTCTGTGCGCACGACGATCTCGGAAGACGCGCCTTGCTCGGCAGTTTGAGCGAGGCCCATTGCGGTGAGAACGGCGGACCTCGGGTTGTTTCCCCCTGCCCCGGAGGCGGGTATGTCCCGCACCGCAACGACGGTGGCATAGGCGGGCCCGGCTGGCGCCACCGCGCTCTGCTGCATGACGACCGGCGGTCTTATGGGTGCGCAACCCGTCAGCAAGCTCGCCGCGAGGAGTGCCGCTGCACAGCCAGGTTGGGCACGCGGCAACGTGATCCTCCGTCCGCTCAACACGCTCTCGCGATATTTCTGAGCGCCGCGCAAGAATTCAGACATGGTCGGCTCCGCTTCCACCGGTTCATATTGCACGAAAGTTCGTCATCCTTTAAGGCATTACGGACCATTGCTGCTTACCTAAGTGAAGCAGTGGCTGGAAGCGACGGTGTCCGCCGTCGTGACTCAACGGCCGATTAGGCCGCGCCACGACGGAGGCTGCTCTGATGCCGCGACATGCTCCCCCAATCGTGACGGCTCGCTCCCTTGCCGCGCCTGGCATACGCAGCCTTCGCCTCGCCGCAAGTCTTGCCTTGATCGGCCTGCTCGCCGCCTGTTCCGCGCACACGCCGCGCCTCTCGGCCACTCAACAGGCCATGGAGTATAAGGACAACGCCAGCGGCGACTACCGGCCGCCGGGACCGCCCGATGATCCGTGGGGCCCCTACGTCGTCGAGGCCTCGCAGCGGTTCGACGTGCCGCAGAGTTGGATTCGCAACGTAATGCACACCGAGTCGGGCGGGCAGCTCTATATTAACGGTCAGCTGGTAACCTCCCCCGTCGGCGCGATGGGGCTCATGCAGCTCATGCCCCAAACCTATCAGGAGCTTGAGGGCGAATACGGGCTGGGCGACGATCCCTATAGCCCGCACGACAACATCATGGCAGGCGCGGCTTATCTGCGGGAGATGTACGATCTCTTCGGATCGCCGGGGTTTCTTGCCGCCTACAATGCGGGACCGCAGCGCCTGAACGAATATCTCACCGATGGCCGGCCCCTGCCCGACGAGACAACGCACTACGTCGCGATGATCCAGCCCTATATCCAGGGTGACATGCCGCAGGGACGTTCGCCCGCTGACCAGTTTGCGATGAACAGCATGAGCGCGCCGAGCAGCCGCCCTTACAACGGCGGCGCCAGCGCAAGCCTCGCGGAAACCGGCGGCGGTCTGGTTTCCAGCGGCAGTTCCGACGGCAGCCTGGCCGAAACCGGCGGTGGGCTTGTCTCGGGCGGTGACGCGCATGGTGGCGGTGCGGCCGCCGTGGTCGCCATGAACGAGGCCGCGAACCTCGCGCCGGCTGGCACGGCCACTGATCCGGGCGACTCGGGCGCCGACGCCCTGAACACCCAGCAGGTCGCGGTCCACAGCGCGCAACTGGTGGCAGATGGCGGTGGCGCGGTCCCGGCCGATCTGATGGCCGCGACGGATGATCCGCGGCCGACGCCCGCCCAAGTAGAGCAGGAGGAGGCCGCAGCCAACGCTGGCGACAGCAACCAGGCGCCTGTTCAGCAGCAGGCTGCATACCAGCCAGCGGTGATCGAGCAGACGCCAGCGACACCGGCCGCCCCTACGCCTGCGGTCACGCTTCCAGCGGCTCGTCCGGTCTTCCAGGTCGCGCCCTCATATCAGCCGAGCTACTCGCATGCGGCGCCGGTGCCCGCGGGCGCGCATCTGGCGCAGAATTATCTGCCGCCTCCTCCGCCGGCGGCGCCCGCCGTCGTCGCGTCCTATTCGCCACAGGAGACGCGACGCAATTACGGTCCTGCGCCAACCGTTGGCCCTGGAGGCATGGAAAACCTCGCGATGGAGGCGGACGCGCCGCAGTCGAGCTATCATCCTCGCGCGCGCGGTGGCCTGCATTTCATCTCTCCGGCTGAAGCCGAGACGATGCCGCTCTACTCAACCTCCCATATCGGCGGCTGGGCGATCCAGGTCGGTGCCTATGGCAACGCGGGCGATGCGCGCGCTGCGGTGGAGTCCGCGCGGCGTCATGAGCACTACGAGTTGGCCTCGGCCCGGACCATCGTGATGCCGGTGCATGTCTCGCAGCGGCTGCTCTATCGCGCCCGGCTGAGCGGCCTGTCGGAGTCGGCGGCCGTGAATGCTTGCGAAGACATCCGGGGACGCTCGCCCTGCATGGTGCTCTCGCCTGACGCCATCAGCGACTAGGAATGAAAATTTTTCTGGTTCTTTTTCTCAAAAAAGAACAGCGCTTCCCGCCCGACCCTGGCCGGGCGCCAGTTAGAGAAGCTTCCACCCCTTAGGGGGTGAATGCAGTCTCTCAGACCATGCCGACGTATTCCTCCATCATCGCGCGATCTTTGGCGACGTTGGGTGGCACCTCGCGGATGATCATGCCCTTCTGCAGGATGAGCACACGCTGCGACAGCGACGTGATGAAGTTCAGGTTCTGCTCCACCAGCAGGATCGTCAGCGAGCGCTGCTGCCCGAGTTTCTGCAAGGTCTCGATCATCTCCTCGATGATGGAGGGCTGAATTCCTTCCGTTGGCTCGTCAAGCAGGATGAACTTGGGCCCGCCGCACAGGCAGCGCGCGAGCGCCAGCAATTGCTGTTCACCGCCGGACAGCGCCCCGCCCGGACGATCGAGCAGCCTCTCCAGCCGCGGAAAATCCGCCAGGATCGACTTGATCGTCTTTGTCTCGTCCTCCTTTGCCATGAGGCAACCCATGCGCAGGTTCTCGTAGACGCTGAGGCTCGGAAAGATCTCGCGCCCCTGCGGCACGTAGCCGATGCCGAGGCGTGCCCGCGCCGTGGGCGACAGGCCGCGCAGGTTCGTCCCCTCGAAGGTGATCTCGCCACCGGTCATCGGGAGATAACCCATGAGCGTGCGCAGCAGCGTGGACTTGCCCATGCCGTTATGGCCGAGAATGCCGACAAACTCGCCCGCGCTCACTGAGAGCGTAATGCCCGCGAGGATGGGAATGCGGCCATAGCCGGAGCGAAGATCGGTGACGTTCAGCATCAGTGGGTTTGCTTTCCGAGGTAGACGTCGCGCACTTCGGGATCGGCGAGCACGGCATCGACGGTGTTCTCGATGAGGATGCGCCCCCGGTTGAAGACGGTCACGGTCTTGGCGATCATGCGGATGAACTGCATGTCGTGTTCCACGACCACCAGCGCCTGCTTCTGATTGATCATCCGGATGAGTTCCGAAGTTCGCAGCACCTCCTCATGCGTCATGCCGGCAGCCGGTTCATCGAGCAGGATGAGGTCGGGCTCCTGCGCCAGCACCGTTGCGATCTCCACCCATTGCCGCTGGCCATGGGCGAGTTGGCCGACCAGCATGTCCGCGATCGGCGTAAGCTGCAGCAGTTCCATCGTCTCCTCGACGATCTGCCGCGCGCGCTTCATCGACTTCCGGCGGCCGGCGGCGATGCCGATTCCTTCGCGCACGGTGAGGCCGTTGAAAACGTTCGGCACCTGCGTCTTGATGCCGACGCCGAGCCGCGCGATCACATGCGGATGCGCGCCGGTGATGTCCTGTCCTCGGAACCGGATCACGCCCTCGGTCGGCCTGAGTTGGCCAGTGAGGATTTTGAAGAAGGTGCTCTTGCCTGCGCCGTTGGGGCCGATGAGGCAACGTAGTTCCACCTCGCCCAGGACGAAGTTGACGTCGGCCACCGCGCTCACGCCGCCGAAGCGCATCGTCACGCCCTGTGCTTCCAGCAAAGGCACGCTCATTGACCGGGCTCCTGCTGGGCGCTGGAATGCGGCAGCGCGTCCGCCGTTGCGAGAGCAGCCGCGGGAGTGCGCCGGAAGCCCAAACGACGGGCGAGCCCTGAGCGGATCACCGGCACGACGCCCTGCGGCACCAGCAGGACGAAGGCGACGAGCACGACGCCGAGCAGCAGGTTCGGGTCGATGATGTGCTGCCCGCCGGCCAGCACGATGAGGTATTGGATGCCGACTGCGCCAAGGATCGGCCCGATCAGCGTCCCGAGGCCGCCGACCAGAACGTAGATGATGACTTGCGCCGACATCGTGAGGTTGAACACGGTCGGGCTGATGAAGGCGCCCCAGTTGGTGTAGAGGCAACCGGCAAGCCCGGCGATGCCGGCGCCGATGACGAAGGTCAGCAGCTTGTACAGCCTTGGGTCATAGCCGAGCAGCTGGGATCGAGTCTCGTTCTCGCGGATGGCGACGACGACGCGCCCGAATCGCGTGTTGAGCACCCATTTCAGCAGCACGTAGCAGAGGATGAGCGCGCCCATCGCGGCGTACCAGAGGCCGGTCGGGTCGAGCTGATCGTTCGGATCACCGGGGATGTTGATCGGCGGCACAGAGGGGATTCCGTTGAACCCGCCGAGCGGGGCCGCACCGATATGGTAGATGTCGCCGGAGGTCGAGTTGATGAGGTTGAACAGGATGATGGTGACCGTCAGCGTGATGACGCCGATATAGGCGTCGCTGATCCGGCCATAGAACATGAAGTAGCCAAGTCCCGCGGCGAAGACCATCGGCACGAGGATCGCGAGGGCGACGGCGCCGGTTGTGTCGGTCATGTTGAGCGCCGCGACTGCGTAGGCGTAGCCGCCGAGCCCCAGAAACGCCGATTGGCCGAAACAGAGGATACCGCCGAAGCCCCAGATGAAGCCTTGGCTGAGGGCGAAGATCGCCATCGCCGCGAAGACCGTCATCTGCAGCAGGCCGAAGGTGCTGAAGACATAAGGCAACCCCAGCAGCAGCGCGATGCCGAGTATGACGACCGTGACAAAACCCACGGCGCCGCCGGCAGGTCGCGGCCGGGCGATCTTGAGCGTTTTCATGGCGCCACTCACAGGCTGCGCCGCAGGAAGCGGCCGGTGATGCCTTGCGGCAGGATGCGGATCATGACGACGGCGGCCAGCAGCAGCGCCACCTCGCCGATGACCGGCGTTGTCTTGAACGACACGATCTCGTTGATGAAGCCAAAGATGATCGAGGCGAGCGTCGTGCCGGTGACGATGGCCGCGCCGCCGCCGAGAACCGTGATGAAGGCCTTGGCGATAAAGGCCGCACCCATCACGGGCGAGACGCCAGAGATGGGCGCCAGCACACCGCCCGCGAGGCCGGCGAAAGCGGCCCCGAGGGCGAAGGTCGCCATGTAGATGCGCGGCGGCGCGACACCCAGGGCCGCCGCCATGTTCGGGTTCTGCATCGTGGCCCGCACGATGAGGCCGAAGCGCGTCATGCGCAGCATTGCGAACAGTCCGGCCAGTGAGGCGCAGGCAGCCAGGATGATGACGATTCCGTAGAGGCTCGCATCGTACCGGCCGATCGCGAAGCTGTGGAGCGGTGTCGAGACACCACGCGGGTCGTTGCCGAAGATGCTCGTCATGAGACCGATCAACCCGAGGCTGAGGCCCCAGGTGGCGAGCATGGTGTCGATCATGCGGCCATAGAGGAAGCGGATGAGCGTCCGCTCCACGACGAGCCCGACGAGCCCGACGAAGAGCGGCGAGATCACAAGCATTGCGATCCAGATATCGATGCCGTGGGTGGTGGCGACGTAGGTGGCGTAGGCCCCCAGCATCATGAATTCACCATGCGCCAGGTTGATGATCTTCATCATGCCGTAGATCACGCCGAGTCCCACCGTGATCAAGGCAAGCGTTCCGATCCCCACCAGCACGTTGAAACCAAGAAGGCCTGTCAGGTCCATGCCACTACGTCCCCAAAAGTCGAGCGCGAAGCGCCGCGCTGCCTAGCTCTTCACCTCGACGATGAACTGTTTGTCGGTGCGCGGGTTCTTCAGCAGGTTGCACACGGCGGCGGTATCCGCCGGTGGCGATGCCGGGAAGGTCTGGATGATGTCCCACTTCCGCGCGTTGGCTTTGGCGAGGTAGGCGTTGTGGATGACGTGATGGGTTGCGGGATCCATCGTCGCCGTGCCCGACGGGCCGGTTATCGTGATGCCGCTCTCCAGCGCCTTGATCACCGGCAGACGCGCGATCGTTCCCGCCTTCTTCACGCCCGCAGCCCAGAACATCATGCCTTCGTAGGTGGCGGAATCCAGCTCGCTGAGCATCGGCAGGTTGGGGCCGAACATCTTCGTCATGCCGGCCAGAAACGCTGTCGTGCTCGGCGTGTTCACGGTCGGATACCAGCCGAAGGCGGTGACGATGCCATCCGTGATTGAGGGGTCCATCGAATTCAGCTCGTTCGACAGGCCGAAAGTCGTCGAGGCGATGGGGATCTTGCCCTTCATGCCTGCCGCGGCCCACTGCCGGTAGAAGCCGAGGTGGTTGGCGCGACCAGCGCCGAAAGCACGACGGCCGGGCCCGCCTGTTGGATCTTGCTGATGGCGGCGGAGAAGTCGGTCACGTCGAGCGGAAAGAAGTCGATTTCCGCGACGGTTCCGCCGGCCTCGCGGGTATATTTCGTCATCCACTTTGAGGTGATCTGGCCGTAATTGTAGTCGGCGGCGATGATGTATGCCTTCTTGCCCCAGTTCTGGATGGTGTAGGGCACGAGATGGCTGACCGTCTGCGCGGGTGTCGTCCCCGTGCAGAAAATGTCGCGGTCGCAGACGCCGCCCTCATATTGCGTGTTATAGAAATAGAGCGTCTTGAAACGGTCGAAGACCGGGCGGATCGCCTCGCGCGAGGCGGAGGTGATGCCGCCCTGCACGACCGCGACCTGATCCTTCAACGCCAACTGCTGGGCATACTGGGTGTAGAGCTGCATGCTGGATTGCGTATCGTAGCTGATCAACTGGAGCGGTCGGCCGAGCAACCCGCCTGCATCGTTGATCACCTTCACCGCATACTGCGAGGCCTGCAGCATGGGCTGGCCGTTAAGGCCGAGCGCCCCGGACTCGTCGAGCAGGCAGCCGACCTTGATGGGCTCGGCGGCAAGACCGTGGCGGGCGATAAAGGGCGTCGCCAGGGCGGCGCCGCCCACGGCGGCCCCCATCTTCAAAAACGAGCGGCGGCTGCCGGTTGATCCGTTCATGCTGTACTTCCTGGATAATTGCGCAGATGCGGGAGCGGATTGCGAACCGACCACAACAGCCGGTCGCTCAGCCTACGCTACGCAAGCGTCATGCCAACACTAATCAAGCAGGCCACACGCGCGTGCTCATTCTGATCCGGCTTCATCTGCGCAAATCGAACGCTTTTCAGGACGGTTTTGCCTCATAACTGCCCATGGTTCTTTCCAGGCAGCGATCTGGTGCAAAACGATCCCTGAGGCAGTCATCATCGCCGGTGCCGAGCAGCGAACCAGCTCAGCTCTCCAGAAACTGGTTCCAGCGCCTGACGAGATAGTTATGCTCACGCATCGTCGTGTTCCAGAGCGCAATGGCGGAAATCCGGTCCAGAACGGATCCGCCGCTGCGCGCGGCGCCCTTCGCGATCACAAGGGATCCGTCCGGACCCGGCAATGCAACGGATGCGGGTTTGCCCTCATACCAGAAACTCCACTCGGCCTCCGAGAGATGCGGCCGCACATTGTCCGATGCCGACACATACAGCCCGTAGCGTGTCATCTGCGCGCCAGCCCAGCCTGACAGCCACCAATTTAGATAATCGTACGCTGCATCGAGGGCGCGACCCTCGGCACGTACCGAGAGGCCCATGCAGCCGTGCCAGCCGCGGTAGCCCTCTGCCGGCACGGCATTACGCACATCGACGCCCCGCGACCAGAGCGAGGAAAGGGCCGACGCCCATAGACTGCCCAACACGACGGTTCCAGCCTGCATAAGCGGCACGACATCGGATACGGATTGCCACAGCGTGTGAAAGTGTCCGGCCTTTTTCCGCTGGATGAGGATGCGCACCATCGTGTCGATCTCGTTGATTGAGAGATCGGCCGGATCCTCGAACTGCGCCAATCCCCGCGCGCTCAACGCGAGCGCCGCTTCCGTCGCCCCGATTGTGGGATCAGCGACAAGTGCCACCTTCCCAGCCAGGCGCGGGTCGAGCAGCCAACCCCAGCTTTCCGGTTCTCCGTTCATCAACTCGTCTATCGCGGCAGGGAGATAGCCGAAGGCATCGACGTTGTACACGCCTGGTAGCGCCGTGACCGCTTCAGTACGATGAATGCCCAGGTGACGGTCCGGCGATACGTAGAGCCGCGACAGTGGCATGGTTTCGGAGCGGTCAGCCCGTCCGGTCATACGCAGGGCCTGGTCCCGATGGATGATCTGGTCCCAGTCGTAGATACGCCGCGTGTTCAAGGGCTGCAGCACGCCCGCCCACCACACCACGTCAAGACTGTGAAACCAATGATCGTAGATATCAAAACTGCCGGGACTTCGCACCGCCGTCTGTTGTGCGGCGACGCCATCCAGGATGGTGAATTCAATGTCGATGCCCAGATCGGCCTCAGCCCGCGCGCGGATGGTCTCGTTTAGCGTGACCGCCGTCCCGAGCACCCGCAACACCGGCCGCGTCATGGGAACGATCGTCGCAAGCCAAGAGCGAGAAGTTCTTTTTCGGAAAAAGAGTCTGGAGATTCGTTACCCATCACGATCCACGATTGCGAAAGCCCGGACGGGCGAACCGGAACCACCGGCAATCCGCAACGGCACACCGAAGAATTGGAACTCGCCGATCCCGGCGAGCTGCTCCAGGTTGACCAGCCACTCCCAATGGCTAATGCCGAGTTCACGGCAAAGCCGATGCTGAGGAAACAGGTTGTCGCTTGGGCGGTCGGTTGATGGCCCTTCGACACCATGCATGCGCGAGCCCCGTGCGTACAGCCAGCGCGTTGCCTCCACCGTCAGCTGCGGATTTCTCCAGACGGAGTCCAGCCCCGGATAGGTGCGCGCGTGAAAGCCGGTGCACAGCAACACGATGTGGCCATCGACCGCCACCCCCGACGCCGCCTCCGCGGTCTCCATCTCAGCCTCTGTGATGTCGCCGAGGTCCGGGATATGCCGGAGATCGAAGCACACCGCGTTGCCCATGAACAGATCAAGCGGCATTTCGTCGATGCTGGCGCCGTTCGGGCCGACGTGGCGGAATGCGTCGACATGCGTACCGACATGATCAAGCGTCGCGATGAAGTTCGTTTGGAAGGTCATCGCGTCTCCCGGCACGCCCAGGCCGAGACCCAACGAGCTCTCATGCGTCAGGTGCTTGGTGATGACCGGCCGCTGAAACAACTTGTGCGTCGGCATGTTGTCTTCGATGAGCAGGCTGAGATCGATGATGCGTCTCACGTTTATTCCAGCTCCACGCCTGGGGCGTCAGCGTCCAGCCCCTCCTGATCATTGGCGATATGAACAGCGGAGACGGTGCCGGCGACGGGAGCGGTATGCGGCACCTCCATCTTCATCACCTCCATGATGAAGAGCACGTCGCCCTCGGCCACGGTATCACCCGGCTGGACAAGCACCTTCCAAACGTTACCGGCAGTCTGTGTGCGGATTTCAGTAGCCATTCGTCGAGTCTCCGTCTCAAAGGATGATCGAGCTTTCGGTGCAGAGCGCGCTCAGGCTGCGCGCCATTGCCTGCGCCTCGTCGACCGTGATGGACTTGAACCGGTAGGTTTCGCCCGGCTTTGATTGCGCCAGCTTCCAGAAGGCCGCTTGCGGCACGGTGTAGGGGTTGATGAAGCCACCCATCGAGGGGCCGTCATTCACCAAAATAATAGGCGTTTGCCCCGCGAGGTTGATGGCTCCCAGCGGGTACCCCTGGTCGATGATGTTGGACGGCAGGGAGCCATGCTCTGGCGCCTTGTTGATCGCCTTCTCGGTGAAGCTCCACTCCGGACCATCCAGACGAAAACCGGTGCGATCTGATTTCCCGGAAAGCTTCCAGTCTGTCGAGAGGAAGCGTCCGTGTCCAGCGGCGTCGATCCAGTCGTCGTTCGGGCCGGCAACGACTTCAATTTCCCAGCGGCGATCCGTGACGATGGCGGGCCGTGCTTCGG
Source organism: Acidisoma sp. (assembly GCF_965199065.1). Classification (NCBI taxonomy): domain Bacteria; kingdom Pseudomonadati; phylum Pseudomonadota; class Alphaproteobacteria; order Acetobacterales; family Acidocellaceae; genus Acidisoma; species Acidisoma sp. The sequence goes on along the minus strand of NZ_CBDAQN010000001.1, from coordinate 479,683 downwards.
GTTTGACTTGTCGCCCTGCATTCGCCTGTGGCGCGGGCGTGCCTGTGGGCACCGTCTGGCCGGCCTTGAGCGCGTATCCGCCCATCCCGCCGATGCCCGCCTTGTGGAAGGTGGCGCGGGAGCCGAGCCACGGCTCCACCTCGATCGCGCCCGCCACCGCGATGTAGGCGCGGGTGCCAAGCTTCGCGAAGGTCAGTGCAAGGACCTGCCCGGGTTGCGCCGTCACGCTTTCCCACAGCGGCACGGGTGCCCCGTCGAGCGTCGGCTGCATGTCCGCCCCGGTCACGGCGAAGATTGTAGGCTCATTGAACCGGATGGTCGGCCCCATGTATTGACATTCGAGCCCCGGCGCACCCACCGGATTGCCGACGAGCAGATTGCCAAGGCGGAAGGACCAGCTATCCATCGGCCCCGAGGGTGGAAAGCCCTGGTTCCAGTAGCCGTAGCGGCCGGGCCAATCCTGCACCGAGGTTTCCAGCCCCGGCTTGATGACTGCGAAACTCATGGCCCCCTCCCCGCGCCAAGCGATGCCTGCCAGCTTTTGTAGAGGGCGACGGAAAACTTCCCGTAGCCGACCATGTTGTATTGATAGGTCCCGTCCGCGACCTCATGCTCGATCGCCTCGAACTCGGCCACCGAGCACGGCACGAACCGCACGCGATCGCCCGGCCGGAACAGGCAGATAGAGCCATCGAACGCCGCGAAGCGTTGTGTGCGATCCCAGATCGGCACCGGCGTGCGGGCGAAGATCTGGTAGCCGCCGGGCAGCGCCTCCGGATAGATCGCGGTCGAGGCTCCGCCAAGGCCGATTGCGCCACCGGGCGTCCAGGTGCGCGGCGGGTTGTATTTGGGCGCGGTCATGCGGGCGCGCGGATCGAGCGCCATCATGAAGGGCAACCCGGGCCAGAAGCCCAGGGACGCCACCCAGTATTCGGTGCCGGAGTGGACGCGGACGAACTCATCCGTATCGCGCAGTCCGTTGAGTTCAACCATCAATTCCGGGTCTAGCGTCTTTGGCGCGATCTTCGCGATGTAGTCGTCCACGCAAGCGCGTGTCCAAGGGTCAAGGTAGACTGCCGGGAAATACCAAAGCCGGCTTTCCAGCTCCAAGGCATCCGACGGCCCCAGCCCCGCCACCAGCCTGGCCAATTCGGTGGTGAGATCATCAAAGCCGATCAGTTCCGGCTCGTAGTGCACGAGCATGGATGCGAAGCAGGGTGCGGTTTCGATGACGCCCTTGATTCGCGCCTCGACGATGGCGGCAGCGAGGCCCTGGGCCATGAAGTTCAGTTCCAGGTTCATCTCGTTTCCGAACTCGACGAGAATGTAGCGGTCGCCGCCCGGCAGGTATCGCGGCTCGGGGTAGATCATGCGGCTGTCTCTCCGGTTCTGGGCGGGAACAGCGTCGCCCGGTGCATGTCGATGAAGCCTGTCGTCGTTGCGCCGGCAATAAAGGCCGGGTGCTCCAGCAGGCGGCGCAGGAAGTCGAGGTTCGTGACGATCCCGTCAATGATGATGCCGGCGAGAGCCGACCGCATAGCGGCAATTGCAGCAGTGCGATCGTTGGCGTGAACAATGATCTTCGCGATCAGAGAATCGTAGAAGGCGGTGACGGTATCGCCCTCGCGCACACCGCTATCGATGCGCAATCCACTTCCACTGGACCAGACGAGGCGCGTGATCTTCCCCGGCGACGGCAGGAACATCCGCTCGGGATCCTCGGCGCAGAGCCGGCATTCGATGGCATGGCCGCGGGGCTTCACGTGTTCCAGCGCGGGCGCCACATCCTCCCCATCTGCCAGACGTAGTTGCAGTTGCACAAGGTCGAGGCCGGTGATCATCTCCGTTACCGGATGTTCGACCTGAATCCGGGTGTTCATTTCCAGGAAAAAGAATGCACCGGTTTCGTCATCGACGACGAACTCCATTGTGCCGGCGGAGCGATAGCCGATCTGGGCGGTCAAGGCCTGCGCCGCTGCACACATGGCGGCGCGTGTATCGGGCGAGATGCCCGGCGAAGGGCTCTCCTCGAGGATTTTCTGGAACCGCCGCTGGACGGAGCATTCCCGTTCGAAAAAATGTGCTGCCCGGCCATCGCCGAGGCCGAAGACCTGCACCTCGACATGGCGCGCGGCGGCCACATACCGCTCTAGATAGGCAGTGCCGTCGCCGAAGGCGCGGGCGGCCATGGATTGCAGCGCCTCCACCGCCGGTCGCAGCTCGGAGGACTTGGCAACCAGCTTCATGCCGATGCCGCCACCTCCAGCCACCGCCTTCACGAGCAGCGGAAAACCGACGCGCTCGCCGGCTTCCTGAAGGTCGTTGAGGGCACCCTGCGCGATGCGCGGGCTGGCAGGCAGCACGGGCACGCCGGCGGCCTCAGCGGCCTCCCTGGCACGGGCCTTGTCACCCATCATGGCGATTTGTGCGGGCGTTGGCCCAACAAAGATCAGCCCCGCCGCCTCGACCGCCTCGGCGAACCCGGAGTTCTCGGCGAGAAAGCCGTAGCCCGGATGAACGGCATCCGCGCCTGTTTGCCGTGCGGCCTCAACTATTGCATCGACCCGGAGATAGCTCAACGCAGGCTTAGACGGCCCGATTGCTACCGCCTCATCGGCGGCCGTGACGTGAAGCGCCGTTGAATCGGCTTCGGAGTAGACGGCGACCGTGGCAATCCCCAGCGCCTTCGCGGCGCGGGCGATACGGCAGGCGATCTCCCCCCGGTTGGCGATGAGCAGCTTGCGCATCAGGCGTCGAGGCCACTGATAGCGGCACGCACGGCGGTCGCGATGTCGACCGCGTTCGGCGTGTCGGAATGGACACAGATGGTTGCGGCACCCACCCTCACATCCCGGCCACCGATGGTCTGCGTGAGCCCGTCGCGGATCGCGCGGACGCAGCGCTCTGCGGCGATTGCGGGGTCCACGGCCTCATGCACTTGAGTGATGATGAGCCGCCCTTCATCGTCATAGTCGAGGTCGGCGTAGTATTCGGCAAGGAAGGGAATGCCGCGGGCGGGGTAGATGGTCTCGTGCAGCGTGCCGAGCATACCGAAGACCGGGACCTTGAAGATGTCGGCGACATCGCAAACGGCCTCGGCGATGTGCTCCAGCCGGCCGGCCATGCCGAACAAGGAACCGTGCGGCTTGATGTGGTTGAGCACCATGCCCTCGGCCTCGAGAAACCCTTTAAGCGCACCGACCTGATAGATGAGGCAATTCGCGAGTTCATCACGCTTCATCGCCATCTCACGCCGCCCAAAACCCTGGCGATCGGGAAGCGAGGGATGCGCGCCAACGGCCACGCCATGCTGCTTCGCCAGCCTGACGGTGGAACGCATATGATTGAAGTCCGATGCGTGGAAGCCGCAGGCGACATTGGCCACATCGATCAACGGCATAAGCGCGGCATCATCGCCAAGTTTATACAGGCTGAAAGACTCGCCCATATCGCAGTTGAGTATTGAAGCCATGATCAGTCTCCGTCAGGCGTAGCCGGGGGTGAGGCCGAGGAAGGCGCGCGCCGATCGTTCGATGAGTGTCCGCGACAGGTCCCGCACGATAAAAACGAGGCGCGACCGGCGATCGCCATCAGGCCAGGCATCGAGATGAAGCGGCTGGTGCATGACATGCTGCACACCATTGATGAAGACCGGATGGGCGGCACCCGCCACATCGAGCAATCCTTTCACGCGAAGCACGCGCTCACCATGGGCGTGAAGGAGCATTGTCAGCCAGATGCCGAGCGTGACCCAATCTATCGGGCGGTCAAAGACCATGCAGAAACTTTGCACTCCCGCCTCATGCGCGGGTGCCGATTGCAGTCGCGGCGACGGGGTCGACCATGCGATGGCGTCGGCCCGCGTTCCAGGCCCCGTCAGAAGTGTCGCGACATCGAGTTCCATCGCACAATGCAGCGCGGCGCCGGGATTGATCGCGCGAAGAGGACCGATCAGCACGTCAGGGCTCACGATGTCTGTTTTTGTAATGACAATCTCATCCGCCACCGCGACCTGCTTGGCCCACTCCGGTTGCTGACGGCTCTGTAGAACAGCGTTGACAGCATCGACCGTCGTCACCACCCGGCCGATGCGAAAGTGGTGACGCAACACGGGGTCTGTCGCGATTGTGGACAGGATCGGCACCGGATCGGCGAGCCCCGTGCTTTCGACGACAACGCGCTCGAAGACAGGGATCTCGCCTCGCGCCCGGCGGCTCAGAAGATCCTTGAGTGCTGCACCGAGGTCATCCCGCACCGTGCAGCAGATGCAACCCGACCGCATAAGCACCGTCTCGCCGTCGATGTGCCGCAGGAGATGATGGTCGAGCCCGATCTCGCCAAGCTCATTGACCAGCACCGCGCTGTCACCGAGAGCCGGCGTGTCGAGCATCCGCCGCAACAGCGTGGTTTTCCCGCTGCCGAGAAACCCGCTGAGCAGGTGCAGAGGCATCATGAGCGCGCTTCGCTTTCGAGGCGCGCTATGAGCCCAGGGTCGAGCGGGTCGCAAGCTTGCCCGCGCAACCGGGCCGCCGCCTGCCAGATGTGGGCTGTGTTGTCGACAATCTCTTGCCGTCCGGTTCGGGTGGCGATGACGTAGGCGTGGGCCTGCCAGTCGGAGGCGGTCAGCCCGAAGGGCGCCAGCACACGATTGAGACCGCGCACCCGCGCCTGTCGTTCACGCCGCCGGGCCGGCATGTCGGGCGCGGATGGCGCGGGCACACCATCCGTCCAGTGCGGCGCGTTCCCCACGATGCCGCAGAGCCCGCACATGGCGTCAGCCCCTACGTGGAACGCGCGCGGCGAAATCGTCCGCCATCTCGTTCATCGTGACGAAGCGCACTCCCTCATGCCCTTTTATATATTCGTAGAGCCGCTCAAGCATCAGCAGCACCTGCGGCCGCCCGGACACATCAGGATGAATGGTGATCGGGAATACCGCGTAGTCCATCTCGCGGTACACCCAGTCGAACTGGTCACGCCACATCTGCTCGATGTCGCGCGGGTTGACGAAGCCGTGGCTGTTCGGCGCCTTCTTTATGAACATCATCGGCGGCAGATCATCCAGATACCAATTGGCCGGGATCTCGATCAGCCCGGTCTCCGTCCCGCGCTTCAGCGGCGTCATCCAGCTCTCGGGCTTGGCCGAATAATCGATGCGCGTCCAGCTATCACCGACCCGCACGTAATAAGGTGTGAAATCATTGTGCATCAGGCTGTGGTCGTATTTGATGCCGCGCTCGACGAGCAACTCGTTCGTCACCGGGCTGAACTCCCACCAAGGCGCCACGTATCCCGTCGGAGCCTTACCGGCGAGTTTGGTGACAAGACCGATGCATTTATCGAGGATCACCTCCTCCTGCTCGCGCGTCATCGCGATCGGATTCTCGTGGCTGTAGCCGTGAATGCCGATCTCGTGGCCAGCATCGGCCACAGCCTGCATCTGCGCCGGAAAGGTTTCGATCGAATGGCCCGGAATGAACCAGGTAGTCTTGATGCCGAAGCGCTCGAACATCTTGAGCAGGCGTGGGCTGCCGACTTCGCCGGCAAACAACCCGCGGCTTATGTCGTCGGGGCTGTCCTCGCCGCCATACGAGCCGAGCCAACCGGCAACCGCGTCAACGTCTATCCCAAAGCCGCAGAGGATTTCCTTCGCCATTGTCTTCTTCTTTTTCCTTATGGTTGTTCAGCGGCGACAATCGTCGCCTCTTCTGGCCTTAAGCCGATGAGCAGCGGGTCACCTGGCGCCAGCCCCTCACCGCCGCCGTGTCCCACATGGCCGTCGAGCAGGATTTCCCGCCCGTCCGCCAAGGCCGCACGGATGAGGCGCGTGTGCGCCACGACTTCGACGGTCAGCACCCGCGCCGAGAGCACGTTGCCTTGAAATTGAGAGTGCGACGCCGGATTGTTGGCGTCCTGACGAAGCGGCTCAAGCGCCTCCGATGGCAGCACAATCTGCGCCGCATCGCCGGTCCGCAGCAGCTTGTCGGCAACTATGCCTCGCATCGGTCCATAGGGCGTGTCGATAAGGCCGCCGGCATCCGCGAGTTTGCCCGCCACCAACGTGTTGCGGCCGATGAAGCGCGCGACGAACGGCGTCTGCGGACGGGTATACAGATCAACCGGGCGGCTTACCTGCTCGATGCGCCCGCGGTTCATCACCACGATGCGGTCGGATAGCACGAGCGCCTCCGACTGAGCATGAGTCACGAAGATGAACGTAATGCCGAGCGTGCGTTGCAGCAGCTTTAACTCGTTTTGGATCGAGCGCCGGAGATTTGCATCGAGCGCTCCGAGAGGCTCGTCCAGGAGCAGTATCTGCGGCTCCACCACTAGCCCTCGCGCCAGCGCGACACGCTGCCGCTGGCCACCGGAAAGACCTGCCTCCTTCCGGTCGGCGATGTCCAGAAGATCAAGTTTCTCCATGATCCGGCGAGAGCGTTCGGCCCGCTCCGCTGGCTTGATGCCGCGCGCCGCGAGACCGTATTCGATGTTCCTGCCGACCGTCATATGAGGAAACAGCGCGAAGTTCTGGAAGATGGTCGAGGTCGGGCGCTTCTCCGGCGGCATGTCGTTGATCCGCTTTCCACGGATCAACACATCGCCGGCGGTTATCGTCTCGAAGCCCGCGATCATGCGCAAGGTCGTCGTCTTGCCGCAGCCCGAGGGGCCGACCAGGGAGACGAACTCCCCCTGCTCGACCGTCAGCGCCACATCCTCAACCGCAGTGGCGCCATTCGGATAGGTCTTGCGCAGACCCACAAGTTCCAGATCAACGGTCATTATGCGCTCAGGAACTCGTCCCATTTCTGGATGAGGTAATCGTACTGGTCGGGCCACTGATGCCAGTAGGCGACATGCGCCGCGCGGGTCTCGAGCGATCCGCCGTCGCGCAGATCACCTGGGTTGATGCCGCGCCACGGTGCCTCCTTCCAGGGTGCCCCCTCATACCAGAATGCGTAGCGGTCGGGCGCCATCACCTTCTGAATGTTCGTCGTCGGCGAGTAGTAGCCTTGCTCGGACACCGCGATACCCGGTGGCCCGGACAGCCAATAATCGGCGTAGGCCATCACCGCGTCCTTGTTCGGTGTCCCCGCAATCATCGCCGGGCCGATCGCCCAGGCTCGGTAGCCCTCCTTTGGAACCGCATATTTGCAGGGCTTGCCTTCGGCCTTCACCGCCATCACTGCCGGCTGCCAGGCATCCGACACAACCATCTCGTTCGACGCCAGCAGGTTCACCAACTCGCCGAAATCGCCCCACAGCGCGCGGAACTGCCCGTTCTTCTTCTTGGCGATGAGGAACTTAGCCGCCTCGGTGATCCCCTCCTTCGATGGATTGCCGGGATTCTTCTCATCCAACAGGCCGAGCGTGTTCATTGCCATGATCGCCTGGCCTGTAGCGATGAGCGGATCGGTGTTCAGACCCGACTTGCCACGGAACTTGTCGTCGAACAGGCAGGTCCAGGTATTGGCCTCTTCCGCGCTCACCAGATCCGGGTTGTAACCGATGCTGTCGTAGTTATAGACGGCCGGCACCATGAACAGCTTGGTGTGTGCGTCGTCAGCCCAGATCTGGCCCGTGATCTGCGCCTTCGCAGGCCACTTCGGGCTGGGCGTGGTGAAGGTGCTGCGGATGTCAGCCCAATTCTTGAGCTGGGATGTGGGGATCGGCGCATCCTTGTTGGTCTCGACCAAAGCCGGCAGACGCTCGCCGATGATTTCCCAGCAATCGAAATCTTTCGAGCCTGAGAGGATCTTCGTCTGCGCATCCGGATAGGTCGCGGCTGTGCCGGTCACGCTGCCGACGCCGCTCTGCTTCTTGAAGTCCTGCAGAATGCGATCCTGCACCGTCACCGACAATCCGATCGTGCGAAGCTGCTCGCTGCCCAACGCCGCTTGCGCCATCGCATGACGCATCGAACCCAGGATCGGCGCCCCGCCCAGTGCGGCAAACCCCACCGTCGCGGCACCGCCCTTGAGCAGCGACCGCCGTTGCATCTTTGAATTGTCCATAAGATCCCCTGAGAAATTAATAGCGGCCGACAAGAAGCCCACCGTCCACCGCAATCACCTGACCGGTGAGGTAACGGGCGGCGTCGGATGCCAAGAACAGAATGACGTCGGCGATATCCTCGGGCTCACCCAGGCGCCCCATAGGAATGAAGGCAGGCGCGGCCTCCGCCCCTGCGGCACCAAGCGAGTGCTCCTCGGACAGAAGCTGCGCCGTACGAATGTAGCCGGGGGCCACGCCATTCACGCGGATGCCTTGAGATGCCAACTCCACCGCCATTGCGCGCACCAGGCCGACGACCCCGGCCTTGGCTGTCGAGTAGTGCACGTGCTCATCCCAGCCGTAGGCAATGCCCATGATGGACGAGAGAGCTACCATAGTACCCGCCCCTCGCGCGCGCATGCCGGGCACCGCACGGCGAAACACGCGCATCACGCCCTTGAGGTCGATGTCGAGCGTATGATCCCACAAATCGTCGGTCATGGTCTCAATCGGCACGCGACGAGCGATCCCGGCATTTGCAATGACGGTGTCGACGCCACCCAACTCTGCCTCGGCATGGGCGAAGACGGCCTCAACCGCCTCCGTGCTCTTCACGTCCACGGCATGAAAGCTTGCCCGTCCGCCCGCGGCGACGATCTCCGCCGCCACTGCCTCGCCCTCCTGTGTCAGCACATCGGTGACGAGGACATGCGCGCCAATCCTGCCGAATGCCTTCGCGGTCGCGCGACCAATGCCGATCCCGGCGCCCGTGATCAGAACCGTGCTTGTCACAACATCACATCTCCGGAGTTCGGGCAAAGTGTCTGGCCGACATAGATTTTGGCTGCCGGCGAGGCGAGAAACGCCACCGTCTCCGCCACATCCTCGGGCTCGCCAAAACGGCCGAGCGGCAGTTCAGCGGTTTTCGTCCGCCGCCATTCCTCGGACAGCGACATTGACAACTCGGTCGCGATCGGGCCGGGCGCGACCGCATTCACCCGTACGCCACGCGTGCTCAACTCACGTGCCAAGGACTTGGTGAATCCGATGATACCGGCTTTCGCCGCGCTGTAGTGGCTGAGCTCGACCCCGCCGATCTGCCCCAGCTGGCTGGCCATATTGATGATCACGCCGTCGCCGGCCGCCAGCATCGGCCCGATCACGGCATGGGTGCAGAGGAAAGTTCCGCGCAGATGCACCGCGATCATGCGGTCCCAGTCCGAAACACCGAGCGTCTCGAACCGCCCCTGCTGCACGATGCCTGCGTTGTTGACGAGGAGCGTGCAATCCCCGAAGGCCTCCCGGCAACGTTCCACCATACCTGCGACCGCATGCTCGTCGCTGACATCGACTGCCACGGCCACGGCCTTCTCGCCCAGCGCCGCCGCGACAGCATGAGCGCCATCCAGGTTGCGGTCGGCGATCACCACGCGCGCACCGGCCTCGATGAGCCTGGTCGCGATGGCGCGGCCGATGCCGGATGCCGATCCTGTGACAATAGCAATGTGGTCGGCGAGCGCGCGGGCCATCAAGCGATTTCCTCTTGCACTGCCACGCGCCGGGCACGGCGCACACTCAGCGTCATCAGCGTTGCGTAGACAGCCAGGAGAGCGAAGGAGAAGAGCGTCGTCAGCACACCGAAAGCGAAGAGGTTCGGGTGGATCTCAACTGAGAAGGTGCCGTAGATCGCGAGCGGCAAGGTGAGGTCGCCGCCCGATGCGAACAGGGTGCGGGGAAATTCGTCATAGCTCAGCGTGAAGGCGAATAGCATGGAGCTGAGTACGCCCGGGAAAATCAATGGAAAGGTAATGCGCCGGAAAGTGGTCATAGGCGAGACGCCGAGGCTCCATGCCGCTTCCTCGACCGAGCGGTCGAAGCGATTGAAGATCGCCAACATAACGAGGAACGCGAACGGGTACGTATAGACGACGTGCACCAGGAACACGGTGCTCCACCAGTTTCGGTCCATCCCGATGTAGTTTGCGGTCAGGGCCATCCCGAGGCCCACCAGCACGCCGGGCACCATCATCCCGAGAACGACGAGATAGAAGACCACGCCCGAACCTCGAAAGTGGCGGCGGAACGCTTGCGCGGTGATCGTGCCGAGCACTGTCGAGACCACCATCGTCGTCAACGCAAGCGTCAGCGAGCGGATCAAGGCGCTACCGAGCGGCAGCGGCGCCACGCTCGACGCGGGCACGAGATTGAAGAGCTGCCGGTACCAGTAGATCGACCAATGCTCGATCGGGAATTGCGGTCCGCCTTCGGGACCGGACTGGAAGGAGAGGATGGCGAGCACGACCATCGGGCTATAGAGGAACACGAGAAACAGGCCTGTCCAGCCCGTGAGCAGTCCTCGCAAGATCGGTTGACGTTCCATCTCAGCCTACCGCTAGCGAAGGTTGTTTGATTCTTTCCTTCGGGAAAGAACCGCTGTTTTGCTGCCGCACCTAGATCTCCCGCCTCAGATTGACGATGCGCAGCAGCGCCACGACCGTGACCGCCATGAGCACGGTGAGGATTACCCCGCAGACCGAGGCGAAGGCCCATTTCAGCGAGCCCACCTGGGTCACGATGATATTGCCCAGCAGGTTCACCTTGTCTCCCGACAGTGCGGAGGGTGTCGCGAACTCACCGAGGACCATCACGGAGACGAAGATGGAGCCGACGACGATGCCCGGCAGGCTCAGGGGCAGGATCACGGTGAAGAAGATGCGTGCGGTGCTCGCGCCGAGGTCGCGCGCCGCCTCGATCAGGCTGCGGTCGATCCGGGAAACCATGAAAGCCACCGGCCCCACCATGAAGACCACGTAGATCTGCACCATGCCGATGATGACGCTGTATTGCGTGAACAACAGCGCCTCGATGGGCTGGTGGATGAGGCCGAGCTTGAGCAGGATGATGTTCACCGCGCCATCCGTTCCCAGCATCGGCCGCCAGGCGAGCACGCGGATGAGGAAGGACGTCCAGAACGGCACGACGCAAAGCACGAGCAGCGAGGTCTGCACTGTCTTGTCGCGGACGAAGAGGCCGATATAGACGGCGACCGGGTAGCCGATGACAAAGATCAGCGCCAGAGTGATGAACCAAAGCCGCACGGTCGTCAGCAGCGAATCTATGTATGTGGGCGTGCTGAAGAACGCTGCCCAATTATCCAGGGTCAGGTTCGAATTGATTGCGAACGTCGTCTGCGTCCAGAAGCTGACGTAAATCATCATCAGCATCGGCAGAACGAGGCAGAGGGTCATCCAGATCACGCCGGGGGCGAGCAGCATCCAGTTCCCCGTCGCCTGCTGGCGGGCGAGGCTGCGCGGCAAGCGCGATGCCGGCACAGCCCGATCTTGCGTGGTGGTGCTCACGCCGCCACCCGGATGGCGGCTTCGATCACGGCTGCGCTGACTGGAAAGACGAGCCCCTCGTCACGAGGCCAAACCAGGTTGTAGCGTTGCCCCGCTGCATATTCGGCGGGGCGCCGGTGGCTTAGGTGGTCCTCCACCTCGACGACGCGATCGTCTGTGAGGCGAAACAGGTGGGTGATGATCGCACCCGAGAACTCGCTCGTGATGTAAGTGGCCGGCAGCGCCGCCTGGGATTGCCCGACCGCCTCACCCTCAAGCTGCACCTGAATTTTGTCTATACGTATGCAGAAATCCACATAATCAGCGCCTTGCCGCTGCTCGCCCGAACGCGGCGCGGCGATCGTGCCGGCGGCAGTTGCAATTCCGCCGCGGCCGTCGTTGCGGCCAGCAAACAGATTGTACCGGTTGAGGAACCGCACAACCGCCGTTGAATTCGGCTTGTTGTAGACGACATCGGGCGTGTCGGTCTGGAGGATGCGGCCCGCATCAAGCACGACGACGCGGTCCCCCATCGCCAGCGCCTCCATCTCATTGCCGGTGACATGGAAGAAGGTGATGCCGAGAGCCGAGTGAATGCGCCGCAGTTCCAACGTCATGCGCTGCCGGAGGTTGGCGTCGAGCGCGCCGAGCGGTTCATCGAGCAGGCAGAGCCGTGGCTTTACAACGAGCGTGCGGGCAAGCGCGACGCGCTGCTTCTGGCCCCCGGAGAGTTGCTGGATCTGGCGTTGCGCATAGGGCGCGAGGCCTACCATCTCCAACGTTTCCAGAACCCGGCGGCGAACTTCCGAACCATCGCGTACTGGCTTGCGCATATGATAGCGCAGCCCGAAGGCAACATTGTCAAACACGGAGAGATGCGGAAACAAGGCAAAGCCTTGGGATACGAAGCCGATGCCGCGCTCATGCGCCGGTATTCCGGTGAGGGGTCTTCCATCGAGCGTCACCTGCCCCTCATCCGGCGTGTCGAAGCCTGCGATCACGCGGAGCAGTGTCGATTTGCCGGAACCGCTGGGGCCGAGCAGTGACAGGTAGGCGCCCTCGGCGACCGTCAGGGAAATCCCGTCGAGTGCCGTCTGGGCGCCATGGCGTTTCGTGATTGAACGGATTTCGAGCATTGCTGTCCCAAGAGGCCCGGCGCTTCATCACGCCTTGCCAGCGGCGTAACATGGATGAATTTTGCACACAACAAAGCATTCGGCTTGCTCGACGTTCGTTTCCGTGCACACTGCTCGACTTATACTCACCCCGGCAGTGTGCAGAGGTTCAACTGCTCAATCGGGCGTCAACTCATGGCGACAAGCCTGGTCAGGCTGATGACGGAGGCTGTTCCTGAGCGGCAGGCTGCATGAAAAGGTCCATCAGGTGCTTGAGCAGCATCTGCTGGAACATCGTTTGACACCGGGGCTTGTGCTGCTGGAAAGCACCATTGCCGAGGCCTTCCGCGTCAGCCGCGCTCCGGTCCAGATGGCTCTGCGACGGCTCCATGAGGAAGGCCAGATCCAGCGCTTCGAGGGGCGGGGCTACGTCGTGCCGGCGACCCCCGGTGCCCCGCTCGTGCCGGTCCGCGCCAACCCCACGCTCGCCGGGCTCGACGTGAATTTGACGCACGAGCGCACGGAGGAGATCGCGCGCGGCAGCTGGACCCGCATCGCCGGCGAAACCCAGCGCGCGATTGAGGCCGCAGCACCCTTCGGCCGCTTCCGCCTCAGCGAGACACTGATGGCCGTGCATTTCAACGTCAGCCGCACCGTCGTGCGGGATGTGCTCGGGCGCATCCATGAGCGTGGGCTCATCTCCAAGGATGAGCGGTCGCATTGGCTGGTCGGTCCGCTCACCGATGGCGGCCTCAGGGACATGTACGAGGCGCGGATCATCCTGGAGCCGGCGGCACTTCATCGCGCCGCCGCGGCACTCGACCGGTCGGCCCTGCTACGCATGCTGGAGCGTGTCGAAGTCGCGCGCACCCAGTTGCCTCGCGTCGAGCCGGCGCTCATGGAGCAGATCGACCACGACCTGCATGTCGATTGCGTGCAGAACATCGGCAACCGCTACCTCGCCGACCTCATCCAGCGCACGCAGGCGAGCCTCACGGCCAGCCATATGCTGACGCGCTACCTGGAATGGGGAATAGAGTCAGGGTCGATCACGGAGCATGCGCTGGTTTTCGAGGCGCTTCTGCAGGGCGCGACGGCGGCGGCGGCGGCGGCCCTGAAGACGCATCTGGAGCGCTCGCTCGCCCGCGCGTTGACACAGCTCAAGGTCATTTCGGTCATTCCGCTGCCGGAGATGCCGAGGTATTTCGTGCCGTCCCCTCCCTGAGGGGGCGCTTTAGCCGATGCGCAGCAAGCGTGGGCCATCATCCCGCAGCCAGTCGGACGCTTTCCGCCACGCCGGGCACAGCGTCTCGACGAGAGCCCAGAAGGCCGCGCCGTGATTGAGGTGCCGCAAATGCGCCGCCTCATGCGCCGCGACGTAAATCTGCACATGGGCCGGCGCCATGATCAGGCGCCAGCTGAAGGACAGCGTGCCATCGGGAGCACAGCTGCCCCAGCGGCTCCGCGTGTCCTTGATCATGATGCGGCGCGGCTTGAGCCCGGCCTCGGCCGCCTTGGCCCAGGCATAGGCCGTCAAGCGTCGCCGCGCCTCGTTCTTCAGGCAGTCCGTGACCCGGCGACGGACGAAACCCTCCTCGCCCGATACGACGATGGCGCCGCTCTCGATCCAGGCGCCGCCGCGGCCTCCGGGCTGGTGGCGGATGGCGTGCGGCACCCCGTCGATCGGCACGCTGGCGCCGTCGGAGAAGGTGACGCCGAGGGGCAAGGCCGCCAGCCGGCGCGACACCCACCCGCCATTTTCCATGAGAAGCGCCATGCCGGCACGCCTGGAGGAGCGCGGTGGCAGCGTGATCACCACAGCTCCCGTGCGGGCGTCGATGCGGAGACTGATGCGCCGCGCGCGGTCGCTGCGGCGCCAGATAACGTCCGCCACGCCTCCCGGCAGGACCAGACTTTCGCGGCTGAGGTCAGGCATGACGGTCTTGGCTGGGCATGTACGAGGCACTTTGCCCCGGACAGCCTGCCTACTCAAGGAACTTCCGTCGTGACCCCGGGTGATCTCCGCGCGACGTGCCGCCTCAGCGTCCCGTCGTGATCCGCTCGAACAGCTGCTTCACGGTCGGGATGAACCCGTTCGAGTAGAAGGGGTCGAGCGCGAAGCGGAAGCCGTTATGCCCGCTGAACATGAGGTTGTCTTCGGCCGAGGTCTCTCCCTCCGCCTCATGCCCGATCGTCTGCAGCGTCTTCTGGATGCAGAAGCTGCGCGGATCAGCCTTCTTGCCATTGGAGTAATCGGGCGCTTCCTGGCTCCAGTTCGAGAAGCGGCACTGGCTGAGGCAGCCCATGCAGTCGACCTGATCCTGATAGATCTGCCCCGCCTTCTCCGGCGTCACGAAGATGAGCGTGGTGTCCGGGGTTCGCAGCGCCTCGGTGAACCCTTGGGCCAGCCACTGCCGCACGCGCATCAGGTCGGGCTTGGTCAGGTAGACGATCCGCTTGCGCGGCCCGACGCCGAACTCCGCCGTATGCTCGCCGACCACTTCGGTGGTGTAGGCGACCTGCCGCTCGCTGCGGCCCCGCAACTCCTGGATGAACCCGTTGTTCACGGCGCTCGAGTAGAAACCGGTTGGGCTGAAGCGGTTGAGGAACACGTCGCCCCGCTTGAGCGTCAGCAGCTTCTGCTTCCAGCTGTTGCCGATCGGACTCTCCTGCGTCAGGAGGGGCCTAGTCCCGAACTGAAAGGCGATCGGCCCGAGTTCCGGGTTGTCGATCCAGTCCTCCCATTCCTCCAGCCACCAGACGCCGCCCGCCATGATGATGGGCGTGTCGTCCAGGCCAAAGGCTCGCATCTGCTTGCGGAGCGCCAGGACGCGGGGAAACGGATCTTCCGGGCGGGCCGGGTCCTCACCGTTGGAGAGGCCGTTATGGCCGCCGGCGAGCCAGGGATCCTCATAGACCACGCCGCCGAGCAGATTGGAGGCCTTGTGGTACGCGCGCTTCCACAACGCACTGAAGGCCCGCGCCGACGAGACGATGGGGTAGTAGTGAACGCCGAACTTCATGGCGATGTCGGAGAGGCGGTAGGGCATGCCCGCTCCGCAGGTCAGCCCGTTGATGAGCCCGCGGGCGCCTTCCAGCACGCCGGTGATGACGCGCTCCGCCCCGCCCATCTCCCACAGGATGTTGGCGTGGATGCGGCCTTGGCCGCCGTTGATCTCGTGCGCCTGCTGCGCCTGGGCGATGCCGCCTTTGATCGCGAAGTCGACCAACTCCTCGTGCCGGTCCCGGCGCGTGCGACCGTGGTAGACCTGGGGGATCGGGCGTCCTTCGGCGTCGTAGCTGTCAGCATTGACTGCGCTGAACGTGCCGACCCCGCCGGAGGCCGCCCAGTTCCCGCAGGTCACGCCATCCGTCACCGCCACGCCCTTCCCGCCTTCAACGATGGGAAGAATGTCGACCCCACCCATCCGGATAGCATTCAGCGCCTTCATGATCCCATTTCCGCTGCGCGCGGCCAGCCGCGCTTGTCAGTTAGTCTTTGTCTTACGGTGCATCTGTCCTACAGATGCGTCCTCGCGGCTTCCGCCGCCAACCTCGTCCCGCTCTCCTGCGTCCCTACCGTCGCTCGTCATGGTGCTGTAACGCATGCCCGGCCATTCGCCCAGACTGCCGAAAACCGTCAACCCCGGCCGCACATAACATGTCCTCTATTGCTCCCATAACTCTTTCGGATGATGTGGCGGAAGCGTTAGAGATCCACAAGCCGGTTGTCGCGCTTGAATCGACTATCATCACGCACGGCATGCCGTATCCCCAGAATTTGGCGATGGCGCGGCAGGTCGAGGCCGATTGCAGGGCCTACGGTGTTGTGCCGGCAACTATCGCGGTCCTCGACGGCGACATCCTGGTCGGTATGACGCCTGACCAGCTTGAGGCCCTCGCCGATGCCTCGCATCCGCTGAAGCTCAGCCGCGCCGACCTCGCCTTCGCGGTCGCCACAGGCCGCACCGGCGGCACCACCGTCGCCGGCACCATGATCTGCGCGGCTCTCGCCGGCATCAAGGTCTTCGCAACGGGTGGCATCGGCGGCGTCCATCGCGGTGGAGAGGCGAGCCTCGACATCTCGGCCGACCTCGAGGAACTGGCGCTCTCCCCGGTCACGGTCGTCTGCGCCGGGGCCAAGGCAATACTCGATCTGCCGCGGACGCTCGAATATCTGGAGACGCGAGGCGTGCCGGTGGTCGGGTTCAACACGGACCATCTCCCCGCCTTCTGGAGCAGCCGCAGCCCGTGGCGCCTGCCTCTGCGGGCCAACCGTGCCGAGGATGTCGCGGCTTTGATGGCGGCGCGCGGCGCGCTCGGCCTTGGCGGCGGCGTGCTCGTCGCCAACCCCATCCCCGAGGCCGACGAGATCCCCTACGAGACGATGGCGGTATTGGTCGATCAGGCGCTCGAGGAGGCCCGGCTGCAGCGGATCGAGGGTAAAGCAGTCACTCCGTTCCTGCTCTCCCGGCTGCTCACGCTCAGCGACGGCGCGAGCCTCACCGCCAATATCGCGCTCGTGCGGAACAATGTGAGGGTGGCATCCGCGATCGCCTGCGCGGTGGCGGCGCGATCCGCCCCGATTGGTGGATGACAGCGGGGCTGCGCGGCGCTTCAATGGTCCCATGGATTATGCCGAGGTCGCGCCACCGCTGAACCTGATGCTCCCCGAGGTGCAAACCTCGCCGGTGGTGTTCTCCTCAGCCCATTCGGGCGCCGACTATTCGGCGGATTTTCTGGCGGCCACCCGGCTCGAACCCCCGGCGCTCAGGCGCAGCGAGGACTTCTCGGTCGACCGGCTGTTCGCGGCCGCGCCACAATACGGCGCGCCCCTGCTCAAGGCCGCCTTTCCCCGCGCCTACTGCGACGCCAATCGCGAACCCTGGGAACTCGACCCGTCGATGTTCGAGGACGCGTTGCCGCCCTGGGTCAACACCCGCAGTCCCCGCATCGGGGCAGGCCTCGGCACTATTCCCCGCGTCGTCGCTTCGGGCGAGGCGATCTATGCCCGCAAGCTTCGTTTCGCCGAAGCCGAGGACCGCATCCGCCGCTGCTGGGAGCCCTACCATGCCGCCCTGGGTGGGTTGATCGAGCAGACGGTGGCGCAGTTCGGGGTCTGCCTGCTGATCGACTGCCATTCGATGCCATCGGGCACGGGAACCTCTTCGCCGGATTTCGTCCTGGGGGATGCGCATGGCACGGCGTGTGGCGCCTATCTGGTCGAGCGCACGGAGGACTGCCTGCGCCGCCTCGGCTACAGCGTGCGGCGGAACGACCCTTATGCCGGCGGCTACGTGACCCGCCAGTACGGCCGCCCGCGGAACGGCGTGCATGCGCTGCAGATCGAGATCGCGCGGGGTCTCTATATGGACGAGCGGCGGATCGAGCCGCATGCCGGTTTTGCGCGGCTCCAGCGGGACGTGACCGACCTCATCGCCTTCATGACGCGGGAGAGTTTCGTGGTATCGCAGCGCGGACTAAAGCGGCCAGACTGAAAGAACGACCTCGTGCAACTCGGCATCTACACCTTCGGCGAGACCCGCGTGGATGCCGACACCGGCCGCGCCCTCGAGGCCGGCCAGCGGCTGCGCGACCAGGTCGAGGAGATCGAACTCGCCGACCAGGTCGGGCTCGACGTCTTCGGCCTCGGCGAGCATCACCGGCCCGACTACGCTATCTCCGCCCCCGCCGTCGTGCTGGCCGCGGCCATCGCCCGCACCAAGCGCATCATCCTGACCAGCTCCGTCACCGTGCTGAGTTCGGACGATCCGGTCCGCGTGTTCCAGACCTTCGCGACGCTCGACCAGCTTTCCAGCGGCCGGGCGGAGATCATGGCCGGACGTGGCTCCTTCATCGAATCCTTCCCGCTCTTCGGCTACGACCTCGATGACTACGAATCCCTGTTCACCGAGAAGCTGGAGCTTTTGGTCAAGCTCCGGGACCAGGAGCGCGTCACGTGGTCAGGGAAGCATCGTCCGGCCCTCGCCGACCAACCCGTGTATCCGCGCCCCTTCCAGGACCGCCTGCCGATCTGGGTCGCAGTCGGCGGCACGGCGGCCTCGGCGGCGCGGGCGGCGAGGCTCGGCCTGCCGATGGCGGTCGCGATCATCGGCGGCGAGCCCGTCCGCTTCGCGCCCTTGCTCGACTACTACCGGGACCAGGCGATCCGCGCCGGCCACGACGCGGCGAAACTCCAAATCGGCATCAACAGCCATGGTTTCGTTGCCGACACTACGGAGGCGGCGGCGGCGCTGTTTCACGGCCCGCTCACCGGCGTGATGAACCGTCTTGGACAGGAGCGCGGCTGGCCGCCGATGACCCGCGCGCAATACGAGCAGCAGATCGGCCCGCGCGGTGCTCTCGTAGTCGGCAGCCCGGAGGCGGTCGCCGAGAAGATCCTTTTTCAGCATACGATCTTCCGCCACCAGCGTTTTCTGCTCCAGCTTAGCGTGGGGCCGATGCCGCATGCCCAGGTGATGCGCGCGATCGAGTTGTTCGGCACCAGGGTGGCGCCGCTCGTTCGCAGCGAACTGAGCCGTCGCGCGAACTAGCCGCACGACTGGCCGTCGCAGCTCATTGGATGATGCGAAGGCTCCGTCGTCTCAAAACGGGATCGGCCATGGGGCGACCGGGTATTAGCAGACGGACCCAGGGTTGACCCTGACCTGACCGCCGCAATCAGCCACAATGCTGACAAGCTCACCGTCCCGGCATCCTGCGCGTGGTGACAGCTTGTTGCCGCGTCTTCTCCATTCTCAGCCTGAAGTGCTGGATGACTACCTCCTTATTTCGTTCGGAGGAAGCGGTGGAGGATCGCCTTTTGCAGCCCCTCCTGAAATGATGTCTATCCGAAATCTTTGCTGCGCGGCCGCGATGCATCATCTACGCCGTTGGTTGTCACGGCAGCGCCAGAAGCTCAAGGCCGGGTTCCGCTCGTCGTAGAAAATCAACGCAGGGGTCCCTCGTTCAGGACAGGTGAAGAAGCGGCCTAATTCAAAATTGTTCCTGATTCGAATTCAGGTCTAAGGCTTTGAGGATGATTACCGCCCGAACGTTCCGGACTTAACGCCAGCCCAGGGTCAGATCCTCGTTTCGTCTTATGTTGGCGGAAGGGCGCGCTCTGACCGAAGGTTGGGGGCGGGCATGGCGTATACCGATGTTGTTGTCGATCCGAGTACAGAGAGCCCGGACATGGCTTTCAACAACGGGGAGGTGGTCGACGGAGCGGCGGTGATGGACGCATCATTGCCTAACGTGTCCGGCCCCGAATCGGGATGGACCGTCATCGAGTGGGACAAGACCGATTACCTGAACCCCACGGCCATGACCACGAACGATGCAAACTTCGCCGACCCGCTTTATGGGGTTCCGCTGTATACGTGGCAGGCCGCCGACGGTCTGACCTCGCTCAGCGTCTACCACGCAACCGGAAGTGCCGGCGCAGGCGCACCCTACGTCTATGACCTCGAGGAATCCGACGGGATATTGAATGGCGGCGGAGCCAACCTCTTCCTGTCGAGCAATCTCGATAGCCCGTCGCTGGTGACCTTCAACCACCCTGTGACTTACAGCCTCGACGCCAAACTGAATGTCGCCAGCGTCAGCGGTCCAAGCGTGGACCTCGCCCAGGTGTTCACGGGCTTCATCCTGACCTTCAACGCGCCGGACAACCCACTCTACGATGCTGCGTTGCCGACGACGACCGCATTCATGCAGGTCGAACTTTCGAATTCCGGCACAGCCTACTCGCGCTACGAGGTGCAGAGCGGCAACAGCATTACCTACACCTACACGCTGCCGAACGACCAGTTCCTGCCGTTCCAGCCGGCGTCCGGCGGCCCTACCGCTTTGTCCTACAACCTGAACGACTACCTCGACGACATGATCGCGAACGACCCCAAGCTGCCGGGGCAGGCTGAAAACCTCGGACTTTGGAACCTCGATTCGATGTACATCGGCCTAGAAACCGAGAACGGAACAGTCAGCGATCCGAACCAGGGCCACGTCAGCGCCGGCCTTCAGGTTTCGGATATCCAGGTGCAGACCGACGCCGCGCAGACAGTCGCGTACGAGGATCCGGCAACGTTCGAGACAGCGCGAGCGGTTGCTGTCCCTCCGACGCTGTTCAGTTTAGCCGACACGACGCTCGGTGACGCCACGACGAAGGTGACAGGCGACAGCTATACAGGTGCCTTGAGCTTTCTGTCCCACACCGACGCCTTCTCCTACAACGGATCCGACAACGTCCAGATCTCCGCCGTCGATGCGAAAAACCCGTTGATCGCCTCCGGCTCCGGCGACGACCTTCTCACCAGCTCAGCGACAGGCACCAGCGTCCTTGACGCCGGGACAGCCGCGAACATCGAAACCGACGGCGGCAACGGGAACACGACCTTCGTCCAGAACGGTTATGTTCCCGGGAACACCTGGGACTTCCTGCAGAACTTCCACGGCGCGGACGAGGACATCATGTTCGGCTACATCCCCGGGGTTTCGAAGTTGTCGGTGCAGGCGAATGGCGGATTGGCCTCCGATACGGGTGCCACCGTCACCATCCTGCCCGGCACCGGAAACACGGAGCAGGTCACCTTCGTCGGCATCTCCGCCTCCCAGATACACGGCTGCGGCGCCCTGATCGACGGGGTTCCGAGTTGGGTCCTGTGGACCTGAACGAAGCTCGGCCGCTCGCTCCTACTTGAACTTGACGAGATCCTGAAAGATCAGGGGAGCCCAGCTGTTTCCCCTTGCCTGAACGAGCAGACCGCCTTCCGCGAGCTTGCCCAGCCCGACTGGCGCGAAGCCGAGTTGCTCGGCCAACGCCGCCACCCGTGCGGTCGCGTCTTCGTCGTCGCTCGAGAGGAACACGACGCGTCGTCCGCCATGCACGGCCGGGTCCGCGGCCAAGGTTGCCGCTGGGAGATGGTTGAACGCCTTCACCAATGCGGCGCCCGGGAACGCCCGGGACAGGGCGACGGAGGACGGAAGGTTCCCAAGCTCTTCCAAGGGCACGCCATACGCGTTCGTGGCGTCGATCACGATCTTGCCCTTCCAGCTCTCGATGGCCGTCGCGACTTCTTTGTGCGTCCCAAAAGGAACAGCCAGGATGATGATCTCGGCGCTGAGCGCGTCCGGCAAGGTTCTCGGCGTGATCGTCGGCCCGATGGCCCTCGCGAGCGGCGCGTGGTCTTCCGGCGGCCGGCGGCTCGCGATCGCCACGTCGATGTTTTTTCGGGCGAAGGCTCTTGCGATGGCCTCGCCGACTTTACCGAACCCGATGATTGCGTAAGTCATGGTGGAAGTCCTTCGAATATTGCCGATGCCCCGGGTGGCTTTGGATGCCGGGATCCGGTGCATGAGTTAGATCGCGGCGGTCTGCCCGGTCAGTCCGCAAAATCCGTCATCGGTGGTGCGTTTCCGAACCGCCGCCAATGTCGGGCACGCGCCTTTGAAAGCGCATCCTCGTGGTGCAGGGTTCCAGCATGATCGATTGGGACGATGTTCGTTATTTTCTGGCGGTCGCTCGCGGGGGGTCGGTGCGCGCCGCTGCCGAGCGCCTTAGGGTCAACCACTCCACCGTGCTGCGACGCGTGGCACAGCTGGAGGAACGCCTCGGCACGCACATGTTCGAGAAGCTCCCGGCCGGGTATCGCCTGACCGATGCCGGAGAGGAGGTTCTTGCGTTCGCCGAGCAGATGGAAATGTCGTCGAACCGATTGGAGACCAGCGTCTTCGGGCGCGACCAGAGCTTACGGGGGCTGCTGCGGGTAACGCTGGCGCCGCCTCTGGCCACCCACCTGCTGATGCCCGATTTTGCCGAGTTCGCGCGGCTTCATCCTGAGATCGAATTGGAGATCCTGTCGTCCGACGAGCCGGTCAATCTGACCAACCGGCAGGCCGACGTGGCGATCCGCGTCGTCTACGACCGCGACACCCTGCCGCTCAATCTCTACGGCACGAAAGGGCCGGAGCTGTTCGGCTCGGTCTATATGTCCCGTGATCTGCTGGCGAGCTGGCGCGCCGGAGCCTCCGGTCCCATCCGCTGGATCGTGAGGCATATCCAAGGCGTTCCGGACTGGGCGCGGGAAACGAGTGTGTCCGCCACGGAGGTTCCCTTCAGGATCACCGATGGGGCCGCGCAAATCGCCGCCGTGCGCCAGGGCGTGGGGATGACGACGCTGCCGTGCTTCGTCGGGGACGCCGAGCCGTTGCTGGTGCGGGTGCCTGGTAGCCCGCTGCGTATGCATGGAACGCTCTGGCTCCTCACCCAGGGCGAGACGCGCAAGACGAAGCGGGTGCGGCTTTTCACGGAGTTCGTGTCGCGGAGGCTCGCCGAGTATGTGCCGCTCCTGGCGGGCCTGTCCTCTCCCCACGGCTGACGTGCCGCCGCCGCTTGCGAGCGCATTGCTCCGGCGCCTATTGTTGGTAGCGATATCAAGGCCGACAACGGCAATGAGGGGGGACGGCAAAGATGGCGGGTCAAAGCGAGGCGACAGGTGACGCGCGACCGGAGTTGCTGGTCCTCAGCAGCCTGCCGGACTGGGACATGGAACCGCTGGCCGGGCAATACCGCCTGCTCACCTCGCGTGACGCGCCGGACCGTGCGGCGCTTCTGGCCAAGGCTCGCACCGTACGGGCCGTCGCCGCGCCTGGCCACCTCGGTGCGGATGCGGCCTTCATGGACGCGCTTCCCGCGCTCGAGATCATCGCCAACTACGGCGTCGGCGTCGACGGGATCGATCTGGATGCGGCTCGCCAGAGGGGCATCCGCGTCACCAACACGCCCGACGTGCTGACAGGCGATGTCGCCGACATCGCAATCGCGTTGGCGCTATCCGTCATGCGTGAAATTCCCCGTGGGGACGCGCATGTCCGCGGGGGTGCCTGGGCCGCAGGCAACATGCCGCTCGGCCGCCGCTTCCATGGGTGCAAGCTCGGCGTGGTCGGGCTCGGGCGAATAGGCGCGGCCATCGCCCGCCGGGCTGCCGCCTTCGACTGCACCATCGGCTACTTCAACCGCACGCCACAGCCTGGCTCGACCTACAAGGCGTTCGAGACGATCGGGGACCTCGCGCAGTGGTCTGACGTGCTTATCGTCACGGTCGCCGGTGGCGCCGGTACCCGGGCCATCATCGATGCCACGGTGCTGCAGGCGCTCGGGCCGCAGGGCTACCTCGTGAACGTCTCGCGCGGCACCACGGTGGATGAGCCCGCGCTGCTCGACGCGCTGGCGGCCCAATCGATTGCCGGGGCGGCGCTGGACGTCTTCCTCAACGAGCCCAACATCGACGAGCGCTTCAAGGCCTTGCCGAACGTCGTGCTTTTCCCGCACGGCGGCAGCGCCACGGTGGAGACGCGCCGCGCTATGGGCCAGTTGATGCGGGACAATCTTACCGCTCATTTTGCCGGCAAGCCGCTGCTGACACCGGTGGCTTGACCGGTGCGCAGCGTCGTCATCCACGCGCCCGGCGACCTCCGCATAGAGGAGCGCGCGGTCGAGGCGCTCGGCCCCGGGCAGGTCGCCGTCCGCATCCAGGCGGGGGGCATCTGCGGCTCTGATCTGCACTACTTCAACCACGGCGGTTTCGGCACCGTGCGGCTGCGGGAGCCGATGATCCTCGGCCACGAGATTGCCGGCACAATCGCGGAGGTGGCGCCCGATGTGACTGGGGTGAAGGCGGGCGACCGGGTGGCGGTGAACCCGAGCCGCCCATGCCGGCACTGCCGCTTCTGCCTGCGGGGCTTGCCCAACCAGTGCCTCAACATGCGCTTCTACGGCAGCGCGATGCCGATGCCGCACATTCAGGGCGGCTTTCGCGACATGCTGGTGTGTGACGCGACCCAGTGCGAGGTCGCGACCCGCGCGCCGGTGACGGAGCTCGCCCTCGCCGAGCCTTTCGCCGTGGTGCTTCATGCCCTTGGGCGCGCAGGTTCCCTGCTTGGCGAGCGGGTGCTGGTGACGGGCTGCGGCCCGATCGGCGCTCTGGTGGTGGCGGCGGCGCGGTTCCATGGCGCGGCCGAAATCATCGTCACCGACATCGTCGACGAGCCTTTGGCGGTGGCGCGTCGGCTGGGCGCGGATCGCGCGGTCAATACGGCGGCCGAGCCCAATGCGCTCGCCGAGTACGGCGCGGACAAGGGCCAGATCGGCGTGATGGTGGAGTGCTCGGGGAACGAGCGTGCTCTCCGCAGCGGCATGGAGGCCGTGCGGCCGCGCGGCACCATCGTGCAGCTCGGGTTAGGCGGCGACGTGTCGCTGCCGCAGAACATGGTGGTGGCGAAGGAGTTGTCGATCGTCGGTTCGTTCCGGTTCCACGAGGAGTTCGCGCTGGCGGTGCGTTTGATCGACACGGGCCGGATCGACCTTACCCCGCTGCTGACCGGCACCTTTCCGATGGAGGAGGCAATGGCGGCGTTCGCGGCGGCCAACGATCGCCGGACCGCGATGAAAGTTCAGCTGACGTTCTGAACCCGGTAGCACGCCGAGGCGAGCCCGTCCGTCTCTAGCGCCTGCCGAACCGAAGCTTCCCCGCCCGCGCTCGCGGGCACCACACCCAAGCGCGTGAAGAAGGGCACCTCGCCGATCGCTCGCGCGCGGAACAACCTGCCCAAAGCCTCGGCGACCGGGCTCCGTACACACAACAGGCGCAACCGGGAACATGACCTCCGTCCCTACTGTCCCAGGCGGCGACCGCCGGGTCCTCCACCAGCCAGGCAACGCCCTCAGCCTCGTCCGTCTGCGTCGAGAAGAAAACCGGAATGCGCGCGTCGATCCTGCTCATGCACTAGACATAAACATATCTTTATGTCATTTCAAGCCATGGACGATCTTCTCCTGGCTCTCCGGGCCGCCGCCGAGCCGACCCGGCTGCGCATTCTGGCCCTCGCGGCCCGCGGCGCCTTCAACGTCAGCGAGCTGGTGGCGATCCTTGGCCAGTCGCAGCCGCGCCTTTCGCGCCACTTGCGCCTGCTCGTCGAGGCTGGCCTGCTCCGACGTCAGCAGGAGGGCGTGTTCTGCTGGTTCGCCCTGCCCGAGGCGAGCGACCCGCGCGGCCACCTTGTGCGGTCCCTGCTCGACCGGCTGCCGGAGCGCGACCCGGTGCTGGATGCAGACCGTCGCCTCGCCGCCCAGGCGCTCTCCGAACGCGCCCGCGTCGCCTCCGACACCTTCCGCCAGAAGGGCGCGGACTGGGATGAGATGACCGCGCTTGGCCTGCCGACCGCCGAGGTGGAGGCCGCGCTGATGAGCGTCGCCGGGCAGGGTGCGCTCGGCCGCGTGCTCGACATCGGCACGGGCACGGGCCGCGTGCTCGAACTGCTCGGACCGCGGGCGGAGATGGGCCTCGGCATCGACGCCAGCCCGCAGATGCTGGCCCTCGCCCGCTCACGTCTGGGACAAGCCGGTCTCGCCCAGTGCACCGTGCGGCAAGCGGACATGTATCGCCTTCCCCTGCCCGATGGCGGCGATGGCCACGGCTTCGACCGCACCGTGCTGCAGATGGTGCTACACCACGCCGAGGACCCGGAGGCGGTGCTGCGCGAAGCCGCTCGCGTCACCCGCTCGGGCGCCAAGATCATCGTCGTCGAACTCGCCGCCCACGCGCCCCACGCGCTCTCCGAAACGCTGGCCCACCGCCATCGCGGCTTCCAGGAAACGCGGATGCGGACGATGCTGCAGACCGTCGGTCTTTCCGTTCACGGCACGGTCACTATTCCAGGTCCACTCACGACCCAGATATGGAGCGGCTCCGTCTACCGCTCCCCGCAAGAAAACCCTGCCCCCACACACGATCTGCAAGAGGCCCATTCATGAGCCGCCGCCCGCATCTTCTCGACGCTCTGCGTGACCAGGTTCTGCTCTGCGACGGCGGCATGGGCAGCCGCGTCCAGGCGCTCACGCTCGACATCGAAGCCGACTTCTGGAACCGCGAGAACTGCACCGAGGTGCTCAATCTCTCGCGGCCCGACATGGTGCGCGAAATCCATCGCGGCTACTTCGAGGCCGGCGCCGACATGGTCGAGACCAACACCTTCGGCGGCAGCCCGATCACGCTCGCCGAGTTCGACCTCGGCGACCGCACCATCGAAATCAACCGCGTTGCCGCCGAACTGGCGCGCGAGGCCGCCGACAGCTTCTCGGATGGCCGCCACCGCTACGTCGTCGGCAGCATCGGGCCGGGCACGAAACTGCCGAGCCTCGGCAACATCGCCTATGACCCTCTGGAAGCTGCGTTGGCCGAACAAAGCCGTGGCCTCATCGCCGGCGGCGTCGACGCCATTCTCATCGAGACATGCCAGGACACCCTGCAGATCAAGGCGGCGGTGAATGGCGCCAAGCTCGCGCGGCGCGAGGCGGGCACGGATACGCCGATCTTCGTGCAGGTCACGGTGGAGACGACCGGCACGCTGCTCGTCGGCCCCGACATCGCCGCCGCCGCGACGGTGATCGATGCGCTCGACGTGCCGCTGATGGGCCTCAACTGCGCCACCGGGCCGCAGGAGATGGCGGAGCATATCCGCTGGCTCGCCACCAACTGGCGCGGCCTCATCTCGGTCCAGCCGAATGCCGGTCTGCCCGAACTCGTCGATGGCCAGACGCACTACCCGCTCGGCGCCGAGGCGATGGCGAGCTGGGTCGAGCGCTACGTGACCGAGGACGGTCTCAACCTCATCGGCGGTTGCTGCGGCACCTCCACCCCGCACATCGCGGCGCTCGACGCCATGCTGCGGCGGCGCGGCGGTGCGCGCCTGCGCCCAGCGCCGGTTGCCCGCAAGCCGGTCTGGATCCCCTCGGTCGCCGGCCTCTACGGCCAGACGGCGCTGCGGCAGGAGAACAGCTACTTCTCCATCGGCGAGCGTTGCAATGCCAACGGCTCGAAGAAGTGGCGCCAGCTGCAGGAGGCGCAGGACTGGGACGGTTGCGTCGGCATGGGCCGCGAGCAGATCGCCGAGGGCTCCAACGCGCTCGACATCTGCACGGCCTTCGTGGGGCGTGACGAGGTCTCCGAGATGAACGAGGTCATCCGCCGCTTCACCAGCAGCGTGAATTCTCCGCTCGTCATCGACAGCACCGAGCGCATCGTGCTCGAGGCGGCGCTCAAGCTGCACGGCGGCAAGCCGATCATCAACTCGATCAATTTTGAGGATGGCGAGCAGCCGGCCGAGGATCGCATGATCCTGGCGAAGAAGTTCGGCGCCGCCATGGTCGCGCTGACCATCGACGAAGCCGGCATGGCCAAGACCGCCGAGGACAAGCTGCGCATCGCGCGCCGCCTGGTGGAGTTCGCCTGCGACAAGCATGGGTTGCCGCAGTCGGATCTGTTGATCGATCCCCTCACCTTCACCATCGCCACCGGCAACGAGGATGACCGCAAGCTGGGGCAATGGACGCTCGACGGCATCCGCCTCATCCGCGAGGCCTTCCCGGACATCCAGATCGTCCTCGGCCTGTCCAACATCAGTTTTGGGCTCAACCCGGCGGCGCGCGCGGTGCTGAACTCCGTGTTCCTCGATTATGCTTTGAAGGCCGGGATGACCGGCGCGATCGTGCATGTCAGCAAGATCAAGCCGCTGCACCTCATTCCGCCCGAGGAAGTGGCGGTCGCCGAGGATCTCATCTTCGACCGCCGCCGCGAGGGCTACGATCCGCTCCAGAAGCTGCTGGAGATTTTCGCCGACCGGAAGCTTGCCGATGTCGGCGCCAAGGTGCGCGCGGCGACCATCGAGGGCCGCCTCAAGGACCGCATCGTCGATGGCGACCGCAAGGGTCTTGCCGACGATCTGGCCGAAGCGATGAAGAGCCACGCCCCGCTCGACATCATCAACGGCATTCTGCTCGACGGCATGAAGGTGGTGGGCGAGCTGTTCGGCGCGGGCAAGATGCAGTTGCCCTTCGTGCTGCAAAGTGCCGAGACGATGAAGGCCGCCGTCGCCTACCTCGAGCCCTTCATGGAAAAGATCGAGGGCCAGGAGAAAGGCACCATCGTGCTGGCCACGGTGAAGGGCGATGTGCATGACATCGGCAAGAACCTCGTCGACATCATCCTGACCAACAACGGCTATCGCGTCGTCAACCTCGGCATCAAGGTGCCGCTCGCCGACATGATCGCCGCCGTGCGCGAGCATCGGGCGCATGCCATCGGCATGTCCGGGCTACTGGTGAAATCGACCGTCGTCATGCGCGACAATCTCGAGGAGATGACCCGGCAGGGGCTCGAAATCCCGATCCTGCTGGGAGGTGCCGCTTTGACGCGTAACTTCGTCGAGGACGACTGCGTGCGCGCCTACGCCTGCGGGCGCGTGGCTTATGCGCGCGATGCCTTCGACGGGCTTTCGCTGATGGAGAAGGTCACCGGGAACGGCTTCGACGATTACATGGCGGCTGTTCAGGCAAAGCGCACGGGCAAGGCGCGCAACACCGCGCGCACGCTTGGTCAGGCGGATGTGCGCGCATTCCAGCCGGTGGACGTGGCAACCGTGCAGGCGCGTCGCCGGCGGATGACGGCGGACCAGCCCGTCATCACGCCGCCCTTCTGGGGTCCGCGCGTGGTGGAGGCGCCGCCCCGTGCCATCGTGCCATTCCTCAACGAGCGCAGCCTCTACCAATTCCAGTGGGGCTTCCGCAAACAGGGCCGCACGCTCGACGATTTTCTCGGCTGGGCGAAGCAGGAGCTGCGGCCGATCATGCGGCGGATGCTGGCGCTCTGCGAGGCCGAGGACATCCTCAAGCCGCAGGCGAGCTATGGCTATTGGAAGGCGGCGGGACAGGGCAACGAACTGCTCATCTTCGCCGAGGACGGGCAGACGGAGCTTTGCCGCTTCACCTCCCCCGCCAGCCGCGCGAGGATGGTGACTGCATCGCCGACTTCTTCCGCGATGTGGACGATGCCGAACGCGACGTAATCGGGCTGCAGGTGGTGACGGTCGGGCAGAAGCCGTCGGATCTGGCGCGCGTCTGGTTCGAGGAGAACCGTTACCAGGATTACCTCTATCTGCACGGCCTGTCGGTGGAGATGGCCGAGGCGATGGCGGAATACACGCATAAGCGCATCCGCGCCGAGCTGGGCTTCGCCGGCGAGGACGACCGCGACATGGAGAAGATGCTGGCGCAAGGGTATCGCGGTTCGCGCTACTCGTTCGGCTACCCGGCCTGCCCGCGGATCGAGGATCAGGAGCCGATCCTCAAGCTGCTGGAGGCTGAGCGTGTCGGCGTGTCGCTCTCCGACGAGCATCAGCTACACCCGGAGCAATCCACCAGCGCCTTGGTGGTTCTGAACGCGCGGGCAAAGTACTTCTCGGTGTAGGTTGCGCGCTTCTAAGCAGCGTCCTCGATGTCGAAGCGCGCGACCTTGCCGTCCTGGAAGCGGAACACGTGGCTGACCGTCTTGTCCTTCAGCCCGTGCGTCTGCCCCTGAAGCGGCCTGCCTTCGAGATCGAAGATGGACTGACGAACCTCGGCGATGATCGCTCCATCCGCAGTCCGGCTGAAACCCACAGGCTCGACATGTGGACTGACCATGGTCCACTGGCGCGTCCAGTACTCGCGCACGGCTTCGCGGCCATGAACGTGGCCGCCATCCATGCCGTTCGCCCAAATGACGTCATCGGCAAGCGAGGCCAGCACACCTTCGATGTCTCGCGCATTGAAGCGCGCGTAGAGGCGTTCGAGGATTTTGGCGTCGTCTTCCATTGCGTCTCTCCGTTCAGAAGGCGTGGTTGCACCCAAGCCGACCAATTTATATATGCACGTATGCATCAAGGCGGCGGACGGTGCAAGGAGCGATAGACGATGGACCTGGATGTGCTTTCGACCCCTGGGCACCTGATCAGCCTTGCGGCGCGCGGGTTTGTCCGCCTCAGCGAGGCTCGGCTCAAGCCGCTCGGCTTTGGCGTTGGACACCTGCCGGTGCTGGTCGCACTCCGGGATGGCCGGGCGAGCACGCAACGGGATCTCGCCCGTTTTGCCAAGATCGAGCAGCCGCCGATGGCTCAGATGCTCGCCCGGATGGAGCGGGATGGGCTGATCCGGCGCGAGCCTGACCCTGGCGACGGGCGCAGCAGCCGCATCACGCTGACAAAGGTCGCCGAAGCGCGGCTGCCGGATGCCATCGCGACCCTTCTCCAAGGCAATAGGGAGGTTTTGCGCGGCTTCACGGATGACGAGGCCGCGCTGCTCGTGGACCTGCTCAAGCGCCTGATCGCGAACCTCGACCGGGTCGCGAACGCCGACCCGGCTTGCGGCTCCCTACCTCGCGCCCGCTCTACTTAACATCGCCGGCAGCAGCGCGAGGCACACGATCGCGGCTCCGATCCACGGCAGCGACATGTAACCCGACAGATGCGCGAGCACCGCCGCACCCACGGCCGCCCCGAGCGCATCGCCAAGGTTGAAGGCCGACTGGTTCAGCGTCGACGCGAGGTTGGGGGCCTCCTTCGCTTCCATGACGACCCGGTGCTGCAACGGAGGCACCAGCGCGAAGGCGGCGACACCCCAGAGGAAGACGGCGGCGAGCGCCAACGGAGCATTTCGCATAACGAGACCGAAGCCGGCCAAAGCGACCGCGTCGGCTACGAGCAGCACACGGATGGCGAGCAACACGTGGCGCTCGCCGAAGCGTCCGCCGACCACGCCGCCGACGGTCAGGCCCGCGCCGAACAGGAACAGTGCCAGCGCCGCCCCATGCGGGGTCATCCCTGCCTCATGTTCGAGCAAGGGGGTCAGGAAGGTGAGGACGGTGAAAAGCGCCGCCGAGGACAGCATGCTGACGAGCATGGCGAACCAGATCTGGGGCTGCCGCAATGCGGAGAGTTCGTGCCGGATGCCATGCGATCCCCCGGCGAGGCGACGCGGCATCCAGGCCGTCATGGCTGCCAGGGACGCGGCCGCCAGCGCGGCGACGAGCGCGAAGGTGACCCGCCAACCGGCTGCCTGACCGATCCAGGTGCCGAGCGGAACACCGACAACGTTCGCGACCGTCATGCCGGTGAACAGAAGGGCGACCGCCCGCGCCGCCTTCCCGGGAGGCGCCAGTTCGGCGGCGACGATGGAGGCGATGCCGAAAAAGGCGCCATGCGCCAGCGCGGTCACAACCCGCGCGACCATCAGCACCCGGAAGTCGGGCGCCACCGCGCAAGCCACATCGCCGATGAGGAACATGACCATCAGCGTCACGAGGGCCCGCCGGCGCGAGACGGAGGTCAGGAGCGCGGCGACGAAGGGCGATCCGAAGGCGACGCTGAGCGCGTAGACCGAGATGAGGAGCCCCGCTGTCGGCACGGACACGCGCAGGTCCGAGGCGAGACCCGGGACGAGACCCACGATGACGAATTCGCCGGTGCCGATGCCGAAGCTCGCCAAGGTGAGCGCGTAGAGCGCACGCGGGTTTCCGGCGTCAGGCGCGCCCTCGACCGGCGCATGAGGACGAGCGGTCACCACGTTTGCCATCTCACCGTCCTTCCCGCGTGGAACCAGGCGTCGCGGGCTCCGGCAGCCCGAGTTCGGACGTTTCCTTGACCGTCTCGAGGACGATGACCGTCTCGGTCCTGAGCACGTCGGGCTGGCGACTGACGTGCTCCATCAGGAAGCGCTGGAGCGCCCGGGTGCCGCTGGACCTGATCTTGAGAAGATAGCAGTGGGGTCCGGCAACCTGATGGACCTCCTGGACCTCTGGCCGGGCAGCGATCTCGGCGCGGAACCTCGCCTCGTCGGGATGAGGTGCGAGGTCGACGAAGACGAGCGCGCAGAGCGGGAGGTCGACGAGGTCCGGGTCGAGCACCGCGTGGTTGCCGCGAATGACGCCGGAGCTGTTGAGGCGCCGCACGCGCTCGTTCGCCGCCGACACCGAGAGGCCGACGGCTTGGCCGATCTCGGCATTGGACAGCTGGTTATTGGCCTGGAGAAAACGGACAATTTTCCGGTCGATGGCGTCCATGACCGGAAATCTACCTGCACCAAGCTCGACTGTCAGGTGAAATCGCCGACCTTCAACCCAGCTGCGAGATAGCGTGTCTGCTCGGCCTCAGGTTCTGGCAGAGAGGCCGGATGCGGTAATGCCGGCCAGGGCGCACGCCTCGTCGTTGTCCGAGACATCGCCGCTGATGCCGACAGCGCCAATGACGGCGCCCGAGGCGTCAGTCACCAGAACTCCTCCGGGGACGGGAACCACACCGGCCGATGCGATGCTGCCCAGGGACGCCACGAAAGAGGGGCGCTCGGCGGCCATCTCGGCGATTTTCCGCGATGACACCCCCAACGCCAAGGCGCCCGAGGCTTTGCCGTTCGCAATCTGAAAGCGCATCAGGGACGAGCCATCCTGGCGCTGGAAAGCGATAAGGTGTCCGCCCTGGTCCAGAACCGCGACGCTCAGCGGCTTAAGCTTCAGTTCGGCAGCCTTGTCCAAAGCCCCGGCGATGATGGCGTTGGCTTGCTGAAGAGTGATTGTCATGAGGCGTCCTTGCGTGTTGCCACATGAAAGTGAGGTTTAAGGGCGCGGATGCCAATGCCCAGGTGTTACAGCCAGCGGGCCGGTCTGGCTCAAGCGAAGGAAGGGCCTCTCACGGACATCAGCACCGCGATTCTCCCTGACCACGATGCGGCTGTCCCGCCGATCGATCGAACGCCGGTGCCGACCTTATCCGTATCATGCCTCAGCGCTTTGTGTAGCTACCGTTGGCTGGCCCAAGCGAACCGACGCTCTACCTAACCCCGAGCGGTCCACTGACAGCGCGAAAAGCAGGGGCATTACGAATGAGCAAGGATTTGAAGCCGGGGGCCAAGGTTGCCTGGAGCACCGCCCAAGGCGAGACCCATGGCACCGTCGAGAAGAAGGTGACGTCCACCACGAGCGTCAAAGGCCACAAGGCTAAAGCGACGAAGGACGATCCCCAGTACTTGGTCAAAAGCGACAAGACCGGCGCCGAGGCGGTTCACAAGCCCGACGCCCTGCATCCGCCCAAGAAATCCTAGCCTCGGCTGTGACATTGGACATCGTCCTGACCATCAACGGCCGAGCCCATCGGCTGAGCGCCGAGCCGAGACTTGTTTTGCTGGACGCCCTGCGGGAGACGCTCGGGCTCACCGGCACGAAGAAGGGCTGCGATCAGGGCCAATGCGGGGCTTGCACTGTGCTTGTCGGCGGTCGGCGCGTGCTGTCCTGCTTTGTCCTCGCGGCGACGGTCCGTGAAGAGATCACCACCATCGAGGGCCTTTCCGCAGAGGGCAAACCGCTGCACCCGATGCAGCAAGCATTCGTGGAGCACGACGCCTTCCAGTGCGGCTACTGCACGCCCGGACAGATCATGAGTGCCGTCGCCTGCGTGAACGAGGGCCATGCCGGCTCCGAGGACGAGATCCGGGAATACATGAGCGGCAATTTGTGCCGCTGCGCCGCCTACCCGAATATCGTCCAGGCGATCCGCCAGGTGGCGGCCGAGATGCACCCCGAGGCTGACCTCCGCATGACGGAGGCTGGCTGATGCGCCCCTTTGGCCTGGAGCGTGCCCCCGATGCCGCCGGTGCCGGCCGGCTCGCCGCGGTGACCTCCGGCCGGTATCTCGCAGGCGGCACCGTTCTACTCGATCTGATGAAGCTCGACGTGATCGACGCAGGCACTCTGGTCGATATCAACGATCTTGCCGAGACGCACGGCGCCATCGGCATCGATGGCGACGGGCTGACGCTCGGCGCCCTTGTCCGCATGGCCGAAGCGGAGGCGCATCCGGCTGTCCGCCGCTACTACCCGGTGATACGGGATGCGCTCGCGCAGGCCGCCAGCCCTCAGCTTCGCAATATGGCGAGCCTCGGCGGCAACGTGCTGCAGAAGACCCGCTGCAGCTACTATCGCGATCCAAGCTGGGCCGCCTGCAACAAGCGGACACCCGGCTCGGGCTGCGCCGCAATGGAAGGCGTGAACCGCCGCCTCGCGGTGCTTGGGACGAGCGAACACTGCATCGCCCACTACCCAGGCGATTTCGCCGTGGCGCTGGTGGCGCTGGGCGCGGATGTGATGCTGCGCGGCACGGAGGGCACCGAGCGTCGTATCGCTTTCGAGGATCTGCATCGCCTGCCCGGCGACACGCCCCATATCGAGACCAACCTGCAGCCGGGCGAGTTGATCACCGGCTTTCATGTCCCGGCCGGGCGCTGGACCCGCCGTTCGCTCTACCGGAAGGTCAGAGACCGCGCCTCCTATGACTTCGCTCTCGCCTCCGCCGCGGTCGCGCTCGACCTGGAAGACGGAGTGGTGGTGACGGCGCGCATTGGCCTCGGCGGGGTCGCGACGAAGCCCTGGCGCGCGCATGAGGCCGAAGCCGTCCTTGCGGGGCGGCGGCTGGACGAGCATCTCGCGACGTCTGCCGCGGAAGCCGCCTTCGCCGGGGCGATGACGCTTGGCGACAACGGGTTCAAACCTGAACTTGGGCGCCGGACGCTGGTGCGTGCGCTGCTCGAAGCGGCTGAGATGGACCTTTGAGATGACGATCCAGGGGCCTATCCGGCCGCAGCCTTTCAGTCTGATCGGCAAGCCCGCGACGAGGATCGACGGGGCCGCCAAAGTCACGGGCCGGGCGATCTATCCTTCCGACGAGAGCGTGCCGCATGCTGCCAATGCCTACCTCATCACCAGCTCGGTTGCCCGCGGCCGCGTCGTCGGCTTCGACCTCAGCGAGACGCGGGCGGTGCCGGGGTTCCTCGACTTTTTAAGCCATGAGAACGTCGCGAGTGAGGCGAAGCCGCCGAAACAGATGGCAGGCGGCGAAACCACCACCACGCTCGAAAGCGACCGCGTCTGGCATGACGGCCAAATAATCGGCGTTGTAGTCGCCGATAGCTTCGAAGCGGCGCGCGAGGCCGCCTTCAAGGTCCACGTGCGGACCGAAGCGGAGACGCCGGCCGCGACGTTCGGCAGCCCTGGTGCAGAGGAAGAGCCTCGGGAAGACGAGCAGAAGGAGGACTTCGCCGTCGGTGACGCGGCAGCGGCCTTTGCAACTGCCGAGGTGACGGTCGATGCCTGGTACGACACGCCGACGCAGCACCACAATCCGATTGAGTTGTTCACGACGACCTGCGCGTGGAACGGTGGGCAACTGACCATCTGGGAGCCGAGCCAGTTCGTCTACGGCTTGCGCGGCAATGTCGCGCAGCAGCTTGGGATCGACCCCGAGAGCGTGCGCGTCGTCTCCAAATTCGTGGGCGGCGCCTTCGGTGCGAAAGGTGGCGCGACGGCCCGCACCGCCTGGATCGCGATTGCCGCCCGCCGGCTCGGCCGCCCGGTGAAGCTGGTCGCGACGAGGGATCAGGGCTTCACCATCGCGACCTACCGCGCCGAGACCCGCCACCATCTCCGGCTCGGCGCGGACGCCGAAGGGCGCCTCACATCGCTCATCCACGAAGGCTGGGAGGTCACGTCCCGCCCTAGCTACTATAACGTTTCGGGAACGGAATCGACCGCGCGGATGTATGCCGCACCGAACATTCTGACGCGCGTGAACATCGTGCATGCCGATCGAAGCACGCCCGGCTTCATGCGCGCGCCGCCCGAGCAGCCCTACATGTTCCCGCTCGAATGCGCGATGGACGAACTGGCGGTGACGCTTGGCGTCGATCCGATCGAGTTGCGGCGGCGGAACGAGCCGGCGCGCGATCCGGTGACAGGCCTGGCCTTCTCCAGCCGCAACCTCATGGCGTGTTTCGACGCGGGCGCAGCGCAGTTCGGCTGGAAGCGCCGCGATCCACGCCCAGGCTCCATGCGCGATGGCGACTGGCTGATCGGGCTTGGCTGCGCAAGCGCCGCCTATGCCTCCAACATCGCCGGCAGCACCGCGCGCGTGATCTTGCGCCCGGATGGTGAGGCGCAGGTGAAGCTCGCCGGGCACGATGTCGGCACCGGCGCCTAC
Organism: Acidisoma sp.; assembly: GCF_965199065.1. Taxonomy (NCBI): domain Bacteria; kingdom Pseudomonadati; phylum Pseudomonadota; class Alphaproteobacteria; order Acetobacterales; family Acidocellaceae; genus Acidisoma; species Acidisoma sp. The sequence goes on along the minus strand of NZ_CBDAQN010000001.1, from coordinate 443,346 downwards.
ACGGTTGTCGCGATCACTGCCGCCGACCGTCTTGGCCTCGCGCTCGAGAAGGTGCGCGTGGAGATGGGCGATACGGAACTGCCGCCCGCTTCGCTCGCCGCCGGATCAAGCCATACGGCGAGCATCACCCACGCCGTGACCCGCGCCTGCGATGCGCTGACGGCGCAAATCGCCGCCGCCGCGACAGCGAGCAATGCCGGTCCGTTCGCCGGCCACGACCCGGATCGGCTGTCGCTGCGGGACGGCTTTCTCGTTGGACCGGACGGCACGCGGGAGCCCTTGGCAGACGCCGTTGGCCGCATCAGCGCCGGGGCCCTGGAGGCCTACGCGGAGAATGTGCCGGACGGCCTGCCGCTGGATGCGATCGGCACGCTTTACCAGGGGCAGTTGCCGATCCTACGCGGTCAGAAGCGCAAGGACGTCACCGCCTACTCCTACGGCGCGCACTTTGTGGAGGTGCGAATTCATCGGCGCACCTGTGAGATCAGGGTGCCACGCATGCTTGGTGCATTCGCGGCCGGCACGATCGTCAATCCGCTCACCGCGCGCAGCCAGTTCATGGGCGGCATGATCTGGGGACTTGGATCCGCGCTTCTCGAGAAGACCGAGATCGACGCGCGCGCAGCCCGCTATACGAACGACAACATCGCGGAATATCAGATCGCGGTGAACGCCGATGTCGGTGAGGTCGAGGTGATGATGCTGCCGGAAGCGGATGATGCCGTTAATCCGCTCGGCATCAAGGGTATTGGCGAGATTGGCATCGTGGGCGTCAATGCGGCGATTGCGAACGCTGTTTTCCATGCGACGGGACGGCGCGTGCGGCGCCTCCCCATCCGGATCGAAGACCTTCTGTAGGCAGGCCGGAGGACCGAGCAATGAATACCGATAGAGCTGGCGAGCCTGTTGGTGAGTCCGAGCAACAGCTTTTCGACCAGGACCAAGACATCATCCGCAAGTCCAAGGCGAGCATTGCCGACGCCGAGCGCCACGTCGCCGACAGCGTTGATCGGCTGAACGAGTGCCGTGATCTTCTTGACCGGACATCGCACGACAACACACCTGGTCTGCCCGATATCACCGCTGACAGCGGGACGGCGACGGACTGATTGGCGCGCGATCTCAAGATGCGACAACACCGGAAAAATTGGCGCCGTTCGGGATGAGGCGCTTGCTGCCGACGCCGGTGATCCTCGAACCCTACACCAATTCCCAACCGTGCTATCCGGCCACCGGCTGTGAGCGATGCCCCAGAGCGAGGCCACTGACGCCGTCGCGCACTGACGATACGCTTCTCGTTGTCGAGAACCTGCGGATGCGTTGGATGTAGGCGTTCTTGCTGTGCGGCTACGCGCTACACTGACCCAAACCGAACAGCCGGGCGATGCTTGCCAATGGAATAGTGCTCATCGACCGATGGATGCATCGCAGCGGCAAACCAATCGATCGTCCTCTGAAGACCCTCTTCCAGTTCGACCTTCGGTTGCCAACCCAATATCTCGCGCGCGAGCCGGATATCGGGTCTCCTGCGGCAAGGATCGTCAACTGGTAGGGGACAGAATACGATCTCGGAGCCAGAGGCTGTCATGCGCCGGATCACCGAGGCTATATCGGCAATCTTTAGTTCTACTGGGTTCCCAAGGTTCACCGCGTGCGGCAAGGGCAGCTCGTGACGGATGAGCTTCATGAAGCCATCGATAAGATCATCCACGTAGCAGAATGACCGCGTCTGCGAGCCATCTCCATAGATCGTGAGCGGCTCTCCCGCCAAAGCTTGCGAGATCATGTTCGACACGACGCGCCCATCGCTGGCGCGCAGGCGCGGACCGTAGGTGTTAAAAATCCGAGCAACCCGAACATCAGCGACGCCCTGGCGGATATAGTCAAAGCACAGCGTTTCAGCGGCGCGTTTTCCTTCGTCGTAGCACGCGCGCGGACCCGTCGGGTTGACGTTGCCCGCGTAGGATTCCGGCTGCGGATGAACCAGAGGATTTCCGTAGATCTCGCTTGTCGACGCCTGAAGGAAGCGAGCCCCTTGCTCGGCGGCAAAGCTCAGGAGGTTATTCGTGCCGACGACGTTCGTCATCATCGTGTGGACAGGATCGAGCTGATAGAGAGGGGGCGAGGCCGCGCAGGCAAGATTGAAGACGAGATCAGCCGCCAATCCCTGAGGTAGCGGCTTGATAACGTCGTGCTCGATAAAGCTGAAGCGCGCATCCCGCAGGACGCGGTTCAGGTTATCGAGCGTGCTTGTCAAGAGGCTATCGACGCAGACGACGCGGTACCCTTCAGCGATAAGATAGTCACAAAGGTGCGAGCCAACAAATCCTGCACCGCCGGCGACGACAGCGGTTCCGCGGTTGCTGCGTGCCATCATATCAACGCTCCGTTACATAGCTTAGCCGTGCCGGGTCCGCGAACTGCGATGCCTCTATCGCCGCCACAAGTTCCGCCGCCCTATGATTGGCCGTATGGCTCGCCAGGCAACGCGAACGACCGGCCGCGCCGAGGCGCCGCCGACCCTCCTCCGGCATCAAGAGCGCGGCGACGACCGCTTCGGCTGTCGATGCCACCACAATCTCCTCCTGCGGCTTGAATATCGTGTCAAGTCCGGGCCACGGATCGGTAATGATCGGCGTGTTGCAAGCCGAGGCCTCGAACAGCCTGACGCTGGGGCTGTATCCCGCAGCAACCATATCTGCCCGAGTTATGTTGAGTGTCCAACCTTGAGCGTTATAGAAGCTCGCGTGCTCCGCGGGCGGCAGATGCTCGATCCTCTCGACGTTCTCGGGCCACTTTATCTCCAAGGGATATTGTGGTCCCGCCACGACGAAGCGCTTTTCCGGCAGCCGACGAGCCGGCTCCAGCAACAACCTCTCCAGCGCGGGCTGGCGATCGGCACTGTAGGTGCCGAGGTAGCCGAGATCCCATTGCCGAGACACCGGCATCGGAAAGTAGCTGGTCTCATCAACACTGCAGAACAGCACCGCTGACGCGCGCGCACCGAATTCTGTTTTCAGGCGTTCGAGCGTTGGGCCGCCCGCGAACGAGAGATAGAGATCAAAGAGCGGGATCGTCTCCCTTGAGACGTAGTCGCGCTCGCCGCTCTGGAGCCTGCTCAACGTCACCGGCGTATCGATGTCATAGAAGCAGTAGGTGCCCCGCACCCAGTCCTCGATATAGGTTGTGACCGCAGCACCGTCAGGCACATATGAGCCAATGATGACGGCATCAGCCGCGGCGATCTCAGCACGGTGTTCTTCCAGGTCCGAGAGATGGCTGTAGAGCTTCAACTCGCAGAAGCCAGGCTGAGGCATGTCCCGGTTTTTAGCATACCAAGGCTGATCACGCTCGAGGAACAGGACATCATGCTGCTTGCTCAACGCATGCAGCAGTGCGCGATAGGTTGTAGCATGCCCGTTGCCCCACGAGGAGCTGAGGCTCAGCCCGAGAAACACGAATTTCATCGTGTTCCCCTCATAGGACCACCATTGCCCGTCGACGAGCTGACGCGTCTGCCAGGAACGTCTCGACGAGGGCTGCGCGCTGTCTATAGGTATGATCGCTCAGAACTCTAGCGAGCGCCCGTTCGCCGATCTGCCGCGCCCGCGAAGGCGTAAGCTCTGAGAGATGACGAATCACGTCGGCATCGTCCCGCGCCACGAGAACCTCCTCGTCCGGGCGCAGAAACAATTCAATTCCCTCCCAGTAATCGGTGATCAGGCAGGCCCCAGCGCCGGCGGCCTCGAACACACGGGTGGCGGGAGAGAAACCGACGGAAGCCATGCTATCCCGTGCGACATTAAGCACCGCGAGCGCCGAGGAGTTAAGGACGTTATGCTGCCCGGTGCCAGCGTGCCCGAATAACCTGACGTTTGTGCTGATCCGTTTGTCTCCCCAGCCGGATCCGACAAGGAGGAAAGACCGGTCGGGCATGGCCTCTGCGGGCGCAAGAAAAAAGTGCTCGACCCGCCTCTCGCGGTCCGGCAAACGGTTGCCGAGGAACAGGAGGTCTGCTGCCAGTGCCGGATTAGCGGGCACGGGATGATGTGTTGCCGGGTCAAGCCCGTTGTAGATCGGCAGACATGCCTTCGCTCCCAACGCCGAGTATGCGTCGATCACCGGGCGCCCGCCACCATAGGTCAGAACCGCGTCTAAACCTGGGAGCGCCCGCCGGATGGGGTGGTCGACGGCTCCGGCGATTTCAGCGAGCGTCGCCGGCGCATCGACATCCCAAAAGATCCGGACCGCTGAAGGTCGTGCCGCCGTCATGACGCCCGCGAGCAATGTGTCGTCAAATACGCCGACGCCGCTTGCTTTGACGACGACATCGGCAGAACTTGCTTCGGCCACCACCCGTCGCACGCCCTCCTCGGTGGCCGGATAGACCACGACGGACGCGTAATTAGGCGGCTCGATGTCGCGATGCGATTGGCGATCAAAGGCATCCGGCTCATAGAAGGTGATTTGGTGCCCGGACGCCGCCAAAGCGGACAGCACCCCTCGATAGTACGTCGCAGCACCGTTCCAATAGGACGACAGCAAGCTCGAACCATAGAAGGCGACACGCATCACGCGGCCGCCTTCGCTTGTGTACGTCGTAGCCCGTCGACGATCGCAAGCAATTCCTGTGCGCGATGAGCGCAGGAGTGGCGTGCCTGGACGGTCTGCAAACCGCGTGCGGCCAGCGCTTGCCGTAAAGCATCATCATTGATCACGTCGCGCATGAGTGACGGCATCTCACTCGGCGTTCGCGCCTGCAGGAAGTCGCTGCCGGGTGAGAAGAGATGCTCCACATCCTCCCACGGCGCCGAGATCAGCGGGATACCGCAGGCAAGCGCTTCAAAGATCCTGATGGTAGGGATGCCTGGCAGATGCGAGACGTAGAAACGGCGAGGCACATGCATCGTAAACAGATGTCGCGCGAAGATATCCGGCGCCCGCGCGTTGGCAGCCCAACCGTGGTAACGGATACCGCGCCGGGCAAGCTCAAGCTTTGCCTCCTCCGGATAGCGAACACCGTAGATATCGAGTGGAACACCGACGGCGCCCGCAGGATCCAGCATATATTCGCGGATCTCGAGGCTACGTTCGCCATCGCCCCAGTTGCCGATCCAAACGGCCCCGTCACGGGAAAGTGCCGTCTCGGGCGGATGAAACAAATCGGTGTCTGCTGCCTCATGCCAGGTGAAGACACGCTCGCCCCAGCCGTAGCGGCGGTATGCCTCGCTGAGAGCCTCACCGAAGGCTAGAACGCCGTCGTAGGCAGACAGATCGTAGCGCGCCATAGCGTCCGGCTCGCTGACCATGCGGTGATGCGTGTCGTGGAACAGGAGCGTGAACCGACCGCCTTGCGCGCGCTTCGCCCCGATCTCGGCCACAAGCGCCGGCTCATTCCATTCATGGACGAGAACAACATCCGCTCCGTCGAGCGCCTCATCCAGTTCACCATCCATGATGGTGACTTTGTCTGCAAGCATCGGGAACTGCTCAGCGAAAGACTGATGTGCCTGAACTCCGTGCTCAGCCAGCAGGTTCTCACGGCTCCAGCTTTGAGCAGGCTCCATGACGCGTACGTCATGACCATCGGCGATCAACACACGCATCACGCCGCGTAGAAAGTGTGCGTTGCCGTGGTTCCAGCAGGAGATAAGCGAGTGGGTGAAGTAGACGATCCTCATTCAACCGTCCTCATGCAGCGACGGCGGCCCGAGCGGCGGGGTCCAACATCCGAGAATGTTTCTCCCACATCGCGCCGTCGAAGCGCTCAACGGAGTATGTCGTGGCACGTGCACGTGCCTTCATGCCCCAGCGACGGCAGGATTCAGGCTGCCCGTGCAAATCAGACAAGGTCTCGGCCCAGACCGCAGCATCCCCGAGCGGAAGGAATATTGCTGCTCCGTCCCACAACTCGCGGAAGGTCGGAATATCGGCCAGCACAAGTGGCAAACTTGCGTGCGCTGCTTCCAGCACCGCAAGACCAAACGGCTCATATTGCGCCGGCGACGCAAAGATGCGCGCCGCAGCCATGGCTTCAGCTATCTTCGGCTCGTCAAGGATCCCCAGTGCCTGCATCCGCCCCAGCCGTACTGTTGCCCCGTTCGGACCTTGATTGGCACCTGCTGCCGCGACCGGAACCGCGGTCATCAGCTTCGCGGCGTCATCAAGCAGGGTCATGTTCTTTGCCTCGTCCCAAAGCCGCCCGACGGCCAGAACGCCCTCACGCTCCGTTCGGTCTTTCAGGGAGAACTTCGCAGCCGCCCGCCCGTTATGGACCACGTCGATCTTGCGCTGCAGGTCATAAGTGCGCCCGACCATCTCGGCAAAGGCCCGTGTCGGGGCGACGACACAGCTAGCGGCCCGGAGACCCGTACGAACAGCCGCCATCCTCCAGACGAAGTCGTCTGGGATGTCGGCACCACCGCGCATTGCGCTCCACCAAGTGCCGACGCAAGAGTGGATGACAGCGAGAACCGGCGCGTGCCATAGCGATTGTGCAACCAGTGCCGGCGTATGCAACTGAACCGTATCGGCATTCAGCTGCTGCGCCAATGCAGCGAGCGTGTTGGAGGCGATATCGAGTTCACTCGGCGCATTGGCGGTCCAATCCAGCGGCAGGCCCGTCTCGTGCAGGCGCACACCATGCAGATCCGCAACTCTCCTCCGTTGATCCGCGGATACGCCAGGACCGAGGACGGCGATATCCACCTCAACACGGCGCCGGGCGAAGGCGCGTGCGAGTTCGAGCGTATACTGCCAGACCCCACCGACAGCATCGGTAGAGAGAAATACCCGGCTTGGACCGGCGTGTCTTGTCACGACGCCTCTAGCTCCACCAAAGGCAGCGGCCGGTCTTCCTGAATGTCGCTGAAGGAGTTGAATTGACCGAGGTAGTGGTCGAGCGCCCGTTCCCAGGCGAGATCATCCGGCTCGCCAAAAAGCTTCCGATATTCGGGAGCGCTGGGATAGGGAAACAGCGGCACCGGGTCGTTTGCCCAAACACCGTGTTCCTGTAGTTCGGCACGCCACGCCGCCACGAGGTCCATCTCGTTGTCCTCGGCCCGGATCAGGTTGGCCTGCACGAAGGGCACGCTGCGGCGCGCATACATCAGCAGAGCGCTCAATTGATCCGTGTCGAGTTTGCACTTCTTCGCGAGGAGAGCGCGGCCCTCGACGGTAAGGCTTTCGACACCTGCCTCGATGGAAACGCAACCGGCGGCACCCAGCAGGTCAAGCATTTCCGGCTTCCACAGATCGATCCGGGTCTGAATTCCGAACTCTATCGCCCGGTCCTTCAACGCAAGCAGAAGGTCCATGCGGGGGAGGAAAATCTCGTCGATGAAGTAGATATAGGTGACGCCCTGGGCGATCAGCCCGTCGATCTCCGCCATCAACACATCAAGGTCGCGTTTGCGGTAGCGATCGCGGAAATCCATTTTTGCGCAGAAAGTACAGGCGTAAGGACAACCGCGTGACGCTTCGACCTCGGCACCGGCGCCGACCGGCGTCGAATCGAAGCGATGGTGGTGATGGTCATGCCGCAGAACCCACTCAACCGGCCAGCGCAACGCGGGCGCATCCGTGAAGCGAGTGGCGGCGGGCTCACCCACAACCTGCACCGTTGCCGTCTCATCGACATATGCAATGCCGGGAATGTCTCGCCGGAGAGGAGCGTTGGCGAGTGCCGTGACAACCTCCTCGCATTCGCCGCGCACGACGATGTCGACGCCGAGTTTCTGCAGCACGGGCGCAGGCGTCGAGGAACCATGCGGACCGACAGCGACCGTGATGCCCGCATTTTCGCCCAAAGCGGCGAGCATCTGCCGCGGCACTCGCAACTCGGGCGGCGCGCACCGCCAGAACAAGTACGTCGGCGCCGTCGTGATGACTGTCATCGCCGGCGCGAAATCCCGCACGCGCCCAGCGATGGCCGCAGTGTCGAGGTGCTGGATCTGACCGTCGAGCATGAGCACCTCGTGCCCTGCCGTTTCGAGCAAGGCCCGGGTGTAACCCAGTTCGAGTGGCAGATGAGCAGCGCGGCAACCGAAGTAGATGCTGCGACAGTAGTCCCAAGCCGGGTTGATCAAAGCGACCTTCATGCCGGCACCCTCGCCTCGGTTTGCTTGAATGCATCGCCGGCCAGGCGCACATTATGCCGGTCCGCAATTTCCCGCAGGAGGAGCGCGGACCCGTCTCGCCAGGCGCGGGGCGGCGGAAGCTGGAGTGCCTCGCGCGCACGGCGACTATCGGCCACGAAATACCGTTGATCGTTCTGCCGCCAATCCGCGAAGCGCACGTCGATCGGACGCCCAAGAACTGCCTCGAGATGCGCCAGCAAGCTCAGCAGGCTCACCGCGTTGTCCGGTCCGCCGCCAAGATTGAATGCCTGTCCGGCGACTGCGCCGATGCGCTTCCAAGCAGAGACATACGCGGCAACGGCGTCACTGACATACAGGATGTCACGAACCTGATGTCCGTCGCCATACAGCATGATCGGCTCGTCCTGGACCGCGCGCAGCATGAAATGCGCGACCCACCCCTGATCCTCGGTGCCGAGTTGGCGCGGACCGTAGATGCAGCTCATCCGAAGCACGCAACTCGGGAGCCCGAAGCTATGGCCGTAATCCAGTACATACTGATCGGCCGCACCCTTCGAGCAGCCATACGGCGTGGCGAACGACAGCGGCATGTCCTCGCTTAGCCCGTCCCGACGCAACGCGGCATCGCGCGGGGTCCAGCCCTGATGGCTCATCGCGAGTTCCACCTGTGCCAGATCGCCGTAGACTTTGTTTGTGCTGGCAAAGATTATTGGCGTCACGCTGCCCTTGCGACGCAATGCCTCAAGGAGATTGAAGGTGCCCATGATGTTGGTCTGGAGATCGTCCTCGGGATCTTCGAGGCTGGTTGTCACCGCCACCTGCGCCGCAAGATGAAAAACCGCAGCGGCCTCGGCAGTTGCCTGAGTGACCGATGCCCGGTCTCGCGTGTCGCCGAGCGTGAAAGAGATCCTGTCGGGAAACTGATGCCTCAACCATGCAAGGTTCTGCTCCACGCCGGGCCGTGCCAGCGCATCGTACAGCAGAACATGCTCGCCTTCGCTGGCAAGGCGATGGGCGAGATTGGCACCGATGAAGCCTGCGCCGCCGGTGATCAGCAGTGGCTTCGTCGAGACGATCGCCGGTGCCGCCATCTTTCCCATGAGCCGCACGGACTCGATGCCACCGTCGCGCAGCAGGCGCCCAAGCAGCTTTGGCCGCCCGTCGGCATGGTCCACACCGAAGTGGTAGTGCCGCTCGTCGAAGTGCGGTCCCTCCTGCACGTCGACATCCGTCGGTAGATCGCGCAATCCATACCAGTAAACGCGTGAAGCGGGCGCATCCAGTGCGGCATTGAAGGCCGTCAGCTGCGGTGCCGGGTCCTGCCGCCAGGTCGAATAGCCTGTCTCCGTCACCCAGATTTCTGCCTGCGCGTTGAACGGCGCGATCGTCCGCCGCACCTCCGCAACGACCTCATCCCAGCCGCGCCAGACACCGGCATGCGTCGACTCCCAGGTCCCCGGGAACCCATGGACGCCGACGGCATCGACCACATTCAGAATGCCACGCTCGCCCATCAGTCGCAGCCAATGAAGATCGGTGGGGCAGCTCGCAGGGAGAACCACGCGTTTCCCGCGCTGCTGCGCCCAATAAGCCGCCGCGCCAAGCATGGCCGAAAACTTGAGCCAATCCCGGTCGAGCCGCCAATCCCAGTCGAGGATGTTGTTCGGCTCGTTCCAAAGCTCCAGCCACGTAAAGCTGTCACCGTAACGGTCGCAGATGAGATCGACGAAATCGGCAAGCGCCTTGAGGTCGCGAGGCGGTGCAGCAGTGCGCCCGTCCTCGGACAGATCGGGCGGCGTATAGTGCAGGCAGGGCAGAAGCTCGAAGCGCGCACCCAACATCGGCAGCAGCCAGTCATACCAGGCCTCGCCACCCGCGGCACGATAATCGGCCCAGGAGACATGCGTCCGCAAATGCCTCACACCCATCGCGGTCAGGGCATCGGCGGCTTCCTCGGCATGGCGATGCTGACCCAACCGGAACCATTCGACAAACCCGAGCTTTGGGCTCACGCGACAAGGCCCCGCGCTTCGAGTTCCTTTCGAGCGTCGAGCACCCGGTCGGTTGCGGTTTGCCGGGCCAGCCAATCGGCGAGTTCAGGCACGCCGTCGACCAAGCCGCGCCTTGGCTCGAAGCCAAGAACGGATTGCGAGTGGCTGAGGTCGGCAAAACAATGACGCACGTCGCCGGCTCTCGCCTTGTTCAGAAACTCCGGCTGCAGGTCGTCGCGTCCCATGGCACGCGCGAGCAGAAGCGCCACTTCCTCAACCGTCGTCCGCTTGCCGCTGCCGATATTGAACACACCGCCAGCGGCCTTCGGCTCCTCCAGGGCCAGAACGAAGGCGCGGGCGACATCCTCGACATGAACGAAGTCACGCTGCTGCTGCCCGTCCTCGAAGATCATCGGCGGCTGGCCGTTGAGGATACGGGCGGCGAAGATGGCGAGCACGCCGGTATAGGGATTGGACAGCGCCTGCCCGGCTCCGAAGACGTTGAACATCCTGAGCGCCACGCTCTCCATGCCGTAGGCCGGGCCCACGTTCATGCACAGGCGCTCCTGGGTATATTTCGTAATCGCATAGACCGAGGATAGAACGGGGCGCTTCCACTCGGGCGTCGGCACGGGCGTCAGTTCCCCGCCGTCAGCGTCGCAGGGGTTCCAGCCGCTGCCGGGTTGCCGCCTTACCTCCTCCAGAAGACGGCCGTCCGATGTGCGATACAGGCCTTCGCCATAGATGCTCATGGACGAGGCGACGACCAGACGACGCACCGGATGCGCCAGGAGCGCCTTCAACAACACCGCAGTGCCAAGATCGTTGACGCCGACGTAGCGGTCGATCTCGTACATGCTCTGACCGACGCCGACTTCGGCGGCGAGATGCACCACCTTGTCAACGCCTTGCACGGCACTCGCGACCGCGTCCGCATCACGGATGTCGGCGTTGATGATCTCGACCGAGCGAAGCACCGGATCAGCCGGCGCGGCACCGCCATGCACCTGCTCGATGAAGCGATCGAGTATGCGGACCTCGTAGCCTTCCGCAAGCAGCGCACGACTAAGATGGCAACCAATGAAACCTGCGCCGCCGGTGACTAGCACTCTCATTAAGTTTTATTCCTCGCGTCCGGTTTCACGACTTCAGCCAATTATATTGGCCGAAAGAACCGGTTGATGATGATCCTTCACGGGAAGTTGAGCAAGGTCGTCAATGGCGTGCTTGTTCGCAGCCTGCGGCTCATCATTTCAGCGCAGCAAATGGAAGATTGGACGCTGCGGTGAACACAGCCCGGACGGTCGTGATAACTGGCGCAGGATCCGGAATCGGCCTCGCCGCCGCGGAACACTTCGCGCGGAACGGCTGGAACGTCGGCCTGATCGGCCGCGGCGAAGAAGCACTCGTCCGTGCTCAGGAACGTGTGCGGGGCCTGGGTGGTGAGGCAGCTCTCGCGATCGCAGACGTGTCCGACAGTGCCGCACTCGAAAGCGCCGCCGTCAAGCTCGAAACGGCGCTTGGGCCCATCGACGTATGGGTCAACAACGCCGGCATCGGCTTCTATGGCAAATTCGTGGACGTGCCGGAGGATGAGTTCCGCCGCGTGATCGACGTGAACCTGCTCGGCTCCGTGAATGGAACCCGCGTCGCGCTCGCCCGGATGCGGCCGCGCAACCAGGGCACGATCATTCAGATTGCATCGGCGATCGCCTATCGCGGCGTGCCTTTGCAATCGGCTTACTCGGCTACGAAGTATGCGCTGCGCGGCTTCACCGAGGCCGTGCGCACAGAATTGATCCACGAAGGCTCTGGCGTGCACATCACGCTCGTGCATCCGCCGGCGGTCAACACGCCATTCTACAGCCATGCGGGGTCGGTGCTCGACAAGGCGCCGCGACCGCCGCCGCCGGTCTATCAGCCCGAGCTTCTTGGCGAGGCGATCTACCTCGCCGCCACAGTCAAGCGTCGCGAGTGGCAGGTGACGGGCTCGACCACGAGTTTCAGTCTCGGCAACGCGCTTGCGCCGGGGCTGCTCGATCAGATCGCGGGGCGGGTCGGCATAGTTGCGCAAAAGACGGGCCGTGAGCAGGTGAAGGCACAACGAGACCCCAGCACAATGACCGCGTCGACACGCGCTCTGGGCATGCACGGCCCATTCGATGGTGAGGCGCTGTCCAGCAGCGTGCAGTGGTGGATGAGCAAGAACCAGAACGCAGCCCGGGTCGGCGCGACCGTGCTGGCGCTCGGATTGTTGAGGGCGGCGACGCGGCGACGCTGAATGCCGGCACGGACGGCCTCGTCATGAGCGGGGCAACGCCCTTGGAGCGTATCACTCCGGCGCCTTGGTCGGCGGTCGAAGCGACGGGCATCGAGCCATATTGGGCGGCGGGCGCCTCCATCGGTGCCATCATCGCGGTGATCGTGACGGGGAATGCACTGGGCAAGCGCGTCGCCGCGTTTAGCCGCTTCTAGGATCAGCCGGCATCCTTTGATCCGGCGACGGGACTACCTGAGGCGGTCCACCGTCCCGTGCAGTATCTCCGGGCTCTGAGAAGCCGCGCGGAAAAGTGTTTCTCGCAGTCGCAAATTTTGTGATCTGCTCTCCTACCTAGGGAGCCTCCGCTGCTTGTCGCGTGGCAGGTGGCATCCCCTGAAGGCCACGAACACGGAGCCAGCCATGGAAGACGAGGAAAAGGCTTCGCGCATCACGCGCCGCGCCGTGCTGGAAGGTGGAACGGCTGCAGCCGCCATACTTGCCGCGGGCGTCTCGCCCGAAGCCGCACTGGCAGACCAGCCCGCGGAAAACGTTCCCTTGCAAGCTGTGCCCGTGGAACTGCACGTCAACGGTGTGGTGCATCAATTGGTGCTCGATCCGCGGACCAGCCTGCTGGATGCTCTGCGCGAGCACATCGGGCTGACCGGCAGCAAGAAGGGCTGCGACCACGGCCAGTGCGGCGCCTGTACGGTGCTGCTCGATGGCAGGCGCATCAACTCCTGCCTGACCCTCGCGGTCATGCATGATGGCCAATCTGTCGGGACCATCGAAGGCCTTGCGAACGGCGACAGCCTCCATCCGCTGCAGGCGGCCTTCATCGAGCATGACGGCTTCCAGTGCGGCTACTGCACCTCCGGGCAGATTTGCTCGGCCGCGGGCATGCTCGAAGAGAGCCGTGCCGGGATGCCGAGTTTTGCGACTGCGGACCTGACGGCCGCGGAAATCCCGCTGACGGATGACGAGATCCGCGAGCGGATGAGCGGAAACATCTGCCGGTGCGCCGCCTACCCGAACATCGTGGCGGCGATCAAGCAGGCCGCGGGGGTGCGGGCATGAAGGCCTTCACATATAGCCGCGCCGCCTCGGCGCAGGATGCGGCACAAGCCATAGCCAAGCCCGGCGCCGCCATCATCGCCGGCGGCACAAACCTGCTCGACCTCATGAAGCTGCAGGTCGAGACGCCCAGCAAGCTCATTGACATCAACCGCCTCCCGCTCGACCGGATCGAGGAGACGCCGGACGGCGGCCTTCGCATTGGCACCCTGGTGCGCAACAGCGATCTTGCTGCTGATCCGCGCGTGCGCCAGCACTACGGCGTTCTCAGCCGCGCCCTTCTGGCGGGCGCGAGCGCGCAGTTGCGCAACAAGGCGACCACCGGCGGCAACCTCCTGCAGCGCACCCGCTGCTATTACTTCTACGACATCTCCAAACCCTGCAATAAGCGCGCTCCCGGCTCAGGCTGTGCAGCGATCGGCGGATTCAACCGCATCCACGCGATCCTCGGCACCAGCGACGCCTGTATCGCGACCCATCCGTCCGACATGGCCGTCGCCATGCAGGCGCTCGAAGCCAATGTGGAGACGGTGAAGCCGGACGGGAGCACGCGAGCGATCCCGATGGCGGAGTTCCATCGCTTGCCCGGCAAGACGCCGCAGATCGAGACGGCTTTGGAAGTTGGCGAGACCATCACGGCCGTGCGTCTGCCGCCACCGCTGCCGGGACTGCACATCTACCGCAAGGTGCGGGATCGCGCCTCCTACGCCTTCGCTCTCGTCTCCGTCGCGGCGGTGATCCAGACCGCTGGCGGCAAGATCAGCTCGGCCCGGCTGGCGTTCGGCGGCCTCGCCCACAAGCCCTGGCGGGTGCCGGCGGCAGAGCAAGCTTTGACGGGCGCGGCGCCGAGCACGACCGTGTTCGATCAGGCGGCGGATACCGTGCTGCAGGGCGCCCGGGGCTACGGCTCCAACGACTTCAAGATACCGCTGACGCGCCGGACGCTGCGGGCCGTGCTGGCTCAAGCGACGCAAAGCTGAGGAGCGCCCGCCATGCAGGTCAACTCGCCGACGGGCACGACTGTGCTCGACACTGCGCCAGATCCCATCGTCGGACAGCCGCTCGACCGTGTCGACGGCCGCTTGAAGGTCACGGGCGGCGCCGTCTACGCCTATGAGGTCGCGCATGGACCGGACACGTTCTACGGCGTTCTGGTGCAGGCGACGATCGCAAACGGCCGGATCACGGACATCGACAGTTCCGCGGCCAAGGCGGCGCCCGGGGTCGTTCTCGTGCTTACGCATGAGAATGCCTTCACTCAAGGCACAGGGCCCATCCAACAGGCGCATCCCGTGCTGAACAGCGCGGAGGTTGCCTACTACGGGCAACCGGTCGCCCTCGTTGTCGCCAGGACCTTCGAGGAAGCACGCGCTGGGTCGTATCTGGTGCGCGTGACCTACGACGTGGCGCATAGGGGCGAATACAGCCTCGCATCGGGTCTGGATCAGGCGCGGGTGCCGAATTCTCCGGGCGCGCCGCCCGAGAGCGCCGTGGGCGACTTTGCAGGGGCCTTCGCCTCGGCGCCGACGCGGCTGGACGTGACGTACACGACGCCGCTCGAGACCCATGCGATGATGGAGCCGCACGCGACGCTCGCGCTGTGGCAGGGCGATAAGCTCATCCTGCACACGTCGAACCAGATGCTGGATCGGGGCCGCGCATCGGTTGCGAAGACCCTGCGGATGGACCAGGAAAACGTGCGCCTCATCAGCCCGTTCATCGGCGGCGGCTTCGGCTCGAAGCTTTGGGTGAACGCGGACGCCATTCTGGCGGCGATGGCGGCGAAGCAGTTGAACCATCCGGTGAAGGTCGCGCTGACGCGCCAGCAGATCTTCAACGTGACGACGCACCGGTCAGACACCATTCAGCGCGTGCGCCTGGGCACAGATGCAAACGGCAAGATCTTGGCGATTGGTCACGACGTCTACTCCGGCAACCTCCGCACCGAGCAGCAGTTCGAGGCGGCGGCCGATCAGACCCGCACGCTTTATGCGGGCGCCAATCGTCTGACGCGCCATCGCCTTGTGCCGCTGGACGCGCCGGTCGCCTCCGCCATGCGCGCTCCTGGCGAGGCGGTCGGCCTGCTCGCGCTCGAATGCGCGATGGATGAGCTTGCCTGCGGGATGGGGGTCGACCCGATCGAGCTTAGGGTTCGCAATGAGCCCGCCGAGGATCCGGAGAAGCACATTCCTTACTCCAGCCGTCATCTCGTTGAATGTTACCGCGCGGGTGCCGAGCGTTTCGGCTGGAGTGCGCGCAACGTCCGGCCGGGCCAGAAGCGCGAGGGCCAATGGCTCATCGGCATGGGCATGGCCGCGGCGATACGCGGCAACGTGCTTCAACCCTCGAAGGCGAGCGTCCATCTGGGGCCGGACGGTGTGGCGGTCGTGAAGATGGCGATGACCGACATCGGCACCGGCACCTATACGATCCTCACGCAGATCGCCGCGGAGATGCTGGGCCTGCCGCCTGGGCAGGTGCGCATCGACCTGGGCGACACCGCCTATCCGCAGGCGGCGGGTTCGGGTGGCTCGTTCGGCGCAACAAGCTCAGGCTCCGCCTTGTTCGTCGCGTGCGACAACATGCGCGGCAAGCTCGCGCGGCTGGCGGGCATGGACCCGGCAACGGTTCTGCTCGAGCACGGCAATATCACGGCAGGTGGCCGGTCGGTGTCTCTGGTGAGCCTTGTCGGTTCCGGGGGCGTGGAAGCGCAAGGCGAGATCAGGCCAGGTGCGATGCAGAAAAAGTATTCGCAGCAATCCTACGGCGCCCAGTTCGCCGAGGTGGCAGTCGATGCGGATACGGGCGAGGTGCGGCTGCGCCGGATGCTCGGGGTCTTCACGGCGGGCCGTATCCTGAACGAGAAGACCGCGCGATCGCAGGCGATCGGCGGGATGATCTTTGGGGTGGGCGCCGCGCTCGAGGAGCAGGTGATCCTCGATCCGCGGTTCGGCGCTTACTACGTGAACCACGACCTCGCAGAATACCATGTCCCAGTCCATGCCGACCTGCCGTTCGTGGACGCGATGTTCCTACCGGAGCTCGACGATCGCGCCAATCCGCTCAAGGCGAAGGGCGTGGGCGAGCTTGGCATCTGCGGTGCCGGTGCGGCGATCGCGAATGCCGTCTACAACGCCTGTGGCGCGCGCATCCGCGATTATCCCCTCACCTTGGACAAGGTGCTGGCGGCGATGCCCTCCGAAGCATGACCGGCAACGCGCGGCGATAGGTAGATTCCGATCCTGCGCCGCGCTGGACCTGGAGGCTTATGCTGGAGGCATCAGAAAACGCTCACGCGTCCATCAGAAAGACCTCATCATGCTCATTGTCGCCGCGTCTCTCAAAGGCTTCGACATCGAGGCTACGGACGGCCTGATCGGAACCGTCAGTGATTTTCTGTTCGACGACCAGACCTGGGTGTTGCGCTGGCTGGTGGTCGATACCGGTACCTGGCTCGTCGAGCGGAAGGTGCTCATCCATCCGTCGGCGATAAAGACGCCGAGCTACGAGGGTGGACGCAGCCTCACGGTAACGCTCACCAGGGAGCAGATCGAGAACAGCCCCGATATCAGCCGCGACGCTCCTGTCGACCGGCAGATCGAACTCAACCTCTACGACTACTATGGCTGGAGCCCCTTGTGGGGCGGCGGCGGCTATTTCGGCAACAACGCCATCGCGAGCCCGCTGTCGGCGCCCCCGATCATCGGGCACCAGCATGCCACGGACCTCGATACGCTGGAGCCGGTCGAGCGCGACAGCCACTTGCGCAGCATCACGGCCGCCACCGGGTATTATGTCCACGCCACGGACGGCATGATCGGCCATGTCGAGAACTTCCTCATCGACGACGCGCAGTGGGAGGTGCGGTATCTCATCGTCGACACACGCAATCTTTGGCCCGGCCGCCATGTTCTGATCTCGCCCTTCGCGGTCGTCGAAACCAGCTGGAGCCGCAACGAACTGCGCCTCAACCTCACCCGCGAGACGATCAAGGCAAGCCCGCCCTGGGAGCCCGCCGATCTCATCAACACCGAGTTCGCGGGCAAGCTGCACAACCACTACAACTGGCCTTCCTACTCGAACTTCTGACGCGCCGCCCGCAGCTGGAGTTTCTGCGCAGATCGCGCGCTCTTGTCCTGAATTTGCTTGTTTCGCGCAGGTCGGCGCCCACTTCCTCTCTCAACAACCGCGAGCCGCGCGGCGGGACAGGGGAGAAGACCATGCAAGTTCCTATCAAGCGCGCCATCGAGCGCGTGCCAGGCGGCATGATGGTCGTCCCGCTCCTGATCGGGGCACTGATGGCGACATTCGTCCCGGGAACCCCTCACTTCTTCGGATCGTTCACCGGCGCGCTATTCAGTGGGGCGCTGACGATCCTGGCGGTGTTCTACGTCTGCATGGGCGCGACCATCGACATCCGGACGACACCCTACATCCTCAAGAAGGGCGGCACGCTGCTCATCGTGAAGATCGGCGTGGCCGCGATCCTCGGCGTGATATTCGGCCATATCCTGGGTATCGAGCCGGTGAGCGGCGGCTTCTTCGCCGGGATCTCCACGCTCGCCATCGTTGCCGCGATGAACGATACCAACGGCGGCCTCTACATGGCGCTGATGGGCCAGTACGGCGAGTCACGCGACGTCGGGGCCTACAGCCTGATGACGCTCGAATCCGGCCCCTTCCTGACCATGGTGACGCTCGGCGTCGCGGGGCTTTCGGCCTTTCCCTGGCAGGCGCTCGTCGGCGCGATCCTGCCGCTGGTCGCCGGCATCATCATCGGCAATCTGGACCGCGAGATGCGCGCGTTCCTGGCCCGGGCGATCCCGGTCATGATCCCCTTCTTCGCCTTCGCCCTGGGCAGTGGCCTCAACCTGTCGAAAGTCTGGCAGTCGGGCCTCCTGGGCCTTGGGCTCGGCGTCGCGGTGGTCGTGGTGACGGCCATCCCGCTGTTCCTCGCGGACCGGGTGATCGGCGGCAATGGGGTCGCGGGCGTGGCCGCAGCCTCGGCCGCCGGCAACGCCGCCGCGGTGCCGGCCATCGTCGCCTCCGCCAACCATGCCTATGCGCCGGCCGCCGCGCATGCGACGGTCCTGGTGGCCGCCGCCGTCATCGTCACCACCGTGCTGGTGCCGTTCGTCACTGCCTTTGTCGCGAAACGCGTTGGCGCTCACGGGGAGGCTTCGGAGTCCCGCCGCCCAGCCGTCGAGGCTGAACCGCATCGGCTTTAGGCGCGGTCATGACCCCCGAGCGCTGGCTGATCCTGGCCGATGACCTGACGGGCGCCGCTGACAGCGCGATTGCCTTCTCGCGCGGCGGCATGCCCGCCTCCGTGACGTGGCACGCGGATGGCCCCGAAGAGACGGTTCTCGCCATCGACGCCAACAGCCGCGCCCATGGCCCCGAGGCCGCCGCCGCCCTGCACCGCCGGCTTGTCGAAGGGCGGCACGAGGCCGGTGTCGGCTTGTTCAAGAAGATAGACTCCACGTTGCGCGGCCAGCCTGCCGCAGAGCTTGCCGAGACGATCCGGACTTTGCGCGAGCGTGGCAACGGCGCGCTTGCCATCGTCGCACCCGCTTTCCCCGAGACTGGACGCACGCTCCGTGGCGGTTCGATCCATGTCCACGGCGAACCTCTCGAAGGCACGCCGCTATGGGCGCGCGAGCATAGCTACGACAACGCCGATGTCGTCGCCGTGTTGGAGGGCGTCGGTCTGCGGGTAAGGCACGCGCCGCTCGACATTGTCCACGCCGGGCCGGAGGCCGTGGAGCGGCTCGTGCGGGACGCGCTGGCCGCCGAGGTGGATGCCGTTGTCTGCGACGCGGTTGTCGCCAGCGATCTCGACATTGTGGCGCAGGCGACGCTGCGGCTGGCGGAGCATGTGTTCTGGACCGGTTCGGCCGGGCTGGCTCTCGCGCTGGCGCGGAGCCTGGGCACGTCGGAGCAGGCGCCCCTCGAGCCGCTGGAAATCACCGGCGGCATCCTGTTCGTCGTGGGCAGCGTGGCCGAGGCCTCGCGCGCCGCCGCGGCCGTCCTTGCCGCAGACGATACGGTCCGGCGCATCGTGATCGAGCCTGCGGCGCTGTCAGAAGGGCCGACGGGCCAGAGTTGGGTCGAGGCACAACACGCCGTCTCGGAGACCCTGACCGGCGGGGGCGATGTTCTGGTGGAAATCGAGCCCGGACCAAATCCGGACCTCAGCCAGGGGCCGGCGCTGGCGCGTCAGCTGGCGGACCTGCTGCGGCCCATGGCGCCTGCGATCGGCGCCCTGTTCGTGACCGGCGGCGAAACGGCGCTGGCGCTCCTCGACGCGCTCGGGGCCACCGGCATTCGCCTCATCGAGGAGGTGGAGCCCGGCGTCCCTCTCGGGATCACCCGTGGCGCCTTCACCGTCCCGGTCGTCACCAAGGCGGGCGCTTTCGGCAATGCCGAAACGCTGCGCCGTTGCCTTCACCATTTCCGCCGCTTGCGGCAGACGGAGACACCATCATGAGCGCTTCCAACGAACGACACCCGCCCGATCATCGCCATCACCATGGGCGACGCCTCGGGCGTCGGGCCTGAAGTCATCATGAAGGCGCTGGCGCGGGATGATGTGCAGGCCATGTGCCGCGCCTTCGTCGTCGGCGATGCCACCCGCCTGCGCGAAGCGGGCGAGGTCGTGCATACGAAACTGACGGTCGCCGCCATCAAGACGCCCGCCGAGGCGCATTACGCCGCCGGGACCGTCGACTGCATCGACCTCGGCGTCATTCCGGCCGGGCATCCGTTCGGCAAGCTCTCGCCGGTCTCGGGCGAAGGCGCTTTCCGCTATATCGAGCGAGCGACGCAACTGGTTGAAGCCGGAGAGGCGGACGCCATCTGCACCGCCCCGCTCAGCAAGGAGGCGCTGCACGCGGCCGGCCATAAATTTCCTGGCCATACCGAGCTTCTCGCGCATCTGACGCATACGCCCGAGGTCTCCATGATGCTGGTCACGCCGAAGCTGCGCGTGATCCACGTGACGACGCATATCGGCCTCATGGACGCGATCCGGAAGATCGAGCCCGGGCTGGTCGAGCGCACCATCACCCGCGGCCATGACACGCTGGTGAAGGCCGGGATGGAGAACCCGCGCATCGGCGTTTGCGGCATCAATCCCCACGCCGGCGAAAACGGCCTGTTCGGCCAGGGCGAGGAGGAGGAGAAGATCATCCCGGCCGTCCAGGCCTGTCAGGCGAAGGGGTGGTCGGTCGAGGGGCCGCTGCCGGCCGACACGCTGTTCTTCCGCGCCGCGCGCGGCGATTTCGACCTCGTGGTCGCCATGTACCACGACCAGGGTCATGGTCCGGTGAAGGTGCTCGGTCTGGAAAACGGGGTGAACGTGACCGTCGGGCTGCCCGTGGTGCGGACCTCCGTCGATCACGGCACGGCGTTCGACATCGCCGGCAAAGGCATCGCCGATGAAGGCTCGATGGTCGAGGCGCTGCGTCAGGCCGTCGATCTCGCGCCCCGTCGCCACTGATCGAACCACTGAGGCGCCGCAATGCGTCATAGCCGGAGCCGCCGCGAGGCGATCGTCGCCGAATGCGCCCAAGGATCCGTGGACGTGGATCGCCTCGCGGCGCGTTTCGGCGTCACGGCCTCGACGATCCGGCGCGATTTGCAGACGCTTTCGGCGCAGCACGCGATTACCCGCACCTATGGCGGCGCCGTGCTCACGACGGGTCATGTCTCGGAAGCCGAGGAAAGCCTCCAGGCGCGCCGGGATCTGCACCGCGACGCGAAGGCCGCGATCGCCGCGCTTGCCCGCTCGCTGCTGCACGACGGCGAGCGGCTCATTCTGGATGGCGGCTCGACTGTCGAGGCGTTCGGGCGAGGCCTGCATGGCCGGCGCCATCAGGTCATCACGAACAACCTGCCGCTGTTGCCGATCCTGGCAGCCGAACCCGGAATCGAGGTCCTGGTGCTGGGCGGGAGCCTGCGCGCCATCAGCATGACGACGAACGGCCCGCTGGCGGAGCAGGGTTTGCGCCAGATCGCCGCCGACCGCTGCTTCCTCAGCGCCGATGGCGTCGTCGCCGGGCGCGGGCTCTGTGAGGCGACGCTCGAACAGGTCGCGCTCAAATCCATGATGATGACGCAGGCGGCGGAGGTTTTCGTGCTCGCCGATGCCTCCAAGCTAGGGCGCACGAGCCAGCCTTTCTGGGCGCTGCTCGACCGGCCCTTGACCTTGATCACCGACGCCCACGCCTCCGCGGAGCAATGCAGGCCGTTCGAGGACCAGGGTGTGCAGGTGATGCGCGCTCCGGGCCCGCCATAGCTGGCGGTCATCTTTACGACTATCGTGCAGTATCGTTCATGCTCTGGAGATTACGATGCAGGAACTCCTCCCGTTGGCCGAGCGCATCGGCACGGCACTCAAGGCCCGTGGTGAGACGATCGCCATCGCGGAGTCATCGACCGGCGGCCTGATCAGCGCCGCGCTGCTCTCGGTGAGCGGGGCAAGCGCGTATTTCCGGGGTGGCGGCGTCATCTACACGGCTCAGGCGCGGCTGGCGCTGTTGGGCATCCCGGAACCGCTGCCTGCGCCGGTGGAACGCGCGGCGACGCAGCTTTACGCCGAACTGCTGGCAACGACAGCGCGCGACTGGCTCGACGCCACCTGGGGCTTGGGCGAAACCGGCGCTGCGGGACCTGACGGCAACCGGTATGGCGATCCGGCGGGCCATACCTGGGTTGCGCTCGCGGGCCCCACAGCGACCGCGGCCAATGTGCGGACCGGGAGCAGCGACCGCGTCTTCAACATGCGGGAGTTCGCGCGTCAGGCTTTGGAACTGCTGGCCGCCGCGCTCGACGCGTAGCGCCCGAGGCTTGGCGGCTCGTGAAAATCGCCACCTTCAACGTCAACGGCATCAACGGGCGCTTGCCGGTGCTACTCCGGTGGCTTGCGGAAGCCACACCGGACGTCGTCTGTCTTCAGGAGCTCAAGGCGCCGGATGACAAATTCCCGGAGGCAGCGCTTCGGGACGCAGGCTACGGCGCGATCTGGCTTGGCCAGAAGGCATGGAATGGCGTGGCACTCCTCGCTCGCGGGCAGCAACCCGTCGAGACGAGGCGCGGTCTGGCGGGAGAGGCCGACGATACGCACAGCCGGTACATCGAAGGCGCCGTCAACGGGATCATCATCGGCTGCCTCTATCTGCCGAACGGGAACCCCGCTCCCGGGCCGAAGTTCGATTACAAACTCCGCTGGTTCAGCCGCTTCGTCAGCCACGCGGCGACGATGCTCGCAACCGGCCTGCCGGTGATCCTGGCAGGCGACTACAACGTGATGCCGACCGAACTCGACGTCTACAAACCCGAGCGATGGGTCAACGATGCGCTGTTCCGGCCCGAGGTGCGCGCCTGTTTCCAGCAGTTGCTCGCCCAGGGCTGGACGGATGCGGTGCGGACGCTTCATCCGGGCGAGACGATCTACACGTTCTGGGATTATTTCCGGAATGCGTACGGGCGTGATGCCGGTCTGCGCCTCGACCATCTCCTGCTCAGCCCCGCCCTGAAAGAGCGGCTTCTCGGCGCGGGCGTCGATAGCGCGGTGCGCGGCTGGGACAAGGCGAGCGACCATGCGCCGACCTGGATCGAACTCGCGCAAGCCGGCTCTCGCACTTCTCACTTGGGTGAGGACGGCGCGGCACCATCTACCGCCGCACGACGGGGACGATCACCCCGGCAACCAAAACGGAGTTCCGAGCCATGACAGTTGATAAATCATCGTCGCAGACCACGGGCGGTGACGCCATCGAGGGCGTCGATCCTGGCGGCACGCACAGCACGAAGCCCGGCAACCCGGACAAGGGCGGCCAATCCGGAGCCGGGTCCAAGGTCGAGCAGAAGGTCGAGAGCGGCGACCGCAACACCAACCCGGACATCGACACCGATAAGTAGCCTCGGCCTCCGCACCCGTTCCCGAGGTTCTGCGGGAACGGGCCGGGCTCCAGGCAAGGGAATCTAATCGTGATTCGGGCAGGTGTTGGGCCGGTTCACCCCGGAGGGTAAACTACATACCCGAACTCGAGTCGCAGTTCGATCCTGGGAGAAGAACCCATGTCCTTCACCATCAAGCAGACCGACATCCCACTCTGGCACTACACATGCCCCGATTGCGGCTTCGGCAGCGCCGACACCGGCTATCACGCGCAAGAACACATGATCTATTGCGAGATCTGCCTTGAGGACGCGCGCCAGGTGAAGCTCAAGCGTTGGCCGGCAGACGCTGAGTCAGGCACGCCGCCGAGCGGCGGGTCGGGAAGCCGCTGACGTTTTCTTCGGCGGCGCCTTTTCAGGTTGATCCGCTGCCGGCTTCGCCTTCGCTTTTGGAGCCGGTGACTTGGAAGCCGCCGGCTTTGGAGCCGGGGTAGCGTCATCGTTGCCCGTTTGCCCGAGGCTCTTGCGGAGCGCCGCCATCAGATCGACCACATTGCCGCGGTCAGGCTCGGCTGCCTCCTCGGCTTCGATCCCTTCGCCCTTGAGCTTGGCCTCTATCACCGCGCGCAGGCGGGTTTCGTAGCGGTCCTCGATGTCAGCCGGATCGTATTTCCCGGTCTGGCGATCGATCAGCTGCGTTGCCAACTGGATCATGTCGGGATCCGGCTTCGCGGATGGAAGATGGTCGAACAGGCCTGCGAAGTCGTTCAGATCGCGCTCCTCGTGGAGCGTGTGTGCAACAAGCCCCTTCCCCATCGGCATGATCGCGATGGGATGCTCCCGACGCGCGATGACAACCCGTGAGAGCGCGATCTTCCCGGTGCTTGCAATCGCATCCCGCAGGACGACGTAGACATCCTCGCCGGAATCGCCATCCGGCGCCAGATAATAGCTGGCGTCGTAGTAAATCGGATCGATCGAGTTCGCGTCGACGAACTTCTCGATCTTGACGGTGCTGGAACTTTCGATCCGGGCGGTGTCGAAGTCCTCGTCGGACACGATGAGGTAGCCATCCTTCTTGTATTCGTAGCCCTTGACGAGATCGCCGCGAGAGAGCGGGTCGCCGGTCTCCGCATCCTGCGTGACCATCTTGATCCGGTTGCCGGTCTTGGGATTGATGAGGTTGAAGTGCAGCGAACCCCGGTCGTGGTTCGCGCTGTACAGGGCGATGGGACAGGATACGAGGGCAAGCCGAAGATGCCCTCGCCAAATCGGCCGCTGAGCCATCTTCAACCTCCTCCGCCATTCGAGCGTGTAAATTCGATAGATCAAGATGGGCGCACGGGCCGGATGTGCAACGGCCGTACTCGCAGGCGCTACAGAAGGTCCTCGGCGATGATGCCCGGCCGCGCCTCCTGTTGCAGCTGCTCACGGGTGCATTGGGCAGGCGCCTTGTCAGGCCGCCACCGCCGCAGCATCGTGCCGTGCCGGAAGCGGCCATCGGTCACCTGGTCGTACGTGACTTCGATGACGAGCTCCGTCCGCAACGGCTGCCAGTCGGCGGAACGCTCGTTCCCCCAGCGGCTCGGACCGCCCGGCGCGTCGCCGGTGAAGCCGGGCGAACCTTTCAGCGCTTCGAGCTTGGCCGTCAGACCCGGCCGGTCGGCGTCGGAAATCGCCGAGGTGAAGCCGACGTGGTCCAGCTTGCCGTCCCCATTGTAGAGGCCGAGCAACAGCGACCCCACTAGCCGCGTGCCCTTCCCGTAGCGGAAGCCTCCAACAACGCAGTCGGCGCTGCGTAGGCGCTTGAGCTTCAGCATGACGCGCTTGCCGGCGCCGTATGGGCCGTCGATACGCTTCGCCACCACGCCGTCGAGCGCTCCCCGGGTGTCCTCGAGCCAACCCTGGGCCTGCGCGGCATCGCGCGTCAGCGGCGAGAGCCGGGTGCGGTGTTCGTGACCCAGCCCCGGCATGAGGCGCTCCAACTCCGCCCGGCGGTCGACGAGCGGCTTGGCCATCAGGCTTCCCGCCTTCGCCGTCGCGAGACAATCGAACAGGATGAGAAGCGCGGGCGTCTCAGCCGACAGCTTGCGTATCCGGCTCTCGGCGGGATGCACCCGGTCCTGCAAGGCCCCGAACGACAGAGTATCGCCGAGGGGCACCGTCAACTCGCCGTCGAGCACGAAATGGTCGGCCTTGGCGCGTCTTACCGCCTCGACCATCTCCGGGAAGTAGCGGCCCAGCGGCTTGCCCGACTTGGCGCGCAGATCGACCTCCGCGCCGGACTTGAAGACGAGGCAACGAAATCCGTCCCACTTCGGCTCGAACTGCCACCCCTCGTCGACGGGCAAGGCATCCACGGATTTCGCCTCCATGGGTTCGGTGTCGAGACCAAGGAGGAACTCCGGCATCCTAGGCAGCGAGCCGCTTGATAGCCTCGGCGAGAGGCTGCTCGGCGTCGCAATACTCGGCCCACGCCTTCGTCTTTGCGAGCAAGGCCGGAACCGTCCGCACATTGTACTGCGCCGGGTCGAGGCCTGGCTTCACCTGCGACCATGTCAGCGGCATCGAGACGGGCGCGCCCGGCCGCCCGCGCGGCGACAGAGGCGCCACCGCCGTCGCCATCCGGTCGTTGCGAAGGTAATCAAGGAAGATGCGGCCCGTCCGCAGCTTCTTCGCCATGTTGATGACGAACCTGTCGGGCGCCGCCTTGGCCATGACTTCGCAAACGGCGCGCGCGAAAGTCTTGGCCTCTGCCCAGCTTGGGTTGCCCTCCTTCGTCCGCGCGAGCGGCGTCACGATGTGAAGTCCCTTGCCGCCGGTCGTCTTGCAGAAGCTGACAAGGCCGACCTCCTTCAGGAGGTCCCGCACCGCGAGCGCCGACTTGACGACAGTATCGAACTCGACCTCGGGCCCGGGGTCGAGGTCGAAGACCAGCCGGCCCGGAACCTCGTAGTGGAACGGATCGTTGTTCCAAGGATGCAGTTCGAGCGCGCCGACCTGCGCCACCGCCGCGAGACCTTCGACGCGGTCGATCTCGAGGTACGGCTTCCGGTCGCCGAGGGCGGTCACCAGTTCCACAAGACTAGACGACCCCGCCATGGCGTGGCGCTGGAAGAAGGTTTCGCCGGCGAAGCCGTCGGGCGCGCGGATGATGGAACACGGGCGGCCCTTGAGGTGCCGGATCAACCATGGGCTGACGGCCTCGTAGTAGCGGGCGAGGTCCAGCTTCGTCACCGGGTCGCCGTCGCTGCCCGCCTCGGGCCACATCGCCTTGTCGGGCCGGGATATGACAACGCCCATGACCACGTTCGGCGCGCCATCGGCGGCTTTTTTCGGCGTCGGAGTTTTGGGGGGTGGGGAGGCCAGCTCCGTGGTTGCCGCCGGCGCGGGGTCTTCGGCCTGAACCTCGGCGGCCGGCTTGTCCTCGCGCAGGCCCTTGAAGGCCGCCTGACGGATCATGCCGTCGCCGGTCCAGCCCGCGAACTCGATCTCCGCCACCAGTTCCGGCTTCACCCAGTGGATGTTGGACGCCGAGCGCGGCGCGCCCGGACCGGTGAAGGGGCTGCGGGCGGCGCTCATATCCTTCAGGCGCGGGAGCAGCTGGTCGACCTTTGCCGCTCCGAAACCTGTGCCGACCCGGCCGACATGGACGAAATGCGAGCCGCGATGCACGCCCACGATCAGCGACCGGAAACGCCCGCCGGTGTCGGTCCATGCCCCGATGACGACTTCGTTGCCGGCACGACATTTCGCCTTCGTCCAACTCTCGCTGCGGCCGGAGTGGTAGGGCGCGTCGAGCCGCTTGGAGACGATGCCCTCGAGCGACAGCTTGCAGGCGGAAAGCAGCACGGCATCGCCGCCGGTCTCGAAATGGTCGACGTAGCGCAGCAACGGACCGCCCCGCTTCGGGAGCGTGCCGAGGAGCGTCTCAAGCCGGGTCTTGCGTTCGGACAGGGGAAGCGGGCGAAGATCCTCGCCACCGGCGAACAGAAGGTCGAATACGAAGAAGACGAGATTGGTGGTGTTGCCTTCGGAGAGGGCCGCCTGAAGAGCCGCGAAGTCCGGCGCGCCATGGTCGTCGAGGGCGACGATCTCGCCGTCGATGATCGCGTCCGGCAGACGGGCGCAAGCGTCAGCGATCTCGGGGAACTTGCGGGTCCAGTCTAGTCCTTTCCTGGTGCGGAGGATGGCGGCGCCTTCGCTCATCCGCGCCTGGACCCGGTAGCCGTCGAACTTGATCTCATGCACCCAGCCCGATTGGCTCGATGGGCGCTCGACCGACAGACAAAACTGCGGCTCGATGAACTCCGGTAGTTCGGTCGCCTTCTCGGCTTCCGGCGTAGGCTTGGCTTTCGCTTTGCGCGCGGACTTTGGCGGGCTGCTGGTCTTCCCCTCTGCTCGTAAAGCCGGCGCCAGCCCGACGTTCGAGTCCCACACGGCGTCCTTTGTCACGGACGCCTCTGAGGTCATGAACGGCTTGGGTGCGCGCCCCCTGCCGGCGGCGATGTCCTCCATGGGCCGGCCCGACGCCACCGAACGGTCGTCGGCGAGCAACGCGTCTTGATCGCCCTCATGGGCGTATTCGTCCCGATGCTTGATGAGCAGCCAGTTGACCCGCTTGCCGCTCCAATTCTTCATGCGGACGAGAACCCAACTGCCGTGAAGGTGCTCACCCTCCAGCGTGAACTTGAGGTCGCCTTTCTCCAGGCCCTCCTCCGCAGTCATCCCCTGGGGCGCCCAGTAACCTCGGTCCCAGAGCTGGACCGTCCCGCCGCCATACTGGCCTTTGGGAATGGTGCCCTCGAAATCCCCGTAATCCAGCGGGTGGTCCTCGACCTCGACCGCGAGGCGCTTCTCATGCGGATCGAGCGACGGCCCCTTGGCGACCGCCCACGACTTGAAGACGCCATCGAGTTCTAGCCGGAGATCGTAGTGCAACCGGGTGGCATCGTGCTTCTGGATGACGAAGCGCAGGCGCGATCCGGCCGCATGTTCCGCCTCCCCGCTCGGCTCCCGCGTGAGCGCGAAGTCCCGCTTGGCCCGATACTCGGAGAGCTTGCTACTTGGCACCCTGAGCTTTCCCTCTCTCGGCGGCGAAGATGTCGGACACCGCCCGGAAGCGAGGATGTTGGGCCAATTCGTCGATCGTCAACGACAAGCGCCGGCGCCAGTTGGGATGCTCGTCCGATGTCGTCGGCACGTTGACCGGATCCACCTCGCCGGTGAGGTCGTCGATCTGAGCGATCGCCAGACCGGAGCGAGAGCGCGCGAGGAACCGGTGAGCGGCTTCGACAACAGCCTCGGTGTCATCCTCCCGGTCAGGCGGCAACGAACCCTCGGTTGCCAGTGCTGCGGCCAGTTGTTCACGGTCGTCCGCTCGCTCCGTCCGCGCTTCGTCCGCCTTCGCCTCATCGGGAATGAGGCGAAGGCCATGTCGCAGGTCGATGTCCGCCGCCTCCCACCAGCCGCGCAGGGTCGGCAGATCGTGGCTGCCGACAACCGCCAGAGCGAGTTCGGGGTAAGCCTCGGGCGGCAGAAAGCCGCCCTTCTCGTCCTTTTCGAAGAACAGCACCCGGTAGGACAGGATACGGGCGGCGGCCATACGCTCCCGAAAGCCTTCCGGCACGGTGCCGAGATCCTCGCCCACGACGAGGCAATGGTTGCGCTGGCTTTCGAGCGCCAGGATGCCCACCAGATCGTCCATCGGGTAGCGCACGTAGGCCCCATTGGCGGGAGATTGCCCCTTCGGCACCCAGTAGAGGTGCTGGAGCGCCATCACGTGGTCGATCCGCAAGCCCCCCGCATGCCGCATGTTGGCGCGGACGAGTTCGACGAAGCTCGCATAGGCTTCTTCCCGCAGGGCGCGCGGATGGAAGGGCGGCAGTCCCCAGTCCTGCCCCGCCGTGTTGTAGATGTCGGGCGGCGCGCCCACCTGCGCCCCGGCGACAACGGCGCGCTGACTGGCCCAGGTCTCGGCGCCGGATTGGTCCGCACCGACCGCGAGATCGCGGTAGAGACCCACGGCCATGCCGCCGGCCGCGCGGGCAGCGTCGCCGAGTTGCCGGTCCGCCAACCATTGCATCCACACACGGAAGGCGACCACCGCCTCATGCTCCTCGGCGAAGCGGGCGACGGCGGGCGATGTGGGATCCTGATATGGTTGAGGCCAGTTATGCCAGTCCGCCTGCCCGGACCCCTGTGCCGCAAAGTGCTGACGCAGCGCCTGGAACAGGCAGCTGCGCTCGAAAGCCGCGCCGCGCTCGCGCCGGAACGTCTCGAATGTCTGCCGCCGTTCCGATTGCGGGTCGGACCAGAACTCCTCGAACAGCCGCTTGAGCACATCGATCTTGAGAGCCGCGACCGCGGTGTAGTCCACCAGAGAAGTGTCGCGCGCCGCCGCCAAACGCTGCTGAAAGTCAGCCTCGGCCACGAGCGCCTGCGCCGCCCTGCTGTCGGCGAACTCCGGCAGGCCTTCGACGTCGATGTTCAGGATGTTGATGAGCAACCGACTGGCGGGCGAATAGGGGCTCGCATGCTCGGGGTCGTCGAGGAACATGGCATGCAACGGGTTGAGCCCGACCACGTCGGCGCCGCGCTCCGCCACGACATCGATCAACTGCCGGAGGTCGGTATAGTCGCCGATGCCCCAGTTATCCTCGGACCTCAGCAGGTAGAGCTGAGCCGCGATGCCCCAAAGCCGGCCGCCCTGCTCCATGGCCGGCGGCAGCCAGCATTGGCCGGGGCTGACGATCAGCGTGGCCTTCGCGCCGCCCGGCTGCACCACGATGCTGTGGTATCCCGGCGGCAGGTCGTCGCCGAGCGGCAAGGCGCGGCGCTCCGCAATCCGCCCGTCGAGCACCTGCTGGTCAGTCAGGTCGAGCGCACCGAACCGGCACTCACCGCGACGTTCGCCACCGTCCTCGAGCCGCACGCTCCAGGTCACCTTGCCCGAGCCCGCAGGCAGGCTCAGCGGAATGGAAACTGTGCCGCGCGAGAGAAATGCCACGTGGACCGGCGGGAGACTGCGCCCCCACTCCTCCCGGTCAAGCGCCGCAAGCGCCTGGGATGCAGACGCCTCATCGGCCGCGTCCAGGCCCATCGCTGCCAGCAGAGCGCGCTTGGTATCGGCAGGGGTTGTCCGGAGCTTGCCGTGCGCGTCGGTAAACTCGTCCTCGATGCCGCTCCGCTCGGCAAGCACGTCCAACAGGCGCTGCCGACCGGTCCCGCCAGCCTTTCCGGTCCCTGCCGCGTCACCGCGGGCCTCGACTGGTTCCTCAAGACTGCCGTTTCCCAACGCTCTTCTCCACTTTCAGCACGAATGTGGAGTAGCTGTGGTCGGACCGGAGCAGCTTCCAGGTCCGTGACGCAGAAGCGCACGATCGTGCGATCTCATACGCGGATGTGATCACGGGTAAAGGAGCGGCGCCCAGACGCCGCTCCTTTGTCCCTCAGTGGGTAGCGGTCAAGGTGAAGGAGGTCGTGCCGTTGCCATCCTGCGCCTTGACGCCGTTGAACACGCTCGCGCCGTTGAGCGTGATCCCGTTGACGTAGAGGTTGCGATCCGTCGCCGCCGTCCCGCCATAGGCGTCGTTCACGAAGTCGACCCCGACCGTGTGCGTGCCCGCTCCAAGGTTCCCTGTGAAGGTGAAGGCCTGCGTGGCATTCTGGTTATGCAGAGCGCTTACCGACTGCGGGGTCGTGACAGCCTTGCCGTCGATATAGAGAACGAACTCCGCGTTCCCTTCCCAGGCATCCTCCGAGAGGTTCAGCGTCAACGTGTCGGCAGGGCCGGAAGTCGTGGGCGTGGCGCCGCCGACCGCAAAGGTATCCGTGCTGTTTCCCATCATGGTGGCGGTGGTCCCCGCATAGGTGATGCCGTTGTAGGCGATCGAGTTGACGTAGAGGTTCCGGTCCTCGGACGCCGAGCCGCCATATGCATCGTTGATGAAGCTTACCTGAACGTCGTTGACGCCCGTGCCCCAGTTGCCGGTCAGCAGGAAGGTCCCGGCATCGCCCGAGGAATGAAGCGCCGACGCGGTGTAGTCGCCTCCCACCTGCTTGCCATCGACCGACACGGTGAACTCGGCATCTCCTTGCCAGGCGTCCTCCGAAAGGTTCAGCGCCAATGTGTCGACAACCGGTGCAGCAACGGTGGGGGCAACCTGGGTGGCCGTGATCGTGGACGTGGCGGACGCCGTTTCGCCGGCGGTGTCCTTGATCGCGGCAGACACCGTGGTCGTGACGCCGGCCCCGGCGGCAACCTGGTTGGCCGTCGGCTTGAACACCAGACCGTCGAGCGCCGTGGCCACCGCCGTCGCCGATCCTGAGACGGTCAGGATGCCGTTCGAGATCGTGCTCCCATCGGTTGCGGCATTCGGATCGGAGAGCGTGCCGTTGGCAGCGGCACTGGCTGTCACCGTGGCTGTCTCGGTCTGTCCCGCGTTCAAGTCCTTGATTGCCACACCCGTGAACGGCTTGGCGCTGGCCGTGTCGGTGGTCGAGACCGCCTCAGTCGCCGGTGTAACGGAGATCGCACCGGCGACCGCTGTTGCCGTGACCGTGGAGGTTGCCGAAGCCTTTGCGCCAGCCGTGTCCGTGATGGCGGCGGTCACCGATGTCGCGACGCTGGCCTTGGGGGCGACCTCGTGCGCGGTCGGGGTGAACACAAGGCCGTCGAGCGCCGTGGCGACCGCCGTCGCCGACCCGGCGACAGTCAGCACGCCGTTCGAGATCGTGCTTCCATCGCTCGCGGCATTGGGATCGGAGAGCGTTCCGTTGGCGGCGGTGCTGAGTGTGACTTTGGCAGTCTCCGTTTGATTGGCGTTCACGTCCTTGATCGCCACGCCGGTGAAAGGCTTGGCGGCGGCCGTATCGGTGGTGGGCACCGAAACAGATACCGGAGTGACCGTGAGAGCCGCGACATCCGTCGCCGTGATCGTGGACGTGGCCGACGCCGTTTCGCCGGCGCTGTCCTTGATCGCGGCAGTCACCGTTGTGGTGGCAGCCGCCCCTACAGCGACCTCGTTCATTTTGGGCGTGAACACGAGGCCGCCGAGCGCCGTGGCGACCGCCGTCGCCGACCCGGAGACAGTCAGCACGCCGTTCGAGATCGTGCTTCCATCGGTCGCGGCATTGGGGTCGGAGAGCGTGCCGTTGGCGGCGGTGCTCAAGGCGACTTTGGCCGTCTCGGTCTGACCCGCATTCGAGTCCTTGATCGTGATGCCGGAGAATGGCTTGGCGGTCGCCACGTCGGTCGTCGTCACTGCGGCGGTCGCCGGAGTGACGGTGATGCCGGCCGCGACATCCGTCGCCGTGACCGTGGACGCAGCCGACGCCGTTTCGCCTGCGGTGTCCTTGATGCTGACGGTTACCGTCGTGGTGACCGTCTTGCCCGCGGCAACTTCGTTTGCCGTCGGCGTGAACACGAGGCCATCGAGCGCCGTCGCGACCGTCGCCGCCGATCCGGAGACCGTCAGCACACCGTTCGCAATCGTGCTCCCATCGGTGACGGCGTTCGGATCCGAAAGAGTGCCGTTGGCGCTGGTGCTCAACGTCACTTTGGCAGTTTCGGTCTGCCCCGCGTTCACGTCCTTGATCACCACGCCGGTGAACGGCTTGGCGCTCGCGATGTCGGTTGTCGCCACCGCGGCGGTCGCTGGGGTGACGGCGATCCCGGTCGCGATATCGGTTGCCGTTATCGTGGACGTAGCCGAGGCCGTGACACCTGCGGTGTCCTTGATCGCGACGGTTGCCGTGGTGGTGGCGGCGGCGCCGGGCGCTACCTCGTTCGCCGTGGGCGTGAACACGAGGCCATTGAGCGCCGTCGCGACAGCCGTGGCCGATCCGGAGATAGTCAGGACGCCGTTCGAGATCGTGCTGCCGTCGGTCGCGGCGTTCGGATCGGTCAGCATGCCGTTGGCGGCGGTGCTCATCGTGACAGTTGCCGTCTCGGATTGTCCGGCATTGCCGTCAGTGATCGCGACGCCGGCGAACGGTTTTGCCGCTGCGGTGTCGGTGGTCGCGACGGCCTTGGTGGCTGGAGTGATCAAGACCGGCGCGACGCCTTGGATGGAGATCGTCGACCCGTCAACGGTGATGGCCGACGCGCTTGATGCCGTCTCACCGTTATCCGAAACGGTTGCGGTCACTGTCGTGGTGAAGGCGGTCCGCGAAGCCACCAGGCTTGCGGCGGGCTTGAACGTCAGCCCGTCGAGCGCGGCGGCCACGGCTGGCGATGAGCCGGACATCGTCCACACGCCATTCGTGATGTGGCTGCCGTCCGTGGCGGCGTTGGGATCGGACAATGAACCGCCGAGTTGAAAGCTCAGCGTGACAGTGGCAGTGGTGTTCAGCGCGGCGTCGGCACTGGTGATGATCACGCCGCTGAACGGGGCGGCACTGGCAGCGTTCGTCGCCGCGACGGACGACTCACCCGAGAAGATCGTGAGCGTCTGCGTCTTGGAAGCCGCGGCGGCCAGGACCGCCGCCTGAGGCGCCTCCGCTCCATTGCTCTCCTGGTCGGCCGAGAACATGTAGTTGCCCATCCAGGGGCCGCCGGCCCAATACGTGGCGCCCTGCCAGACGTTGGCGTTGGCGTTCAGGTAGTTCAGCGTGTTGCTCTCGGCCGTGAGGCTGAGAGGGTCGGTGCCGTTCCCGAACTCCCCCAGGAACAGCTTCTTGCCGTTCTGCTCGGCCCACTGGGTGACGGCGGCCAGGCTTTCCGGCCCGACATCGGGCGACACGACGTGAGTGCTGGTGCCGCTCGAGCCCGTGTCGAAGTATTGGTGCACCTCGAAGACAATATTGTTGTCGGGGTCGGTAATCTGCCCGACCGTTGCGGCGTTGCCGGAGCTGATCCAGGACGATGCGGTATCCCAGTCCGAACCGGACACCAGAATCTCCTGCGATGCGCCGGTTGCGCGAATGGCATTCACCGCGCCCTGCGCCGCAACCGCCCACGCAGCCGGCGTTTGCGCGCTAGGCTCATTCATCAGGCCGAAGATGACGTTCGGCGAGTTTTCGAAGGCCGTGGCCATCTGGCTCCAGAAGTTGGCGAACGCCGAATCCGGCGTTTGAGCGGTTCCCACTTCGGCTCCGAAGCCGGCGCCATAATTATGGAGATCGATGTCGACCGTGACGCCCTTCGTCGCAGCGTAAGCGACCAGGGTCTGGAGTTGTGAGATCTGGGCCGTGCTGAGAGGGCCGTCCTCCGTCGGCTGAAGCCGCTGCCAGGCAACCGGGATGCGGATCGTGTTGAGACCCAGCGACGCGAAGTAATCGATCTCGGCCGTGGTCGGGTAGACGTAGTCGTAGTTCTCGACGCCGGTGACCGGATCTCCGTCCTCGGCGCCGGACAGGTTTACCCCAAGGAGCTGAACGCCGGATGTCGACTGAGCAGCGCTACTCACACTCATTCTCCTCGATAAGAATAATCATGCCTATTGCTTTGCGACACCAAGAGTGCCACAAATGTCGTTTCGGTAACGAAAAAAGGTGCACTCGCTTGGCGATGTTGCCTATCGAGCGTGTTGTCCGTTTAGTGAGGCTATTCTTAGGGTTCAAGTAAAATCTGCACGCCCATCGCCCTCTTTTCGGATTCTCTTCTTGGAAGGGAGGAGCGGGAAAGGCTGACCAATGACCTTCCACTTCACGTGGAAGAAACAACGTCATCTTTATCAGGGCGATAGGGTTGTTCTCTCACGTTCGACTTAAGCTTGCCTTCTGTTACGAAGTTACAAACCTCGATTTACTGGTTGTTACATCTTCGACGCCGCTGGCTGCTCCGTGGCACGGAGCCGCGCCCAAGCGCCCACTTTCGTGCGTGGTGCCGGTGACGATCATGCCGAAGTAATACCGGATCGCGAGCCCCGTGGCGGAGCGCCTGGAGCGTTACTTGCCCGGGGCGGCTAGCGGGGCGGCCAGTGGGCCACCTCCGGCCATTGCACCATCCGGCTTTCTATGCGAGCGTTCCGCTCACGCCGGATCCCGGGAAAAACAAAAACTTGAGCAGTGTGATCCTGGAAACATCCGGCTTGTCCAAAACCTTCAGCGGGTTTTCCGCGGTCGATAAGGTCGATCTAAGGGTCGAGACCGGCACGATCCACGCCCTGATCGGTCCCAATGGCGCTGGCAAGACCACCTGCTTCAACCTGCTCACGAAGTTCCTCCAGCCCAGCGCCGGCAGCATCGTCTACCAGGGGCATGACATCACCCGCCTCAAGCCCGCCGATGTCGCCCGCCGCGGCATGGTGAGAAGCTTCCAGATATCCGCGGTGTTCGGCCAGCTCACGGCACTCGAGAATGTCCGCATCGCACTGCAGAGGCAACGCGGCAGCAGTTTCGACTTCTGGCGGTCGGACGGCATCCTCAAACGCTACGACGATCGCGCCCGAGAGCTGCTGACCGATGTCGGGCTGGAAACCTATTCGGAGACGCCAGCCGCCGAGCTGCCCTACGGGCGCAAACGCGCACTTGAAATCGCAACGACGCTCGCGCTCGACCCGCCGCTTCTGCTGCTGGACGAGCCGACCGCCGGGATGACGGAGCATGACGTGGAACGGATCGTCGCCCTCATCCGCCGCATCCGGACCGGCCGCACGATCCTGATGGTGGAACACAACCTTTCGGTGGTGTCGGGTCTGTCCGATCGCATCACGGTGCTGACACGCGGGCGGGTGCTGGCCGAGGGCAGCTACGAGGAGGTCGCGCGCAACCCCGAAGTCATCACCGCCTATCTCGGCACCGATCATGTTTGAGGTGAACGGGTATGCTTGAGGTGACCGGCCTCCAGGCCTGGTACAGCGAAAGCCATGTCCTGCACGGGCTCGACTTCAACGTCGGCGAAGGCGAGGTGGTCACGCTGCTCGGCCGCAACGGCGCCGGCAAGACGACGACGCTCAAATCAATCATGGGGCTCGTGCCGCGCCGCGAGGGCAGCATCACGTTTCGCGGCCGTGAACTCATCAACGCGAGGCCCGATGTGATCGGCCGGCAAGGTATCGGCTTCTGTCCCGAGGAGCGCGGCATCTTCGCCGGCCTCAGCGTCACCGAGAATTTGCTGCTGCCGCCCGTGGTGGCTCCCGGCGGCCTCACGCTCGACGAAATCCACACCCTTTTCCCGAACCTCAAGGAGCGGTCGAAAAGTCCGGGAACCAAGCTCTCCGGCGGCGAGCAACAGATGCTCGCCATTGCCCGCATCCTGCGAACCGGCGCCCGGCTCCTGCTGCTCGACGAGCCGACCGAGGGGCTCGCCCCGGTCATCGTGCAGCAGATCGGCCTCATGATCGCCGAGATCAAGCGGCGCGGCTTTACCGTGCTGCTGGTCGAGCAGAACTTCCGGTTCGTCTCGCGCCTCGCCGACCGTCATTACGTGGTGGAGCAAGGGCGGATTGTCGACATGATACCGAGTGCCGCACTGGAAGCGCGGTCGGGCGAACTGCAGAAACGCCTCGGGGTTTGAGCGCGAAGCCGGCAAGGCCAAAACGGCCATAACAAAGGGGACGGACGATGACGAACACAGGACCCATTACGAGGCAAATGACAAGAAGGGCGACGCTCGGCACGGCCCTCGCGGGCACCGCCGCGCTATGGCCCGGCCTGCGCGCCCGCGCCGCCGGCAGCAAGACGCTGACCATCGGGGTCTGCAGCGACTTCTCGGGAGTCTACAGCGACATCGGCGGCAAGACCTCGGTCGCCTGCGTGCATCAGGCAATCGAGGATTTCGGCGCCGCTGCCAAGGGCTATGATATCCGCGTCATCCAGGGCGACCATCAGAACAAGCCGGATGTCGGCGCGGGGCTGGCCCGGCAGTGGTTCGACAATGGCGTCGACATGCTCATCGACGTGCCGAACTCGGCCGTCGGCCTCGCCATCGCGAGCGTCGCCGCCGAGAAGAACAAGACCTACATCAACTCGAACTCGGCCAGTTCCCTCCTCACCGGCAAGCGCTGCAACGCCCAAACCGTCCACTGGACCTACGACACTTATATGTTGTCGCACTCGACGGGCGGCGCCATGGTCGCCAACGGCGGCAAGAGCTGGTTCTTCATCACCGCCAACTATGCCTTCGGCCAGTTGCTGCGCGACCAGACTTCCGCCGTCGTCAAGGCGGCGGGCGGCACCGTCGTCGGCGACGTGGCCTACCCCTTCCCGCAAACGACCGACTTCTCCTCGTTCCTGCTGCAGGCGCAGTCCTCTGGCGCGCAGGTGCTCGGCCTCGCCAACGCGGGCAAGGACACCGTCAACTCCATCAAGCAGGCGCACCAGTTCGGCATTACCCAGAGCGGCATGAAGATCGCCGGGCTGCTGATCTACATCAACGATGTGCACGGCATGGGGCTGGAGATCGCCGAGGGCCTCGTGCTGACCGAGAGCTTCTACTGGAACATGAACGACCATACCCGCGCCTTCACCAAGCGGGTGCTGCCGAAGACGCCGACCAACTACCCTTCCATGGCGCAGGCGGGCTGCTACAGCGGCACGCTGCATTTCCTCAAGGCGGTCGACGTTATCGGCGTGCCGGCGGCGGCGAGCGGCGCGAGCGTGGTCGCGCAGATGAAGAGAATGCCGACCAGCGACGATGCCTTCGGCCAATGCTACATCCGCGAGGATGGGCGGTTCATGTGCCCCTCCTTCCTGTTCCGGGTGAAGAAGCCGGGCGAGAGCTCCATCCCCTGGGACTACTACGACCTGTTGCACACGACGCCGGCAGTTCAGACCTTCGCGCCGGTCGCGACCGAAGGCTGCCCCCTCGTGAAGGCCTGAACGGCATGGTGATGATCTTCGGCAAGCCCCTGCCGCTGCTCTTCGGGCAGCTCCTGCTGGGGATCATCAACGGCTCCTTCTACGCCATGCTGTCGATGGGGCTGGCGATCATCTTCGGGCTCCTCCGGATCATCAACTTCGCCCATGGCGCGATGTTCATGGTGGGCGCCTTCGTGACCTGGGCGCTATTTACCTATGCCGGGATCGGCTACTGGGGCGCCCTCGTCTGCGCGCCCCTGATCGTCGGCATCTTCGGCATCGTGCTGGAGCGCTTCGTCATCCGGCGCATCTACAAGCTCGACATCCTCTATGGCCTGCTGCTGACCTTCGGCATCGCGCTGTTGCTGGAGGGCCTGGCGACCAACTACTTCGGCGTCTCGGGGGTGAGCTACGATCCGCCGGCGGGCCTCCAGCGTGTGGTCAACCTCGGCTTCATGTATCTCCCGGTCTATCGCGGCTTCGTCGTCTTCGCCGCGATCATCGTCTGCGGCGGCACCTGGTTCGTCATCGAGAAGACCCGGCTCGGGGCACTGCTGCGTGCCGCGACCGAGAACCCCGCCCTTGTGCAGGCTTTCGGCGTCAACGTGCCGCGCCTCATCGCACTGACGTTCGGCGGCGGCGTGGCGCTCGCGGCCCTCGCGGGCGTCCTCGCCGCACCGCTCTACTCGGTGAACCCGGGCATGGGGTCCGACCTCATCGACACCGTCTTCGCCGTCGTCGTGATCGGCGGCATGGGCTCGATCGGCGGCGCCATCCTGACCGGCTTCGGCCTCGGCATCATCGAGGGCTTCACCGATGTCTTCTATCCACCGGGCTCGGCGGTCGTTGTTTTCGTCGTCATGGCGATCGTGCTCATCGCCCGCCCGGCTGGCCTCTTCGGCAAGATCGCCTGAATGTTCGGTCTGTCGCGCGCCCAATCCGCCGGCTTCGTCATCCTCGTGCTGGTGGTGATCGCGGCCCCGTTCCTCCTCTACCCGATCGTGGTCATGGAGGTGATGTGCTACGCGCTCTTCGCCATGGGCACGAACCTGCTCATGGGGTCGGTGGGGCTGCTATCCCTCGGCCAGGCCGCATATTTCGGCCTTGGCGGCTACGTCGCAGGCTACCTGGTGCAGACGACCGGCCTCACGCCCGAGATCGGCATCGTCGCCGGCGGCCTCGCGGGCGCACTGCTCGGCGCGGCCTTCGGCTGGCTGGCGATCCGGCGGCAGGACATCTACTTCGCGATGATAACGCTCGCCTTGGCCCAGATCGTCTACTTCGCGGCGGTGCAGGCCACCGGCTTCACCGGCGGCGAGAACGGCATCCAGGGCATCCCGCGCGGCGCCCTGTTCGGGCACCTGCCCCTCGCCAAAGACCGGGCGATGTATGCGCTGGTCGCGGTCATCTTCCTCGCCGGCGTTCTCTTCATCCACCGCATCGTCCACTCGCCGTTCGGGCAGGTGGTCAAGGCCGTACGGGACAACGAGCCGCGGACGATCTCCCTCGGCTACCGCAGCGAGACCTACAAGCAGATCATCTTCGTGCTGGCAGCCCTGCTGGCGGGCGTCGCCGGCGCCACCAAGGCCATGGTCATGGGGATCGTGACACTGTCCGACGTTGGCGCGAGCACCTCGGGCCTCGTCGTGCTCATGGTCCTGCTGGGCGGGATCGGCACGATCTTCGGGCCGATCGTCGGCGCCCTCATCGTCGTCGCCATGCAGTATTATCTGGCGCCGTTCGGCGCCTGGGTCGTGGTGATCCAGGGCGCGATCTTCGTCGTCTGCGTCCTGGTCTTCCGCCGCGGCATTGTCGGCGAGCTGGCCTATCGCCTGAAGGCGCCGCTCTAGGCGGTCGGGCCGCCGGCCTCGCCACCAACACCCCGAACTCCGTTTGCCAATGCGGAATGCCGGGCATCGCGGTGTCAGATCAACCTTCGGTTGCCGGTTCGACAACCTTCGCTCAGGCATATTCGAAAGCGAAATGTCCTTGACCTTTGTATCTCGAGTGTGAAACCGTCGGCAGATCAACCAAAACTAATCCATGATCAGGCTCGCGCGGCGTCAACAGCATTCGGAGCCTCCGCTTGGCGCATGTCCGCATACGAATTGGCCTGATCGGATGCGGCGTCATCGCTCAGGTCATGCACATGCATTTCCTGTCGGAGCTGCGGGACCGCTTCGAGATGGTGGCTCTTTGCGACCTCTCGGCGGAGGTCGGCGTCGCATGCGGCCGCCGCTACGGGGTGCCGGTCGTCCTTCAGGATTGGCGGGCACTGATCGCCGCGGATGTCGACGCGGTGATGATCCTCACCTCCGGCAGCCACGCCGAGATGGCGGTTGCGGCGGCTCACGCCGGCAAGCATGTGTTCGTCGAGAAGCCGCTGTGTTTCTCACGGAGCGAAGGGCTGACCATGATCGCGGCCGAGAAGGCGAGCGGCGTTGTCATGTTCGTCGGCTACAACAAGCGTTATGATCCGGCATTCGAGGCGCTGCAGGAGCGCGTGCGCGGGCTAGACGATCTGCGGCTGGTCCGCGTCACGACCTTCGAGTCTCCCTTCGAACCCTACGTCGCGCATCTCCCGCTGGAGACCGGAGCCCCGCCTGAGCCGGCCGTTCTCGCCGCTTTGCGCGCGGATACCGAGTTGCGGCTGCAATCGGCCGTCGGTGATGACAAGACCTCGCAGCGCATATACCACGCCATGCTGCTCGACAGCCTTGTGCACGAGTTGAACGGTCTCCGCGCGTTGCTCGGCGAACCCGATCGCGTCGAATTCGCGGACCTCGGAAAGCACGGTGCCAATATCGCCCTGCGCTTCGGCGAGACCCGCGCCGTCATCAACTGGATCGACCTGCCCGGGATCGCCCGCTACGAAATGGAATTCGCGTTTTTCGCGCCCGGGCGGCGGCTGA
Source organism: Acidisoma sp. (assembly GCF_965199065.1). Taxonomy (NCBI): domain Bacteria; kingdom Pseudomonadati; phylum Pseudomonadota; class Alphaproteobacteria; order Acetobacterales; family Acidocellaceae; genus Acidisoma; species Acidisoma sp. Next base: position 402,365 of record NZ_CBDAQN010000001.1, on the reverse strand, counting down.
GCCTTGCCTTTCCCTCGCCCTATCTGCGAAACGCGCCCGCCCTGCTGACGGAAGAGAGCGGCACGATGGGCTCGGCGCAATCCAGAAGCATCAGCGAGACGCTGTCATTTCATGCGGGCTTCAAGGAGCAACTTGTCCACTTTCATGATGGCATGACCAAGGGCGTCAAGCCGCGCACGACGGTCGCCGATGCGCTGCATGACGTGGCGCTCTGCCGCTCGATCCTTCTGGCGCACCGCCACCGTTCGCCGGTCGCCGAGCCCAGCAGCTACAGCGAGGTGGCCTGATGGCGTGCAGCACCGGAGCGTCTAGCGTCGCTCCGGGTGAATTGAGGGCGGCGCGGAACCCATGGCGCCTTGCCAAGGTGGCTCGCCGATCAAGGCAGGCCGCCTGCCCCGCCTCATTGTAAGGTTATCGCGAAAGGCTGAACGACCTTGTCGCGCTGCAGGCGTGGCAGGAAGCGGCTCCAGTGTTAGTATCAACGTCATCCGGGTGCTTATACTGATATCGCTCCCGACCGGGCGGTCGCGAACGCTTTGAACCGGCTGCCCTCGGCAAAACGGAACTTTGATCGCCGTTGCTGGGAAACAACCGGCGGAGTGCCCCCATAGGATCGTCCATGAGCAGCTTCACCACCGTTCAGCTTTCCGACCGGCAGATCGCGCTGATCGCCCGCGCGCTCGCGGAACCGCGCCGCTACCAGATTCTCAAGGAAATCGGCCGCTCGCCAGATCCGACACCCTGCAGCTGCCTGCAACAGATGCATGAGGTGAGCCCGGCGACGATATCGCACCACATGAAGGAATTGGAGAACGCCGGGCTCATCGAAATCGTCCGTGAGGGCAAGTTCGCCAAGCTCATCCTCCAGCGCGCCGTGCTCGCGGCCTATCTGGAGCGCCTCTCCGAAATCTAGTGAGCTGCCAGTCGCCGCACGCTGGCCCACCGCTCCGTCTCCTCTTGCGTTAATTCGATGATTGTCTAATTGTCTTACCATCACAACAGAGGAGCTCACAGATGGGCAAGCTTGACGGAAAAGTGGCGCTGGTCACCGGCGCCTCGAAGGGTATTGGGGCCGCGATCGCCACCGCTCTCGCAGCCGAGGGTGCGTCGGTCGCCGTGAACTACGCGTCCAGCAAGGAAGGCGGGGACAAGGTCGTGGCCGCCATCACCGCAGCCGGTGGGCGCGCTGTGGCGGTCGGGGGAAGCGTGGCGCAGTCCGCCGATGTGACCCGCATCGTCGATGAGACGGTCAAGGCCTTCGGCAAGATCGACATTCTGGTCAACAACGCCGGCGTCTATGCGATGGGTCCGCTCGAAGAGGTGACGGAGGCGGAGTTCCACCGCCAGTTCAACACCAACGTGCTCGGACTGATCCTCACGACACAGGCAGCTGTGAAGCACTTCCCGCCCGCTGGCGGTAGCGTGATCAACGTCAGCTCGCTGATCACCCGCATCACCGTGCCCGGCAGCGTGATCTATGGCGCGACCAAAGGCGCCGTCGACGTGATCACCCCGACGCTTGCGAAGGAGCTCGGGTCCCGGAAGATCCGCGTGAACTCTATCAACCCGGGGATGGTGGAGACAGAAGGTACGGCCGGCTTCATGGGAAGCGACTTCGCCAATGAGGCTGTCGCACAGACCCCGCTCGGGCGTATGGGCCAGCCTCGCGACATCGCCACTGTTGCCGTGTTCCTGGCCTCCGACGACGCCGGATGGATCAGCGGCGAGACGATCCTCGCTGCCGGCGGCGCGCGCTGAGGGATGATTGGCCGGCCGCCCTTCAGGAGGGGCGGTCAGTCATGCAGCGCGAAGGAACTCCCGGCGCCATCTGAATGATAAACCCAGACGCGGCCGACCCGCGTCTGGCGCACCGTGTAGCCGAAGACATCGTGCGCCAGGGTGTGAGGGGCGCCGTTCAACACGCGGTCGACAGCCTCGACCGTCTCCCCGATCAACGATGTCTCGGCAACGGCGCGCGGAATGTGCCCGGCGCAGATCGCATGGACGGGAGCGTCGAGCGCCGCCAGCTTAGCCGCCGAGGCTCGCAGGTCGGGCAGCGATGATTCGTCATAATGGGCGTAGAGCGCGCCTTCCATGATCGTGTCGCCCGTGAACAGCACGCCGTAACGCTCGTCGAAGAGGCAGATGCCGTCCGGGCTGTGGCCGGGCGTGTCGATCACCCGCAGTGCGCGGTCGCCAAGGCCGATCTCGTCGCCCTCGCGCAGCAGCGCCGTTGCCGGAACCCGCCCGGGTAGCCATGCCTCCGGGTCGAAGTCCGGCGGAAAATCACGCACCTCGGTTTCGGGCGAGAGGGCGAAAGCATCCGGGTCCGCCGCCACGCGCGCACGGGCGCCTGCAACGATCGCCGGGAAAGCTTTGAGGTAGCGTCGCAACAGGTCACGGGGAGCGGCGCGTTCCAGAAGCGGGCCACCACGAACGCCTGCCAGGCGCTCGGCAAAGTCCGCGTTCCCGCCGACGTGATCGAAGTGGTAGTGGGTGTTCACCACGGTTATCGGACGATCGGTCAGCCGGGCAACCACCGGCGCGATGGGCACAATGCCTGTGCCGCTGTCGACCAGGATGGCGCGGTCCGAACCCGCATAGAGCCAGTTCACCACATGGCCGGGTTCGGCGATCATCCAGAGGTCGCGCGTGACCCGCCGCACCACGAACCAGTCTCTCATCACCTCCGCGCTCCCCCCGATCGATCCGAAGAAGTCTGATTTCTTTTGCCGGAAAGAACCAGGGGGCGCCGCGGTTTCAGACCGTCAGCCGATCCACATTCGCTGCCACCTGACTATGGAGCGGCGCCATCGCCGCTTCCTGTGCCTGCACTGTCAGCATGCCCATGGCGGCGACGTTGGCCGCGGCTCGCTCGAACCAGCCCACCATCCAGGCGCGCTGTGCGGCGGCGAGAGCCCCGGGCGTCGTGCAGCCGGCCAACGAGATCGTCGCCTGCGCGGCGGCCTGCATCTCGTCCGAGGCGAGGCGCGTGAATGCGCGCGCGACATGGTCCGTCTGCTGGCGCAACACCGCGCCCACGGCAGAGAACGCGTCGATTTTCTCCGGCACCATGCGGGCGAACTCGGCGTGGTCGGCCTCGGCGGGGTTGAGCGCGCCCGCGACGCCGAGCGCCACGCGTTTGGCGACGACTTGGCTGGCGGCAAGTGCGAGGTCACCGCTCCGGCTGGCGTTGAGGGTGGCGGCTGCGAGCACGCCGCCGATGCTGGCAGGAGAAGTGGTTTCAACGTTCATAGGAAAGCTCCGATCACCGGTTAACGTCGTGACATGCACCAGACATGGAAGTTCGTGTCGGGCTGTTGGGAATTCGTGCATCAGGCGGCTTACCAACAACGGCCATCCGCGTGGCGCGCCGTATTCGAGGAAGACGCAATCGGCAAAACGCCAGTGCCAGCCACGCAAGGTGGCGGCGATATCGTCGCGCCCGATGCCCCACGGCATCACAGGTAGCCGGTAATGCGGCGTCTGCTGAAAGCCGATGACCGTCAGGCGGGAGAACCAGGGCGGCACCACATCGAAGACCAGTTCCACGCCGGGGAAGCGCTCGGCGATGCCGGCAAGCAGGCGGCGGACGCTTGCGGGGTCCAGATACATCAGCAGGCCCTGCGCCACGACGAACAGGCCCGATGTGTCGTCGACCTCGTCCATCCAGCCGGCGTCGAGCGCGCTGGCGGCGACATGGCGGAAACGGCCGGTGGGCGCGATGAACCGTTCGCGAAGCCGGATCGCCTCGGGCAGATCGACGGAGAGCCAGCGCATGCGTCCGTTGTCGACCCGCTGAGCCTGGGTCTCGAGCCCTTCACCCAAGGACACGACAAGCCCGTCGGGGTGCGTTTCGAGCCAGAGGCGGACCGCACGGTCGATCGCTGCGGCGCGCACGGCGAGGGAACCGCCGGGATCGCCGAAGTGGCGCGCGAAGTCGTACTGCATGGCAGCATGGATGGTCAGGCTATGGGGGTCGATCAGGATAGCGTCGTCCCGGCGGGCCTCGCAGGCGCGGTTGTGCAGCGACCAGAGCATGGTCTCGGGCACCCCGGCGAGGCCGGGCGCGATGCGCGGCTCGCTCGCGGCGACGGCGGCGGGCGCCTGTGCGGCGTCAGCTGGCTGCAATGATTTTGCTTTCGGTGGGTCGGGCCCGCTCCGGACCACGGCTATCTCGTGCTACCGGACTCCAGACGAACGCGCCAGACTCGGAAACTACGCAGTGCTACCGCAGCCTGGAGCGGAACAGGCGCAGCGCGCAGTCATACCCAAAGCGGGCCAGTTCCGGATCGTGGCGCGGCCCCTCGTCCCGCATAAAGGCGTGCGCCGCATTGACCTCATGCCACTCGAAATCAACGCTCGCCGCCTCCAGCCGCTCCCGGATCATCACCCGGCCCTCCGGCGGCACGTGCGGGTCCTGCCGCCCGAACACCATCAGCAGCGCGCCCTTGATCTCGCCCGCCCGGTCGAGGCTGCCGTCAGCGCCTCCGGCACCGAGGCTGTGGGTATGCAGGTCGGTCGCGTAGAAGCAGGCGGTCGCCTTCACGTCCGGCTGCAAGGCGGCACGGAACGCGAGATGCCCGCCGAGGCAGATGCCGAACGCACCCAGATCGCCGGTCGAGGCCGGATGATCCCGCAGATAGTCCAGCGCCGCCCGGCAGTCGGCGTCGTACGATGGCACCGGCTTCTCGAACTTCAGCGTGTTGCCGCGCGCCGTACCCTCGGTGTCATAGGCGAGCACCGTGCCGGGCGGCTCATACTCGTGATAGACCTCGGGCACGCCGACGAGGAAACCGTGGCCCGCGAGGAACGCCGCGGTGCGGCGGATAGGCGCCGTCACCTGGTAGATCTCTGAATAGAGCAGGATCGCCGGGAATTGCCCTGCCACTGCCGGCCGCAGCAGGTGCAGCCGCATGACGCCCTGGCCCATGGGCAGATCCGCGAAACCATCCGCTTCCAGCCGCATCGTCTGCTCCCTCGCGAAAGCGCTCCCGGTTATCATCTCAGCCGCAATCATCCCAGCCGCGTTGGGGCGATGGTTCCTCTGCCGCGCCGTTCTTGCTAAGCCCGCGCCCCATGACCCCCTCCGAAGACATCGCGAGCGAGATCGCCCGCAGGCGCACCTTCGCCATCATCTCCCACCCCGACGCCGGCAAGACCACGCTCACCGAGCGCCTGCTGCGTGCCGGCGGCGCCATCCAGCTTGCCGGCAACGTCCGCGCCAAGGGCGAGCGCCGCCGCACGCGCTCCGACTGGATGGGCATCGAACGCGACCGCGGCATCTCCGTCGTCACCTCGGTCATGACCTTCGAATACGGCGGCTGCGTCTTCAACCTGCTCGACACGCCGGGCCACGAGGACTTCTCCGAGGACACCTACCGCACGCTGACGGCCGTCGATTCAGCCGTCATGGTCATCGACGCCGCCAAGGGCATCGAGGAGCGGACCCGCAAGCTCTTCGAGATCTGCCGGCTGCGGGACATCCCCATCATCACCTTCATCAACAAGATGGACCGCGAGGCCCGCGACCCCTTCGACCTGCTGGACGAAGTGGCGAGCACGCTGGCGCTCGACACCGCCCCGGTAACCTGGCCGGTCGGCCGCGCCGCAGAGTTCGCCGGCACCTACGACCTGCGCACGCGGGACTTCCACCTGACGGCGCCGCTCGGCCAATCGGACCCGCGGATGATCCAGCTCGGGGAGGAGATCGACCTCGTCCGCGCTGCCCTCCCTGAGTTCGAGGTCGAGGGCTTCATGGCCGGCCACCTGACGCCCACTTTCTTCGGCAGCGCCATAAAGGATATCGGCGTCTCGGACCTGCTGGACGCGCTGGCGTCATTCGGGCCGAAGCCACGCGCGCAGCCCGCCGACACCCGCATCGTGCAGGCGACGGAGCCCGACCTCACTGCCCTCGTCTTCAAGATCCAGGCGAACATGGACCCGAACCACCGCGACCGGATCGCCTTCGCGCGGGTCTGCTCGGGGAAGCTCGTGCGCGGCATGCGGCTGAAACAGGTGCGGACGGGGAAGCTCATTCCCCTCCACGCGCCGCAGTTCTTCTTCGCCCGCGACCGCGCGCTCGCCGAGGAAGCCTTCGCCGGCGATGTGGTCGGCATCCCCAACCACGGCACGCTTCGCATCGGCGACACGTTAACCTCCGACGAGACGCTGAACTTCGTCGGCGTTCCGTATTTTGCTCCGGAAATCCTCCGCCGCGTGCATTTGAACGACGCCATGAAGGCGAAGAAGCTTCGCACCGCGCTGCAGGAACTGGCGGAGGAAGGCGTCGTGCAGCTGTTCCGCCCGCAGGACGGCGCCCCACCCATCGTGGGGGTCGTCGGCACCCTGCAGCTCGACGTGCTGGCGGCGCGGCTCGCGGGGGAATACGGCACCCAGATCACCTTCGAGCAGACGCCCTATTCGCTGGCCCGCTGGGTCTCAGGCGACAAGACGGCACTCGCCAGCTTCATCGCCACCCAACGCAGCGCCATGGCCGACGACGTGGACGGCGATCCGGTGTTTCTCGCCAGCTCCGCCTTCATGATGCGCCGTGCCGTGGAGGGTCATGCGAGCCTGCACTTCCGCGACATCAAGGACGTGCGCCCCGAAGCGGCATAAGGCTGTTCTTTTTACAAAAAAGAACCAAAAAACTTTCATTCCGTTAGGGTCAGCTGCGACGCTCTAGCCGCGCGAAGATCACGCAGGTGAGGCCGAAGTTGACGGCAGCCACAACAGTCAACGCTGCAAGCGTTCCGGCCACGCCATAAAGGTTCAGAAGCACCGCACCGATCGAGGGGGCCGCAGCCTGCGCTATGAGGCTTGGCATGGCCAGCCGTCCCATCGTCGCCGCATATCCCGGGCCTGCGAACAGGACAAGCGGGAGCGTGCCCCGCGCGATCGACTCAAGCCCGATGCCGGCTCCGTAAAGGATCAGGGGCATGGCGAGGAGCGGCAGCGAAGCCCATAAGGTCGCAACGCCAACCGCTACCAGCAAAGTGGCCACAAGCTTGGTCCAGATCGGGTGATGGTATCGCGCGATGACGAATTCGATCGATCGAGCGCCAACCTGAGATGGCCCCACGAGCGCGCCGAGTGCCACCGCAGCCGCAAGGCTCACGCCCCGCGATTGCAGGATCGTGAGCAGGTGGACCGAGAGAAGCGTCGAAATCATTGCGCTCAGCGTTATGGCAGTCGCGACAAGGACGAACAGCAAGCGTCTCCCGACGACACCAGAGGCGGCTGTGTCTTTCGACGACGCCACGGTGACGGCGCTGTTCGGTTCACTCTCGGCTTCGCGCGGCAGCGTCGCGTAATAGAGAGGCAGCAATATCGTTAAGTGGAAGCCCGCATAAGCCAGACAGGTGCCGCGCCAGCCAAGATGGATCACGAGGAACGCGGAGACCGGCCAGCAAACGGTGCTGGCGAACCCGCCAAAAAGCGTCAGCGTGGTAATAGCCGACCGAGCCGTTTCACCATAGAGACGTCCGAGCGTCGCAAAGGCCGGATCATAGAGCCCCGCTCCCATGCCCGTCCCGATCAGGCTCCACGCGGCGAAGTAGACGGGGATGGAAGGCGCCAGCGCCAGCAGGCAAAGCCCGGCAGCGAGCAACACCGTGCTGGCCATGAGCACAGGGCGGCCGCCACGCTTGCCGATGGTTCGGCCCATCCAGGGCGACACCAGCCCAGCCACAAGCAGCCCAAGGGAGAGCCCGCCGATGACCCACGGTAGCGGCCAGCCGGTGCCAGCGACGATGGGTTGAGCGAGCACCGCGGGAAGATAGTAAGACGATCCCCAGGCAAATATCTGCCCGATGCCCAGCCCGCTGATGACAATGCCCCGGCTGCGCATCCGGTTAATCCGGGCCATCTCGCCTGCTAGGCGAGGCCCCGTTCATCGATGATGCGTCGTTCCTCGCCGCTGATGCGGATAAGAGCGAGGATGTAGCGCGAAGTGCCGCAGGCCGTGCTGCGATAGATCGTTGCGATCACGCAGTGGCCTTGCAGCACGCCATGGGCGCCTCCGCAACGTCGCCGGCACCGTGATAAACTTGTGCGTCAGCCATCGTATGATAGGCCTCCCATGCGACGCCGCTCGGGTCTTCCACCCAGGATTTCTCGGAACGGGCATAACAGCAGGTCGTCTCGCCGTCGCTGTGCGTCGAGATGTTCGCCTGCGACATCCGCTCACGCAGCGTCGCCAGTTCCTCCTCGTCATCGACCTGGATGCCCATGTGATCGACACCGGTTCTCTCGGCGCGGGTTGAGATCGCAAAGTTGACGCGGGGATCGTCAAGCATCCACTTGGCGTAGTCAGACTTCAGCTTGACTGGTTCGGCGCCAAAAAGGGCGCTGTAGAAACGCACACTGTCGGAGAGATCTTTGACCCCGACGTGAACATGAAGGCGCTTCATGCCCGTTGTCCTTCTTTGCCGTCGATGAGAGTGGATGAATCGCACGTGCCGGCACCGCAGCCCGCAGCATCGCCCTGACAGCAGTTCTCGGTCAGGTAGCCGAGCAGCGCGTTCATGGCGTCATACTCCGCCATATAGATCAGCGAGCGTCCTTCCCGCCGAAACTTAATGAGACCGGCCTGCTTAAGCTGGTTCAGGTGAAAGGACAGTGTGGCAGAGGGCAGGCCAAGCCGTTCTCCGACTTGACCGGCCGGGAGCCCGTTCCCGCCCGCCTGCACCAGGAGGCGGAACACATCGAGCCGCGACTCCTGGGCCAGAGCAGCCAGAGCGGCGATGGCGTCCTGCTTTTCCATAATTCTAGAAATATGGAAGTGAGGTGGCGTTGTCAATGCGTCGGCTGATCGCGCCACGTTGTGCTTTACCCGTCGAGAACGCTCGTCTTAAATCGTTCGCATACAAACGATCCGGAGAGGCCGATGACCCGTCGCTTGGCTGGAATCGATGTCGGCGGCACCTTCACCGACGTGCTCTTCCACGACGAGGGCGCCCCCTCCGGCCGCGTGCGCTTCGCCAAGGTCCCGACCACGACGGCCAATCAGGCCGAAGGCGTGCTCGCCGGCATCCGCGCCGCCGGCACCACCCCGGCCGACCTCGACCTCATCATCCACGGCACCACCGTCACCACCAATGCGGTGCTCGAGCGGAAGGTCGCCCGCGTCGGCCTCATCACCACGGCGGGGTTCCGGGATACGCTGGAGATCGGCCGCCGCACACGCCCCAACCCCTATGGAATGTTCGGCGTCTTCGAGCCCCTCATCCCGCGCGACCTCCGCATCGAGGTGCCGGAACGGATGGATGCCTCCGGTGCCGTCGTGACTTCACTCGATGAAGGCGCCGTTCGTGCCGCTGCTATTCAGTTGCGGGATGCGGGATGCGAGGCGCTCGTCATCCATTTCCTCCACGCCTACGCGAACCCGGCGCATGAACTGGCGGCGGGCCGCATCGCCGCAGACATCTGGCCGAACGGCTACATCACCCTTGGCCATGCGCTGCTGTCCGAATACCGCGAGTATGAGCGCGGAACGACCGCCTCGGTGAACGCCGCCGTGCAGCCGGTGCTGGACCGCTACCTCGAGCGTCTGACCGAGGGGTTGCGGCAGGAGGGCTTCGCCCACGACCTGCTGGTGATGAACGGCAACGGCGGCACCATCGCCGCTGAGCTCGCCGCCCGGAATGCAGCGAAGACGGTCATGTCCGGGCCTGCCTCAGGCGTCATCGCCGCCGCCGCGACCCTGGCGCAATCCGGGGTCGGCGACGCCGTGACCTACGACATGGGCGGCACATCGAGCGATGTGGCGCTCATCAGCGGCGGCCTTCCGGAAGTCTCGGCCGAACTCACCATCGACTACGGGCTGCCGATCCATGTGCCGATGGTCGATGTGCGGACAATCGGCGCCGGCGGCGGCTCCATCGCCTGGCTCGACGCGGCCGGCATGTTGCGCGTGGGACCGCAGAGTGCCGGCTCGACCCCCGGCCCCATCTGCTACGGGCGCGGCGGACGGCTGCCGACCATCACCGACGCCAACCTCATCCTCGGCCGCATCGACCCGGCGAAGCTCTCCATCACCCGCGAGCGCGTGACGGTCGACGAGGTGCGCGCCATCTTCGAGGAGGTGCTCGCAACGCCGCTCGGCCTCTCCGTCGACGACGCCGCTGCCGCCGTCATCGCACTCGGCAACGTGCACATGGCGGGCGCGATCCGCATGGTGTCGCTGTCGCGAGGACGGGACCCGCGCGCGCTCACCCTCTTCGCGTTTGGGGGCGCCGGGCCGCTGCACGCCGTCGCGCTCGCCGCCGACCTCGGCATCCCCGAGGTGCTCATCCCTGCCCGCCCCGGCCTCACCAACGCGCTCGGTTGTCTCGTCGCCGATCTGCGGCAGGACTTCGTCAACACGCTGAACCAGCCGCTCGACAATCTCGACATGGCCGAGGTCCATCGTGTGCTGGCGGAGCAGGTGGCGCGCGGCATCGCCATCAACGCCGCTCAGCAAAACGAGATCGAGCGGACGGAGATCGTTCACTCGGCGGACATGCAGTTCCGCGGCCAGACACATCTCATCCGGGTCGCGATCCCAGACCCGCGCATCACCCGGGAGGCGCTGCAGGCGCTTTTCGAGGAGGCCTACTTCGCCCGCTTCCAGATCCGGATGCCGGAGATCCGCGCCACGCTGGTGAACCTCAACACCTCCGTCACCGGCAGACGCGCGTCTTTCTCCGTCGCCTCGCTGCTCGACCCGGCCGCCCGCGCCGACAGCCTGGAGAGCGCGCGGACGGGCACGCGGCCAGTGTTCGCCATGGGTCAAGCGGGAGGCGGCGCGTGGGTTGATTGTCCGATCTACGACCGCGATGCCGTGCCGCTCGGCGCCCGGTTTGTAGGACCGGCCATCCTCGAGCAGCAGGACACGACGACCTTCATCGAACCCGGCGCCGCCGTTCGCGTGGATGAGGTCGGCAATTTACGGGTAGCGACCGCGCGCGCCTCTTTGCCTAGGGCTCATGGAAGCACGGATCCGTTGGCACTCGCGGTCATCGAGGCGGCGCTCCAGCAGGTCTGCAACGAGATGGATCTCGCCTTCTCGCGGGCGGCCTTCTCGCCGGTCATCGCCGAAGCCGACGACCGGTCGGATGGCATTTACGATGCCGAAACAGGTGCCTTGATCGCGCAAGGCGAGCTTGGCCTACCGGTATTCGTCGGGGTCATGCAGTATTCCACCGGCGAGATCATCCGCCTCATCCGTGAAGGCGCCGTGGCCGCGCCCGAGCCCGGCGACATCTACATCGTCAACGACCCATACCTTGGCGGCACGCATCTGATGGATGTGCGTTTTGCCATGCCGTTCTTCCATGAGGGCCGCCTGCTCTGCTGGCTGCAGAATACAGGCCATTGGCCGGATACGGGCGGCATGACGCCAGGCGGGTTCTCGGCTCATGCAACGGAGGTCGAGCAGGAGGGCCTCCGCCTCCCGCCCGTGAAACTGTTCAAGCGTGGGGAGATGGACCGCGAGATCCTCTCGATCATCAGTTCGAACATTCGGGTGGCCGATCAACGCATCGGCGACATCCGCGCCCAGGTCTCGGCACTCAAGATCGGCGAGCGGCGGTTGCGTGATGTGCTTGTTCGTTATGGTATGGACACGGTTACAGAGGTGATCGCGGAGATGAAGAGCCGCGCCGCGAACCTCATGCGCGCCAAGCTCGTGGGCGTTCCCGACGGCGTCTATGACAGCGAGGCCTTCGTCGATTCTGATGGCGTCGTCAACGAGCCGCTGCGGATCGCGTTGACGATGACCAAGGCGGAGGGCGCGCTGACTTTCGATTTCAGCCGGTCGAGCGCGCCCTGCCGGGGCCCGATGAACTCGGTGTTCGCGACGACGCTCTCCTCCGTCTATCTGGCGGTGCGGCATGTGTTTCCGGATGTGCCGCTGAATGCGGGCGCCTTTGCCCCGCTGCATGTGCCGCGGCCCGAGGGCACGTTCCTCGACGCGCGCTATCCGCGCCCGGTCTCGGGTTGCGCGGCCGAGGTCTCCCAACGGATTGCGGAGTCCGTTTTCCTGGCGCTGGTCCAGGCGATTCCCGAACTGGTCACCGCGGCGCCCGCGGGCTCATCCGGCAATTTCGCGCTCGGCGGCTTCGACCCGAAGACCGGCCGGGGCTACGTGATGTATCAAATCTCCGGCGGCGGCTATGGCGGCAACGCCCTGCATGACGGGCTGACGAATGGCTGCTCCACCATCGGCATCTCGAAGACCGCGCCGGTCGAGGTCATGGAGCAGTACTTCCCGGTGCTCTTCCGCCGCTTCGCCCTACGCGAGGGGTCAGGCGGTGCCGGGCTGCACCGAGGCGGTTTCGGCGTGCATTACGAGGTCGAAATCTTCCGCGGTGAGGCGATGGCGAGCTTCGTGATGGATCATGGCCGCTTCGGGCCGCCCGGCGTGCTCGGCGGCGGCGATGGCGCGCGCAATATCGTGCGGGTGCATCGCGGCGGCGGGGTCTATACGCCCGAGCACCTGTCGAAGGACCAGAACATCCGCGTCGTGGCGGGCGACCGGGTGGAGGTGATGACGCCCGGCGGCGGCGGCTATGGCGACCCGCGCCGGCGCCCAGCGACATTGATCGCGCGGGACGTGACGCGCGGCTACTACACGGAGGCCGAGGCGAAGGCGCTTTGGCCTGACGCCTGAGCGTCATTCGCCCCAGGTCGCGAACATGCCGATGGCCGCCAGCGCCATCACGGCCGTCGCCAGCCACCCCAGCGCCTTCAGCACCGGGCCCAGAACGAAATCACCCATGACGTCTCGCCGCGCCGCCATCAGCACGGTCATCACCATGATCGGGACGGCGACCACGCCGTTGACGACAGCACTCCATACCAGGGCCTTCACCGGGTTGAGGGGCGTGAAGTTCAGCACCACGCCCACCACCGTCGCCACGGCGATGGTGCCGTAGAAGGCGCGCGCCTTGAGCGGCTGTCGGGCAAGGCCGATCGGCCAGCCCCGAGCCTCGCCCACGGCGTAGGCTGCCGAGCCCGCCAGTACCGGCACCGTGAGCAGACCCGTGCCGATGATCCCCAGCGCGAAGACCGTGAAGGCGAACGGTCCAGCCAATGGCCGCAAGGCCTCGGCGGCCTGGGACGAGGTCTGGATGTTGGTGATCCCGTGAGCGTGCAGCGTCGCCGCCGTCGTCCAGACGATGAACAAAGCCACGACGTTAGACAGGCCCATGCCGACATAGGTGTCGATCCTGATCCGCCGCAGTTCCCGGGGCGCCGCCGATGGCTCGTCAAGCAAGGAGGCGCTGTCCGCCCGCTCGTTCATATCCTCGACCTCCTCGCCCGCCTGCCAGAAGAAGAGGTAGGGGCTGATCGTCGTGCCGAAGACGGCAACGACCACCGTCAGGTAGTCAGCCCGCAGCGATATGTGCGGCACCAGGAGATGGACGAAGACGCTGCCCCAGGGCACGCCGACCACGAAGACGGTCGCGACATAGGCGAACAGCGACAGCGTCAGCCATTTGAGCACCGAGACATAGCGCGCGTAGCGAAGGAAGACTTCGAGCACGAGCGAGAGCAGACCGAAACCCGCGACGTAGAGCAGCAGCGGCCCCGCCACCAGCAGCTTCAGCGCCGCGCCCATGGCGCCGAGGTCGGCACCGATGTTGATGGTGTTGGCGACAACGAGCAGCCCGACCATCGTGTTCAGCAGCCAGCCCGGGTAATGCCGCCGGAGATTCCCGGCGAGACCACGGCCGGTCACCCGCCCGATCTCGGCGCTGATCTGCTGGATCGCGCACATCAGCGGATAGGTCAGCACCAGCGTCCAGCCGAGCGCGTAACCGAATTGCGCGCCCGCCTGGGAGTAGGTCGCGATGCCGCTCGGATCGTCATCGGACGCCCCGGTGATCAACCCCGGCCCCATGACGGCGAGCATTTTCGGCCGTTCAGGCTGCTTCGGCACCTCGCCCGGCAGAAGGACCGCGGGGTTTTTGTCGGTCATGAAATACTGCCCTCTGGCGCCGTCGCGAGTTCGCCTACCCTAGACGGTTAATGCGCGCCGCGCTTCGGACGTCATCAACTTGCAACAAGCACCTGCACCCGCTGGCCGGCCGCACGTGACACACCGAACTCGATCGCTTGTCCAAGCTCGTCCTGGTTCACACTCTCCTTGACCAGGACCGGCACATCGGCCCGCTGGCGGAGCAGAACCGCCTCCTCGGGAGTGGGCATCCGCGTCCAGATCCGCGTGCTGCGCCGGGTATAATCGGCAACCCCGAAGGTGAGCAGAGCGGCGGTGATCGAGTTCGTCTCCCGGAACGCCGCGTCGATGCCCCGGAACCGTGCCGCCGGCAGATGGGAGGTCACGATACTCACCGGCAAGCCGTCGGCCCGGCGCAGGATCTCGAGCACCACGACCGGCGTGCCCTCCGGCAACCCCAGCGCTTCCGCCACCTCGACCGTGGCGGAGCTTTCCCGCGCCGCCAGAAGCTCGCCATCGGCCATCATGCTTTGGCGGGACAGTATCTCGCTGAACCGCGTCCGCGGACCGATGGGATACTCCACCAGCGGCGCAGGGCGGACGAAGGTGCCGCGCCCGTGCTGGACGCTGACCAAACCGGCGGTCGAGAGCGCGCCTATCGCCTGGCGCAACGTATGCCGGTTGACGCCAAAGCGTTCGGCGAGCGCCGTCTCGGTCGGCAGACGCGCGCCGGGCTCGAAACCGCCGGAACCGATCTCGGCGGCGAGCACTTCGGCGATCCTCTGCCAAATGACGACGCGGGCTGAACGCATAGCCTCTCCTACGATCGGGCCCGATGTGCCGAATTCGAGGTTCGCACACCTTTGCAGCGGCTAAGCCAACCCGATCGCAAAAACAACAGCCTCGTCCAGACGCACCGCTGAACCTGGGCCGCCGCCAGGGAGGAGAGAGACTCCGATGGTCGGAGACGATCAAGCCGCTTTATCCGCTTCCTTGCCCTTCTGCCAGTTGCAGAGGCACGGTTCGTCGCTCAGTCCGATATGTGCGACGCGGCGGGATCGTGAGCAAGCTGCGAGCGGCCTGGTTTAGCCGCCCGCAGAGCGGCCGCTTAAGCCAGATGCTTGCGAAGGAAATCGAGGCTGCGGTTCTGCGCGAGGTCGAAGCTCTTCTGGTCGAAGCTCGCCCGCTGCTCGCAGCCGAAGCCGTGGCCCGCGCCCTCATAGACATAGACCTCGACGCCCGGCTGAGCGGCGCGGATGGCATCGACGTCCGTCAGCGGGATCCCGTGATCCTCAGCGCCGAAATGCAGCTGAACCGGGCAGTCGGGCGTCTCGGTCTTCGTCGCTGCGATGCCGCCGCCGTACCAGCCGACGGCCGCGTTGAAGCTCCGGCTGCGCGTCGCACCCCACCAGGCGATCGTGCCGCCCCAGCAGTAGCCGATGATGCCGACCGACGCCGTCCCGAGCGAGGCGGCGGCCGTCTCGATGTCCTGCATCACCTGCTCTTCCGTGATTTTGGCGCGGAGGGCGAGGCCGGCCTGAATATCCTCCTGCGTGTAACCGAGTTCCACGTCCTTCTCCGCGCGGTCGAAGAGCGCCGGACACACAACGGCGAAGCCCGCCTCTGCGAAGGCATCGCTCGCGAACCGCATATGGCTGTTGACGCCGAAAATCTCCTGCACGACGACGAGGCCCATCGTTGCGCTCTCGGACCCGGCCCGGTAGGCGGAGAAGGTGTGGCCGTCATCGGCCGTCAGCTTGATCGTGCTCATGGTAGCCCTGTCCTGTATCGGGGTTAGTCTGGCGAGGGAGTGGCGTGACGCGCGAAGGAGGTCGCGAGCACGGCATAGATATCTTGCTTGAAGCCGACGGCAAGTGACGGAAGGTTGACGAGATCTTCCCAGCGCCAGGCGTCGAATTCCGGATGTGGATCGAGGTCGAGGCGGATATCGGCATCCTCGCCGAGGAACCTAAGCGCGAACCAGCGCTGACGCTGGCCGCGATACTTGCCGCCCAAGGCCTTCCCGATCAGCTCCGGCGGAAGATCGTACTGCAGCCAGTCCGGATGCTCGCCTATGATCTCGGCCTTTTCGGTCCCGATCTCCTCGCCAAGTTCGCGGAAGACGGCGACGCGGGGATCTTCCGCCTCGTCGATCCCGCCCTGGGGCAGCTGCCAGCCGCCCACGGGGCCCTCGGCGTTGGGGAAGTCGGCCCGCCTCGCGACGAAGATGCGCCCCTCGCGGTTGAAGAGCACGGCGCCGACATTCGGCCGGTAGGGCATATCCTCGGGGCGCATCTGCCTGGACGCCTTAGTTGGAAGCGCTCTTTTCGCCCGGCATGGCGTCCACGACCTTGATCGCTTCCTGAAGCTGGAAGTCTGTCGAGGGCTTCGTCGGGTCGAATTTCGGCCAGCCGGCCGGCGGCGCCTTCGGGATGTCGTGCGCGATCGCCGGAAGATCGGTGCGCGGCGCCAGCGGTGGCAACTCCTTGCTGTTCGGATTGAGCATCGCGTGCTGCAGGTCGCTCTCCCGCAGCGGCGACATCGTATTGTCCTCGGCGTCGGACGAGGCGACCTGGATGTCGGGCGTGATGCCGAGATCCTGGATCGAACGGCCCGAGGGCGTGAAGTAACGGGCCGTCGTCAGCCGCATGGCGCTGTTGTCCGGCAGCGGAATGACCGTCTGCACCGAGCCCTTGCCGAAGCTGCGCTCGCCCATGACGATGGCGCGCCGGTTATCCTGCAAAGCGCCCGAGACGATCTCGCTCGCCGAGGCGGAGCCGGGATTGATGAGCACGACCATGGGCACGTTGCCGACGACATCGCCGCTCGGTTTGGCGCTCCAGACTTCGCTGTCCTCGGGATGGCGCGCCCGGGTGGAGACGATCTCGCCCGTGCTCATGAAGTCGTTCGCGACCGCGACCGCCTGATCGAGCAATCCGCCGGGATTGTTCCGCAGATCGAGGATGTAGCCGTGGATGTGGTCATGCGACTGCGCCTTGAGCTTCGTGATGGCGTCGCGGATGCCCTGATCGGCGTTCTCGCTGAAGACCGACAGGCGGATGTAGCCGACATTGCCGTAGAGCGCGGAGTGGACCGACGGCACGTTGATGACCTGGCGCGTCAGGGTCATCACCACCGGCTTCGGCTTGTCCGCCTGCTTGATGGTGAGCGCGATGGTCGATCCCGGCGCGCCCCGCATCTCGTCGACCGCCGTGTCGAGCGACAGCCCCATCACGGACTTGCCGTTGATCTCGATGATGAGGTCGTTCGGCTTGATGTCGGCGCGCGCCGCCGGTGTGCCGTCGATCGGGCTGATGACCTTGATGAAGCCGTCCTGCTGCGTGACCTCGAGGCCGAGGCCGCCGAACTCGCCGTCGGTCTGGGCCTGCATGTCCCGGTACTGCTGGGCGTTCATGTAGGCGCTGTGCGGGTCGAGCCCTGCGAGCATGCCATTGATGGCGTTCTCGATCAGCGATTGATCGTTCACGGGCACGACGTAGTCCTGCTTCACCCGGTCGAAAACGTCGCCGAAGAGGCTGAGCAGCTGATAGGTCCCGGCGCCCGTGTCCTCGTCCGCCAGGGCATGCGTGATCCCGAGGGTTCCACCAAACCGGTGGAGCACGACATCGGACACGGGAGCCAGAGCGAGACCGGCCATGAACGCCGTGCCGATCAGCAAGCCAGAGCGAAACTTCATCCGGACGTTCCTAAAGCCGCCACTGAGGGCGCAGTTTTCGGGGGCAAGGCGCGACGATACATGATCTGCATTGTGTGAAGGAACCGCATCATCAATCAACCCCGAGCGTGAAGCCATGGCGCAGGATTAACGGGGTCCCCATTCAGCCGTAATTCCAGGTAGAGCTTAGGACGGTCGGCGGGTTGATTGGGATCCCACCCAGCCATGATGCCGACGGGTTCGCCGGACTGCAAATGCTGTCCGACACTCACATCCAAACGGTCGAGTCCGGCAAGAACAAAGTCGTATCCGCCGCCACAATCGAGGATCACCAGCAAGCCATAGCTGTGGAACGGGCTGCCGAACACCACGCGGCCCGCACAGGGCGAAACGACCCTGGCGCCCGGCGGCGTCTGATACGAGAGGCCTGTGGCCGGCCCGGCGAGCGTGGGGTCGCCCCAGGACCGCACCACCTTGCCCGCGACCGGCGTCATCAACCGCCCGGTCGCCGCACCGAGACCGGCGCCCGCCGGTGCGGCGAGTTCCGCCTCGCGCTGTGCATCGGCGGCGGCAGCGCCCGCGCGACCCGCCCGGGCAGCACGCCGGGCAAGACGAGCGGCACGCGCCAGCGCCCGAGCATGCGCGTCGGCGATCGACTTCAGCGCCTGCTGCAGAGTGCGCGCGTGCGCCGCATCGTCGGCGGCGGCCTGATCTGCCGCGGTTGCCGCATCCTCGGCGCTCTGGCGGCTCGCGGCCGCACTCGCGATTTCCGCGTCGAGGACCGCGCCCTGCTGCGCCTGCACGGCTTCGGCCTGCTCGAGTGCCGGAGCCGCGGCGGCCATGGCCGTGGTCAAGGCGTCGAGCTGGTCCTGCTTCTGTTTCAAAGCGGCAGCCTGCCGGCCGATCTCCCGCGACAGGCCGCGCAGCACGAGCACGCCGCGCAGCGTGTCCCGCGGCGCCGCCGGTACCGCCAGCAGCGTCTCGGACGGGTACAGGGCCAGCCGCTCGATCAGCGGCAGCAGCGGCGCGAAGGCGGCGGCGCGAACGAGCAGTGCGGCGCTCACAGCCTTCTTCTGCGCCGCCAGATCGGACATCCGGTCAGCGGCGGCGGCCGTCGCCTCCTCCGCCTGCCGGAGCTTCGCCGCCGTCTGTATCCGCTGCTGGGTCAGCGCCACCTGCATCGCGCTGATGGCGGCCACCCGCGCCCGGGCGGCGGCGGCCTCGCTCTCGTGCAGCGCCTGCTGGGCCTGCAGCTGCTGCAGGCGCGCCGGAGTGGGAGTGGCCCCTGAGGCTCCAGTGCCCAGATTCAGAAGCATCGGCACGAGGGCGAACGTGGTCCCCCGTTTGAACAGGCGTTTCAGGAGTGCCGCGATCATCCGGTCGCTTCAGGCAGCGGCAGGCCCCCGCAGCAGGCTGACGCCGGTCATCTCCGGCGGCTGAGGCAACCCCATCAGCGCCAGCAGCGTCGGCGCGATATCCGCCAGCCGCCCGTCGGCGAGCGTCGCTCCTGCCGGACCGCCCATCAGCACCACGGGCACCGGGTTCAGCGTGTGCGCCGTGTGCGGCTCGTGCGTCACCGGGTCCCGCATGAGCTCGGCGTTGCCGTGATCGGCGGTGACGAGAAGCGCGCCGCCCGCCCGCGCCACAGCCGCCGCGATCTCGCCCAACCCGTGGTCCACTGTTTCCACCGCCGTGATCGCCGCCGCGAGAATGCCGGTGTGACCGACCATGTCCGGATTGGCGAAGTTGAGGATGATGAGGTCGAAGGTCCCGCTGTCGATCTGCGCCACCGCCTTCGCCGTCAGCTCCGGCGCCGACATCTCCGGCTGCAGGTCGTAGGTCGCGACTTTCGGGGACGGCACCATGATGCGCTCCTCGCCCGGGTTCGGCGTCTCGACCCCGCCGTTCAGGAAGTAGGTGACGTGGGGATATTTCTCCGTCTCCGCCATGCGAAGCTGGCGACGGCCGGCGCCGGCCACGATCTGGCCCAGCAGATTGCCCATGCTGATCTGGGGGAACAGCGTTCGCACGAAGGGATCGAGCGCCGCGCTGTATTGGGTCAGGCCGGCCACGGCTGAGAAACGCGGCAGGCGCTGGCGCTCGAACCCGATAAACGCGGGGTCGAGGATGGCGGTGAGCAACTGGCGGATCCGGTCGGCGCGGAAATTGAAGGCGAGCATGGCGTCCCCGTCCCTCACGCCCTGGTAGTCGCCGATGACGGCGGGCGTCAGAAACTCGTCGCCCAGGTCGTCGGCGTAGCCTTCGTCGATCGCCTCGGCCGCGGTGTCGAATTGCGGGCCGTCGCCGTCGATCATCACGTCCCACGCACGCTCCACCCGCTCCCATCGGTTGTCGCGGTCCATCGCGTGATAGCGGCCGCTGAGCGTCACGATCCGGGCGCCGGGCGGCAGGTCCGCCTGGAAACGCGCGACGAACCCCGCGCCCGAGCGCGGCGGCGTGTCCCGACCGTCGGTGATGACATGAACAAGGACCGAAAGGCCTGCATCGGTGAGGATCTTTGCCAGCGCCACCGCATGGTCCTGATGCGCATGGACGCCGCCCGGGGAGACGAGGCCGACCAGATGAACCACGCCCGTGCCTCCCCCGGAGCCTGGGCGCGCCGCCGCGATCAGGGCGAGCAGTTCGGGGTTGGTTGCGAGCGATCCGTCCCGCGCCGCGCGGGTGATGCGGGGAAGCTCCTGCATGACCACCCGCCCGGCGCCGATGTTGAGATGCCCGACCTCCGAATTGCCGAACTGGCCTTCGGGCAGACCGACATCCTCCCCGCAGGTGGCCAGGAAGGCATGCGGGCCGTTACCCCACAGGCGGTCGAAGGTCGGCGTGTGCGCGAGGCGAACCGCGTTGTCCTCGTTCGACGGGCGCCAGCCCCAGCCGTCGAGGATGACGAGCATGACCGGCCGTTGCTGTTGCACTGTCATGGCACGGAGCTCCTGGTGTGGCGCGCCGTGGTATCACGGCCGTCCGTCGCGGTGGTAGGGGTGGCCGGTGAGGATGCTGTGGGCGCGAAACAGCTGCTCGGCCAGCATCGCCCGCACCAGATAGTGCGGCCAGGTCAGCCGCCCGAGCGAGAGCGTCGCATCGGCGCGCGCCAGCACCGTCGCATCCAGCCCCTCGGTGCCGCCGATCAGGAAACAGATGGGCCGGGCGAGGCCCTGCCATTGCGCCAGGGTCTTCGCGAACGTCATGCTGTCCGGCGTGGCGCCGTCCTGATCCAGGGCGACGGCAAAGGCGCTCGGAGGCAGCGCACCCAGCAACGCGGCCGCTTCACGGCGCTTGATCTCCACCGGCGCACCCCGCCCCTCGGCGAGTTCGGTGAGATCGAGCGGCGGACGCAGACGAGCGGCATACCGGGTGAAAAGCTCAGCCTCCGGACCCTGCCGCTGACGGCCGATGGCGATGACACGCAGGGAGGTCGTCCCGCTACGCCGGTTAGTCGAGGTCCGCGCCCCACATCTTCTCCAGGCCGTAGAGATCCCGGGAGTCCGGCTTGAACAGATGCACGACGATGTCGCCGGCGTCGATCAACACCCAGTCGGATCCGCCCTCGCCTTCTATGCGAACACGGCCGAACCCGCCCTCCCGCAGCTTCTCCTGCAAATGCATCGCCATCGCGCTGATCTGCCGGTCGGCAAGACCGGTCGCGATGATCATGCGATCTGCGAAGCTTGCCTTTCCGGCAAGATCGAGGGTGACGATGTTCTCGCCCTTGTCGTCCTCGAGACTGCCGACGATCACGGCCTGCAGCCGGTCGAGCTCCGGCGGCGTCGCTGCGGCCTTGCGGCTTTTGGCGCGCGGGCCGGAAATGACCGCCTTTTTGCGGAGTGTGGCAGGCGGACCGCCGGCGGCAGCGGCAGCGACGCGCGGGGTGGCTGGGCGGCGGCGCGGGGCGGCCGTTTCAGCGGGAGGCTTGCGGGCGATGGGCCTTCTCCATTCGTGGCGCGGTCGCGCAGGACGCGCCTTGTTTAGCAGCGCGCAATGCTGTGGCGGATAACGCATTCTGCGCGGTAGGCAAGAATATCCAGGCCGGTGTCGGCGCCGTGGCGAGCATACCAGCCTGCCGGGCCGGCAATCTATGGCCGCGAAGACGGTGCGCCGCCCGCCCCGCCAGGGCACTCATATTATGCTCGGGCCGCGGCAGGACGCCCAGAGCCGTACTTGCCGCAATCTCCCGCCACCGTTGCCAGCGGGCAAGGTCTTCCAGATTGTCGGCGCCCATCAGCCAGACGAAATCGGCGCAAGGAAACAGGCGATGCAGCCGGGCCAGCGTGTCGCGCGTGTAGCGGGTGCCGATGCTTGCCTCGATGCGCGTTGCCAGGATATGCCGCCCGTCGGCGATCTGCCGGGCCGATCCCAGCCGCTCCGCAAATGGCGCCATGCCGAGCGCGGGCTTCAGCGGATTGCCGGGCGACACCATCAGCCAGACCTGATCGAGCGCAAAGCGCCGCAGCGCGGTGCGTGCGACGTGCAGATGACCCGCATGGGCCGGGTTGAAGGAGCCGCCAAGGATACCGATCCGCATCCGCCGCCGGTCGCCCCGCCGCGGCAAAGGGTCGCCAGGATTTTGGTCGCCGGGCAAGACCGTTCCGGGAGCCGTCAGGGCCGCACCTGACCCGAGCCGCGAACCTGGTAGCGGAACGTCGTAAGCTGCTCGACGCCCACCGGGCCGCGGGCCTGAACGCGCCCGGTGGCGATGCCGATCTCGGCGCCGAAGCCGAATTCGCCGCCGTCGCAGAACTGGGTGGAGGCATTCCACAGCACGACCGCGCTGGATGTCGCGTTGAGAAAAAACTCCGCCGCCGCCGCATCCTCGGTGATGATGGCCTCCGTATGCTCGCTGCCATGGGTGGCGATGTGGGCGATGGCCTCGCCGACGCCGCCCACGACCCTGACGGACAGCACGCGGTCGAGCCACTCGGTATCGAAATCGTCCTCCGTCGCGGGTGGCAGGCCGTCGACGATCGCGCGGGCCGCGGCGTCGGCGCGGAACTCGCAACCCAAGGCTCGAAGGTCGCCGACGATGTCCGGCAGCAGGCTCGGGGCGATGGCGGCGTCGATCAGCAGCGTCTCGGTGGCGCCGCAGACATCGGTGCGGCGCATCTTGGCGTTCACCATGATCGACCGTGCCATGGCGGGGTCAGCGGCGGCGTGGATATAGGTGTGGCAGAGACCCTCGGCATGGGCGAGCACGGGAACGCGGGCCTCGGCCTGCACGCGGGTGACAAGCCCCTTGCCGCCGCGGGGAATGATGAGATCGATGAGGCCCGAGGCCGACAGCATGGCCGCGACGAAGGCCCGGTCCCGGCCGGGCGCCACCTGCACGGCGGCCTCGGGGAGACCCGCCGCCCGCACGCCTTCGGCGATGGCGGCATGGATCGCGCCCGCGCTGTGGAAACTGTCCGAGCCGCCGCGCAGAATCACGGCGTTGCCCGATTTCAGGCAGATGCCGGCCGCGTCCGCCCCGACGTTGGGGCGGCTCTCGTAGATCATGCCGATGACGCCGATGGGCGTGGAGACGCGGCGGAAGCGGAGGCCGTTCGGCCGTGTCCACTCTGCCATGACGCGGCCGAGCGGATCGGCCAAGGCCGCGATCTCCTCCAGCCCGACGGCCATGGCCTCGATCCGCCGGGCGTCGAGCCTTAGCCGGTCGCGCAGCGCCGGCAGCCCCTCGTAGGCCCGCAGATCTTCGGCGTTAGCTGCCAGAATATTTCCCTGGCCCACCCGCAGGGCCGCGGCGGCCGCGGCGAGCGCCCGGTTGCGCTGGGCATTGGACGACTGCGCCAGCACGGCCGACGCCGCCCGCGCCGCGAGGGCACCGGCCCGTAGCCCGGAGCCGGCGGAGTGGATACCGGTCGTCGAATCGGGAGTCATAGGGAGCGCTGCATGATGGTCGCGTTCGGATACCGCTGGTTTCGTGGCAATTTCTCTCAATGACGACGGTTCTGCCCGGCCCCCGGCATCAAGGCAATGGCAGCGGGCGCGCGGCTGAGCTTCGCGTTGCGGCAGCAATTCCCTATCAGATAACAATGATTCAAATGGAACCTGCCATGGACAAATCACGGCAGGAATATGGCATGTTCTTCGTCGGAAAACGCAAGAAGAGGATGATGTTCCTCGCCGCGTTATTGGATGCAATCGGTGGCGTAATTGTCCGTTCGCGCTTGCATTGCCTGAAAGATTAGGCATTATCGCAAATGTGACGCACGATCCTTCCTCGGCCACATCGGGAAATTCATATTTTCTTCAACCGTTTGCCCGCATAACTTCGCCAGCGGCGTTAACAGGTCGCAATAGATTGACAGCCGGATCGCCAGCATTCTGGAGTTTCCGGTTGGCAGAAAACGATGAGCAAACCTCTGGTTCCTCATCCCCTAACAGGGAGAAACCCGGAATGGCCTCGCGCCTGGCACTTTCGATCGCACCGATCCTTATGTTCGCCTTGAGCCATCAGGCGCAGGCTCAGACGGAACCGCACGGTCCCATCCACAGCAGTCACCATCAGGCCGCGCGTCTGGCCTCCGCCCGACCGGGCCGCCCCCGCTTCGTCATGCTGGGTCGCCGCCACAACCGTCAGATCAGCTTTCGCCACCTTGCCATCCGGCATGTCGATGGCCGACAAGTCGTGCACTCCGCCAACAACTACGGCGTTGCCCTGACCAACGGCTGGAACCCGGCCGAGGCCGGCATCAGTGCGCCGCCCGCCGAAGCCCCGATCGGCGCCTCCGTGCGCCTGACCAGCTTCGAGGAGCCGGTGTCGCCGGAGCAGGGCGCAGCGCCAAGCCAATCGGGCATCGCCTCCTATTATGGCGGCCGGCAGAACGGCCGGCGCACATCCAGCGGTCAGATCTTCAACGAGCACGCGATGACGGCCGCCCACGAAAGCCTGCCCTTCGGCACCAAGGTTCTCGTGAAGCTCGCCGGCACCGGCCGGTCCGTCGTCGTGACGATCACCGACCGCCTCTATTCCCGTCATCGCATCATCGACCTCTCCGAGGGTGCGGCCGAACAACTCGGCATTCTCCGCGACGGGCTGGCAATGGTCATGCTGACGCCGGAGAACTGAGGACTGTTTCGCCTCCGTTCGGCGAAACAAGGCCGCTCAAAGACGCAAGAGCGCGTGAACATTCGGCGAAGCGTGGGCCCGAGGTTTCGGACCGACGCCAGCCATGCCATACCGGGTCGTCGGACCTACCTCGCGAAGAAGGACCCACCTTATGGCAGACGTTTCGTCTCCTCCCGAACCCAAGACCGTGCCCGCCCCCCGAGATCAGCATCTGCGGGACATGGCCGACTGCATCCGCTTCCTCTCGATGGATGCCGTGCAGCAAGCCAAGAGCGGGCATCCCGGCGCTCCTATGGGAATGGCCGATATCGCCACCGTCCTGTTCAAAGACTTCATGCAGCTCGATGCCGAGGATCCGCACTGGATCGACCGCGACCGCTTCATCATGTCGAACGGCCACGGCTCCATGCTGCTCTACAGCCTGTTCTACCTGCTCGGGTACAAGGACATGCCGCTGGAGGAGCTAAAGCGCTTCCGCCAGGTCAACTCCAAGACGCCCGGCCATCCCGAATACCGCCACGCCGACGGCATCGAGACGACGACCGGCCCGCTCGGGCAGGGCATCGCCAACTCGGTCGGGTTCGCGCTCGCCGAGCGCATCATGAACGCCAAGTTCGGTGACGACCTCGTCAACCACCACACCTATGTCTTCATGGGCGACGGCTGCCTCATGGAGGGCATCAGCCAGGAAGCGATCTCACTCGCTGGCCATCTCAAGCTCGGCCGCCTCATCTGCTTCTGGGACAACAACTCCATCTCGATCGACGGCGCGACCAAGCTTGCCGTTTCGGACAACGAGATCCAGCGCTTCCAGGCTTCCGGCTGGCATACGCTCGAGATCGACGGCCACGACACGGATGCGATCCGCGAGGCGATCAAGACGGCGCAGTCCGTCACCGACAAGCCAACCATGATCGCCTGCAAGACGATCATCGGCTTCGGCTTCCCGACCAAGGCCGGCACCCAGAAGGCTCATAGCGATGCCCCCGGCGAGGAAGAAATCGCCGGCGCCCGCAAGATCCTCGGATGGGACTCCCCGCCCTTCGTGATCCCCGAGAACCTGCTGAACGCCTGGCGTGAGATCGGCTCCAAGAGCCGCGATGCGCGCATGGCCTGGGCCGATCGCGTGAAGGCCGCGCCCGACGGGCTGCGTCAGGATTTCGAGCGCCGGACCCGCGGCGAACTGCCCACGGACTGGAAGAAGGCCATCGCCGCCGCCCGCGCCGAGTTCATCGCAAGCGGCAAGGAGCTGGCGACACGTCAGGCAAGCGGCGCCGTGCTCGAGCACCTCTTCAACGCCATCCCCGAGTTGCTCGGGGGCTCCGCCGACCTCACGCCGTCGAACAACACGAAGACCAAGAACCAGGTCGAGATCAAGCCGGGCGAGTACAACGGCTCCTACGTCCATTACGGCGTGCGCGAGCACGGCATGGCGGCGGCGATGAACGGCATCGCGCTGCATGGCGGCCTCATCCCCTACGGCGGCACGTTCATGTGCTTCTCCGACTACTGCCGCCCCTCCATCCGGCTCGCGTCGATGATGGAGATCCGCACCATATTCGTCATGACGCATGACAGCATCGGCCTCGGCGAGGACGGCCCGACCCATCAGCCGGTCGAGCAGCTCGCGGCGCTCCGTGCCATTCCGCATCTCGGCGTCTATCGCCCGGGCGATCCGGTCGAAACCGCCGAATGCTGGGAGATCATCCTCGATCAGCCGCGCCGGGCCGCGCTCATCGCGTTGTCGCGGCAGCCGATGCCGCTGCTGCGAAAGGAACCCGGCACCGAGAATAAGTCAGCCAAGGGCGCCTACGTGCTGCTGGAAGCGGACGGGGAGCGCAAGCTCACCATCATGGCGACAGGCTCCGAGCTGCATCTGGCCGTCGAGGCGCGGACCGTCATGCAAGGTCTGGGTGTGCCGACGGCAGTTGTGTCCATGCCGTGCCGCCTGCTCTTCGAGCAGCAGGACGAAGCATACAAGAAGTCGGTCATGGGCGAGACCCATGCGCGCGTTGCGGTGGAAGCGGCGGTCGAAATGGGCTGGGACCGCTACCTCGGCTTCAAGGGTCGTTTCGTCGGCATGCACGAGTTTGGCGCCTCCGGGAAGATCGCCGATGTTTACAAGAAGTTCGACATCACAACCGACGCCGTCGTGCGCGCGGCCAAGGAGACGATCGTCGAGGTCTTCGGCTAGCACGACTTCTAAAAGAGCCTGTTGCTGACAGGGGCCGGCGGATAATCCGCCGGCCCTTTCCTTTTCGCCCGCCCGTCGATACGCATGCGGGCCGTTTCGCCATCGTCGCGTCACGTCGCTGTGACATCCTCCGAAATCGCTTTGATATTACCAGCGAAGCTCCAGATGCAGGGCAGGTGATCGCCAGCCACCGGGTCCATGTCGGAATGTTCCGATGGAGGTCCTTGTGCGGCAATGCACACTGCCCTGGAGGCACCCGTGACGACTGCTGAATCTCAAGACAAAATCAGTGATACGGCGACGGCTCCAGGGATTGAGGAGCACGTTATTCCGCTGCTGGCCGAGACACTCTCGGTCGAGCGGCAGCGTGTCGAAACCGGGCGTGTGCGCGCCACTGTCACTACCAAAAGTCATGATCAGGTCATCGAAGAGGACCTTGTTCATGAGCGGGTCGAGATAGAGCGGATACCGATCGGGCGCACCGTCGATGCAATTCCTTCCGTGCGCGAGGAGGGTGACACGACAATCATTCCTGTCGTGGAAGAGGTCCTCGTCATCGAGCGCCGCCTCGTTCTCAAGGAAGAGGTGCATCTCCGTCGTGTGCGCGTTCAGGAAACGCATACGGCGACGGTTGTCACTCGCTCGCAGGACGTCGCCATCACTCGTACCGAACCACAATCGCCGGTGCAGGCGAGACCTGAGCTGGACGATCACTATCCAATATCCACAACACCTCAGAAGGACTTCAACTGATGACCGATGAAACCATCGTAGCTGTTTTCGACAGTGCCGAGCAGGCGGACGCCGCTGTGCGCGACCTGATGGCGGCGGACGTTCCTGAGAGCGCCATCAGCCGTCATGCCAACGCCGGCACTGCCTCCGTTGCAGACGCCACCGACACCCCGGCGCCGCGCGAGGAAGGCTTCTGGTCGCGCCTTTTCGGCGGTGATCGCGAGTATGACAACCACGTCTACGATCGCAGCGTCAGCGCCGGCTCCACAGTGATCTCGGTCCGTGTTGCCGAAGCGCATGTCATGGGCGTCTCCGAAATCCTCGATCGTCACAACCCGATCGATATCGACGAGCGCGCGTCGGGTTACGGCCTCACCAGCACGATGGAGCATGGCGTGGCGGGCTCTTCCGCTGCGGGCTTCGCGGAGACGCAGTATGCCTCCCCGACCGCGCGCACGGCCGGCACGGGCGTCGAAGACGGCGCGCTACCCGCGACGGGCGCCGCCTATCAGACGACCGGCTCTGACCTCACGGACGCCGGCGCTGTTGCCCCGACCGGGATCAACACTGGAATTGGCGCCAGGCCTGCCGGTGCAGACCAGTCTGAGACACTGCGGCTTGCCGAGGAACGCCTTGCTGTTGGCAAGCGCCTCGTCAACCGTGGCAGCACGCGCGTGCGCCGCTACGTGGTGGAGACGCCGGTCGAAGAGCAGGTCAGCCTGCACGAAGAGCGCGTCACGCTTGAGCGCCGGCCGGTTACGGGCGACACCATGACGCCTGATGCTGGAAGCTTCACCGACCGCACGATCGAGATGACGGAGACGCGGGAAGAGGCGGTTGTTTCCAAGACCGCCCATGTCACCGAGGAGATCCGGCTGCACAAGGAAGCCACGGATCGCGTCGAGACTGTGCGTGACACGCTTCGCAAGGAAGAAGTCGATGTCGAGCAGGTTCCGGGCGATGCACCCGTAACGCCGCGCCGCTAACTTGTTCTGACAAAAAAGGCCGGGATGCGAAAGCATCCCGGCCTTTTCTTTGTTCCGGACCTAGTCCGCGCTATTCGCGGCCGGCGCCATTTTCTCCGCCAAACGTGGCATCCGCTGCTTGCCCTGGGACGGCGACAGGAAGTGCTGCAACCGGTCGAGGTAAAGGTAGATGACCGGGGTCGTGTAGAGTGTCAGCACCTGGCTGAGCAGCAAGCCTCCGACCATGGCAAAACCCAGCGGCTTACGCAGCTCCGACCCGGCTCCGCCCTCCAGCATCAGCGGCAGACCACTCAACATGGCCGCCATCGTCGTCATCAGGATCGGGCGGAAGCGCAGCAGGCAGGCTTGGCGGATGGCGTCATGCGGAGACAACCCTTCACGCCGCTCGGCGTTGATGGCGAAGTCCACCATCATGATGCCGTTCTTCTTGACGATGCCGATGAGCAGAATGATCCCGATCAGCGCGATGACGGTCAGCTGGTAGCCGAACATCAGCAGCATCAGCAGAGCGCCCACGCCGGCCGAGGGCAGAGTGGAGAGGATCGTCAACGGCAGGATGTAGCTCTCGTACAGGATGCCGAGGATGATATAGACGGAGATCAACGCCGCGAGCACCAGGATCGGCTCGGAACTCAGCGAGGCCTGGAACGCCTGGGCTGTCCCCTGGAAGCTCCCTTCCACCGTGCTCGGCACGCCCATACTCGCTTTCATGGCGTCGACCTTCGTCACCACGTCGCCGAGAGATGCGTTCCCCTTCAGGTTGAAGGAGACGGTGACCGACGGGAACTGGCTCTGATGGTTGATCGCGAGCGGCTGCACAGGCACCGTCGTCGTCGTCACCAACGTCGATAGCGGCACGGCGACCCCGCTGGAGGAATCGACGTAAAGCTTGCCCAGGGTGTCGATCTTGCCGAACTCGTTGGGCTTCGCCTCCAGGATAACGTAGTAGGCCTTGTTGCCGGTGAAATACTGGGACACCTCCCGCTGGCCGAACGCGTCATAAAGGACGTTGTCGATCGTCGCGGGCTCGATGCCGAAGCGCTCGGCCTGCTCGCGGTTGATGGTCATCGTCTCCGTTGTGCCTGCGTTCTGGGCGTCCGATGTGACGTCAGCCAGCATCGGGAGCTTGCGCATCTGAGAGAGGATCTTCGGCGCCCAGGTGTTCAGCTCGGTCTGGTCGGAATCCTGGATCGTGTATTGGTAGAGCGTCTTGGTCAGTCGCGCTCCGACGCGCACATCCTGCGCCGGCTGCATGAAAAGCCGGATGCCTGGGACAGCCTCCATCGACTTGTCCAGCTGACCGATCACCTGCATCACGCCGGACTTGCGCTGATCCCACGGCTTGAGGGTGACGTACATGCGCCCGTCATTGCCGGTCTGGCCGCCGTTTCCGGCGCCCACGGACGACACGACCGAATAAACCGAAGGGTTATGCAGGACGATCCGATTGACCGTCTGCTGTAGCCGGGCGATCTGGTCGTAGGACGCGTCCTGCGCGACCTCGGTGATGCCGATGATGATGCCGGTATCCTGGGTCGGGAAGAAGCCCTTCGGGATGATGATGTAGAGCCATACCGTCAGCGTGACGGTCGCGATGAAGATGAGCAAGGTGATGAACTGGAAGCGCAGGGCAACATCCAGTGTCCGCTTGTAGAAACTGAGCATGGCATCGAACATGCCCTCCACGAGGTTGTAGATACGCCCGTGGTTATGTTCTTCGCTTTTGAGGAACCGGGACCCCATCATCGGCGTCAGCGTCAGCGACACGATCGCCGAGATAACGATGGTGATGGATACGGTGATCGCGAACTCGCGAAATAGGCGTCCGACGATGCCGCTCATCAGCAGAAGCGGAATGAAGACGGCGATCAGCGAGAAGCTGATGGAGACGATGGTGAAGCCGATCTCTCCGGCGCCCTTCAGCGCGGCGTCGACAGGCCGCATCCCGTTTTCGAGATGGCGCACGATGTTCTCGAGCATGACGATGGCGTCGTCGACGACGAAGCCCACGGAGATTGTCAGCGCCATGAGCGACAGGTTGTCGAGGCTGAAGCCGCAGATGTACATCACGGCCAGCGTGCCAACGAGCGCCACCGGGATGGTGATGCTGGGGATGACGGTCGCCCAGACGTTGCGCAGGAACAGGAAGA
This sequence comes from Acidisoma sp., assembly GCF_965199065.1. NCBI lineage: Bacteria > Pseudomonadati > Pseudomonadota > Alphaproteobacteria > Acetobacterales > Acidocellaceae > Acidisoma > Acidisoma sp. The sequence goes on along the minus strand of NZ_CBDAQN010000001.1, from coordinate 371,601 downwards.
TGACCGCCACGACCAGGCAGATCGCCAGGATGAGGGTGAACTCGACATCGTTGACTGAGGCGCGAATGGTCAGCGTGCGGTCCGAGACGACCTTCAGGTGGATATCCGGCGGGAAGTAGGCCTCGAGCGCCGGCAGCTTCTTCTTGATGCCGTCGGCGGTTGCGATGACGTTGGCGTTCGGCAGCTTGAAAACCAGCAGCAGCACGGAGCGCTTGCCGTTGGTCCAGGCGGCGAGTTCCCGGTTCTGGGGTCCTGAGACGGCGCGCCCGATATCGCTGATCCGCACGGGCGCGCCGTTTCGATAGGCGATGATGACGTTGTTGTACGGTGGCGCCGTGGTGAGCTGATCGTTGTTGTAGATCGTGTAGGACCGGTTCGGACCGTCGATGCTGCCCTTCGGGTCATCGACCGTGACGTTGGTGAGGACGTTGCGGACGTCCTCCATCGTCAGGCCCATTTCGGCCAGACGAGCGGGGTCGACCTGCACGCGGATGGCCGGCGTCTGCTGGCCGCCGACGAGCACCTCGCCCACGCCCGGAAGTTGCGAGATTTGCTGCTCGACGATGTTTTCGGCGTAGCTGTCGACATCGGTGATGGGCGCCTGATCGGACTGCATGGCCAGGATCATGATCGGGCTGTCGGCTGGATTGACGGCACGGAAGGTCGGCGGGCTCGGCATGTCCTTCGGCAGCGACCCCTGCGCCGCGTTCATCGCTTCCAGCAGCAGGGTCTCGGCGTTCCCGAGATCGGTGCTGAGGTCGAACTGCAGGGTGATCTGCGTCGTGCCGAGTACGCTGACGGATGTCATCTGCGACAGGCCGGGCAGCATCTGCCCGAACTCGGTCTCCAGCGGCGTGGCGATCGTGGAGGCCATGGTTTCGGGGCTCGCCCCCGGGTATTGTGCGGTCACCGTCAGGGTCGGGAAGGTGACATTCGGCAGCGGTGCCACCGGCAGCAGCGGGTATGCTGCAAGACCGACCAGAAATATCGCCGCCGCCACGAGGGAGGTGGCGATCGGGCGCCGGATGAAAGGCGTCGAGATGCTCATCGCGTTGGGGCGCTCACCGTTAAGAAACGTCTGCTTCTTTTCGTCTGAAAGAAGCGGGCATTAGGCTCGTGATCAACTCGGCGATGCGCTGCCGTCGGAGGCTTCGGCCGCCGGCGCCTTGCTGGGATTTCCTGCCGGCGACGTTTTCACCTTCACGCCCGGCGCCAGACGGGACTGCCCGCTCACGACGATGGTTTCGTTGCCCTGGAGGCCCTTCGTCACCACGGTCATGCCATTGTCCTGGTAGCCGACCTCGACCGGCGTCTGAACCACCGTATCGTCGGGCTTGACCTGGAAAACGTAGAGGCCTTCCGGCCCGTGCTGCACGGCGATGGCCGGCACGGTGACGGCGTTGTGCAGCGTCCGGACCTCGAGCCGGGCGTCGACAAACTGTCCGGGCCAGAGATGATCGTCATCGTTCGCGAACTTCGCCTTGAGCGAGATCGTCCCCGTCGTCGTGTCGATCGCGTTGTTCGGCGTCATCAGGGTTCCGCTCGCGAGCGGCTTCTCGGTCTCGCTGTCGGTCACGATGACGGGGAGCGTCCGCTCCCGGCGGGCATCCTGAACCTGCGGCAGTTGCGCTTCCGGCAGGGTAAAGACCACAGCGATCGGCTTGTCCTGGTCGATCGAGATGATGCCCGTCGTGCCGTTGGCCTGAATGAGGTTGCCGACATCGACCTGATACAGGCTCACGCGGCCGTCGAACGGCGCTTTGATGGTGGCGTAGCCGAGGTTGATCTGGGCTGTTTCGATCATCGCGTTGTCCGCCTCGATCGCCGCGGTCTCCTTGCCGACGGTCGCGCGCTGGTCATCCACCTGCTGGACCGGGGCGAAGCTGCTCTTGGCCAGTGAGGCATAACGCTGCAGGTCGAGCTGAGCACTCTGCAGCGTGGCCTCGTCCTCGGCCCGTTGAGCCACGGCCTGATCCAGCGACGCCTTGTAGGGGGCCGGGTCGATCTCGGCTACGACCTCGCCCTTATGCACTTCCTGCCCCTCATGAGCCGGGAGCGCGAGCAACACGCCGGTGACCTGGGCACGGATCTGGACGGTGTTGAAGGCCTGCACGGAACCCAGTCCGTCGAGGAAAACCGGCACGTCCTGGACTTTGGTCGAGGTGACGGTCACCGGGATGGGAGGCGGCGGCGGCGCTTTGGTAGCTGCCTCGGACCGACCGGGGCCTTGCATCACGTGCCAGCCGCCTCCCACGACGGCAACCAACACGATGATGCCGACGATCCAAAGGCGGCCCCGCTTCATCTTGTTCCTCTCTGTTCGCTCGACATCGATTGGTAGAGCGCCAGATAGCCCGTTCGCGAGAGCTTTGGGTGCTCCCTCGCACCTTCGTGAGCAGCTGTTTCAATACGTCACAGGGGGAGACGGGTCTGGCTGGCTCGCAGGGTCGTGCCAACGCGACGAGGTAAGGCGATGCCTCGGCAAAGCGGGCTTACGTTGCCCCGGCAATTTCGCGCAGCACGCCTATCAATTGGCGCGGGCCGTACGGCTTACGCAGAAGATGATACCCATGTTCCTCTTGCCATGAGGTCTTCATGGCATCCGGCCGGCCAGATGCTATCACCACGGGCATGTTCGGCCACTTCTGACGGATACAGTGAGCCACATCGCCGCCGTCCGCTGTCCCCGGCATATGGAAATCTGTCACCAGGGCGGTGATGGTCGTCATATCGGCGCGAATGACCGAGATCGCTTCATCACCGGTTGACGCCTGAATGACGGCAAAGCCAGCATCTTCCAGGCTCTCGGCCATGATCTCGCGGATCAGAGGCTCATCTTCCACCAGCAATACACACATGCGTAGTCCCTTGCATCGGCGCCCGATCGAGCCGTCGGAGGCGACCAAACGTGCCGCCCGATCACCGCCAGGAGATGCCGACGTTTGTAAGCAGCAAGCGATTACTATTTGCTGTGCGGCAGAGCTTTTTAAATACGCCTTTGAGTACAACATTATGTGGTGAGGCAGGCTAGACAGCCGAATGGCGCAGCAGGACGAACGCTTTTGTCGCAGACGGCGAAATACACTGGTTCCAAGGACGGTGAGGGCCACCATTCGTCCGAGGGGCGGAATATCATCACCACCCGTGGCGGCCACGGCGGGAAGGACATCTTCTTCGCCGCTGTGCAGATGAGCCGAATGCCGATGTGCCTTGCAGACCCGCATCAACCGGATAGCCCAATCATCTTCTGCAACCAGGCCTTCGAGCACCTCACCGGGTATTCGCAGGACGAGATCATCGGGTCTAATTGCCGGTTCCTCCAGGGTGCTGGAACAGACCGGGACGTGGTCGCGAAGATACGCTCGGGACTCAAGGCCGGCGAGGACATCCACTACGAGCTGCTGAACTACCGGAAAGACGGCACCCCGTTCTGGAACGCCTTGTTCATCAGTCCGGTGGTGGATTCGGACGGGAGCCTTGTCTACCACTTTGCCAGCCAGCTCGATGTGACGAGACGGCGGGAGGCCGAAGCCGTTCTGCAGCAATCGAACCGGATGGAGGCTCTGGGTGCGATGGCCTCCGGCATGGCTCATGAGTTCAACAACCTCATGACTGTCGTGCTGGCTAGCCTCGAACGAGCGGCGGAGGAGCCCGATCCGGCCCGCCGCTCCCGCCAGATCGACCGCGCGAGTTGGGGTGCGCAGCGTGCCGCCCGGCTTACAAGCCACATGTTGTCGTTCGCCCGCCGGCAGTTCCACGACAACAGGTTGATCGAACTCGGCGATCTACTACGGGACTTCGACAACATCCTGGATCAGATGGCGGGCGACGGAATTCATGTCACCCTCGATCTTCCGGCCGAGCCGATGCTCGTCGAGATCGATGCGGCGCAGATGGAGCTCGCTCTTATCAATCTGGTTCGCAATGCAGCGGACGCGATGCCGAAGGGCGGCGAGATCATCGTGCGCGCCCGCCCGAAAGATGCCGCGACGGCGGATGGCCGGGATGCGATTGAGATTGTCGTCATCGACTGCGGTATCGGCATGCCCGAGGCGGTGGCGCGGCGAGCGACCGAGCCCTTCTTCACCACGAAGGAACTCGGCAAGGGTACTGGCCTCGGGCTGTCGATGGTCAACGGGTTCGTCGAGCAATCGGGTGGCGCGATGCAGATCGACACCGCATCCGGCGTGGGGACGACGGTCCGCCTCATTTTTCCGCGCACGAACTAGGCGATAGACTAGGTTTCCACGTGTGTCTTCGAGCGCGAACGCACCTTCATTGGTTGCTGACCCAGCGCACCGTCCACGGCCCGAATGATCCGTCCCCGGATGCATCGCCCTCGCTCCAGAACACCCGGCCTTCGACCGTGCTGAAACCCGACACGCTCGCCCCGGACAGATTGGCCTGCAACACAATCCGGCCGCCCTCGGAAAGCGTCCAGCTCACCTCGACCGCGGAGTCCCCGACCACCCGATAACTACCGGCGTTGCCGCCGAAAGCGCCACGCAGCGGCCAGAGGATCTCGCGCCGCACTGCGAGAATGCGCGTGAACCACTCCTGTGTCGCAGCGTCCGCCTCATCCCAGCGGAGCTTGGAGGCCAGGAAAGTCTCCTCGGCCACGGGATCCGGGATCGTGTCCCGCTTTTCCGGGTCGCTGAACTCCGGGAACTTGGCGAACTCCTCGCGGCGCCCGTCCCGCACTTTGTCGGCAAGTTCACCCTCAAAGTCCACGAAGAACAGGAAGGGTTGCCGCGACGCCAACTCCTCGCCCATGAAGATCATCGGCACCTGCGGCGACAGCAGATAGACCGCGGACACCGCCCGCACCGCCTCAGGCGACGCCAGCTGGTTCAACCGCTGCCCGAACGCGCGATTGCCGATCTGGTCGTGGTTCTGGGCGAAGGCGACGAAGGCTGTAGGGGGCAGGCCGCCGCTCGGTTCGCCGCGCGGCTTGCCGCTATAGGGCATCATCTCGCCCTGAAAAGCGAAGCCCTCCGCGAGTGCCCGGCCGAGAAGCTCGGTCTGGCCCAGGTAAGCCTCGTAGTAGGCGACATTCTCGCCAGTCGCCGCGACATGCAGGACGTGGTGGATATCGTCATTCCACTGCGCCGTGTAGAGCCGGGGTTCGCCGCTTTCATCCCGGTGGAGCAGGCTGGCGCGATTTTCCTCGTTTTCCAGAATCAGATGCACCGGGCGATCTGCGATGGCCCCGCGAACGGTTTCCGCCAACTCGGCCAGAACGTGGGTCGGACTGTCATCCTGGATGGCATGGACCGCGTCCAACCGAAGACCGTCGAGGTGGTATTCCTGCAGCCAGTAGAGCGCATTCTGGATGACGAAGTCGCGCACCGGACGGCTGTGCTCGCCGTCGAAGTTGATGCCGGCGCCCCAAGGGCTCTTGTGCCGGTCCGTGAAGAACTGCGGCGCGTAGACCGGCAGATAGTTCCCGTCGGGGCCGAAGTGGTTGTAGACCACGTCGAGCATCACGCTCAGGCCACGCGCATGGGCGGCGTCCACCAGCGCCTTGAGATCCTCCGGCCGCCCATAAGCGCTGTCGGGGGCATACGGAAGCACGCCGTCGTAGCCCCAGTTCCGCTTCCCTGGAAAATCCGAGATCGGCATGATCTCGATCGTGGTCACCCCGAGGGCGACGAGGTGATCGAGTTTTTCGATCGCCGCGAGGAAGGTGCCGCCCGGCGTGAAGGTGCCTACGTGGATCTCGTAGATAACGGACTGGGCCCATGGCCGCCCCCGCCACTCCGCGTCCTGCCAGTCATAGGCGCGAGGATCGATGACTTCGCTCGGCCCGTGCACATCCTCCGGCTGAAAGCGGGAGGCCGGATCGGGCACGCGCATCCCGTCCGCCACCACATAACGGTAAAGCGAACCGGGGCGAGCGCCGATCGTGATGAGTTCGTGCCAGCCTTCCGGCTGGCGCGCCATGTGGACCGGCTGATGACCGTCGATCTCGATTCCGACCTGGTCCTCACCAGGCGCCCAGAGACGGAAACGCACACCGTTGTCGTGCAGTTCCGCCCCATGCGGCATTGCATGCGCGCGTCTCGTCATGGTCAGCTGTCGCTCTCGTTGGGATGGCCGAAGGCGAGCACCGAACGTCCGGTCACGGTGTAGACGTGGCCGGTTCTCAGCACATCCTTCTCAGCATCGGGACGGTTGGTATCGATCATCACCGTCCACTCGTCGCCGCCGGCGCACGGCGGAAGCGTGAAGTTAACGCCCTCGGGCGCGCCGTTGAAGACGAGCAGTATGGTTGCATCGCCGCCGCGTTTGCGAATGCCGGTCGGCTGCGCGCGGCCATCGATGAGCATGCCAAAGCAACGCATGCCGGCGTCGCCCCACTGGTCGTCCTTCATCTCGTCGCCGGACGCGTTGATCCAGGTCACGTCCTTGACGCCAAGTTCCTCGTTGTAGACGCCGCGCAGGAAGCGGTTGCGGCGGAGGATCGCGTAGTTGTGGCGCAGGTCGGTGAGCTTTCGGACGAATTCGATGAGACTCTCGCCCTTCTCCTCGATCTCCCAGTTCAGCCAGCTGATGTCGCTGTCCTGGCAATAGGCGTTGTTGTTGCCCTGCTGGGTGCGGCCGAACTCGTCGCCCGCCAGCAGCATCGGCGTGCCTTGCGAGAGAATAAGCGTCGTCAACATGTTGCGGATCTGGCGAGCGCGCAGCTCGTTGATTTCCGGATCGTCGCTCGGTCCTTCGACGCCGCAGTTCCACGAGCGGTTGTCGGAACTGCCGTCCCGGCCGTCCTCGCCGTTCGCCTCGTTATGCTTCTCGTTGTACGTCACGATGTCGTTGAGCGTGAAGCCGTCATGGGCGGTTATGAAGTTCACCGAGGCGAAGGGGCGCCGCCCGTCCCTGTCGAAGATGTCGCCGGAGGCGCAAAGGCGCGGAACAAGTCCGACCGCCGAGGTGTCGCCCTTCCAGAAGTCGCGGACCGTGTCGCGGAACTTGTCGTTCCACTCGGACCAGCCGGGCGGAAACCCACCGACCTGATAACCGCCAGGACCGCAATCCCATGGCTCGGCGATAAGCTTCACCGACTGCAGCAGCGGGTCCTGGCCGCAGGCCTTGAGGAAGCCGCTCTGTTCGTCGAAGCCCGTCGGCTCGCGCGCCAGGATGGTGCCGAGGTCGAAGCGGAAGCCGTCGACATGGGTCTCGCCCGCCCAGTAGCGCAGGCTGTCCGTCACCAGCTGGATCACGCGGGGATGCGTCAGGTTCACCGTGTTCCCGGTGCCGGTGTCGTTGATGTAGTAGCGCTTCTGGTCGGGAAGCAGGCGGTAATAGCTGGCGTTGTCGATGCCCTTGAAGGATAGGGTCGGCCCAAGCTCATTGCCTTCGGCCGTGTGATTGTAGACCACGTCGAGAATGACCTCGAGCCCCGCATCGTGCAGGCTGGCGACCATCTCCTTGAACTCGCGCAGGGACTGCTCGCGCTCATGGGCATAGCGCGGGTCGGGCGCGAAGAAGCCGATGGTGTTGTAGCCCCAGTAATTGGTGAGGCCCTTCTCCAGCAGCTGGCTGTCGTTGATGAAGCTATGGATCGGCAGCAGCTCGACCGAGGTGACGCCGAGCGCCCGGATGTAGTCGGTCACCGCCTTGTGGCCGAGACCCTTGTAGGTGCCGCGGATTTCCTCGGGCAGCTTCGGATGCTTTTTGGTGAAGCCCTTCACATGCGTCTCGTAGAGGATGGTGTGGTCCCAGGGGATCGGGTGCCGGTTGGGCTCGCCCTTCCAGTCGAAGTTGGGGTCGACCACGACGCTTTTCGGCATGAACGGCGCGCTGTCGCGCTCGTCGTAGGTCGTGTCGTCGCCGCTCTCCATCTGATAGCCGAAGATCGCCGGATTCCACTCCAGCTCGCCGGTGTGGGCGCGCGCATAGGGGTCCAGCAGCAGCTTGTTCGGATTGAACCGATGGCCGTTCTCGGGCTCGTACGGGCCATAGACACGGTAGCCGTAGACCTGGGCCGGCCCGATGCCCCCGACCCAGCCATGGAAGATCTGGTTGGTGTATTCGGGCAGCTCGATACGTTCCAGTTCCGTCTTGCCGTCGGCGTCGAAGAGGCAGACCTCGACCTTGGTGGCATTGGCCGAGAACAGCGCGAAGTTCACGCCCTCCCCGTCCCAGGTGGCGCCACGCGGATGCGGGAGCCCTTCGCGAACGCGATGAGTTTCTGTGCTGGACACTGGTGGCTCCGTGAGCATGGGAATGAGGCGGTTGACGCTAAATGGGATGATCGTCGCCAGCGCCAAGACACGATCGATTTGATGCTGTATCGTATCGAATGCGGATGCTATGCTGCCGCCGTGCCAGACCTTCATCCCCCCGCCCTCGCCGATGCAGCCGTCGGCGCCGTGCCGCCGCTGCTTTCCGTCGTCGTTCCGTTCCACGACGAGCAGGAGAATGTCGGGGCGCTCCACGACCGGTTGTGCGCGGTGCTGGATGCCGAGGGCCTGACCTGGGAGCTCGTCTGCGTCAATGACGGCAGCCGCGACGCGACCTTGGCTGCCCTGATCCGCCTGTCGCGGGCCGATGCCCGTGTCCGCGTCTACGACCTGTCACGGAACTTCGGCAAGGAGGCAGCGCTGACCGCCGGGCTGGATGAGGCGCGCGGCCTGGTGGTGGTCCCGCTCGACGCCGACCTGCAGGACCCGCCCGAACTCATCCCGGCCCTCATCGCCAAGTGGCGGGAGGGGTTCGACGTGGTCAACGCGGTGCGGGCCGCGCGCGAGGGCGAGGGCTGGCTCAAACGTGTATCGGCCCACTGGTTCTACCGCGTCATGAACCGGCTGAGCGCAATCGAAATCCCACGCGACACAGGCGACTTCCGGCTGCTGTCGCGGGCGGCTCTCGAGGCGCTGCGTCAAATGCCCGAGCGGCGGCGCTTCATGAAGGGCATGTTTGTCTGGGTCGGCTTCCCGACCGCCTCCGTCACCTATCGCCGGGAAGGCCGCTATGCCGGCCGCACCAGCTGGAACTACTGGCGCCTGTGGAACTTCGCGCTCGAGGGCATCACCTCCTTCAGCCAGGTCCCTCTCCGCATCGCCTCCTATCTCGGCGTGGCTGTGGCGCTCCTGTCCCTCCTCTACGCGACGTTCCTGATCATTCGCACCGTGCTCTTCGGCAACATCGTCAGCGGGTATCCGTCGCTGATGGTGGCGATCCTGTTCCTCGGCGGCACGCAGCTCATCGCGCTCGGGGTCATCGGCGAATATGTCGGTCGCATCTACGAAGAGGCCAAGCAGCGCCCGATCTACATCATCCGGCGCCGCTGGACCGGCGAGGTCGAGGACGGGTTGTCAGGGAAGGGCCACGTCAGCCGCCGCGACGACCAGCAGCAGCAGGGCCGCCACGCCTGAAAGTGCCACCCCGAGGCTGGTGGCGGCGGCGGCGAACCCCACCATCGCCGGGCCGCAGAGCATTCCCGCGTAGCCGAGCGCGCTGATCAGCGGGATCGAGACGCTCGTGGGCACGCCGGGAACCCGGGCGGCGGCGCCGAACAGCAGCGGCACGATGTTCGCCGCACCGAGCCCGACCAGTGCGAAGCCCGCCACTGCGGCGGGTCCAGGCACGAGGACGGCCGCCGCCCAGCCGAGCGCTGCCAGGATGGCGCTGAAGCGGAGCAGCCTGACCACCCCCCAGCGGCGGGCCAACGCATCGCCGGTCAATCGTCCCGCTGCCATGGTGACTGAAAAGGCCGCATAGCCGACGCCGCCATATGCTGTGGCGAGACCCTTGCCGTGCAGGAACAACGCGCTCCAATCCAGAGTCGCGCCCTCCCCGAGGAAGCCGATGAAGCAAAGGGCGCCGATGACCAGCACGACAGGATGAAGCGCCAGCCGCAGGCTGCTCTGCTGGCCGGCGGCGGGTCGTGGCTCCCTACCCGGCAGCAGGCCGCGCAGGCGCGTCAGCCACAGGACGAGGAAGATCGCCATGATGGTGAAAACCGCCACCAGAAGCGAAAGGCCGCTCGCCAGCAGCAGCGTGAGCCCGAGCGAGCCCGCGAGGCCGCCGATGCTGAACATGCCGTGGAAGCCCGACATGAGGGGGCGTGCCGAGCGGGCTTCGACCTCGACTGCCTGTGCATTCATCCCGGCATCCAACCCGCCGAGGCCGAAACCGAAGCAGAGGAGGGCAATCGCCAGGCCAAGCGGGCTCGACAGGATGGCGAGAAGCGGCAGCACCAGGGTGAGCAGAGCGCAGGACGCCGCCATGCAGCGCCGCGTGCCGTGGCGGCTGAGCCCCCAGGAAACCAGCGGCATGATCAACACAGCGCCGACGCCGAGCCCGATGAGCACGGCACCGAAGCTTGCCGTGCCAAGACCGGTGCGGGCCTTGGCGAAGGGCACCATGGGCGCCCAGGCGGCGTTGACGAAGCCGGACGAGAGAAAGAACAGCCGGGTCGAGAGACGGGCGGCAGGAAGCGGGTCAGCCGTCGCTTGCGTAGTCACCGCTCCCCCACCGGTCGCCCGCGCTCCACGGATCAGGTCCGCGGACGCGCATGGCGACCTTCAGAACAAGGCGTCAGGAATGCTGGCGACGCAGGAACGCCGGGATCTCCAGGCCGCCCATCTCCTCGACCGGCGCCGGCCGCACCGCGGGGCGCGGCTCCGCCCGGACCTGCTCGGCCATCCGCGTCTCGGCTACCCGTTCGGTGGCGCGCGTCGTCTCGGCAGCCAGCGGCTCGGGCGCAGGCTTCGGGGCAGGCGCCGCAGGTTGCGCCCGCTTGCCGATCGCCCCCGTCACACGGTTGAACAGGCTGGTGCCGCCGGAGGGCGCGGGCGCCGAGGCGGGCTCCGCGGCCGGGCGGGAGACCGGCTCCGCGAACAGGCCGCGCGGGCTCGCGGGCCGCTGCGGCAGAGTGGAGGGCGTGCGCAGCGTGGGCGTCGCCGGCGTCATCGTCGGGCTCGGTGCCGGGCTGTGGTGAAAGGCGGTCGGCTGGGTCGCCGACATGCCGGGCGCCTGCGCCGCCGTCCACTGCGGGGCCGCCGGGCTGAACGCCGGGTTGAACCCGCCGGACGCCGCATGGGCGCCGCCGGTGCCGGTTGCCTGCAACGCCGTCTCGGCAGCGACGGCCGGAGTGGCTGCGGCCTGCAGCGACAGGACCACGCGCTCGGGGTTGCTCGCGGCGAGTTCGAGCTTCGGGCGATACTCGATCGCGGCGCTGTCGATCCCCGTGGCGACGACGCTCACGCGGATGCGGCCGTTGAGGCTGCTGTCGATCGCCGAGCCGAAGATGATGTTGGCTTCCTCGTCCACTTCCTCGCGGATGCGGTTGGCGGCCTGATCGACCTCGAACAGCGTCATGTCCTCGCCGCCGGTGATGTTGATCAGCAGGCCGCGCGCGCCGGCCATGTTGGTGTCCTCCAGCAGCGGATTGCTGATGGCGGCCTCGGCGGCGCGCACCGAGCGATTGTCGCCCTCGGCCTCGCCCGTGCCCATCATCGCCTTGCCCATCTCGGACATCACGGTGCGGATGTCGGCGAAGTCGAGGTTGACGAGGCCCGGCACGACCATGAGGTCGGTGACGCCGCGGACGCCCATGTAGAGGACGTTGTCGGCCATCTGGAAGGCTTCCTTCCAGCCGGTGTGCTCGTTGGCGATCCTGAACAGGTTCTGGTTCGGGATGATGATGAGTGTGTCGACGTACTGCTGCAACTCGGAGATGCCGGCCTCGGCGGCGCGGGCGCGCTTGATGCCTTCGAAGGAGAAGGGCTTCGTCACCACGCCGACGGTCAGGATGTCGTGCTTGCGGGCGAGCCGCGCGATGACCGGGGCCGCGCCCGTCCCCGTGCCGCCGCCCATGCCGGCGGTGATGAACACCATGTGGACGCCTTCAAGATGACGTTCCAGATCCGCCTCGGCTTCCTCGGCCGAGAGACGGCCCACTTCCGGCTTGCCGCCGGCGCCGTTGCCCTGGGTGATGGTTGGCCCGAGTTGGATGCGGCGGTCGGCGCGGCTGCGCATGAGCTGCTGCGCGTCGGTGTTGGCGACGATGAACTCCACGCCCGGCAGGTTCAGGGCGATCATGTTGTCGACCGCATTGGTGCCGCCGCCGCCCACGCCGATGACGCAGATGCGCGGGGTGAAGTCGCAATGCGACTGTTGCGGAACAGTGAGGTTCAGCGTCATGGGCGGGCTCCTTGGAAAAACTTGCCTGTCTGCGCGCGTCCGGCCGGCGCTTGCTGGCAATTGTTGAAAGGGAGGGCGCACGCGGCTGCGCGCAAATTCGGGAACCGTGTCCGGGCCATCAGATCCGCTCCTTCAGAAACGAGATGAAACGCTTCAGCGGACCGCTCGGGCGCCGCATCGCGAGGTCGATATCCTGCATCGAGCGGCCCTCGCCCGCGGCCCAGGCGAGCAGACCGGCCCCGGTGGCGAACGCCGGGCCCGCCGCCGCGTCCGGCAGGCCTCGCAGGCCGACAGGCCGGCCCAGCCGCACCTGCTTGCCCAGGATCTGCGCCGCCAGCTCGCGCGCGCCGGCGAGTTGGCAGGCGCCGCCGGTCAGCACGACCCGTGCGCCGGCCACGCGGGACAGGCCGGAATTCTCCAGCCGGTCCTTCACGATCTCGAAGATCTCCTCCAGCCTTGGCCGGATGATGCTGACCACCATGCTGCGCGGCACACGGGCAATCTGATGCTCCTCCTCGCCGACCAGCGGCACGGGCAGCATTTCGCGCTCATCGTCGGGGCTTGCCTGGCAGCTGCCGTAGAGCGTCTTGAGCCGCTCGGCGTGGGCAACGGGTGTCGACAGCAGGCGGGCGATGTCGTTCGTCACGTGGATGCCGCCGACCAGCGTCTGCCCCGTGTGCAGCAGCTGGCCTTCGGCGAAGACCGCGAAGCTCGTGCTGCCGCCGCCCATGTCGATGACCGTCGTGCCAAGCTCGCGTTCATCCTCGACGAGCGTTGCGAGGCCCGCCGCGAAGGGCGCGGAGACGAGGTCGGCGATCTCGAGGTCGCAGCGGCTGAGACAGGTATGGAGATTGCGGAGCGCCGAGGAGACGGCGTCGATCACATGCAGCCGCGCCGTAAGGGTTTCGCAGTGGAGGCCGCGAGGATCCTCGACGCGCATGGTCTCGTCGACCGAGAAGGACAGCGGCAGCGCATGGATGGCGTCCCGACCTTCCGAGGCGGCACGGCTACGTCCTTCCAGCACGACCTGCCGGATATCGTCCTCGTTCACCTCGCGGCCGCCGACCGGCCATTGCACGTTGAACAGGCGGCTCTCCGGCTGGCCGCAGCCGAGATTGACAGTCACCGCGCGCAGCCGGGTATCGGCCATATCCTCGGCCTGCCCGACGGCGGCGCGGATGGCGCGCTCGGCCTCGTCGAGGTCGGTGATGGCTCCGTTACGGATGCCCCGCCCCTTCTGCCAGCCGAAGCCCGTGATGCGGCGCGTGCCGTCGGGCTCGCTGCGGCCGATCATGCAGGTGATCTTGGTCGAACCGATGTCGAGCGAGCCGAACACACCGGGCCGGACGGCGCGTGTGCGCGGCGGCATGTCGATGATGGCGGGCGGCAGCGCGCGGTAGGACATTTCGTTCACGATGCGGCCCCGTTATTCCTGGCTCTTGGTTGCAGCGGCGCCATCGCCGGTGCTTTTGCCGACGCCGGCGAGATCGTCCGTGCCCGCCGGCACGGGCGGCAGGGCGCGCGGCCGCACGACGACGCGGTCGGCAAGACGCAGGTCGATGATCTGCACGGGCCGGTCTAGCAGCTGCATGCGGCCCTGCAGCTGCTGCAGGCGCTCGAGCGCCGCATCCTGATCTTCGCCCGGCAGCAGGACGGTCCCGCCCGCCTTGAGGACGAGGTTCCAGCGTTCCTGCCCGACCCGCACTGCGCCGACCAGCCGCTTCCGGATATCCGGGTAGGGCTTCATCTCGTCGAAGAGTTCGGTCGCCGCCTCCGGCGCGCCGGGCCCGACCACAAGCGGGAGCGAAAGCTCCTCAGCCGCGCGGCCGACATCCTGCTCGCCCATGATCTCGCCATTGCGGTCGATCAGGCGGAAGCGTCCGCGATCCTGCCATACGGCGAAGGGCGCGCGCTCGATGAGGCTCACCACCAGCGTACCGGGCAGCCGCCGCTCGACGACCGCGTCCTCGACCCAGCCGAGCGACAGCAGGCGCGCCCTCGCCGCGGCGACCGAGAAGCCAAGGATCGGCTCGCCGATCATGATGCCGAGCGCCCTGCGGAGGACGGGTTCGGGCGTGTTCTCCCGCCCGTCGATGACGATACTGCGGACCGAAAGCCCCATGGCCGCGCCGACATCGCCGAGCGCGCGGCGCAGCCCGCTCGTCGTATCGCTGCTGCCGGCATCCCGGAGCGCCAGACTGCCGACGAAAATGACGACGACCACCGCCCCGGCACCGAGAACGGGGCGCAGGAAGCGCCGCGCCCGCCGGATGATGATGGCGATGTGGCTCGGGCGGTCGACGACGCTGCTGCTCGCCATCATGCGGGCATTGGCCATGCGGGCCTGTGCATGCGCTTGAGCCTGGGCGTTGGGGGGCGGCGTCTTGCTCACGCGCGGCATTGCGCGGCCTCCACCATCCAGGCGCAGAGGGCGGGGAAGTCGACGCCGCAATAGGCCGCCTGCTCGGGCAGCAAGGAGGTCGGCGTCAGGCCCGGCTGGGTATTGACCTCCAGCAACACGAGACGGCCCGGCTCTCCCTCGGTATCGTCGTAGCGGAAGTCCGACCGCGTGGCGCCGACGCAGCCCAACGCCTGATGGGCGGCGAGCGCCACCTCCATCGCCTGCGCGGCGATCTCCGGGTGAACGGCGGCCGGAATGACATGGCGCGATCCGCCATCGGCGTATTTCGCCTCATAGTCATAGAAGCCGCGAGCAGCCTTGATCTCGGTCACCGCCAGCGCCCGGTCGCCCATGACGGCGACGGTCAACTCGCGCCCGGCGATATACTCCTCCGTCATCGCCGTTGATCCGAAGGTCCAGCTGCGGGCGATCTCCGCCCGGCGGTTGTCGCCGGTCTTCATGATGAAGACGCCGACGGACGAGCCCTCTTTCTGCGGCTTGATGACGTAGGGGCGCGGCATCGGGTCGGCTTCTTCCAGTGCCGCCACGTCGACGATCCTGTGGCGCGCGACCGGCAGGCCGGCGGCGGCGAACACCGTCTTGGCGGCGACCTTGTCCATGGCGATGGACGAGGCCCGCACGCCCGAATGCGTGTAGGGAATCCCGAGCCAGTCGAGCACGCCCTGGATGGTGCCGTCCTCGCCGAAGCGGCCGTGCAGCGCATTGAACACGGCGTCGGGACGCGGGGTGAGTGCGGCGAGCACGGCTGCCAAATCCGGGCCGACCTCGACCGGCACGACGTCGTAGCCGGCCGTCCGCAGCGCCTCGATGACCTGCCGGCCGGAGGACAGGCTGACCTCGCGTTCCGCCGAGATGCCGCCATACAGGACCGCGACGCGCTTCATGCCACCACCTCGGGCCGTCCGGTCGGCTGGCCGACGCGCTTGATCTCCCAGTCCAGCGTCACGCCGGTCGCGGCCGCCACGCGGCGGCGAACCTCCTCGCCGAGCCCTTCGAGGTCGGCGGCGGTCGCCTCGCCGGTATTGAGCAGGAAGTTGCAGTGCAGTTCGCTGACCTGCGCGCCACCGCGCTTAAGGCCACGGCAGCCGGCGCCGTCGATGAGTTCCCAGGCCTTCATGCCCGGAGGGTTGGCGAAGGTCGAACCGCCGGTCCGCGCCCGCACCGGCTGGGTAGCGCCGCGAGCCTCCCGGATTTCGGCCATGCGGGAGGCGATCAGCCGGGCGTCGCCCGGGGTCGCGCGCAGCCTGACCCGCGTGACCACCGCGCCCGCCGGCAAATTGGAATGACGGTAGGAGAGATGCAGATCGGCCGCGGGCAGTCGAACCTGTTCGCCAGTGCGGGTCACGATTTCTGCCCAGTCGAGGCAGGCGGCCACGTCGCTGCCATAGGCGCCGGCATTCATGGCGACCGCGCCACCGATGCTGCCTGGAATGCCGCACAGGAACTCCAGCCCGCCGAGGCCAGCGGCGGCGGCATGCTCGGCGACCGTCGCGTCCAGCGCCGCCGCGCCGCAGACGATGCCGTCGGCCTCGACTGTCACGGCCGAGAAGCCGCGGGCGAGCCGGATGACGACGCCCGCGATGCCCCCGTCGCGGACGATGAGGTTGGACGCCGCGCCGATCACTGTGACCTGCACGTCGCCCGGCAGTGCACGGAGGAACTGGGCGAGGTCGGCCGCGCTCGCGGGCTTCACCAGATACTCGGCAGGCCCGCCGACACGGAACCAGGTCAGCGGACCCAGCGCGGCATTGGTCTCGATCCGGCCCTTGAGGGACGGCAGGACGGCGGCATCCGGCGGAAGCGTGTTCATCGCGAACCTCATGCGACCGCTCCCGCCGGGTAGCGGCCTTCGGGATGCTGCAGCGCGGCCAGCTGCGCCGGCAGCGCGTTCGCCCAGGCGGTGATGTTCCCGGCGCCGAGGCAGACGACGATGTCGCCGGGATGCGCCATGGCATGCACCATTTCGGCGAGGTGGTCCGGCCCCGGCAGCGGCACGACGCTGCGGTGGCCGCGGGCGCGCAGGCCGTCGACCAGCGCATCCCGGTCGATGCCGGGGATGGGTGCCTCGCCCGCCGCATAGACATCGGCCACGATCACCGTGCCGGCGTCGTTCATGCAGGCCGAGAAGTCCTCGAACAGCGACTGCAGCCGCGAATAGCGGTGCGGCTGGACGACGGCGATGACGTTGCGCGCCCCGGCCTGGCGCGCTGCCTTCAGCACCGCCGCGATCTCGACCGGATGGTGGCCGTAGTCGTCGATGATGGTGATGCCGCCGGTCTCGCCGGTCTTGGTGAAGCGGCGCTTCACGCCACGGAAAGCCGCGAGGCTCGTCCGCATCGCCGTCTCGCCGAGTTCCATCTCGGTGCCGACCGCGATGGCGGCCAGCGCGTTCTGCACATTGTGCTGGCCGAGCATGGGCAGGCGGAACGGCCCCATGCGGCGCTGGCGGTTGCGCAGGCGATCTGTGACCGTGACCTCGAAATTCGCGCCAGCCTTGTCGGTGACGACGCGCTCGGCGCGGATGTCGGCCTGCGGGCTGAAGCCATAGGTGATGATGCGGTGATCCGCGAGGCGCGGGATCATCTGCTGCACCGCCGGGTGGTCCACGCAGAGCACGGCGAAACCATAAAACGGGATGTTGCCGACGAACTGGCGATAGCCCGCCTCCATCGCCTCCTGGCTGCCCCAGTGGTCGAGATGCTCGGGGTCCATGTTGGTGACGATGGCGATCACCGCCGGCAGGCGCAGGAAGCTGCCGTCGCTCTCATCCGCCTCGACCACCATCCAGTCGCCGGCGCCGAGCCTCGTATTGGTGCCATAGGCGTTGATGATGCCGCCGTTGATGACGGTCGGGTCGAGGTTCGCGCCTTCCAGCACGGCGGCCACGAGGCTCGTGGTCGTCGTCTTGCCATGCGTGCCGCCGACGGCCACCGACCAGCGCAGGCGCATGAGTTCGGCCAGCATCTCGGCCCGGCGCACGACGGGGATCAGCTTCGCCCGCGCCGCCTGGACCTCCGGGTTGTCGTTCTTGACCGCGGAGGAAACGACGACGACCTGGGCCTGGCCCAGATTGGCCGCCTCATGCCCGATGGCCACCGCGATGCCCTCGCCGCGCAAACGTTTCACGTTGGCGGAGTCCGCGATGTCGCTGCCCTGCACGGAGTAGCCGAGATTGTGCAGGACCTCGGCGATGCCGGACATGCCGATGCCGCCGATGCCGACGAAGTGGATGGTGCCGATGTTGAGAGGGAGCGCCCTCATGACTGCGTCTCCCCAACCCGCATGCGCTCGACGAGATCGGCGAGCGTGTCGACCGCCGAAACCCGGCTCTGCCCGCGCGCCGCTTCGGCCGCGATCGCAAGCGCCGCGGGGTCGGTCAGCAGGCCGGCGAGCCGCGCGGTCAGCGCATCTGCGGTGAACTGCGGCTGCGGCATCACCCAAGCCGCGCCGAGGCGTGCGAGCAGCGCCGCGTTCGCGGTCTGGTGGTCGTCGATCGCGTTCGGCAGCGGCACCAGGATCGCCGGCCGCCCGGCGACCGCGAGTTCCGCCGTGGTCGAGGCGCCCGCCCGGGCGATGACGAGATGCGCCGCTCCGAGGTGGCGGGCGATGTCGGGGAAGAAGGGCGCGACCTCGGCCACGATCCCGGCAGCCTCATAGGCGGCGCGGACGCGGGCGCCATCCTCCTGCCGGGCCTGCTGCACGACGCGCAGGCGCATCCGCAACATCTCGGGCAGAGCGATGAGGGCCTGGGGCACGACCTCGCTGAGCACCCGGGCGCCAAGCGAGCCGCCGGTCACCAGCAGGTTGATCGGGCCGTCCGTTTCCGGCGGCAGATAGGGAATGTCGGCGAGGGCGGCGATCGCGGCCCGCACCGGGTTGCCGACGAGCGCCGTCTTCACACCGCGAGGGACGCGCGTCGTCGGGTCGGCGCTGAGCGCGAGGAGCGTCGCGATCCGCGACAGCGCGCGGTTGGCACGGCCGAGCACCGCGTTCTGTTCGTGCAGGATGACCGGGATGCCCAGCCGCGCGAGACGCGCTGCCACCACGGGCGGCACGGACGGGTAGCCGCCGAAGCCCACGATCGCGCCCGCATTCAGCCCGACGAGGATGCGACGCGCCGCGAGTGTTCCGGCCGCCAGCGCACCACCGGCGCGGATGCCGCGCACCACGCCGCGCCCGGCGATCCCGGCACCCGGCAGCACATGCCGGTCATCCTCGGCGAAGGCCTGACTGCCACGGCCCGCCGAGCGGCCGTCCGTCATCAGCACCGGGCGGTAGCCGCGGCCGGCGAGCGTCATTGCCAGCGCCTCGGCCGGGAAGAAATGCCCGCCGGTGCCACCGGCCGCGATGACGATGGGGATCACGCGCGGGCCTCTCATGACCGGTCGCTCGTAAAGCGGCGGCGCGTGAGGGCGAGCAGCATGCCCATCTCCACCGCGACCGACAGCGCCGACGAGCCGCCATAGGAGATAAAGGGCAACGTCATGCCTTTGGTCGGGATGAGTTCCAGCGAGGAGGCCATGTTAACGAAAGCCTGCAGTCCGAAGCTGATGAGCAGGCCCGCCGAGGCCAGCAGCACGAACTGGTCGTTCTCGGCCACCAGCCGCACCAGCCCGCGCAGCACGATGGCGGCGAAGATGCCGAGGATGAACAAGCAGACGACGAGGCCGAATTCCTCCCCCGCGACGGCAAAGACGAAATCGGCGTGGGCGTCGGGCAGGATGTCCTTGACCATGCCCTCGCCTGGGCCTCGCCCGAGTAGCCCGCCGTTGCCGAAAGCCTGCAGCGCGGTCAGCGCCTGATAGGCGGTTTGCTCCGTCGGGTGGAGGAAACGCTCCACGCGCACATGCACGTGCGGCATGAGGAAGAAGGCGGCGATGAAGCTCACCACCAGTCCGCCCGCCGAAATGCCGACAAGGGCGAGATTGAGCCCATCGAGGAAAAGCTGCGCCAGGAAAACGATGCTGATGACCGCGAGCATGCCGATGTCGGGTTGCGTCTTCAGCAGCAGCGCGATGAGGCCATAGAGCATGATCGCGAGAAGCCGGCCGGGGAACTTCTCGGCGTTACGGCTTTCCACCAGCAGGCCCGCCGTCACCACCGCGAAGAAAGGCTTCAGGAACTCGCTCGGCTGCAGCGAGAGGAACGGGATGTTGATCCAGCGCCGCGCACCCTTGATCTCGACACCGTGGACGAGCGTGAACGCGGTCAGCAGCAGCGCCACCAGCGTGCCGGTGAGCGCCAGCCAGCGGATGCCCTTCGGCGTCATCATCGAAACACCGACGACGATCAGGCCCGCGAGCGCCAGGAACGTCACCTGCTTGAGGATCAGCAGGTCACGCGGGTCGCCGATGCGGTGCGCGACCGCCGGGCTCGACGCCAGCACCAGGACGTAGCCGAAGCCGATCAGCATGGCGATGCAGACGAGCGTCCAGCGGTCGACGGTCCACCACCAGCGGCCGAGCGTCGATGTATCCGTGCGGGACAGGGCCAGCATCAGGCGGCCCTCCCGCTCATCGCGCCCGGCTCTCCAAGCGCCGCGACGAGGCTCGCGAAGCGGTCGCCCCGCGCCTCGAAGCCCGAGAATTGGTCCCAGCTGGCGCAGGCGGGAGAGAGCAGCACCACGGGGGCGCCAAGAGCGCGCGCTCGCTCGAGCGCGGCCGGCACCGCGGCGTCCAGACTGCCCGCGATGCGATGCGGCACGCCATGCCCGGCGAGCGTCTCGGCGAAGCTCTCCGCGTCCCGGCCGATCAGCTCGGCATGGACGACGCGGGGAAAGAACTCCCGCAGCGATGCGATCCCGCCGGCCTTGGCCATGCCGCCGGCGATCCACACGATGCGGTCGTAGCAGCCGAGTGCGCGGGCCGCGGCGTCCGCGTTGGTCGCCTTGCTGTCGTTCACGAACGCCACGCCCTGATATGTGCCGACAAGCGCCTGCCGGTGCGGCAGCCCGGGAAAGCTTTTCACCGCCGCCGTCATCGTCGCGTCATCGACACCGAGCGCCCGCGCCATTGCGGTGGCGGCGGCGACATTCTGGGCGTTGTGCTCACCCGGCAACGCGGCGGCGCCGGTCTCTGCACCACGGCCGCTGATCCGCACCAGCCGCATCGGACCGGTGGACAAATCATCGGCCATCGCGGCGGACAGCGCATCGTCCACTCCGACCACGGCCACGTCCGCCTCTGTCTGGCGCGCGAAAATCGCACGCTTTACATCGGCATAGCCGGTCATGTTGCCATGACGGTCGAGATGATCTGGCGACAGATTCAACATTGCCGCTGTAGAGAAGCGGAGAGTTGCGATTCGCTCCAACATGTAAGACGACATTTCGAGAACGTAGACACCGTTGTCCGGCAGCAGCGGCAGCGCGAGCGCGGGCGTGCCGAGGTTGCCGCCGGCGGCCACCGGGACGCCCGCCTCGCCGAGTATGTGAGCGAGCAACGCCGTAGTCGTGGATTTCCCGTTTGTTCCTGTGACGCCCGCGAATCGGGCGCGGCTTCCGGCGGCGCGCACCGCCTGGAACAGCAACTCGGCATCGCTCAGGATCGGCACGCCGGCCGCAATCGCGCGGGCGGCGACCGCGTGCGGCGCCGGCAGGTGATGCGGTATCCCCGGCGACAGAACAAGCGCATCGAAGGCGAAATCACCAGCCATGAGATTTGCGACCGTGAAGCCCTCGGCGGCGGCCGCATCGCGGGCCGGCGCGTTGTCATCCCACAGCACGACCTCGGCGCCCATCGCGTGCAGGCTGCGCGCCACCGGCAGGCCGTTGCGGCCGAGACCGAGGATGGCGAAACGCGAATTGTCAAAAACATGACTTGGAAATGTCATCAACGGATCTTCAAGGTTGCTAGACCGACGAGGGCCAGGATCATCGAGACAATCCAGAAACGAATGACGATCGTCGGCTCTGCCCAGCCCTTCTTCTCGAAGTGATGGTGCAGCGGCGCCATCAGGAACACGCGCCGCCCCGTCCGCTTGAACCAGAAGACCTGGATGATCACGGACAGCGTCTCGACCACGAACAGACCGCCGACGATTGCCAGCACGATCTCATGCTTGGTGGCCACGGCGACGGTCGCGACGGCGCCGCCGAGGGCGAGGCTGCCGGTATCGCCCATGAAGACCGCGGCTGGCGGCGCATTGTACCAGAGGAAGCCCAATCCCGCACCGATCAGCGCCGAGCAGAACACGGCCAACTCGCCCGAGCCCTGAACGAAGGGCAGTTCGAGATAGTTCGCGAAGATGCGGTTGCCGACGAGGTAGGCGATGAAGGCGAAGACGCCGGCGACGATGATCGTCGGCACCATGGCGAGGCCGTCCAGCCCGTCCGTGAGGTTGACCGCGTTGGACGCGCCCATCATCACCAGCATCCCGAACAGCGGAAAGAAAATGCCGAGCGGGATCAAGACATTCTTGAAGTCCGGCACGGAGATGCCGCTGCCGAGGGGTCCGCCGATATGGACCATGATCCAGATCGAGGCGAGCAGGCCGATGCTCGCCTGGCCGATGAGCTTCAGCCGGCCGGACAGGCCGCGTGTATTCCGCTTCGTTACTTTCAAGAAGTCATCGGCGAAGCCTAGCGCGCCATAGCCGAGCGTCACGATGAGCGCCGCCCAGACATAGGGGTTGGCGAGATCGGTCCATAACAGCGTCGAAATGGTCAGCGCGCTCAGGATGAGGACGCCGCCCATCGTCGGCGTTCCCTTCTTCTCCACCAGATGCCGCTCAGGGCCATCAAGCCTGATTGGCTGCCCCTGCTTTTGCAGGCTCCGTAGCATGCGGATGACGCGCGGCCCCAGCAGGAAGCTGATGACGAGCGAGGTCAGGCAAGCCGCGCCCGACCGGAAGGTCAGGTAGCGGACGAGATTGAGGATGTGCAGCTGGTCCGAGAACGGAAGCAGAATGTTGTAAAGCATCAGGCGGCCCCGCCCGTCTCTGCGCCGGCGGGCAGGGCGGAGATGATGGCGGCCATGCGGCTGCCGAGGCTGCCTTTGACCAGAACCGCGTCGCCGGGCCGCAACGCAGACGCAACCTGGGGCGCGAGTTCCGCCGAGGTCGCGGCATGGCCCGCCTGCATCCCGGCGGGCACAGCATCGAACAGGCGGCGCATTTCCGGGCCGCAGGCAAACAGCAGATCGGCATGGGCGATGACATCGGGAGCCAGGCCGGCATGCTCCACGGCGCTGTCGGCGCCCAGTTCCAGCATGTCGCCGAGCACGGCAATGCGCCTGGTAGCGGGCTGCAGGCCCAGCACGG
The DNA here is from genome assembly GCF_965199065.1 of Acidisoma sp. NCBI lineage: Bacteria > Pseudomonadati > Pseudomonadota > Alphaproteobacteria > Acetobacterales > Acidocellaceae > Acidisoma > Acidisoma sp. The sequence continues at coordinate 348,770 of NZ_CBDAQN010000001.1, read as the reverse complement.
CGAGCGCCGCGCGAACCGAAGGCCCGGACGCGTTGTAGCTTTCGTCGAGCAACAGGGCCTCGCCTTCGGGAAGTGCGAGACGCCGGCGCGCTCCACGGCCGGTGACAGCCTCGAAGCCGTCGAGCGCGGCGGAGGCATGGTGCGGCTCCACGCCGAGCGCCACGGCGGCCGCGATGGCAGCGACCGCGTTCATCGCCATGTGCCCGCCAGGGGCGGCCAGCCGGAAGCGCAGCGGCACGCCCTCGAAGGTCATCGACACGTTCACGCCGTCGGCGTCGTTCACGGCGTCGAGCAGCCGGGCCTCTGCGGTCAGGGCGCGGCCGAAGCGGATGATGCGGGCGGCCTCGGCGGCCTGCGTCAGGATCGTGAGATGAGCGCTGTCGGCGGGCAGCACCGCAACGCCCCCCGCTACAAGACCTGAGAGGATCGCCGCCTTCTCGGCCGCAATGGCGTCCAGGCTGCCCATATGGCCGATGTGCACCGGCGCGATATTCGTGATGACCGCCACATGCGGCCGCGCCAGCCGCGCGAGCGGCGCGATCTCGCCCGGATGGTTCATGCCGATCTCGGCGACGCAGTAGGCGGCACCGGGTGGCAGCCGGGCAAGCGTCAGCGGCACACCCCAGTGGTTGTTGTAGGAAGCAAGCGCCGCATGGGTCTGGCCAGATGCGACGAGGATGCGCCGCAGCATCGCCTTCGTCGTCGTCTTGCCGACGCTGCCGGTAACCGCCACCAGGCGCCCGGTGAAGCGTGCCCGCGCCGCGGCCCCGATCGCGGTGAGGCCGGCGAGGGTGTCATTCACCCACAGCAGCGGCGCGCTGTCGGTGGCGTCCGGCGGGTCGCGATCGACCAGCGCCCCGGCAGCACCGGCACCGAGAGCCGCCGCCACGAACTGGTGCCCGTCCCGGTTTTCGCCGTGCAAGGCCACGAACAGATCGCCAGGGGCAACTGTCCGCGTGTCGATCGAGACGCCGTTGATGGCAAACGGCCGGGTCATGACGCCGCCCGCCGCCACGGCGAGGTCGTCCGCTGTCCACAGCGCGCTCACGCCGGAATACCCGCGAGCCGGCGGATCGCCGCCGCGTCGTCGAAGGGCAAGGTCTCCGTCCCGATGGTCTGGCCCTGCTCGTGACCTTTGCCGGCCACCACGAGCACGTCGCCCGGTCCCAGCAGTCCGAGCCCGATGGCGATGGCGTCTTCGCGCCCGGCAACTTCAAGGGCGCCGTTGCAGCCGGTCAGGACCTCGATGCGGATGGTGGCGGGGTCTTCGGTGCGGGGGTTGTCGTCGGTGACGATGACGGCGTCTGCCCCGGCCTGCGCCGCCGCGCCCATCAGCGGCCGCTTGCCGCGGTCGCGGTCGCCGCCGGCGCCGAAGACGATGACGAGGCGGCCTTCGGCGTGTGGGCGCAGCGCAGCCAGCACCCGCGCGATGGCGTCGGGAGTATGGGCGTAGTCGACGTAGGCTGCCGCTCCATTCGGGAGTGTCGCCGCCAGTTCCATGCGGCCGCGCACGCCGAGGAGGCGCGGCAGCCGGTCGAACACCGCGGTGTCGCCGAGCATCAACGCAATGGCCGCGGCCAGCAGGGCGTTGTCGGCCTGAAAGCGGCCGGGCAGAGGAAGGTCGATATCGAAGCGGCGCCCGGCAGCCGTCAAAGCGAGCACCTGCCCGCCGGGCCGGGGCGTCGCGCGATGCAGCGCTATGAGGGAGCCGCCCTCGCCTACGGTGCCGAAGTTCAGGCCTGCCTTGGCCGCGATGGCCGTCATCGCCTGCCGCGTCTCGGGTTCCAGCGCCATGCCGGCGACGGCGGGCGCGCCGCGCGGCAGGAGGTCCGCGAACAGGCGCAGCTTCGCCTCGCGATATGGCTCCATGCCGCCGTGGTAGTCGAGGTGGTCGCGCGTGAGGTTGGTGAAGGCGCCTGCGCACAGCCGCAGCCCGTCCAGCCGGAACTGGTCGAGCCCGTGCGACGAAGCCTCGATCGCCACATGCTGGATGCCAGCTTTCGCCAACGTCGCCATCGTGCCGGCGAGGCTGACGGGGTCGGGGGTGGTCAGCCCGGCGCCTTGCGGCATGCCGGGCGCGATGAGCCCCAACGTGCCGAGCGAAGCAGCCTCATGGCCGCTCATGGCCCAGAGCTGCCGCAGGAACTCGGCGGTGCTGGTCTTGCCGTTGGTGCCGGTGACGGCGGCGATCCGGCGCGGCTGCGGCCCAGCCATCGACGCCGCCATCTGTGCGAGGCGGCGGCGTGGCTCCACATCGAGGATCAGGGGGCGCGGCGGCACGCCGGCGGGCCAGTCCGTGCCTTGCGGCGCCAGCACGGCGGCGGCGCCGCGCGCCACGGCGTCGGCGATGTATTGCCGGCCGTCGTGGGCGCTGCCTGGAAGGGCCGCGAAGAGGTAGCCGGGCTTCACCTCCCGGCTGTTGGCGGTGATGCCGCAGACGTCGATGTCGCCAATCGTCGGGGCAGGCCGGCCTAGCCCACCCGGGTTGGAGGTTGCCTGCATCAGATCAACGAGCCGCATCGGCCGTGGCCGGCGCTGGGACCCGGTACATCGCGTCGTGCCGCAAGCTGGCGGCAACCGACGCTGGCGCGCTCCACCCGGCCGCCGTGACGGCTCTCGGCGCGGCGCGGCGGACATCATGACGATCCGGCCGGCCGGCATCGGCGATGTCGTCGGGCTCGCCGGGGTTGTTGGGCCCAAGCGGCACGACGCCCGGCGGCGCCGGATACGGCATCGGGATCGCCAGTTCCCGGTTGATTGCATCGACGTTGTCGAAGCGCGGCATGACGTTGAGCATCGGCCCGATGCGGGCGATCACATGGGCGACGGAGGGCGCGGCCATCCAGCCGCCGGTGGTGAAGCCGTGGGTCGCGGCGGTCGCATGACCGCTATCGATCGCGACATAGACGACGTAGCGCGGCGCATAGATCGGGAAGGCCGCGACGAAGGAGCTGTAGTTGGTGTGCTTCTTGTAGCCGCCATGCGCCGCAACCTTCTGAGCGGTGCCGGTTTTTGCGCCAACGAAATAGCCCGGCACCTCGCCCATGTTGCCGGTGCCGTCGAGCACGATCAGCCGCATGATCTTCCGCATGGTGTCGGAGGTGCTCTCCTGCATGACGCGCACGCCGGCGGGCGGTGCATCGCCCGGGTTCGCCGCCAGCAGCGTCGGCTTGTAGAGCGTGCCACCGTCGACGATCGCGACCGCCGTGTTCGCGATGTGCAGCGGCGTCTCGGCGATGCCGTTGCCGAAGGAGACCGTCATCAGCGTCGCGCGCCCCCAGGTGCTTGCGGGCTGCACCTGCGGCAGTGCCGCCTCCGGCAGCTGGATCGGCTCGCGCGTCATCAGCCCGAGCTTCTGCAGCCAGTTCCGCTGACGGTCCTTTCCGATAAGAATCGAAATACGCGACGCGCCGATGTTGGACGAGAACTTCATGATGTCGGGCAGCTGCATCCAGTAGTGCTTGGGCTCGAAATCGGTGATGTGGAACCGGCCGATCGGGATCGGGTGCGTCGTGTTGAAGCTGTCCCACAGGTGGATCACGTCATCGTCGAGCGCCATGCTGGCCGTCTGCAGCTTGAACACGCTGCCCGGCTCGTAGGTGCCCGTCGCGCAACGGTTGAACTTCGCGGCGTCGCTGGCCGTCGCGAGGTCGTTCGCATCGTAGTCCGGAATGCTCACCATGCCGAGGATGCGGCCGTTCGTCGCGTCCTCGACGATGCCGCAACCGCCGACCGCGGTGAAGGTCTTCACCGCATTGGCGACCTCGTCGCGCAGGATCGTCTGCACGCGCACATCGAGGGAGAGGCGCAGCGGCGTGGGGTCGCTGTTCAAGCGGGTGTTGAAGTATTTCTCGACGCCCGCGATGCCGTCGCTGTCGATGTCGACGCCGCCGAGCACCTGCGCCGCCGTGTCGCCCAGCGGATAGCGGCGCTCATAGGCGGTCTGGAACGAGAGGCCCGGGATGCCGAGGTTGTTGACGGCGATTTCCTGGGCCGGCGTGATCTGGCGCGCCACATAGACGAAGGCCTTGGCCGAGGCGAGCCGGCGGGCGAGGTCCGCTTGGTCGATCTGCGGCAGCACCTTCTTAAGCGCGGCAGCGACGGCCTCGGTGTCCATCATCTGACGCGGGTCGGCATAGAGATCGGCGACGGGCAGCGAAACCGCCAGAATCTGCCCATTGGCGTCGACGATAGAGGCGCGGCCGGACGGCGGAGCGACAGCGGCTTCCGGCGGCTCGGGGACGAAGTGCTCGACGACGCGAGGCGCCGGCTTCAGGGGGTCGATCAAGGTGGCGAAGGCGAGCCTGCCGGCGATGGCCATGAACAGCAGCAGGAAGACGCCGGCGACCGCAACCAGCCGGGCGCGGCTTTTTTCGATCGCGGCGCGGCGGCGGAGATCGGGTGAGGTCACGCGGACCGTCTCGCCGTGCGGATCCGGCCGACGGGGCCGCGGGCCCCACGGGTTGTTCGGCGTCATGTCCGGCGGGGGCGCGTCGCTCATGATCCGGCGCGCCTACTGCGAGTTCGGGTAGAGCGGGCGCGGAGGCGCGAGAGCGGCCGAAGACGCCATGCCGAGCGATGACCCGGAGGCGGCAGGGCGATACATGACCGTCGCGGCCTGCGGCGTGATTCGCGCGGCCACATCCTCACGCGACGGCAGATTGGCGGCATAGAACTGCCGTGCCGCCACTTCGGGACTAGCGTGGTGATCGGCATGCCGGTGCGGCGGCGGAGGGAAGCCGTTCCCATTGGCGAGCCAAGGCTGAGCCTGCGGAACAAGGTGCCGGGCGCCGTGGTGGAGCGGCTTGGGCGGCGCCATCGGGGCTGGAAGCGAGGCGGCCGAAACCGGCGGCGCCACGGCTGCCGGCGCGGCCGGCCTAGGCGCGGCCGGCTGAGGCGCGGCCGGCTGAGGCGCGACCGGCTGAAGCAAAGCCACCTCCGGCGTGGCCGGATGGGCGTGAGGCAGGACCGGCGGGATCGCCGCCGCCATCGGCACGCCGTGCGTCGGGTCTGGGATGGAGAGGGCGGGCACGGCCAAGGGCGCGGGCTTGGACGCCGCGGGAGCCGTCGTCGTAGACGCTGGCACTGGCGGCGGCAGTGCGGCGGCCAGTTGATCCATCGTCAACAGCTGCGACGGCTGCATCGGCTGCAGTTTGAGATACTGGCTCGCCAGGGCCTGCAGCCGCTCCGGATCGTTCACCAGCGCCCAGTCGGCCCGCAGCATGCGGGTGCGGTCGCGCGCGGCGTCGATGTCATGGAAGGTGCTGCGCAAGGATGCGTCGAGCGCGAAGGCCCGTTGCTTGACCTGATAGAGGTATAGCCCCGAGCCGGCGGCCAGGATCAGACAGACGCAGGTGAACGGACGGATCACGCCGCAACCTCCTCGACGGCGAGCCGGCGCAACGCCCTCAGGCGTGCGCTGCGGGCACGGGGGTTGCCAGCGACTTCCGCCGAGCCCGGCCGCAAGGCCTTGCGTGTCACCAGCTCAAAGCGCGCCTCCGCCGTTGGCAGTAAACCGCGCGGGTCATAACGGGACGGGCCGGGCGCATGTCCCGACGCATCGTTCATAAAGTGTTTTACGATTCGATCCTCAAGCGAGTGGAAAGAGACGACGACGAGTCGCCCCCCAGGACGCAGTATGCGTGTCGCTTGATTCAAAGCACGCTCAATTTCAACCAATTCTTCATTCACTCCAATACGGAGCGCCTGAAAGCTTCGCGTTGCGGGGTCCATGCCGGAACGGTCCGGCGGCAGCACGCCGCGAATGATGCCGGCGAGTTGGCCCGTGGTCGTGATGGGCTGCACCGAGCGGGCGGCAACGATCGCGCGCGCGATCCGCCGCGACTGCCGTTCCTCGCCAAACCTGAAGAGCATATCGGCGAGTTCGTCGGCCGACAGGCGCGCCACGAGATCGGCGGCGGAGGGTCCAGCGCCGCCCATCCGCATATCCAGAGGACCGTCCATGCGAAAGCTGAAGCCGCGTGCGGCGTCATCGATCTGAAACGAAGAAACGCCGAGATCGAGCACCACCCCGTCGAGTCCGGCGACGCCGTGCTCTTCAAGCAATGTCAGCAGATCGCCGAACCGTCCCTCGAGCAGATGCAGACGCCCGGGAAACGCCGCGGCCAGAACCGCGCCACGCGCGATCGCCTGCGGGTCGCGGTCGATCGCCCAGATCGTGCAGTCGGTCCGCTCCAAGATCGCGTGCGTATAGCCGCCGCCGCCGAAAGTGCCGTCGAGATAGATCTCGCCCGACTTCGGATCGAGCGTTCTCAGCACCTCGGCCAGCATGACCGGAACGTGCCCGGCACCCGCCTGCGCGGAACTCCCTTGCGCGGGACCGGTCATCGCGGCACGCCCCCGCCGGGCAGTGTAAGGCCGCGGGCATTCGCATTCTGCCGCGCCTCGGACGAGCGGCGCTTGGCGGCCGCGGGCTCCCAAATCTGGAAGATAGGGCCTGTGCCCATGAAGATGCAGTTGTCGGTGAGCCCTGCGTGGGACAGCAGCATCTCGTTGAGGATTATGCGCCCTTCCTTATCCGAATCGATCGGATAGGCGTCGCCGTAGATGGTGGCGGCAAGGTCGTCGTATTCCCGGCTGAACAATTCGTAGCGGTCCAGAGACAAAGCCAGCTTATCGAAAAACGGCTTCGGCCAAGCCTCGACGCAAGCGTGGTTGTGTGAAGGGCGCAGAATCATCGAGACGCTCCCTTCGGGATTCGAATCCAGGGACTTCAGCGCAGTTCTGAACGGCGCCGGAACGGAAACGCGGCCTTTAGCATCCAGCTTGTTCAGGTGGCTCCCGAGAAAGTTCGTCATCGGGCCCTCCTTTCACCGTTGCTCGCCGCAGCGCCTCCAACGACCTCTCGACCGGATGCGACACCGCTTCATCCCACTCGTCATGGGATGGCATGGGTTAACATGGGCTCAACTGGGCGTCAAAGGAATTTGCCCCCGCTGTTCAGCTGGAATCGGCAATTCGCGCCTGAAAACAAGAGGTTCTAGGCCGCATCTGTCATTTCAGGACAGTCAAACCCCGTGCGTTTTGATTTCGAAAAGTTCCGTTTTTGTTCTCTCACCAAATGGAACCGTTGTTGCTACCGAAAGTTATCCCCAAATAACTCCAATGGGTTAGCCAGATGAAAACGCCAGACGGTCTGTAAGCCGGGTTCTGTCCGGACCGCTCGCGCGGCCTTGGACGGCCATTCCTCTGGGACGCGCGTCGCCGCGCGCCTCTCGCGACCAACCCGGATGACGGGGCGGGAACGCCCTCGCGTCACACTTCACACTTTCGTGTGCGTGCCGCCGGTCACCCCTATTCGGTCTTGCTCCCGGTGGGGTTTACCCTGCCCGCGCCGTTGCCGGAGCGGCGGTGCGCTCTTACCGCACCGTTTCACCCTTGCCTGAGGGCGCCGATCTGCATCGGCGCGCACAGGCGGTTTGTTTTCTGTGGCACTGTCCCTGGGGTCGCCCCCGCCGGCCGTTAGCCGGCACCGTATTCCCGTGGAGCCCGGACTTTCCTCCCCCATGCCCTTGCGGACATGGCAGCGGCCGTCCAACCGTCTGGCGCGCGCTGATTGCGTCAGCGCGCTGCCGTGGTCAACCCATCCCGCGGACAGCGCTGGCCAGCACCGAGGCGCGGAGCGTCGTCTCGGCATCCGCCAGGCCCGTTACCGCCACAGGCCGCCAGCGGCGCTGGAAGGCTCGGAGCAGCGTCGCCCACGCCTCCGCCCCTGCACGCTCATCCGGCACCGGGTAGCCGATGGCCGCGAGGTCCTCCCGCAACAGCGCCCGGTCGGAGAACGGCTCCGGCGTGGCTGAGCGCCATTCCGGCCAGAGGCCGATCCCGGCAGCGGCCAATCCCGGCCAGTCGAACAGCTCGCCCGGATCCTGCTTGCGGTCCGGCGCGATGTCGGAATGGGCGACGACGTTGCGGGCCGGGATTGGATGCCGCGCCAGGACGCCAAGACAAAGGTCCCGCACGGCCGCCATCTGCACCGGCGGAAACGGCCGGTACCCCCACTCATGGCCGGGGTTGACGATCTCGATGCCCACCGAGCGGCCGTTCAGCCCCTCGTGCCCACGCCAGAACGAGACGCCCGCATGCCACGCCCGCCGCTCCTCGGGCACCAGTCGCCAGACCGTGCCGTCCTCTTCCACGACGTAGTGCGCGGACACACGGGAGGCCGGGTCGCACAGGCGCTCGATGGCGGCGGCAGCGGACCGCATGCCGGTGTAGTGCAGCACGAGGACGTCCACCGGCTCATCCGCCGGCCGTTCGTCATGATTGGGCGATGGCTGCTCTCTCACGCCCCGCTGCCCGTCACGGACGCCGCAGCACGTCGATGGGCACCAGCTTCCCTTCACGCTCGAAATGCCAGAAGGTCCAGCCGTTGCAGGACGGCGCATTCTGCAACTCGGCGCCGACCTTGTGGATCGAGCCGCGCAGGTCGCCGGCGCTCACGCTGCCATCCGGCCCGACGACGGCCGAGACGCGGCGCTGACGGTCGAACAGGAGCGTGCCGGCAACGAGCGCGCCGCTCTCGACCAGGCTGCCGAAGGCGATGCGCGGCGCCTCCCGGCGGGACGGCGTGACCGCCATCGCATCCGTCTCCAGCGGCCGGGTCTTCGCGAGCCGCGCCCAGGCAGCCTCGACATAGGCCGGGTGGCGCTCGATGCCGATGAAATGGCGGCGCAGGCGTTTGGCGACCACCGCGGTCGTGCCCGTGCCCGAGAACGGATCGAGCACGACATCCTCGGGCGCCGTCGAGGCGAGCAGCACCCGGTGCAGCATCGCCTCGGGCTTCTGCGTTGGGTGCAGCTTCAGACCGTGTTGATTTCGCAAGCGCTCGGGTCCGCCGCAGACCGGCATGAACCAGTCGCTCCGCATCTGCACGTCGTCATTGGAGGTCTTCATCGACTGGTAGTTGAACCGGTAGCGCGAATCCTGCCCACGGGCCGCCCAGATGAGGGTCTCGTGGGCATTCGTGAACCGCCGGCCGCGAAAGTTCGGCATCGGGTTCGACTTGCGCCAGACGATGTCGTTGAGCACCCAAAAACCAAGGTCCTGGAGGATGGCCCCGATGCGAAAGATGTTATGGTAGGTGCCGATCACCCACAGCGTGCCGTCCTTGCGCAGCAGCCGGCGGCACTCGGTCAGCCATTCGCGCGTGAAGTGGTCGTATTCGGCAAAATCCGTGAAGCGGTCCCAGTCGTCGTCGACGCCATCGACGATGCTCTCGTCGGGCCGCCTGAGTTGCCCCTGCAACTGCAGATTATAGGGTGGATCGGCGAAGACGCAGTGGATCGAAGCCGGCGGCAGCATCCGCATGTGGTGGATGCAGTCACCCAGAAGAAGCTGGTCCAGCGGCAGTTCGCGGGTGAGGTCCACAGGTCTCCTCAAGACGTCGTTCCGGGCAGCAGAGTGACGCGGCTGCCGTACAGCAGGCGCAGGCAAAAGCGGCGCAGGCAAGAGAAATGCAGGCGGGAGGCGCAAGCTGGCATTGGCAGAGGTTCAGGCCGCAGCCGTGGGGAGAACGATCGACAGCTCGCTTAGCTCCGGCACGCCGAGGTGGCCCGCCTCGTCACTGGGCTCGGCGACCGTCCCGCCGCCCATGTCGGCGACGATGTCGGACGCCATTTCCGGAGGTAGGACGATCGTGCCCTGCAAGATGGCGCGCACCGGCGCGAAGCCGCGGCGATGGTGCGGGGAGATGCCGCTGGCGGCCATGGCCTGGCAGTGTGCAGGCGTGCCGTAGCCTGCATTCGTCTCCCAACCATAGTGCGGGAAGCGCACGGCCAGCCGCGTCATCAGCCGGTCGCGAGCCACCTTCGCGACAATGGAGGCCGCCGCGATCGACAGGCTGAGGGCGTCGCCTCCGATCACGCATTGCACGGCGCAGGGGAGATTGGGCGGCCGGTTGCCGTCGACTAAAGCAAGATCGGGCAGGCTCGGCAGCCGCATCACAGCCCGCCGCATGGCCAGCAGGCTGGCGTGGAGAATGTTGATCCGCTCGATCTCGGCCACGGACGCCGCCCCGACGCCGATCTCCGCCGCGCCGGAGGCGTATAGTGCCATCGATGCCGCAAGCCGCCGCTCCGGCGTGAGCTTCTTCGAATCGTCGAGGAGTTTCGCGAGCTTCCTCGGCACGCCGTTGGGGAAGACGACTGCGGCGGCGATCACGGGGCCGGCCAGCGGTCCGCGCCCGACCTCATCCAAACCCGCGACGCGGCCGCCCGCCGCCCGTTCCAGCTTGTAGTGGGGGGCCATAATCAGCCGCCGCCAAAGAAACGATGCCAGAAGCCGCTGCCGGCTGTCCGCCGCGGCTGCTGGTAGGAGACGTGGGGCCGGGAGGCCGGCGGACGCAAAGCGCTGCTCATCAGCTGCCGCCCCACGTCTCGTTCGCCGACGAGCCGCCTCTGAAAAGCGAGGATGGCCGCGGAGCTTTCATCCAACTTCGCCTGGGCGAGGCTTTCGGCGACCGCCGCCGCCTGATGGAACTCCCCCGCTCGGCGGTAGATGTCGACGAGGCAAAGCCGCGGCTGGATTTCGGTGGATGGCGGCCAGATGGCGGCAGCCTGGCGCCGCCACGCGGCCGCCCACTCGGTTTCCTCGGCGTCGTCCGCCGCCCAGGCAGCCTGCAACAGGGCCTCCGCCGCGGGCCAGGGATCGTCGCGACGCTGACAGAGCAGCGCCCATAACAGGAAGGGACGCGCGAAGGCCGGGGCCTGCGTGCGAAGCGCCGCATACTCCGCGTCCGCGCGGACAACCTCCGCGTCCTCCGGGCTCACCGTCGATAGGTCCGGGGCAGCCGAGCCACAACCGGAGCATTCCGCCACCCAGCGGCGCAGCGTCGAACGCGCCGGCTCGCCCGGACGGAAATCGAGATCGGGCGCGAGTTCAGGGGCCGGCGCCTTGAAGACCGGCCTCACCATCGCGCCGCAGACGGCACAGACGCTCACCGGACCGGCTTCATGCGGCAGCGCTCCTCATGCCGCGACACGACGGGCGACGAGCCCCTCGGCGAGACGGCCGAGCGCGCGGGTCAGACGGTCGGGCGCGACGGCGTAGCAGACGCGCAGCCACCCTTCCCCGCTGTCGCCGAAGGCAATGCCGGGAGCCACGGCAATTCCATGCCGGGAGACGAGGGTCTGGGCCAAGGCCAGGCTGTCGTCGACGCCTTCGACTTTGAGGAAGGCATAGAAGGCGCCATCGGGGCTGGCATAGCGAACGCCGGGCAGGTCGCCCAGGAAGCGCTCGGCGATGGCGCGGCCCTCGGTGCAGTGGGCGCGGAAGGTTTCGGGCGTCGCGTGGTCGGCAACGGCGGCGAGACCGGCCTGTTGGATGAACGGGGCGACGCCCGAATGCGTCACCTCGACCAGTTCGGCCAGTTCGTCCCGCGTGCCGGCGGGGGCGATGAGCCAGCCGAGCCGCCAGCCGGTCATCACCCAGGTCTTGCTGAAGCTGTTGCAGACGATGACCCGGTCATCGGGCTCGGCGACGTCAAGGATCGAGGGGGCGGCGTCCGACCCGTCATAGACCAGGCGTGAATAGACCTCGTCGGAGATCAGCCAGCAGCCGTGGCGGCGGCAGAGGGCGAGGATGTCGCGCAGCTCGTCGTGCGTCGCGGTCCAGCCGGTCGGGTTGTTGGGCGAGTTGAGGATGAAGCAGCGCGCGCCCGACAGTGCGTGGTCGAGCTTGCCGAGATCGAGGTGGAAACGGCCGTCCTGCCGGGCATCGAGCGGCAGGGGCACGACATCGGCGCCGCGCAGGCGGGCGGCATTGCCGGCATTGGGCCAGGCCGGCTCATGCAGCACGACCTTGTCCCCGGCTCGAACGATGGCCGAGAGGGTGATGGCCAGCGCCGCCATGCCGGAGGCGGTGACGATGACACGATCCTCGGTCGACCGGGCGCTGATGGAGGCGCGTCAGGTAGTCGGCGATGGCGTGGCGCAGCGGGGGCAGACCGCGCACGTCCGGGTAGAGGGTCTCGCCCCGTCCGATCGAGGCCGCGAGCGCTGTCAGCGCACTGGCGGGGCTTGGCTGGTCGCTCTCGCCGAAACAAAGGAACTCCGTATCCGGGCGGCCGAAGGCGAGCCGGGCGACGGAGACGATGCGAGACCCTGGCACACGGGTAAGGTCGAATTGGAATCCGGACATCCGACGGGGCTACCACAGCCCGCCGCGCCGAGGCGAGAGGCGATCATGAGGTTGGCCATCTGTGGCGTCGCGATGGGGCATCGTTCGCGTACGAGAAGATTAGCATCCATCCAGCGGCGATTGCCTACAGACCGGAGGTGTTTCCAATGACCCCCACAGCCGTCTATCGGCCTAGTCCTCTTCGTCCTGGTCCTCGTCCAGGCTGAACTGGTCCGCCTCGCGATCGTAGCTGAAGAGCTCCGCATAGCGGCCCCAGGCGATCACCGTCCGCATCGTCGCATCCGCGTAGTCGGGAGACATGTGGTCCTCCAGTTCGTCGCGGAACCTCAGCGCCGGCGCCCGATGGTTCCAGCGCTCGTCCAGCACCTGGCGGATCTGCGTCATGATCGGCACGTGCGCGCGGAGCGCCGCTTCGAACTCTTCCTTGCGGTCGTCGGTATCCGCCTCGACGAACCGCTTTCCCGGATCGGTAAGCTTGATGTCGCCTTCGTCGAACTCGGCGAAGCCGAGCATCTGCAGCGCCTCGCCGATGGGCAACAGTTCGTCCGCCTCCATCTGGAAGGCCGCGGCAAGCGCCGGCAGGTCGGCGCGGCCATTATACGGCTCGCCCTCGATCGTCTCCATCAAACCGGCCATGAGGTTGGTGGACACCACCGGCAGCGGCTGCACGGGCGGCGGGGCGGCGGGCGCGCCGCGGTCCGTCCCTTGCGGCTTCGGATGCTCCACCGGCCGCCGCGTCATCAGCGCGTAGATGTCGTCGACCATCTGCCGGAAATCGGGCGCCAGACGCTCGCGCGGATGGGCGAACGGCACCTTCAACTCGCTCGCGACCCGGCCGGGATTGGAGGAGAAGACGAGGATGCGGTCGCACATCAGCACCGCCTCCTCGATATTATGCGTCACCATCAGGATGGACTTCACCGGCAGCCGCCCCTCCGACCACAGGTCGATGAGGTCGGTGCGGAGCGTCTCGGCGGTCAGCACGTCGAGCGCGCTGAACGGCTCGTCCATCAGCAGCAGGTCGGGGTGGACGACGAGCGCCCGGGCAAGGCCGACGCGCTGGCGCATGCCGCCCGACATTTCCTTCGGGTAGGCGTTCTCATAGCCGCCGAGGCCGATGAGGTCGATCGCCTCCTCGGCACGGGTCTCGCGCTCGGCGCGCCGCACGCCCTGCGCCTCCAGCCCCAGCGCCACGTTCTCCTCGACCGTCAGCCAGGGAAAAAGGGCGAAGCTCTGGAACACCATCGAGACGCCCTTGACGGGACCGGTGATCGGCTCGCCACGCCAGCGAACGTCGCCCGAGGTCGGCTTGAGGAGACCCGACACGATGCGCAGCAGCGTCGACTTGCCGGAGCCCGAGCGCCCGAGCAGACCGACTATCTCACCCTCCTTCAGGGAAAGCTGCACGTCGTCGAGGATGATGACATCGGAGGACGCATCTTTCGGATAGGACTGCCGGCAGTTCTCGATGCTGACGAGCATCGAGGTTTCGGTCCGCACAGTTTGATCCATCGGCGTCTCCTTGTTCCTGGGCGGCCTGACTAGAAAGTCGTGCGGCGCATCGCATAGGCGTGCAGCGGCCGCCAGAGCAGCCGGTTGATGACCAGCACGAAGCCCGTCATGACGCAGACCCCGAGGACGATGCCGGCTGTATTCCCGGCCGTGGTCGCCTGCGCGATGTAGGAGCCGAGGCCAACCGCGGTCAGCGTCGTCTTCCCCCAGGACGCGACCTCGGCGACGATCGCGCTGTTCCAGGCGGCGCCGGACGCCGTCAGCGCCCCGGTGATGTAATAGGGCAGGATGCCGGGGATGATGACGCGCCGCCACCACAGCAGCCCCTTCACGCCAAGGTTGGCCGAGGCCTCCTTGAGGTCGCCCGGAAAGGCCGAGGCGCCGGCGACGACGTTGAACAGCACGTACCATTGGGTGCCGACGATCATCAGCGGCATCAGCCAGATATTCGGGTTGAGCGCGTAGCGCACCAGCACGATGACGACGATGGGGAACAGGAGGTTGGCCGGGAAGGCGGCGAGGAACTGGGCAATCGGCTGGATCACCCGGGTCCAGCGGGGCCTGAGGCCGATCCAGACGCCGATCGGCACCCAGACGAGCGTGACGATGAAGATCGCCGCCGCGACGCGCAGCAGCGTAAAGAAACCTAGCAGCACGACATGGCCAAACTGCGCAAGCGTGAGGGAAGCCGACACGAACATCGCGATCCGCCAGAAGGCGAAGGCGACCACGACGCCGATGAAGGCGAACCAGATGCCGTCGAGGAGGCGCGAGGGCGGCGCCCCTTGCCTGCCGCCAACCGCGACCGGAAGGCGCAGCCGGAGGCCGCCGGCAGCGGTCGCCACATCACCGATCCAGTCACCCGCGATCTGCAACAGGCGAGTGCGCCGCAGCACGCTCAGCACCCAGGGGTCAGGCTGCTCGCCGCCGCTCGTCATTTCAAAGCGGAACTTGGATGACCAGGCGACGAGCGGCCGGAACAGCAATTGATCATAGGTCAGAATGACCGCGAGCATGGCGAGGATCGCGTAGAGCACCGCGCGAAGGTCGCTCGCCCGGAGCGCCTCCGAGACGTAGGAGCCGATGCCCGGCAACAGGAAGGTCGTGTTGCCGACGGTCACCGCTTCCGACGCGACGACAAAGAACCATCCGCCGGACATCGACAGCATGGTGTTGAACACCAGCCCCGGCATGGCGAAAGGCACCTCGAGCCGCCAGAACCGCTGCCAGGTCGAGAGCCGGAAGCTGCGCGTCGCCTCGTCGAGGTCGCGCGGCACCGTCGTCAGCGACTGGTAGAAGCTGAACGTCATGTTCCAGGCCTGGCTCGTGAAGATCGCGAAGATCGCGGCGAGTTCGGCGCCGATGACGCGGCCGGGGAACAGGTTGAGGAAAAATAGGACGGTGAAGGACAGGAAGCCGAGGATCGGCACCGACTGGAGGATGTCGAGGGCCGGGATCATGATCATGCCGAGACGACGGCTTTTCGCGGCGAGCGGCGCGAAGATGAGCGTGAAGATTGTAGAGAAGATCAGCGCCACGAACATACGCAATGTGGTTCTGAGGGCGTAATAAGGGAGCCAGCGCGGATCGAGCGTGATCGTGTCCGCCCTCGGCAGCGGGGCGAGGGTGCCGTGCGCGGCATGGGCGACGAGGATCAGCAGCGCGAGCACGCAGAGGATGGCCGCGGCATCCCAGAGGTTGGGGAGGCGGCGGCCGCTCACGAAGGCGGGCAAGGCCAGGACGGTCATGGTCGTTGCCCTCGGGTTGAATTGTTGGTGGGCCGTCACGGCGAGCCGCCCGGATGCTGGCGCTCTATCCCAGCCGGCAGGTGCCTGTCACCACTCTTCCTGTGACGGACCGGTGACAGCAAGACCATTGCGAGCATGGATGAGTGACACAGCGGGTGGGGGCGGCTATGGCGCCCAGATGCGCGTGCCCCTCCGGCTTGCCCCCCTCGCCGTCTTTCTTGTGCTCGTCGTGCCGCTGGTCGCCATCTGTGCCTGGCGGGTGCCGGCTGGCCAGGTGCCGGACGAGCCGACCCACGTCATGCGGGCGGCGAGCCTGCTGCACGGCGCGATCATCGGCCATCGCGTCGCGACGTTGAATGTCGAAACGGGCAGCCGCGACGCCGGAGTGACCGGCAATACCGGCCTCGCCTTGGCGGCGATCGCAGGCAACGGCGACATGGCCCCGCTGCCGCCGGAAGCGTCGCGTGCGGCAAGGCTCGCCTGGGTGTGGGACATCCCGTGGCAGCCGCGGCTGAGCTTCGTCAGCAGCGCCAACACTGCCGCCTACGCGCCGGTCACATACATCCCGGCGGCGCTGGGGCTCGGTGCTGCAATCCTGATGGGCGCCAAACCTCATGCGGCCATCATCGGCGCCCGTTTGGCGAACGTGCTCGCCTTCACCCTGATCGGCGCCCTGGCGCTGCTGATGGCGGCGCGCGGGCGTCTGCTGCTGCTGATCACGCTCAGCCTGCCGATGACGATCTGGCTCGCCGGCTCCGTCAGCCAGGATGGACTGGCCATCGCCGTGACGGTGCTGGGCGCAGCCTTGCTGACGCGGGGAAGCCGCGCGGGCTTCTGGTGCGGCTGCGCGGCCTTGGCCGTGCTGGTCCTGCAGAAGCCACCGTTTCTTCCGTTGGCGATCCTGCCGCTGGTGGTGCCGGGGACATCCGGGCCCGGCAGCTGGAGACGGCGCATCGGGGGTGCCGTGAGCGTGGCCCTGCCCGGGCTGCTATGGGCACTGGCGGTGGCGGCGCTCGTTTCGGTGCCGCTGCTGCCCGGACCGCCTTACCATCCGGGTCCGCTCTGGCCCGGCGATCCGGCGCGGCTGTTCCGCTCGGCCATCGCCGGCGCGCAGATCGCCGTGGTAATGCACCATCCAGTGCAGGTCGCATTGCTGCCGTTCACGTCGGGCGGCGCGGCGCTGCCATCGCTCTGGCTGCAATTCATCGGCGTTCTGGGTCAGCTTTCGATCCGCCTGCCGCGGGCGCTCTACACGCTGTGGTCCTTGGCGATCGTCTCGGGTCTCGGTGCGCTGACGGCAAGCCCACGCCCACCCGGAACGCGCTGGTTCACCGGACCGGCGGCGGCAGTCGCAGTGGTGGCCAGTGTCGAACTCATCTTTCTGGCGCTCTACCTCACCTGGACGCCGGTGGGCATGGATCGCGTCGACGGCATCCAGGGGCGGTACTTCCTCCCGCTCTTGCCGCTCATCCTCTTCGTCGTCCCGGCCAGCGGTGTGTCACGGCGCCTTCCCGGATGGCTCTGGTGGCCGGCGCCGATCGCCGCGATCCTGGCGACGGACGCCACCCTGCCCGGAGTGATCGCCGCCCATTTCTACCGCTGAGGCTTGATGTGTTTCTGACGTCATCCTGAGGGCAAGGGCACCTAAAGTCCGGTAGAGCCAAATCCGCCGGCCCCGCGCGCCGTCTCGTCGAGCGCCGCGACCTCGCGCCAGACGATCCGCGTCACCGGCGCCAGAACCGCCTGCGCGATCCGCATCCCGCGCGTCACCACGACCGGCTCGGAGCCCCCGTTCATCAGGATGACCTTGATCTCGCCGCGGTAGTCCTCGTCGATGGTGCCCGGCGAATTGGCCACCAGAAGCCCGTGGTTCAGCGCCAGGCCGGAACGCGGACGGATCTGCAACTCGTGGCCCTCGGGCAGGGCGACCATCAATCCGGTCGGGATGGCGGTTCGTCCGCCGGGAGGTAGAACCACGGGGTCGGCCACCGCGGCCAACAGGTCCAAGGCCGCCGCGCCCGCGCTCGCATAGGTGGGCAGCGCAAGCCCCTCTGCATGCGGCAGCCGCACAACCTCCACCATCGCCTCGATCATCCGATCGCCTCACCGGCCAAAGCCTGAGCGATCCGCGCGGCGAGACGCTTGGCCACCGCCTCCTTGCGCATGCGCGGCCAGTCCTCGACGCCCGCCGCCGTGATCAGATGCACCTCGTTCTCCATTCCTCCCATGGCGCCGCCCGCCTCCGACACGTCGTTGGCGACCAGCCAGTCGCAACCCTTCCGCCGCCGCTTCTCGGTCGCATGCGCCATCAGGTCATCCGTCTCCGCGGCGAAGCCGACCACCAGCCGGGGACGTGCCTCGCCATGTGCCGACAAAGCCGCCAGGATGTCGGGGTTCGGGACGAACTCCAGGATGGGTGCGGCGGCACCCTCGACCTTCTTGATCTTGCCGCGGCTCGGAACGGACACCCGCCAGTCGGCCACCGCCGCCACACAGACCGCCGCCTCGGCAGGCAGGGCCGCGCGGCAAGCCGTCAGCATCTGCTCCGCCGTATCGACATGGAGAACGCGCACCCCCGGCGGATCGGGGATCGTGACCGGCCCGCTGACGAGCGTCACCCGCGCGCCGAGCCCCGCCAGGGCGGCCGCGATGGCATGACCCTGACGCCCGCTGCTGCGGTTCGCGATGTATCGCACTGGGTCGATCGGCTCATGCGTCGGCCCGCTCGTCACCAGGACGTGCCGCCCGGACAAGGGTGCCGATTTGGGACCAAGCATCGCCGCGATATGCGCGAGGATAGTAGGCGGCTCGGCCAGCCGCCCTGCCCCCCACTCGCCGCAGGCCATCGAGCCCTCCTCGGGTTCGACCACGGCCACGCCACGCGCGCGGAGCGTCACCATGTTCGCAACCGTCGCCGGATGGTTCCACATCCGCACGTTCATTGCAGGCGCCACCAGCACGGGCTTGTCCGTCGCCAGCAGCAGCGTGGTTGCCAGGTCACTGGCCAATCCCGCCGCCATGCGGGCGAGGATGTCGGCGGATGCCGGAACGACGACGACGAGGTCGGCGGCGCGGGAGAGCTGGATGTGACCCATCTCGCTCTCGTCGGTCAGCGAGAACAGGTCGGTGTAGACTCGGTCCTCTGACAGCGCCTGCAGCGAAAGCGGCGTCACGAATTGCGCGCCGCCCTCCGTGAGCACGCAACGAACCGCCGCACCCTCGCGCCGCAGAAGGCGGATGAGCTCCAGCGCCTTGTAGGCGGCGATACCGCCGGCCACGATCAAGAGGACGCGCTTTCCGGCGAGCGGCAGACCCTGTGACAGGCTTGCGCTCACAGTTTCCAGCCGGAATGGATCGCGGCGATCCCGCCCGAGAGGTTGCGCACCGACACACGGGAGAAGCCGGCATTACGCATCATTCCCGCGAGCGCCTCCTGGTCGGGAAACATGCGGATGCTTTCCGCCAGATACTGGTAGCTCTCCGCATCGCCCGCGAACACGCGGCCGAGGCGCGGCAGGACCTTGAACGACCATGCCTCATAAAGAGGAACCAGCGCCGCCACTTCCAGCCGGGAAAACTCGAGGCACAGAAAGCGACCGCCGGGACGGAGGACACGCCTCGCCTCCGTCAATACCTTGTCCTTGTCCGTACAGTTCCTCAGACCGAAGGCCATGGATACGACGTCCATAGTTCCCGACGGGATCGGCAGAGCCTCCGCATCCGCGACGAGGAAGGTAAGATCGCCGACAAAGCCGCGGTCGACGGCGCGGTCGCGTCCGACCTCCAGCATGGCCGGGTTGATGTCCGATAGGATAGCGGGGCCGCCACCCGCGGCGAGCCAGCCAAAGCTGATGTCGCCCGTGCCGCCCGCCAGATCGAGAAGACGGCGGCTTGCCCGGGGATCGAGCAATGTCGTGAAGATCTGTTTCCACACCCGGTGGATGCCGAGCGACATGAGATCGTTCATGAGGTCGTAGCGCGGCGCCACGCTCGCGAAGACCTCGCGCACCAGGGTTTTCTTCTCGGCCCGCGGAACCGCACGAAAGCCGAAATCGGTCTGGTCGCCTGGGATATCGTCCATGATCATCTGCTTCTGGGGCTTTGTCGCTTGTCGCCGTACCCTATACGATGGCCCGACACATGCCGGAACTCCCCGAAGTCGAAACCGTGATGCGCGGCCTGGCCCTGCGCCTGGAAGGCCGCCGCATCCGTAGCGCCGTCCTGTCGCGGGGCGACCTCAGGCGCGTCATCCCCTCGGGCCTCGCGGCCAGACTGACAGGCGCGACCGTCATCGGGTTCCGGCGGCGCGGAAAATACATCCTGATGAGGCTGTCCGGCGGGGACAGCCTGCTCATCCATCTGGGCATGTCCGGGCGGATGGCGATAAGCCTTCAGACGCTCACCCGAACGGAGGATGCCAAACACGAACATTTGATCATGGAGACGGAGGATGGGTGGCGCATCGGGCTGATCGACCCGCGCCGGTTCGGATTGCTCGACCTGATGGCGACAGAAGCGGAGGATGCCCACGCGCTGCTGCGCGAGATGGGCCCGGAGCCGCTGGAAGAAAGCTTCACGCCGGCGGCGCTCTCGACCGCGCTGCGCGGACGGCGGACGCCGATCAAGGCGGCGCTGCTCGACCAGCGCATCGTGGCCGGGCTCGGCAACATCTACGTCTCCGAAGCGCTGTTTCGCGCCGGGATCAGCCCGCGCAGGCTGGCAGGCTCCGTACCGGGAGCGCGGGCCGCGCGCCTGGTACCGGCGATCCGGGCGACCCTGCTCGAAGCGATCGAGGCCGGAGGCTCCAGTCTGCGCGACTACGTTCAGCCTGACGGGGAGCTGGGATATTTTCAGCATGCATGGAAGGTTTACGGCCGTGCCGGGACGGCCTGCGAACGTTGCCCGGGGCTGCCCGTCTGCGCCGGCGTCAGGCGCATCGTGCAATCCGGACGAAGCACTTTCTACTGCCCGCGCACGCAGCTTTGAGCGAGCACTTCCGCGGATTTTTACGAGATGAACGCAAGGCTGGGACGCTCTTGCACCGCCTCACCGCGCTTGACTCACCTGCAGCCGATATCTAGACAGACCCCCTCACGGGAGCGCCTCTTACCTCGCTCTAATTTCAGTTTTTGGATGTCGTTCGACCATGGCCAATACCGACTCTGCCCGCAAGCGCATACGCCAGACCGCAAAGCGCACCGCTCGTAATGTGGCTCGCCGGACGCGGATGCGCCATGTGATCAAATCGGTCGAGACTGCGATCGCTTCGGGCGACAAGGATGTGGCTCAGGCTGCATTGCGGGCAGCGCAGCCTCTGCTTCAGCGAGCAGCCAACAAGGGCGTCGCGCACCAGAACACGATCTCGCGCAAGATTTCGCGTATGTCGAGCCGCATCAAGGCGATCGCTGTTTAATTTGCGGCGCTGAGTCCGGGATTTTCCTTGCTGTTGGGCGTCCCGGCGTTTGGCATATAGTCACCGTCGTGCTATCTAGACGGTGACGTAGTTCAGAAGTCACGGCGGTCTGTCGACTTAGCAGCCGAACCTGATTATTGTCCAACTGTGAGCGACGATTTCGTCGCTGAGTTTGACACTCTTCAAATACTTTCAGAGACTTTCAAACTGGAGTCCTTTTATTATGGCTCCACTTGATTCTGGTTGCCTAACCCCCCCGCTGTGACCTAGCTTACGTTAATGAAGTTCGGCCGGGGGCGCACAAGCGACCCTCGTTTCTGAAATTCCGTGTCGTAGTCCCGCTTCTTTGAAGCTGAGCTCTGCGACGGCAGTTGGTTTGGCACGTCATGGAGCTACAGTTGAAAGCCGCATCCGACGTTAAGGTGGAAGGATCCGAGACCACCACGCCGGCCGAACTGTCAGCCGAATGGGGCCGCGTGCGGACCCGGTTGCAGAGCGAAGTCGGCGAAGTGGAGTATCGGACCTGGCTGCGGCAGATGAGCCTCGGCGGCACCGATGGCGACGAGGTGACGGTCCTGTTGCCGACGCGCTTTCTGCGCGATTGGGTGAGGAGTCATTACGGCGACCGCATCAGCGCTTTGTGGCAGGCTGAGAACTGCCGGGTCCGGCGCGTGGACATTCGGGTCGGCCGTGGACCCGAAGGGCTGACGACGCCTGTCTCCACAACGCCCGCAGCAGTCCCGGTAGCCGACGCAACCGAGCCGGCGGTTGCCATCGCCGATGATGGGCTGGATGGACGCGGCGACAGCTCCGGTCTCGATCAGCGCTTTACTTTCGAAACGTTTGTCGTGGGGAAGCCGAACGAGTTCGCATTTGCTTGCGCCGGCCGTGTTGCGGATAAGCCGTTTTCTCCCGGCTTCAACCCGCTGTTCCTGTATGGCGGCGTCGGCCTCGGCAAGACGCATCTGATGCATGCCATCGCCTGGAAGCTGCAGGGCGCCCGGCGGGCGGCGCCCCCGGTCTCGGTGACATACATGTCCGCCGAAAAGTTCATGTACAAGTTTATCGCCGCCATTCGCAATCAATCGACCATCGAGTTCAAAGACAATCTTCGCAGCGTCGATGTCCTTATGATCGATGATTTACAGTTTCTTATCGGCAAGGATAATACTCAGGAAGAGTTCTTCCACACCTTCAACGCGCTGGTCGATGCCGGCAAGCAGATCGTGGTCTCGGCCGACAAGTCGCCGTCCGATCTCTCGGGCCTGGAGGACCGGCTGCGGACCCGGCTCGGCTGTGGCATGGTCGCCGATCTGCATGCGACAACCTTCGAGCTTCGCATCTCCATCCTCGAGGCCAAGGCCGCGAAGGCCAGCGTCTCCGTCCCGCCACGGGTGCTGGAATTTCTCGCCCACAAAATCACCAGCAACATCCGCGAACTGGAGGGTGCGCTCAACCGGCTGGTTGCGCATTCAGCCCTCTTCCAGCGCCCGATCACCCTCGAGACGACGCAGGAGGTGCTGCACGACATCCTCCGCGCCCACGACCGCCGGGTGACGATCGAGGAAATTCAGCGGAAGGTCGCCGAGCACTACAACATCCGGCTGACCGACATGTCCTCGGCGCGGCGTGCCCGCAACGTCGCGCGTCCGCGGCAGGTGGCGATGTTTCTCGCCAAGCAGTTGACCAGCCGCAGCCTCCCGGAGATCGGCCGCAAGTTCGGCAACCGGGATCACACAACGGTCATGCACGCCGTCTCCCGCGTCGGCAGCCTGATGGAAAGCGACGCCGCCTTCTCCGAGGATGTGGAGCTGCTGCGGCGCATGCTCGAGTCCTGAAGACAAAAAGAGACGCTTGCCTGACGGGCTGCACGTCCGCCGCTTGTCCGCACAGCTCTTGCTGCTAAGGTGCGCGCCCTTTCAGGCTATCCGGGGTTAGACCATGAAGTTCAAGGCCGAGCGCGCGGTTCTGCTGAAGGCTCTCGCCCATGTGCAGAGCGTGGTCGAGAAGCGCAACACGATCCCCATCCTCGCCAATCTGATGATGAGCGTGAAGGATGACGCGCTGACGCTGACGGCCACGGACATGGAGATCGCCATCGTCGAGCAGGTGGCCGCCACGACGGCGCAGGCAGGCGCCGCCACGGCGCCCGCCGCGACGCTCTACGAGATCGTGCGGAAGCTGCCCGAGGGGGCCGAGGTCGAACTCAACCATCCCGGCGGAGACGCGCCGCTCGGGTTGCGCGCAGGCCGCTACACCACCAGCCTGATGGTGCTGCCGGTCGACGACTTCCCCTCGATGACGGCGGGCACCCTGCCCTTCTCCTTCAAGCTCGGAGCACAGCTGTTGCGCGGCATGATCGACCGCACGCGCTTCGCGATCAGCACCGAGGAAACGCGCTACTACCTCAACGGCATCTACCTCCACACCGCGATGGGCGCGGATGGGGTGCGCGTGCTGCGGGCGGTGGCGACCGACGGGCATCGGCTGGCCCGCGTCGAGGCGCCGCTGCCGGAGGGTGCCGCCGACATCCCGGGCGTCATCATCCCGCGCAAGACGGTGGCCGAAGCGCGCAAGCTGCTCGACGAGAGCCAGGACGATATCGAGATCGCGCTTTCCGACACGCGCATCCAGTTCACGCTCGGCAACGTGCGGCTGACCAGCAAACTCATCGACGGCACCTTCCCGGAATACGAGCGCGTCATCCCTCGCGACAACGACAAAATCCTGCGCGTCGGCAAGAAGGACTTCGCCGAGGCGGTGGCCCGGGTCTCCGCGATTTCGACCGAGCGGTCCCGCCCCGTGAAGATGGCGCTAGATCGCGACCTGCTGACGCTGTCGGCGGCAAGTCCCGAACAGGGCTCGGCCACCGAGGAGCTGGACGAGGGCCGCGTCACCTACAGCTCGACGCCGCTCGAGATCGGGTTTCAGGCGCGCTACCTCAACGACATCACGGACCAGATCGGCGGCGAGGTCGAGTTCCTGTTCTCGGACGGTTCGGCGCCCACGGTGGTGCGGGACGCGGGCGACACGAGCGCGCTCTACGTGCTGATGCCGATGCGTGTCTGAGGCGCCCGGCCCGTCAGCTTTACCGCAGTTTCGCCTCACGCGCCTCGACCTCACCGACTTCCGCAACTATGCGGCGTTGAGCTGGCGGCCGGAGGCGCGGATCTCCGTGATCTCGGGCCCCAACGGCAGCGGCAAGACGAACCTGCTGGAGGCGATCTCGCTGCTCGGGCCAGGCCGTGGCCTTCGACAGGCGCGGGCCGCCGAGTTTCCCCGCCTGCGTCCGGAGGGCGGAACGAGCTGGGCCGTCGCCGCGCGGGTGCGGACGCCCGATCTGGCGGAACCGCTCGTCATCGGCACCGGGAGTGGCCCTGAGGTCAGCGAGCGCCGCGTGGTGCGGCTGGATGGCGCGCCGGCGAGCCAGGCGGAACTGGCGACGCACACCGCGATCTCGTGGATCACGCCGCAGATGGACCGGCTGTTCGGCGAAAGCCCGAGCGGGCGGCGGCGGTTTCTCGACCGGCTGGTCTGGGCGCTGGACCCGGCCCATGCGCGCGAGGTGGCGGCGCACGACGCGGCCATGAGCCGGCGTAACCGCCTGCTGGCCGAGGTCCGCGCCGATCCGGCCTGGATCGCCGGGCTGGAGGACGGCATGGCACGGCACGCGGTGGCGGCGACGGCGGGGCGGCGGGCGCTGGTCGGGCGCCTCAACGCCATGTTGGCGGCGGGGGCCGTGGCGCCGTTCCCCGCGGCGCGGCTGTCCCTGCTCTGCCCGATCGGCGACCGGCTCGACCATGCGCCGGCGCTGGCTGTCGAGGAGTGGCTGCGGGAGGCGCTGGCGGCGGCGCGCACCGCCGATGCGGCTTCCGGTTCGGCCTCGCTCGGCGCCCACCGGGCCGATTTCGCGCTGGCTGACCTCGCGAGCGGACGGCCGGCGGCGCTCGCCTCCACCGGGCAGCAGAAGGCGCTGTTGCTCGGGACCGTGCTCGGACATGCCATGGTGATCGGCGAGGCGCGCGGCTTCGCACCCTGGCTTCTGCTGGACGAGCCTCTGGTGCATCTGGATGAAGGTCACCGCACGGCGCTGCTGGAGGCGTTGCTTCGGGTGCCCGCTCAGGTATTTCTCACGGGCGTCGACGCGGCGCCGTTTGGTTTATTGCGCGGTCGGGCCGAGTTCATGCTTTGCATGGCCGCCGGTCTGCAACAAAACCCTGGTTTAACTAGGCCTGCGCCCTGAGAATCGCTATGATGCGAGCCAATCCCCGCATCCTGGAGTGAATTTCGGCATGTCCGATCCCGCCGCGCCTACGCCTGAGTCTCCCGCCGAAATTCATGCGCCCGAAGTCCATGTCTATGACGCCGCCTCGATCTCCGTTCTCAAGGGGCTGGATGCCGTCCGCAAGCGGCCGGGCATGTATATCGGCGATACGGATGACGGCTCCGGCCTGCACCACATGGCCTTCGAGGTCATCGACAACGCGGTCGACGAGGCGCAGGCGGGATACGCCACCAAGGTCGAGGTCAGCCTGAACGGGGACGGCTCGGTCACCGTGCGCGACGACGGGCGCGGCATCCCGACCGACATCCATCCGGAGGAAAACATCTCCGCCGCGGAGTTGGTGCTGACCCGGCTGCACGCCGGCGGCAAGTTCAACCAGAACTCCTACAAGGTTTCCGGCGGCCTGCACGGCGTGGGCGCGGCCGTGGTCAACGCGCTCTCCGAATGGATGGAGGTGCGGATCTGGAGGGAACACCGCGAGCATTTCATGCGGTTCCAGCACGGCGAGCCGGACGCGCCACTCGTGGAGGTAGGTCCGAGCGAGCGGGAGCACGGCACCGAGATCATCTTCAAGCCGAGCGCGGGCACCTTCACGCATATCGAATTCGACTACGCGATCCTCGAGCGCCGCTTGCGCGAACTCGCATTCCTGAACTCGGGCCTGGACGTGACCCTGCGGGACGAGCGGCACGCCCCGGCGGTGGAGACGCGCTTCTTCTACGAGGGCGGACTGGTGGCCTTCGTGGAATGGCTCGACCGCGCGCGGGCACCGTTGTTCGCGCTGCCGGTCACCGGCAACCTCGAGGACAAGGCAAGCGGCATCCGGGTGGAGTTCGCGCTCTCCTGGAACGATTCCTACCACGAGACGATGCTCTGCTTCACCAACAACATCCCGCAACGGGACGGCGGCACGCACCTCTCGGGCTTCCGTCAGGCTTTGACCCGCGTGCTGACGAAATACGCGGAAGCCCTGAGCAAGAAGGACAGCCTCACGCTGACCGGCGACGACATGCGCGAGGGCCTGACGGCGGTGCTCTCGGTAAAGGTGCCGGACCCGAAGTTCTCGTCGCAGACCAAAGAGAAGCTGGTGAGCTCGGAAGTGACGCCCGCGGTGCAGGCGGCGGCCTCCGACGCCATCGCGCACTGGCTGGAGACGCACCCTCGCGAAGCACGCGCCATCGTCACGAAGGTGATGGATGCGGCGAGCGCGCGCGAGGCCGCCCGCCGGGCACGCGAACTCACGCGCCGGAAGGGCGTGCTTGATGTGTCAACGCTGCCGGGCAAGCTCGCCGACTGCCAGGAGCGCGACGCGTCGAAGTGCGAGATCTTTATCGTCGAGGGAGATTCGGCGGGCGGCTCTGCCAAGCAGGGTCGTGACCGCAAGTTCCAGGCGATCCTGCCGCTGAAAGGCAAGATCCTGAATGTCGAGCGGGCGCGCTTCGACCGCATGCTGGGCAGCGCGGAAATCGGCACGCTGATCACAGCGCTCGGCGCGGGCATCGGCACCGGCGAGCCCGAGCAGGGCGGCTTCAACATCGAGAAGTTGCGCTACCACCGGATCGTCATCATGACGGACGCCGACGTTGACGGCTCACATATCCGGACCCTGCTGCTGACGTTCTTTTTCCGGCAGATGCCGGAGCTGATTACGCGCGGGCACCTCTATATCGCGCAGCCGCCGCTCTATCGCGCCAAGCGCGGCAACGACGAACGCTACCTGAAGGATGACCGCGCGCTCGAAGACTTCCTGCTCAGCAAGGCGCTCGCCGAGGCCAGACTGACCTATGCCGACGGCGAGGTCCTCCAAGGGCCTGAGCTTGAGGCCGAAGTCGGCTTTCTGCGCGAAGCTTGGAACCGCGTCCGCCGGCTGGCGACGACGGCGCCGGCCGCCATTCTGGAACAGGCGGCAATCGCCGGGGCGCTTGCGGTGCCGGCGGACGACACCGATGCTCTGACGCACGCGCAGGCCCTCGCCGAGCGGCTGAACACGCTGCTGCTGGACGGGGAAGCGGGGTGGATCGGCACAGGCGACGTGCCGGGCGGGATCACGCTCGCCCGGCGCCTCCGCGGCGTTGGCGAGCGCTACTCGCTGGATGCCGCGGCTCTGCGCAGCGCCGATGCGCGGTGGCTGGCCGAACGGGCCCGCCGGATTGCCGAGGAGTTCGGACAGCCGGCGGTGCTGAAGCTCGACAGCCGGGAGGAGCGCGTTGCCGGGCCAGCCGCGGCATTCGATGCGATCCTCGGGCATGGCCGACGCGGCCTCGCGATCCAGCGGTTCAAGGGTCTTGGCGAGATGAACCCGGACCAGCTGTGGAAGACGACGCTGGACCCGGATTTGCGGACGTTGTTGCAGGTGAAGATCGGTGATGCCGAGGAAGCCGCGCAGGTGTTTTCGACGCTGATGGGCGATGTGGTGGAGCCACGGCGCGACTTCATCGTGGGCAACGCACTGAAGGTCGCCAACCTGGATATCTGACCGGAGCGTCGCCTGTCACCCGGCGCGTTCCCGGCGCCGAGAGCCGCCATGACGCGCCGGTCGCGCTGTGGGCGGCGAGCGCCTCGGCTCCTCGCTCCGAGATGCGGTCAGCCGCCGGTGGCGAATCCCGGATACAGCGTCATGCCGCCGTCGACGTAGAGCGTCGCGCCGGTGACATAATCGGACGCCTCCGAAGCGAGCCATACGGCCGCCTGCGCGATGTCGTCAGGCTCGCCGATGCGCTTGTAGGGAACGAGCGTCATCAGATCGGAATAGGCTTTGTCCGTGTTCCAAGCTGCCGTGTTGATGGGCGTGCGGATCGCGCCGGGCGCGATGCTGTTCACCCGGATGAAGTGCGGCGCCAGTTCCTGCGCGATGCTTCTCATCAGCAGGTCGATGCCGCCTTTGGATGCGGCGTAGTTTGCATGGCCCGCCCAGGGAATGATCTGATGCACCGAACTCATGCAGATGATCTTGCCCGCGGCCTGAGAAACGGCGGACACGACGCCGCGCTTCTTGAACTCCCGCGTCGCCGAGCGGGCGCAAAGAAACTGCCCGGTCAGGTTGATGGAGATCACCGTGTTCCATTGGTCCAGGGTCATCTCGTCGAGAGCCGAATCCCGCTGCAAGCCCGCATTGCTGACCGAGATATGGAGCGTGCCGAACTCCGCTATCGCGGCAGCATACATCCGCTCGACATCATCTTCCTTGCTGACATCCGCCTGCAACGCGATGGCGCGGCGGCCCATGCCCTCGATCTCGTGCGCCACCTCTTCGGCCGTCTCGGGGTGCGTGACGTAGTTGACCACCACATCCGCGCCGGCACGGGCCAAGCCGAGGGCAACCGCCTTCCCGATCCCGGAGTTGGCGCCGGTGACGATAGCCGGCTGCCCGGTGAGCACCGCATGGTAGGGTGCATTCGGCAGACGGCTCGCATCCGGCAAAGCGGGAGCGGTTGGATCTTTGGACGTGGTGGCGCTCATTGCGGCTCGGCTCCGTCAGTGTTGGATGCAGCCGCTACTTGGTGCGCCAAACGCTGCACGCGCCTGCCTCACCCTCGATCACGGACGGATGAGCCGTCACGATCCCGCGAGGTGGATTCTACGATCCGAGGCGCGTTTATTGACGTTAAACGAAGGTTTTGCGTATTGAACGGGCTGTCGCCCGGTCAAGGCTGTCATGGAGTGGTCTGATGGGCTTATCGCCCGCCTATGTCGTATCGGGCCTGCTGGTGGGTCTGCTGGTCGGCGTCACCGGGGTCGGCGGCGGTTCGCTGATGACCCCGCTGCTGGTGCTCGTCTTCGGCTTTCACCCCTCTACGGCCGTCGGCACGGACCTGTTGTTCGCCGCCGTGACCAAAAGCGTCGGCACGACCATCCACAACGCCGGCAAGACCGTCGACTGGCGGATCGTCGGCTGGATGGCGCTCGGGTCCATTCCGGCGACGATCCTCACGCTCATCGTCATCGCCCATTTCGGCACCACGAGCAAAGCCGTCACCTCGCTGATCTCGCTCGTGCTGGGCATCGCGCTCCTGCTCAGCGCAGTGTCCCTGATCGTCAAGGACCGGGTCATCCGCGTCGCCGTGCAGCGGAACCCCGACTTCGGCCTCCATACGGCCGTCTGGCTGACCGTGGTCGTCGGCTTCGTGGTCGGCGTGGTGGTGTCGATCTCGTCGGTAGGCGCGGGCGCCCTCGGCACCATCGCGCTGCTGTTCCTCTATCCGCGCCTGCCGGTGGTGAAGATCGTCGGATCGGACATCGCCCATGCGGTGCCGCTCACGCTCATCGCCGGGATCGGACATTGGTATCTGGGCGCCGTAAACTTCAAGCTGCTCGAATCGCTGCTGGTCGGCTCGATCCCCGGCATTCTGCTCGGCAGCTACGGCGCCCGCTATGTGTCGGAGGTTTGGCTGAAACCGGCGCTTAGCGTGGTTCTCATCCTCGTCGGGATAAAAATGCTCACTTAGACGCCCGGAATATCATGCGTTGGTAGGTGCCGATCGTTGCGGTAAGGTACAGGCCGATCTTGGATGAGGGCGAGGCCTATGGATGGAGACGCGCGAACAGCCATGCCGGCCGATGAGCTGGATGTGTCCGAGCCCCCGGCGACGCCGGCCCCCGTCGTCACCCCGGCTGAGCCGCCTGCGGCCGCAGGGCCTTCAAAGGCGAGCTTTCCGCCGCCTGCCGATACCCCTACGCAGCATGGGCCCGACGGCATCCGCTTCGACATCAACCACGGCGCTCGCGTGGTGCTGCCCAATCGCACCGAGGGTAGCTGGCGGGTCCGCCTGCGCGATCTCGACACCGGCAACATCCTCTTCCTGAGCGACAACAAGGGCGCGTTCGTCCGCTCCTCCAAACGCTTTTTCGTGCGTTTCGGTATCGATGTCTGGGATGTCGACGCGGGCGGCGAGGCCACGCCCGTATTCAGCCACGAGTATGACGTGCGCGGCCGCGACGTGCTGATCCACTTCCCTGTCGGCACGCTGGGCGACACCATCGGGTGGTTCTCGTACGCCGTCCGCTTCGCCGCCGTCCATGGCGCGCGGGTGACCTGCGCGATGTCGGGCCTCATCATCCCTCTGCTGCAAGGCACCTATCCGCATATACGGCTCGTTACCCATGAGCAGGTGGTGGAGCAGAAGCTTTCCGAGGCCGCCTACGCGACGTACTGCCTCGGCCTGTTCTTCGACGATGCCAGCTTCGAGTGGCAACCGACGGATTTCCGGCATGTCGGGCTGCACCGTACCGCGGGATATATCCTCGGCGTCGACCCCACCGAGGAGGTGCCGCGGATCACCCTGCCGGATGAGAGCCGGCCGATCGACGAGCCCTACGTCTGCGTGGCGGTCCAGGCCTCGACCCAATGCAAGCACTGGACGAACCCGCACGGGTGGCGGGAGGTCATTGCTTTCCTGAAAGGGCGCGGCTTCCGGGTGATCTGCATCGACCAGAAGGCCGTGAACGGCCAGGGGATCGTGTGGAACGCCATTCCTCATGGGGTGGAGGACGAGACCGGAGACCGCCCGCTGACGGAGCGCGCACGCTGGCTGCGCCATTGCACGGCTTTCGTCGGGCTGAGCAGCGGGCTATCTTGGCTCGCCTGGGCAGCGGGCTGCCCGGTGGTGATGGTGAGCGGCTTCACCCACCCGAACAATGAATTCGACACGCCCTACCGCGTCATCAACTGGCACACCTGCAACAGTTGCTGGAACGATGTACGGCATCGCTTCGACCACAAGGATTTTCTGTATTGCCCGCGGCACAAGGGGACGGACCGGCAGTTCGAATGCACCCGTTTGATCACGGGCGAGCAGGTCATCGGCGCGCTCAAGCGCGTGCCCGCGATTGCGGCGGCTGCCTGACGGACAGGCAAGCGGCGCGTTGAGAAGAGCCTGGCGTTCTGATCATCCGCCTGTTGGGACTTCGGCATCCGGCGCAGAATTCTGGAGGGTGACCGCGCTGATACTGGCGGTGACCCTCATCGGCACCGCCTGGCCGCTGCTCCTGCGCGTCACGGCCAATGTGCAGTTCGACTACGATGAAGGGTGGAACGCCTACCGGGACCGAAGCGCCGCATATCTGATCGCTCTGTACAGCGCTCCGCCGAAGTTCGAGATCACCAACTATCCGCCGCTGTCGTTCCATCTGATCGGGTTGTTGAGCTGGCTGACAGGTAGCGTCACGACGACCGGCCGGATCATCTCCCTCGTCTCCCTGGCCGTCGTTTGCTGGGTCATCCGGCTGGTAACGAGGCTGTTCACCACGACAGGCTATGCCGGCGCCTGCGCGGCGCTGCTCTTTGTCTTGCTGCTCGAAGTCTGGATGCCGAACCGCATCGGGGTCAACGATCCCCAACTGCTGGGGATGGCCTTCGAGGTCACCGCGTTTTACGTTTTGATAAAGCATCCAAGATCGGCCCGCAGCGGATGCCTGTCCGCGGCTCTGTTCGTGATCGCGCTCTTCACGAAGCAGAATCTTGTCGCTCTACCGATTGGAGCAGGGTTGAGCTTGCTCATCGGCCGTGCATGGCGACCGCTGTTTTATTGGGCGACCGCTGGACTGGTGTCGGTCGCCGTGTTGCTCCTGGCGACTCACGTCATCGACGGGCCGTACTTTCTGTCCGATCTCATGCGCGGGCGCGCCTACCGCGTCGCTGACGCAGTGTCGCAAGGCGGTCTGTATCTTCTGGTCTTTCTGCCCTACGTCGGGATTGCGGCTGTCTGGGCGTTTCGCAACCGGGCCTCGGTCGAGCGCCGGCCTCTGATACTGGCATGGCTGGCCGCGCACGGTCTGGGCCTTGTACTCTCGGGAGGAGATGGCACCGGAGGCAATATGTTCTTCGAGGCCATGGTCCTGAACTGCGTCATCGTCGTCATTGCCTACGAAGATTATTTTCAACGGACGCCCGCCTTACCGGCGAGACGATCCGTTGCCTTGCTGCTGCTTCTGGTGCTGCTGCCGGCTTGCCTGCTGCCCAGAAAAATCTCCGTGGGCCTGAGCGAGTGGCGCAATCTCCCTCAGATGCAGGATGACTTTGCCAGAGGCGTTAAGCTTCTCAGAAGCTCGTCCTCTCCCGTTGTCTGCGAAAACCTGCTCATGTGTGAGCGTGCAGGAAAGGCATCGGCCTTCGATCCCTATTTCGTCCGTGACCAGATCAGGCTGGGCAGGATCAAAGAGAGTGACATCGTCGAGCTGGTCAAGGACAGGCGGCTCGGTATGGTCGAAATCGGCGACTACGACAGGCCGGAACCGCCGACGCGGACGCATGCACGCTACACGATGCTGTTCCTGCAGACCCTTCTGGCAAACTACACGATCTCTCTCCGCACCCCGGAGTTCACGATATGGGTGCCCAAGGCGGCAGCCGGCTAAGCTACAGAGAACAGGCAGCGGCTTCTTGTCGAGAAAAGGAACCACCGCTTCCTTAGCCGATGCGAACAATCCCGCCCATGTATGGACCCAGCGCCTCCGGCACGATGATCGAGCCATCAGCCTGCTGACAGGTCTCCATCACCGCGATCAGCGCGCGGCCGACCGCGAGACCCGAGCCGTTGAGCGTATGGACGAACCCCAGCGTCTTGCCGTCGGCCGCGCGGAACCGCGCGTTCATCCGCCTCGCCTGGAAGTCCCGCATGTTGGAGCAGGAACTGATCTCCCGCCACGCGCCCTGCCCCGGCAACCAGACCTCCAGATCGAAGGTCTTCGCCGCACCGAACCCTGTGTCCCCCGAGCAAAGAAGCATCCGGCGGTACGGCAGCCCCAGCCGCTCCAGCACCGTCTCGGCACAGCGGGTCATGCGCTCATGCTCGTCGGCGCTTGCATCCGGGTGGGTGATGGAGACCATCTCCACCTTGCGGAACTGGTGCTGACGCAACATGCCGCGCGTATCGCGCCCGGCGGACCCCGCCTCGCTGCGGAAACAATCCGTCAGCGCCGTCATCCGCCAGGGAAGGCGCGCCACCGGCGTGATCTCGCCGGCCGCCATGTTGGTGAGCGGCACCTCCGCCGTCGGAATGAGCCAGCGCCCGTCCGTGGTGCGGAACAGGTCCTCGGCGAACTTCGGCAGTTGCGACGTGCCGTAGGCGGTGGCGTCGTTCACCAGCGACGGCACCACCATCTCCTCGTAGCCGTGCTCCGTCGTGTGGAGGTCGATCATGAACTGACCGAGCGCCCGCTCCAGCCGCGCGAGCGGCCCACGCAACACGGTGAAGCGCGATCCGGCGAGCTTGGCGGCGCTGGCGAAATCCATCAGCCCGAGCGCCTCGCCCAACTCGAAATGCTGGCGCGGCGCGAAATCGAAGGCAGGTGGCTCGCCCCAGGTTTTCAGGACCACGTTGGCGCTCTCCTCGCGCCCCTCCGGCACGTCGGCCGCGAGTATGTTGGGCAGCGCCTCGAGCACGCCCTTGATCTGCGCGTCGACCTCATCGGCCTGCGATTGCAGTAGATCCATCTCGATGCGGAGGGTGACGGCCTGAGCCTCCAGCGCCTCGGTCACGTTGCCCTCGCGCTTTGCCCGACCGATCTCGCGGGACAACTCGTTCCGCTTCGCCTGCTTTTCCTGGAGCAGCCCGAGGTTTGCGCGGCGGCTGGCGTCGAGCGCCAGGATCGCCTCGCTCTGGGCGCCGAGCCCGCGCCGCGACATCGCCGCGTCAAAGCCAGCGGGATCGAGACGGATGGCGCGGATGTCATGCATGGCTGGAGGTTCTCGGTCAGTCGGAGGGAACGGTTATACGTCCTCATCCAGCTTTGGTTCCACAAGACGAACCGAGAAGATCGATATCTCGTAAAGCAGGATCAGCGGCACGGCGAGACCGGTCTGGGTGAGCACATCCGGCGGCGTCAGGATCGCGGCGATCACGAAGCAGCCGACATAGGCGTAGCGCCGGAATTTCTTCAGCGTCTTGGAGCGGATGATGCCGACCTTGCCCATCAGCGTGAGCGCCACCGGCAGCTCGAAGGCAACGCCGAAAGCGAAGACCAGCTTCATGACGAGGCCGAGGTAATCGGACACGCGCGCCATCAGCTCGATCTGCATGCCGTCCGCCGCCGGATGGGCGGAGGGCGTCTGGAAGCTCAGGAAGAAGCGAAAGGCGATGGGGAAGATGAAGTAGTAGGCGAGCGCGGCGCCCGCGAGGAACAGTATGGGCGTGGCGGCGATAAAGGGCAGCAGCGCCTTCTTCTCGCTGCGGTAGAGGCCCGGAGCGATGAACAGCCAGAGCTGGGTCGAGATGAGCGGAAAAGAAACGAAGAAGGCCGCGTAGACCGAGACCTTGATGTAGGTGAAGAACGCTTCGTACAGCTGGGTGTAGATGAGGCGTGGCGTCTGCCCGCGGCTTTTGAGCACCTCCACCAGCGGATGGGCGATGAAGGAGTAAATCTGGAAGGAGAAGTGGTAGCAGATCAGGAAGGCGATGATGAAGCCAACGCCTGACCATAGGAGCCGGCGACGCAGCTCGGACAGATGGTCCAGCAGGGGCATCGGCTTGTCGTCGATGATGTCGTTGTCGTCGCGGGCCACGAACGGCTGCCTCGGATGTTCAGGTGAGTGCCGTTACCGGCGGATACCGGGCGGGATGAAGGCCGGGCGCTGTTCCGTCAAGCTGATACCGGGCGGAACGAAGGCAGGGCGCTGCGGCTCACCTGCCATGGCAGGTTCCAGATCCTCCGGCCGGGCGATGGTGTATTCCGGGAACTGACCCACGGCGACGCTCTCCACCGGCTCGGAGGCGGGGCTCGATGGCCGCCCGGCGGCGATGGGCGTTGTCGTCGACAGCGGGTCGCTGAACGCGGACTTGATGGTGTTGTCCGGGTCGATCATCCGGCCGATCTGATGGCGGACGTTGAGGCCGCCGCGGAGTTCCGCGATGCCGTCCCGAACCTCCTGAAGGTTGGCCTCCTTCACCAGCTCGTCCATCTGGCCCTGGAAGTCGCCCGCCATGCGGCGCGCCTTCTTGAGCATGGTGGTGATCGAGCGGATCGCCACCGGCATATCCTTCGGGCCGATGAAGATCAAAGCGGCCGCCGCGATGACGGCGATATGCGGCCAGGACAGAAAATCGAACATGCTTGCCGGTTGCTCCCCCGACGGGACTGCTAGCAGGAAGTCCGGGGTTGGGAAACCTCAGGCGCCTTGGTCCGCTCCAGGCTCTTCGGTCTGAGGCTCCCTGACGAGTGTTTCCTCGGCGTGGGCTTCCTCGGCGGGGGCTTCCTCGGCCACGTCGGCCTGGGGAGCCGCCGCCATCAGCGCGGTGTCGTTCATGAGGTCCTCGCGGCGGGGGAGATCCTTGAGCGACTTGAGCCCGAATTTCGCGAGGAACGCCGGCGTCGTCGCCCAGAGCGTCGGCCGGCCGGGCCCGTCCTTGCGGCCGCAGGGGGCGATCAGCTCCGCCTCAAGCAACGCGTCGATGGTGTTCTGGGAGAGTGCGGTGCCGCGCACCTCCTCGATCTCGCCGCGCGTGACAGGCTGCTTGTAGGCAATGATGGCGAGCGTCTCCATCGCGACGCGAGGCAGGCGGCGCGGCACCTCGATGATACGGGTCAGGCGTGGGGCCAGATCGGCCGCGGTGCGGAACTGAAAGCCGCCCGCGACCTCCACCAGTTCCACCCCTCGGCCGGCGTAGAGGTCGCGCAGGCCGGCAAGAACCTCCTCCGCCTCGTCCTCTTCGGGCAGGAGGCCAGTCAGAGCCCGCAGCGTCACCGGTGCCGCGGAAGCGAAGATGAGCGCCTCGGCGAGGCGAAGACTGTCGTCGGATACCGTCATCGGAAGGTCACGCCCATGGAGTCGGTCCATGCTCCTGACACGAAGCGGTAGGTGAATCCCCGGATCACGGCAAGCACCCGCGTGGCTGGCTGAGGCTGGCGCCCTCTTGTGATCGCATTCCCCCACGGGTAAGCCCCGCGCGGTGCTGCGCGCGTGGAAGGTTCGGTCTTTATGTTCTCTCGGCTTCTCGGAATGATGTCCGCCGACATGGCGATCGACCTCGGGACGGCAAACACCCTCGTTTATGTCAAAGGCCGCGGCATCGTGCTGAACGAGCCCTCCGTCGTCGCCATCGCCGATGTGCGCGGCAAGAAGCAGGTGCTGGCCGTGGGTGAAGAGGCCAAGAGCATGCTCGGCCGCACGCCCGGAAACATCCAGGCCATCCGCCCGATGCGGGACGGCGTCATTGCCGATTTCGAGGTCGCCGAGGAGATGATCAAGCACTTCATCCGCAAGGTGCACCATCGCCGCGGCTTCGCGAGCCCGCTCATCATCGTCTGCGTGCCCTCGGGCTCGACGGCCGTCGAGCGGCGGGCGATCCAGGAAAGCGCCGAGAGCGCCGGCGCCCGCAAGGTGCTGCTCATCGAGGAACCGATGGCCGCCGCGATCGGCGCCGGCCTGCCGGTGACCGAGCCCTCGGGCAGCATGGTGGTGGATATCGGTGGAGGCACCACCGAGGTCGCCGTGATCTCGCTCGGCGGCATCGTCTATGCCCGCAGCGTCCGCACGGGCGGCGACAAGCTGGACGAGGCGATCATCAGCTACATCCGCCGCAACCATAACCTGCTCATCGGCGAGAGCACCGCCGAGCGGATCAAGATGGATATCGGCGCCGCGATGACGGACGCGCCGGGCATCGACGGCCCCTACCGCGAGGTCAAGGGCCGCGACCTCATGCACGGCGTGCCGCGCGAGGTCATGGTGAGCCAGCGGCAGATCGCCGAGAGCCTCGCCGAACCGGTCAGCGCGATCGTCGAGGCGGTGAAGGTGGCGCTGGAAAATACGCCGCCTGAACTTTCCGCCGACATCGTCGACAAGGGCATCGTGCTGACCGGCGGCGGCGCGCTGCTGCACCGGCTCGATCAGGTGCTGCGGGACGAGACGGGGCTTCCGGTCGTGGTCGCCGAGGAGCCGCTGCAATGCGTGGCGCTCGGCACCGGCCGCGCGCTGGAGGAGATGAAGCGCCTGCAGAACGTGCTGACGACGATGTATTAAGCCGCCGGGCGCTGCCGCTGAGAGACGACGGTCATGCTGAAACTCACCTGCCTCTGCGGTCAGGTCCGCATCGACGTGGCAAAGCGACCGGACTTCATCAACGAGTGCAATTGCACGCTCTGCCGCAAGTCCGGCGCCCGCTGGTCCTATTTCCACCCCGCCGATGTCAGCATCGAGGGCGCGACCGAAGACTATAGCCGGGAAGACAAAGATGATCCGGCCGCGGAAATCCACTTCTGCGGCCGATGCGGTGCGACGACGCATTTCACTCTGACGGCAAGCGCCATCTCGAAATTCGGCAACGTCCAGACCGGCGTCAATATGTCGCTGGCGGATGAAGGCGACCTCGCCGGCATCGAACTCCGCTATCCGGACGGACGCGCCTGGTCGGGCGGACCCGGCTTCGGCTATGTGCGGGAGCCCCGGGTCATCGGCCAGAAAGCGGCTTCGGAATGAGACCTCCGAGATTGCCGCCGAGGCAATGGCCAGATCGAGCGCTCCCCGTCATGGCTGCGGGGCAGCCGAGATACCTCGGGCACATTTAATATTCGATTATCGGCGCGCCCGCGCGTATAGCCCCCATCTTCCAAAGGTTGGCGATCGGAGATGCGGGCAAGGTGATACGGCTGTCTGTTCCCGTCCGCCAAGCGCTGGAAAAACTGTCCCTTCCAGTCCTGATCGCCGCCGCGTTCGGATTGATGCTGATCGGGAAGGCCGATGCGGTTCTGGCCGTCGAAGTACGCGTCGCCCTGACCGACATCCTCTCGCCGATCTACGCCAGCATGGCTCAGCCGCTGGCGGATGTGCGCGGCTTCGGCGGCGACATCGCCGAGCTCTGGAACATGCGGGCAGAGAACGTCCGGCTGCGGGCGGAGAACGAAAACCTCCGTCGCTGGCAAGCCGCCGCCTTGGCGCTGCAGGCGGAAAATCAGGAGTTCAAGGCAGAGCTGAACTGGATGCCGCCGGCGGCTCCGGTCTTCACCACTGCCCCGGTGGTTGCGGACTCAGGCGGCGTCTATGCCCGCTCCGTCCTGCTGGCGGTGACCCCGCCGCACCATATCGTCAAGGGCGAAATCGCCCTCGATAACCGAGGTGTGGTCGGCCGCGTCACCGAGGTCGGCACCCGCAGCGCCCGCGTGCTGCTCATCACCGACATCAACAGCCGCATTCCCGTGGTGTTGGAAACCAGCGGCGGGCACGCGATCATGGAAGGCACCAACGGCGCCTTCCCGGTTCTGACGTATTGGCCGGAAGGGGAAGCCCCGGTCGAAGGCGAGCGCGTGGTGACGAGCGCCGCGGCGGGCGCCTTTCCGACCGGCTTGCCGCTCGGGACGGTCCACTACAACGCCGATCATGTGGCCCAGGTCTATCCGGAAGCGGACCTCGACCACCTCGCCATGGTCCGGTTGTTCGACTACGGCGACACCACGGTCGTGGCACCCGAAGCGCCGCTTGGCCGGCAGCACAATCTGGGCCGGTGACGCGTGGACAAGTTGCCCGGCATCCGGCCGCGGAGCAGCTGGGGCCAAAGACTGGACAGGGCCGCGCGCCTCGGCTTCCCCGCCGGCACCACGATCATCGGCATGATCCTGCTCACGGCCCCGTTCGGCCTTCCGGGGCAGGCACAGCTGATGCCAGCCTTCACACTGGCGGCGATCTTCTTCTGGACGCTCTTCCGTCCAAGCTCCGTGCCGCCCCCGCTGGTCTTCCTCATCGGCCTCCTTGCCGATCTGCTGGGCGAAATGCCGATCGGCAGCTTCGTGCTCGTGTTGCTGCTGACGCAGCTGCTGGTGCTCCGCAGCCGACGGTTCCTCCCTCAGAAGGGCTTTCTGTTCGTCTGGGTGGTGTTCGTGGCCGTCGCCGGCGTGGCGTCGACCCTGCAATATGCGTTCGCTTGCCTGATGAACTGGGCGATTTATCCGCCGATCGCCGCGATCTTTCAGTTCCTGCTCGCAACGGGGCTCTACCCCGTACTCGCGACCGGCTTCACCCGCGCGCACCGCTCGGTCGCCGCGCCCGAGCGGGTGTGATGGAGCTTGCGAAAGATACACGCCCCGGCGGCCCCCCGGCTGCTATGACCTGCCCATGAAGAAGGAAGTCATGCGCAGCGGGGTCTTTACCCGCCGTGCCCTGCTCGTGGCCGGTGGAGAGATCACGGTCTTCGGGCTGCTGGGCGCTCGCCTGTACAAGATGCAGGTGGTCGACGGCGCCAAATACATGGCGATGGCGCGGGGCAATTCCGTCAGCGTGCGCCTGCTGCCGGCCTCGCGCGGCCGCATCTTCGACCGGTTCGGCGTGGCCGTCGCCACCAACAAGCAGAACTGGCGCGCCCTCCTGATGGTCGAGCAGACCAATGACACCGGCTCGGTGCTCGACGCGTTCTCGAAGCTCGTGCCGCTGTCCGACAGCGAGCGCGCCCGCATCCTGCGCGAGCTGCGCACCCATCAGCGCTACGTGCCGGTGCTGCTGCAGGATTTCCTGACCTGGGACCAGATGGCGCTGATCGAGGTCAACGCGCCCGCGCTGCCCGGCGTGCTGATCGACGTGGGCTCGACGCGCATTTACCCGGCGAGCGATCTGCTGGCCCATGTCGTCGGCTATGTCGGGCCGCCGCACGAGGACGACATCAAGGCGGACCCGACGCTCGCCATGCCCGGGTCGCGGGTCGGCCGCAGCGGGGCCGAGGGTTACGACGATCTTGAGCTGCGGGGCCATGCGGGGGCCCAGCAGCTGGAGGTCAATGCGGTCGGGCGGGTGATCCGGGAACTCGATCGGCAGGAGGGTACGCCGGGGATCGACCTCGGCCTCAGCGTCGACAGCGCGCTGCAGCAGGCGACGGCAGACCGCCTGCAAGGTCTGAGCGCCAGCGCCGTTGTCATGGACCCGCGCAACGGCGAGGTGCTGGCGATGGTCAGCCAGCCGAGCTTCGACCCCAGCCTGTTCGACGCCGGGGTGAGCAACACGCAGTGGCAGAGCTGGATGAACGATCCACGCAAGCCTCTCGTGAACAAGGCGGCGGCGGGGCTCTATCCGCCGGGTTCGACCTTCAAGACCGTCACGGCCATGGCGGGGCTCAGCTCCGGGGCCATCGGCCCTTACGATATCATCTTCTGTCCGGGCCATCTCGATCTCGGCAATGCCCGCTTCTACTGCTGGCGGCGCGGTGGCCATGGCCCACTGGATGTGCGTGGCGGCCTGAAGAACAGCTGCGACGTATTTTTCTACAACGTGGCGCTTCGCACCGGCATCGGGCCGCTCGCCGCGATGGCCAACCGCTTCGGCATCGGCGTCGACACCGGCATGGATATCACCAACGTCGCGACCGGGTTCATGCCGACGAGAGCCTGGCGCGAGCGCGCGGGCAAGCGCTGGGAGCTGGGCGACACCGTCATCAGCGGCATCGGTCAGGGCTTCATTCTGGCGACGCCCTTGTCGCTGGCCACGCTCTGCTCCCGTGTCGCTACCGGGGTGGCCGTCGGGCCACAC
Organism: Acidisoma sp.; assembly: GCF_965199065.1. NCBI lineage: Bacteria > Pseudomonadati > Pseudomonadota > Alphaproteobacteria > Acetobacterales > Acidocellaceae > Acidisoma > Acidisoma sp. The sequence continues at coordinate 308,211 of NZ_CBDAQN010000001.1, read as the reverse complement.
GTCGCCCGCCATCGCGACGCCGTTCTCCAAAACGGTGCGGTAGCCGCCGACTGGCCGGAGATGAGCCTCTCGCCACATTATCTGTCGCTCGTCCGCGAGGGCATGTGGGACGTCGTGAACGCGCCTGGAGGCACCGCGCCGGCCGCCCGTCTCAACCTCCCGGGGGTGCAGATGGCGGGCAAGACAGGCAGCGCCCAGGTCATCCGCATCGGGCGGGCTGCGCGCGAACGCGGCTTCAACTCCATGAACCTGCCGTGGGCTCTGCGGCCGCACGCCCTCTTCATGGGCTTCGCGCCCTTCGACGCGCCGCGCTATGCGGTGGCGGTGGTGGTGGAGCACGGCAACGCCGGCGCCGACGTGGCCGGCCCGATCGCGCGCGACATCATGACGAGTGCGCTGACGCTCGACCCGGCGGGGCGGGACGCGCCGCTGACGCCGGTCGTGACACCGCCGCCGATCCATAGCTCATGAGGTATCGGGCGTGAGGTACCGGGCATGATGGAGCGCCGGCTGTGGCGGGAGGGCTCGCTCGGCATCGCGGGCAAGGTCTGGCAGACGAACTGGTTCTATCTGCTGCTGATCTGCTGCCTCGCCGCCGTCGGCTACGTCGCCCTCTATACGGCGGCGGGCGGCTCGCCCCAGCCCTACGCCCAAAAGCAACTCGTCCGCTTCTTCATCGGGCTGGTGCTGATGATCGCGCTCGCCATGACCGACATCCGCATCATCGCCAAATGGTCGTGGTGGCTCTACGCGCTCGGCATCGTGCTGCTGCTCATCGTGGCCCGGTACGGCCATGTCGGCAAAGGGGCCCAACGATGGATCGCCATCGGCGGCTTCCAGCTGCAGCCCAGCGAACTCATGAAGATTTTCCTGGCGCTGGCCCTCGCCCACTGGTTCCACCGGGCGAGCTACGAGCGCGTTGGCAAGGTGCTGTTCCTGGTGCCGCCCACGCTCGCGGTGCTGCTGCCGGTGGCGCTGATCCTCAAGGAACCGAACCTCGGGACGGCGGTCATCACCGGCACCATCGGCGCGTCGATCTTCCTCGCCGCCGGGGTGCGCTGGTGGAAGTTCGTCCTCATCATAGGCGCGCTCGGCGCGGCGCTGCCGATCGCCTACAACCATCTGCACGACTACCAGCGCCAACGCATCATCACCTTCATGCATCCGGAACGCGATCCGCTCGGCACCGGCTACAACATCATCCAGTCGAAGATCGCGCTCGGGTCGGGCGGCATGCTGGGGCGCGGCTTCCTCAACGGCAGCCAGGGCAACCTCGACTTCCTGCCCGAGAAGCAGACGGACTTCATCTTCGACCTCATCGCCGAGCAGTTCGGGCTCGTCGGCAGCCTGTCCGTGCTGTTCCTGCTGCTGCTGATCGTGCTGGGCGGCATGCTCATAGCACTCCGATGCCGTCACCAGTTCGGGCGGCTGGTGGCGCTCGGCATCAGCGTCGACCTGTTCCTCTACGTGTTCGTCAACATCGCCATGGTGATGGGCGCGATCCCGGTGGGCGGCGTGCCGTTGCCGCTGATCTCCTATGGCGGGTCCGTGCTGATCACGGCGATGCTCGCCTTCGGCATCCTGATGTCCGTGCACGTGCATCGGGACGTGGAGTTCCCCGAGGCCAATAGCTGGCCGCCCGGCAAGTGACGCTCAGTCGCCGCGCCGGTATCGCTCCAGCCACGCCTGCTTGAGGGCGCTCTCCTGCCGGCGGATGCCGATCGCCGCCGCATCCCCGATGAAGCGCTCGAAACCGAGCCAGGCGCCGATCTCCGCCAGATGCCGCTCGGGCGACCGCACCACCGCCTCGTAGGCGAGGTGCTTGGGCGCCAGGCCGTTGGTGGCGAAAAAGCGGTAAAATGCCTGGTTGTCGAAAGTGACGATCGCGCGCTGCTTGTCGATCTCGGCCCGCGAGTAGATGAGCTGGTCGTCCGGCATGACCGGGACGTGCTGGGAGGTCCACGCGCTGTTCTGCATGGCGACGAGGCGCGAGACCGCCTGCGCCGCGATGTCCTGCCGCTCGATGAGGAGAAAGCTGGTCCGCCCGATGATGGCGTCGAGGATGCCGGCCTCGGTCAGCATCAACAGCTGCTCGATGCCGAGCTTGGCGGTGAGCCAGCCGCTCATGGTCAGCCGCCGGCCCAGGAAGTTGACGTAGTCGTGCAGGGACCGCAGCCCCTCGCGCAGGGCGTGCTCCTCCACCGCCGGCGCGTTGAACACCTCCTCCGCCACGTTCAGAATGCCGGTGGAGGCGATCAGCCGGGCAAGATAATTCGATCCGCAGCGGTTGGTGAAACAGACGAACAGGAACTTGAGCGACGGGTCGATGACGCTGCGCGGCGGCTCAAGTCCGAACAGCCGACCGACAGGGTCCCGGTGATGGCGGTCCAGGCCGGCCAGCGCGGGCGGAACGATCAGCCGGGGCGCGTCGAGAGCCATGGGCGATTATTCAGGGTTCCACAGGCTTCAGCAAGAAGGTCGCGAGCGATGAAATCAACCGTGTGGCTGGACCGCACCGGCGGCAGGCTGGCCGACCAGTTCCGTTTCCTGATGGAGGCGGACCGCCTCAAGACGGTCATTCGCGGCAACCGCATCGCCGACGGGTCGCGCCGGGAAAATACCGCCGAACACTCCTGGCACCTTGCCCTCTTCGCGATGGTGCTGTCCGAGCATGCGGTGGGGCCGGTGGATGTATGGCGCGTCGTGCAGATGCTCCTGCTGCACGATCTGGTCGAGATCGAAGCCGGAGACACGCCGCTCTATGACGCGGCGGCGGCCGTGGGTCAGGCCGAGCGGGAGCAGGCCGCCGCCGACATCCTGTTCGGGCTGCTGCCGCCGGACCAGGGGCCGGCGATGCGTGCCATCTGGGACGAGTTCGAGGCCGCCGAAACGCCGGATGCCCGCTTCGCCAAGGCCTGCGACCGGCTGCAGCCGATCCTGCTCAACCACGTCGTCGGCGGTGGCACCTGGACGGACTACGATTTCGACGAGGGTCGCGAGCGGGCCCTGACGAGCCGGATCGCGCACGGCTCGCCGGTTTTATGGGCCGCCGCCGAGACGGTTTTCGCCGATGCGGTGGCGAATGGATGGCTGAAGCCGGCGCCTACAGCCGCCGGTACATGACGAGCGCGTCGACAAAACCAAGAGTTGGATGGGCGAAGGCCTCGGGCACGCGGCAGAGCGTCTCGAAGCCCAGGCTCGTCCACAGGTGCACGGCGGGCGTGTTGCTGCTGATGACGAAGTTGAACTGCATCGCCCGGAAACCAAGCGCCCGGGCCTGCGCGAGGCTGTGCTCGCCCATGGCGCGGGCGACGCCCCGGCCACGGGCGCTGACGGCGGTCGCATAGCCGGCATTGGCGACGTGCGCGCCGCCGCCGAGCTTGTTCGGCTTGAGGTAGAAGGCGCCGAGCGCGACACCCTCCGCCTCGGCCAGGAAGACGTTGTTTTCCCCGCCAAACCAATACTCGAGCGCCTCCGCGCGCGACCAGTCGCGGGGGAGGGCGTAAGCCTCGCCTTGCGCGATGATCGGCGCGATGATCGACCAGACCGTGTCGTGATCGCCCTCGTCCGCCGGCCTGATCTGCATCCGCGCGGCTACTCCGCCGCCAGACGCTGCGCGACGGCGTCCAACGCCTGCCCCAGATCCTCGATCAAATCCGCCGGATCCTCCAGCCCGACCGAGAGCCGGACCACGCCGTCTCCGATCCCGAGGCGCGCCCGCTCCTCGGCACCGACACGCATGTGCGTGGTCGTCGCCGGATGCGTGATGAGGGATTTCGAATCGCCGAGGTTGTTCGAGATCGCGATCAGCCCGAGGCGATTGAGGAAGCGGAACGCAGCCTCCTTGCTGCCAAGGTCGAAGGTCACCAGCGTGCCGCCAGCCGACATCTGGCGCATCGCGAGATCGCGCTGCGGGTGGCTGGCGAGCGTCGGATACCAGACACGCACCACCTCGGCGCGACTCTCTAGAAACTGTGCGACCTGTTCGGCGTTTCGGCAGGAGGCGTCGACGCGCAGGCTCAGCGTCTCAAGCCCCTTGAGCAGCAGCCAGGCATTGAAGGGCGACATGGCCGGGCCGGTGTTGCGGGTGAAGGGCTGCAACACCTCCTCGACCCATTTCTTACGGCCGAGGACGGCGCCGCCGAGGACCCTGCCCTGCCCGTCGATATGCTTGGTGCAGGAATAGACCACGACATCGGCGCCGAGCTTGAACGGGTGCTGCAGCAGCGGGGTCGCGAAGACGTTGTCGACGACGACGATGGCGCCGGAGGCATGGGCGAGATCGGCCACCGCCTGCAGATCGACGATCTCCAGCATCGGGTTCGACGGGCTTTCGACGAGCACGAGCTGCGTCGGGGTAGCAAGCGCCTGCTCCCACTGGCCGAGATCGGCGCCTTCGACGAACACGGTCTCGATGCCGTAGCGGGGCAAAAGCGTCGAGACGATCCAGTGACAGGAGCCGAAGAGCGCGCGGGCGGCCACGACCCGGTCGCCTGCCTTCAGGTGGGAGAGCATCGTGGAGGAGACCGCCGCCATGCCGGTGGCGGTAGCGCGGCAGGCCTCCGCACCCTCCAGCAAAGCCAGCCGGTTCTCCAGCATCTGGACGGTCGGGTTGCCGAAGCGGGAGTACTGGAAGTGCTGGACCTCGCCGAGGAAGGTCTGCTCGGCCTGTTCGGCGCTGTCATAGACGAAGCCGGAGGAGAGGAAGAGCGCCTCGCTGGTTTCGCCAAACTCGCTCCGCATGGTGCCGCCATGGACGAGCAGACTGGCGGGGCGGAGGGATCTCGGGGTGTCGGTCATGGCAAAGGGCCTCTCATGGAGAAACCCGGCCGTGGATGCAGTGGAGGCTCGCACGTCTCCACTGGCCTCTTTAGCGCGTTTCTTTCACCTCGCCGCAATCCGGCCGGACAAATCACGAGGGGCACGCCGTGCCATGACCCTGCATAGGACTGCGTGCCCGCCGCCGTCAACCGCCCGGGCCCGGAGCGGGAGGGCGCTTCTCAAACGCCGCGGATGGCGATATGAGGGAGGAAGAGCACGCCACCCATGGGCGGGTATGGTGTAATGGTAGCTCGTCAGCTTCCCAAGCTGAATGCGCGGGTTCGATTCCCGCTACCCGCTCCAGTTTCTCTAACCGGGTGACCTGTCGATCGTGCTCAGCACCAGAGCAGGCGTCAGCAGTTGCGGTAGCGTCACCGGCGGCCCGCCCCCCGCCGGGTAGAAGACATAGAGCGGCACGCCGTCCCTCCTGTTGTCCCTGAGGTAGGTGGTGATGTCCGGGTCCCCCCGCGTCCAGTCGCCGACGAGGTAGGTCACGCCCGCGCGCTTGAAGCCCGCCTGTACCGCAGCCTGATCCAGCGCCACGCGCTCGTTCAACAGGCAGGTCACGCACCAGGCCGCCGTGAGATCGACAAAGGCCGGCTTGCCCGCGGCCCTGAGATCGGCCAGCCGCGCAGTCGTGAATGGCTCGCCGCCATTGGCGACCTTCTGCGCCGTATCGGGCCGGGCGCTGTGCGCGCCCCAGAGCACGGGGATCAAGGCGATGACGGCAAGCAGCGCGACGATCGGCGCGACCCGGCCCCCGAGACGCCCGAGCCATGCGGCGAAGGCGATCAGCAGAAGGCCGGAGCCCGCGGCCAGCAGCAGATCGGAGCCCCCCTCCCGGCTGGCGACCCAGACCAGCCACAGCACGCTGGCATAGACGGGAAAGGCGAGCGCCTGGTGGAGGATGTCCATCCATGCTCCGGGCCGGGGGACGATCCGCGCCAGGTTGGGGATGAGGCTGATGACCACCAGCGGCAGCGCGAGGCCGAGCCCGAGGGCCAGGAAGATCATGATGCCGGGGATCGGCGGCCCAGCCAGAGCGGCCGCCACGGCGGCGCCCATGAAGGGCGCGGTGCACGGGGTGGCGACCACCGCCGCCAAAACCCCTGTGAAGAAGCTGCCGGCCACGCCGCCGCGCGCTGCAAGGCTTTGCCCGGCACCGGCCCAGCGGCCCCCGATCACCAGCACGCCGGAGAAGCTCAGCCCCACGGCGAAGAGCAGCCAGATCATCGCCAGCACGAATAGCGGGGACTGGAACTGGAAGCCCCAGCCGGCGAGCCGGCCGCCCTCGCGCAGAGCGAGCAACACGCCGCCGAGCGCCAGGAAGCTCAGCAGCACGCCGGCGCCGTAAGCGAGCCCGCTGCGCCGTGCGGAACCCGCTTTGCCACCAGAGAGCCGAACGAGATGCGCCGCCTTCATGGCCAGCACCGGAAAGACGCACGGCATCAGGTTGAGGATGAGGCCGCCTAGAAAGGCGCCACCCAGAAGGGCCAGAAACCCGGACGATGTCACGATCGCGATCACGATGCTGAGCCGCGAACCGACAGGACCCAGCGGCGGCGGGACGCCGGGCCGTGCGGAGATTATCGCCGCGGCCTCGTCTCCATCGGCCATCGTCAAAGCGAGCAGCCCGGTAAGCGGCTGGGCTTGGCTGAAGTCAGAACCCGGCTTCAGCCCGAGCACCACCCGGCCGTGACGAACCTTCAGCGGCTGATCGAAATCCTGATTGATCACGCCCGGCTGAAGCGGAAAGAAATAGGCGGTCGCGAGGTCGGAGGAGCGCGATACACCCGTGTCGTCGACGCTGAGGGTGCCATCGGGCTCGACCCAGGCCTGCCAACGAGCCGCAGTCGGCATGCGGCGATCGACCGCCGCGAACAGCGTCGCCTGCGGACTGGGAACGGGTTTGTCCGCAACGGGCAGCGCCAGTCTGAAGTTGGCGGAGCCGGGCACGCAGATATCCTTGCAGACGAGCCAGGTGGCAGTCGCCGTGACGGTATAGGTCGAGGCCGTCAGCAGCGTCTTTGGCGGGGTAACGGTCAGCGGCAGCAGCACCGGCGCCGTCTTGCGGGAGTAACCGTAGCTCGTGATCGACCCGTCGATCATGACCTTCGGGATCGGCCATTGAAGCGCGCCCGCCCTTCCGCCCTGAGGAAGCGCTACGTCGAGCGTCGGCGCCGCCCCGGCATCGCCGGGATTGGTCCAGTAGATGTGCCAGCCGTTACCCAAACCGAACAGCAAGCCGATGCGGAAGGGCTGGCCGGGGGCGACACGATCCACGTCCGACAGCAGGCTCACATCGACGTTCAGCGTCGAGGCGACCAAGCTCTGCGCCGCCTGCGCCTGAGGACACAGGCCTTGCCGGCCCAAGAAGCCGGCCGCGACGAGCGCAAGGAGGGCCAGGACTGCCCGCAGCGATTTCCTGGGAGCGCCGGGATATGTCATGGCAGGCACCCTACTTCCTTAAGGAGGCTCGTTCCATCCCGACCGACGGCAACATGGAGATACCGGTCATCGTTGTGCCGCAGGAGAGCCCGATGGGGCAGCTTCCGGTAGCCGAAGCACTGCCCCGGCTTCTCGCGGCGATGGAGGACCACCCCAACGCCGTGCTGGTCGCGCCGCCCGGCGCCGGCAAAACCACCCTGGTGCCGCTCGCGCTGTGGCGCGACGCCAGCTGGGCGAAGGGCCGCATCGTCATGCTCGAGCCGCGGCGCCTCGCGGCCCGTGCCGCTGCGACCCGCATGGCGAGCCTCATCGGCGAGACGGTCGGCGAAACCGTCGGTTTCCGAACCCGCATCGACAGCGCCGTCTCGGCACGGACACGAATCGAGGTCGTCACGACCGGGCTGCTCGTGCGCCGGCTGCTGGCCGACCCGGGGTTGGAGGGCGTTTCCGCCGTCATCCTCGACGAAATCCATGAGCGCTCGCTGGAGGCCGACCTCGCGCTCGCCTTCTGCCTGGACGCGCAGAAGCTGCTGCGGCCGGACTTGCGGCTGCTGGCGATGTCCGCGACGCTCGACGGCGCGCGGCTCTCCGCGCTGATGGGCGCGCCGAATCCCGCGCCGGTGATCGAGAGCGCGGGCCGGATTTACCCGGTAGAGGTGCGCCACCAGCCGCGCGACCTCGGCCATATCCGCGACCTGCCCGACGCGATGGCCCGCGCGATCCGCGCCGCGTTGGCCGAGACGCCGGGCGACGTGCTCGCCTTCCTGCCGGGCATGGGCGAGATCCGCCGGGTGGAGGCGGCGCTGGCGGGCGTCGACGCGCTCGTGCTGCCGCTGCATGGCGACCTGCCGCCGGCGGCACAGGATTTGGCGCTGCGCCCGGCCGAGCGGCGGCGCGTGGTGCTGGCGACCTCCATCGCCGAAACCTCGCTGACCGTTCCGGGCGTCAGGATTGTCGTGGACGGCGGCTACCGCCGCACGCCGCGCCTCGACCCCAGCACCGGGCTGACGAGGCTGACGACGGAGCGCATCAGCCGGGCCGCGGCCGACCAGCGCGCCGGCCGCGCCGGACGCGAGGCGCCGGGGCTCGCCATCCGGCTGTGGACGACGGCCACGCACCGCGGCTTGCGGCCCTTCGACCGGCCGGAGATCCTCGAGGCGGAACTCTCCGGGCTGGTGCTGGATTGCGCCGCCTGGGGCACGGCGCCCACTGACCTGCCCTTCCCCGACCCTCCCCCGGCAGGCGCGCTCGCGGCTGGGCGAACTCTGCTGGGCGAGCTGGAGGCGCTGGGCGACGACGGCGCGATTACGGAGTTCGGTCAGCAGATGAGCAGGCTTGGCGCCCATCCCCGGCTTGCAGCCATGATGCTGGCGGCGAGGACGCCCTCCGAAGCCGCACTCGCCTGCGATCTGGCGGCGCTATTGGAGGAGCGCGACCCGCTGCGCGCGGGGCCCGAGGCGCCCGCGGATATTACGCTGCGGCTCGAGGCGCTGGCTGATGCGGGCTCGGCGCAGGCGGATCGCGGCGCGGTGCATCGCATCCGGCAGGCGGCGCGGCAGTATCGCGGCCGACTGGGGTTGCGTGGCGAGATCAGGCCAAGTGGCGATCCGGCGCCGCTGATCGCCGCCGCTTTCCCGGACCGGTTGGCGCAGGGACGCGGCGAGCCGGGCAGTTTCCGGCTTTCCGGCGGCGGCGGCGCCAAGCTGCCGGCGAACGACCCGCTGGCCCGCGCCTCGCTGCTGGCGGTGGCCGCGCTCGAGATGAAGACATCGGCCCGCATCCGCATGGCGGCGGTGCTCGACCCCACATCGCTGCCGCCGGGCCTCGCGCGGCGGGTGACCGAGACGGTGGAGACGACACTGGACCCGGTGACGGGCAGCATCCACGCGCGCCGCCGGCGCCGGCTTGGCGCGCTGGTGCTGGAGGACCGGTCGGGGCCACCCGACGCCGCCGAGGCCGCAGCCGCGTTGCTGGACGCGGTGACGCGCGACCCGAGCCGCCTGCCCTGGACCGAGGCTGCTCGCAGCGTTCAGGCGCGGCTGGTGCTGATGCATGGGCTCGAGCCCGACCTATGGCCGGCGAGCGACGACGCGGCCGTGCTGGCGACACTGACGGAGTGGCTGGAGCCGCATCTGCATGGGCTGACGCGGCTTGGCGATCTTGCCCGGCTCGACCTCAGCGCGCTGCTACTGGACCGGCTGGAGTGGAGCCTGCGGTCTCGCCTGGACCGCGAGTTGCCCACGCATCTGGCCTTGCCGGGAGGGCGTGCGCCGGTGGATTATGCTCAGCCGGTGCCGATTGCTTCGGCACGGGCTCAATACTTCTACGGATTGGCGGAGACGCCGAGGCTGGCGGGAGGGCGCATAGCATTACGCCTTTCGCTGCTGTCGCCGGCCGGGCGGCCGATCGCTATCACGGCGGATATTGGCGGGTTTTGGCGTGGCGCATGGGCGGACGCGCGGCGGGACATGCGCGGCCGGTACCCGAAGCACAACTGGCCCGAGGACCCGCTCGTCGCCGATGGGCGTTAACAGAAGGCAGGAGGATGGGTTGCGCTATCCGGCGATGAAGCGAGCAATGTTGACAGCTGCTCTGTTCGCGGGCTTCGCGTGCAGCGCGTCGGCCGCAACCCCTTGGCCGCTCGGCGTCTTCCCCGACGAACCCAACGACCCCGGCAGTCAGGCCAATCTGCAGGACTTCGACACGTTGATGGGCGCCCACGCAACGATCTTGAACGACTTCATCGACTATACGCAGGTGCCATCCGATTGGCGGGGCAACAGCAGCTACTCGGCATCGCAGTTCCAGCACACCGAAGGGTGGACGAACACCCCCAGCAACCCGATCATACCGTTGATTGCGCTGCCGATGGGATCGACCAACCCGGGTGCGCCCACCACAGCCCACCTCCTGAGGAATTATGCCGATGGCGCCTACGACGGCATGCTCCAGGGCATGGTGCAGGATTGGAAGAACGACGGCTATCCGACGCAGTACTGGCGTCCTGGCGTCGAAATGAACCTGACGTCGACGCCCGGCTTCGTCGGTGGCGATGCGGCCCTGCAGAGACTATGGATCACGGCGTTCCGTCACATCTACAAGACCATGCATGCGGCGGCGGCGGCTGACGGCGTCAATCTCAAGATCATCTGGAACCCCGGCCTCGTGAACGGCACTCCGGCCGGAAACGCAACCAAAACACTGTGGCCGGGCAAGCAGTACGTGGATATCATCGGCGGCGATATCTACGGCGAGGTTACTCCGGACTCCCTCTACGACTGGGCTGCCAACGGGCAGGCCTATAACGCGACCCATGCGATCTACGACCGCAGCGTGACGCAGTTCTCGTCGAACCCCATCAACCTTTGCCACTTCTACTCCAACCCGGCCGCGACGGCTGCGATCGCCGACAGCAGTGGCGGCGTGGCCCTCAGCCTGCCCGGGCTGATCGCGTTTGCCGAGGAACAGAACCTGCCGGTTGCCGTGCCTGAAACGGGCGCCGGCGGCGATGGCGCGGAAATCAACGCGGGCCTTTCGGACAATCCATACTTTCCGGCGTGGGAAGCCAGCGTCCTCAAGACATCCAAGGTGCCGGTCGCGTTCGTCTCCATCTGGGACGACAACGGCGGCGGATCCTATGCCTTCACTCCGGTTGGCTCCGCTGGCAAGCCGAAAGAGGCCGCCGCATGGGCCGCGAACTTCGGTAACGATGCCCGGGGCGGATCATTACCCGGTTGCCAACCGGGGCCCTAGCGCCGTTCTGCGGCCAATGGTGGTTCGCAGCAGGCGAGCGACCGGACGCTCGAAATACCGGTAGCTCAGCAAGGCGCCGATGAGGCTGGATACGACGATGACGACTGCCATCTGAGGCGTCGGCAGATGAAGGAACTTGTGGAAGAACGCCACGGCAAATCCATGCAGAAGGTAGAGCGAGTAGGACGCGTCGCCGATTGCTTCAAGAGGTTTCATGCGGGGCCAGTAGCCTGCCCGCTCAACAAAGAGAGCACCCGCGACAACCAGGATCGCGGGCACCCCGAAGATCATCAGCCTTGAGAACCCTTCGACATCGCTATGCTGGGCGAAGCCCGCGTGAACGAAGAGGGCGATGCCCGCTGCTAGCAAGGCGAGGCCGAGCCAGAGCCCCTTGATGAGCTGGAATTGGGCCAGAGCCAATCCGGCCGCAAATTCGAGCAGTAAGGCGTTGGTGTAGGTGTGGACCAGCGGACTTTCCGACGGCAGCAGCGCCCCCGCGAGGACCAGAACAACCATGACGGGTATGGTGAAGGAGATAGCGCGTCGGAAACACAATCCGACCGCGAAGATGACATAGAAGAAAAGTTCGTAATTGAGCGACCACCCAGGAACTATCAGCGGCCAGATGTGGCCGGTCTGGTCGTAATACGGGACGAACAGCAACGATTTCGTCAGGGTTTGGACGTCGAACGTGAAAGTCTTGAACGCTCCGGGAATGAATGACAACACGCAGATCGCGAGCGTGACCGCCCAATAGAGCGGAACGATCCGGATAAGGCGATTAGTGACGAAGACCGCCGGCCGTTCATTGACGCCGATGGTGCCCATGATGAAGCCGGAAATGACGAAGAATATGTCGACGCCGCTGTACCCGATGCCGAAGACACTGGAGTGGAACAGCACGACGGAAACGGCGGCGAGCGCCCGCAGAACCTGGATGGAATTGAAGCGGCCAGTTCTGATCCCGGCTGACCGGCTATCGATCACATTGTCCATTGAGCTTGCTCTCGGTGTTGAGCTTGCGCCGGCGTGGGGAACGTGTTGTTCGGATCAAGCTAGACGGTGCAGCGTAACCTAAACCATAGACTACAACACATGAAATGATTTAGCTTGTGTTCCTGTCGAGCGAAACTCCATCGCCGCTCACACTGGGTCTTCTTCCGAAGCGTCCGCAACAACATTCCGTAACGGAATATCGCTTGCACCATCATCTTTTCGGACTACGCGCACAGTCATAAAATGCGCGTCAGCTCCTATTCGCTGAGCAAAGTTTGAGAGAGAGGTTTGAATGCGCAGCCTTATTTCGTCCGGCTCCCGCTTCGAGGCCGATATCGGCTACTCGCGCGCCGTGGTGGACGGGGACTGGATCTTCGTCTCCGGCACGACCGGCTTCGACTATGCCACGATGGCCATATCGGAGGATGTGGCGGAGCAGGCGGAGCAAACCCTCACGAATATCGCCGCCGCGCTGGCCGAAGCCGGCAGTTCCTTCGCCGACGTCTTACGCGTGCGTTATATCCTGCCCAGGGCAGAGGATTTCCCGGCCTGCTGGCCGGCGCTGCAACGCGCGTTCGGAAACGTGCGGCCGGCCGCGACCATGATCGCAGCCGGGCTCGCCGATCCGCGCATGAAGATCGAGATCGAAGTTACCGCGCGGCGGCTAGCCCGCGCCGAGTAGCTCGACCGTCCTCGGATCTTCCCCGCCGCCGAAGTAGCGATCGAGCGCCGTGCGGAAGACCGGCTCATCCGGCGCCGCCCGCGCGAACAGCGTCATCGACGAACGGAACTTCATGTCGTCAGGGCTGCCGAAGATCGCATGGACCGAGCGACCTTCGACGGCATTGACCAGCCCCGTGCACTCGACGAGATGAGGCCCGAGAACGGAATGCGCGAGATAAGCCCGCGCCTCATCGAGCGACGAGATGGCGTAGCGCTGCGCCATCGGGCTGTGTCCCAGCCCCGCAAGCTGCGGAAACACGAACCACATCCAATGGCTGCGCTTGTCGCCCGCCCGCAACTCCCGCATCACCTGCGTGATCACCGGCGCCTGCGCCGCCTCGAACCGACCAAGATTAAAGCCGTCCGCCATCTGTCACTCCGCGATCCTGTCCAGAACAGCCACCGCCTCATCCGGCAGAACCAGATCGGCCGCGGCCAGATTCTCCTCCAGATGCCCCAACGAGGACGTGCCGGGAATGAGAAGGATATTGGGTGCGCGCTGCAACAACCAAGCCAGTGCCACCTGCATCGGCGTCGCACCCAGCCCGGCTGCGACCTCCGACAGCGCGGTCGACTGCAAGGGCGTGAAGCCGCCCAGCGGGAAGAACGGGACATAGGGGGTGCCGCTCGCGGCAAGCTCGTCGATCAGCGCCTCGTCGGCCCGGTGCGCGAGATTGTAGGCGTTCTGCACGCAGACGATCTCGGTGATGCGGCGTCCGTCCGCGACCTGCTTCGAGGTCACGTTGCTCAATCCGATGTGCCGGATCAGGCCCTGATGCTGCAACTCGGCGAGAACGGTCAGCGGCGCCTCCAGCGAACCTTCCTTCGGACCGTGGACATCCAGCATGCTGCGCAGGTTGACGACCTCCAACACGTCGAGACCGAGGTTGCGAAGATTGTCGTGCACCGCCGCCGTCAGTTCCTCGGGCGACATCGCCGGCAGCCATGAGCCGTCCGCCCCGCGCCGCGCCGAAACCTTCGTGACGATGACCAGATCGTCCGGATAGGGATGCAGCGCCTCCCGGATGATCTGGTTTGTGACATGCGGCCCGTAGAAGTCGCTGGTGTCGATGTGGTCGACGCCGCTCGCGACCGCTTCCCGCAGCACGGCGAGCGCGGCCTCGCGGTCCTTCGGCGGACCGAACACGCCCGGCCCGGCCAACTGCATGGCGCCGTAGCCAAGGCGGTTCACGCGGCGGTCGCTGAGTGTGAAGGTGCCGGCTTTGCTGATGTCGCTCATCATGCGTCTCCTGTTGATGGACGCATTTGTAATCGCAGCCGGACCGTATGATAATCCGGATAGGTCGGCACAGGTTGTGCGGGGTGTCGAACAATGACGGCCGAGCTCAGTGACCTGACGGCCTTCGTGGCCGTAGCCCGAGCCGGCGGCTTCCGGGACGCCGCGCGCCTCACCAACGGCAGTGCCTCAGGCCTAAGCGAGGCCGTCCGCAGGCTCGAAGCGCGGCTTGGCGTCAGGCTGCTCAACCGCACGACCCGCAGCGTGGCGCCCACGGAAGCCGGCGCGCGCCTGCTCGAACGGCTCGGTCCGGCGCTCGGCGAGGTCGAGGCGGCGCTCGACGTGGTGAACGGCTTCCGTGACCGGCCGGCGGGCACGCTGCGGCTGAACGTGCCGGTGAGCGCGGCGAGGCTCCTCCTGCCGCGCATCGTGCCGCCTTTCCTGGCAGCCTACCCCGATATCATTCTGGAGGTCGTGGCCGAGGATAGCTTCGTCGACATCCTGGCGGCGGGCTGCGATGCCGGCATCCGCTACGACGAGCGGCTGGAGCAGGACATGATCGCCGTCCCGATCGGGCCGCGGATGCAACGGTTCGCCACAGCCGCCGCGCCCGCCTATCTCGACCGGCGTGGGCGGCCCGATCATCCGCGCGACCTCCTCGGCCACGCCTGCCTGCGCGGGCGGTTCTCCAGCGGGGCGATGCTCGTCTGGGAATACGAGCGCGATGGCGAGGTGGTGAAAGTGGAGCCGGGCGGCCCGCTGATCGTCAGCGTGGGCTCGGCCACCGAACTCGTGGTCGATGCGGCGGTCGCCGGCAGCGGCATCATCGAGTTGTTTGAGGACTGGCTGCGCCCCTATCTCGACAGCGGCGCGCTGGAGCCGGTGCTCGAGCCCTGGTGGCCGAGTTTCTCAGGGCCGTTCCTCTATTACCCGGGCCGCCGCTACCTGCCCGCGCCGCTGCGCGCCTTCATCGACTTCGTCAGTCGTAGGTGACCGTCTCGACCGTTCCGTCGGGCTTGCCGATGATGGCAGACCGCGCGATGTCGATGAACAACCCGTTCTCGACGACGCCCGCAATGCGGTCCAGCGCAATCGCCAGCGGCTCCGGGTGCGTGATCTCGCCGAGCGCGCAGTCCAGGATGTAGTGGCCGCCATCCGTGACGAATGGCGAGGCCTCGCCGCCGCGCAGCGTCATCGCCGGCTCCAGGAAGCCGCTTTCGACAAAGAGGCCGCGGATCTGCCGCTCGGTGGAGCGCCAGCCGAAGCGCACCACCTCCACCGGCAATGGAAACTTGCCCAGATGCGCGACGGGCTTGCTCTCGTCGATGACGGCCACGAAGCGCTGCCCGGCAGTCGCGACGATCTTCTCCCACAGCAGATTGCCGCCGCCGCCCTTGATCATCTGGCCCTGCGGATCGATCTCGTCGGCGCCGTCCAGCACAAGGTCCAGCTCGCTCACGTCGTTGAGGTCGGCGACGGAGATGCCGAGTTCGACTGCCAGTGCCCGTGTCGATTCCGATGTCGGGACGCCGGTGATCCTGAGCCCCTGCCCGACCCGTAGCCCGAGGCTGCGCACGAAGCGCCGCAGCGTCGTGCCGGAACCGAGGCCCACCAGCATCCCGTCCTCGACGATGGCCGCCGCCGCGTCCGCCGCCGCCTGCTTGGCCCGATCCTGCGGAAGCATGGCCTGCGGGCTGAGATCGCCGCTCATGGCTTTATTGTCCTCTCGTGAGTTCGCCGACGCGGATGACCAGCTTGCCGAAGTTATGGCCGCGCAGCAGGTCGATGAACGCTCCGGGCGCATTCTCCAGCCCATCCACGACATGCTCCCGGTAGGCCAAGGTTCCATCGGCGACCCAGGGCGCCGCCAGCTCCCGCCATTCAGCGAAGCGCTCGGGCTTGTCCGTGACGATGAGACCCTCGATCTTCAACCGCTTGCGGACGACCGACATGAGGTTCGGGCCGGGACGCGGCTTGGTGTCGTTATACTCGGCGACCATGCCGCACATGATGACGCGCCCGAAGGTGTTGAGGCGCGGAAACACCGCCTGCTGGAGATCGCCGCCGACGTTCTCGAAATAGATGTCGATGCCGTCGGGGCAGGCATCCTGCAGCGCGGCATCGAGGTCCATGACCGCGCGGTGGTCGATGCAGTCGTCGAAGCCGAGCGACTCCTGCACGAACATGCATTTGTCGGAATTGCCGGCGACGCCGACGACCCGCGCCCCCGCCCGCTTCGCCAACTGTCCGGCGACCGATCCGACCGCGCCGGAGGCCGCCGAAATCACCACCGTCTCACCGGCCTTCGGCTGGCCGATGTCCTTCATCGCCGAGTAGGCGGTCGTGCCCGGCATGCCCAGCACGCCGAGATAGGCCGAATAGGGCGCGCCCTTGGGCAGCGGCACCAGCCGGTCAGCGGGCGTCACGATGTGGCTCTGCCAGCCGAAGGCGCCGAGCACGACCTCGCCGGGGCTGAAACGAGGGTCCCGGGATTCGATGACCTCGCCGACCGTTTCTCCCATCATCGGCGCGCCGATCTCCGTCGGCGGGACATAGGAGGCGCGGTCGCTCATCCTGCCGCGCATGTATGGGTCGAGTGACAGCCAGAGCGTCCGGGTCAGCACCTCCCCTTCGGCGGGCTGCGGGACGGGCTCCGTCTCCAGGGAGAAGTTGTCGATCGTCGGCGGCCCCTTCGGGCGGCTGCGGAGGATGACCGAGCGGCGGTTGTCGGACATGGCTGTATTCCTCTTTAGCGGACGGAAGTTTAGCTCCTTTGTGCCCGACTTGGGCTCGAAAAGAAGCGCTTCCTAGGTTCAGGCCGCGTTGGACAGGCCTCCCTGCACATGGCGCGCGAAGGCGGCGAAGAGCCGACGGGTAATCGGGCCGACCTTACCATCCTCGACCGGGGTGCCGTCCACGCGGATCACCGGGCGGACGAAGCTCGTGGCGCTGGTCAGAAACACTTCGCGCGCGCGGCGCAGCTCCTCCAGGCTGAACGCTGTCTCGGAAAGCGTGACCCGCTCCCCGGCGAGCAATTCTGCGAGCGCCGCACGCGTGCATCCGGGCAGGATCTCGTGCCCCAGCGGGCGGGTGCGAAGCTGGCCGCGCTCGTCGACGATCCAGAGGTTGGATGAGGCGCATTCCGTGATCATCCCGTCGCCGTCGACCATGGCCGTCTCGAAGGCACCAGCCTCGCGCGCAGCCTGCTTGGCGAGCACGTTCGGCAACAGGTTGACGGTCTTGATGTCGCAGCGGTCCCAGCGCTGGTCAGGGCCTGTGATGATGGTGGTGGCCCAGGCATCCACATCGCGGGGATATGGCGCCAGAGTGCGGGCGGTGACGACGAGCGTCGGCCGGGTGGTGGCCGCCGGAAAGACGTGATCGCGCCGCGCCGCGCCGCGCGTCACCTGGATATAGACGAGGCCGTTCGCATGCAGCCGGTTGCGCGCCACGACTTCGCGGATGATGCCGCCGAGCGCCGCGCGGCTGAGCGGCCAGGGGATGCGCAACTCGCCGAGCGACCGGCCGAGCCGGTTGAGGTGCTTGTCCTCGTCGGTGAAGCGGCCGCGATGGAGGTGGACGACTTCGTAGACGCCGTCGCCGAACTGGAATCCGCGATCCTCGACGCGCACCTGCGCGGCGGCCAGTGGGAGGTAGCGGCCATTCACGTAGGCGATGCGGCTCATCGGCGCCTCACGTCAGGGGATGATGGGATCACAAGCGGAGGCGTTCCGGCGGCTGCGGGCTCAACCATCCAGCCCCAGGGCGCGCAGATGCTGCGTCTTCTCGTCCCAGCCCGCGCGCTCCTTCACCGTCAGGAACAAGTGCACCTTGCGGTCGAAAAGCTTCGTCAGCTCCAAACGCGCCTTCGCCCCGATCTCCTTGATTCGCGCGCCGCCAGCCCCGATCAGGATCGCCTTGTGGCCGGGCCGCGAAACAGTGATCGTGGCGTCGATCCGCACCGATCCATCTTTCCGCTCGGTGAAGCTCTCCGTCTCCACAGTCGTCTCGTGCGGCACTTCCTGGTGCGTCTGCAGCAAGATCTGCTCGCGCACGATCTCGGCGGCGAGCAAACGGTCCGGCAGGTCGGTGAGGTCCTCCTCCGGATAGAGGTGCGGCCCTTCCGGCATCGACCGCGCCAGCGCGTCCCGTAGTTCGGCCACGCCTTCGCCTGTCGTCGCGCTGACCATGAAGGTCTCGCTGCACGTCAACCGCTCGTTGATCGCCGCGATAAGCGGCAGCAGCTTCGCCGGCTCGACCAGGTCGGTCTTGTTCAAGACCAGCCAAACCTCCCGGTCGGCCTTTGCCAGCCGGTCGATGATCCCCTTGGTCAACTCGGACAGGCCGGCCTTGGCATCCACCAGCAGCACCGTGAGATCGGCATCCTGCATGCCGGTCCAGGCCGCCGCCACCATCGCGCGGTCCAGCCGGCGCTTGGGCTGAAAGATGCCGGGCGTATCCACCAGCAGTATTTGCGCAGGCCCGCGCATGAGGATGCCCATGATGCGGAACCGGGTCGTCTGCGCCTTGGGGCTGACGATCGAGAGCTTCGTGCCGGCGATGCGGTTGAGCAAGGTCGATTTGCCGGCATTCGGGGCGCCGATGATGGCGACGAAGCCGCAGCGGGGCGCGTCAGTCGGGGTGTCGCTCATCGCCCCTTCATCCTCGCCTTGAGCCCCGCTTGCAACCGGGCAAGCAACGCCTGGGCCGCGGCCTGCTCCGCCGCCCGGCGATTGCCGCCCTCACCCTGCGTCATCTCTCCGCCCAGGCTGACGCTGATGACGAAATGGGGCTCATGCGATGGCCCCTCGCGCGACGCGATCTCGTAGACCGGCAGGCCGAGAGCCCGCGCCTGCCCCCATTCCTGCAAGGCCGTCTTGGGGTCCTTCGGCGGATCCGCCTCGGCGATCATGGTCGCGGCGAAGCGGGCGCGCACAAAGCGCTGCACAGGCTCAAGGCCGCCATCGAGGAACATGGCGCCGAGCAAGGCCTCCATCGTATCCGCGAGCACCGACGCCCGCCTGCGAACCCCGGCCCGCGTCTCACCCGGCGGCACCGACAGCAAGGCAAACAGACCCAATTCCTCCGCGATCCGGGCCAGCACCGGCTGAGAGACAAGATGCGCCAGACGGGGACCGAGCGCGCCTTCCTCCTCCCGCGGGTATTGCTCCACGAGCCAGACGGCGACCGTGAGGCCCAGAACGCGATCCCCGAGAAACTCCAGACGCTCGTTCGAACGACGGCCGGAGCCGGCGGCCGAGCGGTGCGTCAGCGCCTCCCGCAGCAGCCGAGGTTCGCGGAACTTGTGGCCAAGGATGACCTCCACATCGGCGATGGCGCCCTCGGCCTCGGCACCACCGGGAGGGCGTCGCGTGCCGGCTGCGGCCGCGGTCAATGGATCGTGTGGAGGATGCGGTCCCAGCGGATCTCGAATGGCCATTCCCACACCTCCCACCAAGGATAGCGCGCGTCGATGGAGAAGAAGATGATCTCCGCGTGCCCTACCAGGTTAGCGACCGGTATGTAGCCCACCGCATCCAGCACACGACTGTCGAGGCTGTCGTCGCGATTGTCGCCCATGCCGAAAACGTAGCCTGGTGGCACGTGATAAACCTGGGTGTTGTCGAGCGGCCCGTCATCCGATGCTTTGAGGATCGGGTGCTGCAGGCCGTCGGGCATGGTCTCGATGTATTTCTTCAGCACCATCGGCGGACCGTCATCGTCTCCCTCGGTCGTATAGCTGCCGTCCGGGGTGCGCGGCAGCTCCTTGCCGTTGATGAAGAGGTGACCGTTCTGCATCTGAATGCTGTCGCCGGGCAGGCCGACGATGCGCTTGATGTAGTCGATGCTGGGGTCGCGCGGCAGCCGGAAGACCGCGACATCGCCGCGCTTGGGCAGGCTGCCGAAGATGCGGCCCTGAAAGAGGTTCGGCGACAGCGGAAACGAGTAGTTCGAGTAGCCGTAACTGAATTTCGAGACAAAGAGGTAATCGCCCACCAGTAGCGTGGGGATCATGCTGCCCGAGGGAATGTTGAACGGCTCATACAGGAAAGTGCGGATGAAGATGGCGATCAGGGCGGCGTAGATCACCGTCTTGAGGCTGTCACCCCAGCCGCCGGGTTTACGCTGAGCCATAGGACTGCTTGAACCTCTCGAGACGCCCGGCGGATGTCGCGGAAAGGGTCCAGGCTGTCAAGCAAGCGTCCCGTAACCTGAGCGGCCGCAATGCGTGCCTTGCGGCAAGCCCGCCCGATCGGCGACAAGGCGCCATGGCACCTCCTCTGCTCATGCTTCAGGATATCCACATCAACCTCGGCAGCACCGCGCTGCTGGACGGAGCTGAGATCGGCGTCGGCGCGGGCGACCGCATCTGCCTGATCGGCCGTAACGGCTCCGGCAAGTCGACCCTGCTCAAGATCGCCGCCGGGCTCATGCAGCCCGATGGCGGCACCCGCTTCATGCAGCCCGGGGCCACCATCCGCTACCTCCCGCAGGAGCCGGACCTCTCCGGGTTCGCGACCACCCTCGACTACGTCGAAGCCGGAATGGGCCCCGGCGACGACCCCTACCGGGCCATCAGCCTGCTCTCCGAACTCGGCCTCTCGGGCGAGGAAAACCCTGCCAGCCTATCGGGCGGCGAAGGGCGCCGCGCGGCACTCGCCCGCGTGCTCGCCCCCCAGCCCGATCTGCTGCTGCTGGACGAGCCAACGAACCACCTGGACCTCCCGGCCATCGAATGGCTGGAGGCCGAACTCGGGCGGCTGCGCGCCGGATTGGTGCTCATCAGCCATGACCGCAGGCTGCTCACCACGCTGTCGCGCTCGCTGATCTGGCTCGATCGCGGCATGACACGCCGCGTCGACCGGGGCTTCGACGGCTACGAGGACTGGCGCGAGGAGGTGATGGCGCAGGAAGAGGCGGAGCACCACAAGCTCGGCCGCCAGATTGCGCGCGAAGAGGATTGGATGCGCTACGGCGTGACTGCCCGGCGCAAGCGCAACGTGCGGCGCGTGGGTGAACTCGCGGCCCTTCGCCAGCGGCATCGCGAGCGGAACACGGTCGCGACCGGCACCCGGATGGCGGCGAGCGAAGCGGAAGGCTCCGGCAAGCTGGTCTTCGTCGCCGAGGGTGTGTCGAAATCCTACGACCGGCCGATCGTGCGCAACCTCGACCTGCGGGTGCTGCGTGGCGACCGGCTCGGGATCGTCGGGCCCAACGGCGCTGGAAAGACAACGCTGCTCAAACTGCTGACCGGTCAGGTGACACCCGATAGCGGCACCATCCGCATCGGCACCAACCTCGAGACGGTGACGCTGGACCAGCAGCGGGCGGCGCTCGATCCGACGCGGACGCTCGCCGAGACGCTGACCGACGGTCATGGGGACATGGTGCAGGTCGGCGCCGAGCGCCGCCACGTCATCGGCTACATGAAGGACTTCATGTTCAAGCCCGAGCAGGCGCGAACGCCCGTCGGAACGCTCTCGGGCGGGGAGCGCGGGCGGCTGTTGCTCGCCTGCGCTCTGGCGCGGCCCTCGAACCTGCTGGTGCTCGACGAACCGACCAATGACCTCGATTTCGAGACGCTGGACCTGCTGCAGGACATGCTGACCGACTACGCCGGCACCGTGCTGCTGGTCAGCCATGACCGCGATTTTCTCGACCGGGTCGTGACCTCCACATTGGCGGCCGAGGGCGACGGCCGCTGGACGGAGTATGCTGGCGGCTATTCGGACATGATGGCGCAGCGGCAATCCGACCTGCCGGCACGGCCTGCACAAGGTGGTGCGGCCGCCGCCGGTCCGCGCGCCGCCGTGAAGCCGGAGGCGGCGCCGATGCCCGCTCGCAAAATGAGCTTCAAGGACCGTCATGCCCTGGAGAAGCTACCGGGCCAGATCGCCGATTTGCAGGCGGAGGCCGCGCGTCTGCGGCGCGTGCTTGCGGACCCTGACCTCTACGCGAAGGACGCAAGGAAGTTTGCGGCGACCAGTGCTGCACTTGCCCGGAACGAAAACGAGCTTGTCGAGGCGGAAGAGCGCTGGCTCGAACTCGAGGTGCAGCGGGAGTCGCACGCGGGTTGAATTTCGCGGCGGATCATCACGGCGTAAATAAGTTCAGGCGGTCTCCGTGACACGCTGCGGTGCGGAGCGGTTCGGCTGCCTGCCCTTGACAGGCACGGCGCGCGGAGTTTCGGTCCGGAAACGGCCAACATGGCCGACGAGGTCTTCGACGTCCGCGCTCAACCCCTGCACCGTCACGCTCGTATCCTGGACCATCGCAGCGTTCCGCTGGGTTACGCTGTCCATCTCAGCGACCGCCATGTCGATGTTCGCAAGCGCGGTCGCCTCCTGCCCCGCGGCAGACGCAAGTTGACTAAGAAGGCCTTGCAACTGCACAACTTGTTCGGCGGTCCGGCCTAATGTCCGCCCGGTGTCGCCAACCAGCCGAACCCCCGCTTCCACATGCCGTCCCGATGCCGAAATGAGCGACTTGATCTCCTTCGCGGCATCGGCGGAACGCTGTGCGAGCGCCCGCACCTCAGTCGCTACCACGGCGAAGCCACGCCCGGCGTCCCCGGCGCGCGCCGCCTCAACCCCGGCATTGAGCGCAAGAAGGTTCGTCTGAAAGGCAATTTCATCGATCAGAACGACGATCTGGTCGATCTGCCGGGATGAGGCCTGAATTGCGTCCATGGCCGCGATCGTCTCCCTGACAACGGTCTCCGATTGCCGCGCATCGGAGGCTGCCGTCTCGACGATCGTCTGCGCGTCGCGGGCGATCTCCGCCGAATGGCGAGCCCCGTCCCCAATCTCATGAAGCGCCGCCGCCGTCTGCTCCAGGGAAGCCGCCTGCCGCTCCGTCCGCAGCGCCAGATCGTCAGCCGAGGCGGAGATGTTCTGAATGTTGCCCCGGATGCCTTGGCTTACGGAATCAACCGACGCCAGAGCGAGGCGGAGTGATTCCATGGCCGCGTTGAAATCTGTCCGGAGGCTCTCGAAATCCTGCGGGAAGGCATCGGTCAAGCGATAGACGAGATTGCCTTCAGCCGCTTTTGCGAGCGCCAGGCTGATCGCCGTCACAACCTCAGTCTGCAGCGCCGCCGCCGCGGTCATCAGTGCCAGCCTTTCCTGACGCTCGCACTCCGCAGCTTCCCCTTGCACGTCGAGCTCCGCGCGCGCTGCTGCAGCGGCGTCCGAAGCAGCGTGCGCCTCTCCGAGATGTTGCGCCGACAACACGAACAACCTGGCGACACGGTGCGTCATCCAAACCAGGGCTCCCGCTTCAAAGACCACGACGACGGCGTGCAGAACGACCCGGCCGATATCGCTCCCTTCGGGAAATACGAATGCCGGGGCGGCGAAATTCAGCACGAGATGATGCACCGCCGTCGCTCCGGCTGCGGCGAGGACAACCTCCCAGTCGCAGTACATCGCGAGTATCGCCATGGACGCAAAATAATACATGTGGATGTCGAGCTGCAGAGGGCTGCCCCGGCAACCGGCGAGCAGGATCGAGACCAACCCGATATATGCAACCGCGATGGTGAGGCGGCTGGATCGTGATGACGGCGCCGCGGCCCAGACGGCCGTGGCGGCCCCGGCCACCGCGGCCGCCAGAACGGCAAAAAGCACCAAACCGTTGCCGAGTTTCCAGGCGATCAGCGCTATCAGGACGACATGCAGCCAAAGCACCGGAACAAGGAGCTTGCTGACGGTATCGCGCAGAGTGCTCAGGTTTTCGGCCATTGGGGTCTCACTCTGAAATATGTTTGAGGAGGCCACAGCCGCCAAGCGCCTGAGGATCCAGAACCAGCCAAGCGAGGCTTCCTCCGACGTGGCGGCGGAAGCTTTTATCCGGCTGTACGACAACGATGAACGGAACTGCCCCAAGGCGGACAATGGAGCCGACGCGGGCGGCGGCGGCGATGGATCGCATCGCACCCCACCAGGGAGGGAAGAGCAGCGCGACCGGCCCGGATGGGCGAGGCTGCAGAGACAGCACGAGGGCCGCCATGAGAGACAGCGAGCCAAGAGCCACCGGGATCGACCACGCGCCCAGGCCCGTTGATCGACGGCCCACATGACCGAGTACCGGACGACCAAGCCAGAAAGCCATCGACGATCACCGCCCCCTGGTTGCGGGAGCCATAATCGTCTGAACGTCTGATTTTCTGGTTAAGAGCTTAGCGTATGACGTTCGGTCGTCAGCCGGCCTTGGGCACCAGCGCGAGTTGGCGCTCGCCGCGCACATCCAAATCATGGAGCGGGATCGGGTAGTCGCCGGTGAAGCAGGCGTCACAGAAATGGGGATTGACAGCGTTGCGCTTCGCCTCGCCCAAGGCCCGATACAGTCCGTCGATCGAAATGAAAGCGAGACTGTCGGCGCCAATCAGATCCGCCATCTCGGCAACATCGTGGCGGGCGGCAAGCAGCTTACCGCGCTCCGGCGTGTCGATGCCGTAGAAGCAGGAGTGCGTGGTGGGTGGCGAGGAGATACGCATGTGCACCTCGGTAGCACCTGCCGCGCGAACCATCTCGACGATCTTGCGGCTGGTGGTGCCGCGGACGATGGAATCGTCGACGAGGATGACGCGCTTACCGGCGAGAACCGCGCGGTTGCCGGAATGCTTGAGGCGGACGCCCAGGTTGCGGATCTGGTCCGTCGGCTCGATGAAGGTGCGGCCGACGTAGTGGTTGCGGATGATGCCCAGCTCGTAGGGGATACCGCTCTCCGACGCGTAGCCCATGGCCGAGGGCACACCCGAATCCGGGACGGGCACAATGACATCGGCGTCGACGCCTGACTCGCGGGCGAGCATCGCCCCGATCTCCTTGCGGGCGCCATAGACGGGCTTGCCCTCCATCACCGAATCCGGGCGGGCGAAATAGACATACTCGAAGATGCAGAAGCGAGAGGTCGTGCGGTGGAAGGGCTTGATGCTCCGCAGGCCCTGATCGTTGATGACGACGATCTCGCCCGGCTCCACGTCGCGGATGAACTCGGCGCCGACGATCTCGAGCGCGCAGGTCTCACTCGCCAGCACCCAGCCGTCATTGCCGTCCGCATGCGGCAGACGGCCGAGGATCAGCGGCCTCACACCCTGCGGGTCCCGCACGCCGATCAGCCCGTCCTGTGACAGCGCGACCAAGGAATAGGCGCCGACGACCTGCTTCAGCGCATCGATCAGCCGGTCGACCACGGTCGCGTATAGGCTGATGGCGATGAGGTGGATGAAGACCTCGGAATCGGTCGTCGACTGAAACAGACAGCCGCGCCGCACCAGTTGGCGGCGAAGGGCGAGAGCGTTCGTCAGGTTGCCGTTGTGGCCGACCGCGAAGCCGCCAAACTCGAAATCCGCGTAGAGGGGCTGGACGTTCCGCAGCACCGTCTCGCCGGTGGTGGCATAGCGGTTGTGCCCGATGGCATGGGCGCCGGGGAGGCCGGCGATGACCTTGGCGTCGCTGAAGTTGTCGCCGACGAGGCCGAGCCCCTTATGGACGTGGAAGCGCTCGCCGTCGTAGCTGGCGATGCCGGTCGCCTCCTGTCCGCGATGCTGAAGAGCATGAAGGCCGAGCGCCGTGATGGCCGCCGCGTCGACGACATGCCAGACGCCGAAGACGCCGCATTCCTCGTGCATTTTGTCGTCGTCGCCGGCTTCCGCGGCCCGGTCCGACCCGTAAACGTCCATCATCGACTTCACCCCTGAAGGCCTCGACCCCGCATCACCGATGCAGGCTCTACTGACTCTGATTGCTACCGCTGTCGCTGCTCGCGCTCTGATTGGTCGACGGCGTGGGCGATGCAAGAGCTGAGCCTTTCGGCTCCGGCTGCAGCAAATCCTGCAGGCTGGGCGGCTGCGTGGTCGGCGGTGCCGCAAGATGCGGGTGGTATTGCGCCGGTAGCAGGGCCACAGCCTCCTGCGCCCCCTCATACACATAGGGGAGCAGCCGCGCATCCCGTATCGGCTCGGGCCAGTCCTGCGGCGTCGTCACCAACCCTGCGGCGACGTAACAGAAAATGAGCACGACCGCGCCCCTCGCGAGCCCGAACACCAGCCCCAACGTGCGATCGACCCCGCCAAGCGCCGAGCCGCGCACCAATGCCCCCACCCAACTGCTGATGACGGAGAGCACGATAAGGGCAACAACGAAGACGACGGCGATCGCGGCGGGATCGGCGAACTCCTTGGCGTGGATCCACTGCTCGAACTTCGGCGCGACGAAGGGGAAGAACCAGTAGCCCACGAAAATGGCGCCGATCCAGGCACCGACGCCCAGCACTTCCCGCACGAAGCCGCGGAAGAAGGCGAGCAGGGCGGACAGCGCCAGCACGGCCAGCATGGCGAGATCGAACCAGGTCATTCCAATCCTTCCAAGGCAGGCTCCCCTTTTCTGCCCGGAGCAGCCGCGGGCCGATCACGGAACCGGCCGAGAAGATCGCTCACATGGCCGATCTCCACCAGAGCCAGTCCGGGGGGCGCCGCGACCGGCCGCCGGCTGCCGCCGCCCAGACGGCGCGGCATGGCCGCGGCGGTGAACCCGAGCTTCGCCATCTCCTTGAGCCGCGCCTCGGCCTGCGCCACCTGCCGGACCTCGCCGGAAAGCCCGATCTCGCCGAAGAAGGCAAGGCTGGGGTCGGTCGGCTGCCCGGCCGCGGCAGAGGCGATCGCCGCGGCGACGGCGAGGTCGGCTGCCGGCTCGGTGATGCGCAAACCGCCCGCGACGTTGAGGTAGACGTCATGCTGGGAAAGCCGGAGACCGCCCCGGCTTTCAAGCACGGCGAGCAGCATGCCGAGGCGGCCGCCATCCCAGCCGAGCACCGAGCGGCGCGGCGAACCGCCAGCATTCGGCGACAACAGCGCCTGGATTTCCATGAGGACCGGGCGCGTCCCTTCCAATCCCGCGAAGACGGCGCTCCCGGCAATGTTGCCCCGCCGCTCGGCGAGGAACAGCGCCGAAGGGTTGGCGACCTCTGCCAAGCCCTGCTCGGTCATCTCGAAGACGCCGATCTCGTCGGTCGCGCCGAAGCGGTTCTTCACCGCGCGCAGGATGCGGAACTGGTGGCCGCGCTCGCCTTCGAAGTAGAGCACGGCGTCGACCATGTGCTCCATCACCCGCGGGCCTGCCAGCGCACCCTCCTTGGTGACATGACCGACCAGAACCAGCGCGAAGCCTTCCGATTTCGCAAGGCGGATGAGTTCGAGGGCGCTGGCGCGCACCTGGGCGACACTACCCGGCGCGGAATCCAGAGCCTCGTGCGCCATCGTCTGGATGGAATCGATGACCAGGAGGGAGACCGCTCCGCCCGGCCCGCGCCCTGCGGCGGCAAGCGTCGCCAGAATGTCCTGCACACCGGTAGCCGCGGCCAGTTCCACCGCGGCATCCGTCAGCCCGAGACGGCGCGCCCGCATACGCAGTTGATCGACCGATTCCTCGCCTGAGATATAGATGGCGCGACCACCGCCGCGAGCGAGCGACGCTGCCGCCTGCAGCATAAGCGTCGATTTGCCGATGCCGGGATCGCCGCCGACGAGGATGGCGGATGCCGGAACAAGGCCTCCGCCCAGCACCCGGTCGAGTTCCGCCAAGCCGAGCGGGCGCCGGGGCGGCGGGTCAGCCTCTCCTTCCAGCCCAACCAGTGCAAGCTTGCGGCCCGTAGCGACCGCACGCACTTGGGCGGCAGGCTGCACTTCCTCCACGATGCTGTTCCAGGCGCCACAGGCTTCGCACCGTCCACTCCATTTGGCGTGGACTGCGCCGCAACTCTGGCAGACGAAGCGGGCGGCGGATTTAGCCATTTCGAAACCATGCCCGGCGGCCCGAGTCGGGCGGAAGCGAATAACGCGCTCGACCGACGGGCGCGCCGGCGGCAGTCAGCAGCGCTGGCTCAATTGACGAGCGTCGGCACCATCTCGTGCTCGATAATCGCCCCCCAGGCGAGTTCCCGGTTGGGGGCGACGGCCATGGGCGTTCCGTCCGCGGCATGAATGGCGAAAACATCTTCGCCCCCTACGGTGACCGGCTTGATGTAAGCAAGACGCGATACACCGAGTTGAGCTAGCTGGTCGGTCGTGATGTGGCGGATGTCGAGGATCTGCACAGCAGCGGCATCCACGCCATCGTTGGCATTCTGGCTACGCATTTTACCCTTAACCTTTCTCGAGGGACGGCTCACAAGCCCATCCCGTTCAAAGTTCGCTTCGGCAGGACGCTCACTGCTCGCCCACGATGCGGGCAATCCCTACCTGTGGCCCGATTTCGGTCCGCATTTCGGCAACCTCGCGGATATCGCGCCTTGCACGTGCAGGAACCGCGCCCGCCGGCGGCTTCGCCACCGTGTCGATCGGGATCGTCCGCACCCTTGTCTCGGGCTGCGGGCGGATCAAATCGATATGGAGCAGGCCGTTGTTCAGCCACGCACCCTTAATCTCGATGCCTTCCGCCAGCACAAAAGCACGCTGGAACTGCCGCGAGGCGATCCCACGATAGAGAAAGACCCGGTTCTGGCCGTCCTCTCCTTGCCGCCCGCGAATGACCAGCTGGTTGTCCTCATGAGTGATCTGAAGATCTTCCATGCTGAACCCGGCTACGGCCAAACTGATTCGCAGGCCGGAAGGGCCGGTCTGTTCGATATTGTAGGGCGGGTAGCCTTCGGACTGGGTTTTGGACGCCCGTTCCAGTATCTGCTCCAGATGGTCAAAGCCGAGAAAGAGCGGCGAGGTAAACACACGGGTGGTCATGGCCTGAGCCTCCTCTGGTGAGAGCGAAGCATTCACGAGCCCATAATTGGCACTCGCAGATTTGCATTGTGGGTCTGGGCGAACCAGGTTGCAAGGGCGTCCATGCAGAGCACTCCGTTGATCCATGCAGGCCACGCGGGTAAGTCGTCCGGATGACCACCTCAACGCCAGAACCCTTGCCTCTGCTCCTCGCGCCCGACCCTCGGCTGAAAGCCAAGACCCGGCCGGTTGCCGCGAAGGACCGTGAGACGATCCGCTCGATCCTGCCGCGCATGCTGGCAACGATGTATGCCGCGCCGGGCATCGGCCTGGCGGCGCCTCAGGTCGGACTCGACCTGCGCTTCGCGATCATTGATCTGCAACCGGACGAAAAACCGGCGCCGATCACTCTGATCAACCCGACGATCGAGAAGAAAAGCCGCGAGGAAGCGACCCGGGAAGAAGGCTGCCTTTCGCTTCCAGGCCACTACGCGGAGGTGACGCGGCCGGAACGCGTGGTTGTGGTTTACGAGGATCTCGATGGCCGGCCGCAGACGATCGAGGCGGACGGGCTGCTCGCCACCTGCCTGCAGCACGAGATCGATCATCTCGACGGCATTCTGTTTGTCGATCATCTCTCGGCGCTGAAGCGCAACATGATCCTGCGCAAGATGGCCAAGGAGAAGCGCGCCCGGAAGGTTGGATAGGCTCATGCGCCTGGTGTTCATGGGCAGCCCCGACTTCGCGGTGCCGGCGCTGCAGGCGCTGGTGGGCGCAGGGCATGATGTGGCGGCGGTCTATTGCCAGCCACCCCGGCCGGCAGGCCGCGGCCAGACGCTCCAGCCGTGCCCGGTGCAACGTGCCGGCGAGTCGCTGGGCCTCCAGGTTCGTCATCCCGCTAAGCTGCGGGGGGACGCCGAGGCGCTGGCAGCGTTCCAGGCGCTCGGCGCCGATGCTGGCGTAGTCGCGGCCTACGGGCTTATCCTGCCCCGCGAGTGGCTGGCGGCCCCCGCCCGGGGTTGCCTCAACATCCATGCGAGCCTGCTGCCGCGCTGGCGTGGAGCGGCGCCGATTCATGCCGCGATCCTCGCCGGCGACAGCGAGACGGGCGTCACGATCATGCAGATGGACGCGGGGCTGGATACTGGCCCCATGCTTCTGCGTGGCGCGCTGCCGATCGGGCCGAAGACGCGGCTTGCAGACATGCATGATGCGCTGGCGGCGCTCGGGGCTGCACTGGTGCTTCGGGCGCTGGCGGAAAATCCACCCGCCACTCCGCAACCGGCAGAGGGCGTCACCTACGCCTCCAGGCTGACGCGCGCCGACGGGCGCATCGACTGGAGCCTGCCCGCCGAGCGGATCGAGCGGCAGACGAGAGCATATGACCCCTGGCCGGGAGCCTTCTCGACCATCGGGACAGAGGTGCTGAAGGTGCTGGAAGCGGAGGTCGTGTCCGGCGCTGGCGAGCCCGGCCTCGTGCTGGACGATGCCCTCGCAATTGCCTGCGGCGAGAACGCGCTGCGGATCATCCGGTTGCAGAGGGCCGGCCGGGGTCCGGTGACGGCGGCGGAGTTCCTGCGCGGCTTCGCTCTGCCGGTGGGCAGTCGGCTCGGCGGATGAGGCGTTACGGGCAATGAGGCGAGGATCGTGACGACGGCCTACGCCCTGCTCATCGAGTATGACGGGCGGGGGTTCGTCGGCTGGCAGTTTCAGGACAACGGTCTGTCCGTTCAGAAGATCGTGGAGGACGCGGCGGCGCATTTGGCCGGTGGCGCGCCTGTGGCCTGCGCCGTGGCGGGCCGAACCGACGCCGGGGTTCATGCCGAAGGCCAGGTGGCGATGATCGCCCTGCCGGGCATCCTGCCGCCCGACCGGGTGCGGGATGCGCTTAACTTTTACATGAAGCCGCATGCGGTGGTGGTGCGGGAGGCGCGCGAGGCGCCGGCGGACTGGCATCCGCGTTTCAAGGCTGTCCGCCGGCGCTACCGCTACGTGATCCTCAACCGCAGGGCACGCCCGGCGCTCGAGATGGGCCATGTCTGGCATCTGCCGCACGATCTGGATGCGGAAACGATGGCCGAAGGCGCACGCCACCTGCTGGGGCGGCACGACTTCACCTCGTTCCGCGCCGCGAGCTGCCAGGCCAACTCACCGCTGCGGACGCTCGACCGCCTGGATGTGCGGCGGCAGGGCGCGCATGTGGTGATTGAGGCCGAGGCTCGGAGTTTTCTCCACCACCAGGTGCGCAACATGGTGGGGACGCTGAAGCTGGTGGGCGAAGGGGTCTGGCGGCCCGATCGGGTGGCGCAGGCTTTGGCGGCGCGATCGAGGGCTGCGGCTGGCCCGACGGCGCCGCCGGATGGGCTCACCTTCATGGCGGTCGACTATGATCCGCCAATCTTCGGCAAGCCGGGGAGCGGCTAGATTTCCCCAGGCCGGCTACTGCTCCGGATCCGGCAGGGAGGATGGGGAATACGGAAACCACTCGGGCCGGGTCAACGGCATAACGCTCGTCGGTATCGGCTCCTGTGTCGGGTCCGTCATACCCGTCGGGAGCGGAGCATCCTCCTCCCGGGTGACCACGTCGTTGTAGCCAGGCCCCTCGACGATGTCGGTGATGACGGCGACAATCACCTGCCGGTCCATGCCGTTCTTGACGCCCTCGGCAATCAAAGCGTCGAGCTGTGGGAGGATCCAGTCGCGAACTGGCGTCGACATCAGGCCATCTCCTTGCGAACCTCAGACAGTTACGAAAGCCGAGGCAGGATAACCCTGCGCGAACAAGATAGCCCGAAGATTACCATGATCGATGCGCGCCCTTGCCTCCCGCGCCACGATCGGCTTCGCATGGTAGGCGACACCTAGCCCCGCCACCGCCAGCATCGCCAGATCGTTGGCGCCGTCGCCGACCGCCAGCGTTGCCGAGAGCTTGACCCCGCGCTGCTCGGCGAGGCGCAGCAACGTTGCCTTCTTGGCGTCGCGGTCCAGGATCGGCTCGGCCACCTCGCCCGTCAGCGTATGCCCATCGTCGATCAGTCCATTGGCATGGTGCTCGTCGAAACCGGCAGCCGCCGCCACCCGCCCGGTGAAAAAGGTGAAGCCGCCCGAGACCAGCGCCGTCAGCGCATGGTGCGCGCGCATCGTCGCCACCAGTTCGCGCGCCCCCGGCATCAGCTCGGTCTGCTTCCAGGTCTTCTCCAGCGCATCCAGGTCGAGCCCGCGCAGCATGGCGACGCGCGCCCGCAGCGCCTCGGCGAAGTCGATCTCGCCGTTCATGCTGCGGCGGGTGATCGCCTCGATTTCCGCCTTCACCCCGGCAAAAGCCGCGAGCTCATCCAGCGTCTCGCTCGTGACGATGGTGCTGTCCATGTCGGCCACCAACAGGGCTTTGCGGCGCCCGCGCGTTTTGGTCACGATGCAGTCCACCGCGGCATTCTCCAGAGCCTGCTGGATCGCGATGGGATCGGGCGGCTCCAGACAGGGGATATCGGCGGCCTCGCCCTCGCTCAAAAGGACAGGCTTACTGCCCCGCACCGCTTCCGCTACCCTGCGGATCATGGCAGCACTGAGGCTTGTGGAGTTTCGGTCGGCAACAAGTGTGAGGATGTAACGCATGCGGCGCGGAGACTGGCCGGGCAGGCGACGTCGCGCAAGGTGCGTTGCATGCGTAGAACGGCGAACCCACCGCACGAGACAAACGCGCGGTGTCTAGTGCCGCGAGCATTCTGCATGAAGGCGTGGAGCCGGACCTTCCGCTGGCCCTTTTCCTGGCAGGCCCGACGTGCAGCGGCAAGTCTGCGCTGGCGCTGATCCTCGCCGAACGGCTTGGCGGCATCGTCATCAACACCGATTCAATGCAGATCTACCGGGAGTTGCGCATCCTGACGGCGCGGCCGACCCTCGCCGATGAAGCCCAGGTCCCTCATGCGCTCTACGGCGTGCGCCCGGCCGCCGAACCCGGCCACGTCGCCTGGTGGCGGGAAACCGCCCTCTCCGAAATGGCACAGGCGCATGCGAAGGGGCTGCTGCCGATCCTTTGCGGCGGTACCGGCCTCTATTTCTCGGCGTTGCGGCACGGGCTTTCCGACATCCCGCCAATCGATCCGGCGGCGCGGACGGAAGCGCGCGCGGCACTGGTCACACTCGGGGCTGCCGGGCTGCACGCCGAACTCGCAGCACACGACCCCGAGACGGCCGCGCTGATCGCGCCGACGGACGGCCAGCGCATCGCGCGCGCCTATGAAGTGTGGCTGAGCACCGGCCGTGGTCTGGAAGAGTGGCGCAGCGCCACCGCCCTGCCGCCACCGCCGTGGCGCTTCCGCGCCATCCGGCTTGATCCGCCGCGGGCCGATCTGCAACTGGCCGCCGTGCAGCGGTTCGACGCGATGCTCGCGGCCGGGGCGGCTGAGGAGGTGCGGGCGCTGATGACGCAGGACCTTGACCCGAGCCTGCCCGCGATGCGGGCCCATGGCGTGCCCGAGCTTGGCGCCTATCTGCGCGGAGAAATGACGATGGCAGCGGCCCGCGCCCAGGCGATCGCGAATACCAACCATTACATCAAGCGCCAAGCCACCTGGTTCCGGCACCATGAATTAGCCGCGGAGGGTCATCTGCATATGATCCATTCGCAAATCGGCAATTCCGCGCAACTTTCGGAAAGCCGAATAGCTGATCTGACGCGTTTTATTCGCGAAGGCGGTTGACGCCGGAGGGTAGCGAGGTTCATTACCGGCCCCCGCCCTTCCGGCTGCAACCAAGGATTTTCTTATGAACGCCGTGACCCCCTCCGCCGATCTCCCGATGTCGGGCGCGCAGATCCTTCTGCGCGCGCTGAAGGAGCAGGGCGTAGAGGTTATTTTCGGCTATCCGGGTGGCGCCGTCCTGCCGATTTACGACGCCATCTTCCAGCAGAACGCCATCCGGCACATTCTGGTCCGGCATGAGCAGGCGGCGGTCCATGCCGCCGAGGGCTATGCGCGCAGCACCGGCCGGGTCGGTGTCGTGCTGGTGACCAGTGGGCCCGGCGCCACCAATGCCGTGACCGGCCTCGTCGACGCGCTGATGGACAGCATCCCCGTGGTCTGCCTCACGGGCCAGGTGCCGACGCATCTCATAGGCAACGACGCCTTCCAGGAGGCGGATACGGTCGGCATCACCCGTCCCGCGACGAAGCACAACTATCTGGTGAAGAAGTCCGGCGACCTCGCCCGCGTGGTGCACGAGGCCTTCTATGTCGCCCGCAGCGGCCGTCCCGGCCCTGTGGTCGTCGATCTGCCGAAGGATATCCTGATCAATCCGGCGCCTTACGTGGTGGCATCCCAGGAGCCGCACCGGAGTTACCGGCCGCGCACGGAGCCCGATCCGGCGCAGATCGAAAAGGCAGTTGCGCTCATTCGCTCAGCAAAACGCCCCATTCTCTACGTCGGCGGTGGCGTCATCAACGCCGGGCCGGAGGCTTCCGTAGCACTGCGCGAACTGGTGGCCGAAACCGGCATCCCCTGCACCAATACGCTGATGGGCCTGGGCACCCTCCCCGCAAGCGACCCGCACTTCGTCGGGATGCTCGGCATGCACGGAACCTACGAGGCCAACATGGCCATGCATGGTTGCGATGTGATGCTGAACATCGGCGCCCGCTTCGACGACCGCGTGACCGGCCGGCTGAGCGCCTTCAGCCCGAACTCGCGGAAGGTGCATGTCGATATCGACGCCTCCAACATCAACAAGAACGTCGTGGTCGACGTGCCGATCGTGGGCGATGCCGGCATTGTGCTGCGGGCCCTGCTCGCGGCCATCCGCTCCGAGGGCGCCCGGCCGGATCGGTCGGCCATGGCCAGCTGGTGGCGCCAGATCGACAGCTGGCGCGAGCGCCGCAGCCTCGCCTTCGTCCAGCCGCAGGAGCCGGGATCGATCATCAAGCCGCAACATGCCGTCCGTCGGCTCTATGAGCTGACGCAGCAGAGCGGGCGGGACACGTTCATCACGACCGAAGTCGGGCAGCACCAGATGTGGGCGGCCCAGCATTTCGGCTTCGAGAAGCCCAACCGCTGGATGACGAGCGGCGGCCTCGGCACCATGGGCTATGGCCTGCCCGCCGCCATGGGCGTGCAGATCGCCCACCCGGATGCTCTGGTGATCGATATCGCGGGCGAAGCCTCGATCCTGATGAACATCCAGGAGATGGGAACGCTGGCGCAGTATCGGCTGCCCGTGAAGGTCTTCATCCTCAACAACCAATACATGGGGATGGTCCGCCAGTGGCAGGAGCTGCTGCATGGCGGCCGCTATTCCGAAAGCTACAGCCAGTCCCTGCCCGACTTCACCAAACTCGCCGAGAGCTTTCATGGGGTCGGCATGCGGGCAACGACGATCGACGATCTCGACCGCGTCATCCTGGAGATGATCAAATGCGACCGCGCGGTGATTGCCGACATAGCGGTGGACCAGGGCGAGAACGTCTACCCGATGATCCCCTCGGGCGCGGCGCATAACGAGATGCTGCTGGGGCCGGATAAGAACCGCGACAACGCCGAGGTTACCAACGCCGGGATGGTGCTGGTGTGATGAGCGGCGAAACCGGCCTGAGTCGGACCGCCACCATCGCGGTCCTGGTGGAGAATGAAGCGGGCGTGCTCGCCCGCGTCATCGGCCTGTTCTCCGGGCGCGGCTACAATATCGACAGCCTGACGGTGGCGCCCATCGACGAGGATCGCGGCCGCAGCCGGATCACCGTCGTGACGCGAGGAACCGAGCAGGTCATCGAGCAGATCAAGGCTCAGTTGAACCGCATCGTGCCGGTGCACAAGGTGGCCGACCTCACCGGCGAGGGACCGCATGTTGCGCGGGAGCTGGCGCTCATCAAGGTCATCGCCAGCGGCGAGCCCCGCGGACAGGCGTTGCAGATCGCCGATGCCTTCCGGGCCAGGATTGTCGACACCACAATCGATAGTTTCGTGTTCGAGCTGACGGGCGCTACCGACAAGATCGACGCTTTTCTGGATTTGATGCGCCCGCTGGGGCTGGCCGAGATTTCGAGAAGTGGCGTCGCCGCCATCGCGCGCGGAACGAAGACGATCATCTGAGCCGGGTTTAATCACTACAGGAGACGAGTTACGATGCGTGTCTATTACGATCGCGATGCCGACGTGAACCTCATCAAGGGCAAGAAGGTCGCGATCATCGGCTTCGGCAGCCAGGGCCACGCCCACGCGCTGAACCTCAAGGATAGCGGCGTGCGCGAGTTGGCGGTCGGGCTTCGCCCCGGCTCGGCCGGCGTCGCCAAGGCGGAGGCCGCCGGGCTTCGCGTGCTTGACCCGGCCGAGGCCGCCAAATGGGCCGATGTCATCATGGTGCTGACGCCGGATGAGGGCCAGGGCGACCTCTACCGCGAGAAGCTCCACGCCAATATGCGGGAGGGCACCGCGCTGGCTTTCGCGCACGGCCTCAATGTGCATTTCAACCTGCTGGATCCGCGCCCCGACATCGACGTGTTCATGATCGCGCCGAAAGGCCCCGGCCACACGGTGCGCGGCGAGTATCAGAAGGGCGGCGGCGTGCCTTGCCTGGTCGCGGTGGCGCAGAACCAGTCCGGCAACGCAATGGACATCGCGCTGTCCTATGCGAGCGCCGTCGGCGGCGGCCGTGCCGGCATCATCGAGACGACATTCAAGGAAGAGTGCGAAACCGATCTGTTCGGCGAGCAGGTGGTTCTTTGCGGCGGATTGGTCGAACTCATCAAAGGCGGGTTCGAGACGCTGGTCGAGGCAGGCTATGCGCCCGAGATGGCCTACTTCGAGTGCCTGCATGAGGTGAAGCTGATCGTCGACCTCATCTACGAGGGCGGCATCGCCAACATGAACTACTCGATCAGCAACACCGCCGAATATGGCGAATATATCTCGGGTCCGCGCATCATCACCTCCGAGACCAAGGCGGAGATGAAGCGGGTGCTGGCGGATATCCAGTCGGGCCGCTTTGCGCGTGACTGGATGCTGGAGAACAAGGTGAACCAGTCGAGCTTCAAGGCAACCCGCCGCCGCCTGGCCGAACACCAGATCGAGGAAGTGGGCGAGAAGCTGCGCGCGATGATGCCGTGGATCTCGAAGAACCGCCTCGTCGACAAGACGAAGAACTAACCCTTCCGGCTTCCAAAACGGCGGTCGTTCCGATATCATTTCGGAATGACCGCCGTTTTTCATTCTCCGCGTATCGGCTGGATGGCGCTCGCCGTCGCCCTGGGCGCGATCCTGCTGATGCAACTCTGGGCCGGTCTCGCCCTCCGCGGGCTCTATGCCGACGGCGCTTACTACGTCGAGCAGATCCTGTTGCGGCATTCGTTCGCCGTCGTCGAGCACTCTCGCTCGACCAGCCAAATCCTCATGCAGATACCCGCCGTTTTGCTGATGTGGCTGGGGCAGGATCGCACGCATACGACGGCGTTGGCCTTCAGCCTGGCAACCAACCTGACGCCATGGGCGTTGACGGTCACCTGCCTCGCAGTTTTGCCCGCGGCTGACCGCAGCTACGGGCTTTTCCCGGTCCTGATCTTTCTCGCCGCTTCGATGACCGCCGCATTCGCGAGCGTGGCCGATGGCCCAACGGCTGCCGCCTATTGCTGGCTGCTGCTGCTGTTGATCCTGTTCGGAGAGACGACCCGCTGGCGGCTCGCCGGTATTCTACTGCTCGCCGTAGGCACCCTGCGGCTGCAGGAGGCGATGGGTTTCCTAGGCCCGATCCTTGCCTTCGCGTGTCTTTGGCGCTGCAGGTCAACGAGGGACCGCATCACACGGATCGTCCTGGTGCTGGCGGCGGTGCTGATCGCGGGCGGTTCTGGGATCGCTATCCACGATGTGCTGCATCCGCGCATCGTCGCGAACCGGGCCGGCTTGATCCGGGACGTTGCGGGCCTGGGGTGGCTCCTATCCGGTGATCGCCAGATCAACGTCATGGCCCTGACAGGATTGATCGGCGTTCTGGCCTTGCCTGTCGTCATGCTGCCGCCCGCCCCTCGGACCGTGGCAATGAGCGGCATGCTCCTCGTCTTCACTGTGCTGGCGGTGTTGGGTGTGGCGGAGCCTCCCTGCCCGGCAGCCGCCTTTGCCGCGCGCGACAATGCC
The DNA here is from genome assembly GCF_965199065.1 of Acidisoma sp. NCBI lineage: Bacteria > Pseudomonadati > Pseudomonadota > Alphaproteobacteria > Acetobacterales > Acidocellaceae > Acidisoma > Acidisoma sp. Next base: position 270,401 of record NZ_CBDAQN010000001.1, on the reverse strand, counting down.
TGCCTGCTCACCGCGCCCGCTATGGTGCTGTTGCTCATTTCCAGAGCCAGAGGACGGCGGTTACCCGCCTCGAGTGCGATGTTCATGGCGATGCTCGGCCTCACGATGGCGACCACCGATGGCGCGGCAACGATGGGATGGCTCAGCTACACAAGCGCGATGCGGACGGCGCTCATGGCCGGACGCGGCGTTGTGTCCTGGCGGGATGCGCTGGCAAAACTCCCGCCGATAGAGGTTGCCGCGCTCCGTCGTTACGCCTGGCCGTGGAGCACGCCGCTGATGAGCGTCTGGCTAACACCCGGACCGGCAATCTGCACCATCATCGCCAATCCTTCGGGAGTGACGTGGCAACCCTTCAATCCGGATGCCTTGCGAAAGGCCCTTGCCAGGAACGACATCGCGCCGACGCGGATCGGGGTCGTCGCCCTTCTAGGCAAGAGGCGACGGCACCCGTTGCAGGCCGACGATACCTGGGAAGGCGAAACGCGCGGCGTTGCAATCCTCAGGTCGCCGGACCGCCAGCGGCAGGCTGGCCGCATCGGCAACACCCTTGGCGCGGCAGAGGAAGAAGGCCTGAGCATACGCCTCATCCAGTTCAGTCTGCGACACGGCTGAGAGCGGCGGCGCGTCCGGCCCGCGCTGCCGCATCATGCGGTCCAGCGCCTCCGCCCGACGCAGTATGGCTGCGAAATCGCCCTTTGCTGCCGGCCAAATCGCCAATGCCCGATCAACCTCGCAATAGTCCCGCACCGCCGGCACATCGTGCAGAGCCGTGAAGAGCCACTGCGACCGCCCCTGACGGATCGAGCGGCGGCAGAAGTCGTCGAAGGTGAGCGCCCGGATCATCGTGCTGCGCGCCGCCGGCTCGTAGATCACCTGCAACCCATGCGGATCGAGGCGCCAGCCGAGCTCGATATCTTCGCATCCGAAATGGAAGGCAGGGTTGAAGACACCGTGCTCGATCAGCAGAGACCGCTTGCAGGAGCTGCGGCCGCCCCAGAACTCCCGGAAGCTGAGCCTCTGATGCGGCTTCATCCAGCCGTGCGAGAAAAGCTGGGAGCCGGCGCCGGTCACGTGGCGCATCAACGGCAGATGCGCGATTGCAGGGTCGAGGTCGGTGTGGCCGAGAACAGCGACCGTCTGCTCGCGATGACGCAGATGCATCGCGAGGTGGCTGACGAGCAGACCGGGACCGGCCACGTCGTCATCATCCATAAAAAGGATGATCGGCGCGCGGCTCATGAAGACGCCGAGGTTCTTGGCGGCCGCCAATCCGCTCGGCGCCTGACGGACGCTCTTCAACGGCAACCGCTCCCGGTGGGCGGCCAATACAGCCTGGGTATCGTCCGTTGACCCATCATCGATGGCGACGACCTCAAAACGGTCGCGGGCCAGACTTTGGGCCGACAGCCCATCGAGAACACGGGGCAGCAGATGCGCCCTGTTATGCGTCGTCAGGATCGCGGTGATTTCGGGCGCGTCAGACATAGGCTTCGAGCACGGTGAAAGCCTGCTCGCGCGGCAGATGCGGATGCGCGGCCATCAGCTGGAACATGGCGCGCGACGCGCCTCCATGGTCGTAGCCCGTGACCGGCTTGCGCATCCGGTGCGCGACGGGCACGGCATCGATGATGCCCATTCGCAGCCCCGCCTCTTCGATGATGCCGGGCCAAATGAAATCGAGGCCCCAGCCCATGCCGCAATCATTGCCGAACGGCAGCAGCAGCGGCATGGCGTCCCGCCGGATCGCGACAAGCGGACCGATCTCGACAAAGCGCGTGCGGCGCGCCGAAAGACCCGCCATCCGCGCGACGATGCCGTGGTCGATGTAACTGTCCGTGGTCCGCGCAGGCTGACACAAGGCGAAGTCGAACCGCTCCGCCAACTCGATGAAGTTGTCGATGAAATCCGCCGGAACCTCGATATCGTCGTCGCAGAGGAAGACCCAGTCGAAGTTGTCCGCGTCATGCGTCATGGCGTCTATCAAGGAGAACTTCGGGGCGGGCGAGATCTCGATTGCGACCGTGCACGGCAGGTCGCAATAGCCCGCGCCGCCCGGAGCCAGCGCCGTCCAGCGCTGCGTTACCTCATGAGCGCGGCTGCCCGCCAGTTCGTAGAGGAGGTGCCCGGCAGCGTGCGGGCGGTCAGCCAGGTAGATGCCGACGGCCAGAACACTAGACACGGAACAGGGTCTCCACCCGGGCCGCTACCACCGCCTCCGACAAGGTCTGCTCGATCAGCGTGCGGCCCCGCTCCTGCAGGCGGCGCCAGAGCTTGTCATCCTCCAGCAGGCTGAGCACGCGTTCGGCGAAGTCCTCTGCACTCTCGGCCACCAGAAGATGTTGACCGTCCACGGCGGACATGCCTTCCGCGCCGATGGCTGTGGCCACGACCGGCAGACCGTGGACCATGCTCTGACCGACCTTCCCCTTCATGCCGGCGCCGAACCGGAGCGGCGCGACGAAGACGCGGGCGCCGTCGAAATGCGGCGTCAAGTCCGGGACGTAGCCGAGAACCTCGATGCCCGGCAGCCGCGCCAGCGCCAGCACCTCCGGCGTCGGATCTGAGCCGGCAATCCGGAAGACAACCCCGGGCGACTGCAGGCGAATGCGTGGCCACACATGCTCGGCGAACCAATGCACCGCGTCGCTGTTCGGGGCGTGCCAGAAGCCGCCGACGAAGAGCAGCCCGGCGCGGCCGCACGGCCCCGGCGGCAGGCTGGAGGGCAGCTGAAAAACACAGGGCAAGGTCTCGACCACCGCCTCCGGCACAAGGTCGAGCAGCAGTTGACGCTCCGCCTCGGATACCGCGACCGTCACGTCCGCGCTGCGCATACAGGCGAGTTCGAGTTGCCGCATACGCTCTGCCTCAGCGGCGAGGCGAGGGTCGCCCCGCAGCTCGGCCTCTCGCCGCATCCGCAGGAAATGCAGATCGACGGTGTCGAAGATCACCCGGGCCCAGGGACAATGGCTCCGGATAAGCGGCGTGACATCGCGCGCCACCGCGGGGAAGCTGAGGAAGGCGTAGCGCATCCGTCCGCCGGACTCGATCAGGAAGGCGCGGATGCCGTCGATGCCGTAGACGAAGCGGGTGACCCCTACGACGCGCAGAGCGTCCTCATACCCGGCACGCCCGTCAGCACTGGCAAGGAACTCAGGACCCCAGTCGGCCGGATTGGCGGCGCAGAACGTGACCGCCCAACCCAGTTCCGCGATCATACCGATCAAACTCCTGAGCCGCAGGCCGCCGGCCTGCCGGTCGAAGAGCGGAAGATGCGGCGCTACGACCAGAACTTCGCCGCGGCTGTGTCCATCGGGTCGGCGCCGCACCGGCGACGATTCGAGCCGACTATCCGGCGGTGATGGTTTACGGGCGCCACTGCTTGATGTCAGCACAACAGTGTCGGTTTGCGCGAGAGCCACATCGAGTGCAGGCTCCGGCCCCCGGCCCATTAGTCGCGAGACCGCGCGCAAAGGAGATGTCACTCGCCAGGATCGCGACGTGTACAACGCTCTGATCAACGCATCCTTGGCGGCAAGCCGCGCTGCATCCCGCTCGCCCGTTGACGCTTGCGCAGCGGGCGGCGGCGCGTGCACAGATGAAGTTCGTTGCCGATCCGCATTTTCGACCAGTTCGTGAAGCTCCCGCGTCAACCGCGCGACGTCGCGCCTGAGAGCGGCTTCCCGCAGATCGGATGCCCGCATCCAGACCGGAGCCGGGCGGATGCGGTCATCTCGCTCGCAGGGTGAGGACTCGTGGCGATCCTCATCCAACACCACGTCATCATGCAGCGGCACATCACGCGGCATCGCTACCCCCCAAAGCCAGATTGATTCGATAACAAATCAATAAGCGCAGGTGGCCGAAACAGCAAGCTTCGCGGTAGCCGATCATTCTGACGGAGGCCGACGGACTTTCATTACGGGTGCAATCGAAAGTCGCGCCGATTAAGCGAACTGGGGCAGGATCGCGTCCGGCATCCTGCCCCAACGGGCCATTTCCTCCGCGACGGCTGCATCGCCTCGGCCCGCCATCAACCCGGTCATGACGAGCACGGACCGGCAGCCCTGAGCGGCCGCACCCGCTACGTCGTGCTCGATGCTGTCGCCGACCGCCCAGATCCGCGCCCGATCAATGGCGCCGCCCAGCATCGGCTGGAGCAGGTCGAAAGCCGCATCGTAGATCGCGGCGCCCGGCTTGCCGATCCAGAGGACCGGGCCGCCCATCTCGGCGTAAAGCTCCGCGATCTGTCCGGCGGCCGGCGCCAAGGCACCGTCGGGCAGCACCATCGTTCGATCCGGATTGCCGCACAGGCAGAGAGTGCCGCGCGCCGCAGCAGGAGCCAGCCGCTCCCTGTAGGCGTCCAGGCTGATGCGGTCGGCGTCGCTTCCGAGCAGGAGAACCAGATCCGCCGTCGCGGCATCGTCGGTCGGCTCGAGGTCCAGACCTTCGAGCGCCTCTGGGTCAACGCCGCGCGACAGAACGAGGCACCGCCGCGCCCCTGCTACGGCGGGGTGTCGGCCCTCCGCCATAAGGTTCCAGGCGACATCGCCGGAACTGAGAAAGCCGTCATAGCTGTCCGGTGGCAGCCCGATACGAGACAGACGGGCGATGTTGGGTCTGGACCGCCGGCCCGAGTTTGAAAGGATGATGAGGCGTTTGCCCGCCGAGCGCATCGCGGCCATCGCCTCGGCAACACCGGGGTAGAGCGTGGCGCCGTTATGCAAGGTGCCAAACTGGTCGAGAAGGAAGGCATCCGCCTCATCGAGGAGAGCCTCGACGCTCCTCACTCTGCGCATCCTATGCATGGCGATCAGTTCCTGACGGTTCACGGAATCGTGCGCGAGACATCACGTTGACGGGAATACAGAACCTATCAACTGATTTAGCTGAACTGAAACAGAAGGAGAGGACGACAATGCTCAGGAAACTTTCAATTATAGTGCCAGTAGCAGCCGCACTTTTCGGTTTGGCGGCCTGTTCAGATACAGGAACGACAGCGGGAGAGCCCGCGATGACGTCGCCAGTCAATTCGCCTGCCACTTCGGCGCCGACCAATCCAGTGACCGGAACGGTTCCAGGCCCCAACAGCACCGGAGCATCCCCGACATCGCCTTCCGGCGGCGGCAGCTCTGGCGGCGCGGGCGCATCGGGTGGCGCCGGCGGTGGTGCCGGCGGCGGGGGCACCTAATCACCGGTCGTTATCAGAACTCGAAACGAGCCGCCTGGTCAGGTTCTTCGTCAGAGTTCGCGCGGAGGACGTTAAACACCGCCGAAAGAACGAGGCTGACGGCCAAGTTCACGATCAGCGCATAAAGCGCGGCATAGCCGGGCGCCGTGAGCGCGCCCGGCAAATGCAGCGGGAAAATTGCACTTTTGAAATGGGTGGAAGCCGCCATAGCGGTGCCGACGCACATACCGGAAGCCCAGCCGGCAAGTAAAGCTCCGGCGCGCAACCGCATCCGCGTCAAGCCGAGCATTACGGCGGGCAAGGTTTGAATGATCCAGATACCGCCTAGAAGCTGAAATTGAATGGCGGTCGCAGCCGGCAGCCCAAGAATGAACACAAGCGCGCCGAGCTTCACCAGAAGGCTGAACAGCTTGGCCATGCCCGCCTCATGCGCACCCGTGGCATCTGGCCGAAGGTAGGAGCGGTAGATATCGCGCGTAAATATGTTGGCTGTCGCGATGGACATGATCGAGGCCGGAACAAGTGCGCCGATTGCGATAGCGGCAAAGGCGACGCCCGCGAACCAGGGTGGGAACGCCGCCAGTATCAACGCGGGCACGGCGAAGTTGGCATGGTAAGCGGCGAAGCCGGCGGCGTAACGCGGCGCTGTTCCAACTCCCGCGGCGATGGCCATGAAGCCCAGCAGTGCGAGCAGACCCAGAATGAGGGAATAGGCTGGCAGTAGCGCGGCGTTCCGCTTCAGGACGCGCCCACTGCTGGCTGCCAAGATTCCAGTGATCGAGTGCGGATAGAGAAAGAGAGCCAGGGCCGAGCCCAACGCCAAGGTGGCGTATGCGCCGTAACTGCCGAGCGTATGAGGTCCCGGAACCGGCAGCGTCAGTTTGGTGGCCGGAACGGCGGCAAAAATCTTGTCCCAGCCCCCGAGGTGCATGGGGATGACGATCGCCGCCGCGATCACCGTCACGTAGATCAGCAAATCCTTGACGATGGCGATGATGGCGGGGGCGCGCAGCCCGCTGGTGTAGGTAAAAGCCGCCAGGACGAGGAACGCGACGAACAGCGGCACGTCGGCCCAGACGCCTGAGCCGCCAAGCCCGAGCGCCGCGATCACCACCTGCATGCCGACAAGCTGTAACGCGATGTAGGGCATGGTCGCGAGAATGCCCGTAATTGCGACAGCCAGTGCCAAGCCGCGGCTATCGAAGCGCCCGCGGACGAATTCAGGAGCCGTGAGATAGCCGTGGCGCTTGCAGATGCGCCACAGACGCGGAAAGACGCTGAACAGGATCGGGTAGATAATGATCGTGTAAGGGACTGCAAAGAAGCCGATGGCCCCGGCGCCGAAGACGAGCGCCGGAACAGCTATGAAGGTATAGGCGGTGTAGAGATCGCCGCCTAACAGGAACCAGGAAATGAGCGTGCCGAAGCGTCGGCCGCCCAACCCCCATTCGTCGAGCGTGCCGAGGTCACCGCGCCGCCAGCGCGCTCCGAGGAAGCCCAAGACTGTGACGAGGACGAACAGTGTCAGAAAGACGCCGAGCGCCACCGGCTGAAGCGGAAGCGGCGCCCTCACGCGTCTTCTCCATCATGACCACCGCGGTTCTCAAGCAGGAAGACGAGCCCGGCCGCTCCGGAACACAGGATAACCCAGAGCATCTGATACCAGTAGAAGAACGGGAACCCCCAGAGCGCCGGCCCGGTCCGGTTGAACACCGGCACGGCGAGCACCGCCAGCACAGGAATGAGCAGCAGCAAACGCCATGGGCGTGCTGCCTGTGGGGGTCGAGGCAACATGGTTTTCTCCGGAGATAGCCCGTGCTCGCAGTTACAAGCTCCCTGCAAGCACGGTGACAAGCGCATACAAGGCGTTATTTCGGTGGAGGAACTCCAGCAACGGCCAGGGCATCCGCCTGCCGTTGGGCTACGGCCGCTTCGTCGAAATCTGCCGTCACCTCGTGGTAAAGGCGGCTCCAGTTCAGCTCCGCCTTCAGGCGCAGGAAGACGCTGCCGAGGCCTACAGCCGACCGGTCCATCAGGACGAACTCCCGCGGAGGCCGGACGCCGCCGATAGACTTCAAGCCTGTATGAACGCCTTCGGCCACGGTCCGGCCATACTGGCCGTCCTCGTTCTCCTGGATGCGACGCACCCGGTCATCCAGCAGAGGCTCGTAGAGGAAACGCGCCCAGCCGTTCAGCACCGTGACCTTGGTCGGCGTGATGTCGTCGAAGCCCCAGTTACGATACGCGTGCGCCGCCTTCTCGTCGTCGTGGTCGCGGATCGCCTCGAAGAGGTCGATCACGCCGCGGGCGAAACTGGCGGGGAAGACGCGGATCGCGCCGAAATCGAGCAGGTTCACCGTGCCGTCCGGGCGGACCTGATAATTCCCCATGTGCGGATCGCCATGAATGACGCCGAAGCGATAGAAGGGAACGTACCACGCCCGGAAAAGCGCCTCCGCCACGCGGTTGCGAGCCTCGAGCGGCGGATCGCTGTCGATCCAACGCTGCAACGGACCACCATCCAGCCAAGTCATCGTCAACAAGCGGGGCGTGGTGAGATCATCGACCGGCACCGGCACATGAACGTCCGCCACATCCTCCAGCATCGAATGGTAAAGCCGCATCTGCGCCGCTTCCCGGAGGTAGTCGAGTTCCTCGCGCAGACGCTCTGACAGCTCCTTGTAGATCTCGTCGTTCTGGATGGCGTTGTCCATGCGATGGTAGATCGCCATGGCGATTTTGAGCTGGCGGAGATCGGCCTCCACTGTGCTCGGCATGTCCGGATATTGCAGCTTGCAGGCGACTTCGGAGCCATCGGGCAGCACCGCCTTGTGCACCTGCCCGAGGCTGGCGGCGGCGGCGGCCTCCTGGCCGAAGCTCTGGAAACGGGACTGCCAGTCCGGCCCCAATTCGCCAGACATGCGACGCCGCACGAACGGCCAGCCCATGGGCGGGGCATTGGCCTGCAGTTCCGAGAGTTCTGCCGCATATTCCGGCGGCAGAGCATCCGGGATCGTCGTCAGAATCTGCGCGACCTTCATGAGCGGCCCTTTCAGGCCACCGAGAATCTGCTTCAGGTCTTCGGCGTGCGAAGCACGGTCGGTCTTGATGCCGAAAACCCGTTCCCCCGCTACACGCGCGGCGATGCCGCCGACTGCGCCCGACGTTCGTGCGAAACGCCGCACGCTGCCGAACAGGGTCGCCTCCCTGCCCTCCACCTTATCCGGCATCCGTTATGCCTCCAGCGGCCGGACCGTCGGCCGTTTCCAATTCGTCGATGAAGCCCGCAATGATGTCGAGCCCGCGCGTCCAGAAGGCCGGGTCCGCCGCGTTCAGCCCGAAGGGCGCGAGCAATTCCTTATGCCTCTTGGTTCCGCCGGCACGCAGCATGTCGAGGTATTTCTCCTGGAAGCGAGGGTGCCCTCCGGCGAACTCGGCATACAGCGCGTTCACCAGACAGTCCCCAAAAGCATAGGCGTAAACGTAAAAGGGCGAGTGAATGAAGTGCGGGATATAAGTCCAGTACACAGCGTAGTCGGGCGTGAACTCGAAGGCGGGCCCAAGGCTTTCAGTCTGCACCTCGAGCCAGATTTCTCCCAGACGTTCGGGCAGAATTTCACCTGTGCGCCGTTCGGCATGGACACGCGCCTCGAAGCGGTAGAAGGCGATCTGGCGAACCACCGTGTTGAGCATGTCCTCGACCTTGCCGGCGAGTAGCAGGCGGCGACGGCGCGGATCGGTTTCGGCATCGAGGATCGCGCGGAAGGTCAGCATCTCGCCGAAGACGCTCGCCGTCTCCGCGAGCGTGAGCGGCGTGCCCGAACGCAGATACCCCTGCGCCTCGCCAGCCAGAACCTGATGCACGCCATGCCCCAGTTCATGGGCCAGCGTCATCACGTCCCGCGTGCGACCATGATAGTTCATCAGGATGTAAGGATGCGCCGAGGGCACGGTCGGGTGGGCGAAAGCGCCGCCGGACTTGCCTGGACGCAGCCCTGCATCGATCCATGGGTGATCGAAGAAGCGTTGACCGATCCCGGCCAGCACAGGGCTGAAGGCGCCGTAGGCGGAGAGGACACGGTCGCGCGCTTCGGGCCAAGGCACCGTCGCATCGGCATCCGCCGGCAAGGGCGCGTTCCGGTCCCAGTGCTGCAGGCGGGGCAGACCGAGCCAGCCGGCCTTCAAACTGTAGTAGCGGTGCGAGAGCCGCGGGTAATTCGCAACAACGGCCGTTACCAGCGCGTCGACGACCTCATCCTCGACCATGTTGGACCGGTTGCGGTAGCTGCCCGGAGTTGGGTAGCTGCGCCAGCGGTCCATCGTCTCCTTGTCCTTCGCCAAGGTGTTGGTGATCAGCGAAAAAAGCCGGATGTTTTCGCTGAAGGTGGCGCTGATGCCGCTCGCGGCCGCCGCCCGTGTATCACGATCGCGGTCGGACAGGCGATTGAGCGCGTCGCTGACGGTCAGGCGCTCATCCCCGACATCGACGCGAAGGCCGGCCATGGTTTCATCGAAAAGACGGCTCCAGGCGCTGGAGCCCGTTACCTCTTTCTCGTGCAGGAGTTTCTCGATCTCGTCCGATAGCTGATGTGGCTTGAAGACGCGGAGATCCGACAGCCAAGCGCTCCAGGGCGCCAGAACAGGGTCGGCCAGCTTGGTCGCGAGAGCAGCTTCATCGAGGCGGTTGAGTTCGAGCGAGAAGAACAGGAGGTCCGTCGAGATCTCCGTCACCTTCTCACTCATCGATTGGTAGAAACGAGCGATCAAGGCGTCGGAGCTGTCACCGCTGAAAAGCAGCTGGGCATAGGACATGATCCGGCCCAGCACCTCCTCGATCGCCTCGTAACGCTGCAGCGCCTCGGCGAGGCCGGGCGCGGACTGGGCTTCCAACTGACCAGCGTAGTTTTTCCGGAAGGCGGCGGCGCTTTCCTTTGCCTGCTCCAGGTCCTGCGCCAGGCGAGGACTGTCGACCCCGTCATACAGGTCCGAGAGATCCCAGCTCGGCAAGAGTTCGGCCGCATCCCGAGCCGGGCCGACGGAAGGCCCGTCCGGCAAGCGCGACATTCTCAATCCAACCATGGCTGCATCTCTCCTCGGCTAACTCCGCCAACCTACGGCAAGGACGGTCTTGGTCATAGCGCAGCTCAACCGCATGACGACGCGAAGGCCGACGCAGGCGCGACGGACCCATGCGCGTACGCGCATGACCCTTTACGCCGATCAGCCTCTGCCGGTTGCAGGACTGCTGCGGAATGGCAGCCTCGATATGAGGTCGCCAGTATTCGCAGGGGCGTGTCTATGTGAGAAACGTGCCCATGTCCTACTGGGAGGAGCACAGCATTATTCTGGCGAGGCTGCTACCGGATCTTTCCATACGAGCCATTTTCAGGTTCTAGTTGGTCCAGGTCGCGCGCAGCGTCTTAAGCTTGAACCATACCTGCTGAATACGGGATGTCCCTACCGGCAAGACTGTAGACTTCAGGAGATTAGATGCGATTCGTTGTGATCGTCGATGACCGGGCTACCAACCGCAGCATCTTTTCAAAGCTTGCGGGCTCCCTCGGCGAGGATATCGAGGTGGAAGCCTTTGCCGCCCCCGATCCTGCGCTGAAATGGATCGGCGCCAAGATCCCTGATCTGATCATAACCGATTACAAGATGCCGCAGATGACCGGAGCGGCCTTCACCCAGCAAATCCGTGCTCTTCCCAATGGAATGGACGTCCCGATAATCGTTATTACAGCGTATGACGACCGCGCATTTCGGCTCGAAGCGCTGGAGGCAGGCGCCACGGACTTCGTCCAGACACCGATCGATCATCAGGAGTTCGTCACCCGGGCGCGGAACCTTCTCAAGATAGGAACCCGGCAGAAACTCATCCGCAGCCGTGCCTACGCTTTGGCCAAAGAACTGCAGGATGTGGAACAGGAGCGGCAGGAACTGCTTCGCGATAGCCGCGACAGGCTTGCCCAGGTCATCGACACTGTGCCCGCCATGATCAGCGCGTCGGATCGCCGCGGAGACTGCATCTTCGTTAACGCATACCAGACCACCACGCTCAGCGGGGAAGCGGAAGGCGGCTCGACCGGATTCCAGGGCGAGCATGCGCAACGGTCCCGCCAGCTCGACGCCCGGGTCTTCGCAACCGAAATGCCGCTGCCGGCTTTCGAGGAAGAGATTGCGGACGCTTCCGGCATGACGCGTGTCTTTCTCACGACCAAGACGCCGCTGAAATCGGCGTTCAACCTCGTTACGTCCGTTCTGACCACTTCGCTCGACATAACCGAGCGCAAACGTGCGGAGCGGCACCTCCATCACGTGGCGCATCATGACTCCCTGACCGGCCTGCCGAACCGCATGCAGGTCCATCTTCGTCTGGAAGATGCGATCGATGCGTCTGCCGCCGAAGACCGGGAATTCGCGCTCCACTTTCTCGACTTGGATCGCTTCAAAAGTATCAGCGATGCGTTTGGGCATTACAACGGCGATGTGCTGCTCAGCAAAGTGGCTGAGCGCCTGGCGATAGTACTCGGGCCTCAGGACAGTCTCGGGCGGCTCGGCGGCGACGAATTCGCCGTGATCCAGCCCCTTCTCGGCCTTGGAGTGGAAGCAGAGACGGAAGCGCGCATCCTGGCGGAGAAAATTCGCCGCAGCTTCGACGCGGCGTTCGAGATCGATGGGCGCACGATCCACACGACATGCAGCCTCGGCATTACCCTCTTCCCGCGCGACGGCGCGACGCTGGATGCGTTGCTCCAGAATGCAGATCTCGCGATGTATCGGGCGAAGGATCAGGGCCGGAACACGATTTGCCTCTTCGAGCCCGACATGCAGTCGGCCATTCGCGATGCGGCACAGCTTGAGATCGACCTCCGGGCCGGACTTCTCAACCAGGAACTCGTGCTGCACTACCAACCGCAGCTGGATGCGGAGACGCGCCGCATCACCGGCGCGGAGGCGCTGGTTCGATGGCACCGGCCCGGACGCGGGATTGTCTACCCGGACGAGTTCCTCCCCATCGCCGAAGAGGCTGGGCTGATGAACGCCATCAACCTTTGGGTGCTGGATGCAGGCTGCCGACAAGCGGCATCCTGGGAGCGGCAGGGCATGCCGGTCCGCGTCGGCATCAACCTTTCAGCCTCCGTGTTTCGTCATCACGACGTGGCCAAGCTGGTCACGGCGGCGGTTCTGCGGGCGGGCGTGTCGCCTCACCTCATCGACCTGGAGCTGACGGAAACCACCTTCCTCGAAAATCATGAGCAGGCTCGGACCCAGATCATCGCCCTGCAGAAGCTTGGTATTTCCTTCTCTGTGGACGACTTCGGCACCGGCTACGCATCGTTTACCTACGTCGAGACGCTGCCGCTCAACAGGCTTAAGATCGACCAGGGGTTTATCCAGAACATGAGCAGCCGGCCCGGCGGCTCGGCGGTCATCCGGGCCATCATAAGCCTGAGCAAGGGTCTGGGGCTGCGGGTCGTCGCCGAGGGCGTGGAAACCGAAGCCCAGCTCGCCGAACTCCGCGCGGAGGGATGCGACGAGGTGCAGGGTTACCTGCTCAGCCGGCCGCTGGATGCCGCGGCGTTTGAGGACTTCGTCGCCGCTTACGGGACTGCTTCTGCCCCTGCTCCGAGCGTCGAAGATCAGCCGGAGACTGCGTAAAGCCGAGGCCTTTCCGCCGCACCGGCCGCCTCCGCTGGAAGCCTCAGATATAGTGCTCCACAAGCGGCGCGAAGCCGTTGAAGCTCTGAGCCGCGTAGGTGGTGACATAGGCGCCGGCAGTATCAAACTCCACCCGGTCACCATCCGTCAGAGCCAGCGGGAGATGGTAGCCGCTGCGCTCATAGAGAATGTCGGCGCCGTCGCAGGTAGGCCCGGCCAGCACCACGGGCCCTGCAGGGCCACCATCGTGACGCGTCCTGACCGGGTAGCGGATGGCTTCCCCTTCGGTTTCGGCAAGACCGCCGAAGCGGCCGATATCAAGATAGACCCAGCGTGGAGCAGCGGGGTCGGGGTTACGCTTGCTCACCAGCACGACCTCGCTGCAAACAACGCCCGCGTTGCCGACGACGGCCCGCCCGGGCTCGATCGCCATGTCCGGCAGAGCATTCCCGAAATGGCCTGTCATGGCGCTCATGATCGCATCCGCAAAATCATCCACCGGCGGCACGTCGCTGCGGTAGCGCGAGGGGAAGCCGCCGCCAAGGTTAAGGAAACGCAGATCGAGCCCACGCTCCGAAAGATCGGTGAAAAGCATGGCGGCGCTGCCGATGGCGGCCGCATAGGCGAGCGGGTCGGTCTGCTGGCTGCCGACATGGAAGGACAGCCCCCAGGGGCGGAGGCCCCACTCCGCGGCCAGCGGCAGCAAGCGCCGCGCCTCTGCGACGGAGGTGCCGAACTTCTTGGACAAGGGCCACTCGGCTCCGGCGTTGGCGACCATCAGCCGGCAATAGACACGGCTGCCCGGCGCGATACGCGCCAGCTTGCGGAGCTCTTCCTCGGAATCGAACGCGTAGAGATCCACGCCCAACGCATGCGCGCGGGAGATCGCGGACGCTTTCTTGATGGTGTTGCCGAAGCTGATTGCCTCGGGCGAGGCGCCGACCGCGAGGCACTGCTCGATCTCCTCGATACCCGCGGCATCGAACGAGCTGCCGAGGTTCCTCAAACGGTCGAGGACGGGTCGGGCGGGATTGGCCTTGACGGCGTAGTAGATCGTCGCAAGCGGAAGCACCCGGCGAAGCGCGCGGTAGTTCTCCTCCACGCGATCGATATCCATGACCAGGCACGGCGTCGCCGGCTGCTGGACATCAAGAAAGCGCGCGATCTTGGGCGTCATTCGCACTGTCCCTCATAAAAAATCGCCCGCCTTTCACAGGCGGCGGGCGTGGTTGCGAAACGGTCGAACGAACCAGCTAACAGAAAAGAGTTGCCAGAACGCTTGACGTCGTTGCGTAAACCCCGAGGGCCAGAGGCACGTGCGTTGCTGCGTGCTGGGGAAATAGACGGCTTGATCTTGAGCCGCAAGGACCGAATTCCCCGGTCATGACGGAAGACGCCCGAAGCGGCCGGGCGCTCACTAAAGCCGGCCGGCACGCCGATCCTTAAGATCGATCGCACACCCGATGTTATATTATTAGAGTTTGAGTAGCAGGGCAGATGGCCATCCAAGGGTTCAAGGATAAAGAAGACCCATGCCGCTCGTGAACGAATCGCTCAGGCGCGAGATCGAAGGCCAGATGAAGACCCCGCGCGGCCGCGTGCTGCGCGCGACGGCTCTCGCCATGATCTCGGACTACATGTCGCTGAACGCGGCTGGCTGCGCCTTCTACGCCACCCTATCGTTGTTTCCCGCTATCACCATGCTGATCTCGATCTACGGCATGGCCTTCGATCCGGTGACCGTCGAGCCGCAGCTTGCCTACCTCAAGCAGATCATGCCGGGCGCCGCCTACCAGCTGTTGTCGGACCGCGTGCAGCAACTCGTGAGCAACCATGGCGGCACGCTGAGCATCAGCCTCATCGTGAGCTTCATGATCGCCTTCTGGTCAGCGGCTTCAGGCACCAAATCGCTCATCTGGGCCCTCAATTTCGCTTATAAACGCAAAGAAACCCGCGGTGTGCTGCACTTCCAGGCGCTCGCCTTCGTCATGACCTTGGGAGCCGTGCTGGCGGCCGTGCTCGGCATCGGCGTGCTTGTGGGTCTGCCGACCGCTTTCTCGGCGCTCGGTCTTTCCGCCTATACGGCGCAATTGGCCCATCTTTCGGGGATCGCCGGACTATTCGTCTTCGTGCTCACGATGCTGATGCTGTTCTACAAGCTTGGACCCGCTCCGCATCCAGACGGCGTCGGGCCGGTGCTGCCCGGCGCGCTCACCGCGTCGATCCTCTGGCTGCTCGTCTCGGTGCTGTTCTCGTTCTATGTGAGCCACGTCGCGAGTTACAACGCCGCTTACGGAGCGCTCGGTGCGGCAGTCGGCGTGATGATGTGGTTCTGGGTGAGCGCCTATGCGATCCTGTTCGGCGCCGAACTCAATGCACAGATCGACAAGGTGCGCCGGCCTCGTCGCCTTCGGGCAAAGCGGCAGAAGACCGAACTAGCCGACCGCGTCCGGGACCAGGACCTCGACCGCTGAACCGCCTTTGAGCTTCGATTTGGGCTTCGTGGCCTTTCGTGACTTCGGAGGCCCGGTTTCTGCCCGCACCGGCCGCGGCTGCTGCCCGGCAAGGACGACCTGGACAAGGCGCGCTGCCGCCGGGCCGCATGGCTCCAGCCGCAGTCGGTGATCCCGTCCGTAAAGCTCGAGCAGCGGGCTGTAGTATGGGTCGCCGTTCTTCAACAGGTCGCCCCAATCGTCCCGCAGCTTCTGGTCATCCTTCGGATGCTTGAGCTGCGCCTTGGCGATGCGGGTCACTGATTCATGGTGGAACAGCACAGTGCGCCCGTCATAGAGCACCTTGTAGCCGGCCCTGCCCACGCGCAGGCAGAGATCGGTGTCGTTGAACCCAACGATGAAGGCCTCGTCGAAGCCACCGACCTCGTCGAAGACCTCCATCCGCATCATCATGCAGGCAGCGGTCACGGCTGAGAAATCCCGCACCGAGGTGAGCGAGGCGTTGTAGCCGAGCGTCCGCTTGCCATCGCCTTCCCAAACAGGCTCGAAGCGCAGGGCATGATCGGCAAGGCCATTGATGCCGACGATGACTCCGCCGTGCTGCACCCGCTTGTCGCTGTACATCAGGGTCGTGCCGACGATGCCTACGTCCGACCGTGCCGCCAGAGAACGCATGCGTTGCAGCCAGCCCGGCTCGACCGCTTCGATGTCATTGTTCATGAAAAGCATAAAAGGCTCGCCTGCCCGCTGCGAGCGGACTGCCCGGTTGTTCATCAGCGCGTAGTTAAAAATACCCGAGTAATTCATCACGGTGTGGCGCTTGGCGAGCCGCGCCAGGTATTTCTTGGACTTCGGCTCCTTCGACTCGTGATCGATCACGACCAGCCGGTATTCGTTCTCTGGCGTCGTGGCCTCTATAGACTCGATGCATTGGCGCAGCACGTCGATGCCATCCTTGGTTGGGATGACGATGAGCACCCGGCCCCCCGGGTCAGGCCATTCGACCTCGAACTGGTTGAACTCCGGGGCCCCACGCGCGCGTGCGCCCGGGCTCACGCGATCGAGGTGACGTTGGATCACCTGTGTCGTGGCCGCCATCACCTGACCTTGCTTCTCATGGCCGGCGCTGGTCGCGTGGGTGCGCCAGCGGTACAGAACGCGGGGAATATGTGCGACGCTGCGGCTTTGCTCGATTGCCCTGAGGATGAAATCGACATCGGCGGAGATCGTCAGTTTCGTGTCGAACCCGCCAATCCGCTGAGCGATGTCCGTGCGGACCGCCACAAGATGCACGAAGTACGGGTGGGAGAGGTAGTAGTCGTACGAGAAGGCGGGGCGCGCCCTCACGTCGAGCACGACGGAGCTGTCCTCGCCGGTCAGGGCTTCATCGCTATAGAGGAAATCGGCACCCGTCCTGAGAGCGGTCGCGACCAGATGATGGACCGCATCAGGCTCGAGCACATCATCATGGTCCATCAGCGCCACATAGGACTGGCGGGCGCCCTGTATACCGAGCGTGGTGGCGCCAGCGATTCCGAGGTTGGCAGGCGAGCGGATGACGCGAATGCGGCTATCCATCTGCGCGAACCATTCCAGCACCCGCGCGACATGCGGCTCCGTCGAGGCATCGTCGACGCAGATCAGCTCCCAGGCGTCGCACCACTGAGTGCAGACGCTGCGCAGCGCCTCGACAAGCCATTCGCGCCGCGTGTTGTAGACCGGCATGACCAGCGATACGCCAAGGCCCTGGAGCCCGCGATTGGCCCGGGCGCGCAGGCGGCGGATGGCGGCAGGCGCGATCCCGCGGTCAGGCGTCAGGTAACGGCCGATGTTCGGGTTGAGCTTCGCCTGCTGCGGACCGCCGTTCAGAAAGATGTTGGTGCCCTTGATCCGAACACTGATGTCGCGGTCGAACAGCGTATGGAGCGGTTCCTCGAAGGTGATGCGGAAGCCGCATCGGTCGGTGGGAAGTCCAGCCTCGAGCACATCGCGTCTCAATCCGGTGGCTAGAGCAGTGCCGATGACCCGCCCCTGGCAAAGCGCCTCCACCGTGCAGGGTGCGTCGGGCCGCACCAGATCGATGACCCAGCCGCAAGCCTGGTTGCCGTCGATGTTGTCGAAGAGCCCGCGGATATGGCTTTCGACGGTGAGCTTGAGTGGGCTGTGGATGAGGTGGGTCGGCGTTCCGGCAATGAGGAGCGATAACTCGTCGCCGTTTCGCAGAGCGGCGAACATCTCCTTCGGAATGGTGAAGCCGCACGGCGCGACCACCCCCACCGTCGCGAGATCAGGACGCGGTATGGAGGCCAAGACAGTGCCGAGCCGCCGACCGTTCCCGAACACGTCGATCGGCAGGCGACGCGCAAGATCCCGCAGGTCGACAGCCCAGCCGGATATGCCCTCCGATGAGGCGTGATCGACATACCCGGCGATGCCCGCCGCCTGCGCCTGGACCCTCATCGGCGGCTCCAGACGGCGGCCGCTGACAAAGATGGTCAAGGGCAATGAGGCGTCGATCGGCAGGAGCGTCAACAGAGGGATGGAGCAGACGTATAAGCTCCGGCCATTCGCTTCCAGCCGGGTTCGGCGGGCAAAGCCATAGCCGTAAACCGTCTCGGGTTCGACGACGAGAAGTACGGCAAGCTGATCCACCGGCTCGCCGGCGAGCGTCACCTCGACGGTGACCGTTCCATCCCCAAGAGACGCGCGTTCGACCCGCATCTGCAGAACGTGCTCGAGAGACAGAGGTGCCGGGAATGGGCTTCGGCCCGTGGCGCTGTCGATCAGGTCGACCTCAACCGGCAATAGATGAAGCGGCAGCGGAAAATTGACGGTCCGGGAAGCTTCGGCAATCGAAAGCGGGCCTGAGGACTTGCCCTCGAACAAGATTTCGAAGGTCCCGACAGGTAGCGGGGCGCTCCCGAGCGCCTTTAGCGAGACAATACCCTCATGAACTGAAAGTTCGACGGGCGACGGGGAAGTCTTCTGCCGGATGGCACGCGCCGACCGAGGAGGCTTAGATTGCTTCAACACCAAAGGGTCTCCCGCTTGGCTGGTTTATCGCTGGTCTCTACCCCCTTGATCAACCCAAAGTTGCTGCTTGACAGGACCTCCTAGCTTAATGGGGAAGGCCTTCTCCATCGGGCAGCCTAACCACAACGCGCAAACCCGCGTCGCGACGTGCAAGATCAAGCCTCGGATCAACCGATCCGCATGATCCGGCCGCTATGGCGGTCGATTTCGAACCTCGCGATCACCGAGCCGTCCGAGGTGGAATAGGCAAAGGTCGCCTGTCCGTCGGCGGCATCAGCCACATCGATGACCTTCCAGGCGTGGTTGCCGTGCATCAGCAAAATCGCCTGGGCCAGCACCTGGATGTCGCTGTTTGAGAGGTTCTTGTCCCGCTGATTGAAGAACAAGCCCCAGGTTTCTGCCATCTGGTGCATCCGCCACATGTCGGGGTGCATGTCTGGCCTTCCGCCCCAGCCCATGCCGTCCGGTCCGGGCGGCCGCGGCATGGCGCCCATCGGTCCAACTGGCTGCGGTCCACCCGGCTGAGGGGCACCCGGCTCAGGGGCAACTACTGCGGGCATGGGCGCCCCGGCGTTCCCTGGCGGTGCGTCAGCCAGAAACTGCTTGGACGGAGGCGCCGGGCCACGGGCAGGAGCAGCGCCAGTCAGATCGTCGGCGTGGCTCTCGACCGCGGCACCCGCCAGAGCGAGAGCGATGATGGCGGCAGTGGCAAAACGTCCCATGACATGCACCTTTGCGTTGTGATTTCCGCCGTATGAGCCCCTCCTGTGACGGGCATCCGTCTCGAACGCGACAAATTGCAACAGAGGGCTGCACTATCTGCACTCAATGCGCTTAGCCCCCTATGATGTGCTCATGGACATTCGGCCGCATCTGCTCGTCATCGACGACGATCACGAGATACGCGATCTTCTCACCCGGTTCATGGAGAAGAACGACTTCCGGATAACCGCCGTCCGAGACGCACGGGAAGCGCGCAGAGCTTGGACGCGCGGCGCTTTCCAACTGGTCGTTCTGGACCTCATGCTTCCCGGTGAGAGTGGCCTCGACCTCGCCCGCTGGCTCCGCGATCAGGAAGACGTGCCGATCGTCATGCTGAGCGCCATGGGCGAGGATACCGACCGGATCATCGGGCTGGAACTCGGCGCGGACGACTACATTGCCAAGCCGTTCAACCCTCGCGAACTCATGGCGAGGATCCGCGCGGTGATGCGCAGGGCAAGCGACACGCAGGAGAATCCCGGCTCCGGCGAGAGGATCGCCCGGCCGTTGCGCTTCGCCGGCTGGACGCTGGAGCCGGCACGCCGGAGGCTGCTCAACCCGGAAGGCGTCGAGGTGCCGCTGACGGGCGGCGAATACGATCTTCTCTTCGCGCTTCTCGAGCGCGCCAACCGCGTATTGACCCGCGATATGTTGCTGGACCTGTTGCGGGGCCGGCAGGCAGGCCCTTTCGACCGCGCGATCGACGTGGCGGTAAGCCGCCTGCGCCGCAAGCTCGACGACCAGGGCGGCGGCGCTCAATTGATCAAGACCGTGCGCGGAGGTGGCTACGTGCTCGCGGCTACCGTGGAGCGCACCTGAGGGTGATGAATTTCCTAATTCCCCCACTAGAGGTATGACCGGACTTCCGCCCTCTAGGCACTAATCCCATGTCCTGGTTCCGCCGCATCCCCTTGTGGCCACGCAGCCTCGCCGCCCGCACGGCCTTCGTCCTGATCATCGGGTTGGTAGTCGTCCAGACGCTCGGGCTCGGCATTCATACGCTGGACCGTAACGACTTGGTGCGCGTGGCGGCGGTCCGCGTCTTTACCTTCCGCGTCATGAGCATCTACCGGGATCTCGCCGAAACTCCCCTGGCTGAACGGGCGAACCGGATCGGACACCTGCCGGTCCCCAAGAACTTCACGGTCCAGCTCAGCCCCAAGATCGACCCGGTCTTTGCCACTCTCATGCCGACGCCGCCGCCGATCCGGCACAGCATCCTCATCAACATGGATAGCTTCCCGCTGCCGCCCGAGTTGCGACCACAGCATATGCGCTTCGCGGTCGACCCGGAGACGCGGCGGGAATTCACCGGCCTCGAGATGCCGGACGGCACCTGGCTGGTTATCTCCAGCCATCTGCCGGGACCGGGCGTCATCCAAGGCACCGAGTTCCTCGTCGCCTTTGTGATCATGACGGTGTTGGCGGCGGCACTCACCATATGGGCCGTGCGGCGGCTGACAGCCCCGGTGCGGACCCTCGCCGCCGCCGCCGAAGCCCTCGGACGGGACGTGAACGCGCCACCCTTGCCGGAAGACGGGCCGTCGGAGATCGCCGCTGCGGCCTCCGCCTTCAACACCATGGCGGCACGGATCAGGCGCTTTGTCGAAGACCGCACGCTGCTGCTGACCGCCATCGGACACGATCTGCGCACGCCCATCACGCGCATGCGGCTCCGCGCGGAGTTCATGGAGGATGACGATCAGCGGGCCAAGATGCTGAGCGACCTCGACGAGATGGAGGCGATGGTCTCCGCTACCATCGCCTTCGGCCGGATCGCCAGCCCGAACGAACCGGTTTCGCCAATCGATCTCGCGGAACTACTGCGGACGGTGCTGGACGAAGCGGGCGATGCCGCGCCCGAGATCGTCGAGAACCTGAGGTACGAGGGACCGGACCATTGGACTGTGCGGGTGCGGCCACAGGCCTTCAAGCGGGCACTGACCAACATCGTCGGGAACGCAATCAAGTACGGTGACGCCGCCTCCGTGCGTCTCGCGCCTCCGAACCGGCCCGGGGCCTCGCTGCGCATCGAGATCGCGGATAACGGTCCTGGTATCCCGCCGTCGGAGATGGAACGCGTGATGCAGCCGTTTCAGCGGCTCGAGACAAGCCGGAACAGGGAGACGGGCGGCGTCGGTCTCGGCCTGCCGATCGCCAGGGATATCGCACGGGCGCACGGTGGCGACCTGACGCTCGCCAATCGGTCGGAAGGCGGCGCCAGGGTCACTTTGACCCTTCCGGCATGACACCCACTGCGCTGATCTACCGCGACGTGATCTTGCCGGCATCCGAGGCCGGGTTCATGCGGCGGCAATACCTCGGCTTCTCGCAACTCCGCCCGCTCTGGGTCGGCCGGCAGATAACGCCCGTTGCTGCTTCGGCGAACCTGGCGGTGCATCGCCTTGGCGGGGATGGTCCGGCCGGCGTCGCCCGCCGTGTTTTGTTCAAGGAGATCGGGCTGGTGCCGGACCTCGACGCCCTCAGGGCGCAGAACCCGGTGGTGGTCCACGCCCAGTTCGGCCGAGGGGGCGCTTTCGCGCTGCCGCTCGCGCGCGCGCTGAACATTCCGCTTGTCGTGACCTTCCACGGCGGCGATGCACACAAGAACAAGCATTACCGCGGCGGCTTCCCGCCTGCTCTGTTCATCCGCCGACTGCCCGCGCTGATCAAGGAGGCCCGGCTGTTCGTCTGCGTCTCGGAGAGTGTGCGGACGAAGCTCATGGCTCGCGGATTTCCCGCGGAAAAGCTGATCGTGCTGCCGATCGGCACAGATATTCCTGGCGAGGTGCCGCCCGGGCCGTTGCAGGGGCCTCTGCTCTTCGCGGGTCGCCTTGTGCCGAAGAAGGGCGTCTCCGTGCTGATCGACGCCCTCCAGATGCTCCGCGCCGAGGGACGGGAGCCGGAGGCGGCGATCGTGGGAGATGGGCCGCTGGCGGATGAACTTCATCATCAAGCCGCGGGGCTCGAGCGCCTCCGGTTCCTCGGCTGGCAAAGCGCAGAGGCTTTGGCCGGGTTGATGCGGGAGGCGGCGCTGCTCGTCGTGCCGAGCATTGCGGCCGCCGACGGAGACGCCGAAGGGCTGCCGAGCGTCGCCATGGAGGCGATGGCGCTGGCGCTCCCGGTGCTGGCTTCCGATGAGGCAGGGCTTGCCGGAGCCGTGGTCGCTGGCGAGACAGGAGTGCTCGTGCCCGCGCTAAATGCACACGCCCTGGCGACGGCGATCACGGGACTGATGGACGATCCTCTTCGGCGGCTGCGGCTGGGTAGGGCGGCGGCACACCTGATGCGCCGCGACTTCGACGCGCAAGTGCAGTCGCGCCGGCTGGAAGCGCTGCTCTTGGGCGTCGTCAATTAGGAGGTTGTACGGTCAGCCGCCTGTGGCCCCGAGATCGACGATGGCCTGGGCGACCTGCACCCGCTCCATGATCGGCACAAGGCGATCAAGTTCGCCGACCCGTTGGGCCTCGGACAGATCGTGCATCGCATCCTGCAACTGGCGCTCACCGAGGCCGCGATCGACCGCCGCTGACGGCTCGGCCGTGTCGGCGAGAACCGTGCAGCGCTCCTCGGTGATCTCGGCGAAGCCGCCGGTTACGAAATACCGGGCGGTGATAGTGTCGCCTTCGTAGAGAATGACCTCACCGCCGCGCAGAAGCACGATCATTGGGCTGTGGTCAGGCAGGACGCCGATGTCGCCCTCGGAGGCCGGTATCACGACCATGTCCACGGCCTGCGATACGAGAAGCCTCTCGGGGCTGACGATCTCCAGCGAGACGGGCATCCGTCACGCCTTCTCGCGCATCGATTCCGCTTTCTTCACGGCGTCCTCGATCGTGCCGACCATGTAGAAAGCGCCCTCCGGCAACTCATCGTGCTTGCCCGCGACGATTTCCTTGAAGCCCTTGATGGTGTCGGCAACCTGCACGAACACGCCGGGGCTTCCGGTGAACACTTCGGCTACATGGAAGGGCTGGCTCAGGAAGCGCTGGATTTTGCGCGCGCGAGCAACGACGAGCTTGTCGTCCTCGGACAGCTCGTCCATGCCCAGGATGGCGATGATGTCCTGCAAGGACTTGTAGGTCTGCAGGATCTTCTGCACGTCGCGCGCCACCTGGTAGTGCTCGTCGCCGACGATGCGGGGATCGAGCGAGCGCGAGGTGGAGTCGAGAGGATCGACCGCCGGGTAGATGCCCTGCTCGGCGATCGAACGGTTCAGCACCGTCGTCGCATCGAGATGGGCGAACGAGGTCGCAGGCGCCGGGTCCGTAAGGTCATCGGCGGGCACATAAATGGCCTGCACCGAGGTGATGGAGCCTTTCTTCGTGGAGGTGATGCGCTCCTGCAACTGGCCCATATCGGTCGCGAGCGTCGGCTGATAGCCCACCGCCGACGGGATGCGGCCGAGAAGTGCGGAAACCTCGGCACCGGCTTGCGTGAAGCGGAAGATGTTGTCGACAAAGAAGAGCACGTCCTGGCCCTCCTCATCGCGAAAGTATTCGGCAATCGTCAGACCTGAAAGTGCGACGCGCATGCGGGCGCCCGGCGGCTCGTTCATCTGGCCATAGACCAGCGCGACCTTGGACTTGTCGCCTTCAAGATCGATGACGCCGGCATCGACCATCTCGTAATAGAGGTCGTTGCCTTCACGGGTGCGCTCGCCGACACCGGCGAACACCGACACGCCGCCATGCTCCTTGGCGATGTTGTTGATGAGCTCCTGGATCAGCACGGTCTTGCCAACGCCGGCGCCGCCGAACAGGCCGATCTTGCCGCCCTTGAGGTAGGGCGCGAGCAGATCGACCACCTTGATGCCTGTAACGAGGATTTCGGCGTTCGAGGCCTGATCCTCGAACGACGGCGCCTCGCGGTGGATGGGCATATGCGTCTGCGCATTGACAGGGCCGCGCTCGTCGATCGGGTCGCCGATCACGTTGAGGATGCGGCCGAGCGTGGCCGGACCCACCGGCATGGAAATCGAAGCACCTGTGTCAGCCACTTCCTGACCGCGCACCATGCCGTCGGTCGTGTCCATGGCGATGGCGCGCACTGTATGCTCGCCCAATTCCTGGGCGACTTCGAGCACCAGGGTGCGATCGCCAATCTTGGTGGTGAGCGCATTGTAGATGTAGGGCAACTCGCCCTCAAACTGCACATCGACAACGGCGCCAAGAACCTGCGTGACGCGACCGACCGAATTGTTCGCCATTTTCGTATCCTGCTCCTAGACGGCTTCCGCGCCGGAGATGATCTCGACCAGCTCCGAAGTGATGTTTGCCTGACGCGCGCGATTGTAGTTCAAAGTCAGACGCTTGATCATGTCTCCGGCGTTACGGGTCGCCGAATCCATCGCCGTCATCTGTGCCGCGTAGAAGCCGGCCTCATTGTCCAGCATCGCGCGGTAGATCTGGATGCTGAGGGCACGCGGCAACAGCCGGGCGAGGATCTCATCCTCATCCGGCTCGAATTCATAAGAGGCGCGTTCAAGCTCCGCCCGCTCCTCGTCCCGAAGCTGATCTTTGTCCGGCGCCATCGGCATCAGGCGCACCTCGCTCGGGACCTGCGACATCACACCAACGAAGCGGTTATAGACGAGGGTCACCACATCCACCTCGCCCTTCGCCAGCATGTCCTGAATACGGGCCGAAACGAGTTCCGCGTCTCCGAACTCCGGGCGCTTCTTGCCGCCCTTCATCGGGTTCTCGATGAGCTTGTCGGCGAACTCGCGCCGCAGATAGTCCCGCCCCTTGCGCCCGATGGCGATGAGC
This sequence comes from Acidisoma sp., assembly GCF_965199065.1. Taxonomy (NCBI): domain Bacteria; kingdom Pseudomonadati; phylum Pseudomonadota; class Alphaproteobacteria; order Acetobacterales; family Acidocellaceae; genus Acidisoma; species Acidisoma sp. The sequence goes on along the minus strand of NZ_CBDAQN010000001.1, from coordinate 245,532 downwards.
TTGACGGACTTCCCCTCGCCCTCCAGCCGGCGCAGCAGGTTCCGGGTGTAGCGGGACGAGTTGACGTTGAACCCACCGGCTAAGCCACGATCGGCTGTGACACTCACGATCAGATGCTTCTGGTCGCGACCGGTCCCACCCAACAGAGGCGGCACGCTGCCCGGCGGCTGATCGGTCATGCTGGCAGCGAGTGCCCGGAGCATCCGCGCCATGCGATCGGCGTAGGGCTGCGCCGCCTCGGCCTGCGCCTGGGCACGGCGCAGCTTGGACGCCGCTACCATCTTCATGGCGCTGGTAATCTTTTGCGTCGATTTGACGCTGTTGATCCGCGTGCGGAGGGCCTTCAGGCTCGGCATTTTTCAGATCTCTCGCCGGCCTCAGGAGACGAATTCATCAACGAGCTTGGTGATGAAGTCGGTCAGCTTCTTGTCCGTCTCCGGCTTTATCTCGCGATCGTTGCGAATTGCCTCCAGGATGCCCGGCTCCCGCGTCTTGAGGTCGGACACGTAACGGCGTTCGAAATCGACGATCTTGTCGACGGGCACGCGGTCGAGAAGACCTCGCACGCCGGCGAAAATGACCACCGCCTCTTCCTCGACTGGCAGCGGATGGAACTGTGGCTGCTTGAGAAGCTCGGTCAGCCGCGCCCCGCGAGCGAGAAGCTTCTGCGTCGCCGGATCGAGATCGGAGGAGAACTGGCTGAACGCCTGCATCTCGCGGTACTGGGCAAGGTCGAGCTTGATGCGGCCGGCGACCTGCTTCATCGCCTTGATCTGGGCGGCGGAGCCCACGCGAGAGACGCTGGCGCCGACGTTCACGGCCGGGCGGATGCCCTTGAAGAAGAGGTCCGTCTCCAGGAAGATCTGCCCATCGGTGATCGAGATCACGTTGGTCGGGATGTAGGCCGAGATGTCGCCGGCCTGGGTCTCGATGACCGGCAGGGCGGTCAGGCTGCCCGCGCCCTCGACATCCGACATCTTCGCCGCCCGCTCGAGCAGACGGGAGTGCAGGTAAAAAACGTCGCCCGGGAAGGCTTCGCGGCCGGGCGGGCGGCGCAGCAGCAAGGACATCTGCCGGTAGGCAACCGCCTGCTTGCTGAGATCGTCATAGGCGATCAGCGCGTGCATGCCGTTGTCGCGGAAATACTCACCCATCGCGCAGGCCGAGTAGGGTGCCAGGAACTGCATCGGCGCAGGGTCCGAAGCCGTGGCCGCAACGACGATGGAGTATTCCATCGCGCCGTACTCTTCGAGCGTGCGGACGAGCTGGGCAACCGTCGAGCGCTTCTGCCCGATGGCGACGTAGATGCAGTAGAGCTTCCGCTTCTCGTCGTCGCCGGCGTTGATCGTCTTCTGGTTGATGAAGGTGTCGATGATGACGGCGGTCTTGCCGGTCTGGCGGTCGCCGATGATCAGCTCCCGCTGGCCGCGCCCGATCGGCACCAGCGCGTCGATCGACTTGATGCCGGTCTGCATCGGCTCGTGCACCGATTTGCGCGGAATGATGCCGGGCGCCTTGACCTCGGAGCGCCGGCGCTCGGTGGTTGCAATTGGGCCGCGGCCGTCGATGGGGTTGCCGAGAGCGTCGACCACCCGGCCGAGAAGCTCGCGGCCGACCGGCACATCGACGATGTCGCCGGTGCGGACGACGGTGTCGCCCTCGCGGATGCGGCTGTCGTCCCCGAAGATGACGATGCCGACGCTGTCGGCGGCGAGGTTCAGCGTCATGCCCTTCATGCCGGCGCCAGGAAATTCGACCAGTTCGCCAGCCATGACGTTCTGCAGACCGAAGACCTGAGCGATGCCGTCACCGACGCTCAACACCTGACCGGTCTCGGCCACATTGGCGTCGGTGTCGAAGCTGGCGATCTGCTTCTTCAAGATCTCTGAGATCTCTGCTGGGCGGATCTCCATGTCAGGCGGCTCCCTTCATCGCGTATTGCAGTCGCTGTAGGCGCGACTTGAGGCTGGTATCATAGAGACGGGCGCCGAGCTTGACGACGAGGCCGCCGAGGAGAGACGGATCGACCGCCTCGTGGATCTGCACGCGGCCGTAGCCCAATTCGGTCAGGCGGGCGCGCAGCTGAGTGGATTGCAGGTCGGTCAGCGGGTGAGCAGAGGTGACCTCCGCCCGGACAACGCCCCGCTTCTTGTCGACCAGAGCGGCAAAGGCCTGCACGATCGAACGGAGGAAGAAAAGCCTCCGGTTGTGGGTCACGACGCCGACGAAGTCCTGCACAGGCGTGCCAAAGCCCTGCTCCTGCAGAACGGCACGCACTGCTTTCGTGCCCTCCTGGATGTCGATCAGAGGATTGGCGAGAAACGACCGGAACTCCGGGCTCTCGTCGATCAGCCGGCCGAGCGCATCCATCTCGTCGATGACGCGATCGAGCGAGCCGGCCTCCTCCGCATATTCATAGAGTGCGGTGGCGTAGCGCCCCGCGAGGATCTGGTTCGGTGATTGAGTGCCGGCGCCCGAGGCCACGTGTCCTACCCGTCATATGTTGTCGAGACGTTCCCGCGACCCGATGTCCGAGAACATTCCCGAGACGCCAACGCCAGTTGTCTTCGATGCGGCGGAACTATCATAGGGGTTCCGGCGAAGCAACGGAGCCGGGCCGGTTTGCCGCGCGTGGAACGCTCACATGAAGCTCACCGGGTCCACGTCCACGTCCACCCGCACGCCGCGCGGCACCACGACCTGCGCCAGCCAATCCCGCAGGATCGGCTGCACCATGATGTCCCGCCGGGTCTTGAGCAACAGCCGACGGCGGTGCCGCCCTCGCAGCATCGCGAGCGGCGCCGGAGCCGGTCCCAGAACTTCCACCCCGGCCATGTGCGGCGCCGCACGACCGAACGCGGTCGCCACGCGATCGGTTTCGGCCATGTCCTCGCCCGCGATGACAAGCGCCGCCAAACGCCCGAACGGAGGCCAGTGGCCCGGCCTGCGGCCTTCCGCTTCCGCCGCCATGAAGGCCGCGATGTCGCCCCCGACGAGCGCCTGCATCACGGGATGCTCGGGCGAGAAGCTTTGCAGCAGCACCCGGCCCGGCGCCTCGGCCCGCCCTGCCCGCCCCGCCACCTGATGGAGCAGTTGCAGGGTCCGCTCGCCCGCGCGGAGGTCCCCGCCGGCAAGACCGAGATCGGCATCGACCACACCCACCAGTGTCAGATGGGGGAAATGCCAGCCCTTGGCGACGATCTGCGTGCCGATGATGAGATCGACGGCCCGGTCGGTGATCTGCTGCGCTGCCCGCGCCGCACCCTCGGGGCCGCCGATGGTGTCGCTCGCCATGACAAGCCGGCGCGCGTCCGGAAAGAGCAGCGTCGCCTCCTCGGTGATGCGTTCGACGCCGGGACCCACGGCCGTCAGGCTATCCTCGGCGTCACAGGCGGGGCAGGCTTTGGGTACCGGCTCGGCATGGCCGCAGTGGTGACACTGCAGCAGACGGCGCTGGCGGTGCTCCACCAGCCAGGCGGTACAGGCGCTACATGCGAAGCGGTGGCCGCAATGCCGGCACAGCGTCAGCGGCGCATAGCCGCGGCGGTTGAGGAACAGCATCGCCTGCTCGCCGCGTTCGAGCGTCTCGTTGATGGCATCGATGAGCGGCGGCGAGAGAAACCGGCCGCGCTCCGGCGCGTGCGCTCGCAGATCCACTGCCTCGACCTTCGGCAGCGCCGCCCCAGCATGGCGGGAGGTGAGGGTCAGCCGCCCATAGCGCCCTTGGTCGGCGTTGGTCATGGTCTCCAGACTGGGCGTCGCGGAGACCAGCACGACCGGGGCGTGCTCCAGCCGGGCGCGGACCACGGCCATGTCGCGAGCGTGGTAGATGACGCCCTCCTCCTGCTTGAAGGCGGATTCGTGTTCCTCATCGACAACGATCAGCCCGAGACGCGGGAAGGGTAGAAAGAGCGCCGAACGGGCACCAACGACGACTTCCGCATGGCCACCCGCGACGGCACGCCAGGTGCGGCGCCGGGTCGCCGGGGTGAGATCGGAGTGCCAGACGGCAGGCGGCACGCCGAACCGTCGGGCGAACCTCTCCAGCCACTGAGCCGAGAGCGCGATCTCCGGCAGAAGGATGAGGCTCTGGCGACCGAGGCGGATGGCCTCCGCCACTGCCTCCAGGTAAGTCTCGGTCTTGCCCGATCCAGTGACGCCATCGAGTAGGGTCACCGAGAAGGCCTCGGTGCGAACGTTCGACGCCAAGGTTCCTGCAGCCTCCGCCTGCTGGGCCGAGAGCGTGGCGGCGCCGGGATGATCCGGGTCGGGGCGGTCGAAAGCCGCCGGCTGGGCCAAAGCCACCGGACGAAGCCAGCCGCGATCAGCCATCGCGCGCGCGACGCCCTGACCTATTCCCGCCTCCCGGATGAGGTCCGGCAACGCTCGCGGCTGTCCATCCGCGAGCACATCGAGCAGGCGGCGGCGCGCAGGCGTCAGCGCGGCGTCGGGCGGCGCTTCACCTGGCAGCCAGCCGAGCCCGGACCTCTGCGGCAAGGCCGCCAGAAGCGGCGCGCGGATTGTCATGGCCAGAACCTCGCCCGGAGCCGACAAGGTGTAGGCTGCCACCCAGTCGATGAACCGGCGGAGCGGCGCCTCCAGGCGCGGCAGGCCGGGCACGAGCATCAGAGGCTTCAGTCGCGCGAGCGGCAAATCCGGGTCCGGTGCGGCATCCCACACCACGCCATGCATGGTCCGCCCATGCAGGGGCACCATGACCACGTCGCCGGCGGTCACGATGGCTTCCGGCGGCACCCGGTAATCGAGCGGCCCGGCCAACGGCACCGGCAGCAGAACGGAGACGCGTCCGGCCACAGGTGGCGGCTCCGCCTCTCGCGCCGCCTCGGGATGATCGCTACGTTGGTCCATCTGACGATGAGGTGTGTCCGGGCAATGACGACAAGTCCACTCCTTCCATGATGGCGGAGGCGGCAAGGCAGGAATGGCTCGGCTGGCTTGCCGGCGAACGCCGCGCCGCGGCTCTGACCGTTGAAACCTACGGCCGCGACATCGCCGGCTTCCTTGGGTTCCTGACGCGCCACGCCGGCGGCGAACCGAGCCTCCCCGATCTTGCCGGCCTGAGCGTGGCGGATTTTCGCGCGTGGATGGCCGCCGAGGCCGCCGAGGACCACGGCAACGCCACGAGGGCGAAGAAGCTTTCCGCCGTCCGCTCCTTCCTCCGTTACGTCGAGCGGGAGCACGGCGTGGCCAACTCGGCGATCGGGCTGGTGGCGAGTCCCCGCGCCCGGAAGCCCCTGCCCCGCGCGCTGACTGCGGTCGATGCCCGGCTGATCACCACCGACATCGGCGAAGTTTCCGACATGGCCGCCATCCAGGCACGCGATACGGCACTGTTCACGCTCCTCTACGGCTGCGGGTTGCGCATCTCGGAGGCGCTCGGCCTGCAGCGGGGCGAGGCGCCGCTGCCCGGGTCCGATGCGCCTCTGCGTGTCCTCGGCAAGGGCAGCAAGACGCGGATCGTGCCGGTGCTTCCCATCGTGCGCGAGGTGATGGCCCGCTGGATCACGCTGCACTGGCAGCCTGCGCCGGAGGCTCCGCTGTTCCTCGGCGCGCGGGGTAAGCGGATGGACCCGGCCATTGCTCAACTCGCGCTACGGAACTTCCGGCGCCTCAATGGCCTGCCCGAGCACGCGACGCCGCATGCGCTGCGGCATTCCTTCGCCACCCACCTGCTGGCGCAAGGCGCGGATTTGCGGGCGATCCAGGAGCTGCTGGGCCATGCCAGCCTCTCCACCACACAGCGTTATACTGCGGTGGATACGGCGCAGCTCATGGATGTCTGGCGCCGCGCCCACCCCAAGGGCTAGAGCGCCTGGACGCTTGACTCCACCGACGACGCAGGCATCTCGACCTCATGAGCATCCGTATCATTGGCCCCGGCGACCCCATCCCCCCGGAAGCACGGGGCGCCACGGTGGCGCTCGGAAATTTCGACGGCGTCCATCTCGGCCATGCCGCCGTTCTGCGCGCAGCCCATGCGGCGCGGCCGGATGCGCCGCTGGCCGTCCTGACTTTCGAGCCGCATCCCCGCGAATACTTTCGCCCGGACGACCCGCCGTTTCGGCTGACATTGCTGCCCGAAAAGGCGGCGGCGCTCGCCGGCCTGAACGTGGCCTGGGTGTTCGTGCAGCATTTCGACCATGACTTCAGCCAGCAATCCGCCGAGCATTTCACGCGCGCCCTGCTGCACGAGCGGCTGGACGCGCGGCATCTCATCTGCGGCGCGGATTTCGCCTTCGGCCACCGGCGTGGCGGCGATGTGGCGTTTCTGGCGGCGAAGGCCGAGGCACTGGGCATCGGCCTCTCAATCGCGCCAGCGTTCAGCGATTTGAGTGGCCCGGTCTCTTCCACCCGCATCCGGCGATTGCTGCAGGACGGCTACCCTGAGCGCGCGAACGCTCTGCTCGGCCGGCCCTGGACGATCCGTGGAACCGTCGCGCACGGCGACAAGCGAGGAAGGACAATCGGATTCCCCACCGCAAACCTGCCGCTCGGGCGCCATCTGGAGCCGGCCCGCGGCGTCTACGCGGTGATGGTCGGGCTACCCGACGGAACCCGCCACAAGGGCGTAGCCAACATCGGCTACCGGCCGACGGTGACCGATGCAATGGAGAGCCGGCTGGAAGTGAATATATTCGATTTCTCTGGAGACCTCTACGAAACGGAGATTTCGGTCTCGCTGCGCAGCTTTATTCGTGCCGAGCAGAAGTTTCCGAGCTTCGATGCTCTCCGGGCGCAAATAGTGGCGGATGCCGCAGCCGCTCAGGATTTGCTGTCGGGCATTGTTTTCTGACTCTAGCCCTTGTTTTGCCATGCTTTGACCAAACCTCAGCCAAAGGACGTGCCCCAAATGGTGCGTGGAACAGGAGGTTAATCATGTCGAAGAAGAGTTTGATGCGGCTCGGCGCCGGCGTTCTGATCGCGTTGTCGCTCGGTGGCTGCTACTTTCCCTACCACGGCTATCACCACGGCTACGGCCACCCCGACTACGGCTATTGGCGCTAACGTCATTCTCGCAATCAGGCCGCTGGCGTCATAGCCGCGGCCGATTGGTGAGCACCCTTGCCTCGTAGACTTTTGGAATAGCCAGCACGTTGATGTCGAACTGGTAGACCTGATAGCCGGCGCATTTGAGGACCGCGAGCAAAAGCTTGCGGTCGACTTTGAGATACTCGACCAGCAGAATAGGGGTGCAACGGGCGATCGTTTCTTGTGCGCCCGCCAGGACATCCAGTTCCATGCCTTCAGCGTCGATCTTGATGACATGGACCTCAGCCAACTCGAGATGATCGATCGTTGAAACACGAACGAACTCCGCCTTGGCGGGGTCATCTCCACGGATCTGATCGAGCTTCTCCCGCTGCTGAGGGCCGAACTCGACGCTGCCGAAATTCATCGGGCTGAAGTAGTCGAACTGCGGGACGGCGATTTTACCCGGCGCGGCTCCCGCGGCCTCGTTCATGCAGAAGACATTGGTGACCGCATTCAGCGCCAGCGACCCGCAAATCATCTGGAACAGCAGGCGCTGCGGCTCGTAGGAGTACACGCGTCCACCTCGTCCAAGATGGCGGGCTATGCCCAGCGTGTGAGTGCCGATATTTGCGCCGACATCGATGAAGACGCCGAAGGGCGCGGCAAGGATGTCGAAAATCCGGGCAATCATCTCGATCTCGTGGTGGTCGTGTCCTTTGCAGGTTTTGATCAACGCGTTCGCCTGGTTGATGTCATGGCGATTGATCAGCATCTGGCCGTAAACGGTGGGGACGAGGATGGCATAGGAGATCGGCGCGGCTGTACCCACGGTGCGAGGATCCTTCGGTCCGGGGAGCGATGCCGTCATCTGCTTTGGGCGGCGAAGCTGTCGGTCAGCCTCGACTGAACCGCCGCCATGACTGGCGCCCACTCCAGGAGGGTTTCCTGATTGAAGAGCGCCATTGTCGGATACAGTGGCGAGCGGTCTGCTTTCCATCCCCAGCGCCATTCGCTTGTCGCACGATTGAGCAGCCAGATAGGACGCCCAAGCGCCCCGGCCAGATGCGCCATCGCAGTGTCCACTGAGATAACGAGATCGAGCCCTGCCACGACATCCGCCGTATCCAAAAAGTCGTCGCCACCGCGCAACGGCGTTTCGACGTTGTACTGACGGATCAAGATAAGCTCCTCCGGCCGGTGGTCATCATGTTGCAGGCTCACCCACCGTACCGGCAAAGGAAGCGCCAGCAGCGCCGTCCATGAAAAGAAGGGGATCGACCGGACCCGATCGGTGTCTAAACGTTGGTTGCCGCGCCACGCGATCCCGATCCGCACCTCGTCAGGCAGCCGCGCCGGCGGCGCCGCCACCGGCCGCAGATAGGGCGTTTCCGCCGCGAGTTCGCTCTCGCGCTTCCCAAGCCAGCCGCTCATGCTGCCGAATGCAAGCACGTAATCCACATCTGTTCCCGCCGCGTCCAACGTGGCGGCCAAACACGCCTCCCCGCCAGGGGATGACTGAAGCGCATGCAGGAACAGCCGCCGGAGCGGCGGCCGGACGTCGATGACCATACGTTTCGGTCGCGCGGCCAAAAAATGACGCGCGAAACGAAAATTCTGGATCTGGTCGCCGTGCCCATCCTCGCCAAGCAAGACGAGCGTCCGGCCATGCAAATCCTCGCCACGCCACTCCAAACGCCCAGGCGGCGCCGGTTTGACATAGCCGTTGGCTGAAGGCTGCGTTGGGCGCTGCTCGTAGATTGCCCGGCCCTCCTCCCAGTGCCCAAACTGCAGCAGCGTCAGGCCAAGGTGGAAGCGGGCATTACCGTCGACGGGGGCGAGTTCGATGCAGCGGCGGAGATGCCCGATGGCCAGAGGCTCCAGCCCCAGCGCCCGGGCGGCCAATGCGAAAAGCTTGTGGGCCTGAGCACAGTCCGGATGCGATCGAACCACGCGGAACGCGTAGTCGAGCTGAGCCGCGGGAGCGGTGCCACGCCGCTGGTGCAGGTCGGCCATTGCCAGAAGCACGTCCTTGTCTGCCGGCGCTGCCGCCAAAGCCGCGCGCAGGAACGGCTCGGCCTCGTCCGGCCTGAAAGCGTCCATCAACGCCAAACCGCGTGCGAGAGCCGACGCGCCGCATGCGTGGGCCATCGAACCTGTGGGCGCCGGCAGGAAAGGCGACGACAGACGCATGCTCGCGGAAACACCCTGATGCCGGCTGGCCAGACACATCGTGACCAAGGCAAAGCTAGCAGAATGTTACGGTTTTGCAACTATGAGATTTGGAGTTTCGCTTCATGCGAGCGCCTCCCAAAGAACAGGACCGGCGATGCCATCGGGCGCCAAGCCATGCAAGCTCTGGAAATGACGCAGCGCGGTCTCGGTTCCCGGTCCGAAACTGCCGTCGCGAGCGACCGGGTAGCCATGGGCCGCCAGATCCTGCTGCAACTGCGCCACGGCCTCGCCGGTCGTGCCCCGGTATAGAACCGGCCAGTTGGACGCCGGTATGGCGCTGGCGGCCAAAGGAGCGATCAGGGTCTTGGCGCGCGTCAGGTAAGCAAGCCGGCTTTCGAGGCCGTTGAGCCCACCGTTGACGAGGCGCGTCACGGCGTAGAGGTCGTCCGCATCGCAATGCGCGTTGATCTTGAGGCGCGTCCAAAACTGGCAGGCGACGAGCAGGTAGGTCACGGGATCGTTCACAGAAAGCGGGTCGCCGACCAGATCGAGGCCCAGAGCCTCTCCCACGGACGCGTAGTTCATCCGCCCGGTAAGCTGGATAAGCCCGCGGCCCTTGTAACGCGGCCCGTCCCCCGGCTGAACGTTGCCGAGATCTCGCCGCCCCTCATAGGCGCGGCCATCGGAATATTCTTCCGTCGTGCAAAAACCGTCAGACTCGTGCGCTACCTGGGCCAGAAAATGAGCGACACGGAGCGGCGTGTCTATGCTGTGACCAGCGAGCGTAGAGGCAACGGGCGCCGCCATGCCCGCCATGATCGCGGCTTGCCGTGTTGCCCTCAGACCGCTCTCACCGGGAACCAGAGCCTTCAGCACCGCCTCATCGACCAGAACCATCCAACCATTCCTTGTCTTGTTATCGAAACTAACATAACAAGGATCGGTTTCGCAACAAGATTGCAAGGAACAGAAGACGGAGATCTCTAGCGGAAGACCGGCTCGTCGAACGCACGCAGCTTGCGTGAATGAAGCGAGTGAAGCTGATCACGCAGCAGGTCGATCGTCTCCAGCCCGATCGCCAGATGCTCCCCGACCGCACGCTGATAGAAAGCGGTCGCGGCTCCGGGGAGCTTGATCTCCCCGTGCAACGGCTTGTCCGACACGCAGAGCAGCGTGCCGTAGGGCACCCTCAGCCGGTAGCCTTGAGCCGCCAGGGTGCCGCTCTCCATGTCGACCGCGATCGCACGGCTGAGGTTGATCCGCCGCCGCTCCTGCGACCACCGCAGCTCCCAGTTGCGATCGTCGTAGGTGACGACGGTGCCGGTCCGCAGCCGGCGCTTGAGCGCATCCCCCCGGTCGCCGGTGACGCGCGCCGCCGCCTCCTGTAAGGCAAGCTGAACTTCGGCCAAGGCAGGCACCGGAACTTCCGGCGGCAGCAGATCGTCCAGGATCCGGTCTCGCCGGAGGTAGCCGTGCGCCAATACGTAGTCGCCGATGACCTGACTCTGCCGCAGGCCGCCGCAATGCCCGATCATGAGCCAGCAGTTCGGCCGCAGCACGGCAAGGTGGTCGGTGATGTTCTTCGCGTTGGAGGGGCCGACGCCGATATTGACGATGGTGATGCCCTGCCCGTCATCCCTCTGCAAGTTGTAGGCGGGCATCTGAAAACTCTGCCACGGTGCGCTGGCGACGATCTCGGCCGCCTCCGCGGGGAGCGTGCCTCGCGTTACGCTTCGCCCACCTGGGAGATGCAGCGCGACGTAACGCGATTGTGGACGCGCAAGCTCGTCGAGCGCGAAGCGCACGAAGCCGTCGACATAGCGTTGGTAGTTGGTAAGTAGAATCCAGGGTTGGAGCGTGCGCCAGTTCGTGCCGGTGTAATGAGTGAGCCGCTTGAGCGAAAAATCGGTGCGGACCGCATCAAAGAGAGCGAGCGGACGCGGCTTTGCAGGATCGAAAATCCATAGCCCATCCGCGACCTCGTCCCCGACCGACGACAGGCGAGGCGTTGGGAAGAGGCGCGCCAACTCCTCTACCTGAACGGCGCCATGCACAAACTCGTCTCCGACCTCGGTCACGTATGGATAGGGGATTTCGAGGTCGCTGATATGCACTGAGAGCGTGGCGCCAAACTCGCTTACGAGCGGTTGCAGTTGCTCCAGCAGGTAGGCGCGAAAGAAGGCAGGTTGGGTGATGGTGGTGGAGTAGACGCCGGGTTCCTGGAGCTTGGCCCAGGCGCGGGTGGTGGTGGTGCGAACTGCACCCGTCGGGTGCCACGCGACGTCCAGACGCGGATACCGGAAGTGCCGCCGCTCGGCGGCGGTGGGGCCGATGCCGGTCCTGGAGTAGCGGCTGAGGGCATCCCGGAGGGCGCCACATGCATGGTCGTAACCAAATTCGAGACGCGCGACGACCTGTTCGGGCGTGAGTTCCTGCATCGGCATGAGATCGTCCATACCCAGTCGTCTCCACGGGGATTTTATTCGCTTGGGTTAGCTGTAAAGAGGATTCCGCGCCACCCTCCGCACATTCACTCTCGCGTTCGTCTGATGGAGCATTGACGCCGGAGCCCAGCCTTGCTCGAGTTCGAAACAAATTAGGGTCTTGGAAAATGAAACCGATTATTCACGGCTTCAGAATGCTCCGGCACCTTCGGCTCGTCGGCCTCCTGGCAGGAGCCGCGCTTGGGCTGGCAGCTTGCTCAACCCACGTGCAGAACACCGGCACCTACGTCGTTCCAGTTCAGGAGAGCGGTCGCGCGACGCCCCGGCCGTCAGAGGTGCTGGTGTACGGGTTCACCCTTGATCCCGACATTATCCAGCTCGACTCAGGCGTGAAGGCTCGGCTGGCGGCGATCAGCGGCTCATCCAATCCCCCGGCTGAGCGCCAGGAACTGGCCTATGAGATCACCAGTGCGATCTCGCAAACGCTGGTCGATGCGATCGACCGCATGGGTTTGCCCGCCGTGGCGGCCAGCCCCGGTGAGCAGCCCCGTCCCGGCGATGTGCTTATCCAAGGGCAGATCGTTCGCGTGACGGCCGGCAATGCGACGCGACGCACGCTCATCGGGTTCGGCGCGGGTAAGAGCCAGGTCTATGCGAATGTCCAGGTGCTGCGGGCGGAGCCAACCGGCGATAACAGGCTTTTGCAGACCTATGACGCGAATGCCAACAGCGGTCGTACGCCGGGCTTAGGGCTCGGCGCCGCAAGCGCCGCCGCAGGACATGTCGCCATGGCGGTCGCCGGCTCGGTTGCAGGAACCGTGGCGCGGCAACGGAGCGGCCTCGCCAAGGATGCCGAGGACCTGGCCAAGCACGTAGCGACCAATGTCGGGGACTTTTTCGCGGGCCAAGGCTGGATCTCGCCCGGATAGTGGCCAAGCGGCTTTTTCTGGTATCGAGCCACCAGCGGACCCGCCCCCGTGGGAACAGTGAGAGCGCGCTTCTTTTCTAGGGAGGAGCAAGAACTTCTGAACCTCCGGCGAGCGTGCGCGCGCCGACACCTCTAGCCTGTGAGCCACCCATGGACGAGTTACTACAGTTTCTGACCAGGGTCAGACCCGACATCGAACTCAGTGTGGGTCTGCTCATAGCGCTGATCGTCACCGTCCACGTCCTGCAAACAAAGCGAGAGGTGGCGGCGGCCACGGCCTGGATCGGCCTCGCCTGGTTCGCGCCCTTCTTCGGCGGTTTCGCATATTTCGTGCTGGGCGTGAACCGGGTGCGGCGGCGTGCTCGCAGGGTGCGCGCCCCGTCCGCACGCCAGGGAAAAAGCATTCTCAGGAGGCGCGAACTGGCGGAAGAGGACAACCATCTGGCCGCCCTCCGCCACGGCGTCGGCCGCATCACGGGACGGCAAACGGAGCCAGGCAATTCGATACGAACTTTGTCAAATGGCGACGAAGCCTATCCGGAGATGCTCGCCGCGATCGAGGAAGCTCGGCACACCATCGGCCTGTCCAGCTACATCATGAAGGACGACGAGATCGGGGGCCGCTTCGTCGACGCCTTGCAAGCGGCAAAACAGCGCGGCGTCGAGGTCCGGGTGATCGTGGACGGCATCGGAAGCGGCTGGCTGCGATCGCCGGTCTACACCCGGCTACGAGCGGCGGGCGTGCCGGCCGGCAGGTTCATGCATTCCTACATGCCGTGGCGGATGCCATTCCTGAACCTGCGCACCCACAAGAAAATCCTCGTCGTCGACGGGCGGATCGGCTTTACCGGAGGCATCAATATCGCGGACCAGAACGTGGTCGCGACGCGTCCGAAAGACCCGGTGCAGGACACTCACTTCCGGATCGAAGGGCCGATCGTGGGCCAACTTGTCTTCGCTTTCGCCCGGGACTGGGCTTTTGTGGCGGATGAGGAGTTGGATGGGGAAGCCTGGTACCCGGCGCTCGCCGCCCAGGGCGATTCGCTGGCGCGCGTCGTCACGGCAGGGCCGGACGAGGACCTTGAGAAAGTCGAGTTCGCCGTTCTGCAAGCGATTGCCTGCGCGCGCGACCGCATCATGATCATGACACCATACTTCTTGCCCGACGAACGGCTGACCACGGCATTGTCGCTTGCTGCGATGCGCGGCGTCGACGTTCAGGTGGTGATCCCACAAAAGGGGAACCATCGGCTGCTCGACTGGGCCGTACGCGGCAATATCGGTCCAATGCTGAAGGACGGGGTCAAGGTCTGGCTCTGCCCGCCACCCTTCCGGCACTCGAAGGTCATGATCGTAGATAGCGAATGGTCACTGATCGGCAGCAGCAACTGGGATATGCGCAGCTTCCGGCTCAACTTCGAACTCTGCGTCGAGATCTACGACCCTGAGCTGTCCGTGGCGCTCGAGGCGCTGGTGGAAGGGAACAAGTCGAGCCGACTGGAACTCAGCGACATCAACGCCCGCAATATCGTCATCCGCATGAGGGATGCTGGAGCCAGGCTCCTGCTGCCGTATCTGTAGACGCAGCGGCTGAAGAGCAGGTGCGGCTTACGCCGCGCGGCGGGTGAAGGCGTTTGGCACTTCGGCAATCGCGTGATCGACCAGGCGGCCGTCTTCAGCTGCCGTCAAGCCATCGCGCAGAGCCTGAACCGTAGCCGCTATGGCCACGTCGACAGCCGCCGACCGGACCTCAGCGATGGCAGACGCCTGAGCTGCCTGGATGCGCTCCTCGGCCATCCGCTCCCGGGCACGGGCGCGCATTTCGGCCTCGGCGGTAAGTTCGGCGGCCGCGCGGGCAGCCTCCTCATGAGCGCGCGCGAGAATGTCCTTCGCTTCGGCGAGGGCTTGCGCGCGCTTCTTGCGGGCGTCGACCAGCATCGCCTCGGCTTCAGCCTTCAGCTGTGCGGCCTCGTCGAGAGACTGCCTGACCGCCGCGGCGCGGCTGTCGAGAAGCTTGCCCAGCGGAACCGCAATCCTGGCGCCAAACGCGACGATAAATATGAGTACGGCGACGAGGACCCAGAATGCCCCGTGAATCCACGGCGCAGAGGATAGCGCTTCGTTTTCCATTTAGTTCCTCTTGCCTAGGCCAAGCCGCGCGTGGCCATGGCATCCTGGATCTCGCTGCCAAGCCGCCCCTGATCGGCGGCGCGGCCGGTCAGGCGCGCCACCAACAGACCCGCCGTCTCCGTGGCGATCGGACGGATCGCCTTCATCGCTTCAGTGCGGGCCGAGGCAATGTCCGCCTCCGCCTTCACCAGTTGCTCATCTAGCTTGTGCGCCAGCGCCTCGGCCTGCCGCGCAGCCTCCGCCTTGGCTCGCTCTGCTGCTTTCGTCACCTCGGCTTGAGCCTCGCCTCGCGCAGATTTGATGGCAGCCTGTAGTTCGGCGATGGCGTTATCCGCCTCCGCCTTCGCCCGGTGCGCCGCATCGAGATCGACCTGGATGCGATGCGCGCGATCGGCGAGTACCGACCCGACGCCAGGCAAAGCCCAGTTCGCGAGGATAAAATACAGCGCGACCAGGATGATAACGAGCCAAACCACCTGCGAGAGATTCAGGGGGTTGCTGAAATCCATCTGCGGCAAGTTCGAGGCCGCACGGGCAGCGCCCGGCAGGATGAGCGACCCGAGGATTGCTCCGAAAGACAGCAGAGCAGTGGCGAGAAGGCGGCGCATGATCGGCTTCGAGGTCCGGCGGATCAGGTGAAAAGAATGACGAGCGCGATAACCAGCGCGTAGAGCGCGATCGCTTCGGTCAGCGCGAAACCGAGCAGCACGTCACGGAACATGCGGTCGCGCGCGGCAGGATTGCGGCCAACTGCGGAGACGAACGCTCCAAAAAGATTGCCGATACCCACGCCGGCACCTGCGACGCCGATGGTGGCCAGGCCCGCGCCGATGTCGCGGGCGAGAAGCGGAGCAGTGATATCCATAATCCGTTATCCTTCAAGAAGAGTCAGGTCAGTGCATATGCACGGCGTCGTGCAGATAGAGGCAAGTCAGCACGGCGAAGACATAGGCCTGCAAGCAGGCCACCAGCAGTTCAAGCGCGATCAACGCCACATTCAGCCCAAGCGGGATAATGGAGGCGACGGCGCCGAACACTCCAAGGCTGGCCGTCAGCAGAATCATGAACCCCGCGAAGACCTCCAGCATCACATGACCGGCAGTCATGTTGGCAAAAAGTCGGACGGACAGCGAGACTGGCCGCGACAGATACGAAATGATCTCGATGGGCACCAGCAGCGGCAAAAGCCAGCCGGGAACGCCCTCAGGCACGAAGAACTTGAGGAAGCGGAAGCCGTGCACATAGAAGCCGACGGCGGTCGTGAACAGAAAAACGAACAAAGCCATCGTGAGCGTGACGACGATCCCGCTCGTGTAGGCAAAGAAGTAGGGAAAGAGCCCAAGAAGGTTGCCGAGGAGGATGAAAATGAAGATCGTAAAGACGAGCGGAAAGAACTTCCGGCCCTCCTCCCCGATGTTGTCGATACACATCGCGTAGACGAACTCGTACAAGGACTCAACCAGGGATTGCAGACGGCCAGGGACCACGGCCCGGGTACGCATCCCGACCGCAAACAGAATGACGATGATCGCGGCTGCGATGAGCATCATCTCGTTCGAGTTGGTGAAATTGACGACGCGACCGATCGGTCCGAGGCTCGTGGTCAGCCGGAACTGGCTCAGCGCATCGATCGTAGGAGCAGCCATGAACGTTTCCCAGTAGTCGTATTAGCTTTTGCGTTCCGGACCCATAGCCCGAAACACGTTCCTTAACCCAGCCGCCGCACCGAGCGGCACGAAGGCGATCATCAACCATGGCCGCGTATGGAAAAGCCGGTCGAGACCCCAGCCGATGACCACAGCGATCACAAGGGCCGCAACCATCTCCACCCCGAGGCGCATGGCCAGACGCATGGCGCTGCTGTCCGGCGCGTTCGCCGCCTTCCCCTCCCGAGGTGGCCGGTCGAGCTTGGCGCTATCCCGCGCCTTCGCCAAACGCTCCTCGAAAGACTGCCCCTCGTGATCGCCGCTCATTCCACCGCCCCTGAACCGAAATAAGACCTGCATATTCCGGCCCCGCGAGGCAACCGTCTGCTACCGACCACCCCCGGTGGTGTCAAGGAAGCGCGAGCTACGAAAGCTGTTCTTACGCTCGCCGCCCGGGCGTCAGTGACTGACCGGATGGGGCGTCAACCGCCGCGATACGTGCTGTAGCCGAAGGGCGAGAGGATGAGCGGAATATGGTAGTGGCCGCCGTCCCGAGCCAGGCGGAAGCGGATGGCGATGATGTCATAGAAACCGGCAACGCCGAACCGCGCCTGATATTCCTCGGCCGCGAATACAAACTCGTGGATGCCGTCATCAAGGCGGATCGCTGGCTCCAACGCCCAACGTCCGGTGCCATCGGTCGTGCCCTCCGCGAGGATCATCCGCCGGTCTCCTGCGATCCGGCTCAACGAAAAAGTCAGACCCGCGCCGGCCTCACCACGCGCCGTGTCGAGCACGTGCAGGCTGAGGGTCGGGCCGCCATGGGCGTCTGTCACAGCGCCGCATCGCCGCTGCTGCCCGGCTCCACGGCGGGCTCCTCACTGATCAGGGCCTCCACACGGAAACCCGCGATCTTAAGGACTTCGGCGAGCGCCGTCTGCCGTTCGCGATCCGGGGGCTCGTCGAAACGATGGGTCAGAGCGGCCAGCACCGCGGCGCGATCCCGTTGCCCCTTGACCGCAATGATGAACGGGAAGCCGAAGCGCCGCTCATAGGCGACGTTCATGGCCGCAAACGCCGCATCCTCATCGCCATCCATATGATCGAGCCCGAGAACGGCCTGCTCCGACTGCGACGAGGCGGTAACCTCCCCCCGTTTTGCGGCCTCGCCACCCAGAGTGGGGTGAGCGCGCAGCAACGCGAGCTGATCCTCCTCCGGAGCTGCTGCCACGGCCTTGGCCATGGCTCCCAGCAGAGCCTGCTTCGATGGGAAAGGCCGTTCGAGGGCAGCTTTCGCGGCGACCCAGGGCGTGTGCTCGAAGACGCCGGCGAACACCGCAGCGAACTCGGAAGCCGTCATCTGGTTGATCGCCCAGATCGGGCGGAGGACTGGAGGCACCTCAGGTTCCGCCATTTGTCTTACCCCGCATCTTTTGTTGAGTGTCATACGCTTAACGAATTTTGGTCTGACAGCGCTATCCTGGTTATTAGCCATAGGTCTGACCATTGACACTCTAAAAGGCCCTGCTCCACATAAGCGCGCACGCGCCGGTGGGGTGCGAGTGTGCCGCGGACCAAGCCGGGGCACCACAATAATGCGTTGCGGGTTCCGTCCGAACAGGACGCGTGCCCGGGTTTGGGGAGCTTCTGATGAGTGACGATCAAGACCGGACGCCGGTCGAGACCAATGAGACGATTAGCCCTGAGACGCGCCGCGGATTGCAGCGCCGCGGGCTGTTGACAGGCGCTGTCGCCGGCGGCGCCGCGACCATGCTGGCCAGCCTCGCCACCCAGGCCCGCGCGGCCGCCGACGCGTTTCCGGATCATCCGCGCTGGAAGTTCGTCTTTATCAACCACGTGACGACGAACCCCTTCTTCGTGCCGACGCAGTATGGCATTGCCGACGCCTGCAAGCTGCTCGGCTGCGGCTACCAGTGGACCGGCTCGGAAACCAGCGACGCCGGCCAGATGGTGAACTCGCTGAACGCGGCAATCGCGTCCAAGGCCGACGGCATCGCCTGCTGCCTTGTCGACCCGAAGGCGTTCAACGAGCCGACCGAGCGCGCCCTCCAAGCCGGCATTCCGGTCTTTGCCTACAATGCGGACGTTCCGCTGGGCAGCCCGAACAAGCGCCTCGCCTACATCGGCCAGGACCTCTACAAGGCGGGCTACCAGATGGGTCTCCGGATAGCCGATGAAGTGGGATCCGGCCATGTCGCCCTGTTCATTGCGACGCCAGGCCAGCTCAACATCCAGCCGCGGTTCGACGGCGCCAAGGATGCCATCGCCAAGTCCGGCAAGCCAATCACGGTTGAAGAGGTTGCAAGCGGGCCAACGCTTAACGAAGAAATAAGCAAGGTTCAGGCCTATTACCTGGGACACCAGGACATCAAGGGCATGTACGCGGTGGACGGCGGCACCACGATGGGCGTGACCCAGGCGATGAAGCAGTATGGCCTCGTCGCCAAAGGCATCCATGGCGGTGGTTTCGACCTGCTGCCGAAGACGCTCGAGAACATCAGCGAAGGCTTTGGCGACTTCACAATCGACCAGCAGCCTTACCTGCAAGGCTTCTACACGGTGATGGAGATGTTCCTGTTCAAGGCGTCGGGTGGCCTTGTCGGGCCTGCCGACATCAATACCGGACTGAAGTTCGTGACGAAGGAGACTGTCGGACCCTACCTCGCGACGAAGACGCGTTACGAAGGCAACTCCGGCGCGCCGCAGATCGTGCCTTCCCACGGCGCGATCGGCTAAATACTCTCCAAGCGGGCGTCCTGGGGGCGCCCGCATATCTTGGCTTCGGCCATTTCTCTGTGACTGGAACACCCGTGAGCGCACATATTCAGAAGCCAGCGCAGGCCGAACCAGGGGCCAAAGCCCGCCCGCATATCGGCTCGCGGGGCCTGTCAGGATTTCTCCGGATCCGCGAAGCGAGCATCCTCGTCGTCGCCATTCTCCTCATCATCTATTTCGAGAGTTCGAACAGCAACTTTCTGACCCGGGCCAATCTCCAGACCCTATCGCAGTTCGTATCGGCGCCGGTCATCATTGCCTGCGGCGAAATCATGCTGCTGATCTGCGGTGAGATCGACCTGTCCGCCGGAATGGTCTTTGCGCTTGCGCCGTTCATTATGTATTTCGCCCATAATGCCGGGCTGCCGCTGATCGTCGCGTTCATTCTGGCCCTGATCGGGTGCGCCGCCATAGGGCTCTTCAACGGCTTGGTTTCCGTCAAGCTTCGGGTGCCCTCCTTCGTCACCACGCTCGGCACCATGTTTCTCATCAACGGCTTCACTCTGACCGTCTCCGCCGGCTTCCCGGTCGACACCCCGACGAACGGGCTCTTCACCTTTCTGATGGGCAACAGCGGGTTTCAGGAGATCATCTGGGCCATCATCATCGTGATCCTCATGCACGGGATGCTGCGCAACACGCGTTGGGGCCTGCATACAATATCGGTCGGCGGCAACCTGATCGGTTCAGCCGAATCCGGCATCAACGTCGCGCGCATAAAGATCGGCAACTTCGCGATGACGGGCGCGCTGGCCGGCTTGGCCGGTATTCTGGAGGCTTCGCGCATCGGCTCGACCGATCCATTGGCTGGCGGTTCGCCCATGATGTTCCTGGCTGTCGCCGCCGCAGTCATCGGCGGCACCTCACTCATGGGTGGGTCCGGGACGATCATCGGCGGTCTGTTCGGCGGCCTTGTTCTGGGCGTTTTGCAGGATGGCTTCACCATCGACGGCATCAACGCCTTTACCTTCAACATCATCATCGGCGCCGCAATCCTGATCGCCATGGTCTTCAACATCCACTTCGCGCGGCTACGCACAATGAGGAGGCGCACATGAGCCAGGTGCAAGCGGCGGCCCCGACCGCCAAGGGCGCGGCAGGGGCGCCGGAAGTTCTGAGAGGCGAAAACATCGTCAAGCGCTTTGGCGCAGTGACGGCCCTCAACGGCGTGTCTCTTCACCTGAAAAAGGGGGAGATGCTCGGGATCCTGGGCGATAACGGCGCCGGCAAGTCCACCATGATCAAAATCCTGACCGGCTATCAGGCGCCGACCAGCGGAACGCTTGCCATCAACGGTCAGCAGGTCGCTCTCAAGTCCGTGGATCATGCCCGCGCCCTCGGCATCGAGTGCGTCTACCAGGATCTGGCGCTCGTTCCAGGGTTGTCGATTTACCACAATATGTTCCTCAACCGGGAGCCTCTGCGGGCTGGCCCTTTCCGGCTTCTCGACAACGGCGCGATGCGGCGCCGGGCAGCTGAGGCGCTCGAAGATATCGGCGTCAACATCCCGAACGTGAACGAGGAAGTGGCGATGCTTTCGGGGGGCCAACGTCAGGCGGTGGCCATCGCTCGCGCGGTCTACTCCCAGGCAAAGATCCTGCTCCTCGACGAGCCGTTGGCGGCCATGGGTGCCCGAGAGTCTGGTTTGATCCTGGACCTGATCGACCGGCTCAAGAAGCGGGGCGACCTGTCGCTGATCATGATCGCCCACAATTACGCCCAGACCCTCGAAGTCTGTGACCGGATCATGATGTTCCAACACGGCGAAGTCACATTCGAGCGGGCTGCGGCAGAAACCTCGGTTCCCGAGCTGCTGGACGTGGTCAAGCAGAACTACAAGGTCATCCGCGGCGCCCACTGACAAACCGGTTGTGCCGCAAAGGTCCGCAGCCTCTGGACGCGGTCCCACTGCCTCGAACGCAACCCAGGCCTGGAGGCATAGAGGATTACAGGACGGCGCAGGTCCTGTATGAACCTGGAGTTGTTCCTTCAAAAGCAGGCTGACATCTCATGTTCATCGAGACCGAAGGCACCCCTAACCCCGCCACGTTGAAGTTCCTCCCGGGGCGCAACGTGATGGGGACTTCAACCGCGGACTTTGCCACCGCCGATGCCGCGCGTCGTAGTCCTTTGGCGGGCGCCCTGTTTGCGCTTCCCGGCATCTCGCGCGTGTTCCTGGGCGCCGACTTCATCACCGTCACCAAAACGGAAGACGAAGCTTGGCAGGAGCTGAAGCCCCAGGTGCTCGGTACGCTCATGGAGCACTTCGTCTCCGGCCGCCCA
This sequence comes from Acidisoma sp., assembly GCF_965199065.1. NCBI lineage: Bacteria > Pseudomonadati > Pseudomonadota > Alphaproteobacteria > Acetobacterales > Acidocellaceae > Acidisoma > Acidisoma sp. The sequence goes on along the minus strand of NZ_CBDAQN010000001.1, from coordinate 224,140 downwards.
GCAGTGGAAACTGCGGCCATTACGGCCGAAGAGGATGTCTCGCCCGAGGATCAGGAGATTGTGGATCAGATCAAGGAGCTGCTCGACACCCGGGTGCGGCCCGCGGTCGCCAGCGACGGAGGCGACATCGTGTTCCACGGCTACCGGGATGGAGTTGTGAAGCTGCACATGCAGGGTGCCTGTAGTGGCTGCCCGTCTTCACGTGCGACGCTCAAGCATGGCATCGAGAACATGTTGCGCCACTACGTCCCGGAAGTGATCTCCGTGGAGCAGGTCGAACTCTAGCAGGCCGACGACGAGAGCCGGCTCCGACGCCCGCTAAGGAAACGGCTCGTGCATTGGGTGCACGAGCCGTTTTCGCATGTGTGGTAGGCCGAGTGTCGATGCCGCGATCCTACTGAAGCGCCAGATCGCTACAATCGACCGCTGTCAGCGGAGTGGCTTTCCCCTTCACGACTGCCGCCACCGGCCTGCAATCATCCACGATCTTCGTGGGCCCCGCGTCTTCGTGCGGCGGATGCGCGTAGAGCTTCATCGTTATGAGCTGGCCTTCATGCACCACCTCGACCGGCTTGCCGAGCGGCTGGATGATCCGTGCGAAATTGGGCAGCGGGGTGCGGTCGGCTTGCCCTACGCGCCCGAACATGACCCAGACCCGGCCGCCATTCTGCAGATGTTTGGCTGCCTGGAAGATGTCGATCGTCCAGTTCGACGCCGGGATCACCTGGCCGTGACGGCTGAGGAAGAAGTTCATCATGTAGACGGGCAACTGGTCGGGAACGAGGACGATATCGCCAGGCTGCATCAGCTTGACGAGGCTCGTGCCGGCAAGATCCCAGCGCGGCTTCGTCTCCGCGCGGTAGTAGGGCACGAGGTTGAATGTCGCCAGGACAACCATGGCCACGGCCACGCCGGTCTGCCAGCGACGCGGCAACTGATTGATCCCAAGGCCGACGAACACGAGGAAGGGCACCGAACTCCACAGAAGGTAGCGGGGCATCCAGAGAGGCTTGACGATCGAGATGAGCAGGATCGTGACGGGCGGGACGATGGCGACGATCGCGAGAGCCAGAAGGAGCGTGCGCGACCGCGCCTGACCCGGCTCGGAAGACGTTCCCTCCTTCCGCCAGGATCGCAGGCGAGCAAGCCCCAGAATTGCCAGGACGATGACGAGCGCGCCGAACCCCGGAATCGCCGCCGGAAACAGGTGGAAGTTGATCAGGCGGGACACGCGCATGAGGTAGAGCGAACCGAGCACCGAAAAGAAACTATGGAAGGTGATGCCTGGCACCCAGTTGGTGGCGTTGGTCATCTGGCCACCTGTGAACACATCCATGGCGCCAAACCAGGGCAGCGTGAAGACGAGGACGATCGCCTGGGCTGCTAGCCACCGCTTGAGGAAACGCCCACGGTTGACTGTCCTGTCCATAAGGATCGCGACCGCCGCCAGATTTGCTGAGATCAGCCAGAAGAACGCCGTGCTCAGAACGTTAAGCGCGCCAATCGTGCCCAGCGTGTAGATTAGCCAAGGGGCAAAACGCGCCCCGGAGGCTCGGAAGGGCAAGCTCGCACCGCGCGGGTCACGGGCCAACTCGACCAGCCCCAGGAAACCGATCGCCATCATAAGGATGACGAAGGTATAGGACCTCGCCTCCTGTCCATACTGAACCTGCAGCGGAGACAAGGCGAGCAGTAGCCCGGCCACGAGGCCCGCACGCCAGCCCCCCAATGTCCGGCCGATCAGAAACAAAACCCCGCAGGACGCGGCGCCGAACACGGCGGACGGCAGGCGCAGCGCGAATTCGCTCATGCTGTAATGGCCGAAGATCGCCGCGATGGCGAAGTAGGACGGCAGATGATGGGCGGCGAGACTGTTCGTCACCATGTCCCAGAACGGGAGGCTTGAGCGGGTGACGGTTGTCACCTCATCGAGCCAGAACGGCATATTGTCGATGCCGTAGAAGCGGGCGACGAAGCCCACAAGGCAAACAGCCCCAAACAGGACAGCCGTGACACGCGCCACCGGCTGGCCGGCTAACCAGGCTGACGTGCGGCTCGCTATTGTCGGGCGAGCAGTCTGAGGCGATACGGCGGACATGTTCTCTCCAAACGGGCATCGCTAATGGTAGTAGAGCGATGCTGGTCCGCGAATGCGGCGGATTTGCAGCTAGTTCAGTAAGCCGATTGTACGCATCGATACACAGAAGGCGAACGGCCTCGACGGTCGACGCTAGCGGCGCGCGCCAAGATCAGCCAGGAAACGGTCGCGCCAGGCGGAAAGACTGTTTCGACGCAGCGCCGTCATCATCTCGGCATGGCGCTCGCGTCGCTCGTCCAGCGACATGGAGAGAGCTTGCTCCAAGGCTTCCGCGACCTCATCCGGGTCATGCGGATTGACGAGCAGCGCAGACTTGAGTTCACAAGCCGCCCCGGCAAACTGCGACAGCACAAGCACGCCCGGATCGCGCGGATCCTGCGCCGCCACATACTCTTTGGCGACCAAGTTCATTCCGTCACGCATTGGCGTCACGAGGCCGACGTCGGCACGCGCAAACATCGGCATTAACGTCTGCCGCGCGAAGCCCTTGTTGAGGTAACGGACAGGTGTCCAATCAAGCTCGGAAAAGCGGCCGTTGATGCGTCCGGCCTCCCGTTCCAGACCGACCCGTATCTCACGGTACGATTCCACATCGCTGCGCGAAGGCGGCGCAATCTGCAGGAAGGTCACCGAGCCTCGGCGCTCCTCGTTGGCTTCGAGGAAGCGTTCATAGGCGAGGAAGCGCTCTGCGAGACCCTTCGAATAGTCGAGCCGGTCGACACTGATGATCAGCCTGCTGGCGCCAATCGAGGCGCGCAGGCGGCTCATCTGCGCGCAGTCAGCCAGCGGCTCAGCCTGGCGACGAATTTCCTCAGCCTGAACACCAATCGGGTAGACACCGGTCCGGACCACCCGTCCGAAAGCCATCAGTGCCCGGCCGGGCATGATATGACCGTCCGCCTCACGCAGGATGTAGTCCTCGAAGGCACGGCGATCGGGCTCGGTCTGGAAGCCGATGAGGTCGTACTGACAGAGCGAACGGGCAAGGTCGCTGTGGACGGGAAGCGTCATGAAGACGGCAGGCGCCGGGAAAGGCGTGTGAAGAAAAATGCCCAGACGATTGCTGGCGCCTGCCTCCCGCAGAGCCGCGGCAAGGCCGAACAGGTGGTAGTCGTGAACCCACACGACATCGTCGGGCTCCAGCTTGGCCGCGACAGCCGTCGCAAACATCCCGTTGACCCGCTGATAACCGGCGTAATCCGCGCGGGAGAAGCGGGCGAGTGCCGACCGGTAATGCAGGACAGGCCAGAGCGCCGAGTTTGCGAATCCGCGATAGTATGCGTCGTAATCCGGCTGCGCGAGATCGAGCGTCTGCAGTCGAACACGTCCCTTCTGACGCTCAGGCTGCAACCGGCTGCCGCCGTCCGCGATATCGCCACTCCAGCCGATCCAGAGGCCGCCTTTCTCACGCAGTGCGTCGAGCACCCCGGCCGCAAGCCCGCCCGCGGTCGGCTGCCCTTCCTCGATCGGCGCTACCCGGTTTGAGACGACGATCAGGCGCCCGGATTCGGCTGAAGCGGCAGTTATCCGCGGCATGCTCCCGCGAAGCTCGGAAAGAGCACGACCGAACATGGTCTCATCCATGGGCGCTGCTTCCTTGTGGAGGCGTCAGCCGCATCTGCGCCGAGGGCTCATGCTGCCCGAGACATCGGGATGACGTTCTGCCGCGACAGCAAATCGCGGAACGGCCCCGGCCGCGAGGAAAGCTCTTCGGGCGATCCATCGTCGATGACCGCACCCTGATCCATTACGACGATCCGGTCGAAATTTCGGAGAGTGGACAGCCGGTGGGCAATGGCGACCACTGTCCGGCCCTCCATCAGGATGTCGAGCGCCGCCTGGATAGCCTGCTCGGATTCCGTATCGAGAGCGGAGGTCGCCTCATCAAGCAGCAGAAGGGGCGCGTTTTTCAGGATCGCGCGGGCGATGGCAATGCGTTGCCTTTGGCCTCCGGACAGCTTGGTCCCCCGATCGCCGACGATCGTGTCGAAGCCTTCCGGCAGCGCCTCGATAAATTCGCGGCAGCGGGCAAGTTCGGCCGCTTCCAGCACTTCCGCCGTTGTCGCCGTCGGCCGGGCGTAACGGATATTTTCCAGCACCGACCGGTGGAAGAGCGAGATGTCCTGCGGCACGACCGCCATCCCCTGGCGCAGACTTTCCTGCGTGACGCGGCTGATGTCCTGCCCGTCGATGAGGATGCGGCCCTCGCCCGGATCATAGAAACGCTGCATCAGGCTCAGCATGGTGGACTTGCCGGCACCCGAGGAGCCGACGAGGCCGACACGCTCCCCCGCCTTGATCTGAAGATTGACCCCTTTGAGGATCTCGGGGCGCCCCGGATAGGCGAAGCGAACCTCCTCGAACGTCACGCCGCCCGCGGTCAGCAACAGCGGCCTCGCCTGAGGCGCGTCGGGCAGCGCATGCGGCAGCAACAGGGTCGCCGTCGCCTCTTCAAGGCGAGCCACGTGCTGGGTCAGATCGACCAGCGCGACGGCCAGATCACGCGTGCCATGTAGGATGGTGAAGCAAAGCGAGCCCACGAGCACGATGTCGCCGGCCGTTGCGTGACCCTGCCCCCAAAGGACGACCGCCCAAGCCATCACCCCAGCCGAGAAGAGCGCCGTTACGACAGCGTGAAGCAGACGCAGCTTTTCGAGGTATTTGAGGCTGTTGTGGCGCGCCTGCATCTCCTCGCCGATCGTGTCCGCAATTCGCTTCGACTCGCGAAACGTCGCTCCGAAAGCGCGAACGACGCCGATATTGCCGATGACATCGACAAGTTCACCATCGACCCGCGCGGCGGAGCCGGCATAGGTGCGGTGGAGCGGCCCTCCCCGGCGCGCCAGGAAAAAGATGACGATGGCAAGGCCCGCACTGATGGCGAACATCGTTCCCGCCATCACCGGGCTCACGGAAATGACGAGCGCAATCGAGAAAAACACGGCGACGACCGGCGGCAGAATGTTCCAGGCAAGCGTGTTCTCGGTTGTGAAAATGGCGTTGGCCGTCGCGGTTACGCGCCCTGCCAACGTGCCAGGCAGCCGATCCGCGAAGTAGCTCGGAGCGTGACCGGCCAGATGGTTGAAGAGGTCCCGCCGGACGTCGCCCGTCACTCTGACGAAAAGGCTGGCGGCAATCCAGCCACCGACCCGCCACATCAGATTGTCCGCGCCGATCAGGACGGCCAGAACGGCAAATGCGATCCAAACCTGGTGCACGGCGGCCGCCCCATGTCCATGCGAGATGGCATCGACGAGATCGCGCAATCCGTACTGCGTCAGCACGGAGCACAGCACGGCGACAAGTACTGCAGACAGAACCGCTACATGCGACCACACATGACGAGCCGCGAAATGCAACAGGAAGCGGATTGGCTTCCCGCGCAGCGTAAGCAGCGCTGCCGTCGTCTGTGCCGATGGCGCCTGCTCGGAGGCTGCCACACTTGCACGCTCACTACTAGAACGATTGAAACCGTGCATCGCCGTCACCCTCATTTCTGAGGACCAGTCAATTCACGGCTTCAACCGCTGACTAGCCCGCATGATCTCGTCACTCATTCTTGATTGCCAATCTGGTGCGCTGCAGTGCGGCGCAGGCATCACATCGGCTTGAAGGAACCTTAGTTTCAGATCGTAGCGGAAATAGGGCGCGTTTCGTCCAAGCGCCTATTTTTCAAGGCTTTAGTGCCGAGATTTCGCCACAATCGGTGCTGATGTTAGGGGTCATAGGTGACGCCTTAAGTCGGCGCCTGAGCAACCACGACTATCCCTTTCAAAATGCTGATTACGCCGCTGCGGTCTCCTAGAGCAGGGAGCGCCGGTTCCAGAGGAGTGTCTCGATGCGCATTGCACAAGTGTCTCCACTTTATGAAGCAGTGCCGCCGCGGCTCTACGGCGGCACCGAGCGCGTCGTGTCCTTCCTGACGGAGGAACTTGTGGCGATGGGCCACGACGTGACGCTCTTTGCCAGCGGCGATAGCCGCACCGCGGCGCGGCTAGAGCCGATGTGCGATGAGGCTCTACGGCTGGATCCCAACGTCCGCGACCGTATGGCGCCTCACATGAAGATGATGGAGATCATCCGGGACCGCGTGGACGAGTTCGACGTGATCCATTTCCACAACGACTACCTGCCTTTCTCGCTCTTCTCCCGGCAGGCGACGCCGTTCGTGACGACCATCCACGGGCGCCTCGATCTACCAGAGTTCGTCGACGTCTACGGCGCCTTTCCGAAGGTCCCCCTGGTTTCGATTTCCGACAGCCAGCGCGCTCCGGTACCCAATCTCAACTGGGTGCGGACCGTGCACCACGGCTTGCCGCCACACATCCTGACGCCCCGCAACGTCCGGCAGGACTACCTTGCGGTTCTTGGTCGCGTCTCACCCGAGAAGGGCGTGGACAAGGCGATCCACATCGCCGGGAAAGCCGGGCTGCGCGTGAAGATCGCGGCGAAAGTGGATGCCGCGGATGAAGAATACTTCGATATCGTCATAAAGCCGCTTCTGAAGCTTCCTCACGTCGAGTTTATCGGCGAGATCAACGAGATGCAGAAGCCGGACTTCCTGTCGGCCGCACATGCGCTGCTCTTCCCGATCGACTGGCCTGAGCCGTTCGGTCTGGTCATGATCGAATCCATGGCATGCGGCACGCCGGTGATCACCTTCGAGCGCGGTTCCGTGCCCGAGGTGATCGAAGACGGCTTGACCGGTTTTATCACTCGTGACGAAGCGGACGCGGTGCGCGCCGTGCATCGGCTTGGCGAGATCAGCCGTGATGCGGTGCGGGCCCGGTTTGAAGAGCGCTTCACCTCGCGCCGGATGGCGAAGGAATACTGCTCCCTGTACGAGGAGATGGTGGAACGCCCACGGACTGCTCAGCTGCGCGTTATCGCCGGCTAGTAGCTCAGGCATTCGTCCGGTTCTCCTTTTGAAGGGAGAGCCGCTAATAGAGAACGGCGACCGGCAACGGTCGCCGTTTTGCGCGAGGACGGTATGGGCATGATCCCGGTTGCGGCCGGCCTGGCGATCGACGAACGAAACTTGGAGGTTCGTTTTGTCCACGCCTCGGGCCCGGGCGGCCAAAACGTCAACAAGGTCTCTACAGCGGTCGAGTTGCGATTCGATTCCCGCCGCTGGGTTGAGATGCCGCCGGGTATGAGTGCTAGACTGACAGAATTGGCCGGCCAGCGGATGACGCAGGACGGCGTCATCGTGATCTTTGCCCAGAGCTTCCGGAGCCAAGCGCGCAATCGAGAGGATGCCATCGACCGGCTGGTCACTTTGCTGGCCGCCGCGGCCGTCACGCCGCGCAAACGACGCCCGACCCGGCCAACGCTCGGAAGCCAGAAACGTCGCCTGGATGGCAAAACCCGTCATGCCGGCATCAAGCGCATGCGCGGCAAACCCGCAGACGGTTGAGCAAGCTGAAGAGAGTCAGTGACCAGGTTCGCCCAGCGTAGAGAACCGGACGCCGCCTACCCAGGTATCAAGCACCGCGAGATCACGGCTTAGCAGCACGAGATCCGCCCGAAGGCCAGGCGCGATCCGCCCGCGATCGGGTAAGCGCATGAAGGCGGCCGGGTAGGTCGACGCCATGCGCAACGCCCGCTCGACGCCGAGACCGAGCATGCGGACAGCGTTCCGAACGGCAGTCGCCATATCGAGATCAGCGCCGGCTAAGGTCCCGTCCTCCCGTTCCAGCCGCCCGTTGCGGCGGAACATCTTTGCTCCGTAGAGCGCGAACGATTCTGCCGCAGTACCCAGAACCGGCATCGCATCCGTGACCAGAAGCATCCGCGCCTCCGGCCGCGCCGCAAGCGCCAGCCGGAGGGACGCCGGATGCACGTGCACGCCATCCACGATAAGGCCGCACCACGCCGTCTCATCGAGAAGAGCGGCTCCGACCGGACCCGGCTCCCGGCCCGCGATCGGGGGCATCGCGTTGTAGAGATGAGTGAAGCCGCGGAGGCCGAGGGAAAGCGACTCCGCCACCCGCTCCGCGCTGGCGGCGGTATGACCTGTACTCAGGATCACGCCGGCCGCCGCCATCTCGGCGATGAGTGTGTCCTCAACCTCTTCCGGCGCGAGGGTCACGAGCAGCGGAATGCGGCCGGCGAGCGCCCCGAGCCAAGCGGCATCGGCCGGCTCCATCCGCCTGATCAAGGCTGTACTGTGCACGCCCGGCCGCTTCAGACTGATAAAAGGTCCCTCGAGATGGACGCCCGCGACACCCGAATTCGGCAGGAGCCTGGCAGCTTCCGCAGCGGCGGCAGCCTTGTGCATGACCTCGGGCCGATCGGTGATCACCGTCGGCAACAGGGACGTTGTCCCGAACCGGCGATGCGCGGCCGCGATGGCGCAGGCAGCCTCCACGGTTGGGGTATCGTTGAACAGCACTCCGCCGCCACCATTGGCCTGAACGTCTACGAAACCCGGCGCGAGGATCGAACCGTTGGGGAGCCTTTCCTCGGCCAGCCTATCGTTGGCTGAGGCCGCGTCTGGGAGGATGTCGAGTATAAGACCATCATCGAGCACGAGGGCGACATCGTCACGCAGCCCCTCTTCCGTCAGAACGCGCGCGCCCCGCAGCAGGCGGCGGCTCATAAGCCCATCCTGTCGCGCATATGGCCCCATGCCAGACGCCCCCGGACCGCAAGCGGCCAAAGACCGTGGAGAGGGATCGGCTTGATGTCGGTAATCGGCATGTCCAGAGCCTCCGGCGGCTCACCGCTGATGCGCCGTGCGATGACGCCCCCCATTGCGGTCGCCATGGCAACGCCGCGACCATTGTAGCCCAAAGCCATGAGAACGTCAGGCTCCGGCTCATGCAGATGCGGGTAGTGATCCGCCGTCATGCCGAGCTGCCCGTTCCAGCCGTGGGTCCAGGCGACTGAATTCAAAGCCGGCCAGAGTTTCACGGCGTAGCGCTGAAGGTAGCGGAAACCTTCCGGCCCGCGCATATCCCGCAAGCTGCTGCGGCCGCCGATCAGAAGACGATTGGCGACATCGAGGCGGTAGTAGACTGTGACGGAGCCAAGCTCATACAGCACGCCACCGTTCGGCATGATCTGTCGAGCGACCGGATCCGGCAGCGGCTCCGTGGACGTGATACCGGACCACACCGGGACGATCGTCCGCTTAAGGTTCGGCCACAGATTGTCTGTATAGCCGTTGGTTCCGATGATGAGCCTGTCCGCGACGACAGAGCCGTTGGGCGTACACACCCGCCAAGCTCCATCGGAGGTGCGCGAAAGCTGCACCACCGGGCTCCGGCCATAGAGACGGGCGCCGGCGGCAATCGCCGCATTGGCCAAGCCACGCACATAGCCGAGGGGATTGACCGAACCGCCACAGGGGTCCCGCAGTATTCCCCGATAGCGGCGATGTCCGGTGGCCGCAAACGCATCCTCGGCGTCGAGGAGATCGGCTGCCATACCGAGTGCCGCATACTGCGCTGATAGACGTGTCAGATCGTTCAACGTCTTGGAGGTGGTCGCGGCCCGCAATGTCCCCGTTTGCCGAGCCTCGCACTGAAGCTGGTAACGCTCGACGAGGCGGAAAAGCGCGTCCGGGGCCGCATATGAAAAATGGACCATGCGACGGCCGAACTCGCCGAAGTCGCGCTCTACCTGGTCTGGGTCTGGCTTGAAACCGGGATTGATCTGGCCGCCATTCCGGGCAGATGCACCCCAGCCCGGTTCATGGGCCTCGAGCAAAAGAACATCAAAGCCGAGTTCCGCCAGGTGAAGGGCGGAGGAGAGACCGGTAATGCCGCCGCCGATGATCGCGATGCCCGCACGAAGGTCCCCTGCGAGCCGATCGAGATCCAGGGGTGGGATTGCCGTTTCGGCATAGAGGCTGGGCGGTAGAGGCTTGGCGGCACGGGCAGACATGCTAGGCACATCCCTGTTTCGGAATGAGCCTAGCCTGCTCAACTGATTACGCAACAGGTCGGGCATCGAGATCGCATGGGCGGCAGCTAGGCAGAATTACGCGCATCGAAAACGGGGACATTTGAAGACGCGCCGCCCGACGGCGTCACGTCAAGCGGCATCATGACGAACGGAGTCGCTAGAAGATCTTGCCGTGATTGATGATCGTAATCGTCGTGATTTCGGTGCCGTCAGTAAGTGTAATCACATCGTTGCCGTTGACGACGGCTTCCGGCGGCGGGTTTTTGAGCGAGTAGCCATAATCGCTGCTGAAAGCGAACGTATCATTGCTGGTGAAGCCGGATATCGTTTCGGATCCGCCACCATGACCTGCGACGAAGGCAAAAACATCGTGTCCATTGCCGCCGACGATCGACGAGGACCCGCTGCCGCCCACTACGGTATCGGCGCCCCCGGTCTGGCTGAGCGACGCGACCAGAGACCCTGAATTGCTAAGCGGATTAGTGGCAACCTCTGCTCCGGCCGAATCGGTCAGGCTGATGTTGGTGGTTCCGGACGGACCCGCAACGGCCACGCTGCCCGCCCCTGATACCGTGAAGTTGCTCGTGCCAGTTCCACCGATCAACGTCGTGTTTGCGCCCGAGGCCGTCGCTGCCATATCGCCGGCACCGCCGACGACCGACGAATTATTGCCTGTAGAGATGAACGTGCTCAGGCCAGTATCTGCGCCGTACAGAGTATCGGCTCCGGCCGCGGTGATCGTGTCGCCCGAAGCGGCAAAAACCTTCGCACTGGGAAGGGTAGTGACGGTCAGGCTCGAATTGATCGCAGTGGAGTAAACGATAGTCGCGTTCGCGAACGTCGCGGTGATATTCATTCCGCCCACAGAAACGGGGCCGGCAGTGCCGAAGGCGCCGCTGGTAGTGTCCACCGAGAACATCGCACCGCTTGCGGTAATCGCGTTGAACGCGACACTTGCTGACGTCCCCGGCGTGAACTGCGACATCACGCTGGAGCCATTGATGGTCGTTGTGCCGCTCATCGTTGTCCTTTCATCATGAGGCCAAGACAAGCCCCTGTGCAACCCGTCCGGCCGCTCGTTAAGCGGACGTTAACCTTAAGAAAGGTTTATCCGGGCCGATGGTGCACAGCAACAAGAAATTAAGCATTTTGTTTCGCATTCCGAAAAAACCTTCCGGAGGAGGTATTTTGGGTCTCGGAAGTTATTAATGTTATACTCCTTCGGTGGGGCGGCTTAGCGCCTCTCTCCCGTTTGGCGTCGCACCTGAGGTGATCCCGCTCACCCGTCTGGCCAGTAGGCCAGGGTGCTTGGTCCCACCTCTCCCTTGACGAGGGGCAGTCTGGTATTCCCTTTCATTCTGGAATTCGCTCAAGGGGAAGCGCATGTATCTCGGGATCGACCTCGGCACCTCCGGCATCAAGGCCGTGCTGGTGGACGAGACGGAAACCGTCCGGGCCAGTCACACGGAACCGCTCGAAATCTCCAGACCAAATCCAGGCTGGAGCGAGCAGACCCCTCAGGATTGGTGGGAAGCGACGCTTCGGGCACTTGATGCGCTGGCGAAGATCCATCCCTCCGAGATGAGCCAGGTGCAGGGCATCGGCCTCTCGGGCCAGATGCATGGGGCCGTTTTTCTGAACACCGCCGGCGAACCGCTCCGCCCAGCCATACTTTGGAACGACACGCGTTCCGAACTCGAATGCCGGGAGTTGGAGGATGCCCTCCCTGCACTTCGGCAAATTGCTGGCAATCCCGCCATGCCAGGCTTCACCGCGCCGAAGGTGCTCTGGGTACGCAAGCACGAGCCTGAAGTATTCCGGCAAATCGCGACGGTTCTGTTGCCAAAGGCCTATCTCCGATACCGCCTGACAGGTGAAATGATCGAAGAGATGTCGGACGCATCCGGCACGCTTTGGCTCGACGTCGGCGCGCGCGCGTGGTCGGAGGCGGCGCTCGAGGCCACGGGGCTCTCGCTCAAGAATATGCCTCGGCTGGTTGAAGGCAGCGAGCCTGCCGGCCGGCTGACGGACGCTCTCAGACGCCGCTGGGGCATGGTGGCCGCCCCTGTGGTGGCCGGTGGCGCCGGTGACAACGCCGCGGGTGCCGTTGGCCTTGGAGCTATTCGGCCCGGCAGCGCCTTCCTTTCGCTCGGCACATCGGGCGTCCTGTGGGCAACGACGGATCGCTTCCGACCCAATCCCGAGGCGACCGTGCACGCGTTTTGTCACGCTCTCCCCGGGCTGTGGCATCAGATGGGGGTGACCCTGTCGGCTGCCGCCTGTCTCGCCTGGTGGAGCGATGTTGTGCGGGAGAAGGAGTCCTTGTTGCTTCAGGGCCTGCCTGAAGCACCGTCGGCACCATCCGCGGCTACCTTCCTGCCCTATCTCTCCGGCGAAAGAACCCCGCATAACGACGGTGCCATTCGGGGCGCCTTTGTTGGCATTTCGGCGGATACGGGGCGCGTCGCCCTGACGCAGGCCGTCCTGGAAGGCGTCGCGTTCTCCTTTCGCGACTGTCTGGATGCGTTGCGCTCGGCAGGCACGGTCATTACTGAAGCCGATGTCATCGGCGGCGGCTCCCGGAGCAATACCTGGATCGCGATCTTAGCGTCAGTCCTGGGTATAACGCTCTACCGGCTTGCCGATGGCGAACATGGAGGAGCCTTTGGCGCCGCGCGTCTCGCCCGCCTAGCGGCAACGGGAGAAGACCCGGCAAAGCTATGCACCCCTCCAAGGCGATTGGCCGCAATCACGCCTGTTCCTGCGCTGCAACAGGCCTATGAAGAGCGATTGAAACAGTATCGAGCGCTGTATCCAGCCCTGCGCGCCGCCCTTCGTTAACCTGTGGCATATTGGCCACAGGGACTAGTTGTTGCGGCAGCCGCGATCCAATCACTTGAACTAATCGGGGTCATCCCATTTTCGAGGGCAGCAACCATTGCCCGCCAAGCAGGGCAGGGCCATCAACAGGAGATCGCTTATGTCAATCATCGGCTGGATAGTGCTTGGCCTGATCGCGGGCTTCATCGCGAGCAAAATCGTCAACCGGGCAGGTGAAGGCTTCCTGATGGACATCGTGCTGGGCATCGTCGGCGCGGTTGTTGGCGGCTTCATCTTCCAGCAGTTCGGCGCCGCAGGCATTACGGGTTTCAACATCTACAGCATGGTTGTCGCCATCATCGGCGCGATCATCTTGCTCGTTATCTACCACGCGATATTCAGCCGCCGCTCCGCCCTTTGAAAGCAACAGGAGGTAGTCCCGCTTTATTGGGGCGGCTACCTCTCACGACGATGTGACAGACAGACATCCGTTTTCCTCTTTCGCCGGTTCCGAGCACACCAAGATCATTCTGGGTAAGGCGCAAACAAGCGCAGATGGATAGGGGAATGTGAATGGACAAAGATCGGACTGCCGGAATCGGCCATCAGGTCAAAGGCGCCGTCAAGGAGGCCGCAGGTAAGGTCACTGGCGACAAGAAGCTCGAAGCCGAGGGCAAGGGCGAGAAGGTCGGCGGCAAGGTCCAGAACGCCGTCGGCGGCGCTAAGGACACGGTTCGCGACGCTACGAAGTAGGCCAAGATCGTTTCATAGGGCCGGCAGAGGAAACTCTGCCGGCTTTTTATTTGCGCATTGCTTCTCTAATTCATCCTGCCCTGAACAAGATCGTGGATGAAACCCATTTTGGTAACAACGGTCGGGCTAAGGATGAAGGGGTATAGGTCTGCGATCCCCATGCTCCGGTTCAGGCTGTTTACAGCGAACGTCAGCGGCAACCATGCCTGGATCAGTCCCTCGACCGGCCCCTCCCCGTATGGGTTTAACGTTATGTCGGCATGCAGCTCCGGATCATCGATCCTTCCAGGATGAACGCCGAGACGAAAGGCGGAGGCTGTCTCCAAGGTGTCGATGATGTGGAGGTAGTGTGCCCAGGTCTCGGCGAAGTCCTCCCACGGATGGGTGGTCGCATATTGTGAAATGAAGTGCTCCTGCCAATCAGCCGGGGCGCCGAATTGGTAATGTCGCTGCAGGGCCTGATTGTAGTCGTCGCGATCATCGCCGAAGACCTCGCGGCACCGGTCCAATTTGCCGCCGTCTCTGACCAGCAAGTCCCAGTAGAAATGTCCGATCTCGTGACGAAAGTGGCCAAGGAGGGTGCGGTAGGGCTCATGCATCTCGGCCCGGAGCTTCTCCCGTGCCGCGTCATCAGCTTCCTGAAGATTGAGGGTAATGAGCCCGTCGTCGTGACCGGTCATGACCTTGGCAGCGCCGGGTTGCTGGACCTCCGCCAGAAAGTCGAACACCAGCCCGTGGCCAGGCAGCTCCGCGTTCGTGGGCAACGGCAACCTGAGCTTGATGAGCTGGTAGAAAAGCCGGTGCTTTGCGTATTCGAGTTTCTGCCAGCGCAGAAGGTTTTCACCTTCGGCTAACGCCGGGATGGTGCGGTTATGGCGGCAGGCCAGGCAGAACAAGTCAGAGTTCTCGGCCGGAATGAGCCAGTTGCACGCGGAGTACTTGGCGTTTGCACAGAAACGATAGTCATAGCTTGGGTCGGCGATCGGACGCCAAATGTCCTCGTCCGCCTGCAGCGCCTGCAGCCGGGCGCCAATCGGCTCGTAACCCAGGGTCGATCCGCAGGTTTCACAGAGGGTGTTCTCGAAATACAGCAACTGGCTGCACTTCTGGCACTGAAAGAGTTGCATTCCGATGACGGGCCTTTGCGGAGGATGGTCGGCCTGATCTAGGGCCGGATGAGCCCTGGGGAAGATGCGGCAGCTGTAATCTGCCGAAACGGCGCATGATGCAGCCACGGCAGGCCGCCTGGTGCGAGAGGGGGGATTCGAACCCCCATGGCTTGCGCCGGTCGATTTTGAGCCGACTGCGTCTACCGTTCCGCCACTCTCGCGCCGCGAGCCGTCACTAGCATGGCTCTGCGCCCGGGAGAAGGCGGGCGACGAAGAGAACAGAGGCCTGCTTCGCGGACGTGGACGCCATGGGGCAGTGGCGTTGCACGAGCGTGACACCTCCGCTATAGGGTGCGCCGCCTGCTGGTCCCGGATAGCTCAGTTGGTAGAGCAAGCGACTGTTAATCGCTCGGTCGTAGGTTCGAGTCCTACTCCGGGAGCCATAAGCTAAGCCGCCGCCTTGAGGGCTTCCGTCTTAGGCCAGCGACGATGCAGCCAAGCTGCCCATGTGGACGCCGAGCCGGGCCAGGATCGGCGGCAGCATCTCCCAGTTGCCAATGTGACCAGAGAAGAAAATCGCGGGACCGCCGCGCGCGGCCTGCTCCCGCAGAATTTCGACGCCGGCCACCTCCCAGCCTGGGCCTGAGGTGGAGGTCATCAGCTCTGCGAGATGCGGGAGTTCGGCCACCGTGCGGCCAAGACTCTCCCACATCATGCGCACGAGGTGGCGCCTTGCCTGACCGTCCAGGGCGGGAAACGCCAGGCTAAGATTTCTTTCAGCTACTCTCGACACCCGCAAAGGCGGTCCGAAGCGACCTGCGACGGCGGCACCGAAATTGGACGCTTGCACTGGATCAAGACCCCGCAGGACGGCAAGCGCAGCCTGGAAAGCCATTTTTTCTACGAAACTAGTTATTGTAGTCCGGAAGATCGCCCAGAACCTAAGACTGTTACTCGGCAGCCCAAAACGCACCGATATGGGGCAGCAATGCCGCGCCGCAACAACAGGTTATCGCAAGATTGATCGTCGCTTGCGGAACGCACCGGCACCCATATCTGAGCACCACGGTTTAATCAGGGGATAGGAGTAGGATCGTGATAACGCGCAGACAGGTTTTCCCGATTGCGGCGGCATTAGGTCTAGCGGCGACGACAGGCTTGCCGATCGATGCAGCACGGGCTGATTCCGGCCCCCAGGCCGTTGTCGACCACGCGCTTGGCACGCTGCAGGACCTTCGTCACGATAAGGAGTTCGGTAACGCCCTGCAGCTGATCTCCCGGGCACACGCCATTCTGATCGCACCGCAGATCTTCAAGGCCGGCTTTTTCTTCGGGGGCGAAGGCGGCCGGGCGGTTCTGATGGCTCGCGGGATTAACGGCAGCTGGAGCAACCCGGCGTTCTATACCGTCGCCTCGGGCAGCTTCGGCCTTCAGATCGGCGCGCAGGAATCCGAGATGATCATGTTCATCATGAGCGAGCGAGCGCTGCACGCCCTGATGGCGAACAAGTTCGAGATCGGCGCCAATGCCGGCATCGCTGTCGCGACGCTGGGCTCGACCGTAGCGGGCGCCACGACCACCAACGCCGGCGCCGATATCATCGTCTGGGCCTCGTCCTCGGGCGTGTATGCCGGGATCAGTCTAGCCGGAACCCTGGTTCAGCCGAACGGTGACATGAACTCGTCCTACTACGGACGGCCTCTGACGAGCGGCGAAATCGTGCTCGAGCGCCTGGCACACAATCCTGCCGCCGCACCCCTCGTGCACTCCTTAGACGTGCTCTGACTTTCTGAGGGCGGGCGCCGAACCGGTGCCTGCCCTCTATTTTGACTTCATCCGGGTTGGCTCCGCGGATCGTCGGCAGCTTCCGGCATCGTCCGCAGTAGCCGGAGGGAAATCGCCTTCCATTCTGCCTCGAGCGGTTCGCCGGGAACCGGCTGCCCCGCCCGGCGATACCAATATGAGGCGTTTCCGAGGTCACCCTCCTGGCGATGCAGATAGGCATGAACGTGATCGCAGCGTGGAGTGCCTTCTGCTTGCTGGACGCACGCATGCGCTCGGTCCCAATTGCCCTTTCCTGCCCACCAAAGCGCCTGCAAGGCCAAGTCCAGTGGCTTCGGCGGTTCCGCTTGGGGCAGACTGGCTTCAAACGCCTCGATTGTGGTCATCTTCCTGGTCCTAAGTTTATCCGGCCGGACGGTATTGCGTCTCGTTCATCGAAAAGAAGCGGGATTAACCTCAGCGGCCAGACCGTCTAACAAGAGGTCATGGACAGCTTGGCTGAACGACCGATGCTTCACTGCACTCCCGTGAACCCGACCAGCCCGATCGACCGGCCTCGTCCATGAGCGGACTTGTATTTACCAACGCTCGTCTTGTTCTGCCAGATGAAGTCCTGAACGGAAGCCTGGCGACAACCGGCTCGAGTATTGCCCGGATCGATGGCAGCGGCAGCAACGTCGCCGGCTCGCTGGATCTGGAGGGCGACCTGCTCATACCGGGCATCATCGACCTCCACACCGACAATCTCGAACGGCAGGTTCAGCCGCGCATCAACGCCCGCTGGCCGTCGCGTTCCGCCATGGTGGCTCACGACGCGCAATGCGCGGGGGCTGGCGTCACGACGGTTCTGGACTCCTTCTGCGTCGGAGACCTGGGCTTTGAAGAGGACCGCAAGCGTACGTTCGTCGAGGGCGTCGCCGATCTCGACGCGCTGACAGATGCCGGACTGCTGAAGTCCGAGCACCTCATTCACCTCCGCTGCGAGCTTCCCGCGCCCGACATGGAGGCGCTCTTCGACCCCTATGCCGACCACAAGCGCTTGGCGCTCGTCAGCCTCATGGATCATTCGCCGGGAGTTGGCCAGTGGGGGGACATTTCGCAGTTTCGCGCGATCCTGCGCCGCGACGGACTGACGGAGCCTGAGATCGATGCCCGGGTCGAACATCACCGTGAGGGGCGCCTGCGCTGGAGGGATCGCAACAAACGCGTGGTGCTGAACCGGATGCAAGGCCGGCCGGTCGCCCTGGCGAGCCACGACGACCGGACCGCCGAGGAGGTGGCTGAAAACGCCGCCGACGGGATTCGTATTTCGGAGTTCCCGGTCTCCATGGAGGCGGCTCTCGCCGCACGGGCTCACGATATGGAGGTCATTGCCGGAGCACCGAACATCGTTCGCGGAGGCTCTCATTCGGGCAACGTCGCCGCGGCTGACCTGCTGCGCGCCGGGGCCGTCGACGCGTTCGCCTCCGACTACGTGCCCGCGAGCCTGCTCGAAGCCGCAATCATGGCAACCGCAATCGGAGAGATCACGCTCCCCCAGGCGATCCTACTGATCACTGACCGGCCGGCGAAGATGGCGTCCCTTATGGATCGCGGGCGCATTGAGGTTGGGCGCAGCGCAGACCTGGTGCGTGTCCGCCTTCACGAGGGCATGCCCATCGTCCTCGGCGTCTGGCGGCGAGGCGAGCGCGTCGCATGACCACATTCCGCGCTGCAGTCTACTACGCGCCGGAGCTGGATGATCCGCTCTGGGCAACTGGCAACCGGTGGCTCGGCCGCGATCCTGAGACTGGCGCAGGCCTTGCCCAGCCCGCCGGCAGCGGCGTCCCGAACCTCACCGACGAGCCGGCGCTCTATGGACTGCACGCGACGCTCAAGCCGCCGATGCGCCTCGTTCCTGGAACACGTTACGAGGATTTTGCAGCGGGCGTCGCCGAACTCGCGGCACGGACAAAATCTTTTCCACTGCCGCCACTGGCGGTCGAGAATATGGATGGCTTCCTCGCCTTGCGAGAACAGGAGGCGAGTCCTGATCTCCAATCGCTTGCGGATCAGGCCGTGGCGGCGCTGGACCGGTTCCGCGAACCACCCGGTCCGGCGGAATTGGCTCGTCGCCGGCGGCACGGACTGACGAAGGCCGAAGATGAGATGCTGGAGCGCTGGGGCTATCCTTACGTGTTCGGCCTCTGGCGCTTCCACATCACGCTCAGCCGCCGTCTGGATGAGGCTGAGATGGCTTCAGCCCGCCCGATCGCCGAGGCTTTCTTCGCGGATGCTTTGGCTCTGCCGCGCCAAGTATCCTCATTGAGTGTCTTCACACAGCGCGCGGAGGGCCAGCCATTTCTTGTAGCGCAGCGCTTTCCGCTGGCGCCATAGAGTTCAACCGGCCTGAGCCTGATCGACCAACTTCTGCAGGTCATCGAGGCTGATCGCCCCCGGCACAAGTTGACTGCCGATCACGAAGGCCGGGGTGCCGTTAATGCCGAGGTACTGGGCGAGCGCCGTATTAGCGGCTAGCCGAGCGGCGATGGCCGGATCAGCCATGTCCCGCATCAGTTTGTCCGCGTTCAACCCCAGGCGAGTGGCTGTCGCGCGCAAATCCGAGGCGGTCGGCAGTGCGTTGTCACTCATGATGGCAGCCTGCATCGCGGCGTATCCACCCTGGCGCTGCGCGGCGAGCAAGGCACGCGCCTCGATGACGCTGTTCGGGCCGAGAATCGGGATGTCCTTGAATACGATCCGGACGTTCTCATCCTGCTGAGCCAACGCCGTCAGCTCCGACCGCATCTCACGGCAGTACGGGCAGCGCGTGTCGTAAAACTCGACGACCGAGATTCGGGCTCGTGGATTGCCGATCTCGGGATCGGCCGCGTTGCCGGTCAACGCCTTCTGCTGCGACGCGATGGCATTGCTCTGAGCCTGCGCCTGAGAGGCCTGATCCTGCGCCTGAAGAGATGCGATGGCGGCACGCAGAACCGATGGGTCCTCCACCAGCTCCTGCCGGATCAGCGCGATCACCTCGGCACGTTGAGCGGGCGAAAGGGCCGAACCAGGAGCGACCGGCATGCTTTGCTGCGCGAAGCCCTGAGGCGCGGAAGCAAGAAGCCCGGCGGCCACAGCGCATGCTGCAAAGGCGAGACGAGACACCATGGCGGGAACCTCCATGACAGAGAGCGACGGCGACGCGGCACAACGCACCATCACCATGCGGTTGCCGCGCCTATTGAAGGCGTTTATGGCACCTTTCGGCTGCACGAACCAAATGCCTGTGAACCGATCTGGAGTAGCGCGCTTCGCGCGGACATGATGATGGCACCTTTCACCGCCTCGCCCCACCGTTTCTCCCAGGCGAGCACCTCGTTCCGCTCCACTGCCGCGCTCGTCTCGCTGGCGCTGATACTCAGCGGCTGCGGGAGCTGGTTCAACCATCGGCTGCCCGGCGCTGGTCCAGACCCTTCGCAGGCTTCTGTCCCTGGTGTGCCCACGGCTCAATGGTCTGGCGTCGTGATCGCCGATGAGCCTCAAGCGGCTGAAGTTGGTCGCGCAATCCTGGCCGCTGGCGGCACAGCAGCGGACGCCGCGGTCGCCGTAGGTTTCGCGCTGATGGTGACGCTCCCGTCCCGCGCCTCGATCGGTGGCGGCGGTGCCTGCCTCGCCTACTCGCCGTTCGTGAAGACCGGAGGTGAGGCCGACCCGCAGGCTTTCGTCTTTGTGCCACAGGCGGCCTCGGGCGGTGGAGACCGCCCCGCCGCCGTGCCGATGACCCCGCGCGGCCTGCTGCTCATGCAGGCGGTCTATGGATTTACGCCAATTCAGCAGCTTGTCGGACCCGCACAACGATTGGCCGCACTCGGCGTGCCTGTGTCTCAGGCCTTCGAGCACGATCTTTCCGTTGTTTCCGGCCCGCTGCTTGCCGACCCCGCCGCGCGTTCCGTATTCGGAACCGCGGACGGTGCGCCCCTGGCCGTGGGGCAGACGATGGTGCAGCCGGACCTCGCCAACACGCTGGACGCCCTGCGGACCAAGGGGGTCATCGACCTCTACCAGGGCGACACTGCACAAACTCTGGTGTCGGCCTCGGCGATGGCAGGCGGTCCGATCTCCATGGCTGACCTTAGCCATGCCGTCCCGCATGAGGAGGCACCGATCGCCCTGCATGACGGCGGAAACGTTCTCGCATTTCTGCCGCCTCCGGCGGACGGAGGATTGGCGGCCGCGGCGGCGTTTGCTCAGCTGCGGCGCGACCCCACAGATATCGCGGGTGCCAATGCCGCCGCGCTCGCGGTCGCCACCGCTTATCGCTCTGGCCTGGACGCCGCTGATCCGGCGGCGTTGCTGAAAGACCGCGATCTGTCAGGAGGGCACCTTCCGCCCCTCGCCGCCTCAACCAGCTTTGTAACCCTCGACGGCTCGGGCGGCGCGGTCGCCTGCACGCTCACCATGAACAACCTCTTTGGAACGGGCCGCATAGCGCCCGGCACCGGCATCCTCCTCGCCGCTGCGCCGACGCATGGCCAAGCGCCCCTGCTCTCGGCCGCTCTCATCTGGAACAAGCCAACCAACTCGTTCCGGGCAGCAATCGGTGGAACTGGGCAGGAGGGCGCGCCGCTGGCTACCGCGCTGACCGCTGAATACGCGCTGCGCCGGTCTGGCCAGGCGTTCGGGACCGCCGTGCCCGACCCTGGCCGAGCCAACGCCGTGAACTGCGTCGATCGGGTGCCGGGCAACTTCAAGAGCTGCGTTTGGATCACCGATCCGCGAGGAGAGGGCCTCGCAATCGGCCACATCGGCAAGCCGACGAGCTAGGGCCTCATGGCGCTCAAAACCGGGCGGGGCGGCGACGTCCCGGCTTTTCGTGTCATGGACGTGATCGCGGCGGCCAATGCCCATGCAGCTCGTCTTGGCGCTGGCGATCCGCGCGTGATCCGGATGGAGGTTGGCCAGCCGGCACTCGGGGCGCCCGAGGGCGCAGTAAAGGCTGCGGCCAGGGCGCTCGCGGCGGACCACCCCCTCGGCTACACGGAGGCATTCGGCCTGCCGAGCCTCCGTCAGCGCATCGCACAGCATTATCTCGATTGGTATGGCCTCGACCTGGCGGCCGATCGTATAGCCGTCACCACCGGCGCCTCGGGCGCGTTCCCGCTCGCCTTCCTCGCTGCCTTCGATCATGGCGACCGCATCGCGATGGCAGCGCCCTATTACCCACCTTACGTCAATATCCTGACCGCCCTGGGGATGCGACCGGTGATCCTCGAGACGGACGCCAGCACGCGGTTCCAGCCGACCATCGCAATGTTGGAAGCGCTAGACCCCCTGCCCGACGGGCTGATCGTCGCCAGCCCATGCAATCCCGCCGGCACGATGCTGCACCGTGACGAAGTGGCTTGTCTCGCGCGCTGGTGCCATGGCCATGGCGTCCGGCTTGTCAGCGACGAGATCTACCATGGCCTGCACTACGACAGCCCGATCGCGACCGCTGCCGATTTCAGCCCCTCTGCCATCGTCATCAACAGTTTTTCGAAGTATTTCTCCATGACCGGCTGGCGCGTCGGCTGGATGGTGTTGCCCGAGGACCTGTGCCGACCGGCCGAGCGATTGAAACAGAACATGTTCATCAGCGCACCGCACATCGCACAGGTTGCGGCAGAGGCCGCCTTTGACTGCACAGAGGAGTTGGAGGTCCGACGCGCCGGGTATCGCCGGTCAAGAGATCTGCTGGTCGACGCCCTGCCGCGTGCGGGATTTGCCCGCCTCAGCGCAGCAGAAGGCGCGTTCTATCTCTATGCGGATATCGCCGACCGACGCGAGCCGAGCACAGAGTTCTGCGCGCGTATGCTGCGGGAGCTCAGCATAGCTGCGACACCCGGCGTCGATTTCGATGCCCGGCACGGGGAGGACTTCGTCCGCTTCAGTTACTGCGGCGGCGAGGCACAGATGGCCGATGCCGCCGAGAGGCTGTTGCGCTGGTAGGAAATCGCCGCCAATGGCCGGACCGGACGCATACCAGAAGCGGTCCTCCGTATCGATCTGCCTGATCGAGCCACCGCGCATGGCATCGAGCCAGGTCAAACCGCAATAGGCGAGACCGAAGATCCCGCTGGCGAGTGCAGCAGGTGTGTGCGGCTACCGGCCGGAGCCTCTCACGCCTTGGGCAAAGACAGCGGTGCTAGCGGGATCGGCCATAGAGCAGCGCGCGGGCGCCGAGATTGATTGCAAGAACCGTTACCATGACCAGCAACGCCGCGGCGAAGGCCAAGGCATGCGCGGAGGCAAAGGGCTGGTTAATGAAACTCCAGATCACGTAGGTGAGGTAGCCGATCGGCTGATGCGTAAGTTGGCCGTTCCAAACATAGTTCGACCAGCCGGCCGTATAGATCAGGGGCGCTGTTTCGCCGACCGAGATCGCGAGAGATAACAGGACCGCGGTGATGATGCCCGGCATCGCCACAGGCAGCAGAACGCGCGCCACCACCATGCGGTCGTTGGCCCCTAACGCATACGCCGCCTCTCGCATCGAAACTGGGATTTGCCGCATCACCAGTTCGGTCATCTTCGCCATGTATGGCAAAATCATCATGGCGAGCGTGATTGAAGCCGCCAGCACCGAAAACTGCCAACCAAGCCAGATCACCATGGTCACGTAACTGAAGTAGCCCAGCACGATCGACGGGACACCGGTCAGCACGTCCGCCAGGAAGCGCACGACCGACCCGAACCGGCCATTGCCGAACTCGGAAAGGTAGATACCGGTCCCGACGCCGATGGGCACACCGAAGATCAGCGCACCGACCGACAGGAAAATCGTGCCGGTGATCGCATTTAGGAGGCCGCCGCCAACGCCCTGCGTCGTCTGTGAGAACAGCTGCGGCGATAGAGCGGTAAAACCCCGCACAAAGACGACAAGGATTATGTCGACCAACGGAACCGCGACTAGTCCAAAGGCAATGCCGCAGAACACCCAGCCCAGCACGCTACGGAACCGCCGACCCGCGACAGGGCGCCGCCTGATGGTGGCCGCCTGGAAGCCAGCCGTGTTTGCACTAGCCACGTGCGCCACTCCCCGAACGGACAAGAAGCCGCGCAATCATGTTGACGATGACGGTGATCACGAACAGCACGATGGCGATCTCTGCCAGCGACTGGACGGCAAGGCCGGACTCGTCCTGTTCGGCACTGTCCAACTGCGACACGATGAATGAGGCCATGGTGCTGATGGGCGTCATCAAGGTCGTCGGCATGTAGTTCAGCGCGCCGCCAGAAACCATGAGCACTGCCATCGTTTCGCCCAGGGCTCGACCGAGGCCGAGGATGACCGCGCCGATGATGGCGGGCCGCACCATCGGCAGCATGGTGAAGAAGACCATCTCGAACTTCGTCGTGCCCAACGCGTAGGCCGCTTCCTTGGCTTCTTTGGGGATGCGCGTCATGGCGTCATAGACCGTGATCGTGATCACGGGGATGACCATCAGCGCGAGCACCAGGGAGGATGCGAGCAAGCCGAACCCGGTCCCTCCACCGGCTCGAAAGAAGGGAATGAAGCCGAGCACTGCAGCGAGCCCCGGCGCCACGTAATGCGCGACGATCGGCACCAGCACGATGATGCCCCACAAGCCGTACACGACGCTGGGCACCACGGCCAGCATTTCGACCACGATCGCAAAGGGCGTCTTCAGGGCGGGGATCACGCCCTCCGCAAGGAAAATGGAAATCCCGAGGCTGACAGGGATCGCTACCAGCAAGGCAAGGAAGGAACTAGCGAGCGTCCCCGCGACGAACACGAGGCAGCCGTAAGTCGCGCCGATCGGCGCCAGAACCCCGCGTGTTTGGATCGGGTCGGCGTAGAGATTGCCGAGGCTCCAGGTCTTGGTCAGCAAAAAGCTTAGGCCGTTGAACTTGATCGCGGGCCAGGCATACACGACCAGGAACAGAAGCACCGCGACGATGATCAAAGGGATGACCGCCGCAAGGGCCACCAGGACGGCACGGAACGGGCCGGTAGCCCGCCGCCGCCTTGATCTTGACACCGGCTGGGTCAACCCGGCCGGTGTCACATCGGCAAGACGTTCGCTCACGCGCGCATCAAGATGTTATCGTCTGGATTCGAGCATGGCTCATCGCCCGGATCTTGTCGGGGAGAGCAACGAAATGCACGCGGCTCAGGTAGTCCCCGCTGCTGCCTTTGTTGGGATCGATCGCCCACGTCAGCAGGCCCCTGATCGAGCGCGCAAGCGCCGCGTTGGGCTGCGTCTTATTCACGATGGCATATTCATAGTTGATGATCGGATACGCCATCTCGCCGTCGGCAAAGATCAGGCTGATCCGCTCATCCGGCGGGGTAGAGTCGATCAGACCGGAAGCGGCGGCGACGATGGTCTGCGGATTGGGCAGGACGAACTGGCCGGCCTTGTTCTGCAGCATCGCGATGCCGAGTTTGGCTGCCATCACCTGCGCCTCGAAGCTCACGCCCACATAAGAGATCGAGTACGGGTTCTGGGCAGTTGTCTGCACCATGCCGGGATTGCCGATCGCGCCAATGCCGCCCGAGACAGCCGGCCAGCTGACTGTGGTGCCATAGGCGACCGAGGTCGCCCAGGCCGGCGTCGACTTGGTCAGATACTGGGTGAAGATGAAGGTGTCACCGCTGCCATCTGTCCGGTGAATGGCCGTGATCGGGTGCTTGGGCAGAGGCAAGCCCGGATTGAGCGCAGCGATCGCCGGATCGTCCCAGGAGGTGATTTTGCCGCTGTAAATACCGGCCAGGACCGGCCCGCTGAACTTCAGGTTGCGGTCGTTGAGGCCCGGCAGGTTATAGATGACGTTCTGGGCCGAAATCGCGAGTGGGATATTCATCATTTCCGGGTGCTTCTTGACCTGAGGTCCGGCCATGTAGGCATCCGACGCGCCGATCTGCGCGATCCCCGCAACAGCCTGGGCGATACCTGTGCCGCTGCCTGTGCTCTGCGTGGTGATGCGGACGGCGGGATCAACCTTGGCGTAGCCCTGAACCCACAGATTGAAGAGCGGGTAGAGCAGGCTGGAGCCCGTTTCCAGGATCGTAACCGTCTGAGCTTCGGCCACACCCATCACGCCCGGAAGGGCAAGAGCCGCTGCCGCCAGGCTCGCCGATTTCAGGAACTGCCCGCGCGTAAGCCGCGCTGCTTTGATGGCGTTTGTCATGATTTTCTCCGAAGGTCGTGAAAGGAAGCAGCAAGAGCTGCTGCTCCCTTGGCTGTAGGAGGGGATAGCCGTGTCTGGAATGACAGTCGCGTGGCACTTTAATGACATCGACCGTATCGATCGTTGAGCCGGGGGTTCTCCAGCGGCCGAACAAGCATGAAACTTCTGGTGAAAGCCCGTCCTGACAGATATCTATCTCCTTGAAGACCTCGTCGTAACCTGTTGAGGCGGATAGGCGCCGGCTTGATCCGCTGCCTCAACCGGGGTCTCCGACTGCTTCGGCGGCGGCGGAAGCGCGGTAAAGGAAATGCCTATGCAGCCTGACGTTCTGCCTGCCGCCATCGCCGATCGACTACATCAACCGGAGTTACGGCTTCTCCTGGATGGTCTGGATATCAGAAGCGACGCGGAACTGGCTGCGCCCTTCATCCTTGCGGGTCCAGGCAAAATTGTGCTCGGCGCGCCAATCCTCTTGGCGGCAGGGGACAGCCTTTTCCAACTGCGCCACGCTATCGAGCTGGGGTGGCTGGCGGCTGTAGCTGAGCCGCCCCTGGCAGCCCTGGCGGCTGCACGATGCGCTGCTCTGGCAGTCGCCATGGAAACTGATGCCGGGTTGGGCGTGTCCCTACCGGCTTGGGTTGCCCCAATGACAAGCCGGTTGCCGCCCGACCTCAGTATCACCCGGCTGATCTGGGCGCGTCTGGCGCGTCACCAGCCGTCGCTGCCGGACCCGGTGTTGACGGAGGCGACCTATGATCAACTGGTGGACGCGTGGGCTCTACTAGGCCCGAGCGAATGGCTCATGGAGCAGGGTGGCGATGCAAGATTAGCCACCGATCCGTTCACGGGGCTGAACGGCTACGGTTGCAGTCACCGGCCACGTCCCTGGGCCATCACCTTCGCCTCCTCCACCGCATCATCATCCTCTGAACGCGGCTATCTAGGCGCCGAAGCCGCTCGGCGGCGGATGATCGAGGAAAGCTTCAAGGGCTGCGCAGGAGAGGCTGTCGCCGCCGAAGCCGAGCGGGTGAGGCAGGCGCTGGCGCGCCACTTCCTGCTGCAACCCCAAACCGCTGTGGTGCTCGCCGCGTCTGGGACTGATGCGGAACTGATCGCGCTGGCGCTCAGCGCCGCAGCCGAGGACAGGCCGGTGACGACCATCCTGCTGGCGCCCGAAGAGACAGGCAGCGGTGTTCCCCTCGCGGCCCGTGGCCGGCACTTCGGGGTCGACACCGCCCTTGGAGGGTCGGTGGTAAAAGGAGACACCGTGCCTGGGTTCCGCCCTGACACTACCGTGGTCACGGTTGCGGTACGGCAGCCGGATGGAGGCGTTCGTCCAGCCGCCTCCATAGATGCGGAATGCACGGCCGCGGTGACCGCCGCCATCGCCGCTGGCCGGAGGCCAATTCTGCACGTCATCAATGTCTCTAAGACGGGTCTGCGGGCCCCGAGCATGAACTGCATCTCGTCGCTCACGGCGCTCTATGGTTCCGCAATGGATGTCGTAGTCGATGCCTGCCAGACGCGGCTGCAACCGGGCACTATCCGGGACTACATTGGGCGCGGTTGGATGGTGCAGATCACGGGCTCCAAGTTTTTCACCGGCCCGCCATTCTCCGGTGCTTTGCTGGCGCCGGCGGCCGTGGCGGCCCGCCTCGCCGCGAGCGCGCTCCCCGAGGGCCTGGCACTCTACTCGGGCCGGCCAGACTGGCCGCGTTTGCAGCAAGGACTTGATCGCCTTCTGCCGATCGGAAACCATGGACTTATCACACGCTGGCAGGCAGCGCTTGCAGAGATGCAGGCGTTTGAGGATGTGCCCGCCGCGCGCCGCCGTGATGTGCTGCATCGCTTTGTCGCGCACGTGGATCGCTGCATTGGCAAGACAGCCGGGTTGATAGCCTTAAACCATCAACCGCCTACCCAGGATCCAGTAGACTGGAACGCGACCGATACCATCCGTTGCTTCGCGATCCGCCGGCTGGCTATCAAAACGGGCCATCACCCGCCGCCTGAGCCTGATGATGGATACCTCGATCTTGCATTGGCGCGGAAAATCTACGTTTGGCTGAATGCTGACCTTTGGCCAGCCTTGGAAGACCTGGCGTCCGCCGCCGACCAGGACGTACTCCAGCGGCGATGCCATGTGGGGCAGCCGGTTCCAATCGCAATATCCGGAAGACCTGCCGCCGCGCTGCGTGTATCGGCTGGCGCACGGCTTGTTTCTGGTGAGCCGTCACTAAAGCATCTTGACCCGGACGACCGCTTGGAGCGGGAACTAAGTGACGTGACGATACTTTTTCGAAAGCTCTCCTTGGTATTAGAGTATTTTGACCGCCTGGTGGCAGTTAGTCCGTTGCCGAGCTACGCCTAAGCGGGAAAGTTGCCGAATAGCCCTCGCAACGTCCTTGCGAGGGCCTTGTTCAAGCCGAGGCGATTGAGAAAACTAGAAGATCTTGTGATTGAAGCCCGCGAGAGTAATCGTGGTTCCATCACTTAGGGTAATGACATCGCCACGAGACCCGACAGCCTCGGTTGGCAGATTAGCGCCAGTGTAGCCGTAACCCGCGAACGCAAGATTGTCGTTGCCGGTGAAGCCGATGATGACCTCAGAGCCGCCTGCATGGCCCTTGATGAACGCGAACACGTCGTTGCCGCTGCCGCCTGTGATGGTCGACGCACCGCTGCCGCCGAGTACGCTGTCGGCGCCCGAGCCGAGCACTGCGACCATCGTGCCGGAGTTGCCCAACGGACTGGTGGCGATCGTCTCGGCGCCAGACGTCCCGGCCTCATTGATGCCCGTAATGCCGGAACTGCCCGCAACGGCCAAGCTGTTGGCGCCGACGACGGAGACGATGCTGATGCCGCTGCCACCGACCAGGGTTGAATTGGCGCCGGAGACAGTGCCTACAAAACCACCCGCACCGCCCGTGATAGAGCTTCCCGAACCAGCGGCGGTAAAGTGCGTTACGCCCGAGTTTGCACCGAAGATTGTGGATGCGCTCGAAGCACTGATGGTGTCGTTCGGAGCAGCAACAACCAAGCCTGTCGTCGTCACCGTGATGGAGTTTCCACCGCTCGATGTGTCAGCAACAGCTGTCGCACCGGTAACCGTCAACGCGGTGTTCGCCATCGAAACAATGGCGGGACCGCTGACGGTGGAAGCGCCCCCAGCGGCGAATACCGTGAAAGTGGTACTTGCGTTGAAGAAATTGCTAAGGGTGGCAGCAGCTCCACCTGTGAACTGCTGGGAAACTGTAGCGCCGCCGACTGTAGGTCCACTCATGCCTTAAGATCCTCTGGGTTCTCGTCGCGCTGATTGCATGGGCCGCCCGTGAAGCGCCCGCTGCCTCTTGATAAAGCGACAAGGTAACTTTGAGGTTAACCACGGGAAAGAAAGCGATTGCCCGATGCTGCGGTGGCGCGCCCTCCCCCCTGTGGAGCCGCTTACCAATCAAGCAATGGCCACTGAACACGAGGTTGCTGCCGCGTTCCAGGCCGCGTAGCAGACGGACAGGTCATACACTGACGGAGCATTCGTGGCCCGGCCAGTCGGCCAGTAGTTGCTCTTGGTGATGGCGTTCTGCGGCGACCTCGGGTGGGGCGCCCGGATTTCGACGCCGGATCAGTCCGTCACGATCGGCGACAACCCCTGAACAACCGCCATCCGCCGAGCGTTCCGAAGGAGCTCAGACCGTCCAGGCTCCCGGATCTGCCGGTACAGACTGAGAAGGGCCCGCTCGTCCGGCGTCTCGACATTGATCAGGCCGGCCTCGCTTTCACCCGACACCAAGTAGCCGATCGATACCCCGAGCACGGCGGCGACCCGGGCAAGATTGGCCCGCACCTGACCTGTTCGGTCCGTCTCCCACTGCGCGATCGCGCTCCGGGACACGCCGACACGCCGGGCAAGCTCATCTTGGGTCAGTCCCAGAGCACGGCGAGCCTCGCGGATCCGCGACGCCGCCCCATCCGTTCCCAAAGGGCTGTTCGGGTCCGCCGCTTGACCGCCCAAACCCATGTCATCAGGTCGCCGATTATGAACCAAAACCTCTTGCTACCTTTTGTTAGTTACGCTAACGTTTCGTTAGTGTTTAATTTCCTCGGAGGCGTCATGCCTGTTCAAGTCCATTGCGGCACCCGAATGGACGGTAGCGGACCGGCCCCGGTCTTCTCAAGCCCCAATCGTGAATTGACTAAGCTAATTGAGCCTGCACGCCCCGAACGCGGCTCGGGCGATGATCGCCTCCCTCTGCCTCCTGGCCATCCATTCAGCTGGATGCTGCTGACCATGGGAACAGTGCTCGAAGGATCGACCTACGCCGACTCCGTCTAACATTTCGACCCCTGAAGCGTTTTTGCCCTCAAAGGAATCCCCGCATGACCGCTGCGCAAACCGTGCGAGGCCAAACCGCGCCCACCAGAGCTGTAGACAGCCGCGGTCGCCGCGTCCGAGAACTGCCGCCGGAGTACGAGGGGCTGATCGCCTGCTTCGAGGAAGCCGGTTCCACGTTGCTGTCCTTGCCGACGACCGGTTTCTCGCCCGCCCTAAAAACGTCTTCGCTGCCGATTCTCCGGGAGGCGGCAGAAGCCTACGGCTGGTCGTCTGCCGAGGTGCGCCCCGCGATGCCGTCCGCCAGCCGGATCAGTCGCATGGACAAGGTCCTGAGCTACCTCGCCCTGATCCCCCAGGACCGCTACCTGCTACGCCGCATCATTGGGTGCCGGGCCCTGGTCCACCCGATCAGCGGGCGTCACCTCTTTTCCTGGCGGCGCCTTGCCGAGGTGTTGGGCGCCGATCATAAAGCAATCCAACGCTGGCACGCCGAAGGCATTCGGATCATCATCTTCGCTCTCCGCCGGATAGCCGCTGAGGAGAAAGCGGCTCAGGGGGACAAGATGCGGCGCATGGCGGGGATGCCTCCGATGACCTGCGCCGGTGGCACCCTCTCGCTTGACCGGGTTCGACCGCCCCGGTAGCTGCACGGGCCTTTTCAAGGAAATTGCTTCACCGTGACCATGGTTACCTCCGCCTTGAAGCTGGCCGACCGCGTTTCACAGCTAACGGGCTTAGGCAGGCGGCCTCTAGACGCCGAGGCTCTCATATCGGAGGCCCTGGCGGGTCAGAGCCCCGCAGCCTTCGGAGAAGAGTTCGGCCCCGACCAGTTCATCGAAGGTCTGCTGATCCTGCTCAGCTCCCTGGAGGCTGAGGCAAACCTGTCACTGGTCGGCCGCCTTGCCGTTCGCTGGGACGTTCTGCGCTGCCTGCGCAACCTGTTGCGGCTGCGACGGGAGGAAGAGCGTCATCCGGCTGTGCGCAC
The DNA here is from genome assembly GCF_965199065.1 of Acidisoma sp. Lineage (NCBI taxonomy): Bacteria > Pseudomonadati > Pseudomonadota > Alphaproteobacteria > Acetobacterales > Acidocellaceae > Acidisoma > Acidisoma sp. The sequence goes on along the minus strand of NZ_CBDAQN010000001.1, from coordinate 193,172 downwards.
CACCCCCATTCGCCGGCCTTTGATCATCACGGGCCTGCCGCGTAGCGGTACTACCTTCCTGCATCGGCTGCTGGATTGCGATCCGGCAATGCGGAGCCCAAGTTGCTGGCAGACGATGGCGCCTTATGCGCCGCTGCACGGACGCGACCGGCGCGTGGAGCAGACTGAGCGCGAGCTCCGAACCTTCGCCAGAATGGCGCCCGGCTTCCGCGAAGTACATCCGCTGACCGCGCAAATGCCCCAGGAATGCACTGAAATCACCGCGCAGGTGTTCCAGTCCCTCCGGTTCGATACGACCTTCCGCATCCCGAGTTATCTTGCTTGGCAGGACGCCCACGGTCATGCGCTCGCCTACCGCTTCCACAAGCGCTACCTCCAGCATCTCCAGCACCAGTCCGGCGACGACGCGGACCAAGTGCAGTGGGTGCTGAAATGCCCCGACCATGTCTTCGCCCTCGACGCTGTGCGCGCGGTCTATCCTGATGCACGGATCGTCTTCGTGCATCGCGATCCGCTGAAGGTGCTACCCTCCGTCGCGAAGCTCACGGAGATCTTGCGCCAGCCATTCACGCAGCATCAGGACCGCGAGGAAATCGGTGTCCAGGTGACAAGCCGTTGGCACCAAGGTGTGGAAGCCATGATGCGCGCAGCAAGCGCTCATGAGGGCGGCGAGGCGATCTGCCACGTTCAGTATCGGGATCTCACGCAGGACCCGATCGCGACTATCGCGCGTCTCTACGCGCACTTCGGGATGCCCCTCATGAATGACGCCGTGCGCGACATCACGGCCGAGATAAAGCGCGAGAAGCGCGGCGGCTATGGCCGCAATGTCTACCATTTTGCCGACCATGGCCTGAACGCACAGCGTGAGCGCGGCTTCTTCGCGGACTACATGGGCTGCTTCGGCATCGCTGAGGAAATACCGGCTCTTTGATTTTTGTTGCTTAAGTGTAAAATTTTTGTGGACAAGCGCCCCACAATTCCTTATATAACTTTATATGATGCCTGATTGTGTATGACGCTCTCCGGCACGCAGTTCGAACTTGGTTCTTCTTTCGAAGAGCAATCAGACATAAATCATCCGACTTGAAGAGGTTCCAGTTCACTCATGAATCTGGGCCTTGCCGAATGGGCCGAGTTGGTTCTCAGCCAACGCGACCAGACGCCTGCCCCACATCATCGTAGGCTGATGGCTTCGCTCGATGCGGTGAGCCGCGGAGAAACGGACCGGCTCATGGTTCTAATGCCGCCAGGCTCGGCCAAGTCGACGTATGTCTCGGTTCTTTTTCCGGCTTGGTATTTGGCCCACCACCCGCGGGCGGCCCTCATCACGGCCTGCCACACGGACAGTCTGGCAAGCCATTTCGGCCGACGGACGCGCGCCCTGGTTCAGGAACACAGCGCCACGTTGAACTACCGGCTGTCCACGGACGAACGTGCCGCCAATCGCTGGCGCACGGACCAGGGCGGAGAATACTTCGGAGCGGGCATTCGCGGACCGCTCGCGGGCCGCAGGGCCGATCTCGCAATCATCGACGATCCCGTAAAATCCTGGGCGGACGCGGACTCGCCGATGTGTCGCGAGCACGCCTGGGAATGGTACCGAACCGATCTGCTGCCCCGGCTCAAGCCGCGCGGACGGGTCGTGCTGGTAATGACCAGGTGGCATGAGGACGACCTTGGGGGCCGTATCCTCGAAACGGAAGCCGGCTGGACCCTGTTGCGGCTGCCGGCGCTGGCCGTGCCTCCCGACCCGATGGGCCGGGCCGAGGGTGAAGCGCTCTGGCCCGACTGGGAAGATGCCGAGGCCTTAGCCCGTAAGCGGACCGCCATGGGCGAACGCGCCTTCTCGGCTTTGTTCCAGCAAGACCCCCGGCCGCCCTCGGGCGGATTGTTCATGCCTGAACGCATATCGGTGAGCGACGTGCCGCCAACCGGCATGATGGCGGTGCGGGCATGGGATTTGGCTTCGGCACTCCCCGCGCCTGGAAAGGACCCCGACTGGACCGTCGGGCTACGTCTGGACCGCGACGCCGAGCAGCGTTTCGCCGTGACCGACATCGTTCGCTTTCGTGGCACACCCGGTGAGGTGGAAGCCGCGATCCTGGCGACCGCACAGCGCGACGGTTCAACGGTTCTGGTTTCTCTGCCGCAAGACCCTGGGCAGGCTGGACAGGCGCAGGCCACCTACTTGACACGCAAGCTGGCCGGGTTCCCGGTGCGGTGCTCGCCCGAGACGGGCGCGAAGCTCACTCGCGCAGGGCCAGTCGCGGCCCAGATCGAAGCTCGCAATGTTAGTCTCGTTCGCGCCCCTTGGAACCGAGCTTTCCTGGAAGAGTTGCGGGACTTCCCGCATGGCCGGAAAGACGACCAAGTCGATGCGCTGTCACGCGCCTTCATGACGCTGCTGGCGCCCGCAGCGCCCGCACGACGCCTGCACGTGCCTCTGCTTAGCCGCTGAAAGTAATACTCAGTCATCCAACGCGGCCACCCGCGCTTCCGATGCTCGTTCCTGTCTGCGAGTTTGGCGTCTAGGCGTCTCTGACTCCACGCAGCGCATCCCTTCCCAGTCGCTGACTTGGCCGTCCCATAGATGCGCGCTTCATCGCGCTTTTCCTCGAAAGTCAATCGATGTTCGACGCGATCTGCGCGCTGATCCCGCGCGACCATGACTATCCACCGCGCGTCCACACGCTCGACGTGTTGCGCCGGGTGCTCGCCGGCACTGTCTACGATGTGCTGCCCTATCAGTTCCATGAGGAACGCGGAGCTGGAGGCGAATACATCCCGATCCGCCAGCGCCGTCCCTCCATCCGCTACGCGCTCTCCCGCACAGTTGTGGAAGACAGCGTGGCCTTGCTATTCAGCGAAGGACATTTCCCGACGATCGTGTGCGCCGATCCAGATCTCCGCAACTTCCTCGCGGACCTTCTCCGCGATGCCGGCCTCAACGCTGTCATGATCGATGCGGCTCTCCGCGGTTCCGTCGGCTCCGTCGCTCTGCTACTGCGCATTCTCAAAGGGCGAGTCTATGTCTCCATCGTTGACAGCCTGTTCCTCACCCCGGTGTGGCGTGCCGATGCACCTGATGCCCTGGCAAGCGTCACCGAGCAGTACAAAGTCCGAGGGGCGCTCCTGGCAGCCCAGGGCTATGAGATAGCTGAACCTTCAGTCGATTACTGGTTCATGCGGCGCTGGAACTCGGACGATGAAACCTGGTTTCTGCCCTGGCCTGTGGGCATCACGCCCATTGGTGGCCCCGAAATCGATACTGCCCGCACAATGCGGCACGGCCTCGGCTTCGTCCCGATCGTCTGGATCCGCAACCTACCTGGCGGTGACGGAGTAGATGGGGGCTGCACGTTTCGTGCTGCTGTCGAGACCAGTATCGAGATCGATTACCAGCTGTCGCAAGCGGGTCGCGGCCTCACCTATAGCTCCGACCCCACGTTGCTTATCAAGGAACCGGCAATCAGTGATCGAGAGATCATCAAGGGTGCCGGAAATGCTCTCGTTGTCAGTAAAGACGGCGATGCGCGATTGCTGGAGATCGGAGGGACCGCCGCGAACGCGGTCATCGACTACGTGCGCGTGTTGCGAGAACTGGCGCTAGAAAGCGTACACGGCAACCGATCCTCGGCCGACCGCATTGCCGCCGCCCAATCCGGTCGTGCCTTGGAATTGATGAATCAAGGCCTCATTTGGCTGGCTGATAATCTGCGCATCTCCTATGGCGAGAACGGCCTATTGGCTTTGGTGCGGATGATCATGGCCGCCACCGATCGCTACTCCATCACCGTGCTTGGCCGTCCCGCACCCAAGATCGAGCCCGGGACACGCCTCTCGCTCGATTGGCCGCGCTGGTATCCACCGAGTGCGGCTGACCAACTGGCTGAAGCCCAAACACTCTCCACGCTGGCCAAAGCCGGGCAGATCAGCCGAGAGACCGCGATCCGCGTGATCGCGGACGAATACGGCATCGAAGATGTGGCGGCGGAGCTTGCTCGGATCGCAAAGGAACAACCGAATGACGAATGCTGATACGCCTTCTATCGACATCGATACGTTAGACTCGCTCCGTGCCCGCGCCGCAGAGCTGGAGCAACAGGTCCGCAACCTGTCGGAACAGGCCCGGGCCAATCTCGTGATGTCCGAGCTGAAGGCGGAGGCGGTCCGTGCCGGCATGGTCGATCTCGATGGGCTGAAGCTTCTCGATCCCTCGGCGGTCGCGGTCGGTGAACGTGGCGAGGTGACCGGCGCAGCAACGGCGATGGAACGCTTCCGTCGCGCCAAACCTTGGCTGTTCGGCGGTGCTTCGAGCACGACCACGGCTGTGCCGCCACCCTCGCAGCCGCCACGCGCCAAAAGAGCGACCGACATGACGCTGGAAGAATACCGAGCTGCTCGCGCCGCCCTCGTGCGCCGCGTCTGACACTCGTCCCTGAACTCTAACCCATCAAGAGGATCGAAATGGGCATCCAAAACTTCCCCGTGGCCTTGCAGCCGATCATCCAGCAGGGCTTCCTGGAGCGCGAGTTCCAGCAGGCGCTGCGCTCCCGCCTCGGCTATCGGGCTGTCGCCGACCGCGAGGATATTGCCGTAGGCATCGGCGAGACGCTTACGAAAACGCGTGCGGGTCTTAAGCCAAGCGTGACCACGCCGCTCTCCCCAGCGCTCAATACGAACTTTGACAATGGCCTCACGACGTCGAGCTGGGGCGTTGAGCAGTACACACTGACGCTGAACTTCTATGCAGCGACCGCCGACCTCAACATGGTCACGAGCCGGGTGGGGATCGCCAGCCAGTTCCTGCAGAACGCCTACACCAACGGCGAACAGGCGGCCCGCAGCCTTGATGAGCTGGCCCGCAACGCACTGTTCAATGCCTACTTCGGTGGCAACACACGGGTGTCGGCGACACTCGGCGCCGCAGGGCCCACTCTTCAGGTGGACGATGTCCGCGGCTTCCAGAACGCGTTTGTCAACGGCGCGCAATCCGCTGTGTCATCGAGCAACCCACTTTCCGTGACGGTCGGCTCCGGCGTCTACACCCTGATAGGCACTACGGCGGATGCAACCAGCACCTCCACTACGCCGAACGGCATCTCCGGCACGCTGACCTTCAGCACGAACGTGACGGTCCTACAGGGCACAATTTACAACTCAGTTGTGGCGGCTACCGCAAGCTCGATCCTGCGGCCGGCAGGGCGCGGCAACACGTCCCTCATCCAGGCGACCGATACTCTCGCCATGGGCAACCTGCTCGATGCAGTCGCGACTTTGCGGAAGAACGCGGTTCCGGAGATCGACGGCGTCTACAATTGCTACCTCGACCCTGTCTCGGCTCGTCAGCTCTTCGCGGATCCGGATTTCAAGACGCTCTTCACCGGCGCCACATCAAGCAATGTCGTTTTCCATGACGGCATGGTCAACGATTTCCTGGGCCTGCGCTTCATTCCGACGACCGAGGCCTTCGTCCAGCCGCATCCGACCATCGCCGGGCTCTATGTTCGCCGCCCCATCATCTGCGGCCAGGGAGCGCTCATCGAGGGCGACTTTGCCGGGATTGGCGCCGACGATGTGGCACCCGCGGACTCCATCGTCACCATCGTCGACTCCGTCGCCATGGTGACACGCGAGCCAATCGACCGGCTGCAGCAGATCATCGCGCAGAGCTGGTACTGGATCGGCGGCTTTTGCGCCCCCTCCGACACGACGACAACGCCGCTCACAATTCCCACCGCGACCAATGCCGCCTTCAAGCGCGCGGTTATGGTCGAGCATGCGGGGTAAGCGCCATGGCCAGCGGCAGCATCGCCGCCTTCAGCCCCGAGGCGACGGTTAGCGTCGCCGCGAGCACCACGAGCGCCTCAGTGACGCTCGGGGGAACCGGACCGTCTCTGCTAGTCTACAATGGCAGCAACAGCACGGCCTTCCTGTGCCTGGGAGCCACAGCGGCGTTGACGGCGACGACAGCCGCCATGCCAGTGCCAGCATCGAGCCAAATGGTCTTCGGTATCGGTGCCACGGTCAGCGCCGCCGCGGTTATCCTTCAGAGCGGCACAGGACAGGTGTTTTTCACGCGCGGTTCGGGCTCGTTCTACTGATGACGAATCCCTTGGGCTTCACCGATGCCGAGCGGACGGACATCCGCCGCTTCTGTGGCTATCCGGCATACGGAGCAGGGCCCTGGGGCTTCCAGGGCTGGCGCTTCTTCCAGTCCTATGGGCTGCTGGAGTATCGCATGAGCAACCTCTCCTCCGCGGAAGAGGCGGTGTGCCGCACCTACCTCGGCACGCTGCGGGGCCTGGAATTTGCTGTTCCGCAGGCCGCCCAGAACCTCGACACCGATCAGGCGGCTGTGTGGAGCCGCAACCCGGATGAGGTCCGCGACCGCTTCGCGCTCCTCGACGAGTGGCGGCGCCGGCTTTGCAGCTTCCTTGGCGTGCCGCAAGGTCCGGCCTTCGCGGGTCCTGGCATAACACTGGTGGTTTGATGGACGCCGCGCGCTTGAACGACCGCGTTGCACGCGGAATGGGCCAGGCTGCCTTTCACCTGGGCGACATGTACGAGGCGTTTCGACCTCGGAGCGGCATCGCGCCGTTGTCTCAGGCGAATCGCCTGCTATGCCTGAATGCCGCTTTCCACTCCGAGGATAAGGATTGGAATAGAAGTGCCCGCTACGACCAGCCGCTTTGGTTCGCTGTCTACGACACGGCCTACACTCGCGCCGGCGACTATCTTCGAGGACCCGGAGGCACCTTTTTCGTAGCCGCCCAGCCACCGCTTCTACCGACGGTGTGTGTCCTCACGAACCGTGTTGCAACTTTCACCCGCGCGGATGGCGCGCGACAACCCGGCAGCAATGGCTATGGCGGCGTCCAGCAACGCGAGGAAACGCTACTCCTTGAGAGATGGCCTGCAAGCGTGCTGATGGCGGGCGCCGGAAGCCGTAACGCCGGCGCGTTGCCGGGAGAGCCCGGGCCCGCAAGCTGGATCGTGCGCCTGCCCGCGCTGCTCGGTGATAAGGCGGTCGAACTCCGACAGGACGACCTGATGACAGATGAGACCGGTACGACAGCCGTGCTCAGCGCTGTAGAACGGACAGCGCTTGGCTGGCGGCTGACGGCGACGCAGGCAATCACCTGATGGCAGATCAATCGGACGTAGAGAATGCGCTTGTCGCGGCTGTTACCTTCACACTTTATCCCAGCGGTTCATCAGCCGCCTCGTTGATTACTTGCGACGGTGTCGCCGCAACCATACGCGTCTATCGCGGCTGGCCGGTTGCCGCTGCGCTGCATGCCGACCTGGCGAGCGGCACCGCCAATGTCAGCATTTTTCCAAGCGGCGATCCGCATGCCACGACGCGTTATCCGGCGAACTGGAACGTGACGACAGCAAGCAAGCCGACCCTTACCGTCTCGGTGGCCGGCGGCGCTGTGACCTTCGGCGGCAGCACGGCCGCCGGGCAGATGGCAGGCCTCTCCGTCGCTGGCGCAACGTATGTCTATCTCATCCAGAGCGGAGATACGATCGCACTCGTGGCAGCCGCACTGGCCGCTCAACTCATTGCCGCAGGCCTGCTCGTGCAGATCTCCGGCGCAACTGTGACGATACCAAGCGGCGCAGAGCTCTTCGCCCGCGTGGAGCAGGCGCAAAGCGCCTATCAGGAAACCCGTCGGCAAAGGCAGAGCTTTCGGGTCAGCTGCTGGTGCCCGGCTCCGCTCATGCGCGACCAGATTGCCTCGACGATAGATGCGGCTGTCGCCGCTATGCCGTTCCTGACACTTGCCGACGGCACCTCCGCCCGCATCACATTGGCCGGGGGCGCCACCATCGACCAGAGCGAGAACGCAACCCTCTACCGCCGCGACCTCATCTATGCCGCCGACTACGCCACCACTCTCACCGCCGCGCAGCCGGCGATGGTGTTCGGAACGGGAACCTTATCGTCTCCGGCCGGCATCCTCTCGCCCCTCCTCGGCTAACCCCAAGGAAACTCAATGCCCATCGTTCAACAGGGCGCCATCAACACAACGGCGCTGGTGGTGCCCGACCTCTACGTGCAGATCGTGCCGCCGCAGACCTTGCTGCTCAACGGCGTGCCGACCGACATCCTGGGGATCGTCGGCAGCGCAAGCTGGGGCCCTGTGGGCCAGCCGGTCGTGGTCGGCTCAATGGGGCAGTATTCGTCAAGCTTCGGACCGGTCACGCCGCGCCTCTATGACATGGGCACCCAGGTAACGACGGCAGTTCAGCAAGGCGCGCAGAACTTCCGCTGCGTGCGGGTGACGGACGGTAGCGACACTGCCGCCGTACTCACCATCCAGACCGCAATCACGCTTACCGCGCTCTACACCGGCAGCAACGGCAACGGGATAAGGATCACGATCTCGGCCGGATCGCAGGCGGGCAGCACGCGAATTACCGTGGCCCTGCCTGGCAACACGCCTGAAGTCTTCGACAATATCAATGGAACTGCCGCCGCGCTGTGGCAGGCCATGGTCATCGCCATCAACACCGGCAACGGTGCTCTGCGCGGTGCATCTCAGATCGTCACCGCACACTATGCCGGCGGTACGGCTGCTCCAGTCGCAGGCACCGTCAGCTTCTCTACCGGCACTCCCGGCACCGACGGGGCATTGAACGTCACTTCCGCGATTCTGGTTGGAAGCGACTCTGTGCCTCGCACGGGAATGTATGCGCTACGTGGACAGGGTTGCTCGGTCGCCCTGCTGGCAGACTCCATCGACGTGACACAGTATACGTCGCAGGCAGCGTTCGGTCTTTCAGAGGGCGTCTATATGGTCCTGACCGGCCCTTCGGGCGACACAACCGAAAATGCCGTTGCCACCAAGGCGGCCGCCGGGCTCGACAGCTACTCTACCAAGCTCATGTTCGGCGACTGGCTCTACTGGTATGATCAGACTAACGCCGTGACGCGGGTTGTATCGCCGCAAGGTTTCGCGGCTGGCCGGCTGGTTAACCTCTCGCCGGAACAGTCAAGCCTCAACAAGCAGCTTTACAGCATCGTCGGAAGCCAGAAGAGCGGCTCTGCATCCTCCGGCCAGGCCAGCACCTATGCCACCGCCGATCTCCAACTCCTGTTCCAAAATGGCATCGACGTGATCTGCAACCCACAGCCGGGTGGCAGCTATTGGGGTGTTCGCTGCGGCCACAACTCATCGTCGAACGCAGCCACCAACGGCGACAACTATACGCGCATGACGAACTACATCGCGGCGACGCTCAGCGCAGGCATGGGTCTCTATGTGGGCGAGGTCATCAACTCGACACTGTTTCAGAACATCAAGGCGACGTTGCTGGCGTTCCTGCAGGGGATGCTGAGCCAAGGACTTCTGGGCAGCACGAACGGCAGCCAGCCGTTCTCTGTCGTCTGTGATTCCACAAACAATTCGCAGTCTCGGACGGCACTGGGCTACGTACAGGCGGATGTTCAGGTTCAGTATCAGGGTATCAACGAGAAGTTCATTGTCAACGTCGAGGGCGGCCAGACCGTGCAGATCAGCAGCACGACCGTCAGCAACGCCCCGTCCTCGTAACGTCACACCGACACGCCACTCTCACGGAGCGCAAGCACTATGGCTCTCACCACCTTTAACACGGGCAAAGATTGCCAGGTCGTCGTGCTTGGGCCTTTCGGCCGCGTCGACCTCGAACATGTCACCGGCTTCGAAAGCCGCCAGATCACCGCATCGGTGCGTGTCGACCGCATGGACGGCACCATGGTCGGCGCCGAGCTGCCGAAGGGCTGGGACGGCTCCTTCGATATCGAGCGCGGATCGTCCTCGGCCGACGACCTCGTGGCCCAGGTCGAGCAGAGCTACCTGGCGGGCAACACGCCTCCGCCCGGCACGCTCTATCAATACGTCGACGAGATCGACGGCTCAACCTCGACCTATCAGTTCAACGGCGTGGTGTTCAAGTTGACCTCCGCCGGCCTCTACAAAGGAGACGCGAGCGTCAAGCAGCGGCTGGAGTTCTATGCAACCAGCCGGAGCACCGTCTCGTGAATCATCCGTCTGGCAGCATTCTCGATGCCTTCGGGACGGTCGAGACGACCGACGCCGCGGGCCGGGTTCTGACTGTGCGGCCGCCTCACGCGATCGACAAGCTGCGACTGTTCAAGGCCGTGGGTCCCGAGCTTGGGCGGAATCCGCTGTATCTGGGCATGGCCGTGGTGGCGTTCGCCGTCACCGCGATCGACGGCGTGCCGGTGCCCCCGCCGGCCAACGAACACCAGATCGAGAACCTCATCAGTCGCCTTGGCAATGCTGGATTAGACGCCGTCCGCGGCATCGTCGAGCGCGATCCGACGGATGCGGAGGTGCGAGAGGAAGCGGGAAACTCAGTCTGCACCCTGACCTGATCGAGTGTCTCTATCTCGTCAAGAACGGGGTGCCGTTCGACATCGCCTTCAGTCTGCCCAAGTCCTGGCGGCGCGCGTTCACCGTGGCGCTCGGAGAGATGGGGGGCGCCCAATACAACTGGGAGAGCCTGGCTTGGGAGCGTTGATAGCATGCCACGCTACCATGACCTCTCGCGCCTGGACCTGACGGAGATCGGGAGCCGGGCGCTGACCGCCGCGGCCGCAGCCCTAGCCGAGGCGGCGCGCCGTAGAACCCTTGCCGCACCTGGAGCAATTGCTCATGCGACGGCTCATGTTGACCGCGCAACCGTGCAGGTAGCCGATCCCGCACTCGTCCGGCGCGAGCGCGGCGACGTGGGCTTGGCGCCCGCGCCCTTCCTTGCGCCCGACAGCGCCGATCGCCAGGCGATGCGTGCAGCGATCACCGAGAGCCTGCGAAAGGATCTGACGTGAGCGACGAACTCGAGTCCATTGGCATCTCCATTGTCCTTGATGATGGGATAGCCGAGGGGATGCGCCGCATCAGCCGGGACATGTCGCTGTTCAGCCGGCAGACGGATCAGACGGCTGCACAAATGAGCCGGATCGCGCGACTACACCTCGGGACCTACATTCCGCCGGAACCCGTGCGGCAGAGCCCTCCGGCGACCGCGGCCGTCATCGCTCCGATGCCACAGAAGGCGCCAAGTGTGCCAGCAATCGAGGCACCACAGGCGCCGCGGCTCTCAATGCCGAAACTGGCGCCGGAGCCAGCGCCGAGTGTCTCAGTCCAGATCAAAAGAGAGCAGACGCCATCCCCCGCCATGTCTGCGGTGCCCAGCCCGCCACCGGTCCAGCCGCCGGTTTCGGTGCAACAACCGGCGCTTCCTCCTGCGCCACCGGTGCAGCCGGCCGCGCCAATGGAGCGCCGGGCAACGGCAGGGCAGCAGGTTCCACCGCAACCGAGCCCTGCGCCGTTCGTCCGACCGGCTCCGGTCGGCCCTGTGCCGTCGGGCCAACAGGTCTCACCTCAGCCTCGCCCTCTATCAGAAGTGCAGGAGGTTTCGCCTCAAGCACGCTCGGTGCTTGCAGTCCCACCGGTTCCGCCGCCGCCTGACCTGCCGCCTGTTGCCGTTTCTTCCCCATTAGCGCGCATCACTGCTGTGGTGCCGCCGCTTACGCCGGGGACGAAGCCTCCAGCAGACTCCCAGCTCAAACTCGCCGCTAAGCCCTCGATCAAAGTGGCGCTCTCAAATCCGTCCTCGCCTGTTCAACCTCTGGCCCGCCTTGTCCCGGTTCGTGCGGCGGCGCCTGAGACCCCTCTCTTGAGGACAAAATCGGCACCGAGCCCGAGCGCAGAGTCGCCGCCAACGGCCGGGAGTTCCTCAGCTCGCAAGACACCCGTATCAAGTGCCCAGGCGCGCGAGACGACACGTCCGAGAAGCACCACAACGCCGCCAATGGCGAAAACAGCCTCGACGGCTGTCGTCTATCAGCGCCCACCCAAGGTAGGGCCGGCCATGCCATCTGCGGCCCCCAGCCGCTCCGCCGGTCCGGCTCCCGCGGTGGCATCCACACGGGAACCGATCACGGAGGCAGGCAAGGCGACCGTGCCGGACCGTGTCACGCCGCCGCCTAGACTACCAACTGCCCCTGACGGGGTGCGAAACGTTGTCTCGCATGTGCCGTCATCAGCCCCTCCGGCAAGCGCGAGTCTAAATCCTCAGCCGCCATCGGCGACCACAGCGACAGCCGCAACGACCCAGGCACCGGCGCCTTCAACTCATGCGCAAATGGCTAATGTGCAGGGCGACGTGATGCTCGACGGGGCTCAGGTGGGACGATGGCTCTCCGGCGCCATGGCGCGAGAAGCAGGCCGTCCCCCCACGGCCGCACGGAGCTTCAATACACGGATGGCACCAGCCTGGCCCGGCACTCCCCTCTAAAGCTTGATCGGACACCATGACAACGACCGTTACCCTCGGCCTCGTCACGCTCCAAGCCTTCGAGATTCCCGCCACCATCACCTTCGGCGGCAAACAGCGCTTGGCGGTGCATGACCTGCCGGGCGGAGGCCGCGTAATCGACGTTCTTGGCGGTGCCGATACCGACATAACCTTTGGCGGGATCATATCAGGATCGGATGCGGATGCGCGGGCGCAACTAATCGATGCCATGCGCGTTGCCGGCACGACTTTGCCGCTGAGCTGGGGCGAGCAATACTTCATCGTCATCATCTCGGAAGCCGAGTTTGACTATCGCAAGCCGTGGTGGATCCCCTATCGCCTGCGCTGTGTCGTTCAGAGCAACCTCATATATGCGGCCGCCTCCATAGCCATTTCGGCAGCGGCCAGCATTACGTCGAACCTCGCCAGCGCGGCGAATTTCCTCAGTACCCCACAAACGGAATTGACAGCCGCGCGTGCAGCACTCGGCCAGGCAGGAGCAACCACCTATGGCACCGCCGCTTATGGCCAATGCGTCGCCGCAGTCACCGCAGCGCAATCGGCGGTGTCGACCGATGTCGCCACGACCGGCGGAGTCCTGCCGAGCCTCGACCTAGGCTTTGCAGGACAAGATGCGGCAAGCGCCGCCACCGCTGTGACGGCCACGACCGCAACCGCCGGTTCCCTCGCGGCACTGACAGCCGCGCGGGGATACGTCGGCAGTGGACTTTCGGCGTTGCAGAACATCGGAACCTGATGATGAGCAGTAGCAAGAGCACGATCACGGTGGCTGGGGGCGATCTGTTTCATATAGCCGCCGAGAACTTGGGCGATGCGACTCAGTGGATCCGCATAGCCCAGCTGAACAACCTTTCCGACCCCCTGCTGACCGGCGTCACCACTTTGCAGTTGCCTACGCCGAACCCTGCGGCGGGAGGTGGCATTGCCGGCCAATGATTTAGGTGCCGCCCGCAGCGTGTTCCTGCGGCTTGTGCTCAACGGCAACGGCATAGCCGGTGTCACCGAGGCGGAGGTTTGCACGAGTGACCATCAGGCTGCGGGTTGGTTTCGGCTTGTCATCGCCCTGGGAGCCGACGCCGACTTCACTCCCGCAATCCTCTCGAGCATGACGCAGGCAACCGCGGACATCCTCGTAGGCCTCGCACCGCCCGGATTTCCGGCGGCGGTCGCCACGTGGCAAAGCCTGATGACAGGTACTGTCGACGGAATAACGGTCGACATGACCAACGGCACCGCTCACCTGACTGGACGCGACTTCACAGGCCTCTTCATCGATACGCTGAGCGCAGAGACCTTCTCCAACAATACCTCGAGCGAGATCGCCCAGACCCTGGCACTGCGGCATGGACTGACGCCTGTGGTCACTGGAACTGCGACGCCGGTCGGCCGCTATTACCAGGACGGACACGCTTTTTCTTCGCTGCATCAGGCGAGCAGGAGGGTGACGGAGTGGGACTTGCTATCGGAACTGGCCGAGGTCGAAGGCTTCGATGTCTATGTGCAGGATACCACCCTGTGCTTTGCGCCGCCGGCCGCGGATGGGCTGCCTACCGTCTGGCAATGGATGCCGGGGGGTTCTGCCGCAACGACGCTGACGAGCCTCCAAATGGAGCGCAGTTTAGCCTTAGCACGGGACATTGTGGTCACCGTGCAAAGCTGGAACAGCCGTCAAGCGGCAATGATCACACAAACCGTGCGTTCCTCGATGCGGGGTGCCATCGCCACGACCGGTGCAGTAGGTTCCAGGACGGTGACGAACTACGCGCTGATCCGCCCAAACCTGACGCCTCAGCAGGCCATGACACTCGCCACACAAACGCTGAGTGATCTCAGCCGGCACGAACGTGTTATTACAGTGACGATGCCCGGCGAACTTGATCTCGCGCCGCGCAGCTTGGTGCTGCTGGAAGGCACCAACAGCGGCTTCGACCAGACCTACGCCGTAGACGAGATCGTCCGCCGTGTTTCGCCCCGGGATGGCTTCACGCAGACTGTCAGAGCCGTCAACACGCCTCTGCAGGCGTGACCTGATCCACCCCGTCGATTGGAACATCTTATGATGGAAGCCTGGCTCAATGCTATCCGCGCCCAGGCGGGCGTGATGAGCGGCGCTACCGGTCAGGTCCGCTGCGGAATTGTGCAGTCCGTCGACCCTGCAACCTATTGCGCGAAGGTTACGCTACAGCCTGAAGGGGTGCTCAGCGGTTGGCTGCCAATCGCTGCCAACTGGGTAGGCGCGGGCTGGGGCATGGTCTCTCCGCCTTCACCGGGCCAGCAAGTTGTGGTCCTCGCGCAGGAAGGTCAGGCTGAACATGGCATCGTCCTCGCGGGATTGTTCTCGTCGGCTGCTCAGCCGCCACAGGCGCCATCGGGCGAGATTTGGCTGGTCCACCAGACAGGTTCCTGCCTCAAGCTTCATAATGACGGGAGCATCGAGGGGAAAGCAACCATTTGGAACCTCACCGGAACCATACAGTTGACCGGCAACCTCATCGTCAGCGGCGATATCTCCGACCAAGCTCGTGCGCACGGCACGCTCGGAGACCTACGCACCATCTACGACGAGCATGTCCATCCGGATGTGCAGAACGGGCCCGGGTCTACCGGCCTGCCCATACCCCAGGCGTAGTCCGATGTCCGATATCAACCATACCTTCGGTGGTGACCTCGCGGTCGGCGCAAGCGGCGATCTTGCCGCTGTTTCCGGCAGCACACTAGGCCAACAGCGCGTGCTGCGTCGTCTTCTGACAAATCCAAGCGATTACATTTGGCAACTGACCTATGGCGCCGGCTTGCCCTCGATGATTGGCATGCCGGTGGATGCGGCCGCCATCGCGGGCTTAATACGAAGTCAGATCTTCCTAGAGGGTGCTGTAGCCCAAACGCCTACACCGTTGATCGACGTACAGGCACAGAGCAACATCGTCTCGCTGCAGATCACCTACACCGACGCGAGCGAGACGACCGCCCAGGCGATCAACGTCGTTATGACGGGATAAGTTCCACGCGAGCTTCCTTCGATTTCGATGCACGCCTCACGCCATCCCTTCGATCCGATTCGGGAATTTGATCATGCAGCTACTCCTGCGCAACTTCAGCACGCTTGTGGAGCAAACAGCTGCAGCCGTGCAAGGTAGCGCGGCTCAACTTCTCGACTTCACCACGGGTTCCGTACTTCGTGCTCTGCTAGAAGCCAATGCTTCGCTTGGTCTCTGGCTTCAGTGGCTTATCCTGCTCGTGTTGCAGACAACGCGGCTCGCCACCAGCAGCGGCTTGGACGTCGACAGTTTCGGCGCCGACTTTGGCATGGCCCGGTTGACCGCCATCGCGGCACAGGGAAGCGTCACCTTCAGCCGCTACACGCCGACGATGACGACCCTCATCCCAGTTGGCACGACCATCACCACAAGTGACAGCACCACGCAGTTCTCGGTCGTTACCGACACCAACAACGCGGCCTGGAGCGCCAGCCAGAATGGCTATCTGCTTGGTGTCGGCGTGGCATCAATCAGCGTTCCCGTCACCGCCACGGTGCCCGGGAGCGCCGGGAATGTTCTCCCCGGCACCATCAGCCTTGTCACCAGCGCACTCCCCGGTGTCGACACCGTGACCAATGCGCTCGCTTTGACGATTGGTCTTGATGCTGAGACCGATGCCGCCTTCCGCCTGCGTTTTCAGAGTTTCATCAACAGCCGCACACGCGCCACGCTGCAGGCGGTGAACTACGCCACGACAAGTATCAAGCAAGGTGTGAACTGCACGGTGCAGGAAAACACGGACGGTAATGGCGACTATACGCCTGGTAAGTTTTTGGTCACCGTGGATGATGGATCGGGTTTCCCGCCTGCTTCGCTGCTGAGCTCCATCCAGACTGCGGTAAACTTGGTGAGGCCTGTTGGCTCCATCTTCGCCGTGAACGCGCCAACGATCATGCTCGCCGATATCTCGCTCGCGCTCAGCATCGCGCCAGGCTCAGACAGCGGTATCGCAATCTCAGCCGTTAATTCTGCCGTAACGAGCTTTGTCAACAACCTCCCCGTAGGGGGCAGTCTGGCCTACACGCGCCTCGCGCAACTCGCCTATGGCGCGAGCTCCGCCGTCAACAACGTGACCGGCCTGACCCTGCAAGGGGGCACCGCCGACCTCGAAGCAGCTCCCGCCATGGTCATCAAGGTCGGCTCTTTGGCAATCTCTTGAGGAAAAACCGATGACCGGAGATCAGCAGGACATGCGTGCGCGGCTCCTCGCCGCATTACCGAATGGCTGGTTCGCGGACGACGCGCCGGTCCTCTCAGGACTGCTCAACGGCCTCGCGAGTGCCTGGGCCTGGCTCTACACCCTGCTTGCCTATGTCCGCCAGCAGAGCCGTATCGCTACGGCGACCAACGGCTGGCTCGATCTTATAGCCCGTGATTATGGAGGCACCGACTGGGGGCGTCTTACCGGCGAAACCGATGCCGCGTTCAGCGCCCGTATTCGCCGCAATCTCCAGGCGACAAGCGGGACAAGGGCGGCGCTGATCGAGGTTGTCACCAATTTCACCGGCCGCACGCCCGTCGTTTTCGAGCCGGCTTACCCACCCGATACCGGGGGACTTGGCACCACCGGGCTTGGCTGGAATACGACCGGTGGCTGGGGGAACCTCAACTTGCCGTTTCAATGCTTCGTCACCGCCTATCGACCGGCCGGCGGCGGCATTGCGAACAGCGGAAGCTGGGGCAGCCTTGCCGCAACGACTACGCAAAATCTCAGTCTTGGAGGCTGGAATAACGGTGCCCTGCAATATGGCGACGCCACACTAATCGAAGGCCAGATCACCGACGCACAAATCTTCGCAACCATTGCGAACTGCCTGCCGGCGGCGACGATCGCTTGGACCAGACTGTCCGATTGAGTGCGCATCGGCACCTCAGGCGGCCGCCGTGGATCGAGACGGCTGTTCCCGTGGAGCCTTAGGCGGTGAGCATGAACACAACGCCCGTATCCCCCTTTAGGACCTTCTCATGGACCGGCAGATTGTCTATCCCGCCTCGATCCCGCTCGACACGGACTTCCTGTCGCAGAACCGCAGTGCCATGGTGGCGCTAGGTGCCCTGGCACAGGCCGTGCTCGGCACAACTACGATTGTGGACGGCCTTGCTTGTCAGCCAACTTCGCCCGCGTCACTGAGCGTGACCCTGAGCGCGGGTTCAGTGACGCAATTCGGGCCGGTCGACGCGCTGGCCTTCGGGTCGTTGGCCGCCGACACGGCCGACCAGATATTGAAGATGGGCATCAACCTTAGCCCCACAACCTTCACGCTCTCCGCCCCGCCCACGCCCGGTGAAAGCGTAATCTACCTGATCGAGGCTACATTCGCCGAAACCGATGCGACCGCGGTGGTGCTCCCCTATGTCAACGCCGCCAATCCGGCTCAACCCTATTCGGGCCCGAATAACTCGGGCGTTGCACAGAACACACGGCGCATTGAGCGGGTACAGCTACAGCTCAAAGCCGGAGCCGCTGCGAACACCGGCACCGAAACAGCACCGGCGATCGACACCGGCTGGTCAGGCCTCTATCTCATCACCGTCAACAACGGACAGAGCGCCGTCGTTGCTGCCAATATCGCTGCGCATCCGGCGTCGCCGTTTCTGAACTTCAAGCTGCCGATCCTGACGCCCGGCTTTTCCCGCCGCGTCGCTTACGCCGAGACCACGTCCTTCACCGTCCCGCTCGGCGTAAGCCTGATCCGAGCAACCGTCATTGGTGGTGGTGGTGGTGGCGGCGGCTCAGACGGCACTTATGCAGCAGCCGGCGGCGGCGCGGGCGGCTTCGCAAGCGGCACCTTTGCGACAACCCCAGGCAACGTGCTCGCCATCACAGTCGGGGCCGGAGGCCTGGGAGGTGCCGCAGACGCTTCTGGCGCTCCCGGCGGAGCCTCCATGTTTGCTGGCTTCTGCAGTGCCAGCGGGGGGACAGGCGGACAGTACATGACCGGTCAGTCGACCTTCGGTGGTGCCGGCGGCCAGGGCAGCGGAGGCGAGCTTTCAGGTTTCGGCGGGTGCGGTTCCGACGGGCAGAACGGCACGACCGTGATCGGCGGCAACGGGGGCGCCAGCATGATGGGCGGTGGCGGCCGAGCCTCCACAGCGACCAGCGGGACGGCCAACAGATCGATCAACGGTCAAGCCCCAGGTTCCGGCGGAGGTGGGGTCTACAACAGCACCGGCAGCGCCACAGGCGGGTCGGGCTCAGCCGGCCTCGTCGTGCTGGAGTATTGACATGTCCGCTTCCGCCACCCCCGCCATCCACACCTGGAAGCCGAGCGCGGCGCGCACGCTCACCATCACCGGGTTCACGCCGCGAGCGCGCGGGGCATGCCCTGCGCCAACCGCCGGCAGCATCGTCGCCTGGCCAGTCAAAGACCCAGCCGACGTTCTTGACTACGTCTACGATATCTCGTCCGCCATCTGGGGTGATGAGGGAGACAGCATCGCCTTCCTCAACATCACGATCAGCCCCGCTGCGGCGGGCGACCTAACCCTCACCTCCACCACCAGCAATGGACACCAGGCGATCCTGTGGCTGAGCGCCGGGCAAAGCGGCACGACCTACAGCGTGACGCTCACCATAGGCACGCTCGCCGGCCGCGGCTTTCAGCGCACGGTGATGCTGCCTTGCCTCTCTCTCTCGGTAGAACCGCCGCTTGGCACCGAACTCGTGACCAATACCGGGGCTCCGATCGTCGACCAGTCCGGTAACCCCATCTTCATCGAAAGCTGACCGAATGCCCACGATCGATCAGTTGCAGGCGGCGATTGCTAGTGCCGATACCGATGAGTTGGCGACGTCTCAGAACGGAGATACCCGCAAGGTCACTCGCGCTCAGCTGCTAGCAGGCCTGCAACCGGCGATTTCCGTGCCGCCTGGAGCTTTGCTCGGCAATAGTACCGGCACGGCGAGCGCGCCGTTACCAGTGACCGTCGGCGTCAACCTCACCCTGGCTAACGGTATTCTTGCGGCGCCAGCCCCCTTCGTGATCAGCAGCCTGGCGTCCGGGACGCCCCCGGCACCGACAGACTTGGTGGCCCTTTCACAAGGCGGCACAGCCAATGCAGTGTCTTACAGCACATTCCTTTCCAGCCTGGCGACACTACCAGGTTTTGATGCGTCACCCCTGCATGCGATGGCGACCGGCGCAACCACTTCGCGAACGTTTGCAGCTCTTCTTGGCGACACTGTTTCGGTAGAGGATTTCGGTGCTGCCGGGAATGGCAGCACCGACGATAGTGCGGCTTTTCATGCCGCAATAGCAGTTGGACTACCGATCCGACTCGGCCCCAAGAGCTATGTCGTGAACGGGCCACTCCCACTAAGCAGCGCCACCTGCCTCACGCTTATAGGTGTGCCGGGCCAAACGACCTTGCGCCGGCTGACACAAAGCAGCGGATCCAGTTGGATCACGTTGACGGCCTCCCTCATCCATGTGGAGGGCATCATCTTCGACGCGAATGTAGGCCTGACCGGCCCCTGCAATTGCGTGACCGTTGTTGCGAGCTGCGTCCGCTCGACCTTCCAGCGCTGCTCCTTCACCAACGCAGTATCGGGTGACGGGCTGGTGTTTAGCACCTCGGATCCCGTCTTCGCCCGGCACGCCGTTATTGGCTGCGAAGCTTTCGGAAACTCGAACGGCATAAGCTGTGCTGCCGCTGACGGCGTGACCGTCAGCGCGTGCCACTTGCATGACAACACCGTCGCCGGGATTTACGTCGATTACATAGATCCAAATCACGTAGTCAAGACGCGGCTTACGACGATTGTCGGCAACCAATGCTCGAACAACCAGATAGGTATAGTTGTCGGCGACTATGCGACTTCCTACGCCTCACCCGCGAGCATCACCAACGAGACGGCGGATGCCACGGTCTGTTTGGTGGCAAGCAACATCTGTCACGATAACACCGAGTACGGGATCGTTTCCCAGGGATACAACATTCTCATTCACGGCAATGTCGTCTACAACAACGGCGGGTCGAACCTCAACAACGGCGGCATTCTCGCCAATTCGTGGGCGAGCTCAATCACGAACAATATCGTGACAAGCCACCAAGGCTTTGGAATTGACGCCGGAGCTGCAAACTTCACCTTGATCGCAGGCAATTTGGTCACCACGTCGCGCATTGGCATCAATGCAGGGGGTGCTCAGGAGCCACGGATCTCTGGCAACTTCATCGCCAACACCAGTTATTATGCGGTCGTTATCTACAATAACGAGACGAACGCCGGCGGCTTGCCAATCGGCGTTCCTTCCGTGGACGTTTCAATCACCGAGAACACGATCGACATGCCGTTGGGCGGCGGTGGCATTCTGCTGATAGACGGGCCACAACAGGTACAAGTAGCCCGCAACAACTTCATTACGGCACCAAGTGGCGATATAAGCCTCTGTCTGCTGCCACTTACGAATACGGTGACTGTAGAGGGTAATCTACTCAACGGCTCGGGGAGCGTGTTCTTCAGCAATCCCTACATCCCCGGGAACGGTAACTTTGTAGGGCTGAACAGTCTCCTTTATCCAGATGTCGTGGACGGTATATCCATCCAAAGCAATGCTGCGCCCATCCAAAGCCTACGCTCGCTCAACGCGAACAACTACGACGATTATGTCACCTTCGTCACTCTGACGGCAGGGGGTACCGGCTATACCAGTGCGCCCAAAGCCAACTTCAGCGGCGGCGGCGGCTCCGGCGCGGTGGCGACCGCTTTCATCACGAACGGTGTCGTTATTGGCTTCCGCATGGTCTCGCTTGGGTCGGGCTACACCTCCGCACCGACCGTCACGTTGAGCGGCGGCGGTGGGTCAGGTGCAACTGCAACTGCATTCATTGGGATACCTGTCCCGAAAAACCGGCGTCTCCGGGTCTTCTGCGCTGTAGCCGCACAATGGTCCTCTGCCGGCACTAACCCAATTCAAGCAACAGGTTCCGGTGTTTCAATCACAACGCCGGCTAACTCCGAAATCGAATGGGTCGGACTAAATGCGGGGTGGTATGCGAGCCGCTACCAGCAAACGGACTACGTACAACCTGGAACCGACGGCAGCGTGACCCTAACGAACCTGTCCGGAGACATGCGCATGCATCCCTCCGGCAGCGGGGCCGTGCGGTGGGTCAACGATGGCCAGGCTACTGGCTGCACCACAAGCGTTGGTACAGGAACGCCCCAGGGAGTCGTGACAGCCCAACCAGGTTCGGACTACCGCAACCTTACGGGGGCTGCCGGCAGCGTCTTCTGGATCAAGCAGACCGGGACGGGCGCGGCAGGCTGGGTTGCGATCGCTTAACGACCTGATGCCAGAGCGGTCAATCCGGGCTCTCGATTAGCCGAAAGAGGTTTCTGCCATGCCCACTATCGCCCATCTTCCCGTGGCCGGACCCTTGTCGGTCACCGATACCCTGCCCATCGATCAGGGAAACGGCACCAACGGGGTAACGCTCGCGACATTACTTGCGGGCCAGCAGCCAGCGATCATGACGCCTACCGGCAGTCTGCTGGGTCGCGTGTCACTCGGTGCCGGCGGTCCGGAAACCATCAGCCTAGGGCAAGGGCTCGTTCTGACCTCCGGCACGATCTCGGTCGGCTCGATCAGCGCACTCCTGGAAGGAACAACAGTCGATCAACTGCAGCCTGCCGCCATCGCCGCCGACAGCGATCTGCTGGCAGTGGACCAGGGCGGTCCCTCGCTGGTGCGGCAGACCATGGCAGCACTCTGGAACTATATCGACGGTAAGTTGCCCATCGCCACGCAGCGCGTCGTCGAGCTCACAACGAATACTGTTCTTGACGCGACAGCACATAACGACGCGATCCTCGTCTGCAGCCAGCCGCTCACTCTGTCGGCGAACTTCGCAAACATGGGTTCCGGCTTCGCGTGCGACGTTTTAAATCTCTCGGCCGGTGCCGTGACGATGGGAACCGGCATCACCGGTGGCTCGGGCACGACCAGTCTGCCAACACAGACGGGGACACGGATCGTGGCGGTCAGCTATTCCGGCGGCAACCTGGTCTATTGGGCCGGACCGCAAACCGCAGCAGCCGCGTCATCCAGCAGCACGACATCCGGCGGGTCGTCCGTATCCTCCGGTGGCTCGACAGTAACGTCCGGCGGGTCGTCCGTATCCTCCGGTGGCTCAAGCGTCACGTCGGGAGGCTCGTCCGTATCGTCCGGCGGTTCGAGTATTACCTCAGGCGGAACATCCACGAGCTCCGGCACTGCTACCATAGCGTTCGTAACGGCCCCGTCGGGCAGCTACACGAACGGTCAAGGCAGTATTGCGGTGAATGCCACTTTGTTTCCCGGAACTGCCGCGGCGGGTATCCAGTTTGGCTTTTCCAACTCGCCGACAGTTGCGCCGACGAGTTGGACAGCCGGTGTCCTGGTCAATACCGAAAGCAGTGGCGCAACCTTTTGGGGCGCCTATCTAACGGCTCCAGGAACGGCTGGCACCTATTTCTGCTGGGCACAGGCACTTGCGAACTCGGCATCCGCGATAAGCGCCGCCATAATCGTTTTGTAATAGCAACTTCTACAAAGTAGCTCAGCGTCATGAGCCCGCACGTTCCGCAGTGGAACGGATGACGTTCGCCAAGATGCTAGCAACCCTGATTCGCTCGCGGCGTCACCGCCGTGACACCCCTCGTAAGACGAGTTCCCCATGATCACACAACAAGGCGCCTTGAACACGACCGCTCTGGTCGTGCCGGATCTCTATGTACAGCTTGTGCCGCCAAGCGTCACCTCGCTGAATGGAGTGCCAAGCAATGTAATCGGTCTTGTCGGCTCCGCAAGCTGGGGACCGGTGGACGTCCCGGTTAGTCTAGGCACCATGGCTGAGTATGCTTCCGCCTTCGGACCGGTAAGGAACCGCCTCTTTGACATGGGCACTCATGTGGCAATCGCCGTTCAACAAGGCGCCGCCGCCTTCATCTGTGTCCGTGCCGCTGATGGCACCCAAGCTCCCGCCACCGGCCCCGGCCCTTCCGGCTGCATAACCTTCACGGCGCTCCACCCCGGCAGCCTGGGCGATCAGATCTCGATCACGCTCGCCGCAGGGAGCAAGGCAGGCAGCTGGGCAGCCATAATGGGCATCCCTGGGCTGACGCCTGAACACTTCGACAATATCGAAGGCGTGGGAGCAGGCTTCTGGAGCACACTCGCCGCCGCTCTAAACACCGGGGCCGGTCAGCCTTCCAGTCGCGCCTCCACCTTCGTGACCGCCAGCTTGGGCGGCGGCGCCACGGCTCCCACAGCCGCGACTTACACCCTCAGCGGCGGAGCAGACGGCGCCACAGGGGTTACTTCAGCCATCCTTACCGGAAGCACAACCGCTCCGTACACCGGCATGTACGCGCTGAGCGGGCAAGGCTGCTCCATCCTTGATCTCTGCGATGCCGTCGATCCGGGCCAATGGTCGGCTATCGAGGGCTTCGCCTCATCCGAGGGGATGTATGCCATGCTCGCCGGGCCGGCCAGCGATACCATCAGCAATGCCATCGCCATCAAGGCATCGGCTGGTGTTGACAGCTTCGCGGCGAAACTTCTCTTTGGCGACTGGCTATGGTGGTGGGACGCGACCAACGGAACGCAGCGGCTGGTCAGCCCTCAGGCGTTCGCGGCCGGCCGGCTCGCCAACCTATCCCCGGAGCAATCAGGGCTCAACAAGCCGTGCTTCGCCATCGCGGGAAGCCAGACGGTCGGGTTGCCGGGCTCAGGCGTTACCCGAGCCTACAGCTCCGCGGAACTTGCAGCTCTATTCGAGGCAGGAATAGACGTCATTACCAATCCAGGCGCAGGCGGCCTTGCGATCTGGGCACTCCGCCTCGGCCACAACAGCAGCAGCAACCCGGCGATCAGCGGCGACAACTACACGCGGCTGACAAACTTTATCGCCGCAACACTGAGCGCCGGCATGGGCATCTACGTAGGGCAGGTCATCAACACCGCACTCCTCCGCAACATTCGCAGCACGTTGATGAGCTTTCTTTCGGGGTTGCTGAGCCAAGGCTTGCTGGGCAGCAACAACGGGTCGCCACCTTTCGCCGTCCTCTGCGACAGTGTGAATAACCCAAACAACCGTTTGGCACTCGGCTACGTGCAGGCCGATGTGCAAGTCCGCTACCAAGGCATTAACGAAAAATTCTTAGTAAATTTAGGTGGGGGCGCCAGCATACTGGTGACCACAACATCGGTCGCTGCCTCCGGTAGCGGTAGCGGCGGTAGTGGTTCGAGCGGCGGCACGGGCACCGGAGGCTCGGGCGCTAGCGGCGGCGGCACGAGTGGCGGCGGCACAACCACGCTGAGTTTCCAGTCACCGCCCGTCGGGCACTATACGCCCGGACAAGCCGCTATTGGGGTTAATGCTCTTCTCGCCCCAGGCAGCAGCACAGCCAGTATCCAGTTTGGCTGGTCGGCCTCGGCAACTGTCTCGCCTACGAGTTGGACGGCGGGCATTTACGTCAATAGTCAGTCCAACGGCGATTCGCTTTACGCCGCCTACCTGAGCGCCCCCTCCGCGGCCGGGATTTACTACGGCTGGGTTGAGACGGCCGATGGAAGCGTGCGAGCCGTCTCCGCCAGCGTCACGGTCAGCTAATGCTTTTCGCAGCCCTCAATAAGCCCTTGCTGGTGTCGGCCGGTGTGGCGCTGCTCACCTCTGCCGGCAGCGACGGCACCACAACCGTCCCGCCGCCGGCGACCTTTTCCGGCCCGACCCCTGCCGCCATTACCGGCCTCTCCGGCTGGTGGGATGCTGGAAGGGCCAGCGCCTGGAATGAAGTCGTAACGAGTCTGACGGACCAGTCCAGCAACAACCAGGCGATGACGCCTTACCACTACTACAATGCGAGCGGCGTGCCGGGAGCCTCGCTCATCGCGACACCACGGCTGAACGCGCTGTTGGGCGGTCTTGGAGCGAAGGTTTCACAATCCACGAACAGCGCTGCTCCCACCTACGCGCCGACGCTCGACCCTGATACCGGCCTGCAACTGCCGAGTCTGTCGTTCGCACCGGATGCCCCCTGGACGCGGATGCTGGTTTGGAGCCGGCCGAACCTCAGGCAGGGCACGTACTACGTCAACGCCAACTCGGTCTCGTTGATCTGCTCGAACGGGACCGTACTCCTCTCCCTGTCGACAACGGGCAACACGCTGACGCTGTTCCCCACCAGCGCTAAAGTTGTATTGTCATTGCAAATCACGCGTCGTCATACCCATGCCATTATCCTGCGCAACACTCCTGGTATGGGCGTAGATGCCTGGCTGGATGGCGTGCAGGTGGCAGCTGCCGTGCCCAACCCGCTGCCGACCGCCACCGTTGGCCAGATCGTGCTGATGCACGAGATGGACCTGCAAGGTGCCGCTCAGCTCTGGTTCCATGAGATGGCAACCTGGGAACGCGCGCTTGATCTTCCACGGTTCTCGTGGACGGTTTACGCTACGTCTGCTGCTTGCCGTTCTGCCTGGTCTGGCGTGCGGTAGTCCAGGGCCGAATGAAGGCGCTGGCGATTGTAGAAACCCTCGACATACGCGAACAGGTCTCGTTTGGCATCGCCCCTGGTGGCGTAGGTCCTATGATGCACCAGCTCGGTCTTCAGCGTGTGGAAGAAGCTTTCCATTGGTGCGTTGTCCAACGGGTTGGCCCGTCGGCTCATGGACGGGATGATGCCTGCCGCCTTTAGGGCCGTTTGGTAGTCGTCGCACGCATATTGGACGCCGCGGTCGGAATGCTGGACTAGGCCCGGGCCGGGCCGCTGACGTTGGATGGCCATCATGAGCGCCGATGTTGCCAGCTCAGCGCGGAGATGATCACGCATGCTCCAGCCGACGATCTTGCGAGTGTGCAGGTCCATGACGGCCGCCATATAAAGCCAGCCTTCTTCGGTTGCGATGTAGGTCAGGTCTGCCAGCCAGACTTGGTTCGGCGCCGCAGCCGTGAACTTCCGGTCTAGCAAATTTGGGGCAATCGGGAAGGCGTGGCGGCTGTCGGTCGTTTGCACCCGCCGTCGGGGGACGACGAGACCGCGCAGGCCATGGCGGCGCATCAGCCGCTCAACCCGGCCACGGCCAGCCTTTCTTCCGTGGGCCCGCAGAGTGGCATGCACACGAGGACTACCGTAACGGCCTCCACTATTGGCGTGCACTTGGCGGATCTCGGACAGCAAGGCATGGTCGTCGATGGCGCGCTTGCTGTCCGGCCGGCTCCGCCAAGCATAGTAGCCGGCAGTTGAGATGCCCAGCACGCCGCAGAGCGCCTGGACCGGCCAGAGGTCTCGGTAGTCCTCGACCACGCGGAACCTCATCTCAGCGGTCCCGCGAAGATCGAAATAGACTTTTTTAAAATGTCGCGCTCCATGCGCAGCCGGTCGCACTCGCGCCGCAGCCGTGCGATCTCCGCAGCCTGGTCAGCCGTCGGAACAGGCATGCGCTTGAGAGAGGGGGCAGTTGCCAATCGTACCGCCTCAACCGCGGCAGTGCCGCCGCCATACTGCCGCACCCATCGGCACAGCAATGTCGGGTGCAGGCCGACCTCGGCCGCCACTGCCGTCGACGTACGCCCGCTGCTCACCACCAGGTCAACGACCTGGCGCTTATAATCCTCTGTATAGGAACGTGGCTTGGCTCTCGTCGCCTGCTGATCCATCAAACACCTCCAGCTAAATCATGCCTCTGGGTGTCCACGCAAACCAGGGAAGATCAGCTAGACGCCGCGGACTTGACGACGCTCGTAGCTTGCGGCAGACGCTGGATGCTGGGCGCACGCAAGGGTGTCTCATTGCTTATCATGGGACAGTCGAACTCGAGCTACTTTGTCGCTTCCGGCGGCGCACAGGTAATGGCGAACGGACTTGCCTGGTACTTGGGCGCCCTCGCCGGCAACATCGTCTTCCAACCCTCTGGCGCTTACCTGAACCCCGCGCGATACACGCAGGTGAACGGTCACCCAATCTCGAACTCCACCGCCCCGCTGTTTCCGTCCGGTGTTGGGAACGGGACCTTCCTCACCAACCCCGGCGACAGCTCAAGCCCATCCACCTGGGCGCTCGGCCCTGACGGGCTGGCAACCGAGGCTTTCCTACTCGGGTCCTTCGCCATCCCGACCGCTGCGGATCTTGCGGACATCGCAGCTATCGTCTGGCCATGGACGGAGCAGGACAGTACCGCACCCTACTCCCAAAAGGCGTTATACTCCGGCACAGTGGAGCAGTTGGCTGCACTGACGCGCGGAATGCTCGGCCGCACGGCGGCCCAACTGCCGCTGTTAATGTGGAACGCAATACCCTACGAAACCGATGCAGGCGTGCAGATGGTGCGCGAGAGCGTCGCCGATATCGCGGCCAAACCCAGCCAGAACCTCCGCGTCTTTGCGGCACAGACGGCGGATAGCATCCCGTTGAGCGCCACCTACGATGCCGCTAACGGCACCTGGACTGGTGGCGATCCGGCGCATCGGGACGAGACAGACGAATTCGTGTTCGGAGTGCGGGGGGCTCATGTCGCCGCCCGGGCTGCACTCGCGGCAAGCTTTGGCGACGCACTCACTTCGATACCTTCAGGCATGCCGTTAGCAGGCCCGTTCATCACCCATGCCTACCATCAAAGTGGAACCGAGGTCTTAATCACGCTGACCCACGACGCAGGCACCGACATCCTGTTACCTTTGCAGGCAGCCAATGGCGCCGGTTGGGCCGTTATGGATGGCGGCTCAGTGGCCTCGCCCGGGCCTATCATTACGGCAACAGCTGCGAGCCGGATCGACCCTACGCATCTGCTTGTGACGCTGACGAGTCCGCCGGCGAGCGCCTCGTCCGAGTGTCAAATCTTCTACCCCTATGGCTCGACGCAGATCGGCCGGGGCGATGCGGTCACGGACAACTTCTCTACCCTCGGCTGGCCGGCAGGGTGGGACATGCCGGGCGACCTCGGCGAGGCCTGGGCGATGAATTTCCCGGTCCAAGCCACCAGCTACGGCTTTCCTCTCAGTAGCACCCCCACGTGATCACGCACGGAGCCGAAGGCAGCATGAGCGCCAATGACTGGGTCGGTATCGTTACTGTTACGGTCACGATCTTCGCGCTCTACGCGTCGGCTCTGGCCTGGCTGGTTGGGCAGAGCGGAAGGCTTCGCACGGAGACCAAGCGTGACATTGAAACTCTGGAAGCGATCGCCGAGCGTGGCCTGGACAAGATCCAAGCTCAGGAGTCGAAGTCCAGGCAGGAGTTGGGAACGTCTCTCCAGGCTGGGCTCCTTTCCCTGCAACAACAGGTGAACCAGCTTCGTGACGGGAGCGCCACGAAGCCAGAGCTGGCGGCGGTCGAGCAGCGTTTAGCCGCGACTTTGAATGAGTTCAAAGCGGAGACGCGCGCGGAGTTCGCGAAAATCGCGCAGAAGGTGGACCGTTTACCGGCGATGGAGGCCCATTTGACGGCTGTTAGTCAGATGATCGAGAAGCTTAGCGCTGCGCTGATGGTCCGGATCTAACGACGAAGGAGCGACTGTTATTTGCGGATTTACCATCCGTTAAGCTGGAGAAAAACCAGCAGCTCGCGCATTCAAATCGAGTTTGGTATCAGCGCTTTTGAGAGCCAGTTCCTTATCTACCTCAGTATTCTCGGGATCGAAGACCTTGTGAGCGAGAATGCCGCCCAGCTCGCGGATCATATTTTGATCAAGAAATCCAAACTTATCGGCAACTTCATACCCTTCATCGATTGCGGCCTTCAGGTCGTATAGCGCGCCAAGGGGCCTGGTATGGAGAACCGCAACCCGGTCGATGACCGCAATTTTGGTCAGCGGACCATCAACCAACTTCGTCCAGACATAATCGAGACCAAAGCCGCTTTCGTTGAGGTCGAAGGTATGAACACAGCGCCTGAGGGCTTCCACTGAGAAGATTGGTGCCATAACCTCGACCATGGTCACAAAGCGAAGGAGGAAGTCCGGCTTCTGCTGGCTGAGCTTGAGATTGATCACGCCGTCCGGATCAAGGGAAGGCTGTGCCAGCTGCAGTTCATACTCGCCGCAAATGTTAAATAGAATGTTCAAGTCACTCCACTTCATCTGCAGGTCGTCATCCGGAAACATGATGTAGTCATAGCTCCAGAGGACGCTCGCTTTATGCATAAGGTTCTTAAGCGCCCTGAACTTTCGCTGTCCGTTCTGAAAGCAAACAAACTCTGAGAAATCATCCGGTGGGAATGTTTCGGGCTGGCCGTAATAGGAGATGCAGAGATCCCAGGACCGGTCGCCATCCGGGATGTCTCGCAACCAGCTGGAATGAAGCGACTGCTCGTTCGCGCGCAGAACCACCAGATGGCGCCGCCGACCCACGGAGCGCCGCTGCATAAGCTTAATGTGCGTCGAGTAGGGCACCGGGCCGTCGTCGAGGACGATCTCACGCAAAAAGTGGATGACGGAACCGTCGCGATGCCGCCCCTCAAGCCGAAGACGCCCATCAGGCTCTACTGAACTGCGATCAAATACTGTGCTGGGTAATCCAACCTCATCTAACAGAGCAACTTTGCCATCCAAAATCGCCCAACTGTTCTCGTTAGCGTGGCGATAACCTAGCAAACGCCCTCCTGCTCCAAACCTCAAAAGAGGCGCATAGATGACGCTCTTACTGTGACCAAAGCACCAAGATCGCTGAAGCAGGTGATCCTCATTCACAGCGATGTGCATGGCAGCACCCAGGTCTTCTTCTATTAACATTTTATGTCTACTTAAGAAATGACTAAAACGATGCTTCATCATTATATTGTGTCGGTGGCGACAGGTGAAGCACTTTTTCTAGTTCGTTGTTAAATCCGCTCGAGCACGGCTCCGCGGATTATTGATCAACAACGCTTTACATTTATCAGGAGCGGACCATGGATCTTTCGCCAATCGTGGAAGCAGCGGCTACGCTCGCATCTGCCGTATTCGCAGCTTCTGCACCGATCGTCGTGCTAAAGCTTAACAGCATGCTGAAGCTCAATCTCGACCAAGCCCACCGCACCGCCATTTCCACTGCGCTTGATAATGCGCTCGGCCTTGGGCTGCAGCTAGCGGAGGAGGCCGGAGATGCTCATCTCAGCAACGTCACGATCCGCAGTGCGGCCCTTACCGCTATGGTCGGCTATGTAAAGCAGACTGTCCCCGCTGCCGTGAGCCATTTCGGGCTTACCGATGCCTCGATCGCCCAGAAAGCGGCGGCTCGGCTGGCGTCGGCACTCCATGTTCCGACGGCAATGGCCGCGGCTAAGCCGACAGGCGCTGCCATTACGCCGGCTGGCCTAGTCCCCGCCGCAGCATGATTGGGCCAAAACACTCCTCCTGACGAAGGTCGACGGCGCCTCCTCGCGCCATCTCCAGCCCTGCAAGCAAGGTGCTCGCGATGGCGGCGCGTCGAGCCAGCGGCTCCGGTGACATCTTCTCGGGCAGGAAATTCTGCAGCTCCGTCCACTCAGGCGCCTGACCCATCATCAAGCCTAGTCGTCGCAGTGCATCCTGCACACTCCACCATACCATTGGGCGGGGAATGTAACGGCGATTGGCAGCCTGCCGGCGCAGGGCTGCAACATGGCCTCGTAGCAGTCCCGGCAGATCCAGCCTCAAGCCGGAACGGTCCGTCTCCGTCAGGTCCTCTGGCATGCCGCGCGCGAAAACATCAACTCCAAGCTGGGGCGAGTTGCCCAGCCATCTCGCCGCATGCCGCATCGTTTGTAACTCGGCGAGACGACCAGCAAGTGTATCGGCGAGAAGTCCGGCATTCTCCGCCTCCTCCACCCCGGCAGGAACCAGAAGGCGCGACTTCAACCAAGCTAGCCAAGCCGCCATCACTAACCAGTCCGCGGCGAGTTCTAGCCGCACCCGGCGCGCGCCCTCGATGATCGCCAGATACTGGTCGACGAGGGAGAGGATGGAGATATTGGCGATGTCGAGCTTCTGACTTCGCGCAAGGTCAAGCAGGAGATCAAGCGGCCCTTCGAAACCATCCAGTCGGACCATTAGACTGTGGCTATCGGAAGCGCTCTCAGACACTTTGGCCCGCAAGGTTGAAGACGAGACGCATTGTCCATGGCACGACCCGATTTAGCAGCGTACCAACAGGGTCGAACTGCCAGCCGAGTTGGCGTGCCGCTGTGGGGATGATGAAGATGAACAGCAGGACAACGGCAATCCCCGCACGCTCCACCCGGGCCCATTGCTGGGCGAGAGGCAGGGGCAAAAGCCCCACGATGATGCGACCGCCATCCAACGGCGGGATCGGAAGCAGGTTGAACAGGCCGAGCACGACATTGGCCAGGATAAAATCTTGGATAAAGCTTGCGGCAGGCGCCATGGCTCGCGGCGAGACGTAGGGCAGTAACCAGCCGCAGAGCGCCCCGAGCCACGCGAGGAAGAAATTCATGGCTGGTCCCGCTGCCGCGACCATCATCATACCGCGGCGTGGATCTCGAAAGCGCCAGGCCGCAACCGGTACCGGTTTCGCCCAGCCAAACATGAAGGCGACCCGCCCAATGGTTATGAGCTGACCGATCAGCAAAATCCCGGGCAGGATTATGGTGCCCACGCGGTCGATGTGCCGCACAGGATTCAACGACAGTCGTCCCGCGAGTTTCGCCGTGTCATCACCCAGTGCCCAGGCGGCATAGCCATGGGCTGCCTCATGCAGCGTGATAGCGAGAATTGCTGCTGCAGCACCTATAATGATCTCCAATATGACGCCGCTCACGTCCCTACTCCCAGCAACGCCGCACGTTCTGCCAGCCAACCCGCCAGATTCGGTAAGGCAGGCTCCGGCCGCAAAGCGCGCAGACGCTCGCCAAGCCTCTTATCGTCCGGCAGTGCCTCAAGAATTGCCGTATTGCCCGCCGTATCACCCGGGCAATAGAGGGCGACGTCGCAGCCAGCCGCCAAGGCGGCCTCCGCGCGAGCTAAAGGCTTGCCCTTCAGGGCGTTCATCGCCAGATCATCCGACAGCAGCAAGCCGCCAAACCCGATCGCCCCGCGGATCACGGACTGGATGACGGTTGGGGAAAGCGTGGCGGGACGAATATCATCCAAGCCTTCGTAAAGGATGTGAGCCGTCATCATACAGCCGATAAGTTTCGCCGTCTGGCGGAAGGGCGCGATATCGGCAGACCAACCCGCGCCCTCAGCTGCAACCCGTGGCAATCCCAGGTGGCTATCCGTTCGGGCACGGCCATGCCCGGGAACATGTTTGGCGACGGCGATAACACCGCCCGCCGCAAGACCCTCTGCCATCGCGAGCCCCAGCCCCGCCACCGCACCCGGGTCGCCACCAAAACTTCGGTCGCCGACGACATGGTCCTGGCCTAGCACGGCGAGGTCCAATACCGGCGCGGCGACCATGCTGAAACCCGCAGCCAAGCATTCCGCGCCGATAGCGGCCCCATGCAGCCAAGCCGCACGCAAGCCGGATTGGCCGCAGCGCTCAAAGAGCGCCGCGATCATTCCTGCCGCCGGATGAGCCGCCCAATGCGGCGGACGAAGGCGTGCGACGCGCCCACCCTCCTGATCAACCATAACCACGGCATCCGGCAGAAGCACAGCGCGCAGCGCCTCCATCAGGCTCGCGAGCTGCCGCCGGTTGACGATGTTGCGACCGAACAGGATCACACCAGCGGGCGGCAACCGCTCGAATAAGCTGGCCTCGTCCGGTGTCAGAATAGGACCGGCGATACCAAGAATGGCGGGTTTCAGGACCACATTCAGAAGAGAGCAACCGTGCAGGCGGCCCCCTGGGCACGAACGTCGA
Source organism: Acidisoma sp. (assembly GCF_965199065.1). NCBI lineage: Bacteria > Pseudomonadati > Pseudomonadota > Alphaproteobacteria > Acetobacterales > Acidocellaceae > Acidisoma > Acidisoma sp. The sequence goes on along the minus strand of NZ_CBDAQN010000001.1, from coordinate 160,032 downwards.
TGCAAAACCGGGCTGCATCAGGAACCGTAGCAAAGCCCGCGGTCCGCACGCGCCAGAAGGTGTGGCCGCTGACGTGCGCCTCTGCGAAGATCGGGCGCCGCCCCTCGAACAGAGTTGGCATCCGGTGCGCGAGGCGCTCCCACTCGCGAACCGCAGCGCTTTGGCTGGCAAGCGCCGCGAGTTGAACACGGACATGATCGTGATCCGGTGATGAAGCAGGCAGATCGTTTTCCTGCGCGAGGTTCTGCGTCCCCGCCGACGGAGCTGAGGGGGGAACGTTCAGCACCGTCTGCTTCGGTGCGGCCGGAGCTGGGATTTCCGGCACTGAGGGCACCGGCACTGCCTCCATCGAATTCGCCTGGGCGGTTGGCGTCGATATCACGGCTGCTGACGGGGCTGGAGACGGCGCCGGAGCAGCGCGGGTTGCAGGCGCCTGCTCCTGATCGGCCGCCGCCGCGAGCGCGGCCGGGTCGGGCGCTTCAGGGGCAGGCGCAAGATTGGCTCCCCCGCCTGATCCGGAATTTCCAAGCAGCGCGCTGGTCTGCGAGTTCACCTGAAGCCCACCGGGATCGTCCGGCTTGACCTTCACGGAGCCGGGTGGCGCTTGAATGACCGGGACGCCCTCCGAACCACCGGTTCTCGCTGCAAGGTAGCCGATCACGCACAGCACCAAGACCGCGCCAATAGCACCCGCCGCTGCAACCGTTCGCCGCGCCTCAGCCGCGCGTCGCTGTGGGGCGGACCGGTAGCCCGGCGGCGGAATGCGAACCTCGTCTTCCCACATTCAGCGCATCTCCTCGGCAGGGATCACCCCTAGAACAAAAAGCCCCGAGCGGATCACGGTGGCCGTCGCCGCCACCAGAGCAAGCCGGGCGTTGGTTCCACCCTCGTCCTCCGCCTGGAGGAAACGCAGCGTCGAGTCGTCTCGGCCCTTGTTCCATAGCATATGAAAATCGCCGGCTAAGTCATAGAGAAAGAAGGCGATCCGGTGCGGTTCGCGTGCAAGCGCCGCGCCCTCCACCAGCCGTGGCCAGCTGATAAGCCGGCGGATGAGCGCCAACTCCTGTGGGTCATCCAATGCGGAGAGATCTGCGTCCGCCAGCGCCTCCGGTGCCACCCGAGCGGCACCCCAGTTAGCTAGCGCGGCACGTAAAACGCTGCGGCAACGTGCATGAGCATACTGTACATAAAAAACTGGGTTTTCGCGTGTCTGCGCGACCGCCTGATCGAGGTCGAACTCCATCTGCGCGTCCGATTTCCGCATCAGCATGATGAAGCGGACGGCATCTCGTCCGACTTCGTCGAGTAAGTCCCGCAGGGTCACGAACGTGCCGGCGCGCTTTGACATGCGCACCGGCTGCCCGCCCCGCATAACGTGCACGATCTGGCATAGCACGACCTCGAGCGGGACGCGGCCGTCGGATAAGGCCTTCACAACCGCCTTCATGCGCGACACGTAGCCGCCGTGGTCGGCACCCCAGACATCGATCAGCACCTCTGCCCCACGCGCTATCTTGTCCGCGTGATAGGCAATGTCATTGGCGAAATAGGTGTTGGAGCCGTCGGATTTGCGCAGCGGGCGGTCCACGTCATCGCCGAATTCCGTGGCCCGGAACAGTGTTTGCGGCCGCGGCTCCCAATCCTCCGGCGTCTTTCCTTTAGGCGGCTCTAACACTCCCTCGTAGATCAGCCCCTTGGCGTCGAGCATTTCGATTGCGCGAGCCACAGCGCCACGGTCCAGAAGGGCCCGTTCCGAAGAGAAAACGGCCTGGCTGACGCCGAGGAGCGCCAAGTCAGCCCGGATTTCCGTCATCATCATGGACAGGGCCAGTTCCCGCACACGGTCGAACCACAAAACCGGGTCGGCGATGCCGAGTTCGGCGGTGGCGAGCGTCGTGCCATATTGATCGGCAAGTGCCTGTCCCACGGGGACAAGATAGTCACCCCGATACTGGAGACCGGTTGGCGTTGCGCCCTCAAATTGCTCCACCGTGATCGGGCTTTCGATGGCCTGCATATAGCGCCAGTAGGCGGCCCAGCTCAGCGCCTGAACCTGGCCCCCGGCGTCGTTGACGTAATATTCGGTCGTCACCGCGTAACCGGCCTTGGTCATGACGCCCGCGAGCGCGTCGCCCACAACAGCACCCCGGCAGTGGCCGATATGCATAGGGCCGGTGGGGTTGGCGGAGACATATTCCACATTTACACGGGCGCCGGCGCCAACCGTGCTGTCCCCGTATGATTCGCCCGCACGGAGAATCACAGGGATTTGGTCGAGCAGCGTGCCTGGGCTCAGCCGTAAATTGACAAAGCCTGGACCAGCGGGCTCGGCGCTATCGAGTAGCGGATTGGCTGCCAAGCGCTCAGCCAACAACTGGGCCAGCACGCGCGGAGAATGGCCCGAGGGTTTTGCCGCAACCATGGCGGCGTTGGTCGCCATGTCTCCATGCGCCGGGTCTCGTGTGGGCGTGACCTCCACACGCGCCAAGTGCTCGAATGTTAGTTGTGGTACAAGCGCATGAAGCGCTTCCACGACATGACCCCTCATGAAGGCAAACAGATTCTGGCTCATAACCCGTATCAGCCTTGAACACCGAGGTCGGTCAACCTGCGATACTCCTCCCGGGCGTAACGATCGGTCATGCCGGCTATGTAGTCCCGCACCGTCTCGGCGGCTCGCTGGCTGCCAGCGGCTCCGGCACACGCGCCCCACTCATCTGGCAGCAGGCTGGGATCCTCCAGCAGCAGCGCCGCAAGGGCCGCAGTCGCGCGCCGCGCTTTCGCCGCCATACGGTTCACCCGCCAATGTCGGTACATGTGGGAAAAGAGGAAAGCCTTGATGGCCCGATTGGCCTCGGCCATCGGGCGGCTAAAGCCGATCACCATGCCCGGCGCCGCACGCACATCATCGACCGATTGCGGATCGACACGCTGGAGCATCGTCCGGCTCTCCTCCACGACATCCCGGACCAGCCGGTCCAACACCCTCCGGATGGTTTCATGCCTCAGCCGCCCTTCCGGCAAGCCAAGCTTCATTGCGCCGGCTTCCGCCAGGCATTCCCCCACCAGCGGCAGCGCCTCAATGTCGGCAAAGGTGAACAGATGCGCGCGTAGCCCGTCATCCAGATCATGGCTATGGTAGGCGATGTCGTCCGCTAGCGCGGCAACCTGGGCCTCTGCCGATGCATACGTGGAGAGTTCAAGCGGATAGATAGCATCAAACTCGGCGATGTAGCCTGTCGGGGACGTTATAGGGCCGTTATGCTTAACCAGTCCCTCCAGCGTTTCCCAGGTCAGATTAAGCCCATCGAACCCGGCGTAGCGGGCTTCCAGCAGCGTGACGATGCGCAGGCTCTGAGCGTTGTGATCAAAACCGCCGAATTCCTTCAAAGCCATGTTCAGCCCAGCCTCGCCCGGATGACCGAAGGGCGGGTGACCGAGGTCGTGGGCCAGCGCCACGGCTTCGGTCAGATCCTCATCCAATCGCAGTGCCCGGGCGATAGATCGCGCGATCTGCGCGACCTCGATGCTGTGGGTCAGGCGCGTTCTATAGAAGTCGCCCTCGTGGTTGACGAAGACCTGAGTTTTGTATTGCAGCTTGCGAAAGCCTGTAGAGTGGATCACGCGGTCGCGGTCCCGCTGATAGGGGCCGCGCATGCCACCGTCCGGCTCAGGGATCAGGCGGCCGCGTGAGGTCTCTGCCTTGGCGGCATAGGGGGCAAGCTCCATGGCGGCACGGCGGCCCTTCAACCGGATGATTCGACGCGCTATAGTATGGGCATGAGCACCCATACGTCGAATTTTGGCCTGACCGAGCGTGCCGTGGCGCGCATCTCCGAGATATTGGGCAGCCAGCCAGCTCCGGCCGCGTTACGAGTGGCTGTTCTCGCCGGGGGATGCAGCGGGTTCCAATACAAGTTCGATTTGGATGAGGCGCCGGCGGCTCCCGACGATCTCGTGATCGAAGAGGCAGGCGCCCGTGTTCTGGTGGACCCAGGCAGTCTCGATCTGCTAGGCGGGGCGCAGCTGGATTATACCGACGCCCTCATGGGGGCGCACTTCGCCATAAAAAACCCAAACGCCACCTCCTCCTGCGGCTGCGGCACCAGCTTCTCGATCGACTGAGGCAGGCGACGAGGCGTGCGTATCGCGACCTGGAACGTTAACTCGATTAGGGTTCGTCAGACGCATGTAAGGCGCTGGCTGGAGCGCGTACGTCCCGATATCGTCGTGCTTCAGGAAATCAAATGCGAAGCTCACGCTTTTCCGGCGGCAGTATTCGCGGACCTCGGCTACAAGTCCGAAGTCGTCGGTCAAAAGGCATATAACGGCGTCGCCGCCCTCTCCCACCGGAATATCGTCATCCATCACCGGAGCCTGCCCGGATTGACGCCGGATGATTCGCAGGCCCGCTACATCGAGGTCGAGACCGAGGGCCTGACGGTCATCGGCATCTACCTGCCGAACGGTAACTCCGGGGGAGAGGCTGGTTATTCCTACAAGCTTGCCTGGATGGATGCGCTCTGCGACCGTGTCGAGGCGTTGCTGGCGGAAGACCGGGACCTCGTCGTCACCGGCGACTTCAACGTTTGTCCCTCGCCCTTGGACTTCTCTGCCGGTGCGTTGCCGCCAACCGATGCGCTGCTTCGGCCTGAGACGCGTGCGCGATTCAGGCGGCTTATTCATAACGGCCTCACGGACGCGGTTCGGGCGCTGCATCCGACATCCCCGGCCTTCAGCTTCTGGGACTACCAGGCAGGTTGCTGGGAGCGCGACCGAGGTTTGCGGATCGACTTCGCACTTCTTTCGCCGCGTTTGGCGGAGTGTATGGTCGCCGCCGCCCCGGACCGGGACGAGCGCGGAGCGGAGCAACCATCAGATCACGTACCTGTCGTAGTTGATCTGGTTTGGCCAGAGACTGCTAAAGCAGCTTAGGACACGCTGCTGGCGCAATTTCTGCCTCGAACTGCGGTCTCCGGTCCGAAGAGGCTGCGCCGATCGGAAGACGAGGGGCACCCGATCGTGGAGAACAATACAGATGACACTGAACCGCGTCCGGGCCCTGATCTTCGATACGTTCGGGACCACCGTCGACTGGCGGAGCGGCGTCGCTCGCGAGGCGGCTGCCTTCCTCATCCAGCATGCGGCGCACGACATCGACCCGAGCGACTTCGCCGATGCATGGCGCCAGCGCTACAATCCGGCCATGGAAGAAGTCCGTAGCGGGCGGCGTCCGTTCACGCGTCTCGATGTACTCCATCGGGAGAACCTGGAAGCGATACTGCCGGATTTCGGCATCAAGCCCGCGAATTTGCCAGCCGCAGCTCTGGACGAACTCAATCTTGCTTGGCATCGGCTGGATCCATGGCCCGACGCCTTGCCGGGGCTACAGCGCCTTCGGAGCGGCTTCATGATCGCTCCGTTCTCGAACGGCAACATCATTCTATTGACCGAGATGGCCAAGCGCGCGGGCTTGCCGTGGGATGTCATCCTGGGAGCCGAGATCGTCCAGGCTTACAAGCCCACGCCGGAATCGTATCTGCGAACGGCGGATGTTCTCGGCATGCGGCCGGAGGAGATTGGCCTCGTTGCCGCCCATAATAGCGACCTCGCAGCGGGCCGCGCCTGCGGGCTGAAGATAGTCTTCGTCCCCCGCCCAGCGGAACACGGTCCGGGGCAAGCTACGGACCTGCTCCCCGAGCAGGATTGGGACGTGATCGCGCGCGACTTCGAGGATCTCGCTGATCAGCTCGGACTCTGAGAAACACGCATCCATTCGATCGCAGCCGCCGCTTCCTCATTCATCTCCCGGAAAGCGAAACGCTGAAGATGCCGGATCACGACCGACTGAACCTGTTGCAGCCCCACTTCGTCCTCGGCCGAAGCCCGCAGCCGAAGGCCCGTCTCGTCCGCCGCCACATCGCAGACACCCGCGGTGAAGACGATCTGGCCGTCACGCTCGTTGAGCGTCACCGGCAGCTTGTGCGCAAAGTGCTTGCAGAGTTGCGCCATGTAGCGCGCCGCGTTCCCCGTTTCCCACCACGATACGGAATGTAGTTCGGTGACATTCTTAACTTCATCCATCTCAGTAAACCTTCTCGATTGATCGCGTCTCAAGCTCTCTCGATAGCGCGCGCCGCGGCATCCAGGGCATCGGCAATCGCCTGAGCCTCGGTATCGCCGAGAGGTCCGCGCGAAAGGCGCAGCCTGAGCGCCGTTTTCATGTTCTCGATAGCGCGCACGACCTGCGGTGACCGTCCGCCCGCCGTAGCGGCCGAGGCCCGTTGCATGCGGGCAAAGACAGCGTCTACCACGGGCTTGTTCTCGGCCAGATGGGCGCCTCCCTCTTCGGTGATGGTGTAGAGCTTCCGTCCACCGCCGCTCTCGCTCACAGTCGCGAAGCCGAGTTCGTTGATCAGGGTCAGCGTCGGGTAAATCACGCCAGGGCTCGGGCTATAGCTGCCGCCCAGCCGATCCTCGATCGCTTTGATGATCTCGTAGCCATGGCTCGGTGCCTCGGCGATCAGTGCGAGCAGCACGAACCGCAATTCACCCTGATCGAAGACCCGGCCGCGACCACCACCTCCCTCACGAAATCCATGGTGCCCTGGCCCGCCATGGTGCCCACCTCGGTGCCGGCCACGATCATCCCCCCCCGACCTGCCATCCTCGCGCACAAAGCGTCGGCCCGTGTCGCTGCTCTCATCTCTCCAACGTCCAAACATGTCGTCTCCTCAGTTTTCGACAACTCGAAGATATATCGAAACACATCGGAGTAAAGATATATCTTAGCTATCTCTTCCGCGTCTATGGGTCTGCGCGGCCAAGATCGCACCGCCCGCCAGTAGCCCCCAGAAAGCGCCGCCGATGCCCAAAATGCGAAATCCTGACGCCGCGAAGATAAAGGTCACCATCGCTGCATCGCGCTCCCTCGGCTCAGCCGTGGCTCCGGCTACCGCGCTTCCCAGCGCGCCAAAGAGCGCGATACCGGCTACGGCCGTGATCAGCACCGGCGACGAGCGCGCAATGAAGGTCGTGATCAGTCCTGAGAACAGGCCAATCACCACGTAGACGCCACCGGCGACGGCACTGGCCCACCAGCGGCGGCGCGGATCGGCATGGGCTTCGTGGCTTGCACACATCGCAGCTGTGATGGCCGCCAAGTTGATCGGGATTGCACCCAAGGGTGCCACCAGCACGGTGGCGAGACCTGTCGCCCCCAATAGAGTTGCATGTCGGGGACGGTATCCGTTCATGCTGAGCACCGCGAAGCCGGGAATGTTCTGCCCGGCCATGGTGACGACGAACAGCGGTATGGCGAGGCTCACGATCGTCGAAAGCGAAAAACGGGGGGTTACCCAAACAAGTTGCGGCTTCAGGGACAGCGCCGCTCCGCCATGCAGATCGAGGGCTGCAAGGCCAACCGCAACCACGACCGCCGCCGGCACCGCGAGCGCCCGCTTCAGCCGTCCCACGACCACCCAGACCACAAGGATGATGACGATAAAGCCGGGCTTTTCCTGAAGCCCCAGAACAGGCGCGAGACAGAGACCAAAGACGATCCCGCCCAGCATGGCGCTTGCGAGCGAGCGCGGGATTGCCCCGACAGCCCGGCTCATCGCCGGCCAAAGCCCCGCCAGGATGATCAGCATGCCGGCAATCAGGAACGCGCCGATCGCGTAGCCGAAACCGCCATGAACGGGAGGCCCACTTGCCAGCAGCGCGGCTCCCGGCGTTGTCCACGCCACAATGATCGGCATGCGCGTCCTGAGGCTAAGTAAAATGCCGCAGATCCCGGTCATGACGCAGAGCGCCAGCAGACCTGACGCTGCCTGAGCAGGGTTTGCTCCGGCGGCAGTCACGCCGCGAATGATCACGGCGAATGAGGAACCAAACCCGACGAAGGCCGCCAGCATCCCGGCACCTGTCGCCTGAAGAGATATGTCGTCCCGAATCGCTGCTTGCATCGCCACCTGGCCTTTCCCGGCGACGAGCCGCAGAATCGGCATCAGGGTCAACTGGCAATGTTATTGCGGCGGGGGTCCAACCGAAGCGCGGATCACCAACCTCGTCGGATAGTCCAAATCGATCGAGTCGGTGTCGTCCTCTTGCGGCGAAATCAAGCGGAGCAGCAGACGGCAGGCCGCTTTGCCCAAGCTGCGTCCGCATTGGTCGACGGAGGTCAGGCCAGGCTCGATAAGCCCCGCCAGAGGAATGTTATCGAAACCGCAGAGGCTGATGTCGTGCGGGATGCGGAGGCCGGTGTCCCTGCAATAGAGCATGGCGCCAACGGCCATGAGGTCGTTGGCACAGATCAACGCCGTCGGGCGGTCGGATTTCGGCCGGTCAAGCAGCAGGCGCGCACCTTCATATCCCGAATCCTGTCGATAGTCCCCGGTGGCCACAAGCGCGGCTCCGGGGTCGATCCCCCGCGCGGCCAGCGCCTCCTGGTAGCCCTCCATTCTTTGGCTCGCGGTCCAGAGCGATGGCGGCCCGCTGATGATGCCGATACGGCGGTGGCCGTGAGCCAGAACATGCTCGGCGACGGACCGCGCCCCCGCAAGGTTAGTGGCGGTCACTGTCGGCACTGCCAGATCTGGAAGACGTTCATCGACGAGAACGACGCTGTCCTTCTGGAGGAGTTCGACGATGGATGGGGTCAACATGCCTGAACCACTCAAGAAGATCAGCCCGTCGACGCGACGCGCGCGCAGCACCTGACTGTAATAATCCTCCCAGCGGGGCGTTGATTGCGTTGTGCAAAGAACAAGAAGCAAGTCTCGTGACTGCGCCACGTCTTGAACGCCTGCCGCTACGGAAGCAAAGTATGGGTTCAGGAGGTCAGGCGCGATCAACCCTATGGAGGCTGCCCGTCCCGCTTTCAGGTTGCGCGCTAGAAGGTTCGGCTCGTACTGGACGGCATCGATAGCGCTCGCGACTTTAAGACGTGTCTCGGCGGAGACTTGGCCTGTTCCATTGACCACGTAACTTACAGTGCTCACAGCCACACCGGCAAGCCGCGCCACGTCACGGATCGTAGGCCGGCGCCCGTTCTCCTTCCCTGCCGACCATTCGGGCATGGCCAGTGTCGCCCGCGGAAGTCTGTCCTTCATCGGCGATCCCTAGAGCGAAACTTGTGAGGCGTACAAACGCCGGATCAAATTGATGGGGAAGAAGTTCCCCCACGCGCCAAGGATAGCGCGGCTGCCGTGATGAAGCCCATACGTATTTCACGCAGAAAAATCGCCGTCCAACGGAATAAGACGGTCGAACCGTTTCATGCTGATCGCCAGCCGAAACATCGGCAGTTCACTTAATCCACTGCCCAACGCAGATATGCCGTCTTGACCCAACAACGAACCCGGAGGTGAAGAAGTCGTCTCGCGTTCGCTTCAGTGATGAATGGCAATCAATGTTAGCGTGAAGCAGCTGAAGATTATGCGACGCGGTCGCAACTGGCAGGCGAGACTATGCGCGCCGGACGATGTAGCGCTCGCGCAGCTTTGACTCGATGAAAGCGCCATGCGCGGCATCACGCGCCTCGATCATGATCTCAAGCTGCGCCGCCTGCACCGTCGGAGACGTAAACAGCCGATGATGCGCAACCTCGATGATGTTTCCACCCTCGTCGCCAATGCGGGTTGAGATGTCGCCAAGCATGCCGGGGCGATCCGGCATCTCCATGATGAGCCGCACAAGCCGCCCATCTCGCAAAAGATTGCGCAAAAGTGTGTTGGCGAGAATGCGGGGATCGATGTTGCCGCCGCAAATTGGAATTCCGACGTTCCGCCCGACAAAGCGATCGGGGTAGTGCAGGACTGCGGCCAGGGCAGCTGCACCCGCGCCCTCGGCAACAAGCTTCGCACCCTCAGCGAGCAACGCGATCGCCTGCTCGATCGCGGCTTCCGGCACCAGCAGCACCTCAACGCCCAGTTCCCGCAGAATTGCCATGGGCAGCTCGCCGACATCGCGAACTGCAATGCCCTCGGCGATGGTCGAGCCGCCGACAGATACGGGCTTTCCGGCAAGCCGCTGCGCCATGGCGCTATAGGCCTCTACCTCGACTCCTAAGATTTCGATGTCCGGCTTCATCGCGAGCGCAGCGATGGCGCTGCCGGAGATCAGGCCACCTCCGCCGACCGGCACCACCAGCACGTCGAGATCCGGGAAATCCTGCAACAGTTCGAGGGCCAGTGTTCCCTGGCCCGCAATGATCCCCGGATCATCGTAGGGATGGATGAAAACCAGCCCCTCCGTCTCCGCCAGGTGATGCGCATGGGCCGCGGCCTCGGCCAGCATCTCGCCATGCAGCACGACCCGTGCGCCCCAGGATGCCGTGCGCGTTACCTTCGTCGTCGGGGTGAACTTCGGCATTACGATGGTAGCCTGAACCCCCAACAGATGCGCATGCCGCGCCACTGCCTGCGCGTGATTCCCAGCCGACATGGCGACCACGCCGCGCTGCGCCTCGGCAGGTGTCAGCAGCGCCAAGCGGTTGGCAGCCCCGCGTTCTTTGAAGGCCCCAGTCGCCTGAAGGTTGTCGAGCTTGAGGACGATATCGGCCCCCGTCGCGCGGCTGAGGCTATCGCTCCGCACCGCCGGCGTACGCAATACCCGTCCGGCGATGCGGTTTGCCGCCGCCTCGATGTCGGCGAAGGTGGGGGTCATGTCTCCGGCAGTCAGCCGAAGCGGACGGCGATGATCTCGTAGGAACGGTCTCCACCAGGGGCAGGCACCGAAACGCTGTCACCCTTCTTCTTGCCGATGAGAGACTTGGCGAGCGGCGATGACACGGATAGCAGGCCTTGCTTGATGTCGGCCTCGTGGACACCGACGATCTGATAGCTCGCCTCCTTCTCCGTTTCCTCGTCCACCAGCTTGACATGGGCGCCGAATTTCACGTGCTCACCGGACAACGTGGCTGGGTCGATCACCTCAGCCGCCCCCACGATCTCCTCCAGCTCCTGGATGCGGCCCTCAATGAATGATTGACGCTCCCGCGCTGCATGATACTCGGCGTTCTCGCTCAAGTCGCCATGACTTCGGGCCTCGGCGATGGCACGAATAACCGCTGGCCGCTCCTCGCTGCGCAGCTGGCGCAACTCTGCCTCAAGTCGAACAAGGCCGGGCCCGGTCATCGGAAATTTCTGCACGCGGTGTCCTCGCAGTCGTCAGTCCGTTCGGACTGGTGTTGATAAATACAGCGAAGCCGGATCACGGAATGATCCGGCTCCTGCCTCCCGACCTCCATCGCCCCTGCGTCGACAGCAGGCACTCAGAATGGGGAACGAAAGTAGGACTGTAAGGGCGCTACATCAAGCGGTCCAGATTTCATAGCCGCTACGGCGTGAACGGCAGCCCTGGCACCGGCAATGGTGGTGAAATGCGGCACGCCCTGGGTGAGGGCGCTGCGACGGATGTCAAAGCTGTCGCTCACGGATTGAGGCGTCGAGGCCGTGTTGATCACCATCTGGATCTCCCCGGATTGGATAGCGTCCACGCAATGCGGCCGGCCCTCCAGGACTTTGGAAACTTGCCTCACCTCGAGCCCCGCCTCACGGATGCGCGCCGCCGTGCCGCGAGTGGCTATGATGCCGAAGCCCATCTCCGTGAGCCGCCGCGCCAAAGGCACGAGAGCCGCCTTGTCAGAGTCTTTGACCGACAGGAAGACCGAGCCGGTCATCGGCAAGCGCACTCCGGCGCCAAGCTGCGCCTTGGCGAAGGCGCGGGCGAAGCTTGTATCGAGCCCCATGACCTCGCCGGTGGATTTCATCTCCGGACCCAGGATAGTGTCGACCTCAGGAAAGCGCGCGAAGGGAAAGACAGACTCCTTCACGGCGACGTGTGGGCCTCCGGCATGATCCGCCAGATCGAAGGAGGCGAGCTTTGCGCCCGCCATCACCTGGGCGCCGATTTTGGCGATTGCTACTCCCGTCGCCTTGGCGACGAACGGCACGGTGCGGGAGGCGCGGGGATTGACCTCCAGCACGTAGATCGTCCCGTCCTTGATGGCATATTGCACGTTCATGAGGCCGATCACGTTAAGCGCACGCGCCATCGCGACCGTCTCGGCCTTGAGCTCCTCGACGATCGCCGGCGACAGCGAATAGGGCGGCAGCGAACAGGCACTGTCGCCCGAGTGAATGCCGGCTTCCTCGATATGCTCCATGACACCCGCGACGAACACCTGCTCGCCGTCGGCGATGCAATCCACATCGACCTCGATGGCGTCGTTCAGATACCGGTCGATGAGCACGGGGTTCTCGCCGGAGACACGGACCGCCTCGCGCATGTAGCGGGCGAGCTGCGTGCGGTCATGCACGATTTCCATCGCGCGCCCGCCGAGCACGTAGCTTGGCCGGATGACGACCGGAAAGCCGATGCGCTCGGTGATTGCCTCGGCCTCTTCGGTCGACCGCGCGATGCCGTTCTCCGGTTGGCGCAGGCCGAGCTTATGCAGCAGCACCTGGAAGCGCTCGCGGTCCTCGGCGATGTCGATAGCGTCGGCGCTTGTGCCAAGAAGCGGAATACCTGCGGCGGCCAGCGACTGCGAAAGCTTCAGCGGTGTTTGCCCACCATATTGCACGATGCACCCGAGGACGGTGCCATTATCCTGCTCACGACGTATGAGCGCGATGACGTCCTCGGCGGTGAGCGGTTCGAAATAGAGACGATCCGAAGTGTCGTAGTCCGTGCTGACAGTTTCCGGATTGCAGTTGACCATGATGGTCTCGAACCCGGCTTCCTTCAGCGCATAGGATGCGTGGACGCAGCAATAGTCGAACTCGATGCCTTGCCCGATGCGATTCGGTCCGCCGCCGAGAATGATGACCTTCCGCCGGTCCGTCGGACTGCTTTCGCATACGGGGGCCCCGAAGCCCGTTTCGTAGGTTGAGTACATATAAGGTGTGGCGGAGGCGAACTCCGCGGCGCAGGTGTCGATGCGCTTGTACGCCGGGCGGACGCCGAGCCGGGAACGCAACTCACCAACGGCCGCCGGGCTTTGGCCGCTGAGCTTGGCCAGTTGCTGATCGGAGAAGCCAAGTGCCTTCACACGCCGCAAGCCGAGCGCCGTTTGCGGCAGCCCTTGCGCGCGAATGACACGCTCCGCATCGACGATCCGCTTGAGCTCTCCCAGGAACCACGGATCGAATTTACAGCAGTCGTGGATCTCCTCGAGGCTGAGCCCGGCGCGGATCGCCTGCGCCGCCATGACCAGCCGATCCGGCCGGGGTGCGGAGAGCGCAGTGCGATATGCCTCCTCCGAACCATCTCCCGGAGCCTCTATCTCGTCGAGGCCCGAGAAGCCGGTCTCCATGCTTCGCAGCCCTTTCTGCAGTGCCTCGGCAAAGGAGCGTCCGATCGCCATCGCCTCGCCTACCGACTTCATGCTGGTGGAGAGTAAGGCTGGCGTTCCTGGGAACTTCTCGAAGGTGAAGCGCGGGATCTTCACGACGACATAATCGATCGTGGGCTCGAAGCTTGCCGGCGTTGTTCGGGTAATGTCGTTTCTCAGCTCGTCGAGCGTGTAGCCCACAGCCAGCTTCGCGGCGATCTTGGCAATCGGGAAACCTGTCGCCTTGGATGCGAGCGCCGAGGACCGCGAAACGCGCGGGTTCATTTCGATGATGACCATGCGACCGTCGGCGGGGTTGAGGCCGAACTGAACGTTCGATCCGCCGGTGTCGACGCCGATCTTCCGCAGGCAGGCGACGGACGCGTCGCGCATACGCTGATATTCCTTGTCGGTCAGCGTCAGCGCGGGGGCGACGGTCACGCTATCGCCGGTATGCACTCCCATCGGGTCCACGTTCTCGATCGAGCAGATGATGATGCAGTTGTCGGCGCTGTCGCGCACGACCTCCATCTCGTACTCCTTCCAGCCGAGCACGCTTTCCTCGATCAGCACCTCGGTTGTCGGGCTGGCTTCCAGTCCGCCCGTGACGATCCGCTCGAACTCAGCCTTGTTGTAGGCGATGCCGCCGCCCGTGCCGCCCAGCGTGAAGCTCGGCCGGATGACGGCAGGCAACCCCACTTCCGCCAGCGCCGCGCGCGCCTCAGCCAAGCTGTGGGCAATTGCACTCTTCGGGCTTTCGATGCCGATCTCCGTCATCGCGTCGCGGAATTTCAGCCTGTCCTCGGCGCGGTCGATGACCTCGGCCTTCGCACCGATCAGCTCCACACCCAATCGCGCCAGCGCGCCTGAGCGGGCCAGCGCCAATGCCGTGTTCAATGCGGTCTGGCCGCCCATTGTGGGCAGCAGCGCATCCGGCTTCTCGCGCATGATGATGCGCTCGACGATCTCGGGCGTGATCGGCTCGATATAGGTCGCGTCGGCCAGTGACGGGTCCGTCATGATCGTCGCAGGATTGGAGTTGATGAGGATGACCCGGTAGCCCTCCTCGCGCAGCGCCTTGCACGCCTGCGCACCGGAATAATCGAATTCGCAGGCCTGCCCGATGACGATGGGCCCCGCGCCGATGATGAGGATCGAGCGGATGTCGGTGCGTTTCGGCATGTCTCAGCCCTCCCCGGCAGCAGGCTCGGCGTCCATCATCGCCGTGAAGCGATGAAACAGATGGTGGCTGTCGCTCGGGCCCGGGCTCGCCTCGGGATGGTATTGCACCGAGAAGGCGCGCTGCATCGGCGCCGCGATCCCTTCGTTGCTCCCGTCGAACAGGCTGACATGCGTGACGGTCACCCCCTCGGGCAGCGTTTTCTCGTCGACCGCGAAGCCATGATTCTGGCTGGTGATCTCGACGCGCCCGGTTGCAAGATCCTTCACCGGCTGGTTCATCCCGCGATGGCCGAGGTCTAGCTTGTAGGTTTCGGCACCCAGAGCGCGGGCGAGCAACTGGTGGCCGAGACAGATGCCGAAGATCGGCACCCGTTGCGCCATCACGCCCTGAATGGCGGGCACGGCATAGACGGCCGTGGCAGCCGGGTCGCCAGGGCCGTTCGACAGGAACACGCCGTCGGGCTTGTGGCGCATGATTTCTTCCGTGGTCGCTGTCGCCGGCACGACCGTCACCCGGCACCCGGCGGAGGCGAGGCTGCGCAGGATATTGCGCTTGGCTCCGTAATCCACGGCGACGACATGATGGCGCGGCGCATGCTGGTGGCCGCCATCTTCAGGCTGGGGTGGCTCGCCCCACTGCCAGACCGTCTCGTCCCACTCGTAGGTTTGGGTGCAGGAGACGCTTTTCGCGAGATCCATCCCCTCTAACCCAGGCCAGGCCTGGGCCTGGGCGCGCAGCGCTGCGATGTCGAAGCGTCCGTCGGCTGGGAAGCACAGAACTCCAGTGGGCGCGCCGCCGTCCCGGATGCGCATCGTCAGCGCCCGCGTATCGATGCCGCCGATCCCGGGGAGGTCCATCGCCCGCAGCCAGTCCAGGAAGCCGTGCCGCGCCCGCCAGTTACTCGGCTCGGTGATATCCTGGGCGGTGATGAGGCCGAGAGCAGCGGGCGTCGTCGCCTCGTCGTCCTGCGGATTGGCGCCGACATTGCCGATATGGGGAAAGGTGAAGGTGACGATCTGCCCGGCGAACGAGGCGTCCGTCATCGTCTCCTGGTAGCCGGTCATCCCCGTGTTGAAGCAAACCTCACCGACCCGGCCGCTGCCCGGCAGGGTGTGCGCGCCGAAGCCCCGGCCCCACCACAGGCTGCCGTCCGACAGAACAAGCACGGCGGTCGCCCCCTCGGGCACGTCGGTGTTCGCGGCAGGGTCGGGCGCATCCGGCATGATCGGGCTGTCCTTCGGTGCGAGGGCAAACGGGCCGCCGGGCATATCGCCCAGGGAAAGGCCGGTGGCGGCGATGATGGTCCGCCAATGCTTCGACGGGATGACGCCCGACTGCTTCCACTTGCGCAGCGCTTCGGCACTGACATGGGTGAGGCGGGCCGCGGCTTCTGGACCACCGAGGCGCTGGACGATGTCATTGACCTGTAGGGGCATGCCGTCCACATACGGGAAGATTTTTCCCATTTCAATGCTGCCACTGGGAATGGTAAAAAACTTCCCGAAGTTGGAGATGGACCATGAGCATCAGAGACGACATCAGCGCCGCGATGAAGTCCGCCATGAAGGCGGGCGAGGCCGAGCGCCTCTCCGCCATCCGCCTGATCATGGCCAAGCTAAAGGATGCCGACATCGCCGCTCGCCCTAAGGGCGTCGATCGCATAGCCGATGAGGACGTGCTTGCTCTGCTGCGGGGCATGATCAAGCCACGCCGGGAGGCGATCGAGCTCTACGAGAAAGGCGGTCGTCCCGAGCTTGCGGCCAAGGAACAGGCGGAAATTGCCGTCATCGAGGAATTTCTGCCGCGGGCTCTGAACGAGGAAGAGATGCGTGCAGCTACGGCGCAAGCTGTTGCTGCTACGGGCGCGACGGGTTCCAAGGACATGGGCCGCGTCATGGCCGCGCTGAAGTCGCAATATGGTGCGGCGCTCGACATGGGCCGCATCGGCGCGATTGTGAAAGCGGCGCTCGCAGGTTAACCCAAGCGTATGGCGCTTCCACCGTCCTTTCTCGATGAATTGCGTGCTCGAACGCCGCTTCCGGCGCTTATCGGGCGACGGACGAAGCTGACGCGCTCCAGCCGCGACTGGAAAGGTTGCTGCCCCTTCCACAACGAGAAGTCGCCGTCCTTCTACGTCTATGCCGACCATTACCACTGCTTCGGCTGCGGCGCGCATGGCGACGCCATCGGCTTCGTCATGCAGACGCAGAACGCCGGTTTCATGGAGGCGGTCGAGACGCTCGCCGCCGAGGCCGGGCTCGAAGTGCCGCGTGCATCGCCGGACGCCGTCGCCGCCGAGCGTCGGCGAACGGACCTGCATGAGGTGCTGGCACTGGCGGCCAAAAACTTCGAGGCGCGGCTTGCGACGCCCGAGGGGCGGCCGGCGCTCGACTATCTCCGGCGCCGCGGCCTCACGGACGAAACGATCAGCCGCTTCGGTCTTGGCTATTCGGGCGCGGGGCGCGGCGCTTTGGCGGCAGATCTGGCGCGAGCGGGGGTCGAGCCACGCCAGCTCTCTGAGGCCGGGTTGACGAAGCAGCCGGAAGATGGCCGCGCCATCGATTTGTTTTTCGGGCGGGTGATGTTCCCGATCCGCGATCCGCGTGGACGCGTGATCAGTTTCGGTGGCCGGATAATGGGTGAGGGACAGCCGAAATATCTCAACGGACCCGAAACGGCTTTGTTCTCGAAACGCCGCACCTTGTATGGCCTCGATCTTGCGAAGAGCGACCTCGCAAAGATAACGAAGCGCGATGGCACAGGGCGGCGACAGGGTTTGGTGGTGGTCGAGGGTTACATGGACGTGATCGCGCTCTCCCAGGCAGGTGTCCCTGCCGTGGCACCGCTTGGCACCGCCATCACTCCCGAGCAGATGGATGCGCTGTGGCAGCAGGATGAACGTCCGGTCTTCTGCTTCGATGGAGATGCCGCTGGCCGCCGAGCCGGTCGTCGGGCGATCGGCCTGGCGCTTCCGCGGCTAGCGCCGGAACGCAGCATCGGCATCGTCGTTCTTCCGGAGGGCGAGGATCCGGACACTGTCGTCGGCCGCCGCGGGCGGCAGGGGATGACGGACGAACTCGCGCGGGACGATCTCGGAGCTGCCATTTACGGCCTCATTAAGGATGAGGTCGGCCCGATCTCGAACGAAGGCTGGGCGACGTTCAAGAATCGCCTGCAGGAGATCGCGCGCGCCATCCCTGATCGCGCACTCGGGGAGACCTACCGTGCAACCCTCACAGGGCGCTGGTTCCAGGAATTCCGTGCGGCTTCGGCAAGTTCCTCTGGACGCAATGTCCAGCGGCGCGCCAGTGGCTCACCATTTCGCGGCAATCAACCACCGCCGGTGCCGATTGGGCCGCGGCCCAGGGTGAGTGAAGAGACGCAGGATGCGGAGCGCGGGCGCGTATTGCTCGCTATTCTCCTCACGCATCCCGATCTCCTCCCAGATCTCGAGGAGCCCTTCGACATGCTGGACCTGCCCCACGAGCTTGCGCACTTGCGCGATGCGCTGCGAGCATGGTTGGACACCCATCCCGTTCTTGACTCGGAAGCGTTGAACGCCCATCTCCGCCGGCTCGGATACGATACGATGGTGTCAGCCGTCCTTGACGCGCGTCCGCTGCCGGCCTGTGCGATGCCGGGTGCGGCACCCGCTGAAGCGGCCTCTCACTGGTGGCAGATTTACGGTTTCATGCGCGGGCCCCATATCGAGGCGGACCTCAAGCTAGCTGAGCGGGACTTCGTGGCCGACCCCACCGAGATCAACCAGCGCAAACTGATCGCGCTCACCTTATCTTGGGACCGCGTCCGCCGCGGAGAGATGGATGCGACCGCATGATGACGGGCACGACGACCAGACTGACGCCTCGGTCACGAGGCTGGACAAAGACGAGCGTACCCACGTCGGAGAGGTGTGAATGATGGCAACGAAGCCCACTACGACTGCCGAGGCACCCGCCCCCGACACCGATAGCGAGACCACGCTCGATACGCAATCCGGCGCGGTCAAGCGGCTTATCGCGAAGGGCAAGGAACGCGGCTACATTACCTTCGACGAACTTAACGCGGTCCTCCCGCCCGAGCAGAACAGCTCCGAGCAGATCGAGGACGTGATGTCGATGCTCAGCGAGATGGGCATCCAGGTCGTCGAGAGCGAGGAAAGCGAAGAAGGCGAAGCGGTCGCTCCCAAGCCCCTCGAGGCCGAGGACGAGGAGGCGACCGAGCAGAGCGGTAACATCAATGCTGAAACTGCCGGACGCACGGACGATCCCGTGCGCATGTACCTGCGCGAGATGGGCAGCGTCGAGTTGTTGTCGCGCGAAGGCGAGATCGCGATCGCCAAGCGCATCGAGGCCGGTCGTGACATGATGATCGGGGGGTTGTGCGAAAGCCCCCTTACCTTCCGCGCGATCGTCGCCTGGCACGAGGCGCTGAAGACCGGCAAGATCCTCCTGCGCGACGTAATCGACCTCGAGGCGACGCAGGGCATGGGCAATCCCCCCGCCGAGGGCGAGAGCGACGAGCCCGATCCCTCTCCTCCGGCGTTCGACGCGGTCGACGACAGCGACGAGGAAGAAGGCGAGGGCAGCAGCCTCTCGTTGTCGGCGCTCGAGGAGAAGCTGAAGCCCGACGTGCTGGCAACTTTCGAGGAGATCGAGGCGCTCTACAAAAAGCTGCACAAGGTGCAGCACAAGCGCCTGGAATCGATGACGAGTGGCGAGGAGATGAACCTCCGCTCCGAGAAGAGCTATGCCAAGCAGCGCGAAGAACTCGTGGCGAAGGTGCGGCAGGTCCGTCTGCACAACAACCGCATCGAGGAACTGGTGGCGCAGTTCAAGCAACTCAACCAGCGGCTGACGGCCTTGGAGGGACAGCTTCTGCGCCTCGCAGAATCCTGCAAGGTGCCGCGCGACGAGTTCCTGAAGGAGTACCGCGGGAGCGAACTCGACCCGAACTGGATCGAACGCATGGGCGGCCTCAACGGCAAGGGCTGGAAGCTGTTCGTCGCCAAGCACGGTGAGCAGATCGGCGAGTTGCGGGGCCAGATCGGCGCCATTGCCAACGACGCCAGCCTTCCAATCGAGGAGTTCCGCCGCGTCTACATGACGGTGAGCCGCGGCGAGCGGGACAGCGCGCGCGCCAAGAAGGAGATGATCGAGGCTAATCTGCGTCTCGTGATTTCGATCGCCAAAAAATATACCAATCGCGGATTGCAGTTCCTGGACCTCATTCAGGAGGGCAATATCGGGCTGATGAAGGCGGTCGATAAGTTCGAATACCGGCGCGGCTACAAGTTCAGCACTTATGCGACATGGTGGATTCGCCAGGCCATTACGCGCTCCATTGCCGACCAGGCGCGCACGATCCGCATTCCGGTCCACATGATCGAGACGATCAACAAGCTCGTCCGTACCTCTCGGCAGATGCTGCACGAGATTGGCCGCGAACCGGCGCCGGAGGAACTGGCCGAGAAGCTCGGGATGCCGCTCGAGAAGGTCCGCAAGGTTCTCAAGATCGCCAAGGAGCCGATCAGCCTCGAAACGCCGATCGGCGACGAGGAAGACAGCCATCTCGGGGATTTCATCGAGGACAAGAACGCGGTCATCCCGCTCGACGCCGCGATCCAGGCCAATCTGCGCGAGGCGACGACCCGTGTACTCTCGAGCCTTACGCCACGTGAGGAGCGTGTGCTGCGGATGCGCTTCGGCATTGGCATGAATACCGACCACACGCTCGAGGAAGTCGGCCAGCAGTTCAACGTGACCCGTGAGCGCATCCGGCAGATCGAGGCGAAGGCGCTGCGCAAGCTGAAGCACCCTAGCCGCAGCCGAAAGCTCCGCAGCTTCCTGGACGACTGAGCGTGCTGGGCGCTATGTTGGGCAAGGCTCGAGGCAATGGGATGAGGGACACCGAGGCGGTAACGCGTGTCGGCGTCACGGTGACCTTCCTTCGCATGACGGAGCGCCAGCCGGGCCCTCATCCCGTGCTTCCCGCCAATGCCCAGGTTCGTCGGGTTCGCTTTCCCACGAACGACGAATACCGCGTTTTGCAGATGAAGGTCGGCCACCCTCACCTCTGGTGGCTGAGGCGTGTCATGCCCGACGCGGAACTCGCGTCGGTTCTCCGCAACCCGCAGGTGGCGGTTCACGTCCTCTATCTCGATGGCGAAGAGGCCGGCTTCTATGAATTGGACGCCACGTCTTGGCCCTACATTAATCTGAACTACTTTGGGTTGATGCCTCACGCCATCGGCCGCGGTCTCGGCGCTGCATTCCTGCAACATGCCATCGCCAATGCCTGGTCGGGTCCGATCCGAGGCATGACTGTCAACACGTGCACGGCCGATCATCCGCGTGCCCTGCCAGCCTACGAACGCGCCGGCTTTCGCCGTATCCGCGCGATCAAGGAGGTCTGGAGCATCCCGCATCACCTGGGCTTTACTATCCCCGACCATCTGAAAGTCTGACGGTCCTGATGCGAACGGCGACGCCGGTGCTGCCTCCATGACCGTGACGTTCTTTATCCCCGGTGATTTTCCGCCGACGACCGGCGCTATCGTCTTCGACACGCAACTCGCCGAACAGCTCCGTAGCCTCGGGCAGGATGTGACGATGGCGCCCGTTGCCGGCGCCCACCCGGGGCCCGACGCAGCGGCGCGGGCCTCGGCCCGGGAGTTGTGGCGCGCCCATCGGGGTCGGAGGCCCGATGATCTACCGGTGATAGACGGCTTCTGCCTCTACGCCTTCGACGGGCTGGAGGAGCACCTGCAGAGGGCCGGCGCCGTCGGGATGGTGCATCACCTGATGTCTCTCGAACCACAACTGTCCGAGGCTGAGCGCGACTGTTTCGCGGCTATCGAGCGGCGGGTTCTTCCTCGGCTTGCCCGGATCGTGGTGCCGAGCGAGACCACCCGCAGCGATGTGCTGGCGGCGCTGGCCGTGCCACCGAAGGCGGTCGACGTGGTCACACCGGGCATTGCACAGGCGGCCCGCAGCATAGGCTCCGGCGGCCGCATATGCCGCCTGCTCGCTATTGGCAGCCTTATCCCCCGCAAGGGCCACGACACCGTCCTGCGCGCGTTGGCGGGACTTCCCGACCTCGACTGGATGCTGACGATCTGTGGCGACGGCGGGATCGACCCGGCTCATGCGGCAGCGCTTCAGTCGCTGGTGGAGGAGACCGGTCTTGCCGATCGTGTCGTCTTCGCTGGCGCTTGTGCTCCGGACCAACTGGAGGCGCTTTGGCGAAACGCCGACATCTTCGTCTCCGGCAGTCGCTTTGAAGGCTACGGGATGGCGGTTGCGGAGGCCGTGCGCCGGGGCCTCCCCCTCGCCGTCACCAAAGGAGCTGCGGCTCCCGAGGTCATCCCCAACGAGGGGAGCGTGATCGTCGACAGCGGCGACTTCGTGCAACTTTCGAAGGGGCTGAGGCGTCTCGTTTTCAGCCTCCCGTTGCGGCAGGCGCTCGCTGAAGCGGCATGGCAAGCGGGCCGTGCCTTCCCGACTTGGGCCGAGCAGGGAACACGCTTCGCCAAGCTCCTTACGGCCAGTTAAGAAACGCTCTTAGATAGATATCGGCGACGGAGAGCCGGTCGCCGATGATTAGCCAACCAGCCGAAGAGGCAGCACGCATGGCGACGGCGCCGTGCCGCCGCATACGTGCTGCCGAAGCCGCAACTACTCGTTGTCGGAACCGTCTTCGTGCTCGTCAGCCTCGCCGTCGTCGCTGTCGATGACGGGCATGCTCTCCTGCTTCGGCTTGCGCGGGCGTCGCGTCTTAGGCTTGCTTTCCTCGTGGAATGAAGCCGAGGTTTCCACCATTGGCTCCTGCACGTCGTCGATCACGGGCATGGCCGCGGACCGGCGGCCGCGGGTGACCGTCTTCTTTGCAACCGCAGACTTACGGGCGGTTGCCGGTGTCCGTGTCGCCGGTTTACGAGCGGGAGCTGCCTTCCGTGTCGTGCCAGTCGAACGCGTGGTCGCGGGCGTCTTCCGTGTGCTCGCCGGCGACTTGCGGGCGGACGCGGCCGTCGTCTTGCGGGCAGCGGTCGCGGTCTTGCGTGGCGTCGACATCTTGCGTGCGGCTGCTGCAGGCTTGCGCGCAGCGGCGACAGGCTTGCGTGCGGTCGCCGTCTTGCGAGCCGTACTCGTCGCTGGCTTGCGCGTGGCGGCAGTTTTGCGAGCCGTCGTCGTCGTTTTCGCAGCAGCGCGCTTGGTCGTGGGAGCGGCCTTGCGCGATGTGGCGGTGCGTGATGTTGCGGAGCGCGCCGCAGGCTTGCGGGACGCCACAGTTTTCGTCGCCGTGCCGCGCCGGCTGGCGGTCGCCGTAGACTTCGTGGCTGCCGGCTTGCGTGCAGTGGTCGTTTTCTTTGCCGCAGCCCGTGCCGGTGTCTTGACGGGCTTCGCTGCAGCCTTCGTGGTCTTGGAAGCGGGCTTTGTCGCGGTCTTCCGCGTGCTGCTGGCTTTCGTCGCGGTAGCGCCACGTTTAGCCGGTGCGCGGCGCGTTGACGCCCTGACTGCCATCGCCTGGGCGCGCGGGGTAGACCCCGTCTCGCCCGTGTTGTCCTTGCTCACAGCATCACTCCTTCTGTCTCGTTGATGTGTTGGTCATTCACCGACCGGGCGTTTCGGCCGGTCGTCGGCACTCTTCTTCTCTCGACAGTGGCGTGCATCGCTCCGGCAACCAGGCCCGCCAACAAAACGTCTCACCGCTGCAGACAATGATCGCCCCGAGATTTCTTTCCCGGGCACCTCTCCCGTGGAACGCACCTGAGGGTTTGCATCTTCTTGATGCGGCACCACCGGATAGTCGTAACCCCTCTGCCTCGCCGACCGTGCAACCGACGCGACGCGCGGAGCCGGACAGCATCCCGCTATCTCAAGTCTCAAATCGAACTGTCAAGAAAAAGGCGCTGCGATCACTCTCGTTTGTGCATTTTTATTTCGAGCGGGTAGTAGGTTCCACCGCCGCGCGCTGATGAGACGCGTCAACGCACACCACCTTGATCTACAGATTCGATGCGCCCGTCAGGTAGATCCTGAAATTACCTGAGCCCGCGCGGTCGGCCGGCGGGTGCACCTCGGCGCATGCGTCGCTGTTTATGAAAAACGGGCGTTTCAGGCTGCTGCCCGATAACTCTGTCGTGTGCATGCGGTCATGTTGCCCCGGAAGCATGTTGTAGAACCCGAGTCGCAAGAGCCGCCCGGCCGGCGCTGCTTCCTTCGGGCTCCGACTTCTTCTAGAACAGCGTCTGTTCCAGGAACAAATGCTGCCCCGGGACGACCTGCCAGGTTTGCGAGTGTGGTTCGGGCCAACGATCTGCCGCTAACATTCATGGGCGACGACACGATGTCAGTAATCAGCCGCGCGATTTCAGAGCGACCGGACGGTGCGCAGGCCATGCGCGCCTGGCCGGTATCCGGCTCGACTGTTGCCGTGCGCCACGGCAAGGCTCGCTGCTTGCTGCCCTGCGGGGAGGAACTCTTGTTCAAGGGCCGTTCCAGGCTGACAAGGATTGTCATGGAGCTGCGTGGCAATACCGATGACGGCCGATAATCTGCCCGTCCCGCACCTGTCGCGGGTCCTTCTGCACGATAGTTCGCCCGGTGATCTGCCGCCGATGATCGAGGCCGATCGCGCGCAGGCGGTTCTCGATCTGGAGCACGGCAACTTCTTCGCCCCACGCGGAGCGGGGCTTGGTCCCTTCGTATTGACGCTCTCCGTGCGCGACGGGCGGCTGCTGTTCGACATTCGCGACGAGGCTATGCAGCCGATCACACTGATCGGGCTGGCGCTCGGGCCATTGAGGCGTCTCATCAAAGACTACGTTATGATGCTGGATAGCTATGCCACGGCGGTTCAGGACGGGCGTGAGGCTCGAATTCAGGCGATCGATATGGGCCGGCGCGGCCTTCACAATGAGGGAGCGGCCCTTGTCGCCGCAAGGCTGGAGAGCAAAGTCGAAATCGACCTCGCGACCGCGCGGCGGCTTTTCACGCTCATTGCGGTGCTTCATCACCGCGTCACATCCCAGTCAGCATAGAGTTAGCGCGCCATGAAAATCGACGGTGTCCCCTATCGCAGCATCTGGCTGGATGAGGACGGCTGGGCCGTCCACATCATCGACCAGACCAGAATTCCCTGGTCGTTAAGCATCCTCCGGATAGCAACCGCAGAGGAGATGGCGACTGCAATCCGCACGATGCAGGTGCGGGGCGCGCCGCTGATCGGCGCTGCTGCGGCCTATGGGCTTTGCCTTGCGCTGAGACCGATCCCTCCACGGATGCGATGGAGCGGGACGCAGCGATGCTCGGCGCCACACGTCCGACGGCCGTCAATCTGCAATGGGCGCTCGACCGCATGCTGACCCGGCTGCGCAACACACGCGTTCCTGATCGGGTGGCAGTCGCCTATGACGAAGCGGCTAAGATCGCGGACGAGGATGTCGCTCAGAACGAAGCGATCGGACGCTTTGGCCTCGACCTCATCCGCGCCGCGCAGAAGCCGGGCAAGCCGGTGAACGTTCTGACGCATTGCAATGCCGGCTGGATCGCGACGGTTGATTGGGGCACTGCTCTGGCGCCGATCTATATGGCTCATGACGCAGGCATCGATATCCATGTCTGGGTGGATGAGACGCGGCCGCGGAACCAGGGCGCATCGCTCACCGCCTGGGAACTTGGCAGCCATGGGGTTCCGCACACGGTCATTGCCGACAACGCCGGCGGTCACCTGATGCAGCACGGCGATGTCGATCTCGTCATCGTCGGCGCCGACCGCGTGACGCGCGCTGGGGACGCGGCAAACAAGATCGGCACCTACCTCAAGGCTCTGGCGGCACGGGACAACGGCGTGCCCTTCTGGGTGGCGCTCCCGTCTACCACCATAGACTGGACCATCACCGACGGCGTGGCGGAAATTCCAATCGAGGAGCGGTCCGCCACGGAGGTCACTTTGATGACCGGTCAAACCGCCGACGGGTCGATGGCGACCATTCAGGTGACGCCACCTGGCAGCAGTGCCGCGAACCCTGCGTTCGACGTAACTCCGGCGCGGCTCGTCACCGGCCTTATCACCGAGCGAGGGCGCTGCGATGCCTCGCCCGCCGGGTTGCTCTCGATCTTTCCCGAGCGTGCCTGAGTTCCGCGACTTGAGCCGCCTCAGGCTTGTTCGGCGCTGGCTAGGAACGTTTCTCTGCACGTCCGCCCTCGCCGCCTGTGCCGGCGTAACGAAAACGCACCCGTCCGCTTCAGTGTCAGCGCCTTCGGTCGCCGCCTGCACGGCTCAGGTCGATGATGCGCAGGAGCCGCCTTTCGTTCGTAGCTGCTACGGCGTCTTCAGTCGGGCCGCCGCGGTTGCGCTCGCGATGGGCGAATGGCGAGCCTGGGGTCAGGTCGTGTACGACGGCAACCCGGCGGACGACGCGCCCGCCGACCCCGATGCGAAGGCGGAACGGAAACCAGGTTTCTGGCAGCGGGTCGGCCTTTACTGGTGGCTTGGGATGGACGAAAGCAATCCGACATCGGGATGGACCGGCGAGCATGATGCCTCGGGCAACATCTTCGCCGCTGAGGATGACGGTGACTACGCCTGGTCCGCAGCCTTTATCTCTTTCGTCATGCGGATGGCGGGCGCCGGCCCCGCCTTCCCTTACTCGGAGTCACACAGCGTCTATATCGACGCGGCGATTGCCGAGACGCAGGATCACCTTGGCCAGTACGGTATCCAGGCGGAGCCGCCGGATGCTTACGCGCCTGCCGTCGGCGATCTTATCTGTTACGGGCGGAACGGCGCGTCGACGTTGACCTACGCCGAGCTTCCGGCCGGGCGCTTCACCGGCCATTGCGGCCTCGTGGTCGACCGGCAGCCAGGGCAGATCAGCATCGTCGGCGGCAACGTCCAAGATGCCGTTGCCCTGACGCATGTGCCGGTCACGGGTCAAGGTATGCTCGCCGCGCCTGACGGCACTGTGGTCGACACGCGCTACCCCTGGCTCGTCGTCATCCGTGTCGCGTACAACGACTAGCGCAGACGCTTCAGATCGGCTGCCTCTCGCTCTCTGCCCAGCGCGCCATCAGCGTGTTGCTCGGCAGCGTTTTGTCGGCGACCTTGCGCGCCGTTTCGGCGCCCGCGACCGGCAGGCCCGCAGGATCGAGCAGTCCGACCTGAACCAGCACCGAGGCCTGGTCCCAGTATATGTGTTCGTGCACCAGCTTATCGTCCTCGAACTGGATGATGGCGACGGCGGGAACATCCACGGCGCGACCGGTGGGCGGCACGCCCGGCAGCAGCCAGTCGATCTCGGTCGTATGGGTAAAGTGCATGATGAACTCGTCGACGATGCGGGCGTCGCCGACGGTCCGGCTGATCGAGGTCAGGCGGAAGTTCGGCGGATTGCCCTCGACGAAATGGTATTTATAGAAGCGCTTGAGCTGGTCGTGGCCAACGCCGCCGGTCATTGTCGGGATGTGGTTGACGTAAGGTTGATCGACCATCGTGGCCATTGTGGCATCGACATCGCGGGTCTCGAACTCGTAGCGGCAATGGGCCTCCCACAAGGCCACCAGATCGGGTTTCGTCATCTCAACGCCTCTCGCTCAACGCTGCCGCCACGGCAGCCCGGCTGCCTTCCAGCCCGATACGGTGCCTCTGTGGCCGTCCTGGTCAGGCGGTCCCTCGAAGCCCTCAGCGACGTTGTAGACGCTCGCAAAACCTGCCGCCGCCGCCGCCTGAGCCGCTGCCAGGCTGCGCGCTCCGCTGCGGCAGATGAAGTAGACCGGGGTCTCGGGTGAGAGCCCCGCCTGCCGCAGATGATCGACGAAGGCGCCGTTCCGCTGCATGCTTGGGTAGACCTGCCAGGGGATGAGCACCGGCTCCCGCCCAAGCGCCTGGAGGTCCGGCAGACCGACAAAGTTCCATTCGGCGTCCGTCCGCACATCGCATAGCTGCGCAGCCGGGTCGGCCTCCAGAGCCTCCCAAACCTTGTCGGCCTCCACGTCTTCGATCATCTCTTTTCTCCACGGCTTTGAACCGCCTCAGAAGGCCGCTTATGAGGCCGGAAGGCAAGCGTAAGGATAAGTCCATGCAGACGGATGGTGGTGCGGCAGACGAGGCGGGCTTGGCGGGTGTCGTCGATGGGCTTGCGGGCTCGATCGGAAACACGCCTCTCATTCACCTCAAGCGTGCATCGGAGGCGACAGGGTGCACCATTCTCGGCAAGGCGGAATTCATGAATCCGGGCGGCTCGGTTAAGGACCGTGCCGGGCTCGCGATCATTCAGGACGCTGAGAAACGCGGTGCCCTCAAGCCCGGCGGCGCCATTGTCGAGGGCACGGCCGGCAATACCGGCATCGGCATCACGCTGGTTGCGAACGCGCGTGGATACCGTTCGATCGTGGTGATGCCGGAGACGCAAAGCCAGGAAAAGATCGACTTCCTGCGCATGATCGGCGCCGATCTTCGCCTGGTGCCGGCGAAGCCCTACCGGGATCCCGGCAACTATGTGCATGTGGCGCGGCGGCTGGCCGAGGAGCTCGGCGCTGTCTATGCGAACCAGTTCGACAACCTGGCCAATCGCGCCGGTCACGCGGCCACGACGGGGCCGGAAATCTGGGCGCAGACCGGCGGCCGGATCGATGCCTTCACCTGCGCCTGCGGCACTGGCGGCACGCTGGCCGGCGTTTCCGATGCATTGAAGGCCCGTCGACCCGGGGTGCGCATCGTGCTCGCCGATCCGAACGGCAGCGGGCTCTACGGCTGGGTCAAGTCGAACGACCTGAGCGTCGAGGGAAGCTCGATCACCGAAGGGATCGGCCAGGGTCGTGTGCCGGGCAATCTTGCGGGCGCCGCCATCGACGATGCGGTCCGCATCCCCGATGCGGAGGCTTTGGAGCAGGTATTCGGCCTGCTGCAGCACGAGGGGCTGTCGGTCGGCGGCTCCGCCGGCATCAACGTGGCGGCGGCGATCCGCGTTGCCCGCATGATGGGGCCCGGGCATGTCATCGCGACGATCCTGTGCGATAGCGGAGCCCGCTATCAATCTAAGCTGTTCAACCCCATCTTCCTGAAAGAGAAGGGTTTGCCCGTGCCACCCTGGCTGAGCTGACCCGTCCCTCATCCGCAGCAGAAGCTGCCATCGTACAGACCGGAGTTGTGATGCCGAGACCAGCGGCGCTGGACATCGCTAAGGAGCCCGGTGAGGGTCCGGGAAAAGCCAGAGGCGAACTCGGCAAGGCGCTTGGGATCAAAGTCGGCGAGCCCGAGCCCGCGGGTCGTGACGGCGATCATGAGATGCCGCTGCCGCGCAACTGGAACACGGTCTTCCTTGGCATCCTGACGATGATCGCGGTGCTCACCTGCCTTTATGTTGCGCGCAACATCGTCCTGCCGGTGGTGCTGGCGCTCGTGCTCAAGCTGCTGTTCCAGCCGCTGGTGAAGCTGCTGGAGCGGATCCACATCCCCAAGATCGGCGGCGCACTAGTTTCGCTCTTGCTGCTGCTCGGCGTTTTCGTGGGGCTAGGGGCGTTGCTCTCCAGCCCGGCCTCGCGCTGGGCAGAGCAGTTGCCGCAAGCCTGGCCGATGCTGCAGCAGCGCTTCGCCGTGTTGCAGAAGCCGATCGCCCATCTCGAACATGTACTCGACAGCATGGGCGTGCATCTCAATGGCGGCGACTCTTTCCTGTCCCATCCCGTCAGCATGGTCACCGACGTGTTCAGCGGCACGGGCACTGTCGCCTCGAACCTGCTCGAGACGCTGCTTGTACTTTTCTATCTTCTGGTCTTCGGCGAAACCTTCCTGCGCCGTCTGGTGGAAGTTCTGCCGCGCTTCGACGACAAGCGCGAGGCCGTCGAGATCTCGATGCATATGGAGCGCGATCTCTCCGCCTACTTGCTGACGATCACCATCATCAACGCGATCGTCGGCTGTGCGACGGCACTCGTCATGTGGGTGTGCGGCGTCCCCGGCCCCATCCTGTGGGGCGTCGTCGCCTTCTGCCTCAACTTCGTTCCCATCCTCGGCCCGTTTTTCGGCATCCTCATGTTCCTGGCCGTCGGCATCGTGACCGATGGCTTCGCCTGGATCGCCATTCTGCCAGCCTGTCTCTACTTCGGCATCCACGTGGCCGAAGGCGAAATCTTCACGCCGATGCTGCTGGCGAGCCGTTTCACCATCAACCCGGTCGCGGTGATGCTCTCGCTGATCTTCTGGTACTGGATGTGGGGAGTGGCCGGCGCCATTCTGGCGGTGCCGATGCTGGCGATCGTGAAGATCATCTTCGACCGGTTGCGGCCGTTCCGCGCTTTTGGACACCTTCTCGAAGGGTAACGGCCTGTTGGTTGACCCGGCATTCGACGTTGTTGTCATCGGCGCCGGCGCCGCTGGGCTGATGTGCGCGATGACGGCCGGGCGGCGCGGCCGGCGGGTGCTGCTGCTCGACCATGGCGAGGAGCCAGGCGCCAAGATACTCATCTCCGGCGGTGGCCGCTGCAACTTCACAAACCGGGAGACGCCGGCTTCGCGCTTCCTCTCGGCCAACTCCCATTTCGCAAAATCAGCCCTCAGCCGCTACGAGCCCGCCGACTTCATTGCACTGCTCGATAGCCACGGCATTACCTGGCACGAGAAATCCTTGGGGCAGCTGTTTTGCGACGGCTCGGCGCGGCAGGTGGTGTCCATGCTCGTCGGTGAGTGCCTGTCGGCGGGCGTGGACTTGCGGATGGCGCATCGCATCACCGGTGTGCGCCATGACGGGGGGTTCCATGTTGAGACCGATCACGGCCCGGTCTCGGCTCCCGCTCTCGTCATCGCCACTGGTGGCCTGTCGATCCCGAAGATGGGTGCCACAGGCTTCGCCTATGACGTGGCGCGGCAGTTTAGCCTGGCCATCGTGCCGCCAGAGCCTGCCCTGGTGCCGCTCACCTTCGCGGAGCCTGCGGTCAGCATGATGCGCGCGCTTTCAGGCACCGCTTGCGAGGTCGTCGCGACGGTAGGGCGGACGGCATTCCGCGAGGCGCTGCTGTTCACCCATCGCGGCCTTTCCGGTCCGGCGGTTCTCCAGGCTTCGAGCTACCTGACGGCCGGGGACGAACTGACACTCGATCTTCTGCCCGGGCAGGATGCGCTGCCCTGGCTGCTGACGCGCAAGCGCGAGCGTCCCCGGATCGCGTTGCGGACCGCCTTGGCCGAGGTTCTGCCCCAGCGCCTGGCGCAGGCCTTGGCGCCCGAAGAGGATGCGCCGCCGATCGGCGGCCTGGCAGACCGCGCACTGGCCGCGATGGCGGAGCGGCTGAAGCGTTGGCGGCTCACGCCGTCAGGCACCGAGGGTTATGCCAAGGCGGAGGTCACACGGGGCGGCATCGACACGCGGGCACTGTCATCGCGGACCCTCGAGGTGCGGAGCGTTCCCGGCCTCTATTTCATCGGAGAGGCGGTGGACGTCACGGGATGGTTGGGCGGCTACAATTTCCAGTGGGCATGGGCGAGCGGCTTTGCGGCGGGAGAAGCCATCTGATACGGCGTCACCACGCTGACAGCGCCTCCAGCAGGTCGCGCTTGACCTCCGGACTTGCGAACGACGCCTCAATTGATGTCTTTGCGACCGTCCGCAGAACATCATCGTTCCAGCCGAACGTCCCTGCGACGCGGGCATATTCTTCGACGAGCGTCGTCTCCAACAGCTCCGGATCGTCGGTACCGACCGATACCGGGATGCCATGCTGCCGCAGCCGCTCAATCGGATGCTCCTCGTAGCGAGGATAAATCCCGAGCCGGACATTGCTCGTCGGTGTGATGTCGAGCGGAATGCCGAGGTCGCGGATCTCGTCCATCAGCGCCCTGTCCTCGGCTGCACGTACGCCGTGGTCGATGCGTTCCGCCCCCAGCAGGTGAATGGCGTCCCGGACGCCGTCGGGCCCGCTCGACTCTCCCGCGTGGACGGTGCGACGGAAACCGGCCGCCCCTGCCCGCCGGAAGGTATCCGCAAACCGTGGCCCTGTGCGTCCCGCCGCGGCCTCGTTCCCGTCGATCGACAGGGCGACCACTCTGGGGCTGCGGAGCGCGATCATCATGTCGAGAAGCTCGGCCGCCTCATCGGCCGATTGCTGGCGGAGCAGGCTGAGGCACAGCCCGACCGGCGGCAGGTCGTCCCGCTCGGCGGCGGTAAAGCCCCGGTCGAGTGCCGCGATCATCTCCGGCAGGCGGTGACGCCACGCGGGCCAGTGGGTCGGGTTGATGATCGCGTCGGCGTAGCCCGCACCATTGTCCGACAGCCGGCAGCAGAAGGAATAGGCCATCGCCTCCACCTGCGCCTCCGTGTGGACGAGGCCGCAACTCCAGTCGAGGAAACCCAGGAATTCGACGAGGTTCTTGAAGGTGAAGAGATCCTCGGGTGGACGCGGCAGCGGCTCTCCCGCTGCCTGCGCCAGGCCGGCAATCTGCTCCCGCGAAAAGCAGCCTTCGAGATGAACATGTATCTCCGCCTTCGGAAGGGCCCGCAGGCGCTGCCGGTCAGCGGAAGCCTGGGTCATCCGGGAAAGCCGCCCGCAAAGGCGAACTCGCCGATCGGCTTGCGCGGGCTTGGAGTTTCCCGCCCCTGAAGAGTTTCGGGCAGGATCGACTTGTCGCCCAGCCGGCCGACCGACGCCGCCGCTTCCACACGATAGCCTGCGGGGAGGTTCAGCTCCGTGAAGGCGCGCGGGATATCGAAGCCGACCATCCCATGCGCATGCCATCCGAGCTTCGCGCCCTGCAACGCGAAATACGCCCAGGCGGACCCGCAATCGAGCGAATGGCTGTGTGAAGGTACTGGCTTCTCGGCGCCGGGCGGCAGCATCAGCGAGTTCGAGGCGATGATGACCAGCGCCCCCGCCCGCTTTGCCCAGCTCTGGTTGAACTCGTTCAGCAGGCCCAGGAACTTCCCCCAGTCCGGCGAACTGCGGCGAGCGTAGAGGAACGTCCAGGGCTGAGAATTATAGGAAGACGGCGCCCAGCGCGCGGCCTCGAACATCGAAAAGAGATCGGCTTCGGGGATTTCTTCCTCATTATAGGCCCGCGGTGACCAGCGCTCGAGGAAAAGGGATTCGATCTCGTGGTCGGCGGTCCGGGAATTGGCGCTCGTCGTCATGATCATTCCTCTTCAGTGCTTCGTGCCAGCGTTCCGCAGAGCTTCCGCCTCTGCGTAGAACTTCTTCTCCCATTGGGAGTGATTGTCCGCGCCCTCCTTGATGAAGGGCGTGAAGATCGCGATTCTCAGCAGCAGAGCGTTGATCAGGTTGGCCGGGAACCGCAGCGGCTTGTTGAAGTCTACGAACAGCACCACCCGGGTTTCATCGGAGTGGTTCCACGCCT
This sequence comes from Acidisoma sp., assembly GCF_965199065.1. Lineage (NCBI taxonomy): Bacteria > Pseudomonadati > Pseudomonadota > Alphaproteobacteria > Acetobacterales > Acidocellaceae > Acidisoma > Acidisoma sp. The sequence goes on along the minus strand of NZ_CBDAQN010000001.1, from coordinate 127,168 downwards.
CATGCTCGAACGCATCGTCGAAGATGAGCGCGCGGCCTTCCTGCCAGTGGCAGATCTGTTGGTCGACGCGGATGGCGATGCGATCCGGATGGTTCGGCACCTTGAGGCCGAGATGCAGACGCAGCACACCGTTATAGGGCCCGCGATGCGCCGGCAAATGCTTGCCCGGCTCGAAGATCGAGAACATCGCCGTCTGCAGACCGGGGATTTTCTGCACGATGCGCCACGTTTCCGGGCACAGCGCGGTGTTGTTGGCTGAGGTGTGGCCGTAACCCGTCAGGAAGAACGTCTTCCAGCCGGCGTCGGTGCTGATGGTCGAGACGTCGGTGGAGATGTCGTGGAAGCTCGGGAGGTCTTCCTTGCGGATAAGCACGCGGTCGAGTTCGGTGCGGATGAGCTGCCACTCCCGTTCGATCTCCCGCGCCCAGGGGAAGGTGGCGAGGTCGTAAATCGGCGGGTTGCCGAACCTGGCGGAGCGAAGGTTCAGCCGCTCGATCCACGAGACGACGCGCATCACAGAGCGCGTCGTGAAACTTGGCCGGCCCATGGGCTTGATGCCGGGGGTCTCGAATGTCTGGTTGGCGGCGTAGCTGTCTGCCAAGCCTTGGTCGGTGTCGTCCGCTATCGGCGAGGTGTTTGTAGTCATGTCCATGCTTCGATCTCCGCAGGCGGGATGGCCTAACATGGCCTCCCACCGTGCGTGATACGACAGCCGTTAGGGTTTTGGCGAGGCTTCGTAAAGGATTGGAGCCCCTACTCCCTTTGCTGTCAGTATCCTCTTGCGACCGGCTTCGATTGCTTCCCCTGGTTTGTCGCCGTCCTGAACGCCGCCACCTCCTCCTGCCCGAAGCTCCGCAGAATGGAGATGTCGCTCGACGGAATGACGAGGTCGAACCCGTCGCTGAGCAGTTTTTGCCAGTTCCGCCCGGCGCTCGGCACTGTTCCCACGGTTTTGCCGGCGGCATGGGCGACTGCCATCACCTCGTCGGTCATCGCTTCCACCTCGGGGTGATCGAGGTCAAGGATGTGCCCGCTATCCGCCGCCAGGTCATTACGGCCAACGAAGAGCATGTCGACGCCATCCACCTCCGCAATCTCCTTCGCGCGCCTCACGCCTTCGACCGTCTCGATCTGACAGATGACCACAGTATGATCGTCGACAGTCTCCACATAGGCATCGTCCATGCCGTAATCGGCGCCGCGCACGATGCCGATCGCCAGCCCTCGGACGCCCTTTGGCGGGTAGCGGCAGGCCTGAACAACGGCACGCGCGGCCTCGGGCGTCTCGACCATCGGCACCATGATGCCGTCAACGCCCTGATCCATCAAGGTCCTGATAGTGATCGCGTCATTGGTGGGCACGCGCACGAAAGAGGACGCCCCAGTGCCTCGCACAGCCCTCATCACATTGGCCGCGTCAGGTATTGTGCCCAGGCCGTGCTCGAGATCGATGAGCACGAAGTCATAGCCACCGAGCCCCATCATCTCGCCGACGACCGGATTGACAAGCTGAAGCCAGCAACCGAGCAGCTTCTTCTTCGCGTCGAGCGACGCCTTGGCGGTATTAGGTTTCACCCGGCAGGCTCCTCGCTTTGGTAAGAGAAGCGCTTCTTTTTGAGAAAAGAAGCAAAAACTTTCCGTCCGTCAGAGCCAGATGACCGCCACAGTCGCCTTCGCGACGGCCTTAGGAGCAGCCGCTCGTCGCGCCGCACGTCACGCATTTGAGGCAGGTGCCGTTCCGCACCATCGTGAAGTTGCCGCACTCCGGGCAGCTGTCGCCCTCATAGCCCTTCACCTTCGCCTCCCGGATGCGGCTCATCCGATCCTCGCCGGGAGCCACCGCCTGAGCCATCAGCCCGGACGGCGCGCCCATCGTGCCGCGCACGAACCCGCGGCTCACCCCACGCTGGATATCCGCCAGCACCGAGCGCGCCTGCTCCGCCGTCTCGCTTCCTGGACGCGGGAGATTGGCCTCAGAGGCCCCGTTACCGATGGTGTCCGGCATGAGGTCCGCCGGATCGACATGCGCCAGGTCGTTTCGGGCCAAATACGAAATCGCCAGTTCGCGGAAGATGTAGTCGATGATCGAGGTCGCCATGCGGATGGCCTCGTTCCCTTGCACCATCCCGGCAGGCTCGAAGCGTGTGAAGGTGAAGGCCTCCACAAACTCCTCCAGCGGCACGCCGTATTGCAGCCCGATCGAAATCGCGATGGCGAAGTTGTTCATCAGGGAGCGGAAGGCCGAACCTTCCTTGTGCATGTCGATGAAAACCTCGGCGAGGCTGCCGTCATCGTACTCGCCCGTCCGCAGATAGACCTTGTGGCCACCGACCGACGCCTTCTGCGTATAGCCCTTGCGACGATCCGGCAGGCGGCGGCGCTCGGCGCGATGGATGACGCGCTCCACGATGCGCTCGGCCATCATGACCGCCTGAGCGGTTGCCGGCTGGCCCACCAGGACCTCGTCCTCCTCCTCGTCCTCGATGAGTTGCGAGGACAGCGGCTGGCTGAGCTTCGAACCATCGCGATAAAGCGCATTGGCCTTCAGCCCCAGCCGCCAGGACAGCAGATACGCCTGCTTGCAGTCCTCAACCGTCGCTGAATTGGGCATGTTGATGGTCTTGGAGATGGCGCCCGAGATGAACGGCTGTGACGCCGCCATCATCCGGATGTGGCTTTCCGCGGAAAGGAACCGAACGCCGATCCGCCCGCAGGGGTTGGCGCAGTCGAACACCGGCAGGTGCGCGGGGTCGATCGCCGGGGCGCCCTCCAAAGTCATCGCGCCGCAAACATACGTGTTCGCGGCTTCGATCTGAGCCCGGGTGAAGCCCAGCGCCGTCAACAGGTCGAAACGCGGGCGCTCGATCTCGGCGGAGGTGAAGCCCAGCGCACCCGTCAGGAAGTCCTCGCCCAGCGTCCACTTGTTGAAGACGAACTTGATGTCGAAGGCACTGGCAAGCGCGCCCTCGACCTTCGCGATGTCGGCGGAGCCGAAACCCTTGGCGATCAGCGCCTGATGGCTGACGCCGGGAGAGCCCACGAGCGTGCCATGCCCGACCGCGTAGCGGATGATGCGGTCGACCTGCGCCGGGTTATAGCCGAGCGTCTTCAACGCTTCCGGGACGATGCGGTTGATGATCTTGAAGTAGCCGCCGCCCGCCAGCTTCTTGAACTTCACGAGCGCGAAGTCGGGCTCGATGCCGGTGGTGTCGCAATCCATGACGAGGCCGATGGTGCCGGTCGGCGCGACAACACTCACCTGCGCGTTGCGATAGCCATGAGCCTCGCCCATCGCCAGCGCCTCATTCCATACGTCCGCCACGGCACCGGCGAGTCCCGCATCGGGGCATTGCGCGCGGATGAACGGCACTGGTGCGACCGTCAGCTCCTCATACGGCTCGGACCCACCCATCGCAGCCCGGCGATGGTTGCGGATCACGCGCAGCATCGGTTCGCGATTGGCCGCGAAGCCGGGGAACGGCCCCAGTTGCGCCGCCATCTCCGCCGACGTGCGATAGGCGACGCCGGTCATCACGGCGCTGACAGCCGCCGCGATCGAGCGCCCTTCATCGCTGTCGTAGGGCAGCCCGGCCGCCATCAGCAGGCCGCCGAGATTGGCATAGCCCAGCCCGAGAGTACGGTAGTCATAGGACAGGCGTGCGATCTCACGCGACGGGAACTGCGCCATCAGCACCGAGATTTCGAGCACCACGGTCCAGATGCGCGTGCAATGCGTGAACAGCGCGGTCTCGAAGTGGCCGTCGTCCCGGCGGAAGGCGAGCAGGTTAAGGGACGCCAGATTGCAGGCCGTGTCGTCGAGGAACATGTATTCCGAGCAGGGGTTGGACGCGTTGATGCGTCCACCTGCCGGGCAGGTGTGCCACTCGTTGATGGTGGTGTCGTACTGCACGCCGGGATCGGCGGAGGCCCAGGCGGCCGCGCCAATCTTGTCCCAGAGCGCCCGTGCCGGCAGCGTCTTGTGCACACGTCCGTCCGTGCGGCGGATGAGATCCCAGGCGCCGTCGTCGAGCACACGCTGGACGAACTCGTTGGTCAGCCGAACGGAGTTGTTCGAGTTCTGGCCGGCGACGGTGAGGTAGGCCTCGCTGTCCCAGTCGGTGTCGTAGGTGCGGAAATTGAAGCTCTCCTCACCGTTCTTCGCGGCGTCGATGGCGCGGCGGACGTAGTTCTCGGGGATCGCGCAATCGCGGGCACGGCGGACGGCGGCCTTCAGCGCTGGGTTGCGCGCCACGTCGTAGGCGGCCTCGCCGAGGTCGGGAGCGGCCTCCCGGCAAGCGGCCATCACCGCATCCAGCTGCCGCTTCGTCATCTTGGAACCCGCGACCAGCGCCGCGACCTTCTGCTCCTCGATGACCTTCCAGTCGACATAGGCCTCGATATCCGGATGATCGACATCGACCGAGACCATCTTCGCGGCGCGACGTGTCGTGCCGCCCGACTTGATGGCGCCCGCCGCGCGGTCTCCGATCTTGAGGAAGCTCATCAGGCCCGACGAACGCCCGCCGCCCGAGAGCTTCTCGCCGTCGCCACGCAGCTTAGAGAAGTTGGAGCCGGTTCCCGAGCCGTATTTGAACAGCCGCGCCTCGCGCACCCAAAGATCCATGATGCCGCCCTCGTTCACGAGGTCGTCGGCGACGGACTGGATGAAGCAGGCGTGCGGTTGCGGGTGCTCATAGGCGCTGGTGGATTCGACCACTTTGCGGGTCGCCGGATCGACGTAGAAATGACCCTGTGCCGGGCCGTCGATGCCATAGGCCCAGTGCAGGCCGGTGTTGAACCATTGCGGCGAGTTCGGCGCCACCATCTGGCGGGCGAGCATGAAGCAGAGTTCGTCGCGGAACGCGCGGGCGTCGGCCTCGCTATCGAAGTAGCCGCCCTTCCAGCCCCAGTAGGTCCAGGTGCCGGCCATCCGGTCGAAGACCTGCTTGGCCGTGGTTTCACCGACCGACCGCTCTGCTTCCGGCATGGCGTCCAGCGCTTGCCGGTCAGCTACATGGCGGCGCAGCCAAGCGGGCACGCCTGGCTCATCGACCGGCTTCAGCGCTGCCGGGATGCCGGCCTTCCGGAAATACTTTTGCGCGAGGATGTCGCAAGCGACCTGCGACCAAGGTTTCGGCACCTCGATATCTGCAAGGCGAAAGATGACCGAACCATCAGGATTACGAATTTCGCTCGTGGCGCGGACGAACTCGATGTCGCCGTAGCGACCTTCGGCATCGGTAGTCAGTTCCCGCTCAAAGCGCATGCGATGGTCCTCGTTCAAGCCGTTTGGCGTGGCAGTCGGCCCACAGGGACCAAACCGATAACCAAATCTAGTGGGTGGCACTCCCCGCCGCAACAAGATGTTGCTGTTGACAGGGTGGCGACGCTCGCGCAGCTCTTGCCGGCCGGTCAGAAGTTACGCCGAAGCTGGACCTGAGGAGAACACGAATCGCCTCCTCGCCGACTTCATGCCGAGGTGCTTCTGGGACCATAGCGCGGCACCCGCCCCGACTCGTGCCCCCGCCAATATCGTTCAGGCTTCGGGCTCTATCGGGCGTCCTTGACGCAGCCGCCGCATCGCGGGCCGTGACGCGCATGGCGGACATGCGGCATCTGCGGGACAACCCGCAGATGCCGCTTCTCAGATGGATGATCAGTGGCGCTCGATGAGCTCGATCTTGTAGCCGTCCGGATCTTCGATGAACGCGATCACCGTGGTGCCGAACTTCACCGGCCCCGGCTCGCGGGAGATCTTGGCGCCCGCGGCACGCAGCTTCTCGCAGGTGGCGTAGATGTCGGACACCCCGAGGGCGAGGTGGCCGAACGCCGTCCCCATTTCGTAATGGTTCACCCCATAGTTGTAGGTGAGTTCGAGGACCGTGTTCGTGCTCTCGTCGCCGTAACCGAGGAACACAAGGGTATATTCGCCGTCGGGAACATCCGCGCGGCGAATTTCGGACATCCCGAGGTTCTCGGAATAGAAGCGGATGCTGCGCTCCAGATCGCCGACGCGCAGCATGGTATGCAGATACTTGAAGTCCTGGCTCGCGCTCATGGCAGTTGCTCCTTTTGCGGATTTCGATGTCTGGTGGCTTGTGTGAAATGGTGCGCTCGGGCGAGGGCACAGCCGCAAGATGATGCCATCGGCACCGCCTGCCAAGTCGGGTGGCGCGCCGTGCAGGCCCACGCGCAAGTTTACGACAGTGCGTCCGGGCCCAGGCCGATGATGAAGAAGCCGGCTCCATCCGCGGCTGCGATCATGGCGTCGCGGTCCATGATGATCGTGCCGCCGCCTTCGAACGCCAGGCCGCGCAAACCGGCGGCGACCGCGCCGCGCACCGTTTGCGCGCCGATGGTCGGCAGATCGGCCCGGCGGTCCTGTCCCGGTTTGACCAGCTTGACGAGAACACCCCCCGGTCCGGGCCAGGCCAGCGGACCGCAGCGCGACAGCATGGCGTCCGTGCCCTCCACCGCCTCGACCGCCAGCACGATACCGGCCTGCACAACGCAGCCCTGTCCTACATCCGCGGAACCCAGAGCCCGGCATACCGCGATGCCTCGTGCGATGTCCGCCTGCGCCTGTTCATCCGGCGCGATTCTGGTCAGCAGCCCGGAGCGTCCGACCAGGCCGCCCAGTACCTCATGCGCGCCAAGGACCCGAAATCCTTCCTCGCCGAGCACGCGGATCACCGCTTTCAGCAGCCCGTCGTCGCCGCCGAATGCGGCGCGGCCGATCCGTGCGACCAGCCGCATCCCGTCGGCATCGGGTCGCAGGTCGCGGAACGACGGCCGCTTGACCGGCCCGACGAGCACGAGGTCGCGGCAGCCTTTCTCGCGAAGCACGGAGAGCATGCGGGCAGCGGCGCCCATTCGCATGAACGCGTGGGGAAAGGGCGCAAGCAGCGCGGGCTCCGCATGGCCTTCGAGGCCGACGATGAACACGTCTCGTCCCGCCGCCTGGGCCGCACGCGCCACATGGGCCGGAAGCAGCCCGCTCCCCGCGATGATGCCGAGTGTCGCCGTCACGGCGGAAAGTCAGGCCGCGTCGTCGGTCTCGACCGCGCGGCTGTTCCGCCGGATCAGACCGCGCTTGCTCGGCGCCTCGATGAAAGCGAGGATTTCGGCGACGATGGGGTCGTTGCCGTAGCGCATCCGTGTCTCGGCCAGCCGGGCAGCGAACACACCCTCATGACGGAACATCAGGCGGAAGGCGGCCCGCAGCGTGCGGATGCCTGCGGGCTCCACCCCCCGGCGGCGCAACCCGATGATGTTCAGTCCGGTCAGCCGGGCGCGGTTGCCCATCACCAGGCCGAACGGGATCACATCGGCCTCGACGCCGGACACGCCGCCCACCATGGCGCCGCGTCCGATGCGAACGAATTGATGCAGCGCCGCGCTGCCCCCGATCACCGCTCCATCATCGATGGTGACATGGCCGCCCATCACGACGTTGTTCGCGATGATGACGCCGTCGCCGAGCGTGCAGTCGTGCGCCACATGGACCACCGCCATCAGCAGGCATTTCGCCCCGACGCGCGTCACGCCGCTGCCCGTCGTCGTGCCGCGGTGGATCGTGCAGTGCTCGCGGATTTGGGTGCCGGTGCCGATCTCGCAGCGGGTCGGCTCCCCGCGATACTTCAGATCCTGCGGCGGCAGGCCGACGCTCGCGAATGGGTAGAGGGTCGAGCCGGCGCCGATGCGCGTATGCCCATCGACCACGACATGCGAAATGAGACGAACGCCGTCTTCCAGCACCGCATCGGCGCCGACATGGCACCAGGGACCGATCTCGACCCCTTGCCCGATGAAGGCCCCTTCCTCGACGATTGCCGCCGGGTGGATGCCGGTCACGATCCTACGCGATCCATGATCATTGCCGCATAGGTGGCTTCCGCCACGGAGGCGCCGTCCACTCGCGCGATCGCATGAAACTTCCAGACGTTCCCGCGATGACGCAGCTTCACAACATGCACCTGAACCTGGTCGCCGGGTATGACCGGACGGCGGAACTTCGCGCTCTCGACTGACATGAAGTAGACGACCTTGCCGCGGGCGTGGTCGCCGAGCGTCTCCACCACAAGCACGGCCGCGGTCTGGGCCATGCTCTCGATGATCAGAACGCCGGGCATCACCGGGTGACCCGGGAAATGGCCTTGGAAAAATGCCTCGTTGATCGACACGTTTTTAATGCCGATGGCGGAAACATTCTTGACGAGGTCGACGACCCGGTCGATCAGAAGGAAGGGGTAGCGGTGCGGGATCGCCCGCATGATGCCGGCGATGTCGACTGCCAGCTTCTCGTGGGTCTCATCCGTCAAGGTGTGCCCGTGATCCGTCTCTGCATCCATCAGCCCTGGCCTGCGTCCGTCTCATGTTTGGCCGCTTGGTCCCGCCGCATCATCCGGCGCAGGAACGCGACCTGCCGAAAAAACTCGCGAACGGGCTCAGCGGGGCTTCCAACCACTGATGCGCGGGGCGCGACATCCGTCATCACGCCGGCCTGCGCTCCTATCCGCGCGCCTTGCCCGATGTGGAGGTGTCCTGTCAGCCCTGCCTGTCCGGCGACCATGACGTAATCGCCCAATGTCGTGGATCCGGAGATGCCCGCCTGGGAGACGATCACGCAGCACCGACCAAGCCGCACGTTATGGGCGATCTGCACCGCATTGTCGAGCCGCGAGCCAGCGCCGATCACGGTGTCCTGCGCCGAACCACGGTCGATCATGCAGTTGGCGCCGATTTCCACATCGTCTTCGATGACCACCCGGCCGAGTTGCGGCACCGTGACGAAACCGGTCGGCGTCGGTGTCGGATCGAAACCAAAGCCATCCTGGCCCAACCGGGCGCCCGGCAAAATGTATACGCGCTCGCCGATGAGGCTGTGGCTGATCGAGACGTGCGAGCCGATCCGGCTGTCCGCACCGATGACCACCCCTTCACCGATGGACACAAGCGGGCCGATGCGGCAACGCGGGCCGATCTCGGCCCTTGCTCCCACGACCGAAAGCGGTCCGATCTCCACGTCCGCCGCGACGCGCGCCGAGGGCTCGACGACGGCCGTCGGATGGATACCGGGGTTCAGCGCCGGCCGCGGGTGGAACAGGGCTGCCACCTGTGCCCATGCAAGAACCGGCCGATCCGATACCAAGGCGAGGGTTCCGGAGGGAACGAGGTGTGCAAGCTTCGGCTCCAGAAGCACGGCACCCGCTGTCGTCTCCGCCAGAGCCGCGCTGTACTGGCGGTTGGTGAGGAAACTGATCTGCTGCGGACCTGCTGTCTGCAGAGGGGCCACGCCGTTGAAAACACGCTCCCCCGGCAGGCCTGCGGCGGACTGGCCGATCGCCTCGGCGACCTGGCTGAGCGTGAAGGGGCCCGCACGCTCGAAAAAGCGCGGGTCCCCTGCGACGGGGTTCATCAAGGCTTACTGTCCCTGCTGACCCTGCTGACCTTGCTGACCCTGCTGTTGCTGCTGCGCCTGAAGCGACGCCGCGGTGACATTGGCGAAAGCTGCATCCGGCGGAACGGTGACCGACGGCAGCACCTGGTTGAGCTGCTTCGTCACCTCATCAGTGATGTCGAAGTTGTTCATGTTCAGCGCGACCTGAGCGCGATGGAGAACGAGGTTCATGCCGCGGCTTGTCGCTACCTGGCGGATGACCGCGATCAGCGTCCGCTCGATCTGGCCAAGCGCCACCTGGGCGGCTGCCTGAATGCGGGCTTCCTGGTTGCGGAAGGCCAGCTGGTCGCTGGCGATCCGGCTCTGCAGCTGCATCTCCCGTGCCCGAAGCTCATCGGGGGCCAGGTGCGCCCGCGGGTCGGCCAGCGCCTCCTGGGTTCGCCGCCAAAGCTCCTGTTCCCTCTGTGCCTCCGCCGTCAGCGCCGACCGACGCTTCTGGATCTCCTTGTCGACGCCTTGGGCGGCGGTCGAGGCCTGCAATACGTCGGGCACGCCAATGACGCCGATGATCGGCGCCGGCGGCGGATTTTCGTGGATCAGCGGCGGCAGGCTGGGGATTGGTGCATTGGCCTGGGCCTCCGCCGCAGCCTCAGCCGCGGGCTCAGGCTTGGGCGTCGCCGGAATAGGCGGCCCGAGATCGGGCAGACGAACGCTGTGGCGAACGGCATGCCCTTCCGAGGGCGCCCGTTGTTGCGCGCCGCCGCCTGACTGGCTGGGCAGGAACCATCCCGGCTGGCTGCTTTGTGCGTGAGCGGCCAGTGGGGAGAGGATGAGCACCGTCGCGGCTGCGGCGATGGAGCGGGAGATGTGTCGCAAGGGCGATGTAACCTTGTACCGGAGCCGGATTGATTCAGAAGCTTGTGCCGAAGCCAAACCGGAAAATCTGGGTTTGGTCATCGGTGTATTTGACGATCGGGTCGGCGAGGTCGATGTTGATGAGACCGAACGGCGTGTTCCACGAGAAGCCGACACCCACCGATACACGCGGCCCATGGTAGTTGTACACTGGGCCGAATTCGTCCTGAACCCCGAAGAGGGTTCCGACATCGGTGAAGACGCGGCCTGAAAGCCCGATATCCGGGGAGATCGGCAGCGGGAAGTGCAGCTCCGCGGTGCCGGTGACGATGGTGTTGCCACCGAGGCTGTCGCCTGTTGCCACGTCGTGCGGGCCGGCGCCGCCCTCCTGGAAGCCGCGCATGTTCTCGCCGCCGAGGAAGAAGTTGTCGATGATGTAGTTCATGCCGCCGTACCGGTAGAGGTAGCCGGCGCCGGCGCGCAACGCGATGCTCCAATTGTGGTCGCCGCTGAAATAGTCGAGCGGAATGTAGTATCCCGCGTCGACCTTGAAGCGGACATAGTCGGAATTCCCTCCCAAACCCGCGACATCCGTCCCGAGGCGCAGGATATAGCCACTGTGCGGGTCGAGCGTGCTGTCCCGATGGTCGAGGGTGATGGTCTGCCCGACCTGCGAGAGCAGCGACCAGCCGGACTCGTTCTTCACGTAAAGGCTCGCATCCGACTGCACGTCGAAGACATCGCGATCCACCAGCGAGTAGTTGATCGTTTGCGACAGGAAATTGTTGAAGGCGTAGCCGGTGCGGATGGTAAAGCCCGTCCGGCTCTCCTCATACTGCGAGATGTCGAGGTTGTTGTTCGTGGTATCGAACAGCTCGCCGCCCAGCAGCAGGTTGCGGTCGAGGAAGTAGGGATCGGTCACGGACAGGTCGACCTGGCTCGCCCGCTGCGCCAGAACGCCGGTGATGCCGGCATCGATACCCGTGCCGATCAGGTTCTTCTCGTTGAGGCCGAGGTCGATGAGCGCGCCGTCATCGGTCGAATAGCCGCCGCCGATGGTAAAGGAGCCGGTCGCTTCTTCCTGCACGTTCGTCGTGAGGACGATCTTGTCAGGCGCCGATCCGGGCTCCGTGTTCATGTCGACGTTCTTAAAGTACTGCAGCTCCTGCAGGCGCTGTCTCGACTGCTTTATCGCCTCCGCGTTGAACGCGTCGCCTTCGGCCAGCTGGAATTCGCGCCGGATCACCTTGTCCTCGGTGCGGCTGTTGCCGGTGATCTCGATGCGCTCGACGAAGACGCGCGGTCCTTCGGTGATGTCGAAGGTCAGGTCGACGACATGCTGTCCGCGGGCGTTGATCCGTTTCGTCTGGATCGGCGTCACTTGGACGAACGCGAAGCCGCGCCCCTGGACGTCGCGGCTGATCGCCTGGACCGTCTGGGTGATCGCGTCGCCGTTGTACCAGTCTCCCCGCGCAAGCTGCAGGTCGTCGTTCAAACTCGCGCCATCCAGATGGCGAAGATGCGAGACGATGGCGACATTACCAACGCGGTAGCGCGGGCCTTCTTTCAGGACGAAGGTCAGATAGAAAGAGGAGCGATCGGGCGCCAGCTCGGCCTCTGTGTTGAGCAGCTGGAAATCCGGGTATCCGCTGCGCAGGTAGAAGCGGCGCAGTAGATCCTGGTCGAGCCCTACACGGCTTGGATCGTAGGAGTCGCTGCTCGACAAGAAGCGCCACCAGGCGCTCTGACGGCTGCTGATGACATCGCGCAACGTGCCTTCGCTATAATGTTCGTTGCCGACAAAGGTGATGCGGCTGATGAACGTCGCCTTGCCATCATGGATCTTGAAGACGAGGTTCACACGGTTTTCGGGCAGCTGGATGATCTGCGGAACGACCGTCGTGGAGTAATACCCTTTCCGCGCGTAAGCATCGAGGATCGCCTGCCGGTCGGCCTCTGCCGCTTCGGGCGTGTAGACGGAGTTCGGACGAGCCGACACGATGGCCTGTAGGTCCTTGTTCACGATCTCGTGGTTGCCCTCGAACGCAACCTGCGCGATGACCGGATTCTCGCTTACCTGGACGAGTAGATTATTGCCGACACGCGTGATCGACACATTCTTAAAGAGGCCGGTCGCATATAGCGTCTTGAGGCTCTGGTCGATCAGCTTCTGGTCGAACTGATCCCCAGGCGACAAAAGCATGTATGACTCGATCGTCCCGGCTTCGATGCGATGGTTGCCGCGAACAATGATCCCCTGGACCGTGTTGCCGGATGGTATGGGCGTGGAACCGCCGTTCGCGGGACGATGGTGGTGGCGCGTCAGCGCCTGAGACGAGGCTGCACCGGGGACGAGCGCGGGCAGAAGGCAGGCTGTTGCGAGCAGCGCAGCACGAGTGCGAAGCAAAGAACGCGTCTCCCTTAGTTCCGGCACGGGGCCGATCAGCAGAGCCGGGCCGGTGGCCAAGCAGGCAGAAAGTCCAGCGGCCGAAGATCGGGCGCGCCGCCGGAAGCATTACGCCGCGGCAGGCGACGTTTATGACGCTTTGTAGCCCTTTGATAGACCAACAAAACCTGCGCGACAGGAACGGACCCTTCCGCCGGTTTTGCCCTATCTCAGGGATCGATGTCGCGGCAAGGGCTTTCTCACCGGCTTGTTACCGGCACTTCCTTACGTCATCCGACGTGTTGCGTCACCCAGCGAACAAACCCCAGCTGGTTCACGTCATTCCACGTCGCAAACACAAACAGACACAGCAGCAGCGCGAAGCCGGCGCGGAAACCGTATTCCTGCGTTCGTGCCGAAATCGGCCGTCCGCGGATCGCCTCCGCGAGATAGAATAGGAGGTGCCCGCCGTCGAGCACGGGAATCGGAAAGAGGTTGATCAGGCCGAGGTTGACCGAGAGCACGGCAATGAACGAAACGAGGCTGGCTATTCCGAGCGCCGCCACCTGGCCAGAGAGGGAGGCAATGCGTAGCGGACCGCCCAACTCGTTGAGCCCGGTCCGGTGGGCGACGATCTGCCACAGGCCGTTCAGGGTCTCGCGGCCGACCGTCCAGGTTTCGTTCATCCCCTGAACCACGGCACCAGCCGGTCCAAGGCGTTCGAAGGTCGGTGCGCCTTCCATGATGCCGAGAACGCCTCGCGTCCCCCCATGACCGTCTGACGTGCTGCCGATCTTCAGGCGCAGCAGGATCGCGTCGTGCCCGCGAAGAACGGTGAGCGGTACATCCTTGCCGGGGTTGGGTGCGACCTGCTGCTGCACCTCAGCGAAGGTCTTGACCGGCACCCCGGCAATGCTCTCGATCAGGTCGCCTGGCTTGAGGTTGGCGCTGGCGGCGACCGTATTCGGCATGATGCGGCCGATGACCGGCTCGGGCACCGGCTTCCCAACCGTCATGAACAGCCCGATGAAAAGCACCGCCGCCAGCACAAAATTGGCGACCGGTCCGGCTGCGATGACGATCATGCGGGACCAGACCGACTTCTCGTGAAAGGTGCGCCCGTTCTGCCAGGCCGCCCGTTCCTCGGCCGTCGCATCCTGCGGACGTTCCTGCCCATGCAGCTTCACGTACCCGCCGAGGGGAATCCAGGCGAGCTTCCAAACGGTGCCCCGCCGGTCGGTCCACCGCGCCAGGGACTGGCCGAACCCGATCGAGAAGGTTTCCACATGCACGCCGCGCCAGCGCGCGGCCAGGTAATGGCCCATCTCATGAACGAAGACGAGGACACCGAGAACGACGGCGAAGGAAACGAGGGTGCGAAGCAGGTCGATAAGGTCGTGCATAAATCCGGCTTCTATCGGTTTGGCCGGGCCACCGCCAGCGACCCGGCATCGTGGAGCCGCCGTCAGGCGGCGCGGGAAAGGATCATCGCGTCCGCCGCCTGCCGGGCAGCCGCGTCGAAGGCGATGATGCTCTCGAGATCTTCGGCCGGCGGGGAGCCAAGACGATCGAGCACCGCCTCGACGGTGCCAACAATATCAAGGAAGCCGATCCGGCGGGCCAGAAAAGCCGCCACGGCGATCTCGTTCGCCGCATTCATGATTGCGGGCGCCGCGCCCCCTGAGGCCAAGACCTCGCGCGCAACACGGAGCGCCGGAAACCGCACCATGTCCGGCGGACTGAACTCGAGCTTCGCCAGGCTGGTAAGGTCCAGGCGTTTCGCACTCGTTGTCAGCCGATCGGGCCAGCCGAGCGCGTGGGCGACGGGTATATGCATGTCGGGCGCTCCCATTTGCGCCAGCATACTCCCGTCCGAGTAACAAACGATGCCGTGGACGACCGATTGCGGGTGGATCAGTACCTCCACCGCTTCGCTGGGCAGGCCGAACAGCCGCGCAGCCTCGATGACCTCCAGCCCCTTGTTCATCATTGTGGCGGAGTCGATGCTGATCTTTGCGCCCATCGACCAGACGGGATGGCGCAGCGCCGCCTCGGGCGTGATCGTGGTCATAAGTTCACGGCTCGTCTGCCTGAAGGGACCACCCGACGCGGTCAGGATGATGCGTTCGACAGCGCTCCGATTATGCGTTTCCAGACACTGGAAGATCGCGTTGTGCTCGGAATCGACCGGCAGAAGGCACGCTCCCGCCGCTGCCACGGCGTCCATCATGATGTCGCCGGCTGAAACGAGAACCTCTTTGTTCGCGAAGGCGATGGCGCCGCCACGGCGGATAGCGGCGAGCGTCGGATGCAAACCTGCCATGCCCATGATCGACGCCATCGTCCAGTCGGCTGGCATCGCCGCTGCTTCGCGCACGGCATCGACGCCGGCAGCGGAGCGGATACCTGTTCCCGCGAGCGCCGAGCGTAGTGCGGCAAGCCCGTCTTGATCATGGATGACGGCGATCTCGGCCCGGCAGCGCTTCGCCTGCTCCGCGAGCAGCGCCACATTGCGCCCTCCAACCAGAGCCCGGACCCGGTACCGTTCAGGTTCAGCGAGGATGAGATCAAGCGTCTGGGTGCCGACGCTCCCGGTGCTCCCCAGGATACTGATTGTTTTCATTGCCAAAGCAACATTCCTCCCCCCGTCGCGACTGCTACCACTGCGGCGGTCGGCGCTGCCGTTAGCATGCCGTCCAGCCGGTCGAGCAGACCGCCATGACCGGGGATCGAGCGGCCCGAATCCTTGACCCCGAACTGACGCTTGAGCCAGCTTTCCAGCAAATCGCCGATCTGGGAAGCCATCCCGAGGACGACGGCGATCGTCACGCAATGCGCCAACGGCAGGCGGCCTCCTGCCCAGACAGCGACACCCGACCCTACGAGGCCCGCGGCGACCAGGCCCCCGATGGCGCCCGACCAGGTCTTGCCCGGCGATATAGCCGGCGCGAGCTTCGGCCCGCCAACCAGGCGACCAACGAGATAAGCGCCGATATCGCTGGCCCATATCACGAGCACGAGGAACAGCATGTCCCAGCGACCGACGAGGTGGACGTGTCTCAGCCGCACGAGTGCGACCGCCGCGGGCGCCAGATAAGCAAATCCGGCGGCGAGCCATGCGGCACGGCGATCATGGCCGAACAGCCACCAGCCGATGATGGCGAGGCAACCGGCGAGGATCAGCGCCCAGGCGCCCCCCACGAGAAACGCCGCAAGCGGGACGACTGCCATGCCGAAGGGCAGGAGAATGAACGGCCACGCCAGTGAACGGGTTCGGCACATGCCGGCCCACTCAGCCGCACAGCCGGCGGCACCGATCGCGATGAGAACCGCCCATGGCCCCTTGCCGAGCCAGAGGCACGCAAGGGCCAACGGCGCCAGCAAGACGGCGGAGCCCACGCGCTTGCGAAGGTCGCCCCACCGAGCTGATCTAGCGGGGGTCGCCTGTACTCCTGGCTCGCTCATCGAAGCGGGCAGACGCCCCGCAGCCTCGCGAGGTTCAGGCGGCGGCGCTCCACCCGGAGGAGGTTCAGCCGACGCAGGCACCATAGCGGCGCTCCCGCCGACCATACTCCGCCAGAGCAGCCGCAAGGTTCTCAGCGCCGAAATCCGGCCAGAGCACATCCAGGAACACGAGTTCGGCATACGCGCATTGCCAAAGCAGAAAGTTCGACAGACGCTGCTCGCCGCTCGTGCGGATCAGGAGGTCCGGATCGGGCATGGTTGCGGTAGACAGAAAACGGGCGAACCCGGCTTCGTCCATAGCCTCCACATCGAGGGATCCATTCTGCGCCGCGCGGGCCGCCGCTTGAGCCGCCGCCAGGATTTCGCCGCGTCCGCCATAGGAGAGCGCCACGGTGAGGTTCAATCGCCGATTGCCGGCGGTTTGCCGCTCGGCCTTCTCGAACTCGGCGCGTAGTTCTGGCGAGAAACGCATGCGATCGCCGATGACGCGAAAGCACACTCCGTTCGCCGCCAGTTCGGCCAGTTCGCTCCGGAGATATTGGCGCAACAGGCTGGTCAGCTCGATCACCTCGCCGGCCGGCCGCCGCCAGTTCTCGCTACTGAAGGCAAAGAGCGTCAGCCACTCGACACCGTGGTCGATGGCGGCCTCGATGCAGCGGCGAACGGCCTTCGCTCCGGCACGATGCCCAGCGACCCGCGGCAGTCCACGTGCCTTCGCCCATCTACCGTTGCCATCCATGATCAGCGCCACGTGGCGCGGGATGCCAGAGCCGCCAGAGGTCTTCGTGCGCGCCTCTTCGGCACCCAGAAGTAAGGCGGCCCTGTCAGAGGCCACAGCGCTGTTCATCGATGCCCAATCTCATACCTGGCGGATTTCGCGCTCTTTCTCGGCCGACACCTCATCGATCCTCTTGACGAAGGAATCGGTAAGCTTCTGTACATCGGTCGACCAGTCCTCAGCCTCGTCCTTGCTGATCTCGCTCTTTTTCTCAAGGGCCTTGATCTGCTCCATCCCATCCCGGCGCACGCCGCGAACGGCGATCCGGGCGTTTTCCGCGTAGCGGCTGGCGGCCTTGGCGAGTTCGGCACGCCGCTCGGCCGTCAGCTGCGGGATTGGCACGCGCACGATCTGCCCATCCGCCCCGGGGTTGAGGCCAAGCCCGGAGTCACGTATCGCGGCAACGACCGCATTGACCAGACTGCGGTCCCAGACCTGGACCGTAATCATCCGCGCTTCAGGCACCGCGATGGTGCCGACCTGCGTGAGCGGGGTGACGGTTCCGTAGGCCTCGACGCGCACCGGCTCAAGCAATGCGGGGCTGGCGCGGCCGGTCCTCAGGCCACTGTGATCCTTGCGCAACGTCTCGAGCGCGCCGTCCATCCGGCGGGTCAGATCCTGCTTCAGAGCGTTCAAGTCAGCGGGCACGGGCCCCTCCTGCATCAAGCGTCGCGTATGATCGTATAGGCGCCTTCACCACGCATCGCGGACGCGAAAGCCCCTTGGCGATGAAGGTTGAAGACCAGGATCGGCAGCTGGCTCTCCCGCGCCAGACTGATGGCGGCCGCGTCCATCACGGCCAGATCCTGCGACAGAACTTCCAGGTAGGTCAGCGTCTCGTATCGTATCGCCTCCGCAACCTTATGCGGATCCGCAGAATAGACGCCATCCACCTGGGTGCCTTTGAGCAGCGCCTCGCAACCCATCTCGGCAGCGCGCAGCGCGGCGGCGGTGTCAGTCGTGAAGAACGGGTTGCCGGTCCCCGCCGCGAAGATGACGATGCGCCCCTTCTCCATGTGGCGCTGGGCGCGACGCCGGATGTACGGCTCGCAGAGGCTCGCCATCGGGATCGCGGATTGCACGCGTGTCGGCAGGCCCGCCAGTTCGAGGGCGCTCTGCATCGCCAGAGCGTTCATGACGGTCGCCAGCATGCCCATGTAATCGGCTTGCGCGCGGTCCATTCCGGCCGCCGCCCCGCGCACGCCGCGGAAGATGTTGCCGCCGCCGATGACGACGCAGACCTCGACCCCCATCGCGACGACAGAGCCGATGTCCTGGGCGATCTGCTTGACCGTCCCTGAATCGAGGCCGTACTGAGACTGTCCCATCAGCGCTTCACCCGAGAGCTTCAGGAGCACGCGCTTATAGAGTGGCTGACCGTCCATTGTGTCCTTGGGGTCTGTCGCAGGCTGCCTGGGAGTAGGCCATTCCAAAGTGGGGTTTTTTAAGGCGGTCGCACCCTAGAGGTAGGGACCCCCGGCCACAAGTATAGGCCTAGCCCCAGCGCTCGAGAGCAATCCGGCGCCCGTCACTTCTCAGGTTCGGGCGGCTTCACACCTGCAGTCGCTGCCACTTCCGCGGCAAAGTCCGAGGCCTGCTTCTCGATGCCCTCGCCCAGCTGGAAGCGGTCGAAACCGATCAGATTGGCTCCGGATTTAGACACCACAGCGCGCACGCGGCTCTCGCCGTCATGCACCCAGACCTGCTCCAGCAAGACCACTTCCTCGTAGTATTTGCGGATACGCCCTTCGACCATCTTCGCGATGATGGCCTCGTTCTTCCCCGAAGCGCGGGCCTGCTCACTCAGAACTTCCCTCTCCCGCGCCAGCGCCGCAGGATCGACGGCATCGACCTCGAGCGCCTCGGGCCGCGTCGCCGCGACATGCATGCCCACCTGCCGGCCAAGCATTTCCAGCCCATCGAGCTCGCTCGGCGCTTCCAGCGCGACCAGCACGCCAATTTGCCCGAGGCCGGGCTTCAGCACTTTGTGCACGTATGTCGCTACTACGCCGCTCTTTACTCGCAACACGCGCACTCGGCGGATATTCATGTTCTCCCCGATGGTCGCGACCATCTGGGTCAGCTGTTCGGCCACGCTGTGCTGTGTGCCCGGGAACGTCGCCGCCTTGATCGCCTCGACATCCTCGCCGGTCTCCAGCGCGATCCGCGCGACGGTCTCGACGAACTCCTGGAAGGTCTCGTTGCGGGCGACGAAGTCGGTCTCGGCGTTGACCTCGACCATGGCGGCGATCTGTGGCGCGCTCGCGACACCGATCAGACCCTCAGCGGCAACCCGGCCCGACTTCTTGGCGGCGGCCGACAGACCCTTCTTACGCAGCCAGTCGATCGCCGCATCCAGATCGCCGTCCGTGGCGATCAGCGCCTTCTTGCAGTCCATCATGCCGGCGCCGCTCTTCTCGCGCAGGTCCTTCACCAACGCGGCTGTGATCTCGGCCATCATCGATCTCCGTGCGGTTAGGGTGGTCTCACCGCTGGTGAAACCACCGTCAGTCTTAGTCTGGCGAGCTTCTGTCAGCCCGAACGTGTGACCTCGATGCCCCGGCCTCGAAGGCCAGGACCTCGAGGTCAGAGGCGGAAGCTCAGGCCCTGGAGGTCCAGGCCTTGAAACGTCAAGCCTCGACGGCCTCCTCCGTGCGCTCCTCGGCTGCTGCCGGGGCCGGGGCCGGCGGCGGCGGCGCTACGGCAGCCGGCAACTCCTCGGCAGCGCCGATATCGCGGCCCGAGGCCGCCATCTCGGCGCTGATGCCGTCGAGCACGGCGCCCGAAACCAGCTCGCAATACATCATGATTGCGCGGATGGCATCGTCGTTGCCGGGGATCGGGTAGGTCACGCCCGCAGGATCGGAATTGCTGTCGAGAACCGCCACCACCGGAATGCCGAGCTTGTTGGCCTCCTGAACGGCGAGCTTCTCCTTGTTCGTGTCAATGATGAACAGGATGTCCGGCAGACCGCCCATTTCCTTGATGCCGCCGAGAGCCCGCTCGAGCTTCTCCTGGTCGCGCGTGATCTCCAGCACCTCTTTCTTGGTCAGGCCCTGGGTTTCGCCGGCCACGAGTTCCTCGATCTGGCGCAGGCGCTTGATGCTGGCCGTGATCGTCTTCCAGTTGGTCAGCATGCCGCCGAGCCAGCGGTGGTTGACGTAATACTGGCCGCAGCGGCGAGCGGAGTCGGCCACATGATCGGCGGCAGCGCGCTTGGTGCCGACAAACAGCACACGGCCGCCGTTCGCCGTCGTATCGCGGATGGCGCGGAGCGCACGATCCAGCATCGGCACGGTCTGCTGCAGGTCTATGATATGGACCTGGTTGCGGATGCCGAAGAGATACGGCGCCATGGCCGGGTTCCAGCGGCGGGTGTGGTGGCCGAAATGGACGCCGGCTTCCAGCAGCTGGCGCAGAGTGAATTCGGGCATCGCCATCGGCGTGCTCCTTTCCTGTTCGTCCGGTTGATCCTCCGCGGGGCCGAGCCTCTAAGGCACCGGACCCGGGCCGATATACGGCTGGGAAAGGCGCCCCGCGTGCGAATTACCGCCTGTCCATCACTGGACAGGCAGCGGCGCTGCTATCGCGCATCAACTGCGCCATTGCAAGCGGAAGCGCCTCTCGCGGTTGCTCATCAGCCATACGATCGCGAGACGAGGAAAATTTTGCTTCTCCTGTTCGAATGGAGCTTGTCGCAACCACAACCTGCCCAACCCCCGTCCGAAAGTTATAGGGACAGCACTTTACGCTCATCGGAATGTGTAGCCCTAACCCTAAGAAACCGGCTAACGCGTTCCCACGGTTGAGATTGCGTGGATTTCGAGGAAGGGATGAGCGTAGCGATGCAGCAACCAAGTTCGTGCCAAGGCTGCAAAGGCGGCCAGACGGCCCTTGATTTCACGATGGCGCTCCAGCCGATCGTCGATCTCGAGATGAGAACCGTAGTGGCTCATGAAGCGCTTGTGCGAGGTTTGGCCGGCGAATCCGCGCGTCACGTCATGGCGGAGATCAACAAGGACAACCTCTATGCCTTTGATCAGGCCTGCCGCACCCGGGCGATCGGGCTCGCCAGTCGTCTCGGTCTGCTGACCCGCCTGAACATCAACTTCCTGCCGAACGCGGTATACGAGCCCGTGGCCTGCATCCGGGCGACACTTGCCGCTGCCGCGAGCGCCGGTTTCCCCCCGACGCAACTCACTTTCGAAGTCGTGGAGAGCGAAGACCTCGCGGATGCCGGCCACCTCCGCAAAATCATCGAGACCTACCGGCGCATCGGCTTTCGCATTGCACTTGATGACTTCGGCAGCGGCTACTCTGGGCTGGCGCGCCTGGCCGACCTCCGGCCGGACAGCATCAAGGTCGACCGGTCCCTGGTGGAGGACTGCGATCACGACCTGACCCGGCGCGCGATCCTGGGCAACATTCTCAACCTTGGGCGGGATATCGGCGTCGATGTCATACTCGAGGGCGTCGAGCGGATCGGAGAGGTCGAGGCCCTGCGGTCTATCGGCGGACGCTTCATGCAGGGATTCTACTTCGGCCGGCCCGCTTTCGAGGCGATGGTGTCCGGAAACGATATCCAGTGGCCGGCCATGGCGGAAGGGTTGACGGCTGCCGCCGCCGGTTGAGTTTGCCCACCCGGTGACCACTTCACTCTCATGGCACAACGGCAATCCCCTCTCCGGCTCAGCGTTCTCGATCAGGCGCCCATCGCTTCCGGGGGTTCCGGCGGTCAGGCGTTGCGGCAGGTCGTGGATCTTGCCCGGCACGCCGAGGCCGCCGGCTTCCACCGTTACTGGATAGCCGAGCACCACGCGACGCCAGGACTGGCATCGGCCAGCCCGGAGGTTCTCATCGGTGCGGTCGGCATGGCGACCACCTCCATCAGACTGGGGACCGGCGGGATCATGCTGCCGCATTACAGTCCGCTGAAGGTCGCCGAGACTTTCAGCATGTTGAGCGGCCTGTTTCCGGGACGCATCGACCTTGGTCTGGGGCGCGCGCCGGGCACCGATGGGCGAACCGCCTATGCTCTGCAGCGGGACCGCCGCGACCGCGCACCCGACGACTTCCCTCAGCAACTGGCGGAGCTGATCGCCCACCTCGACGATACAATGCCGGCCGATCATCCCTTCGCACTTCTCGGCAAGACGTTGCCCGGACGCCCGGAAGCGCCCGAGCCCTGGCTACTCGGCACCTCCCCCGACAGCGCCGCCTGGGCGGCTGAACTCGGCATGCCCTACTGCATTGCCGACTTCATCAACCCGCAGGGTCCGCCCCTCGCCGCTCAATACCGGCAGTCGTTCCGCACGCACCCCCACCGCACGATCAGGCAGCCGACGGTGATGGCCGCGGTATGGTCGATCTGCGCCGAAACCACTGCGGAGGCCGAGCGTCTTGCCTCCAGCTCCCGCATGCTTTTCCGTCTGCTTCATCGTGGGCAGTTGATCGCTGTGCCGAGCCCCGATGAGGCTCTCCGTTTTCTCGAAGCTGACGCTGCCAATCCGTCGCGCTCGCGGCGGGTCGTTCTCGGGACTCCGAGCGCGGTCCGGACGGAACTCGAGGCCATCGCCGACGATTACGGCGCCGACGAGATCATGGTCGTGAACATCCTTCACGATCATCAGGCAAGGCGCCGGTCCTACGCTCTCCTGGCGGAGGCTTTTGCGTTAGCGGCTCAGCCGCAGCTGGAGATCGCCTGATCTCAGATCATGATCGCGGACGTGTCGAAGCCATTGGGGAACACTCCGCGCGGCTTGATCATGTCGTATGGTCCGCGGGCCAGAAAGCGTGCCGAGCCGGGTTCCGCCGTAACCACATCGTCACGCATCACGACTTGACCCCGCGCGATCGTCGCCACAGGCCAGCCGGTCACGTCGAGCCCCTCGTAAGGGGTGTAATCGATCGCGTGCTGCATGAGGCTGTTGGTAATCGTCACCTTTTTTGCAGGATCCCACAGCACCAGGTCGGCGTCGGCGCCGGGCGCGATTGTGCCCTTCCTTGGATAGAGGCCGAACAGCTTGGCAGGATTGGTAGCCGTCAGGCGGACGAAGGCCTGTAGATCGATCCTGCCCTTCGAGACTCCTTCGCTGAAGACGATCGGGAGCCGCGCGGCGAGGCCCGGGACGCCGTTCGGTATCTGGGTGAACGGCACGTCGGTGCCGAAGCGGCGCTTGCCGATGCCCTCCTTCGAAAAGCTGTGACCGCTGTGGTCCGAGGAGATGACGTCGATGGTCCCCGCCCGGATGGCCTCCCAGAGGCCCTCGGTTTCGGCTTTGCCACGGGGCGCCGGGCTGCACATGAACTTGGCGCCCTCGAACCCCGGCCGGTCCATATCGGCGGCCTGTAGCACCAGATATTGCGGGCAGGTCTCGCCCCAGACCTTCAGCCCCCGCGCCTGGGCGCGCGCGATCTCCTCGGCCGGTCCCGGTCCAGAGACATGAAATATCTGGATCGGCTGGTCGATGAGTTCGGCAAGCGCGATGGCGCGATGCGTCGCCTCGCGTTCGACGACGGTCGGGCGTCCCCAGGGATGATATTTTGGCGCCGTCATCCCGGCCTTGACCAGCGCCTCCGTTAGCCAGCCGATGGCATCGTAATTTTCGGCATGGACGGTGACGAGGGCCCCGGCCCGTCGCGCCGCCGCCAGCACGCGCAGATATTGCCGGTCGTTCACCCGGACATCGTCATAGGTCAGGAAAACCTTGAGGCTGCGGACACCCGAAGCCACTACTTCGGGCACATCCTCGGCGATGACCGCGTCAAACGGGTCGTTGATGATCTGGTGGAAGCTGTAGTCGACCATGCCGAGCGCCGCGCGGCGATGATACTCCGCCAATACCGGCCCGAGCCGCTGTCCCTTGAACTGGGCCGCGAAGGTTATGACGCTGGTGGTGCCGCCCGCGAAGCAGGCGGCTGAGGCGATCTCGAAGGTGTCCTCATACGAAGTCCCGTCGGGCTCCAACTGCTCGATGTGGCAGTGCGTGTCGATGCCGCCCGGCATTACCAGCAGGCCCCCGGCATCGATCACCTGCGCCCCGCTCGTGTCCAGGTCCTGCCCGATCGCGGCGACGGTCCCGCCCCATATGCCGACATCGGCGCGCACCGCATCGGCGCCGGTGACGACGACGCCGCCGCGAACCACTTGATCGAAATCGGACACTGCATCCCCCAAAGACCGGACGAGATGTCACTGCACCCCAGTTCGTGCCCGCCCGCAAGCGGCGGCGGCACGGGGTCGATCACTCAGTGGCTGAAGCCGCGTTGATTGGTCGGGGGGGAGCCCTGCGGGATGTATTGCGGGTGCCCTTCGCCGCCGGGGCTGCCGCCTCCCGGTGGTGGACGATACCCGCCGCCGCCGGGACCGCCGCCGCCCGGTGGTGGACGATACCCGCCGCCGCCGGGACCGCCGCCGCCCGGTGGTGGACGATACCCGCCGCCGCCGGGTCCACCTCCTCCTTGGGGGGGCGGCCGGAAGCCACCCGGCTCGCCATTTCCGCCACCGGGGGGATGACCGTTCCAGCCGCCGCCAGGGGGCGGCCGATACCCGCCGTTCCAGCCACCCGGGGGCGGATGGTCATGATAACCGCCGCCGTATCCGCCTCCATCCCCATAGGAGCCGCCGATGATCACCGGAACAGGGGCGTAGCTTGGTGCATAGGCGGGTGCATAGGCAGGTCCGGCATCCGGCGCCGCATAACCGTAGCCGGGGGACCCGGACGGGTAATAGCAGCCGCTGAGCAAAGCCGCCGCTCCGCATGCCGCCGTGAGACGCATCAGCCGTCCGATGACATCCACCATGAAACTCCCCTCGCCTCGGCCAGTAGCAGCCGCAGCCTTCCCTTGCCCTCAACTAGGGCGTTTTCATGCTATTACCGAGATGTTCGTATGGCGGCTCGATCCGGCTGGCGGCCGGCCTGCCATCACATTCCGGGGAGCCATCGATCTGCCACGAGCAGCCGATAGTTTCCGCCGCAAATCGGACTCAGGGTTGCCCGAAGCCGAACTACGGACGTCTTCCAATAAGGCAAGAACATCATGAGCCTGCGAGTAAAATGGTCGCTTCTTCCGGCGGTCGCCGCCGGTGTGACGCTTGCTGCCAATGGCGCTGCGTTCAGCGTGGCGGCGGTTGCACAGACCCCGCCGCCCCCCGCGCCGCCGGGTGCCGCTCCTGGCGTGGCCACAACGGCCGATCCGCCGGCTCGCGTCGGCTGGCTCTCCAACCTCTCGGGCTCCGTTTCGTTTCATAGTGCGAGCCAGGACCAGTGGGTCACCGCGACCCCGAACTACCCTGTCGCCACCGGCGACGCCGTCTGGACGCAGCCGCAGGCGGCAGCCTCGGTGATGGTCGATTCCACGCGTCTTGCCCTGTCTGGCGGCACCGAACTGACGGCACAGGAGATCGACCAGTCCACGATCGCCGCCGTCCTCTCGCAGGGCGAAGTCTTTCTCGACGTGGCGGCCCTCCAACAGGGCCAGAGCGTCGTCATCGCAACGCCGCGCGGCACGGCGCAGATCACCGGCAATGGTGAATACGAGATCTACGCCGGTGACAGTGGCACGCCGACCTACGTCACCGCAGTCGTGGGCTCGATCCAGTTCACCGGGCTCGGCGCCGCTGCGCCGCAGGCGGTCGGCGCGCAGCAGACGCTGATCGTGCAGGGAACCAATCCGGTTCAGGCCCAGCTCGGGGCGATGCAGCAGGACCAGTTCCTGACCGCCATGCTGCAGCAGATCACGCCGCCGCCGCCACCTTCCGCCGCGCAGGCACCGGCAGCTTGTGCGCAGATGACCGGCGCCGCTGTCTTGAGCAATTACGGCACCTGGCAGCCGCAGCCGAGCGTCGGCACGGTGTGGTTCCCGCAGGTTGCATCGACCTGGGTGCCGTATCGCGAAGGCCGCTGGGTCTACGTGCAGCCATGGGGCTGGACGTGGGTCGATAACGCCCCCTGGGGTTTCGCACCGTTTCATTACGGACGATGGTCGCAGTTCGGCGGACGCTGGGGCTGGGTGCCCGAACCCGTAGCGTCTGAAGGCTATGGCTACGGCGGGGCAGATCAACCCGTCTATGCCCCGGCGCTGGTGAGCTTCCTGGGGGCCGCCGCTGGCGCTTTTACCGCCGCCGCGTTCGCCTCCGGCGCGATCGGCTGGGCGCCGCTCGGCGTCCACGAACCCTATTATCCGCCGTATCAGGTGTCGCCACGCTATTTTGGCGCCTACAACCGGGCCTACGTTCCCGACTACAACACGTTCTACCGGAACAACGTCACCGTCCAGGACAACCGGGTGAGCTACCGGAACGTGACGATCAACAACTATGGGGGCGCTGGTCAGCCGGCCGGGCAAGCCTTCAACCGGCAGGGCGCGACCTTTGTTCCGCGGGACGCCATGCTCGGGTCGCGACCGATTGCGGAGGTCGCGCGCGCCTTGCCTGCCAATGCGACCGCGCAGCCATTCCGGCCCAACGGCGCCATCGGGGCCGAAGGTCTGCCGCGTCCGACGGCAGGCACCTGGGGCGTGACGCCCGCGCTCGCTCAACGAGAGCATCTGGCGGCAGCGCCCGCCGGTGCGGCGCCGCGCGCCTTCGCCCAGGGACCGGCCATTCACGCTGTCCCGGCGGCAGCCGCAGGGCGCGTCGCGGCGCCGTCGCTGGTGCCGCACGCAGCCGTCGCGCCGAATTTCAGAGGCGGCGTTGCCGGCGCGCGGCTTCCTGCCGAGGCTGTGCGTCCAGGCACTCCGGCGACCGGAGCACGACCCGAAGCGGCAACGGCGCGGACCTTGCCGCCGCTCGCCGCACCGGGCGCGCATGGCGAGGCGGCGCATCCCCAGTTCACGCCGGCAGCACCGAACGCCGCGCGCATTGTTCAGCCTGGCGCGGCGGCGCGCACTGATGTCGCTCCAGGCCAGCCACGTGCTGCACAACCGGGAGCGGCTGGAGCACGGGTGGAAACGCCTCATCCAGCAGCGGCTCGTCCTGCCGAGGCGCCACGGGTATCGGCGCCTGCCGCTGCAGCGCCGAGGGCCGAAGCACCTCGCGTCCCGGCACCCCGTGTTGCGGTGCCCGCAGTCGCGGCCCCCCGTGTGGAAGCGCCACGGGTCCAGGCTCCCCGCGTGGAAGCACCCCGTGTGGAAGCGCCACGGGTCCAGGCTCCCCGCTTGGAAGCACCCCGTGTTGAAGCGCCACGGGTCCAGGCTCCCCGCTTGGAAGCACCCCGTGTGGAAGCGCCTCGGGTCCAGGCTCCCCGTGTGGAAGCGCCTCGCGGGGGCGCACCTCAGGGCGAGGTCCGGCCGCCGCACAAATAACAAGCGGCCGCAATCACATAGGCGGGGAGTTCGCGATACACGAAACTGTACCAAGCCAGCGGCTGGCCTCCGTCCCGGGCGCACTATATCGTTCCCTCAGGCAGGACCCTTCAGGAGACATGCATGCAACTCGGTATGATCGGCTTAGGTCGGATGGGCGGCAACATCGCTCGCCGGCTGATGAACAACGGTCATGAGGTGGCGGTTTACGACGTGAACCCGGCGAGCGTCGACGCGCTGGCCGCGGAACATGCGGTCCCGACGCACTCTCTGGAGGGGCTGACCCAAGCGCTGACCGCCCCACGCGCGGTCTGGGTCATGCTGCCCGCAGGTCACATCACGGAGAGCACGATCGAGACGCTGGCCGGCATCCTCGAGTCCGGCGACACCATCATCGACGGCGGCAACTCCTTCTATAAAGACGATATCCGTCGCGCGAAGGCCCTTCTCGAGAAGGGCATCCACTATGTCGATGTCGGCACGTCGGGCGGAGTCTGGGGCGTCGAGCGTGGCTACTGCATGATGATCGGCGGCGAGAAGGCCGTCGTCGATCATCTCGACCCGATCTTTGCGACCCTCGCGCCCGGCCTCGGCACCATCGAGCGCACCCCGAAGTTCGGCGGCGATAGCCGCGCCGAGCACGGCTATATCCATGCCGGGCCTCCGGGCGCCGGACATTTCGTGAAGATGGTCCATAACGGCATCGAGTACGGCCTCATGCAGGCTTATGCGGAAGGGTTCGACATTCTGCGCGGAAAAAAGTCGGAGAGCCTCCCGGAGGACGAGCGCTTCACCCTCGACCTCGCCGACACCGCCGAGGTCTGGCGTCGCGGCAGCGTCATCTCGTCCTGGCTTCTCGATCTTACCGCGATGGCGCTGGCCGAGAGCCCGGAACTCGAGGAATTCACCGGCAAGGTCGACGACTCTGGCGAGGGCCGCTGGACCATCAACGCCGCCATCGAGGAAGCCGTGCCGGCCGAGGTGTTGACGGCCGCACTATTCGCGCGCTTCCGGTCTCGCATCGATCACAGCTTCGGCGACAAGCTGCTCTCCGCCATGCGTAACAAATTCGGCGGCCATATCGAGGGCCACAGCACGGCGCCGGTGGTCAACGGATGAACACGAGCAGCGCCTCCTCCAAACAGCCGCCAGTCGCGCCTCCTTGCGCCATGGTGATCTTCGGCGCGGGTGGCGACCTGACGAAGCGCCTGGTCATGCCCGCGCTCTACAACCTCTCCTGCTCCGACCTGCTGCCGAAGAACTTCGCTCTCGTGGGCGTCGATCTCGTGCAGCAGGACGTATCGCACTGGCAGCAGGGCCTGCATGAGTTCCTGCTCTCGACGATCAAGAAGGGCGGCGAAGGCAGCGAGCCGGGCGAGGTTCTGAACGAGGCCGCCTGGAACCATCTCGCCGGCAGCATGAGCTACCTGTCGGGCGATCTCTCCAGTGACGACCTGTTCGAGCAGCTCGCCACTCATCTGTCGGCGCTCAACAGCCAAAAGGGCCTTGGCGGCAACGTGCTGTTCTACCTCGCCGTCGCCGAGCGGTTCTTCGGTCCCACGGTCGAGCACCTCGGCCGCGCCGGGCTGACGGTCGAGGAAGGCGAGTCCTGGCGGCGGGTGGTGATCGAGAAGCCTTTCGGCCACGATCTCACCTCCGCCATCGCGCTCGACAAGCAGGTGCTGTCGGTTCTGCGGGAAGAGCAGGTCTACCGGATCGATCATTTTCTGGGCAAGGAGACGGTGCAGAACATCATGGCGCTGCGCTTCGCCAATGGGTTGTTCGAGCCGATCTGGAACCGCGACCGCATCGACCATGTGCAGATCACCGTCGCCGAGACGGTCGGCGTCGAGCGCCGTGGCAAGTTCTACGAAGGCACGGGCGCCTTGCGGGACATGGTTCCGAACCACGTCTTCCAGCTTCTGGCGATGACCGCGATGGAGCCGCCGTCTGCCTTCGATGCGGATGCGATCCGCGCCAAGAAGGCCGAGGTCTTCACCTCGATGCACGCGCTCACGCCTGAAGATGCGGTGCGCGGCCAGTACGCGGGCGGCACGATCGCCGGGCAGCACGTCACCGACTATCGCGACGAGCCCGACGTTTCCCCGACCAGCGCCACCGAGACCTACGTCGCGATGCGGCTGATGATCGACAATTGGCGGTGGGCTGGCGTTCCGTTCTATCTGCGGACCGGCAAGCGCATGACGAAGCGCAAGACCGAGATCGCCATCCGGTTCAAGCAGGCGCCCTTCGCCATGTTCCGCGATACGCGTGTGGATGCCCTCGGCGAGAACTGGCTGATCATGTCTATTCAGCCTGAAGAAGGCATGAAGCTTCGCTTCAACGCCAAGAAGCCGGGGCCGATGCTGACGTTCGAGCATGTCGCCATGAGCTTCAATTACGATGACTGGTTCAAGCAGGCCCCTGCCACCGGCTACGAGACGCTGATCTTCGACTGCTTCATCGGTGATGCCACACTGTTTCAGCGCGCGGATCAGCTCGAAGCCGCCTGGAAGGTTGTTCAACCGGTTGTGGACAACTGGGCCCGGCACGACGCATCATTTCCGAACTATGCAGCTGGGTCTTCGGGTCCCGAGGAAGCAAACGAGCTGCTGGAGCGGGAGGGACGAGCTTGGCTGCCGATCTAAACCATGCCGACGCGGAATCGTCTGAGATCGGCGTCACTTCGCCGGTCCGCAATATACTGACGGTCGATATCGGCGGCACCGGGGTCAAGGCCTCGGTCATCGACCGCAACGGGACGATGATTGCCGACAAGGTTCGCGTGAACACGCCGCACCCCTCCCCGCCCGGGGTGCTGGTTGAAACGATCGCCACGCTCGTGAAGCCGCTCCCGCAGTTCGACCGGATCGCCATCGGCTTTCCTGGAGCGGTGCGTGGCAACGTCATTCTGACGGCGCCGCATCTAGGCGAGGATATTTGGCACGGGGTCAATTTCGCCGCCCTCATCTCCCAGCGTCTCGGCGGCGTCCCCACAAAGATCGTCAACGACGCGGAGATGCAGGGCCTCGCGGTCATCAAGGGGCGCGGCCTGGAGTTCATCCTGACGCTCGGCACAGGTTGCGGCACCGGCATCTTCTACGATGGGCAGCTTGCCCCGCATCTCGAGTTATCAACTCATCCGATCCACAAGAAATACACCTACGACACCTATGTCGGGAACGAGGTGCTGCTGAAGATCGGTAAGAAGCGCTGGAACAAGCGGGTTCAGCGGGTGATCGATGCGCTACAGGCGCTGACGCATTATGACCACCTCTACATTGGCGGCGGCAATTCCAAGCACGTCTCCATCGACCTGCCCAACACCATCACCCTCGTCTCCAACGAGGCGGGTATAGACGGCGGCGCTGCTCTGTGGTCCCAGAACCAGCCGCCGCATCCTGAGTATGACATTCGTTGAGCGAACCTAGGAGACGAGGCGCAGCCTGCGACGGCGTGCCTCGGGCTCCTCGCGCGGCAGGTCCAGCGGCAATGTGGGCGCCGGCTCGGCGGCCGGCGCGCCATGAGCCACAGCAATCTCTTCAGGGTCGGGGATCGTGCGGCCAAGGTGCGCGACCGCGAGGTGGCGGAAGACGTAATCGATGATGGACGTGGCCGATCCCACGGCGGGGTCGCCCTCCACCATGCCAGCCGTTCCGAAGCGGGTGCCCGCGAAAGCCTCGACAAACGGCTCGAGGGGCACACCATGCTGCAGGCCGATGCTTACCGCCGTCGCAAAGGCATCCATCAGCCCACGGAAGGCGGGCGCCTCCTTCTGCAGGGTGATGCCAATTTCACCGAGTTTGCCATCGGCATATTCCGCCGTCCGCAGATACAGGCGGTGGTTGCCGATCGAGGCCTTCTGCATCGTCCCGCTGCGGCGTGTCGGCAGGTCGACGGCAACCGCGACGGGGGGAGACACCAGAGCGGCCGCCTCTTCGTCCGGCTGCACCAGCTGAGGGAGCTGCCGGAGCGGAGGTGTCGGAATAACTGCGCCGACGACCACATCCATGGCCGCATGCGCCTCCGGCGACGCCACCGGAAAAGCCAATTCGCCACGCAACATAGCGGCCAGGGCCGCATCCGGTGAGAGATCGCGAGCGGCCAGAAGCTGTCTGGTGGCCCGTGTCAGTCCACCCTCCGGAGCGGTTCGGGAAAAAGCCGGAGCCAATCCGGTCGTCTCGACCCCGAGGAGCGCCTCGGCCGCATCGCAATCCGACAGCGCCGCCACGCTTTCATGAGCAAGGCTCGGAAGCGCCGCGGCTTCCTCGAAGGCCGTACGCGCCGCGGCTGCGAGGCCCGGCGACAGAGCATGATCATGAGCGCCTGCGGTTCCGGGCGCGAAAGTCCAGCTTGCGGGGCGAAAGCTCCGGCCAGTGATGTCCGACAGCCGCGCCGATGTGCTTTCCGCCCGACCGCGCAAAAGCGCCGCGATGCGGCCGGCGATCGTACGCGCCGCATGGCTGTCGTAGTCGAGACCAAGGCCGGCGAGCAGCCCGTCGAGATCGGCGAAGCCCAGCGCGAGGCGCCGCGCATCCGGCCGCAGCACTGTCAGCGCCACGGTCGCGATGTCGACCGCGTCCCGGAAGCCGTCGCAGTCGAAACCGAGGCCAGGCTCCAGAAAGGCAGGAAGGTTGAAGACGAAGCGTGGCGCGTCCTGACGTGGAAGCTTGTCCTTCTCCCAGATCGTCTGTCCCGGCACCCCTCGCCGGCGGATGAGAAGATCGTGAAGAGCCGCCGAGAAGGAGGCCTTCGTGAAGAGACCCGCCTCCTCGGCCCGAAGCGCCGCCGGGGTTATCCAGCCGGCGGCCAATCCGGGCAAAGCGATCATTCGGCATCCATGAGCCATTCCGGCGATCGCGGCGGCGGCCGTATCGCCCCAACTTGCCGGCAGCTGCACGCGCGTCGGCCAAGCGTCGGGGTCGCCCGCCGCCTCGACCCATCGCAGCCGCACCCCATGCCAGGCCTTGCTCGTTTTCATGACGCGCAGGCTACCTCATCGCTGTCAGAAAGAAAACATCATCTGGGGCCAAAGCTCCCTCAGACACACAATTTCTAGCGCCAACTTGTTGAAGGTGCCAGCCAGCGCCAGCGATGGACCATCCAGCGCCCTTCGCCTATATGGAGGTCATGAACCTCGCGAAGATTGGCTATATCGGCACCTCGCTGTTTACCCGCCTCCGGGGCAGGGCGGTGGGGATGGATGCGTTCGGCAACCGTTACTTCGAAGAGAAGTCCGTGGTGCGCGGTCGGCGGACCCGGCGGTGGGTCATCTACGCGGGCGCCATAGAAGGCTCGTCGGTGCCGCCTGAGTGGCACGCCTGGCTGCACTACACCGTGGATGCGCCCTTATCGGATGCGAATCGCCTGCCCTGGCAGAAGCCGCATCTGCCCAACCGAACCGGAACCGCCTTCAGCTATCGGCCAGCGGGCCATGATTACAGCGGGGGCCGTCGCCGCCGCGCTACAGGCGATTACGACGCCTGGTCACCGGGCGAGTAGGCCGGTTATGGCGCGGCGTAACGTCGCCGAGGTGCTTGCTGGCCTCCTGGTTCTGCTCGTCGCCGCCGGCTTTCTGGCTTATGCGCTGGCAACCTCCGGCGCCGCCGGTGTCCCCGGATATCGCCTGAGCGCGGAGTTCGATCGCATCGACGGGCTGACCGTCGGCTCGGATGTCCGCATGGCCGGCGTCAAGGTCGGCTCGGTAGCCACCACGTCGATTGATCCCAAAACCTATCTCGCCAACGTCGGCTTCACGGTTCAGAAGAACATCCAGCTGCCGACCGACAGCAGCGCCACGATCGCCAGCCAGAGTTTGCTGGGGGGCGATTATCTGTCCCTCGTGCCCGGCGGCAGCGAGCAGATGATCCCGCCCGGCGGCCGCGTGACCATCACCCAGGGTTCCGTCAGCCTTGAGGATTTGCTCGGCAAGTTCATCTTCAGCGTGACCGATCTCGTCTCGTCGCTGCCGAAATCCGGGCAGAAGCCGAGTTCGGGCGCAGGCTCACCGCCGTGACCGCCACCGCGGATTTGACGTCAGCGGCCGATCCGGGAGCCGATCACTGGCCCCGGCCGGATGGATCGCCGGTCGATTGCCGCGAGAAGGTGCGCGTGCTGCGGGAGAACCACGGCGAATTGGCGCAGACGCTGCGGGATTGCTTCGATGACGCCGTTCTCATGGGCGTCGATCCTGAGGCGATGCGCGATCTTCTCCACCGCATGGTGAGTGCGCTTCGCGATCCCCGGAGCGGTGGCCTCGATCTAAAATGACCGGCGGAACACGCGCCTTCGCGGCCCTGGCGCTGGGGGCGTTGTCTCTGGCAACGGCCGTCGCCCATCCACCTGCCGCGCAGGCGCAGGCTGACGGCTCGTCGTCAACGCAGATCCAGGATCAGTCTCTGCCCCCGCCGCCGGGCACCAATGAAAATACCGTTTTGGGTCCAGGGGTCTCCGGGCCTGCCGCCGGCAATCCCGCGGCACCGCCCGCGCCCGAAGCGCCTTCCGTCGCTCCGGCGCCTTCCGTGGCGGCGCCGTCTCAGTGGCTCCCGCAAAAGCAGGCACAGCTGACAGTGCTCGACAAGATCTACGGGAGTGCGACCCGGGTATCCGCCACGGTCGGCGCGCCTTTCGCCGTGCGCTTCCTGACGGTGACGGTCCTCGCCTGCTGGACCCGGCCGCCGGACTTACCGCCCGATACGGCCGCTTTTCTGCAGGTCACAGACTCGCACGCGGCGCCGGGCTCACCGCCCGAGTTTCGCGGCTGGATCTTCAAGGCTGAGCCGGCTTTATCGGGGATGAACGACCCCGTGACCGATATTTCGCTCAACGGATGCGGTTAGAGATCGCCCGTTCACGCGATAGTGTTTCACAAAAATAATCGTCCCCCTGGTCGAAGGCCTAGGTCGGCCTGTCTGAAAGACGCAAAAGTCGAGATTTATCCTCGCATCCTAAGCCAAAAGTGCTAGCCGGTGCTCTTGTGGCTTTTTTGTCACGGTGTGACGGAAACGCTTCGGAAAGGCTGGGAAACCTTGAAGAAGATGGTAGATTTAAGCTCACCGAACAGCAGGCAACGCCTCCGCGCGACCGCCCGGGCTGAATGGTATGCGTCGGTCAAAGAGGAGAAACAGAATGAAGCTCCGCAGCGCGCTACTCGCGGCGACTGTGTTGGCGGTCCCGGCTATCGCCCTTCCCACCCTGGCGAAGGCTCAGCCAATCACCGGTCTGTATGTCGGCGCTGGGGCCGGCTACGACTACCAGACAAACCAGAAGCTTGACTATGCTCCCGGTGGGCTCGGCGGCAGCCGTGCCTTCTATAAGGGCAGCGTCTCCGGATCGGGTAGCATTGGCTACGGTCTCGGCAATGGTCTGCGTTTCGAGCTCGAGGGCATCTACCTTCGCGCTCAGAACAAGGAGCTGAAGCCCGGCTATATCGATCCCAAGTACTCCTTCCATGGCTACGACCAGAAGTATGGTGGGTTCGGCAACGTCCTTTATGACATCGACGTTGGTCTTCCCTACTTCTACCCCTATGTCGGTGCTGGCGCTGGCTACCTCTGGACCGACATCCCCGACGGAGCCGTGACCCAGGCTGGCGTAGATCGCATCAGCGGCAAGTCCGGCAGCTTCGCCTACCAGGGCATCGCCGGCTTCTCGATCCCGATCCCGCCGGCTCCCGGCCTCTCGTTGACGGCCGAGTACCACTACATCGGCACGACGAACAAGGAGAAGTTCGCCGGCTCGTACGAAGGGCGGCCTTCCAGCTTCACCTTCGGGCAGGGCACCAACCAGACCGTCCTGATCGGCCTCCGCTACGCCTTCAACACCCCGTCGCCGCCGCCGCCGCCGCCCGCTCCCGTCATGGCTCCGGCTCCGGCTCCGGCCCGCACCTACCTGGTCTTCTTCGACTGGGATCATTACAACCTGACGCCGCGCGCCAAGGAGATCATTGCCGAGGCTGCGGATAACTCGACCCACGTCCAGTACACGCAGATCGAGGTCAACGGCTACACGGATACGTCCGGCACGCCGTCCTACAACCTCGGCCTGTCGATCCGCCGTGCGAAGAGCGTTCAGGCTCAGCTGATCGCCGATGGCGTTCCCGCCAGCGCGATCTCGATTGCCGGCTACGGCGAAACCCACCTCCTGGTCCCCACGGGCCCGGGCGTGCGCGAGCCTCAGAACCGCCGCGTCGAAATCATCATCAAGTAAGTTTCCCCCTCGGGAGACTACTGAAGACGGCAAAGGGCGCCCCGCAACGGGCGCCCTTTTTCGTAGCCGCTCTCCCGCTGAGCGGGATCAGTGCGCGATCTCCTCCAGCGAGAGGTTCCGGGTGCGCGGCCCGAGAAGGCCGATCGCCACGATCACGATCGCCATGCTGCCGGCGATCAAGGTGAACACGCCCGGCACGCCGAAATCCCTCAGGGTAAAGGCGATCACGAACGCCATGAACACCACGGACAACCGGCTCCAGGAGTAGACGAACCCCACGGCCACGGCGCGGATGCGCGTCGGATAGAGCTCCGCCTGATAGGTGTGGAAGGCGAACGACATCACGTTGTTGGCGATTGTGAGCAGCACTCCGAGGCCGACTATGGCGACCGGACTGCGGACGGCTGCGAATATCAGCCCGAAGACGCCGACACCGAACGCGCTCACCATGATGAGGGTTTTCCGCTCGACGCGGTCCGCAATGTTGAAGAAGAGCAAGGGGGCGAAGGGCGCTGCGATTGCGATGATGAACGTATATTGCAGGCTATGGGTGATGGTGATGCCGTGCTTGATGAGGAGCGTCGGCACCCAGTTGGCGAAGCCATAATAGCCGACGGACTCGAAGACGTTGAACAGGATCAGCATGATCGTCCGCGGCAGGTAACCTGGCCGGATGATGTCCATGAGGCTTCCGCGCGCCTCCGGGTCCATTTCCTCCGCTTCTGAGCCGGGCTCCGCCACTTGCGATCGCGGAGCGGGCATTGCGACAGCGGCGGCTTCCAGTCCGGCGACAATGCGGTCGGCCTCCACCAGCCGCCCACGCTGGGCGAGCCAGCGCGGCGATTCCGGCAACTGCCGGCGCAGGAGCCAGACGGCCACCGCGCCGACGGCGCCGATACCCACCAGCCAGCGCCAACCGTCGATGCCGAGGGGCGTGCGCGGGACCAGCCACCAGGCGAGCGCCGCCGCGACGGGCAGGATGCTGAACTGGATGGCGGCGTTCAGCACGAAGGCGCGGCCGCGAAGATGCTTCGGCATGAGTTCCGACAGATAGGTGTCGATGGTGACCAGCTCGACGCCGATGCCGGCACCCGCCAGCAGCCGCCAGAGGTTGATGCTGCCCGCGCTGTGCTGAAAGGCCATGACCAGGGTGCAGACGCTGTACCAGATCAGCGAGGCGGTGAAGATCGATCGCCGGCCAAAGCGGTCCGCGACAAAGCCAAAGACGATCGTGCCGATGAACAGGCCGATGAAGAACGCGGCGACGAAGCTCGCGATGCCGTTGTTGCCGAAGAAGCCCGCCGTCGTCGCGGTGAAGATGTGGCTGCGGACGAGGCCCGGCGCGATGTAGCCCGTCAGGAAGAGATCGTAGTACTCGAAGCATCCGCCGAGCGAGAGCAGCACCACCATCGTCCAGATCCGGCGGGTCGTGGGGAGGCGGTCGAGCCGGGCCGAGATCGCGGCGGCGGTCATCATGGCGTTTTTCTCCCTGGTCGTCCCGAGTCGGACTTCAGGGATGTCACCATGCTAAGCGCGGTTTCGCCAGCAGAGCGGGAGGCGGACGCCTTCTTCCGGCAGGCGTCCGAGCAGTAGCGGACCTCGTCCCAGACCTTCGCCCACTTCCGCCGCCAGGCGAACGGGCGGCCACAGACGACACAGATCTTCGCGGGCAGATCGCCCTTCCGGCGCATTTTCGCCAAGCGGCGCGCCTACACTTGCGCAGGCGTTGGCGGGTCGGGAGCGGCCGGCTTGGTAGCGGCCGGACGGTCGACCTTCACGAGCCGCCGGCTCGCGCTGAACTCCGCCGGCAGAGAGAGAACGGCGCGCACGCCGGGGTGATTGTCCTCCAGCCGAAGCGTCCCGCTATGCAGCTGCACGACAGCCTGCACGAGCGAGAGGCCAAGCCCTGATCCGGGCGTGCTGCGGGCGCTTTCGCCACGGTAAAAGCGCTCCGTCACGCGGGCGCGGTCCTCCAGAGGAATGCCCGGCCCGGAATCCGCGACCATGATTTCAATCCGGTCCCCAAGGCGTCCGGCGCCCAGCAGGATCGGCTTCCCCGCCGGCGAAAACTTCAGCGCGTTCTCGAGCAGGTTCGCGACCGCCTGCTGCAGCATGTCGCGGTCCCCGAACATCGACAGTGGCGGTTTGGCGAGAAGGTCGAGTTGCTGCCCCTGCTCCTCGGCCGCCGCGCCGTAAAGCTCGTGCAGATCGGACAGCAACGCATACAGATCGAGCGAGGAGAAGGCCGAGCGCCGCGATCCCGCCTCGATTTCGGCGATGCGCAGCAGCCCCTGGAAGACGGAGACGATGCCATCGAGATCCGATGTCGCGCGTTCCACCGCGGCATGCAGGTCGCCTGCATCGCGCGCATGGAGGGCGGCATCCTCGAGCCGCGCCCGCGCACGGGTAATTGGCGTGCGCAGATCGTGGGCGATGGCGTTGGAGACCTGGCGAACGCCGTCCATCAGGCGGGCGATGCGGTCCAGCATGTCGTTGATCGTCTCGGCCAGCCGATCGAACTCGTCGCCCCGGCCGGAGATGCGCACGCGGTTCGAGAGGTCGCCGCGCGAGATGGCGTCCGCCGTGGCCGAGACATCTGCCAGGCTGCGCTTGAACAGGCTCTGGATCGCGAGCGCGCCGGCGGAACCGAGCACCACCATGACGAGCAACGCCCAGAGCAACCCCGCCGTCAGCAGCGAGCGCAACTTGGCGCGGGAGCCGATATCGCGGCCGATCAGGAGGTGGAATCCACCAGGCAGGTCGTAGCGATGGATGCGTGCCAGCGCCTCATGCGACCCGCGTCGGACCACGAGTTCGAACCAGACGTCCGAGGCGGAAACCTGCGTCGGCCAGATGTCGAGGTTGCCCGCTATCGGATGCAGCTGGTTATCCGCCAGCAGATAGATAGCGTTCTCGTCCACGTTCTGGGACAGACGGTCCTGAATGGTAAGGATCAGCGCCGGGATGCCGCCCTCTTCGTAGCGCTCGCCGAGACCCTGCGCGTCCGCATTGATGGCGGCCTCCACCTGTCGGTTGAGCAGCCCGGCCGTGGCCCACCAAAGGAAAATCGCGAGCGCGAGCGCACTGAGCCCGAAGATGATCGCATACAGGGCCGCGAAGCGGAGCCCGGCCGAGCGCAGAAGCGATGATCGCCCGACACGGGAAAGCAGCCGTAGCCGCTTGCTTCGCCGGCCGGGCGTGCCTGGGGCCGCCTCAGCCTGGATCGGGACGATGCGGTTCACGGCGCGGGGTAGGACAAGGGCTTTGTCGTGGTCACACCTCGCCGTCCGGCCGCATGATGTAGCCGGCGTTGCGGACGGTATGCAGAAGAGGCTTCGGGAACGGCTTGTCGACCTTCTGCCGCAGGCGAGACACGTGCACGTCGATGACGTTCGTCTGCGGGTCGAAATGGTAGTCCCAGACGCCCTCCAGCAACATTGTGCGGGTCACCACCTGACCGGCGTGGCGCATCAGATATTCCAGCAGCCGGTACTCGCGCGGCTGAAGGTCGATCTTCTGGCCGGCGCGCTTCACGCTGCGCGAGAGAAGGTCCATCTCCAGATCACCCACCGCAAGCCGTGTGACGGGGGAATCCGATTTTCCTCGCCGCGTCAGCGCCTCGACCCGAGCCAGCAACTCGGCGAAGGCGAAGGGCTTGGTAAGATAGTCGTCGCCGCCGGCCTTGAGGCCCTTGACCCGGTCGTCGACCTGACCGAGGGCCGACAGGAACAGCACCGGCACCGTGTTTTCCTGTGCGCGCAGCGTTTCAAGCAGCCGCAATCCGTCGACGCCGCCCGGCAGCATGCGGTCGAGAATGATGGCGTCGAACTGTTCGCTCGCCGCCATGAACAGGCCGTCGCGGCCGTTCGCCGCATGCTCGACCACATGATTGGCCTCGCGGAGACCCTTGACCACGAACCCGGCCACATCACGATCGTCCTCGACCAGCAGTATGCGCATCTACAAGCTCCTTGAAGCTATTCCTGTTCCGCCGAGGGTCGCAGGCCAACCACCACCGGCTCAGACAGATCCCGCCCTCGCCGAGACACCGTCAGCCGCGCCGAGCGTCCGGGATGAATTTCGGCGACCGCACGGATCAACCCAAGCGCCGAGCTCACAGGTTCGCCGTTCACCGCGAGGATCCGGTCCCCGCTGCGTAGTCCTGCGCGGGCGGCCGGGCCATCCGGCTCGACCGCCGTGACCTGCACCCCCGAATGGGCATCTTCATCCGACACGGCAACGCCGAGCCAGCCGCGGTCGAGATGACCATGCGCCGCGAGGGTGGACACGACGCTCTGGGCGATCTGGCTTGGGATCGCGAAGCCGATGCCGACGGAGCCGCCGGTCGGCGAGATGATCGCGGTGTTCACGCCGATCACGCCGCCGCTCATGTCGAAGGCCGGGCCGCCGGAGTTGCCGGGGTTTATCGGGGCGTCGAGCTGCAGGAAGTCGTCGAAGGGGCCGCTCATGATGTCGCGGCCGCGCGCCGAGATGATGCCCGCGGTAACCGTCCCGCCCAGCCCGAACGGGTTGCCCGCGACCAGGATCCAGTCGCCCACCTCGACCTGACGCGAGTCGCCCCAGTGCACGTAGGGCAGCGGGCGGCCCGCAGCGACCTTGATGACGGCGATGTCGGTGAGCTGGTCGATGCCGAGAATACGCGCCGGGAACTGAGTGCCGTCGGCCAGCGAGACGGTGATGCGGCTCGCTCCGCCGACGACGTGGTCGTTGGTCACGATGATACCGCCGGGATCGATGATGAAGCCCGACCCGGCACCGAAGACCTTTTCATGCCTGTTCGATGGAGCCTGGCCGAGGTCGCCGCCGCCGCCGGAACCCTCGTTCGCCGCCGCAGCCGATTCCGTCACGGCGATGTTCACGACCGCGGGCAGAACCTGTCGCACCAGCAGCCGGAAGCTCGGCGGACCCTGTTGCGCCCCCGCTTGCGCCCCCGTTTGCGCTGAGGCCACCGGCGCACAGGCTGTCCCGCCGGCGAGCGCCGTCAGCAGGGCCGAGGCGGCGATCGCGGAGGCCAGCCGGGGCCGCTCGGGGGTCGGCTGGCCTCGCGGACCATGAACACGGGTTGTCATCCTGCTACTTCTCACAAAAAACATTCCCTGAGCCAGGGGCCGCAGCCATAAGCCCGGGGTATGTCCGAGCTTTAACCCGTCATCATGCCAAGCTTCATCTTCATCGCTTGGCGTGGCACCCTCGCTTCATGGCGGCGTTTGGCATCATTGTTCGATCGCGGTCTCGATTCGGCCGCTGTCATGCCGAATTTGAAGTCCGCGCCCTGCCCGGGCAAGCGCGTTGTCACACAAGAGGATTTCCGCATTGAGCAGCACGGCCGCTTCCATCGATGAGTTCGAGAAGATCGACATCCGGGTCGGCACCATCATCGATGCACAGCCCTTTCCGGAAGCGCGCAAACCGGCGCTCAGGCTCTGGATCGATTTCGGGTCCGACATCGGCGTCCGCCAATCTTCCGCGCAGATTACCCTGCACTACCAGACCGACACGCTGATCGGGCGCCAGATCTGCGCGGTCGTCAATTTCCCGCCTCGTCAGATCGGGCCGTTCGTGAGCGAAGTCCTCACTTTGGGCCTGCCGGACAGCGAGGGCGCCGTTGTTCTGATCCGCCCCGACTTCAAAGTGCCCAATGGCGGAAAGCTCTTCTGATGGCGCAGCATTATTACACCGTCACCTGGGACCAGCTGCATCGCGACGCTCGCGCGCTTGCCTGGCGCCTGATCGATGCCGGTCCGTGGCGGGGCATCGTCGCCATCACCCGCGGCGGCCTGATCCCGGCGGCCATCATCGCCCGTGAACTCGAATGCCGCCTGATCGAGAGCATCTCGATCACGACCTATGACGAGGAGCAGATCGGCCAGTCCGTCGTCACCAAGCCACCGACAGCCGCGGGGGATGGCGAGGGTTTCCTGATCATCGACGATCTGGTCGATACCGGGACGACGGCGCGTGTGGTGCGCGGCATCCTCCCCAAGGCGCATTTCGCGACGGTTTACGCCAAGCCTGCGGGCAAGGATGTGGTTGATACCTTCGTGACGGAAGTCTCCCAGGACACCTGGATACTCTTCCCCTGGGACACAGACTCCAATCCGCAGTTCGTGGCGCCGATCGCCCGCGGCCCCAGGCCGACGCAGGAGTAAGCCAAAGAAGTCAAAGCTTCCTCTAGCTCACGCCCATGGCGCGGCGCATGAAGAACCGTTTGGCCGGCGGCACGCGATGGACAGCCGCGATCCCCAGGTCCCGTGCGCGCCGGATGAGCGGATTGTCCGTGCTGAACAACCGATCGAGCGCATCGGTCGCCGCAAGCATCGCGATGTTGTCCGGCCGCCGCAGCCGTTGGTAACGGGCGAGCAGCGCCGCGTTGCCCGGATCCTCTCCCGCCGCCAGCGCCGCGAGCACCAGATCGCCCAGTGCGCCGGCGTCACGCAGCCCGAGGTTGAAGCCCTGCCCCGCGATGGGATGGATGCCGTGCGCCGCATCGCCCACCAGGGCGAGGCGGCGGTCGGTGTAGCGGGTAGCCAGCAATGCCGACAGCGGATAGTGCCACCGCCGCCCGAGGAGGCGGATGGGGCCGAGATGATCGCCCAGCCGCCTCGCGACCTCGCGGGTGAAGGCGGGCGCGTCCAGCTTGGCCAGCGCCGCCGCCACCGGTGCGGCCTCGGTGAAGACGATCGCGGACACATGTGGCGCGCCGACCGTGGGCCCCAGCGGAAGCTGGGCAAACGGCCCGCCGGGTAGAAAATGCTCCAGCGCCGTGTTGTTGTGCGGCTCGCCGTGGGCGATGGCGCAGACGATGCCGCTCTGCCGGTAAGGGTAGCGAATTGCGGGGATCGCCGCTGCCCGGCGCAAGGGGCTCTCGCGGCCCTCCGCCGCGATGACCAGACCAGCCCGATAGCGTTCCCCCGAAACAAGCGTCACCACCGCCGCATCCTCGCCGCGCTCGATCCTCGCCTCGGCTGGGGCGGCAAGGGTGATGCCGCGGCCGCCATTCAGACGGCGATTGAGGGCGATCCGCAGCCCGCGTGCCTCGATCATCCAGCCAAAGGGTCCGGCGCCGAGTTCGCGATGATCGAAATGGAGGAACAGCGACGACGCCGGGCGGCCGGGTTTTCCGTCCGAGATGCGGATCTGCTCGATCGGGCAGGGTTGGAAGGGCAGCGCCTGCCACAGGCCCGCCGTCTCCAGCAAAGGCCGGGAGCCCGCGGCGATCGCGTAGGCGCGGCCATCGAAATCCGGGTGTTCCATCGGCGACAGCGGGTTGCGGTCCACGACGAGCACGCGCGCCCCGCCTTCAGCCAGCCGGGCGGCAAGCGAGCCCCCGACAGGACCGGCGCCTACGATGCAGACATCCACGCTCGTCTCGGTCATCTAATCCCCGCTCCTGGCCGGTATCCTATAGGGCGGTGAGTGACAGCGGCGGAAGGCCGCCGATCCTAAAGCTTCCGTCACCAAACCCATTTCGCCGGAGCAGTGATCCTGCCTGTAAATCGGGCAAGTGTAACTGCGGTCTTGCAAGTCCCGAGGATTGCCGCCGCCCGCTACCACCAAAGCGGTATGGCATGGGATTTGAATAGCTCACGTGGAGACGAGCCCTCGCCGAGTTGGCGGGGCCAAGACGAATACTTTAAACAGAGGACGGCGACATGAAGTTGGTCATGGCCATCATCAAGCCCTTCAAGCTCGACGACGTGCGGGAAGCGCTGACGCCTCTTGGCGTCCAGGGGCTGACCGTCTCGGAGGTGAAGGGGTTTGGCCGCCAGAAGGGGCAGACCGAGATCTACCGAGGGGCGGAGTATCACGTGAACTTTCTGCCCAAGGTGAAGATCGAGGTCGCCGTGCCTTCAGACCTCGCCGAGCAGGTGGTGGAAGCGATCATGAAGGCCGCCCATACGGGCAAGATCGGGGACGGCAAAATCTTTCTGATGGACGTGGAGCGGGTGGTGCGGATCCGCACCGGGGAACTCGACGCCGAGGCTCTTTAAGGTGAGCCGGATGCCGAGCCGCTATCGTTCGCGCGTGGTCGGGCTGCCGGCCCCGCTGCTCGCCCTCCTCACCTCGCCGATCCTGTGGTTGGCGTCGCCCGCCTTTGCGGCGGATGCGCCCAAGATCGACACCGGGAATACCGCCTGGATGCTGAGCAGCACCGCGCTGGTGCTGCTGATGACCATTCCCGGCCTCGCGATGTTCTATGCCGGAATGGTGCGGAAGAAGAACGTGCTGGCGACCCTCATGCAGTCGTTCGCGATCTGCTGCCTGGTGACCGTGACGTGGTTCGTCATCGGCTACAGCCTCGCCTTCACCACAGGCAACGCCTACGTCGGCGACCTCTCGCAATTTATGCTGCAGGGCTTCGGCAAGTCTTGGGACAAGGATTTCCTGCTCGGCGGAACGGTGGACACCACCATCCCCGAGAGCGTCTACATGATGTTCCAGATGACCTTCGCGATCATCACGCCGGCACTGATCTGCGGCGCCTTCGCGGACCGCATGAAATTCAGCGCCATGTGCATCTTCATGGTGCTGTGGTCGATCGTCGTCTACAGCCCGATCGCGCACTGGGTCTGGTCGACGACCGGCTGGGCCGGCGCCATGGGCGTGCTTGATTTCGCGGGCGGCACCGTCGTCCACATCAATGCGGGCGTGGCCGGCCTCGTCTGCGCCCTGGTTCTGGGCAAGCGCGTCGGTTACGGACGCGACAACATGCACCCGTAC
Source organism: Acidisoma sp. (assembly GCF_965199065.1). Lineage (NCBI taxonomy): Bacteria > Pseudomonadati > Pseudomonadota > Alphaproteobacteria > Acetobacterales > Acidocellaceae > Acidisoma > Acidisoma sp. The sequence continues at coordinate 83,029 of NZ_CBDAQN010000001.1, read as the reverse complement.
AACGTCGGCTACGCCATGATCGGCGCAAGCCTTCTATGGGTCGGCTGGTTCGGGTTCAACGCCGGTTCGGCGGTCGGCGCCAACGGCCGCGCCGGCATGGCGATGACGGCGACGCAGATCGCGACCGCCGCCTCCGCCCTCGGCTGGATGTTCGCCGAGTGGATGACCAAGGGCAAGCCGAGCCTGCTGGGCATCGTGTCGGGCGCCGTCGCCGGCCTGGTGGCGATCACCCCCGCTTCGGGCTTCGTGCTGCCGGGACCGGCGCTCATCATCGGCATCGCGGCGGGCGTCGGCTGCTACCTTTGCTCGACCTCGGTGAAGAACTTCTTCGGCTATGACGACAGCCTCGACTGCTGGGGCGTGCATGGCGTCGGCGGCATCATCGGCGCTTTGCTGACGGGGGTGTTCGCCTTCGGCCCCTTGTATGGGGGCGCCGGCGGTAGCGCGCATCAGGTGCTGATCCAGTGCTACGCCATCGGCGCGACTCTGATCTGGAGCGGCGGGATGTCCTTCGTGCTGCTCAAGATCATCGACATCACCATCGGCCTGCGGATCACCAAGGATGAGGAGGTGGAGGGCATGGACATCACCCTCCACGGCGAGCAGATCGTCTGATGAAATCACCCTGTCACACGAACTAGAATCCTTGATTTGTGAAAGCGCTCATTAATCTGGCTCAATCTCCTGGCCAGAAGCCCTCGTCCATCATCTCGTCGAAGCTGTAGGGGCAGGTCGCGGGGAAGGCTGAAGCTCGTATGCCGGTTTCGGCGGAAGCCTCGCGTAGGGCATAGCGATAGGCCGAGGCGGTCGCCTCGGGCAGCCGAACCCTGAGGCTTGGATTGTCGGTCAGATGATCGGCGACATGATCGCGCGCGTTTGCGACCGACGCCTCCCACGACGCACCGCGATGCGTCGGCTGAAACTGCCATTTGAGCAGATGCAAAAGCAGGATGGTGAGGCGGCTCACAAGTTCCCGCTTCTCGCTGCGCCCCATGCTGTCGATCTCCTCGGCGATGTTGATGATGTCCGCATCGCTGAGTTTTCCCGAACGAAGCAGTTCCGCCTGCTCGTTCGCCCAAGCAAAGAAGTCACGTTCGTAGAGGTCGCTCATGCCGACGGTCCCCCTTCATCAAATCCGTCTCGCACCATAGCATAAAGCAATGCTACTCCGCCGCCGCCCGCGCTGCCGCTCCCGCGGCAATCGGGCATAGCGGCAAAGCGAGCACGAACAACGCCGTCAACAACAACAACTCAGGCCGCGGCGAGGCTTTAGCCAACGAGGCGCCCGCCGCCGCCGCGCCGAAGATCAGGACAGGCGTCGCCAGCGGCAGAACCAGCAGAGGCAACAGCACGCCGCCACGCCGCGCGCCGATCACGAGTGCCGCGCCGGTCGTCCCCAGCAGCGACAAGGTCAGCGTCCCCGGCAACAGCCCCAGCAACAGCGGGCCGAGCGCGCCGGGCGGCATCCGCAGCATGATCGCGACCGGCCCGGCCACGATCAGCAGCGGCAGACCGGTGGTGACCCAGTGCGCCGCCGCCTTGGCCAGCGCCATCAGTGACGGCGGTAGCCCGGACAGCAGCAGTTGGTCCAGCGAGCCGTCTTCGAAGTCGGCACCGAACAGCCGGTCGAGCGGCAACAACGCCGCCAGCAGCGCGCAAACCCAGATCGTGCCGGGCGCCAGACGCCCGAGCAGCGCCGGCTCCGGCCCCACCGCCAGCGGGAACAGCCCGGCCGCCAGCACGAAGAAAAGCAGCACGGCCACGGTATCCGCGCCATGGCGCAGCGAGAGACGCACCTCTCGGCCAAGGATCCGCATCATCCCGCCGATCACGAGAGGCTGAACTCCACGGCACCCGGCAACGGCAGATCGAGATGCGTCGCCGCGACGATCATTCCGCCAGCCGCCCGATGCGCCGCCGCCAGCCCGCCCAGCCGCGCGACGGAGGCCGTGTCCAGCGCGGTCGTCGGCTCGTCCAGCAGCCAGAGCACCGCATCCGACACCAGCAACCGGGCGATCGCCACCCGGCGCCGCTGACCGGCCGACAGCATCCGCGCCGGCAGGTGAGCGAGATCCTCCAACCCGACCGCGGCCAGCGCGGCCTCGATCGCGCTGGCGCGGCCGTCTCTCGGCACCCGCGCCCACAATGCAAGATTTTCCGCGGCCGTCAGCCCGAGCTTGAGCGCGTCCTGATGACCGAGATAGGCGAGCCGCTCACCATGGCTCGGCAGATCGGCCAGCGCCTCCTCGCCCGCCCAGAGTACGTCGCCCGCCGCGCGCGGCATCAGGCCGGCGATAAGCCGCAGCAGGGTGGTCTTACCCGAGCCGTTCCGCCCGATCAGCACCACGGCGCCACCCGGCTCGAGGCGAAAGGAAAGCTCCGAGAAGACCAGATGGTCCCCGCGGAAGGCAGCCACGCTCCTGACCTCAAGCACGATTGACCCGCCTGTTGGAGCGCCTGCGCCCGCGTCGATGACGCTGCGATAAAGGCGCGGGCGAGGCCAAAAAGCTAGTGGCACCCTGCAGCCCTTTTGCTCGCACCTGCAGCAGGCACGAACGACCGTTGCGCCACCCGGCGTGGACCCGGCTGAACGGCTATGGTTAAAGCCTTGAGCGAATTCGTGGCTTCTCCCGGCCTGGAAGGCCCAGGCCGTGAGGGCTCCTCCTCAAGGGACAGTGCAGCATGAAAATCAGCGGGCAGGATAGCCTCGGCACCAAGCGGACACTCGACGTCGACGGGAAGAGCTACAGCTACTTCTCGCTTCCCGAAGCCCAGACGACGCTGGGCGACATCTCCCGCCTGCCCGTCAGCCTCAAGGTTCTGCTCGAAAACGTCCTCCGCTTCGAGGACGGCCGCACCTACAAGATCGACGACGCCCGCGCGCTCGCCGAGTGGCTGGTCAAGGCGACTTCGAGCCGCGAGGTTCCGTTTCGCCCGGCGCGCATTCTGATGCAGGACTTCACCGGCGTTCCGGCCGTGGTCGATCTCGCCGCGATGCGCGACGGCATCCTCCAGCTCGGCGGCGATCCGGACAAGGTCAACCCGCTGGTCCCCGTCGACCTCGTCATCGACCACTCGGTCCAGGTCGATGTCAGCGGCACCGCCGACAGCCTCGAGAAGAACGTCGATATCGAGTTCGAGCGCAACGGCGAACGCTACACCTTCCTGCGCTGGGGCCAAGGCTCCTTCAACAACTTCAGCGTGGTGCCTCCGGGCACCGGCATCTGCCACCAGGTGAACCTCGAATACATCGCCCAGAACGTCTGGACCGCCGAGGCGGACGGCGAAACCTTCGCCTACCCCGACACGCTGTTCGGCACCGACAGCCATACGACGATGGTCAACGGCCTTGGCGTGCTCGGCTGGGGCGTCGGCGGGATCGAGGCAGAGGCCGCCATGCTCGGCCAGCCCATCGCCATGCTCATCCCCGACGTCATCGGCTTCCGCATGACCGGCAAGCTGACCGAGGGCGTGACCGCGACCGACCTCGTGCTGACCGTCACCCAGATGCTCCGGCGCAAGGGCGTGGTCGGCAAGTTCGTCGAGTTCTTCGGCCCCGGCCTCGACCACATGCCGCTCGCCGACCGGGCGACCATCGCCAACATGGCACCCGAATATGGCGCCACCTGCGGCTTCTTCCCGCTCGACAAGCTCGCCATCGAGTACATGCAGCTCACCGGCCGGACCGAGCATCGCATCGCACTCGCCGAAGCCTACGCCAAGGCTCAGGGTCTATGGCGTGACAGCGACACTCCCGACCCCGTCTTCTCCGATACGCTGGAGCTGGATCTTTCGGCGGTCGAGCCCTCCATTGCCGGGCCGAAGCGCCCGCAGGACCGCGTGGCGCTGAAGGATGCCTCGTCCGCCTTCCGGACCGAACTCACCAGGAGCCTCGGCGTCCCAGCCAACGATGTCGGCGTCAGCGCAAAGGTCGGCGATCGCAACTACGCCATCACCCACGGCGACGTGGTGATCGCAGCCATCACCAGCTGCACCAATACCTCCAACCCCTACGTTCTGGTCGCCGCCGGGCTCGTCGCCCGCAAGGCCCGTGCGCTTGGCCTCACCGCTCGTCCCTGGGTGAAGACCTCCCTCGCCCCCGGCTCTCAGGTCGTGACCGAATACCTGGAGAAGTCCGGGCTGTCCGCCGATCTCGACGCGCTCGGCTTCCAGACCGTCGGCTATGGCTGCACGACCTGCATCGGCAACTCCGGCCCGCTGGACGACGAAATCGTCGACGCGATCGAGACCAACAAGCTGGTGGCGGTTTCGGTGCTCTCCGGCAACCGCAACTTCGAGGGGCGCGTCCATCCGAACGTCCGCGCCAACTACCTCGCGAGCCCGCCGCTGGTGGTGGCCTACGCCCTGCTCGGGACGATGAACGAGGACATCACCACGGCCCCGCTCGGCACGGGCACAGACGGCCAGACGGTCTACCTCCGCGACATCTGGCCGACCGCCGCCGAGATCAACGCGATCGTCGGCGAGACGCTGACGCGCCCGATGTTCCAGGGCCGCTACTCGGATGTCTACAAGGGTCCGCGCCAGTGGCAGGAGATCGAGGTCGAGGGCGAGAGCAAGACCTACGCCTGGAACGACAGCTCCACCTACGTCCGCAACCCGCCCTACTTCGAGGGCATCACCATGACCCCCAAGGCGATCACGGACATCACCGGCGCCCGCGTGTTGGCGGTGCTGGGCGACAGCATCACCACCGACCACATCAGCCCGGCCGGAAGCATCAAGAAAAGTTCCCCTGCCGGCGAGTATCTGCTGCAGTACCAAATCCAGCAGAAAGACTTCAACAGCTATGGGGCGCGGCGCGGCAATCATGAAGTCATGATGCGGGGCACCTTCGCCAATATCCGCATCAAGAACGAGATGGCGCCGGGCACCGAGGGCGGCGTGACCACGCATTACCCGTCGGGCAAGGTGATGCCGATCTACGACGCGGCGATGCTCTACAAGGCGGAGGAGACGCCGCTGGTGGTGTTCGGCGGCAAGGAATACGGCACCGGCTCCTCACGCGACTGGGCGGCGAAGGGCACCATGCTGTTGGGGGTCAAGGCGGTCATCACCGAGAGTTTCGAGCGTATCCACCGCTCCAATCTCGTCGGCATGGGCGTGTTGCCGCTGACCTTCAAGGATGGCGTGGACCGCCATAGCCTCGGGATCACCGGCCAGGAGACGCTCGACATCCTTGGCCTGGAGGATCTGCGGCCGCGGATGGACGTGACGCTCGTCATCCACCGGCCGGACGGCAAGACCGACGAGGTCAAGCTGCTCTGCCGCGTCGATACGCTGGACGAGGTCGCCTACTACCAGCACGGCGGCATTCTCCACTATGTGCTGCGCGAGATGGCGAAGGCCGCCTGACCCAAGCGTGGAGCCGCGCCATTATCCGCGCGGCTCCTGATGCGTATCTGAGGTGTTGTTGAGCCGTGACCGACCTCACGCGCTCCTCCTTCGTCCTCAACGTCAAGGAGTTCAGCGTGCAGGAGGGACTGCGCGCAGGGCTCTCCGTGGCCGCGCTCGTCGTCCTGCATGCCTGGCTGCACTTCCCGCTCCTCCTGCTGACGGCGCTCGGTTCCCTGCTCACCTGCCTTGCCGACGCTGGAACGCCAGGACAGGAACGACTGCCGCCGCTTTTTGCCTTCTCGCTTCTGGGCGCCTTGATCGGCGTCGTCTTTGGACTTGCTCGCGCTCAGGGCTTGCTTTTCGCCGTGCCACTCGTGGGCCTCGCCATCTTCGCCGCGAGCTTCGGCCGCATCTACGGGCCGGCGGGCATGCAGGTCGGCAATCTGCTCTCCGTCTGGATCGTGCTCGCGGTCGATATCCCGCAACCTGGGCTGACCTCGGCCCTGATCTCCGGCGGCATGTTCTTCGCCGGCTCGGTCTGGGCCATCGTGCTGACCAGCGTGATCTGGCGCATCCAGACGACTGCGCCCTTCCGCCGCTCGATCGGAGACTGCTACCGCGCCCTCGCCGCCATGGCGCAGGACATGCGCGAGATTCTCGCGCTACGGGCCGGTCCGGCGCAGACCGCTGCCCGCTGGGAGCACAACGCCCGCGTGTTTCGTGGGAATGGCCGCGTTGCGATCGAATCGGCTCGGGTCAACGTGCTCGCCTTGGCGCGGAGCCGGGGCAACGACAGCCCGCGCATCGCCCGGGGCTGGCTGCGGCTGGAGGTGGCCGACCAGGCCTTCGGCGCGCTCAGCGGCGTCGCCGACATCCTCGAGGCCGGGGCCGCGGCCGATACCACCCTCGCCGCGCGTGCCCTTCGTCATCTCCGGAACGAACTGCTCGTCATAGCGCAGAGCATCGACACGGACGGGACATCGGACCTCGCGCGCCTGACAAGAAGCATGGACGGCATCCGCGGCTATGTCACGGACCTCGCCGAACACGATCCTCTCCGTCGGCTGCTCCTGACGATCACGGAGCGGCTCGCGGTCGCCGTGACGCTGACGGCACCCGAGAACCTGCGTCCAGGCAGCATGCCGGACGGACGCTCGGCCATGTCATGGCGGGAGCGGTTGCTCGGGCCGGTCCGGTCCAACCTCAACCGTCGCTCGTCGCACCTGCGCCACGCCGCCATGGCGGGCTTCGCGGCCACCGCCTGCCTTGCCTACACCCTCCACCACGAGCACGAATACGAGCGCTGGCTCGTCATCACGCTCCTGGTGACGATGCAGCCGCATTTCAGCCTGACCTGGCAACGGATGCTGGAGCGGATTGGCGGCACCGTGTTGGGCGGGGTCATTGCCGCGGCCCTCAGCCTCGCACTCCACACGCCGTTCACCGTGAGCCTGGCGATGTTTCCGCTCGCCGTGGTGGCCTTCACCCTCCGGCGCGTGAGCTTCGGCCTGTTCCTGAGCGCGCTGACGCCCATGATCATCCTGCTGGTGGAATCCGCGACACCCGGAGCCTCAGAGGTCGACATCGCGACGATGCGGGCACTCTATACCATCCTCGGTGGCGTCATTGCGCTGCTCTGCAGCCTGCTCCTGTGGCCGGGGCGACAGCCCCAGCGGGCGCTGGCGGAGGTCCGGCGGGCCGTTGCGGCTCACGCCGCCTCGGCGGATGCGGTGTTCAGAGAGCTTCTGGGGGAATGCCATTCGGACGTGTCGGACGACGCTCGCCGTCAGGCCGGCATCGCCAGCAACGCCTTGGAGGCGGCACTCAGCCGCAGCATGCTCGAACCGCGCCTCGTCGCCGGCAGCCACCTCAACGCCGCTTTGACGATCGACGCCGCCTTGCGCCGCATTGCCGGCCGGCTCAGCGTGGTTCGCATCCTGCGCGAGGATCAGAAGGCGGATGATGTGCAGCCACGCGTGTCGACGGCGGATCTTGCCGCCTGGCGCGTCTGGATCAAGAGCGCCACTGCGGCAATTCTCGCCACGCCGGCCCACCCGCCTGGCGCCTGCCCATTGCCGCCACGCCCGCGCCTCGATGCCCCGGCAGACGATCCGGTGGCGGACGGGTTGACCCGCATCGCACGCCAGATCGAGCTGATCGCTGGCGCCATGCCGAAGCTGGACACCTGAATTGATGTGCCTTGTCCATCAAGGATCGATCGGGCGCGCCTCATCCGGGAGCATGATGGGGATGCCGCCCCTGATGGGGTAAGCGATGCCGGCGGCGCGGCTGATGAGCTCGTTCCGGACCCGATCGTAGATCAAGGGCTGCTTGGTGAGCGGGCAGACGAGGATTTCGAGCAGACGCGGATCGACGGGTTGCGGCGGCGGCTCGGCGGCGGGGTCTTTGTCCTGCGATTCGCTCATGGCGTCATCTCCTTCAACTCAGGCGCTGCGAGCCGCCCTCGGGATCATTGCCGTGCATTCCGAACTCCAGCAGGGCCTGCAGGATCTGCGTGCGCTGAGCCGGCTTGTCCGCCTCCAGCAGCGCCTGCTTCTCAGACGGTGCGAAGGGACACATCATGCAGAGCGCGGTCAGCAATGTCGGGTCGTCCATATCGCCGATCGCTTCCCAATCCGCGTCGACGCCCTGACGACCGAAGTAGCTGCGTAGGGCAGCGAGCAGCGCCTTTCGCGGCAGGCCTATATCCGCGGGCGGCGGATCGAGATCCTCGATGTAGGGAGCGTAATCCACCCGCATCCGCCGGTAGCCCCGTTGCTGCTCGACCTCCTCGATCACGCTGAACCGTATGACGCCGAGCAGAGAGAGGACGATGCGGCCATCCTCCGTCTCCGCGAAGGAGGTTATGCGACCGAGGCAGCCGACTTTGAACGTCGCCGCTCCATGGGCGCTGGACGGCTTGAGGCTATCGGGCTGGATCATGCCGAACATGCGGCCAGCCCCGAGCGCACCCTCGATCAGCGCCAGGTAGCGCGGTTCGAAGATGTTGAGGGGCATCCGGCCGTGCGGCAGCAGCATGGCCCCCGGCAGCGGGAATACGGGAATGACCGGATCGATTTCGCCCAGCGCCGGCTGAAACGGCAACATCCCCTTGCCCATGTTCAGCTGAACAGCAGAGCAGAAAGCCGGCGGCGCGCGGAAACGGAGGCGGGATCCTCCAGACCCCAGGACTCGAAGAATTTGAGCAGTTGCAGCCGCGCCGCATCGCCGTTCCAGCCGCGCTGCCGCTTCATGATCTCCAGCAGCGCCTGCGCCGCCTCCTCGCGCCGGTCGAGCGCGTTCAAAGCTGTCGCGAGATCGTAGCGGGCCTCATGATCGGCGGGATCAGCCGTAAGCCTCGCCTCGAGTTCGCGCAGCTGACCACTGGCCTTCCTGCCCTCGATGGCGAGGGTCAGAGCACTCCGGGCGCCGGCAATCTCGGCATGATCGGTAATTTTCGCAGGAACTTCGGCGAGAAGCGCCTCGGCCTCGTCCTCGCGCCCGGCCGCGAGGAAGCACCGGATGAGACCTCCCCAGGCTTCGGGGCGCTCAGGCTCCTCGGCGAGGAGCGCCTGATAGAGTTCGACGGCCGTCTGCAGGTCCCCTTCCTCCTGTGCGGCGCGCGCCTCCGCCAGGAGATCGGCGGCTGGCATGGTGCCGCCCGCGACCTTGAGCAGAGCCTCGACGAAGCGGCGGATCTCGCTCTCCGGCAGCGCGCCCTGGAAGATGTCGGCGATCTGGCCCTGCCAGAAGGCAGCGACGGTCGGGATGGACTGGAGCGGCAGCCCAAGCTGGCTGAGCTGCTGAACGAGGGCGCGGTTCTTGTCGGTGTCGATCTTGACGAGGCGGACGCGGCCGCCGGCGGCCGTGACAACCTTTTCGAGCATCGGGGTGAGGGTTTTGCAAGGGCCGCACCAGGTCGCCCAGAAGTCGACGATGACCGGCATCTGGCGCGATGTCTCGATCACGTCCTTCATGAAGGTCGCCTGGGTGCCATCCATGATGAAGGCGGCAGCAGCGGCCGCGGCGGGCGTATTCTGGCCGAGTATCAGGTCCATGTTCGGTCGTCCGTCTCTCTATGGTCGTCGTCTCTAATCATGGTGTCGATCGTCGCGAGCTTTACCCGTCGGCACGCGTATGGGCGATGATTTTGAGGGCAAAGCCGGCCGCGGCGAGCAAGCAAGGCAGCCCGAGCCCAGAACGATCCGCCCTCGACAGCGGGTTGATCGCATGGCGGGACTGCGCTTGCAATCGCGATGGAAGCCGCATAGAACCCGGCTCCACGGAACGCGGGCGTAGCTCAGGGGTAGAGCACAACCTTGCCAAGGTTGGGGTCGAGGGTTCGAATCCCTTCGCCCGCTCCAGATTTCCGTAGGGAAATCAAGTTATTATAAGGGGACTGCCACGAGGCGGCCTTTCGCCTTTCCGGCGTGGTGTCCCCTCCGTGATGAAGGCGGAGCCGGCGCGCCGATCGGCTTCCGCCTGGCGGTAAAGTCTCCCGACGGCCGCTATCTGGACGACTTCTATTTGGCGCGGCCGAGCAATGCCGAGATCCAGGTCGGGGTGCTGCTGCGCTGCCGCCACCCGGTGAGCATCGTGACCAAGTCTGCGAGCATCGTGCGCGACCTCGACATCCTGGAAGAGCTTGCGAAGCTCAAGCTCTTCCACGTGTATCTGTCGGACGACGCTCGATCCGGCGCTTGCGCGGGCGATGGAGCCGCGGGCCTCAACGACGCCGAGCTGGAGGCGATCCTCGAGGCTGCCGCGGAAGCCGGCGCGGAGCGTGCCGGCTACGTGCTGCTGCGCCTGCCGCTGGAATTGCGCGAGATGTTCGAAGCCTGGCTCCGCGAACACATGCCGCAGCGGGCCAACCACGTCCTGAGCCTGATCCGGCAGATGCGCGGAGGGGCGCTCAACGACGCGACGTTCGGGCAGCGCTTCGTCGGCACCGGCCCTTACGCTGATCTGCTGTCGCAGCGTTTCTAGCGGGCCGGTAGGCCCGCAGGACGAAAAGGGGGCCTGCCGCTGGCAGAGGCTGCGGCATGATTTAGACCCTGCAGCGATGTGCGATCAGCCGCTAGGCTCGGCAGGAACCTAGAAGCTGATCTTCTCAATGCCGCGCACGACCCTCGATGACATCGCTGCCTTCATCGCCGTCGCCCGGGCGCGCAGCTTCACTCGGGCCGCAGCCCGCCTCGGAGTGTCCCAATCCGCGCTGAGCCAGACGGTTCGTGGCCTCGAAGGCCGGCTCGGGCTTCGCCTGCTGACACGGACGACACGCAGCGTCTCTGCCACCGAGGCCGGCGAGCGCCTGCTGCAGGGACTTGCACAGCGGATCGAAGAGATCGAGGCGGAGCTGGCCGCACTGAGCGCGCTTCGTGAAAAGCCATCCGGCACGATACGGATCACCGCTCACGATCACGCAGCACGTTCCGCACTGCTGCCGGCGCTCGAGACGCTGCTTCCGCAATATCCCGACATCAACGTCGAGATCGTCATCGACTATGGGCTGACAGACCTCGTGGCCGAACGTTTCGACGCCGGCATACGAACCGGCGAGGTGGTGGCGAAAGACATGGTCGCCGTCCGCATCGGCCCGGACCTGCGCTCGGCGGTCGTTGGTTCGCAATCGTTTCTCGCCAGCCGGCCGAAACCGAAGGCGCCCCCTGAGTTCCGCTGCCCCTGCCGGCCTATTCTTTTGGTTCGGTCGTGCTGGAAGTCGACGAGCTGCGTCGTGCCGTAGCCGCCCGACCCGCGTTTGCAGTATGAATTTCGGAAAGGGCGTCTTCTCCAATGGGCGACGCATCAGGCTCGAGCACGCCGAGGCGATCCAGGTCGACTATCGGGTGACCGTCATCGCTGATCGAGATTGCGTCAGCATAATGCATACCAATGTGCAGCTGCGCCGGGCTGAAGGCGTGCAGATCGCGCACCGTGGCCGAAAGCGTCGTATCTTCCGCACGCATGGTCAGAAAAAATTGAAGGCCGGCCGCGGCCATGGCTGGCTGGTCAAGCCCGGCGAGCGGACTAGCCTCATCGATCACGTGCATCAGCGTCCAGGACAACGCGAAAACTGGGATGCCCGCGCGGACGAGCGGGAGATCGACAATGTTGGGAAAGCTGCGTCCTTGATCAGTCTCCTCTGGGACAAGTGCGCTTAGCCGCGCCTCCGCATCGTATAGGACACCGAGCCGGCTACTTGCGACGCGGATCATAAGCGTCGGCCTCCCCCGATAGCGCGTTATCACGAGCGTCTCGGCATAGCGGAAGCACGGCTTGGGCCGTGACACGCGGACAAAGATCATTCCAGTGACAACAGCAACAAATGCAACGCCGGTGACGATTTCCACGGCGGACACGATGTGGCCGTAGAGATCGGCGGGGTACATCTCGCCGTAGCCGACGGTCGCCAGCGTCTCAATGCTAAAGAAGAACGCGTCGGCAAGCGAGCCAGGATGCGCGTTGGCGACCGCACCGGGTCGGGCAATATAGAGCAAGGCGAAGATGAGATTGAGCAGCAGTTCGACGCCGAGAAGCGCCAAGATAAAGCGCGGCCAGCCGAGCGCTACGATGAGGCGATAGGGATCGTCCAGATCGCCTCGGTCATCGCCGCGCTTGCGTGCCTCGTAGTTGCCGTATCGGATGCGACGCTCTGCGCTCGGCAGCCTCGAGCGAGGCGAAGGACGCTTCATTTAAGGCTTGAGGTTCGGACTATGTGGCTTGTTGCACTCAGGCCGGACCGAGTAGTTTCGTGCTCCTTGTGGTTGCAACCGCGCGACGGGGCGCACATCGGGCGAGGCCGAAGACGAATCGGTATTGCTGTTGCTTGGCGGGCGATCGGCCCGTGCGTCTGCCCTGTGCTCTATCATCAGAAGGAATAGTCGCCAGAACAGGCCTGGGAAGAGAGGGTCTTGCTGTAACTCCGCTCGCATTGCCTTTTTCAGCTTTTGCATGAGCCATCCGCCTCGGTCATACCCAACTCACTAGAAACCTGCTTCGGTTGGCGCGCGGAACAATCAGACCCTGCTGCGAGCGTTGAAACCGGATTTTCGACCTGTGGCGGATCGGCCACCTGCCAACCGCCACCAAGCGCCTTGTACAGCCCGACGAGGTCTGTCGCGATCGCCGTATCCGCGACCGCCAGCGCGTCCTCGGCCTCGAGCAGCGCGTTTTCTGCCGCATCGATATTGAGAAAGTCGCTGGCGCCCTGTGAGTAGCTTTCCCGCGCCGCGTCCAGCGCGACTTGATCGTCCCGCACCTCCTCTGCCGTCAGCCCGCGCTGTCGCTGGCCCTGCGCATAGGCGGTTAGCGCGTTGTCCACGTCGCCCCAGGCCTGCAGCACCGTGTTGCGGAAGTCGTCCGCCGCTTCTCGCTGCTGCGAGCGCCGCAGCCGTAGCGTGGCCCGCAGGCGGCCACCTTCGAAGATCGGCAGGTCGATTGCCGGGCCGGCCACGAACGCACGGTCAGGAAGCGAAAACGCGTTCAGGACGTTTCTGCCCTGCAGCTCGAAGTTACCAGTCAGGCTTACGTCGGGGTAGAAGTCAGCGAGTGCAACGCCCGTCTCCGCCGTCGCCTCGTGCAAGGTCGCTTCCGCCTCGCGCACGTCCGGCCGACGCCGGATCAGGTCGGCCGGAAGACCGATCGGCACCGTCGGCGGCACGATCGCCGCTGGCGCCGGCGCATCAAGCTCCGCCTCGAGCGCCCGGGGCGGCTCCGCAAGCAGCAGCGCAATCGCATTTTCGAGCGCGGCTGCCGTAGTCACGAGTGGCGGGATCGTCGCCGCTACCGTCGCCACCTCCGCCCGTGCCTGAGCGACCGCGAGCGTTGTCCCGACACCGTTCGCAAATTGAACGTCAACCAGCGACATGTTTTTCTGCGTGACCACGAGGTTGCGCTGTGCGATCCGCAGTCGCGCCTGCGTCCCACGGAGCTGCAGGTAGTCCTGCGCCAGCGTCGAGATCGAGGCGAGTGCAACGGCGTGCCGCGCCTCGACGGCCGCGACCGTGCCCGCTCGACGCGCCTCCACGGCACGCCGCACCCGCCCAAAGAGGTCGAGCTCCCATGACGCCGACAGCCCATTGGTCCAGATGTCGTAGTCATATGAGGCCGCGGGCGAAGGCTGCACCAGAGCGATGAAACCGTTCGGGCTTTGCCGCTCGTGGGTGTAGGACGAGTTCCCGTTCACCTGCGGCAGCCCCTGCGATCGAGCGACATCGGTTTCGTCGGCCGCCTGCCGGATCCGCTCGACCGCAGTCTGGAGGTCGATGTTCTGGCTCACCAGCCGCGATACCAGCGAGGAGAGCTCCCTGTCGCCGAAGCTGTTCCACCAAGCCGGATCCACCGGTCCGGACGTGGTGGCGCTGCCGACGCCGCCCGGCTCTGCGCCCCACTCTGCGGGGCTTGCGACCGCGGGCGGATGGAAGTCGGGCCCGACCGTGCAGCCGGTCGTCGCCGAAGCCGCAAGCGCTGCAAGCGCGAGGAGGGCAAGTCGCCGCCTCACCTCAATTGGCCCCCGTCACGCGGGCGCTGCTATGCTCCTGCGCCTCGACCACATCCGCAAGCCCGGTATCGATCGTCGTCTCGACCGAGAACCCAGCGAGTAAAAGTCCGGCGAGCTTTTGCCCGGGCGAAACCAGGATCTTCACAGGCAGGCGCTGGACGATCTTGGTGAAGTTGCCGGTAGCGTTCTCTGACGGAACCGGCGAATAGATGGCGCCGGTCGCGGGGGCGACGCCCTGCACCACGCCATCAAGCCTGATGTTGTAGGCGTCGACGTGGATGCTGACGTGCTGGCCGGGCAGCACGTGCCGCAGCGCGACCTCGCGGTAATTCGCGATAATGTAGATACGATCGAGCGGAACCAGCAACATCGCGGTGCCGCCGGGCGTCACGTAGTCGCCGACCTGGACGCTTCTCTCGGTGACCGCACCGCGGAGCGGGGCCAGAACTCTGGTATACGACAGATTGAGCTGCGCTTGCTGGACCGCGGCCACGTCCGCGGCAATGGTCGCTTGATCTGCGTCCACTTGCGCCCTCAGCACGTCGAGCTGGTGCTGCGCCGCTGCTGTGGAGGCGCGTGCGCCCGCGAGCTCAGCCTGCTCCTGGGCCACGGTCGCCTCTGCCGTCTGTCGGCTTTGCACGGTCCCGGCCCCGGCTCGTGCCAAATTGCGATAGCGATCGCGGTTAGCGACAGCGAGGCCAAGTTCGGCCTCTATCGACAGTGAATGCGCGCTCTGCTGCGAAATGATTGAAGGCTGACGTGCTACAGTCGCAATTGCGTCGGCAAACTGCGCACGGTCGCGGGCAAGCGTTGCCTCTGCCTGCGCCAATGCCGTGCGCTGGTCACGGTCGTCGAGTTGGACCAGCAACTGGCCTGCCGTCACCGTCTGGTTGTCGTCGACCGGGACCGCGACCAAACGGCCCGCAATCTGCGGTGCAACCGCCGTCGTGTGAACCTCGACATAGGCATCGTCGGTCCACACGTTCGGCGACGGCGTCAGCACAATTGCAAGCACAATTCCCACGAAACCGAACAACACCAAGGCGGCGAACAGGAATGGCCATCGCGAACGCCGCTTCGGCTTCTCATCAACTTCGGCCAAGACAGGCTCCTAATGGCGAGCGAGCGCGATGCGCGGGGGCAGGGAGCGCACGGGTAGTATGATCACCACCACCATCAGCGCCGCGATGATCGCCGCCATCACGAGGAACGTGTCGCTGAGCGTCAGTATATCGGCCTGTCGGCCGACAGTTTGCGCGAACCCCGCAAGGCTCCCCGGGGCGCGCGGCATCCCAGCCGGGTTGAACGGAACCGGGACATTCGGCAGCGCGGTTGCGCCATCGAGAACGGTGAAGCGTTGCTGTCCCGCCTGGTCGGTGAGACGGCTAGAGTGCAGCGCGCCGCGCCAGCGCGCGACAAGTTCGACCAGCCAAGTCGCCGCTACGTCACCGAGCGCCCGTGGCGTATTGATGAGCGAGGAGGCGAACGCCGCCTCCGGCGGCTTGACGGCGTTCGTCGCAAGCATGAGCAGAGACATTACAACCATTGCCTCGCCGAGCGAGATCAGGACTTGCCATAGATAGAATTGGCTGTCGTCCCATACGTCGCTCAGCAGGCTGTCACCAACTGCACCCGCAAGCACAAACCCGAGCCCGGTCAGGTTGATCCATCGAGCGTCAATCCATTCTTCATTAAGAAGAAGAGCCATCAACGGGAGAAAAACAAGCTGAGTGGCAGCCAGCAGTGCCGTCACGGAGTACGACTGCTCTGGCAAAAAAGCTCGGACTTCGCCGAGATACTGGAGCGGTATTGTTGATCCGACTCCCCCGACCATGACAAAAGTGAACAACCCAATCAGCCCAAACGCGATGTTTCGCCGTGCCAGCAGCTGTAGTTTCAGAAAAGGCGCTTCTGCAAACCACTCATTGACCAGAAGTAGCGGCAGCCCGACCGCGCTAAGGCACCCCAGCACAACGATCGTGTTAGAGTTGAACCAGTCCAACCGGTCGCCCTGCAGCATCATCGTGCTGAGGGACCCGAAAGCGAGCACCACGAGAAGTGCGCCGCTCCAGTTAAAGGTTCTGATCCTGCTGTACTGTGGAGCGTCCTGGGGCATGCCCCACCAGATCATGACTGCCGCCAACGCCGAGATCGGGATCGTCTGATAGAACGCAAATTGCCATCCAAGTGCACTGTCACCGGATCCGACCCAGAGCGCCGCCAAAGCCGTCGCCAGCGCGGGGAAGAAGCTCGCCGACAACGAATAGGCGGCGAGGCCATAAAGGCGGATGGAAGGGCTCAGAACCCTGAGTGCTGTTGTCATTAGGAGGGGAATTGTCAAACCTTCGCTCAACCCCTGCAGAACCCGTAGTCCGTAAAGCAGCGAAAGGTTCGACGTGGTGGGGATCAGGATCGTGGACATGCAGCTCAGCGCGACGATGCAGAGGGACCAACGGCGTAGCGTGATTGTCACTAGAAACCAAGGCGAAACCGCCATGCCGACGACCTCAGCAGAGGCGTAGAGACTTGAGAACCACGTGCCGGGGTCATGCCCGAAGCCAAGACCACCGCTGATCTCCGGTAGCAGCGCCGATGTGACCGCGTCGTTCAACTCAACGGACATGGCGGCTATAATGATACCGCCAAGTGCGACGACCGATGCTAGATCCAACGCTATATCCGCCTTGTCTTTGACCGTTCGCGGTCGTCGCGAAGAGTTCGCTTCACGCAAATATACAACGCGTTGTCCAATCCAGATTGTTGTGGGCTTGGGTGAAAGCCTGTCGCAACACGATGTTCAGCGCAACTGCAATCAGATATAAGCCGGTGCTTATGTTACTACTCTGCGCGGCACCTTCTTCGGCACGTCGCCCGGACTTCAGAAGCCCGTGTCCTCTCCCACCGGCCTCGTGGGTGCAGCAATCCATAAGTTCTGAGTTATGCTAGGTGATCTTCAACAAATGATGACACTGCGACATCTTGACGCCGCGAGAGCAAACGGACGAGGCTTTTCGGAAGAGGTCGAGCCGATCTGGCGCCATGAGTATATCGATTACATAGAGGTGACAGCGGCGGAGACCGCTGGTTTCGAACAATGCGGCGCATTGGAAGAGCCGACAGGCGCGAAGCTTGACTTGTCCGGCTTCTCGACGGCGTTCCTCTACGAAGACGCGTTCAAGCAGGAACCGAATGTTCGTTACGAACATTATTTATGACTGCCTATCCGGTGATGCGACGTTGTTTCAGCGCGCCGACAACATTGAGGCCTGGGCCACGGTCGACCCGGTGCTGCAGGGTTGGGCCGCGACGGGGTCTGCGCCGGAGCTCTATAAGGCGGGCAGCACCGAACCCAAAGGTCCTGAAGACCTGGTGAAACGTGACGGCCGCGAGTGGGGTTCGATCGCAGAGGATTGAGCGCCATGTGTCCATTGTGCTCGTCGTCGTTGGCGTTCAAGCGCTTCTATAGCTGGCTGATCCGTGCGATGGCTTCGACGTAGGGGAACGATCATCGCTCCGCTACTTATGCACTTGTTCAGCGGTAGATGAGGCGCATTTGGGACATAGGCGAACCCGCTCTACACGGTCATTTCATCCGGCGCCCAAAGAGGGGCAGCTAGCAAGGAGCGGCAGACTATGAGTGGGAAGTTGCTTCCAGGCCTCAATAGAGGCGACACCGTTAGAAGGCCACCGGACCGGCCAAATCTGTAGGCGGAGCGTCAGGCGATGCGGGTTGGTCCTCTTGAGACAAACGGGAGCGTGAATGGAATCGAGCGGTTGGTCGATCCTGGTCTGCTTCGCCTGTTGCTGGCCATCACGGAAACTCGAGGTTTTGCCAACGCCGCCCAAGTGCTTGGCGTGACGCAGCCTTCGGTTAGTCAACAGGTCAAGCGGATCGAGCAGTTTGTCGGCCGCCCGCTATTCCGGCGCACGCGGCGCGGTGCCGAACTTACCGCAGACGGGGAAGCTGTCATCATCTACGCGCGTGCGATGCTCGGGCTGACCAGTGACCTGAGGCAAAGGCTTGACCGGCTGGACGACGGGGTTGAGGTGGCTACCGCCATGTCGGAAGATTTCTGCCGCACGGCGCTCCCGACGGTATTGAGGCTCTTTGTGCTCGATCACCCTCATGTTCGACTGCGGATCGTGTCCGGCACCTACGAGACGCTCACGGCAGCAATAGACAACCGGACCGTCGACTTCGCCATCATGCGTCGCTACGACCGCTTTCCGGACGCAGAGCCTCTGTTCCACGATCAGTTAGCTTGGTTCGGGGGCCTCGGCCTCCGGCTGCCAGTCGCCGACCCGATCCCTCTTGTGGTGCCATTGCCGCCGAACCCGACACGAAGCACCATACTCGATTGCCTGCGGGCTGCAGGCCGGAGCAGCATCATTCGCTTCGAGAGCATTGGCGTCGCCGGCATGGAGATGGCGCTTGGAGCTCATCTCGGCGTTTGTGCTGGTCCGCGTGGCATGGCGCTCCTCGGAGTGGCGCCCCTTCCGGATGGCCACGGTCTGCCGCCACTACCACGTGTTGAATTTGTGATGGTGCGTGCTGGCCGAGCGCTCAGCGACGCCGCGCATGCCTTCGCCCGAGTCCTGGCGGATGCGGCACGGTCCCGTTTCGAGTTGGAGAGTCATCCAATCATTGAACGGGGGATCGGGTTCGGCACGCAGGATGCCGAAGGCAGTCGCTCGAGACGGGAGATGTTGAGGACCCCTCTCTAAAGTCGTAGCTTTTTCACGTGGGCGCCGCTGGCGTTACAGGGAGAACAGACCTGGAACGAGACGAAGCGAAGCATGCTTTGGATGTCCGATTTCGGGGCGATGGATCGGCCCGTGAGTGGCCCGACTTGGGTCGTCTGCCGACTGGTCGCTGATGGGCGCTCAACGTGGGAAGTGACCGCCCTTTCGATGTCGGCATCCACTTGCCAATGGCGGCGGAATTGACGCTGGAGATCTGGCGGTCACGGGGGCGATCCCCTAGGGCCTGTTCATGGCAAGGAAGCATGGCCGCGCAGAACCGTCGCGACCGCCTTCCCCAAGGCGATTTGCGCGGCGGCTGACAGATGGAGCCCGTCCGGGCCATCCGTAGTTATGACCGTGCCTGCATCTAGGAATAATGCACCAGCCGCCCTGGCCACGGCCTCATAAGCGGACGGTAGCGCCCGCGACTTCTCGTGGCCGCCAGCGAACTCGTCCGCGAAGAACTCCATGGCGCTTAGCGGCGCTGGGCAGATCAGCAGCACCTTGGGGCTTGAATATGGCGTGCCGATGCCACCGTTGATCTGTTGCGCGATATCAACGAGTCGTCCTGCGCCCATCGCGATACGCAGCGGCGAACGATCGAAGTGCGCCTTCAGGTCATTGGTTCCAAGCATGATGACCACAAAATCGAGCGGCAGATGGCTGGCGAGACAGGCAGGCAGGTACGCCGCTCCATCCACGCCGGCACCTGTGATCGCCGGCTGCATCGGATCGGGCGTATCCGTCGTCCGCGCGTTCAGCCCCTCTTCGATGATTTCACACTGCGGCCCCAGTTCCGCGCCCAACACGCGGGGCCACCGGCTCTCGGGCGGATGGCGGGGGGCTGGCGGCTGCAGCGTCGGGCCGCAACCCCAGGTGTTGCTGTCGCCGTAGCAGAGGATACGGACCATCGTTGCATCTCCTGTTGCAGTAAATACCCGATCATGAACCGCGCGCCGTCGAGCGGCTCATGATCAGTGGCAGAGTTTCACCCTCCACCCGCACTGCGCCAGAGGCGGACGGACCGGCGCGTGAGCCTCAGAGAGGCAGATACTGCGCCAGAAGCGACAGATCCACCGCGCCGAGCCGGTCGCTGGCAGTCAGAGCCTGATGCCAGTAGGGATAAAGCAGCGGCAGCTTGCTGGCAGAATTCAACCGCTCCATATCGTCGTCGGTCAGGCTCAGCTCGACTGACTTCAGATTGGTTTGAAGCTGCGCCTCATTTGTGGCGCCGATCACGATCGATGCCACTGCCGGTCTGCGCAACAGCCAGGCCAGGGCAACTTCTGCGGCTGAGGTCCCGTGTTCCTCCCCGATCTTCACTAGCAACTCGATAATATCGTAGAGCCGGGCCTCATCGCGGATGGGCGGCTCCTTCCAGCCGGCGAAATCGCGACCGCCCTCCTCCGGGGTCTGACCACGCCGATACTTTCCTGACAGCAAGCCACCGGCAAGAGGGCTCCAGACCAGAATGCCCAGTCCCTGGTCGAGCGAGATTGGCACCAGCTCGTATTCTGCCTCGCGCGCCTCAAGCGTGTAATGGATCTGCTGGCTGACGAAGCGGGCGCTCCCGGCGCGGTCTGCTGCCCCCAAGGCTTTCATCAGTTGCCAGCCACAGAAGTTCGAGACGCCGATGTAGCGCACCTTGCCAGACGTCACCAACGAGTCCAGCGCAGCCATCGTTTCCTCAACAGGCGTCAGCCCGTCCCATTCATGCACCTGGTAGAGGTCGATGTGATCCACGCCGAGGCGGCTGAGACTGGCGTCACAGGCACGGATGAGGTGGTGTCGTGAGAGGCCGGCATCGTTCGGCCCAGCGCCCATTGGAAAGCGCGCCTTGGTCGCGATCAGCACGTTGTCGCGCTTGCCCTTGATCGCTTGGCCCAGGATTTCCTCTGAGGCTCCGGTCGAGTAGATGTCTGAGGTGTCAAGCAGGTTGACCCCGGCATCCAGTGCCATGTCGACCATACGGCTGGCATCCGCGGCGTTGGTTCTGCCGACGAAGGCGAACCGCCCTTTACCGCCAAACGTCATGGTCCCAAGCGTCAGGGCGGACACCTTTAGGCCCGAGCGTCCGAGTTGCCGATATTCCATGGTCACTCCTTCTTTTCAATGTCGGCGGGGCCACGTCGCGGCCCCGCCTTTATGCATAGTTGAAGACGCCGCCGAGCTAGTGTTCCGCTACGTTCCAACCCTTATAGCTCTTAACGGTGTCGCGCGTGACCAGGACAGACGGCATCAGGGTCAGCGGCTTGTCCGGCTTATGCCCGTTCAGCATTTCGTCGCCCAGATGTACCGCGATCCGCGCCATTAGGAATGGGTTTTGGGTGGCCGTTCCGACAATCTCGGCCATCGCGGGATCTTCCAGAGCGTTTTCCATATCCGGCGAGCCGTCGATCCCGGTTACCGGGAAGGTCGCACGGCCCATCTGCTTGGCGGCCAGGACGGCGCCGATCGCCTCAGGGTCGTTGATGGCAAACATGCCATCGACATGCGGAAAGCGCGTCAGCAACGACTGGGCCACGGAGAACCCACCATCACGCGAGCCGTTGCCATTCTCGTTTGACGACAGGATCTTGATGTTTGGATACTTCGCCATAACCTTCATGCAGCCCTGCACGCGGTCGACGACCACAGAGACCGGCGGCCCGCTGAGAATGATGACGTTGCCTTTTCCACCCATCTTGTCGACGAGGTATTGGCAAGAAACGGAACCCGCCTGGACGTTGTCAGTGGTCACCGTCACGTCGGCACCCTCGGCACGAGCGTCGACGGCAACGACGGTGATGCCCGCCGCCTCGGCTTTCACAATCGCCGTCTTGATCGCTTTCGGATCACCGGCGCTCAACAAAATCATGTCTGCGCCGGCTGCAATAAAGTTATCGATTTCAGTAAACTGCCGGCCCAGATCGTAGTCATAGGCGACAGTGGTCACTCCCACGGCAGGATTGATCTTCTTGGCCTCGAACGTGGCACCCCTCGCCAGCGCCACGAAGAACGGGTTGCCCATGGAGGCGCCCGATATGCCGATCAACTTGAGGTCCTTCGCAAATGTAAAATTGACACTTAGGATTAAGGCAGTTGCAGAGAGCAGAATTTTCTTGATCATGGTTTTCCCCCCCGGGCATAAACTTGACTGCACGCACCGACGACCGGACTTCGGTGGGCTCAGGTGTCACGTCACCTCGGCGCGCTTCATACCCGCCTGGACTTCACCGGCGGATCGTGATTTCGGAGTGCCACCGGGCTGCATTGAGACTAGGTCTCATCAGTCTTGCCTTGTCATGTGAGCAGCAGCGGCGTTGTCGGCAAGCTGCTGGTCCTCAGCGGGAGCGAGACCGCTAATACCGACGCCCCCAATCGTTGCCCCAGTCTCGCTGCGAATGACGGCGCCCCCGGGCAGACCCGTCAGCATCGGATCAGCAAAGTAGCTTGCCGGCATGGCATCCCGCGCCAGGCGCTCGTGGAAAGCAGCAGTCGAGACGCCGAGCCTGGCGGCGCTGTAGGCCTTTGCTTCCGACAATTTGATGCTCCGAAACGGCGCCCCATCCATGCGGGTAAACGCCACGAGGGCACCGCGCTCATCGGTCACAGCGACGCAAACCGGGCGCCCGAGTGTATTCGCCTGCACAACCACGTTTTCTAAAACATCATGAGCGGCCGTGCGATCGAGCTTCATCATCTCTGTCCTAGAATGCATTGCTTTTCGGCAGATATTGCTCAAGCAGCGCAAGATCCACGGCGCCGAGCCGGTCGTTTGCGGTCAAGGCCTGGTGCCAGTATGGGTAGAGCAGCGGCAACTTGCTGACGGCGTTCAGACGCTCCATGTCGCTGTCGGTCAGCCGCAAATCCACCGCCTTGAGATTGGTGCGAAGCTGCGCCTCGGTGTTCGCGCCGATCACCACTGACGCCACCGCCGGCCGGTGCAGCAGCCATGCCAAGGCTACCTCAGCCGCGGAAACGCTGTGCTCCTCGCCGATTTCGATCAATCGCTCGATGATGTCATAGAGCCGGGCCTCGTCGCGGATCGGGGGTTCTTTCCAGCCGGCGAAGTCACGCCCGTCTTCCGGACCGGCCTGCCCACGGCGATACTGGCCCGACAGCAGGCCGCCGCCGAGCGGGCTCCAGACCAGAATACCCAGGCCCTGATCGAGCGAAATCGGAACCAGCTCGTATTCGGCTTCGCGCGCTTCGACG
Organism: Acidisoma sp.; assembly: GCF_965199065.1. Lineage (NCBI taxonomy): Bacteria > Pseudomonadati > Pseudomonadota > Alphaproteobacteria > Acetobacterales > Acidocellaceae > Acidisoma > Acidisoma sp. Next base: position 60,231 of record NZ_CBDAQN010000001.1, on the reverse strand, counting down.
GTATAATGGATCTGCTGACTGATGAAGCGTGCGCTGCCGGCCCGGTCGGCGGCCGCCAGCGCTTTCATGAGCTGCCAACCGGTGAAGTTCGATGCGCCGATGTAGCGGACCTTTCCGGAGGCCACGAGGGCTTCGAGCGCCGCCATGGTCTCCTCGACCGGGGTGAAGCCATCCCACTCGTGCAGCTGATAGAGATCGATGTGATCGACCCCGAGCCGCTTCAGGCTCCCCTCGCAGGCATTCACCAGATGATGGCGCGACAATCCGGTGTCGTTCGGACCGGAGCCCATCGGAAACCGGGCCTTGGTCGCCAGCAGCACCTGTCCGCGCTTGCCTTTGATCGCCTCGCCGACCATCTCCTCGCATTTGCCGACCGAATACTGGTCCGAGGTATCGAGCAGGTTGACCCCGGCGTCGATCGCGATGTCGACCAGGCGTGTGGCCTCGGATTGGTCGGAATTGCCGACATAGGCGAACTTGCCCTGCCCGCCAAACGTCATCGTGCCGAGGGTAAGGGCGGAGACCTTGAGGCCGGAGCGGCCAAGTTGGCGATATTCCATCGTCGTGACCTCTTTCGTTGGTAGAGAAGCATGCGTCGGGCGCGCCGCTACTTGATGATCCCGATCTTCTTGCGATCGATGTTGATAAAGACCGCGACGATCAGCACGACACCCTTGATGATGTTCTGAAGGTAGGGATCGACACCCGCCATGTTCATGCCGCTCGAGAGGAGCGTGATGATCAGAACCCCAAGCAGGGTGCCAACGATGCTGCCGAGGCCGCCGGTCAACGGTGTGCCGCCAACCACCACAGCGGCGATGGCATCGAGTTCGAGGCCCAGACCCAGCTGGGACGTGGCCGCCATGGTGCGCGCGCCCTGCAGCAGGCCCGCCACGCCGCACAATCCTCCGAGCAGCACGTACATCAGGATCTTGACGCGTGTGACGGAAATGCCGGTGAGGATCGAGACGCGCTCGCCGCCGCCGATCGCCCGAACCTCGCGCCCGAAGACGGTGAAGTTGATGACAGCCCAGGCCACGGCCGCAAGAGCCAGACCGATCATGACCGAGTTCGGAATGCCGAAGGTGATGCCGGAGTATGTGTTGAGGAACAAGTCGTTGTCGATTGAAACCGGCGCGCCGCGGGTGAAGTAGAGGACGAGGCCACGGTAGACCACCATGGTTCCCAACGTCGCGATGAAGGACGGCACCTTACCGACGGCCAGCAGCAGACCATTGACGGAGCCGCAGAGCGCGCCCACCGCGACCGCGGGGATGATCGCCAGAACGCCGAGTGTATTGACCGTGACCGCTGCCACCAGCGCCGATACGGCGACGATCGCGCCCACCGAAATATCGATCGACCCTGCCATGATGATGAAGGTCATGCCGAGAGCAGTGACAAGCAGGACGGTGCCCTCGTCCAGGACCGATGAAAGGTTGTCGAGCGACAGGAAACGCGGCGACATGATCGTGAAGATGACGATCAGGGTCACGAGGAAAATGAGAGGGAAGCCACGACGCAACAGGTCAACCCACTGGATCTTCGCATCGTCTTCACGGACGGGAGCCGCACTGCCGCGAGGCTTCGTAGTGATTGCTTTGTTCATCGTCCTGCCTCACGTCATGTATTGCACGATGTCATGCTCTTCGACGCCGTCGAGCTTGTCGAACTCGCGGACCATCACGCCCTGCCGAAGAACCACGAGGCGGTCCGACATACCGATAAGTTCAGGCATATCCTCCGACGACAGAAGAATGGCGAGGCCCTGGGACGCTTTCTCGCGCATGATCCTGTAGATTTCCTCGCGAGCGCCCACGTCCACGCCCCGCGTCGGGTTGTTCAGAAGGAGAAGGTCGGGGCCGACCGCGAGGCACTTCCCCAGCACGACCTTCTGCATGTTCCCGCCTGACAGGGAACGGCAGGGCGCCGCGGCACCCGACGTGCGGATACCGACCAGCTTGATGAGGTCATTCGACATCGCGCGCGCGCGGGCCATGGAGAAAAAAGGACCGACCGTCGGCGGCCGTGCCATGACCAGGTTGTCGAGCACGCTGAACGACACGATCAGCCCTTCGTTGCCGCGATCACCCGGAAGGTGGGCAATGCCGTGCTGCCACGCGGCACGGGGACTGGTCGGGTGATAGTCCTTGCCTTCGAGTTGCAGATGGCCGTGACGCAACGGCTCGTCGCCCACGATCCCGGCGAAGAGCGCCTCCGCTCCAGCCCCTTTGAGCCCGGCTATCCCTAGTATTTCGCCTCGTCGGACGTCGAGACTGATTTCGTTCAGTTCCCGACCGACCGCGACCTTATCGGCATGGAGGGCGGGAGCAGCGGCGGAGGCGGGCAGTGGCAAGCGTGGCGGATAGGTCCCTTGCAGGACATCGCGTCCGACCATCAGACGGTGAATCTCGTTCGCTTCAATATTCGCCACACTGGAAGACGCAACGAACTGGCCGTCTTTGAGGATCGTCAGATCGTCCGCCGCGGCCAAGACCTCGCTGAGATGATGCGAGACGAAGCCGATCGTGATCCCCTGCGACTTCAGCTCATGCATGACCTGGAGGACCGCGTCCACTTCTCGGTGGTCGAGATAAGCCGTCGACTCATCGAGAAGCAGAGTCTTTGGATTCGAGGAGATCGCGCGCGCGATCTCGATACATTTCAACTCACCGAGGTTCAAACGCTCGATATTGGCGGCGACAGAGATCTTCACACCGATCCGGTCGAGTGCCGCCTGCGCCAATGCAGCCATCTGCCGTCGCTTCAACACCCCGAGCGGCCAAGCATGGAGGCGGAGATCGCCGATGAAGATGTTCTCGGCAATGCTCAAGGATCTGTTGATGGTGATTTCCTGATGGACGAGCGCCACACCTTTATGTGTGGCGTCTAAGGCGGAGGTCGGCGCGTAGGGCGCGCCGTCCAACGTCATCTCGCCGCTATCCGGACGCAAGACCCCGCCCAGCATGCGCAGGGTCGTGGACTTGCCCGCGCCGTTCTCACCGACGATGGCATGAACCGTACCCGTGCGCAGCGTGATCGACACATCGCTAGCCGCACGGGTCGGGCCGAACTGCTTGTTCAGACCAGTCGCAACGAGCGTCATTGGCTCAACCGTGTACGAGTTGACCGGGCCGGCGGGTGGCGTCAGACGCCACCGCCGACATGAGGCGGCCTATGCGATGGATCACTGGGTTTCCGCGTATTGCAGGTTGAAGGCCGGAGACGGCGGCGCGTCCTTGTTGTAGACTTTCGAGTGAGCCTTGAAATCATAGTGCGGCTGCCCGCCCGGAAAGTACTTGAAGTAGAGAGGAACGTCGGCTTTCGTCAGCGGCAGCATTACGAGCTTGATGTTGTTCTTGTCGGCGGGGACCTTAAAACCGTGGAGGTAGTCATACATGATGACGAGCCCGATTCCGCCCTGTACCCAGTGGCCGCCAATGTCATAGAGTTGTTCGCCGTCCTGCACCGCCTGGACGTTAGGGGGATTGAGATCCTGCGATGCGATAAGGACATCCTTCCCAGGTACCTTGCCCATGTTCTTCAAGGCCGCAATAACCCCGATTGCCATCGGATCGTTGGCTGACCAGACCCCGGTGATCTCGGGATGGCCTTGATAGAGGGATTCGAAAGCCGTCTGCGCCTGGTCGCTCACGAAATTGCCGTTTACTTCGCCGGCGATCTGGACATTGCCATCTTCCGCGATCGCCTTGGCGAGACCTTTGCGACGGTCGATTGCAACCGACGTACCGGGCGTTCCGTTGATGACACCGATCACCTTCTTGCCGCTGGCTCCAGGCTTCATCGCGCCGAGCAGCGCCTTGCCGTAGAGATAACCGGCCTCGAAGTCGCCCGGTCCGATGAACGCGATGTAGTTGCTGTGGCCTTCACTCTGCGGAGCGAAAGGGGGATACGTGTCCGTGATGACGACAGGAATGTTTGCGCGCTTGGCGAACCGGATGGCGGGAGGAGCCGTGTCCCAATAACCCACCGAGATGATGCCGTCGACTTTGCGAGCAATGAGATCCTGGATGGACCGGATCATCTGATCCGGCTTGTTGTCGGCGTTCAGAACGATGAGGTTTACGCCGAGCTGTTCAGCGCCCGTCTTCACGAAGGTCACATACCTGTTCCAGAAGTCTGAATCCAGTGTCGGCACGACCACGCCGATTGTCGGCTCAGTGGCTGCACGGGCCACCGGTGACAGGCCGCACATCGCGGCCGCAGCAATTACTGCGATATTGAGTTTGCGCCGGCTAAGCATGTTTCGATCCCTTTATTTTTCTTGGCTATGCTGCTTGACTTGGTCGGCTCGTCACGGGCGCCAAGGCGGCTTTCCCGATGGTTGCGCTTACATTACCGGCCCAACAAAAGACGGCCGAAATACCGATCGTCGGAGATGCCGACAACGGCTTTGTTGCGAGGATGGATTGCAGATGCGCTATTCGCAATCATTGTCTGTTTCCTCAAGCGGTTGGGTCTTTACACGCCCACCCTGCTCTTCAAACGAACCATACATGAATTAGTAAGTGGTGTCTTCAACGAATCACTTCCTCGCCCGATTTTTGCGAGCTTTGGACTACGGTCACAAGGCTGCACGCGTTGCGCTGCGACGCGTCAGTGCCTCCACATTGATGCAGCAGTCAGGCTGCTTGCCCGACAGCACCGCCAGAACGTTGCGCGACACGATCTCGCCCATCTGTAGCCTCGTCTCCTCCGTCGCGGATGCGATGTGCGGCACGATCACCACATTCGGCAGATCGATCAACCCGGGAGCGAGCACGGGCTCTTTCTCAAAAACGTCGAGCGCTGCCCCCCAGATGCGACGCTCGCGCAAGGCCTCGACAAGAGCCTTCTCGTCGACAACCGGTCCACGGCTGGCGTTGATGAGGATGGCGGTCGGCTTCATCCGCCCTAGTTCGTCTGCGCCGATGTAGTGGTGCGTCTCCGGCACAAGTGGGACATGCAGCGTCAGGAAGTCTGATCGCGCCAGAAGCTCGTCCTTGCTGACGAACCGCGCGCCAGTCTCGTCCTCGATCGCCTGATTGGGCGCCACGTCGCTGTAGATGATCTCCATGTCGAACCCACGAGCCTTGCGGGCGACGTTGCGTCCGATGCGGCCGGCTCCGGCAATGCCGAGTGTCTTGCGATCGACGTCGGCTCCGATGAAGAACATCGGCTTCCACCCATCCCACCGTCCCTCGCGCAGGAAACGCTCGGCCTCAGGAATGCGGCGCGCCATCGCAAGCATCAGGGCGATCGTGTGCGTCGCCGTTGCATCGTCGAGCACGCCGGGCGTGTTGGTGAGCGCGACGCCACGCTCCGTGGCACTTGGCACATCAAAATTATTCGTCCCGACCGCGTAATTCGCGACTATCCGGCAATTCGGTCCCGCCGCGTCGAGAAGGGCACCATCGATGCGGTCGGTCAGCAACGATACGATCGCGGCGCAGCCGGCCACGTTGCGGCCGAGCTCCTCGGGCGAGAGCGCCCGATCATCGCCGTTGACGGTCACGTCATGCTCCGCCTCAAGTGCTTCTATGGTCGCACGAGGTATTGCCCGCGTGACGTAGATCTTCTGTCTCATCAATGATGCCTTGTCTGGTCAGCGGCAGCAGCGTTCCGGCGAGTGGGTTGCCCTCGGCGCATCAGGCGGTCGTGCTGTCTGCAATGGGTTGTCCGAGCTCGTGGTTGGCAAGCAGTTCTAGGGCCCGAACCATCGACGAGTGGTCTTCGCGACCACCGCCATGCGCCTCGCACGCGCTGAACAGTGACCGGGCCAGAGCCGTCGCGGGAAGCGACACCCCGAGCGACCGAGCGTTCTCGAGTGCGAGATTGAGGTCTTTCTGGTGCAGTTCGACGCGGAAGCCCGGCGCGAAGTTGCGCTTGATCATACGTTCGCCGTGAACCTCGAGTACGCGGGAGCTGGCGAAGCCGCCGAGCAGCGCCTCTCGCACGCGAGCCGGATCGGCACCCGCGCGCGACGCGAATACCAAGGCCTCCGACACCGCCTCGATCGTGAGCGCGACGATGATCTGGTTGGCCACTTTTGTGGTCTGGCCGGCGCCGTGATCGCCGACCCGGTTGATGTTTTTCCCCATCAATTCGAAGAGTGGCTTGACGCGTTCGAACAGGTCGGCTGGGCCCCCGACCATGATGGTCAGCGATGCCGCCTTCGCGCCGACCTCGCCGCCCGACACCGGAGCGTCAAGGCAGCCGATGCCGCGCTCCCCAAGGCGCGCCGCGATTTGCTTGCTCGCCAGGGGGGAGATGGAACTCATATCGACGACGATCGAGCCCGGCTTCGCGGTTTCGGCGACGCCCGCTTCGCCGAACAGCACGGCTTCGACATCGCGCGTATCGGGCACCATCGTGATGATGATCTCGGCGTCCGCGGCGGCTTCCGCCGCGCTCGCGCAGCGGACCACCTCCCCGTCGATCATGCCCGACGGCACGCCCGAGCGGCTGGAGAGGGCGACCCGATGACCCGCCTTGATCAGGTGTTCCGCCATCGGGCGCCCCATGACGCCCAAACCGATAAATCCAATGTTCAACGACGTTTCCCCTTCTCGGCCGCTCGCGGTCTCGGCGGCGCCGCGGCCTGTGCGACCGTGCTGTAGACGGCTTCCGAAATTGCGCTCGCTACGGATATCACTTGCGCTGCAAGCGTCTCGAACCGTTTATCGTCAACCTGCTCCAGCGTTCCGACGGTGCTGATTGCGGCGACTACGATGCCGTCGCGATCGCGGATCGGTGCTGCGATGCAGCGGCAGTTCGGCGCCTGCTCCTCGTCATCGAGCGCCCAGCCTCGACGCCGGACGTCAGCGAGCTGAAGACGGAGGTCCGCCGCGTTCGTGACTGTCTTCGGCATCCGCTTTTCGAAGGTGAGGTTCGCGATCAGACTGTCGAGCTGCTCAGGCGCCAGCCATGCGATCAGACTTTTGCCGAGAGCGCTGCAATTCACAGGAAATCTCTGGCCAACGTGAGAACGCACGACGATGTCTCGCGCCCCCTCGAGGCGTGCGAGATAGACCGCCTCCCCTTGCTCGAATACGCCGAGATGACAGGTGAGCTGAACCCGCTGCGCAAGTTCACGAAGGAGCGGCATCGCTTCTCGCTGCAGATCATTGCTCTCGTTCGCGATGCCGGCGAGCTCGAACAACTTGAGTCCCAAACCGTACCCGCCCACCGATCTCCGTTTAATCAGGCCAAGTTCGCACATTGTGGAGATGAGATGATGGGTTGAGCTCTTCGGCATGCCGAGACGCTCCTGGATGGCGGTAAATCCAAGACCAGGTTCGCGCGCGATCACTTCCAAAAGTGCGACTCCCTTCCCGAGAGCGGGAACTTTCAGAGTTAAGGTTTCCTCGACATTGTTCATTACTTGGAACTCTAGTTCCTTAATGTAGTCTACGCTGCTCGGTCCGTTACTAGGTGTCAATACCTCTAGATGGCCCTGAACGTCTGTCGGCAGTCAGCGGACTTCTTGTGCAATGCAAGATTATCGTCGATGGGAGCGCGGCCCTTGCCCGGTCTTCCGTGCAAAGGATCGTGTTGCGAGCACACGTGAGTCAGCATGGGCTGAGTCGTTTACGCGTCAGCCGGATGCAATTTCCGTGTAGACTGGCCTTCCGCCGGCATTGTTCATTACTTGGAACTTCAGTTCCTTTATTCAGCCTACCCTGCTCACATCGGGACTGGGTGTCAACACTCTTCCATACCCGGTAAACGCCCGGCTTCCTGATTGTGGCTAGCGACGATATAGCGTTGCGGGCGCGACGGGACGGCGCTGCTCAACGGGGTGCTGCCTCTGCACCTCCAGCCTGCGCCGTTGTTGCGAGCTCTGTAACCAGGTAGATCGCCTGCCGTGACCTCAGGCGTGCACGGTCTCTTGGGATCGAGCAGAGAGTGACGAAATCGAAGGAGACGCATTCGTGGGGATGATGCCAGACGCTGGACTGTTTGAGCCGGAACCCGGCCAGGAGTCTGCCTTCGATGCGGCCGACGCGCTTGTCGTGGATGAATTGCTCGCGTGCGGCGAGCGGCTTGGCCGGCCGGTTGTCGTCGGTCTATGCGGGGCACAGGGTAGCGGGAAGTCTACAATGTCGGCGCGGCTCGCGCGGCGCCTCGACGCTGCGGGCAGCCCGAGCGCCGTGCTTTCGCTCGACGACTTCTATCTGACACGCGCTGAAAGGGCCACGCTCGGTCGCACCGTCCATCCGCTGCTCGAAACCCGCGGTGTGCCGGGCACGCACGACCTCGCGCTTGCGCGATCGACGATCGCATCGCTCGTTGGTCAGCAGGCCATGGTCGCAGCGCCGCGCTTCGACAAGGCTCTGGATGATCGGGCGGCGCCGGCAACGTGGCAAACCTACCAGGCGCCTGTTTCCGTCGTGATCCTGGAAGGGTGGTGCGTTGGTGCACGTCCCATTCCGGACGAGGATTTGCTGCAACCGATCAATGCGCTCGAGCGTGATGAGGACGCAGACGGCACATGGCGACGGCACGTGAACTCAGTGCTACAAGACGATTATCGAGCGCTATTCAATTTACTCGATCTCCGTGTTCTGCTGCGCGCACCGGATTTCGCGTGCGTTCATGGGTGGCGGCTCGAACAGGAGATGGGCCTCGCTCGCATGGACAGTCAGTCGATGCCCGTGATGGATGCGCCAGCGGTCGCGCGTTTCATCGCCCATTACGAGCGGCTTACGCGGTGGATCATAGCCGATGAGCCGGCGGATCTGGTGATTGAGATAGGTCCGGATCGTACTCCGTTTGCCTGGCGCAGGGGCGGCGTCATCTGAGCGGGCTGCTGCTGCGGTGTCGAGCAATGATACACCTGAACCGTCATCTTCCGGAATTGCGGATCCGCCGCGTTCCCGCCTCCGAAGGCCAGAAGCGAGGTGACACTGAAGACGGAACAGAGCTGCAGGGCGAGGGTCGGCGTCATGGCGCGGCTCCCGCGGCGGCGCGGGTTTTGGTCCGCTTATGCGCCGTCGCCAGGCCAGACGATGCCAAACGGCGCCGTTAAAGCCAACGTCAACCAGAGAGGCCAGCGCAGCACGCCACTGAGCAGGAAGGTCAGCGCGAAGAGCAGGATCGGGACGACCGAGGTCGGTTGTGTGCGCCCTTCCACACCATTTGCAAGGTCATGGCGGCGCCAGCCGCTGCAAACTGAACCGCGCCGGGTTTTCCGGAGGCCCCAACTTCCGAGTAGGATGGAGCCATGACGAGCAAGACGACGAACAAATTAAGTGCTGAGGTTCGTGCCCGGGCGGTGCGGATGGTATTGGACCATGAGGGGGAACACCCGTCTCGCTGGGCTGCGGCGACGTCGATTGCCGGGAAGATCGGCTGTTCGACACAGACGCTGATGGAGTGGGTGAAGAAGGCGGATATTGAGGCTGACCGAAGCTCGGGGGGGGCCCTCGGAGGTAGCCGAGCGGATGAAAGCCCTGGAGCGTGAGAACCGCGAACTGCGCCAGGCCAATGAGATATTGCGCATGGCGTCGGCCTATTTTGCGGCGGCGGAGTTCGACCGCCCGTTCAAAAAATGATTGCCTTCATCGACGATTGCCGGGATGCCCACGGGGTCGAGCCGATCTGCCGCGTTCTGCCGATCGCCCCGTCAACCTGTCATGACTATGCAGCCCGGCAGCGCGATCCTGATCGTCTGCCACCGCCCGCACGACGTGATGTCGTGCTGAGGGCACAGATCCGCCGGGTCTGGGAGGAGAATTTCGCGGTCTATGGCGTGCGCAAGGTCTGGCGGCAATTGCATCGGGAGGGCATCGAGGTCGCGCGCTGCACGACGGCGCGCTTGATGAAGCAGATGGGCTTGCGGGGGTGATCCGCGGCAAGCCCGTGAAGACGACGGTCAGCAATCCGGCCGCCCCTTGCCCCCGGGACAGGGTCAATCGGCAGTTTCGCGCTACTCGGCCCAATGCCCTGTGGGTTTCCGATTTCATCTATGTCGCCACCTGGCAGGGATTTGACTGAGTTGCCTTTGTCATCGACGTCTTTGCCCGCCGCATTGTCGGCTGGCGCGTTTCCCGATCTGCTCAGACCGGATTTGTGCTGCATGCCTTGGAGCAGGCGCTGCATGATCGCCGCCCTGCGCGACAGAGCGAGTTGATTCATCATAGCGATCGCGGCGTTCAATACGCGTCTTTTCGCTACACGGAACGCCTGGCAGACGCCGGGATCGAACCATCCGTCGGCAGCGTCGGCGACAGCTGCGAGAATGCCCTCGCCGAAACCATCAACGGCCTGTTCAAGGCCGAGGAATTTCATCGCAGGGGGCCATGGCGTCATGCAGAGGCCGTGGAATTCGCCACCCTCGAATGGGTGGACTGGTTCAATCATCGCCGCCTCCTCGAGCCCATCGGCAATGTCCCGCCCGCCGAGGCCGAAGCGCGCTACTATGCGGCCCTGGACCAGATGCCCTTGGCCGCATAACTTAACCCAAATGGCCTCCGCGAAACCCGGCGCGGTTCAATTTGCGACGCAGATGGTCCCGAGGCTCTTCCCGGTATTGCCCCCGTAAGTTGAGAAGCACTCGAACTGATCGCTGACACGGCCGTTTGCTGCATCTTGTATCGGCAGGACTAATTCTTGTGTCGCTTGGTCACAACTTGCTTGGTTTGTGGGACGGTGTTTTCCGATTCAGCGACTAATTGGTCCGATCTACCGTGTGTATCAGACTATCGCACCGGAACCCTGATGAGGAGAGAGAAGATGGTAGATTCGTCAGTACCTGGTCTGCACTCCCGAAGAGGCGCCTTAGGGCTCGGCGCAAAGTCCGGCCTTGGGCTGGCTTTGGCAGGCAGTATGCTCGCAACAGATGTTGGACAAGCCGCCACAGTGAACGAAGGTTTACCACGCTCAGCAGGCCCACTCCGGTCCGCAGGCAAGATCGCCTTTGGCCCCGACAACATCCTGCTCGTGGGGGACATCAAAGGCGCCGCAATTCATGCCTTTGTTCTTCGAGCCAAGGATTTTGACCGTCAAACTGGCGTGGAGCTCGGCAACTTCCAGAATTTCGAAGGTGTCGATCTTGTGCAAGGGTTGGATGTCAAGCTTGCCAGTCTTATGGGCACCACGTACGACAACATCGTCGTAAATGATATGGTTGTCCACGAGCCGACAAAGCAGATTTTCCTTTCCGTTGAGCGCGGACGGGGCCCTGTTGTTATACCTACGATCGTGAAGGTAAACCACGGACGTCTGGAAGTGCTACAGCTTGATGCGCTCTCACATTCCAAAGCCTCGATCCCGAACGAGCCCGCCGACACAGCACGGCTAGAGTTTGAACCGCAAAGTGTCTACGCCGTCACGGACGTGAAATACTATAACGGCGAAGTCTTTGTCACAGGCGTTTCCAATCAGCGGTTTGCATCGACCTTGTACCGCATCCCCTTTCCCTTCACCGGAAGCTTGGCCACATCCACTGTCGAGATTTGGCACCCTGTGCACGGCGAGTGGGAGACACGCGCACCCATAATCCGGCAGATCATTCGAGAAGTTCGAGTTGAACCTCATGTGTTTGCCGTATACGGATGCACGCCGCTCGTGCGCTTTCCCCTAGCGGCTCTGAAGGACGGCGCGCACGTGAGGGGGGAGACAATTGGACAACTGGGTTACGGTAGCAACCCGCTCGACATGTTCACCTTCACCAACCCGCTCGATCAGAAAGAAAACCTATTGGTCACGATCGACACTCGCGATGGAGCGCAGATCGGGGTAGCTGAGCTGGATACGGCGCCAGCCGAGCCGACGGGAGGGCCAATCAATTTTGACTATGGTGGGCTGGGTCGCACACAGCACCACCTCCCTATCAAGTCCGAGCACATGGCTATCCTAAATCCTAGGTGGGCGGTCGTCGTATGGCGACACCCAACGACTGGCTACCGCCTCGACCTCGGGACGCTCATGGTTCCTTACTTTTTTGATAGGCGGCTCGGAATGGCGGAGATGAATTGGCCAAACGGTCCGGACCCTTTCCACTATCGAGCGCACCGCGGCCAGATTGACACTATCTCGTAACGGCGTTGAGATGCGGGCCCGCAGCACGGTGAGTGTCGCGATGGCGCCCCTCGTCTTGACGCCGGTTTGTGACGAGGTACTGTCGGTTCCACTGTCGCTCTCAGTTGAACACGATGTTAGTCGCGGGGTTTGGTATGTCAGCGCAAGCGGGTTGGGGCCGGGCCTCTCCGCTTCCTCTAGTGGGCGGCTTCAGTCGCTGCTTCGTGTAAAAGTCGCTCAATCGGGAGAGCCCGATCATGATGAACTCCCCAGTATCTCTGGAGACTATCTGGTTCTCGGTGACGAAGTCCGCTTCACTCCTCACTTCCCATTCGAGCCAGGTGTTTCTTTTCGAGCCATCCTGGACTTGCGCATTCTGAGACAACTGAGTGCTGTCGAAACCGTGACCCGAGACTTCTCATTTCCAGCACCAGAAATGCCGCACGAGGCGTCTGAAGTCATTGAAGTATATCCATCCAGCCGGGCCCTGCCGGCAAATCTGCTGCGCTTCTACGTCCGGTTCTCAACTGCGATGCGGCGCGGTCGGGTAGAAGACAACGTCGAGATCCTTGGTCCGGACGACCGTCCGGTGCCCGACGTGCTCTATCGGGCTCCGGTGGAGCTATGGGATCATAGCGTGACCTGCCTTACAATCTTGTTGGATCCGGGCCGGCTGAAACGCGGCGTCGGGCCAAATCTGGTGCTGGGGCCGCCACTCATAGCGGGTCAGCAATACGCTTTGAAAATTGGTGCCGGCATGACCGACGTGTACCGGCGCCCGTTACGCGACATATTTCTCAAGAGGTTCATTGCGTCGGAGGCGGTTCGCGCGCCCGTCGAACTCGAGGAATGGAGTGTTCGATCTCCTGCAGTTGCAAGCCGCAGACCTGTTGAACTAATCTTCCCGAGGCCGTTGGACTGGGCACAGCTCAGGCGTGGGATTGCGGTCACCTCTGATCGTGACCAACCGATAGGTGGCTGCGTCAAAATTGATCGGGACGAGAGGCGTTGCTGTTTCACTCCAGATGCCCCTTGGGCGAGCGGATCGCATCGAATTTATGTTTCTCCAAATCTAGAGGACTTGTCGGGGAATACACCGACTCGACCCTTTGATGGACCGCTGCGTACGGAAGGCAAGTCGTTTGAAGAGACTGCTCGCCGCTGGATCACCTTCGTCGTTTAGGTCTTCAACCTACCGACTTAATCGCAAGCTTCGGAGCGCGACGCTGGCTATGTGCTATCAAGCGGATGCACGTCCCTAGGCCCGATGATGCCGCCGGCATCTGTTGAATCCCGATGCTCAACCTCACCATCGTAGACAATGGTCACCGTCTCAAAGCCGCGATGCGGGTAGGTTCCTACGCCACGCTGCCTTCGAGCAGGCGAGAACTCGTGAGGTCCAGCGTAGTCCAGAAGGAGGAAGGGGCTGATCTCTGCACCAAAGTTCTCGTATGAGAACAAGGAGCGTATAGGAAATCCGTCTCCAACCCAATGTTGCTCCCGGTTTCCGAAGGTTCCGACAACCATCTTCATCGCCATTTCATCCTCCTTAGCCAAATACGGCTGACTGCTCCGCCGGTTGTCGAACATTCGGCGCTCCTGGGTGCAGGATTGGATGGCATCATGCCGTGCGCCCAGGTTCAGCGGGTGACTACTACAATCTTTCCGCCAGCCCGGTTCTCTTCCATCGTCCGGTGCGCCTCCACAATCTCGCCAAGGTGGAAGACCCGGCCGACCTGAACCGGCAACTTGCCCGCTGCAACCTCATCGACCAGATCTTGCATCGGCATCCGCATGAAGTCCTCGACCCCCCCGTCATAGGTCGTGAGACCAACAGCGGTTGGAATCGCGGCCATCGGGCTGAAGCCCTCGAGCGACCATTTATTGCCGACAATCCCGGTCATGCAAACGAGGGCAGGTTCACGCGTGCAACGGAGGGAGTCGAGCAGGGTCGTCGTGCCCACGAGCTCAAGAACCTTATCTGCACCGCCGTCCCACTGGCGCTTGACGGTCTCGGCGATTGCACCGTCATCGAGAAAAAACTGGTCCGCCCCACAATCGCGAAGCAACCTCTCGCTGTTGGGGTTCCGCGAGGTCGAAGCGACCGTCGCACCGTGACGCTTTGCGATTGCTGCCGCGGCCATTCCAACTGAGGTGGTGCCGCCACGGATCAACAGCCGGTCTCGCGGTACGAGCTGTAGCGCACGAAACAGCGACCCCCATGCGGTCTGGAGCATCTCCGGCAGCGCGCCAAGCTTATCCCAAGAAAGATTTGTCCGGAACGCCTGCACTTGCTTGGCTGGAACCACTACATACTCCGCGTAGCCACCGTCAAAATCTCGCCCCATGCCTCCCATGACAGTGGCGACGACGTCGCCCCTGCTGAACTCGGCGCCCGGTGCCGCCTCCACGGTCCCGACGGCTTCAATCCCGAGTACGCGAGGGAACTTCACGTCTGGCGAAAGACCTGCGGTCTGGAGCATCTCCGGCAGCGCGCCAAGCTTATCCCAAGAAAGATTTGTCCGGAACGCCTGCACTTGCTTGGCTGGAACCACTACATACTCCGCGTAGCCACCGTCAAAATCTCGCCCCATGCCTCCCATGACAGTGGCGACGACGTCGCCCCTGCTGAACTCGGCGCCCGGTGCCGCCTCCACGGTCCCGACGGCTTCAATCCCGAGTACGCGAGGGAACTTCACGTCTGGCGAAAGACCTTGACGAGTGAACATCTCAGACCGGTTGAGGCCGAATGCCTCGACGCGGATCAGCACATGGCCGATCGCAGGGCTCGGGACGGGGAGCTCCTCAATCTTAAGAACGTCCGGTCCGCCCGGTTTGCGAATCACGGCGGCTTTCATTGTGCTGATCATGTTCAGTGTTCCTCTCGCGCCTCTGGCGTTGCTGTCAGAAAGAATAGTCAAAGGTTGAATTTGTCGTCTGACGACTTTGATCACCTATCTGTTGCCCGCTCACAACGGCTGAAAGCCGGCACCAGCAGAGCCGAGCGATCCTGACACGGTGAACTTCTCCACAAGTCCGTGGAGTTCAAGCGGCTCAATTCCGCGACCGTGCGATATGAGCCCACCCTCGATCTTGATTTCGCGCGCTGAGCCGCCGGGCTTTATGCTTAACGGCGTGGCGGGAAGCTGCATGACGACACCTTTAACCAGCGAGTTGCCGACGCCGCCATGCGTCTCCAATCCATGCCTTACAGCGATCCGGCCCACAGGCTGGCTGATCTGAATGCCGACTGCACCGTCGGCCCAGGTGACAACGCGTTCGAACTCCGCATCTCGGACGGTGCCCGCGTAAACGTTAAACGCCCGCGCGCCAAGGCCGAAGGTTTCGATCATTCCATCGACCCGCAGGAACCCCACGTCACCAAAGTTGACAAAACCGATACCGCTTGGGCCGTAGGACGTGATCTTGCCATCAGCCTGCCAGCGCTCGACAGTGCCCCAGTTATCGAGCACCATGTCGTTGGCGCCATAGGTTGTAACGGGGCCGACGTTGCGGACGCAGTCGACCCACGCGCCGTGGACGGTGAACACGCCGCCGGAGATGCGGTCCGGGGTGCCCGGCGCGATGCCACCGTCGCTGTGGATCTCCCCCGTCTCAAGCCGCCGCACAACGATCCGGCCGCCGCCCGGCGTTCCAGCGACGAACACCCCACTGCCTTGAACCGGCGCTCCTGAGCGGCCTGCGCTGATCGCGGTCAGGTCTGCCGTAATTCGACTTTGCTGATCGCTTTGCAGGTTCCAGATCGTGAAGACGCCGGGGACGACCTCAACGCCGAATCCGCTCGGTCGCTCGTCAAACGCACGGGCATCCGCCATGACAATTTCGATGTCATGCGCATCAACGTGCCCTCCCTGCACCAGCCCCGTCGCTAGGAGCCGAACGTTTCCCGTGATGCGCAAGGCGGAGAGCCCAATCCTGCCCAAAGTAGGATAGCTTGTTTCGTTGAAAACCGCCCGTCGGTCGGGGTCAACCACGATCTCAAGCTCCGCGATGACGTTGTCTGCCGAGAGCTGAACACCATCAGCACCCGCCGCGAACCGAAGTATCGAAGATGGATCGTCCCCCCGAAGAGAGATGCCTGGTCTAAGCTGCAGGACCGGCAAGTCGCTTAGTTCGCCAGCAACGCGAATCTCGCATGTGCTAGTATCAAGAGTCGCCTCAAGCAGTTCCCGGGTAGTCGCAACTAAACGGCTCTGAACCACAGCTTTACCTCATGATTAAGTTTTGGATATTTGACAAGCACTTCGATCGCGGACGGCCTACAATCAAGAAGCTTGTCGATTGCTCCGAGAAGACAGTCTTTGTTAGCGCAAAGGCTGCAAGCAAATGGCTGCTCCTGCCTTCGCCAGCTGCCTCATCAATCCGCTATATGAGAAGCACAAAGCTTCCGGCGCACGTACAATCTGCTTGTCCAACAAGCAAGAACTAGCAACCGGATGCCCCAAGGCTGACGAGAGCTCGCGGGGTGGCCTAAACAGTTGATTGTTCACAATCTTGAAAGAAGATCTGCCACCCAGGGCGCGTTGCCCACTGCAGTTGCTTCAAATGCATATCACCATTCCGTGTATCAAAAGTAGTCGGCCAACGCGCCGTAACCAAACTTATTTAGATTCTGACGACTTCTAGCTGCACGGCCTCCTCCCAATTAGGGGCATCTTCGGAAATGACTTTCCAGATATCGGGAAGCGGGACAACGACCGCGTGATCCGTCTTGGCCTTGAGCTGGAAAGTTGATTTCCTAGACGACGGCCGTGGATGTGTACTCAGGTTCGCTTTCATCGTCAGAACCCTCAGCGCAACCGGTCAGAAACTCGACCGGCCCACGAACGCGTTGCCTCTCACCATGTTGAGCGGCCATCGAACGCGGCCCGCCGTCGGCCGGGCTTGATACCGGCCATCGGCACGTGGACCGAGTTTTTTTTAAGAATGCCCCCACCGCGCCCTGATACATCATCGGCTGTTGCCTCTGCATAGTCGGATGCTGAAGAACATGGGCGTTGACATCTACTTCCAGAAACTAGAGCGGTGGCCTCCGACAGCACGCCGGCTTTCAAGGTCGGGCAGCACAGAGGCCGACCACTGACGAGCCCCATCACCAAGCGTCGTATTAAATTCTCCCGCGCGAACCACTTTCATATAGTGCGCGACTTAACGCTTGCCACCGCGCACAGATAGTAAGGCACCCGACGTTGAGGTCAACGCTCCAAGCAGTCCGTTTGTGAAAGCGAAAATCGACCTCTCCGGGCTCTTGAGAAAAAGCGGCAGTGCTTGGCCTAAACAACCCCATTAGGTGCCGAGATCTAGCGATCCATCAGGAAGGCTCAAACTCGTGAAAGATCGCCGGTGCCAATTGGACCGCAACTTCTATGAACAACCGTACTAAAAGCGGCGTGTTCCGATTGCCCAAGTGTACGAGCGATACGTCGGAGCTTGGGAGCCGCCAGTGAGGCAGGACTTCAACTAGGCCACCATCCCGTATCAAGCCCGGTTGTACGACCGGTGGAAGCTCTCCGATGCCGGCACCCTCGACAAGTGCGCGCGCAAGACCGACAAAATCGTTCATCGAAAAATGGGGGGTGAAAGTTACGACTTTGGTCTCGCCACTCTCCCGGCTATGCAAGCTCCAGCTCGCTTCAGATCGCCCGTACCAAAATGTAATCAGCCTATGATCAAGCAGATCTCTCGGAGACTTGGGAGGTTGTCGTGTCGTGAGGTAATTCGGGCTCGCTACAAGTCGCTCTCGAAAGCTAAACAGCCTCCGGGCGACCAAGGCAGAGTCTTTGAGAGCGCCAATTCTAACTGCGAGGTCAACGCCGTCAGCGATGTGATCGACATAGCGATTCGTCACGAGGGCATGAACACGGACGTTCGGATAGGAAGCCTGGAAAGTAGAGATGATGGGCGACAATATTGTATCGGAAACGCTTGGAGGCGAAGAAAGCCTAAGCGTACCGGAAACAGTTGAAACTCGGTTCGAGATGACGCTCTCGATGGCGTCGCGCAGCTCGACACTCCGTTGTCCTTGCTCAAAAACCTCTTGTCCAATTTCGGTCAGCCGTAAGTACCTGGTTGACCGCTCCAGTAGCCGAACACCAAGCTGCTCCTCCAGGTCTGCGACCCGTCGGCTAACAGTGGAAATCGGCATGTTGAGCCGCCGCGCGGCCTCAGAAAAACTATTGGCTTCAACCACTTTGGCGAAGATTATTAATGCATTCAGATCGGTCACAGTTTTTACCGTTTTTGGAAAACGACTTTCTAATCTGCCCTCTTATGGACAGACATCACTTCGTCTAAAGCTGATAGCGAGAACCCAAGGCATTCATCCGGTGCAGCGATGTGGCTTTGTCATCGCCAGCAAGACAGTGGCCCGCTCGGCCTTCAAGCGCAACGGGAGAAAGAAACAGACTAGGGGGGCCGTTTTGATGGCGTTGATGACGGCAGCGGTGGTCTATGAGCCGGGCGGACCCGAGGCTCTTAAGGTTGAGACCCGGATGATACCTACGCCAGAACCAGGTGAGGTTCTGATCCGGATCGAAGCGCTCGGACTTATCGGCTCCGGGCTACTGGCGCGTCGGGGGCAGTCAGTCGGCGTCACATTCCCGCGAATCCTTGGGGCCGAGGCGGTGGGCCTTGTGGAGGAAGCACCAGGGGAAGAGTCTCAGACTCAACGCCAAACTCATTTCGGCTGACGATGAGCGAGCGCTGGTTGGCTCGACCGACATCGATCGTAGTGCGTCCGATCTGAGGCGCAAGTTGGGCTGCTTCGTTGGCGACCGGGCGGCTGTAGAAGCTCTACATCGCTGCTTCAACAACGACTGGCATGAGGCAAGCGATTATACAGCGGGTGACCCTTTAAGCGCTTATCTCACGTCTGAGGATGGTCATCCGGATGATGCTGAACTAACACAGTAGTAGCTTGGGCAGAAGGTAGATTGCATTCGCAACAAGCGGAGAGGCTAACGCCGAATGTTGAGATCAAGTACTTTGACGGCGACGCCATTGCCATACTCACACTTGAGGATGGAAGTTGCTCTAACGCTATGGGCATCGAGATGGGTGAAGCATTTAGACGACAGGTTCACGACATACAGGCGGATCCTAAGCTTCGAGCCGTGGTCATTAGAGCGAAGGGCGAGGACTTTTCAATTGGCTGTCCGCGAGACCTGCTTGTCGAATTTGGGTCGGGCGCGTTAAGCGGAGTCAACTTGCGCGCCGCCATCCTAGACTAATCGAACCTATGACTTCCTATGTTTGACCTGCCTGTTCCCGTCATCTCGATAATCACAGGAAACTGCCTGGGCGTCGGTCTGTTCTTTGTTTGTGCTGCTGACGTTGCAATCGTGGATGAAACGGCAAAGCTCCAAGTTCTAGATGCAGGCCTCGGGTATTACCCCGGCATGGCGCTTCCGTTCCTCTTGGAACGCAAGGTAGGAGTGCAGCAAGCATCGCTGCTCACGATGACCCAGGAGGCGATCTCCGCCCGCGAGGCGGAACGGTTTGGTTTGGTCGCGCGATGTCTGGTCGCAGGAAGCGCATTTGACGAAGGCATGAGACTTGCGCGGGCAATAGCCGCGGCGGCGCCCGAAGTCGTGAAGTATAATAAAAGGGGACCTTCAGGTGCGTCTAAAAAGAGTCTTGTCCGAGACCGAGGATGGCGCGGCCCGGTAAGCGAAAGACTTTCAGACCAGGGAGTTTCGAACCCGCATTGCTATCAACGTCGCGAGCGTTGCGGTGGCCGTGAGGGCTGCGACAAGACCGGTCTCCGACGGCGGATGCATCATCTCGATCGGCTGGGTGTTTGGCGCTCATTCGCGGTGGACTGGTATTCGCTGCTATTCCGCGACTAAAGCCGCGCTCGGCGGTACACGCGCGGTTGGGCGCAAAACCTCGGGCGGCGCGGCATCACCGTGAGCCTTGTTCAGCCTGGCGCGATCAACACTGAACTGAATCCTGAGACTGCTGATCATGCGGCAGGACTGGTAGCGATGACGTGTTTTGGTAGGTATGGACAACCATATGAAATCGCGGCTGTTATAGCATTTCCCGCGGGCCCGGGTGCCAGCTACATCACAGGCGCAACAATAAACGTGGATGGTGGTCATCTAGCCTTACAGGGCTGCGGATCAGTGTTCTAGTTCTTGGGCACCCGCACAACCCATCCGCAAGCTTTTCTTCGTCGAATTGCACCTTGGTTGAGAGTTGTATCTCAGTGTGGCACGTCGAACATCAGGGCCTCTCGAGGAGTCAATGATGGATCTCAATTCTCTAGTGGTGTTTGCCACAGTGTCCGAGACGACCAGTTTTTCTGAGGCTGCGCGGCGGTTGAAGATGCCGATCTCCACGGTGAGCCGTCGGATAGCTGACCTGGAGGATCAGCTTGGCGTCCGCCTCCTCGAACGATCGACACGTAGCGTACGGTTGACCGAGGTGGGAAAGGAGGTTCTAGAATACGCGAGAGGCTGCAGTGAAATCGGCAATACCGTAGCGAGTATGGTTTCCAGTCGCCTGTCAGACGTGTCGGGCACTTTACGACTTTCGGCGCCACCCAGCATATCAGATACCTTTCTCGCACCCCTAGCGATGGCGTTTCAGGATTTATATCCCAATGTTAGGACTCAGATACTCGTTACGGATCGAATAATAGACCACATGGCCGATGGGGTGGATTTGGCATTCAGGGTAGGGGCGCCGAATGATTCTACGCTCGTTGTGACCCGGCTTCTCACCTATCGCCACCAACTGGTCGCCAGCCGGTCCTATCTTGATCGGTATGAGGCGCCAAAAAGCCCGCAGGAACTGCTGGATCATAGGTTGATATCATTCTCGCATTGGCGGCCAACCACGAGCTGGACCTTCGTTCACAGGAACCGTGGGGACAAGGTAACGCTTACTATCCACCCTTATCTGGCGATGAACGATTTCGCGGGTCTAACACCGGCGCTTTTGGCGGGAGGGGGGATCGGTGAACTTCCACCCTTGGTTCAGCCTGATCTCCTTCGCGGTGGTCAGTTAATCGAAGTAATGCCCGACTGGCATCTCAGAACGTTTGATCTCTCACTGGTTCACGTCATGAGCAAGCCAACCTCTAAGGCTTGCAGATTGTTCAAGGACTTCGCTACCCAAATGGCGCCGATGTTGTTTCCGACGCTGCCAATGTAGTCGATACCACTCGATGTAACATCTGCCCGACTAGGATCATCCCAGCAGTGGGAATGTTCTTCTAGGTTCCAGTGATACCAGCAAGGTTGTCATGCTGCCCTGAGGCAGCTACGAGACGCTGATCGTCTAAAGCAAAATGTATTGGACCGGGTGCTAGATTAACAGAGTTGCAAGGACAATTTAGTATCATCTGGCGTACGCTGGGCTTCGAAGTGAGCCATCGCAGGTTTCTGGGCTTTGCTGGGCCACTCGTGGCTTTCGCGGCTCTCGGGGCCTTGGCCGAAGCCATGTTTTGTTCTCACCTATCTCATCGTCGTTCTCTCCATCCGGCTAACGGTCGTGGGCTGTCAGGTTATACTTGCACCTGATGCCGAGCGCTTCAGGCTCTTGCCGATGACTGACCGAGCCGCCCGTTTTTGGAGCATTTGGTCAGCGACGCTCGTAGGCGCCTTCTATTTTGCCAAGGGGAGCTCCTGCTGGTCGTTCTTGCGGTCTTCGGGTTAAGCCTCGCCGTTTCGAACCTGTTGCAGAAACAACGCGGTCGAGGGTCGCCACACGCCGCTCGCCCGTTGGCTGTCGTTGCTTTTCATAGCGAACTGAGAATTGTCTTGATCAGTTGGAGCGCACTCGCTGTCGCCAACATTCTCGGCATCGACCTACAGCGCTTGCCGCTCGCGACAGCGCCACGATGCGAACCGCGAGAGCCGTTCTAGACGTTGCGATCATCGCCCTCGTCGCCGACTTCATCTGGCAAATGGCCCGTGTGTCCATTGACGACTACTTTGATAAGGAGGCTCCAGGTGACCAAGCCGCCAGCGATGATGAGGCTCGCCAGCGCCAACGACTGCATACCCTCCTTCCCGTTCTGCGGCATGCGCTTCTCGTGACAGTTGCCGGCGTCGCCGGCCTCACAGCGCTGTCCACCCTTGGAGTTGCTGTCGGCCCACTGATCGGGGGCGCAGGGGTTGCCGGTATCGCCATCGGTTTCGGCGCTCAGACGCTTGTGAAAGACATCATATCGGGATTGCTCTTCCTGTTCGATTACGCCTTCCGGATTGGAGAAACAATCGAGAGCGGCAGCATGAAAGGTAAGGTAGAGTCAGTCTCTTTGCGCTCAGTCAAGTTACGTCATGATAAGGGGGGCTTGCACACGGTGCCGTTCGGCTCTCTCTCCATGATTACCAACTTCTCGCGTGACTGGGTCGTCGATACGTTTTTGATCAGCGTTACGTACGACACGGATCTGGATACGGTCGGCCGGATCATAACGGATGTAGGCGATACTCTCCGAGAGGATCCTACAACTTGACTGAAAAATATGCAGATCGGATAGCCGGAAAATGACGCACACCGCGACGACTTGGGCTCGCGCGGAAAGGTGTAGATCGGCCGCTAGCATCCCTGACGCAAGAGTACACGTTTCGGTCGTCTCGACGTTCGGCGGTTCCCCATTGCGCCATGGGCGCGTCAGGATTCGTCACCTCGAAACGGGGACAGGGCCTTAGCCAGAGCGTGTCGCCACCAAGTGTGGCCGGGGTCATGCTGGAAGCGAGGATGCCACCACAAGTAAGCCACGCTCCGGGGCAGGTCGAGCGGCGGTGTTCGGATTTCGACGTCCAGGAGGTCGGCCCGGTCCGTGACTGCCTTCGGTAGCGTCGCGATCAGGTCGGAGGATGCCACGATATAGGCGGCAGCCGGGAAGCTTGGCACGGTCACGGCGACGCGGCGACACAGGCCCAGCGCAGCGAGCGCGTCGTCCACGATACCAGTCTCGCCGCCGGTGGTGCTGACCAGCACGTGCGGCAGCGCAACGTAGGTTTGCAGGTCGAGTGGCCCCGCCAGCGCCGGGTGGCCGCGTCGTAGCAAGCAACAGAAAGGTTCATCGATCACGCGCGTACGCATAGCCTCCCGGTCCAAGGCCAGAACCTGTTCCACTTCGGCGCCGGCCAGCACCAAGTCCAGGCGGCCACTTGCCAATTCGTCTGGCAGGCCAGGGCCGATCGCGCGGATGCGGACGTTCACGCCTGGCGCCATCCGCCTAAGCTGCCCGATGAACTCCGGGATCATGGTGAACTGCGGGTGGTCTGGTGTCGCCAGCGAGAAGCTGCGGGTGGAGGTTGCCGGGTCAAACCGTGGCTGGTGCCGCAACAGCCGCTCCAATGCATCCAGCCCCATCCGTAGGTCAGGCCGTAGACTCTGCGCCAATGGCGTCGGCTCCAGGCCGGCGGATGTGCGCACCAGCAGCGGATCACCCAGCCGTGACCGTAGCTCGCGCAGCGAGTGGCTGACGGCCGATTGCGTCACCCCGAGCCGGGACGCCGCGCGCGTGACGCTGCGCTCCGCCAGCACCGCGTCGAGCACCAGGAACAGCCGCAGGTCGCGCTCGGACACATTAGTTCCATTCATGCGCCTATGAGACCACGAGGCCTCGCCAAGTGCCAGGCGATAGGCGAGTTACACCTTCGTCAACCGCGCATAGGTTAGTGAGGAGCAGATGATGAGCAGCATGACGGAAGAAAGCCGGCGCGATCGTGCGGGTGCTATCCTGTTTGCCGGCACGGCGGCAGAGATTCTCGTTCCTACCGAGGCGACGGCAGGCGCATTCTCGCTCCTTCGGATCGCCAATCCCGCGGATTGTTGGACGCCACGGCACCTGCACCGGAACGAGGACGAAACGGTATTCGTGCTGAGCGGCTTGCTGAGGGTCGAGATGGAGGAGCGGGCGATGGACGTTGGGCCTGGCCAGGCGATTGTGCTGTCGCGCGGCCGGCCGCACCGCCTAGGCAATCCGGGCGCGGAGGAAGCCCGCTTCCTCGTGCTGTGTACGCCCGGCGGCTTCGACGCCTTCGTCCGGACTGCCGGCCGCCCGATGCCGGATGGTGGCCCGGCGATGGACGAAACCGACATCGCCCGGCTTATACAGGCAGCGCCCCGTCACGGCATCGAATTATTGCCGCCCGAAACGCTGCGACCCGTTGCGAACGAGGACGCGGCAGTCCCAGCCGCATCGAGGGAGATCGACGTGCTCGGCAGCCGCATCCAGGTTCTCGCCGAGTTTGGGGGCGCTGACGATGATCTCTGCCTCATGCGAGGGTTATTGCTGCCGGGCTGCACCGTGCCGATGAACACCCACGTTGGCTACGAGGTGCTCTACGGCCTTGGCGGCGTAGTGGACCTTTGCGTCGGTGCGGTGGGCGAGGCAGCCACGCGGGCCGTTGGCGCCGGGCAGGTCATGAACATCTCAGGCGGCGTTCCACGCGCCCTCAGCAACCGGGGGGATGTGCCAGCGGAGATCCTGCTTATTACGCAACGACGTGTCGCAGAGCAATTCGGCGAGACTTCAGCCTGATGTATTTCGGGCGCTTTGCCGAGGCTTGCCGATGGTTCCGCCGCGCCGACGACCTTGCGAGGCTGCTGCGGGAGCGCCCTGCAACCACGCACAAGGCGTCGTTTCATCTGCTTCCCTATTGGCGCAGTTCCGGTCAACGAGTGTGGTTATTGATGGTTCCCGGGGTATTCGCCGCGGCGTGACGGCTTGATCGATGGAGTGTTGAGCCTTGCGGCAAAGCTGCGAGGATAGGCCGCCGCCAAGGCGATCCAGCTCCATGTGGCCTACGCACCAGAGCCGCCCTTGACAGCGGCCGGTCTGAGACAGCCCGCCTGCTATCCCGGCCGAGGCTCGGAACGCGGTTCGCGATCTCATCCACCGCCGGGAAGATACGGCGCGCCGCATCGCGTTGCGGCTCAGTATCCTCGTGTAGGGCACCGGCAGGGAATAAATCGGCCGCACAAGCGTCCTCAGAAGATGTCTCATCACGGAGTGAGTTAATGCTGGAAAACTTCAGTTGATATTCAGCAGGCCTCTTGAGGCAGCGATGAACGACATGATGGACCACAGCGTCTGCCGCCATCGCAACCGTTCACCAGCGGCAACCATGCAGTCAGCCTGACAATATGGATGCTCAAAAGCGAAGGAAAACCACGATTATGGAAGAGACAAGCTACGCGCTCGGCAGGTCGCAGGCCGAGACTGAGCGGCTTGAGTTCCAGTCCCGACTGCTCCAGCCCGCGACCGACCGCCTGCTCCGCATCGCCGGCCTGTGTCCTGGGATGCGGGTCCTCGATATCGGGACGGGAACCGGGGAGGTGGCGGCGCTCGCGAGCGAGATTGTCGGCCCGTCCGGCTACGTCCTCGGGATCGACCGCAACGGGAGCATTCTCGAACAGGCCCGGCGCAAGCACGGGCGCCGGTTGGGGTCGAGCCGGATCGAGTTCCACCCAACGTCCTTTCTCGATCTGGATCGGAGTGCGATGTTCGACGCGGTCGTCGGCCGATTCGTGCTTACGTTCCAGCCCGACCCTGCGAACTTCCTGCGCGAGGCGGCAGGACATGTCGGTCGCGGCGGAACGATCGCCTTCCTGGAACCGGCGGCTTGCCGATCCAATACCTCGCGGTCATTTCCTCCCGTGCCGCTCTGGGATGAGACGGTCGGGCGCATCATCGATGCCTTCCTGTCCGGCGGCACTCGTCCAGACCAGGGTTTCCGGCTCACTGAAGCCTTCTTCCACGCTGGCTTGCCCGAACCCACCCTGTTCTGTGACCCGCTGATGGGCAGTGCGAACACATCCCAAATCATCGATTGGGCGTGCATGACCATGCGAAGCCTGTTGCCTATCATCCTGCGCGAGGAAGGCGCCCGAGAAAGAGACGTTGCGATCGAAGACCTAACGCAGCGACTGAGGGCTGCCGCCTCGTCGGCGCATAGCCAGCTTACTTTCTTCTCGGCCGTGGGGGCTGTCACGCACGTGACGTAGTGGGCGACTCTGCCAGCCGCTCCGTTGCCGCCACGTGTGAACCGATGATCGGGACACGACCTGTGATGACTGATCACGTTGACATCGCGCCGCAGCCGACGGCCTCCACCCATGCGGCAACGCTCGCGCATCGGCATGTTTCGCCTTGAGTTCTACATCATTGCTCAGCATAGTGGGCAGCCGAGTAAGCCCGCTACGCGATTGGACCATGGGGCCGATCTGGCCAAAGAACTCCCGCATCTTCGAGCACGTCAATTTTGCGAGTTGGCAGGTTTCTCTTCGCTGCTCAGCGCGTGGATCTGGAAGTAGTTTTGGCAAGATCTACATCTACTCATACGAAGCCCTTCATGGACGGTCTCCTTCAGCCTGCTTTGATGACGACCAAATCCCGACATCTTGATGCAAGTCGGGAGAAGCCGTCCACACCATCAATCCCGGCCACATTTGGTGGTGTCACTTCACTAGAGCATTACAGATCTACAGATCATCCGCGATAATGCGTGAATGCAGCGTGGGTACGTATGGGAAGATCAGAGATTCATGTATTTTTGTTCTACCGTAGACAAACCCGTATCGACGATTAGGTTCTGATGTTGTTCCTCGTGTATGATCTTTAGCGAGACCGTCTTACCTTTGGAAGTTACGACGGTATCACGTTCCGCTTTAATCGTCATAACCCCGTAGCGCCCCCCGCCCAATCTCCGGTTCGTCACCATGACATCGGAGTTTCAAATGAAGATCATTCTTGTTGCTAATCAGCTTATGGGTCACCTCAACCCCCTCCTCGCCATCGGCCGGATCTTAATTGATGAGGGACATGATGTCGTTGGGATATGCGGAAGCACGATGCGCACCAAGTTTGAAAAAATTGGCGTGGATTTCCAATCCTTCCCAGAGGGCGCCGATCAGGATCTGAGCGATCTTGCGGCGATCTATCCCGAATTTGCGCTCATGCCTCCCGGGCTTGAGAAGCTACGCTTCACTGTCCAACGATTTTTTATCGATACTATGCTGGCACAACACGACGGGCTCAAGCAGGTGCTGAAGTGGTTCCCTGCGGATCTCATTATCGGCGAGAACATGCTGATGGGCCTGCTCCCAATGTTGCTCGGGCCGAGGGCAGCGCGACCGGCAGTTGTCATGTGTGGTACGACATATCTGCTTTGGCATCGTCAGGACGGAGCCCCTGTACTAGGGGGATTTGCGCCAGTCGAAACTGAGGCGGACCGTATCCAGCATGACACTGCGTCTGAGGCGTTCTACCGCGCGGTGACCGCGCCCATGCGGCGAGCCGTCGACGCCCGCCTCGCTGAAATCGGAGTTCGCCCTCTGTCAAGGGGCGTGTTCGACAGCCTGACAGCCCTGCCGGACGCCTACCTGCAGCTGACCGCCCCAAGCTTTGAGTTTACCCGCGATGACCTTCCCGAGAACTTGCACTTCATTGGTCCACTCCCCATCGTGCCAGAGCAGGCACCAATCCCGTCTTGGGCTGACGAGTTGGACGGAAGCCGCAAAGTCGTTCTAGTTACCCAAGGCTCGGTCGCGAACTACGATTTCGGCCACCTTATTGCTCCGACTCTGGCCGCGCTCGCTCGTGAAGACGATGTGCTGGTTGTGGTCACAGGTGGCGGGCGCTCGACGAGCGCCATACCCGGCGCAATCCCTGACAACGTCCGGCTTGCCGACTATCTGCCGTTCGAGTGGCTTCTGCCTAAGGTCGATGCCTTCGTCACGAACGGCGGTTATGGCAGTGTCAACCAGGCACTCAGCCACGGGATACCTCTGGTGACGGCCGGACTTACAGAAGACAAGGCAGATGTCAGCGCCCGCGTCTCATGGTCTGGTGTCGGCATTGACCTTCAGACCCAGGAGCCAACGCCTGTGGCTCTCCGTCAGGCGGTAAGGCAGGTTCTCGACAACCCCAGCTACCGCAACTGCGCCGCTGCGCTCGCCCGCGAGATGAAGGCCATCGACACGAGGGAGACACTACTCAAAATTCTTTCGGCGGCGGCGCGGCCTGAGCAAGCCAAGGAGTACGAGCGCGCCGCCTAGCAACGGCCTTTTCGAGCGGACTGAGAAGGGGAAGATCAGGTGGCTTCGACCGCCTCTCGCGGCTCCTGCCGCGCGTTGATCAATGCACTTGGCGCGGCACGAGCGTCTCCCGGTCGACCGGATCATAATCTCTCAACAGGCCGAGACGGGCATTGAGGATGTTTTCGCGAAGGCGGCTGCCGATCGCGATGAACTGCTTCAATGTCGCCATTGCCTGGTCATCACGCGGCACGTTGCCCTCGTTCTGACAAAACACAGGTAGGATACGAGTAGCGCCGCCAGAACCGCCAGACTGCCAATAGCCTTCATGGCGCTTGGGTCAGCTGTCTGCCATTGAAGCGTCCTGTCAAACTTAAGCAGCGAGCTCGGCAAATCTAGGCCAGACTGCTTGTGAAGCAGGAACCGCTTAAGACTGGCGTCCCACTGAGTTGGCCAGTTTTCTTGACCACCTCAGTGTCGCGGTCGTCGGGATAGAGAACCGGGGCAACACCGGGCACGAACCTTCAATCCCAGATTTGGAGGCCGTGCTTAGTGCCCCTGTAGCTGGACCGGCTTACCAGGGTCCGCCGCTGTGCCGGGTGTTATCACTAGATAACGACGTGGCGCGGCAACGCCACCTTGCACGACCTCCCGGATTGGACCAATAGCGTTGACGATCGCAGCACCGGCTGGGTTCGTCATGAAGCTCGCCAGCCCCTCGAGTGCTCCGCTGCCATCGGCATGATTGATCTTCCACGGTTCTCGTGGACGGTTTACGCTACGTCTGCTGCTTGCCGTTCTGCCTGGTCTGGCGTGCGGTAGTCCAGGGCCGAATGAAGGCGCTGGCGATTGTAGAAACCCTCGACATACGCGAACAGGTCTCGTTTGGCATCGCCCCTGGTGGCGTAGGTCCTATGATGCACCAGCTCGGTCTTCAGCGTGTGGAAGAAGCTTTCCATTGGTGCGTTGTCCAACGGGTTGGCCCGTCGGCTCATGGACGGGATGATGCCTGCCGCCTTTAGGGCCGTTTGGTAGTCGTCGCACGCATATTGGACGCCGCGGTCGGAATGCTGGACTAGGCCCGGGCCGGGCCGCTGACGTTGGATGGCCATCATGAGCGCCGATGTTGCCAGCTCAGCGCGGAGATGATCACGCATGCTCCAGCCGACGATCTTGCGAGTGTGCAGGTCCATGACGGCCGCCATATAAAGCCAGCCTTCTTCGGTTGCGATGTAGGTCAGGTCTGCCAGCCAGACTTGGTTCGGCGCCGCAGCCGTGAACTTCCGGTCTAGCAAATTTGGGGCAATCGGGAAGGCGTGGCGGCTGTCGGTCGTTTGCACCCGCCGTCGGGGGACGACGAGACCGCGCAGGCCATGGCGGCGCATCAGCCGCTCAACCCGGCCACGGCCAGCCTTTCTTCCGTGGGCCCGCAGAGTGGCATGCACACGAGGACTACCGTAACGGCCTCCACTATTGGCGTGCACTTGGCGGATCTCGGACAGCAAGGCATGGTCGTCGATGGCGCGCTTGCTGTCCGGCCGGCTCCGCCAAGCATAGTAGCCGGCAGTTGAGATGCCCAGCACGCCGCAGAGCGCCTGGACCGGCCAGAGGTCTCGGTAGTCCTCGACCACGCGGAACCTCATCTCAGCGGTCCCGCGAAGATCGAAATAGACTTTTTTAAAATGTCGCGCTCCATGCGCAGCCGGTCGCACTCGCGCCGCAGCCGTGCGATCTCCGCAGCCTGGTCAGCCGTCGGAACAGGCATGCGCTTGAGAGAGGGGGCAGTTGCCAATCGTACCGCCTCAACCGCGGCAGTGCCGCCGCCATACTGCCGCACCCATCGGCACAGCAATGTCGGGTGCAGGCCGACCTCGGCCGCCACTGCCGTCGACGTACGCCCGCTGCTCACCACCAGGTCAACGACCTGGCGCTTATAATCCTCTGTATAGGAACGTGGCTTGGCTCTCGTCGCCTGCTGATCCATCAAACACCTCCAGCTAAATCATGCCTCTGGGTGTCCACGCAAACCAGGGAAGATCATGATCCGACAGCGCAAGCAAGTATGGGTGCTTAGGCACGAGGCCCGTAGCCGATGCCTCGAGCACCTGTAGCAGACCTTGGTCGAACAGAGTGACGCTGGTCGGCGCTTTGGCGACCGCCCCATGACCGACCGGCACCATCGTAAAGTGGACCGCCTGCCCCGCGACGCCGAGTGCTGTCAATCCTTGCGTGCCAGCTCCCTCCGGAACCGCATCTGGCACATAGGTGACTGCCTGCGGCGCTTGGCCGATCGGGATGCTTGCGATGACCTTGTTGCTTAAAGTGTCGATCGCGATCATACGGTCGTCGTTCTCCAGTCCGACATAGACGCGTGTTCCATCGCCGGAGGGCCATACGCCATGCGGCAGCTTGCCGACCTCTATGGTCGCTACCTTGCTGAAGTCGCTGGTGCGGAAGACCTGGACCTCGTTGAGGCCACCCACGGTCACGTAGGCAAACTGGCCGCGAACGTTGCGAACGATGTTGACATGGTTTGAGATCGGCCCTGTGTCCAGCACTTTAAGGATGGAGAAAGGAGGCTTTGCATCGAAGACCTCGGTCTTGCCAGTATCTTTAAGCGTGAACCACACCTGCGTGCCGTCGGGTGTCGCCGCGATGTTTGGGCAAAATGGGCTTGGCTGTTTAACTCGCGCTACAATCTTGTGGTCAACAACGGTTACGACATCAACCTCGGGATTAAATGAGGAGCAGACATAGCCGTAGTGACCGTCGGGCGAGAAGATCTGCATGCCCGGTCCATTGGGCGTAATGATACGCGTCTTCTCCTCGTATGTTGTGCCGTCCAGAACCTGGATGTAGTTCTCGCCGCGCACCGTGACCCAGACCTCCTTCCCGTCCGGCGTGAAGAACGCTTCATGCGGCGCACGGCCAACGTAGGTCGTGTGCTTAATGGAATTCGTTGCTGTATCGATGAAGGTAACCGAGTTCGAGCCGATCGACACGACGACGATGGTCCGGTGGTCGGGCGAAAAGCCCATACCATGGACCAGCACCTGGCCCTTGTAGAGGGGGCTGAAGTTCATCGGGCTCGGATCTCCGAGCCGAATGACGCCGAGCAGCTTATTGCTTTCGGGATCTATGACCGAGACCGTAATGGAGAACTGTTCGGCCGCGTAGACCCGATCTTGGTGGCTGATAGGAATGTCGGCTACGGACGCCGCGGCCGGTGCTTGCCCCGCCCAGGCATGGGCGCAAATCGAAAGAGCGCTTCCTAGTAGAAGCGCAAGAGGCGTCTTGAAGATCATCGGGAAGCCTTCTGCATTTTCAATTCGGCCGTGCCAGATATTTGGTCGGGCGCGGGCTCTGAAGCGGGAAGAGACTGATCGAGTGCCAGCCGCATTGCTACGATTTCCTGCTGCTGATCAACAATGATCTCCTGCGCGATGCGGCGCAGTTGCTCGTTGTGACCATAGAGGAGCTCGGCTTCGGCCATGTCTATCGCCCCCTGATGATGAGGTATCATCATGGCTGAGAAGTCTTTGTCAGGATCACCTGAGGGTTTAATTGTCATGGCCGCCATCATCTTATCCATCGCACTCTGGTTTTCTGCCAGAAATGGAGCCTCTGCCGAAACTGCCGACGCAGAGCCTGCACCGGCGTCATGCACGCCTACCGTCCCATTGAGAGCGCCGGCAGTGAGCCCAAGGACAAAAATCGTCCTGAGATTTGGGAGAACTGAAACCATGGAGCCTCCTGCCAGCCGCGATAGCGCAGCTCTTGTTGATGGACACTCGCCAGCACTGATTATTCCCTGTCAGCGACTTCTTAGTGCGGCTCAAGAGCACTTTTTGTTACCTTTGCGCGTCTCACCCGGGTTATCGGCGAAGCTTGTCGGCACCCGACGCCAGATCATGTGCAGCACAGAACCTGTGTTGGCATCGGGTTGCGAAGCAACTTACCTTCTTCCAAGAGGTTGGCGGAAGGCGTTAGCCAAGCTTGACCATTTGTTGGTAGAAACGCATCCCCTAAGAGCCGTCCGGGGTGATTTGCATTCGCGTAGGCATCCGGAAGGGTGGGCGCGAGATGATCTCGTCGCTGGGTGCTCAATCAGCAGGCGTCGCCTCTTTCCTGCTATCGGTCAACCGGAGCCAAGCAGTCCGAAGCGCACTGATTATCACTGAGCCCACGCGAGGTAGCCATGATCAACGCGTGTTCTTCCTGTGACAGGATCATGTCGTCTAGCGTTGCGACACGGGTATCAGACGACATGAACAACACGGCAGTCGATTTGACACCGATCAACGCCGATATCTCGAAGTTCGGCGTCAGTCATAGCGTTGAGTTCCCCACGGGATCATGCGCGACGCCAGTGACGATAGAGCCGACTGTGAAGCCTTGCGAAGAAGAAATCCACGTGCCGTTCACGTAATGCGAGCGCGTCCCAGCGGTGAAGGACCTCATCAATCAAACTCACAACGCTCTGCCTGCCGATGGAATAAATCGCTCGCTGCGCTGTCTTTGTAAACAGGAGATCACGACAGAGACGGCAAAGAAAAAGCGTCTCGGCCGCTACCTCCGCACTGCAGCGACAGAGAAGGCCTAATAGGCCGTCCTGCAGTTCATGAGCGTAATCAACCGTGTGATAAAAAGGGTTACTGTTATGAAGATCATGAAAGTTCTTGCTGCAGGACTCACTTTGACCATGCTGGGTGGTGCCGCCGTCTCGGCGAGAGCGGCTCAGACGGAAGCCTCGCAGCCGGCCGCTGCATCGCAGGCGGCCAACGCCAACTCGGATGAGATTTTCGCCCACAGCACATTCCAGCGGATGCCGTCCAATGTTGAGGCGGAGCCAAATCAGGACCCGAAGCAGCTCTCGTTTGCGAACTTTGGACAGTGGGATGAGGCCGGTTCCGAGAACTGATCGGTCTGCGCTCCTAAAAAAAGTCGGGTGGTTAGGCCAGTGTCGGCCGCAAGGCCGCAGGTTACGCGCATCGTCTTGCAGAGGTGGTGCTCCAAGCCAGCGGCTTCTTGCCCCGACCGGATCGGCTTAATAAAATTATGTACTCGCGGGAATAAGCCGCTCCAAGGAGCGTCTATGGTGCGAGGTCGCTTTCCTGCGGCCGACAGGAGACCATGATGACACGGGCAAAGCCGCGTTGCTTGAACCTCGTATGAGTGACATGGCGCGCCTTATCGAGCCGCTTATTCCCGCGCTCCGCCGCTACGCCCGCGCGCTTGTGCGCGATGCGGCCGCGGCGGATGACCTTGTACAGGACTGTCTGGAGCGGACGATCAGCCGCTGGAATCAGCGCCGGGATGACGGGGATACCCGGGCCTGGATGTTCACAATCCTCCACAACCTTGCCATCAATAGGTTGCGGCAGAAAAGCCGACGGGGCCACCATATTCAGCTCGACGATGCCGATGACTCGGCGATGGCGGAGCCTGCCGCCCAAGAGGATGGCATCCGGCAGACGGATATCATGGCGGCCGTAAATCGCCTGCCTGAGGATCAACGTAGCGTCCTGCTGCTCGTATCGGTCGAGGAGCTGAGTTACGCTGATGCCGCACGCGTTCTGGACGTGCCGGTCGGGACCGTGATGTCTCGCCTGGCCCGAGCGCGGGAAAGGCTGAGACGGATGATGCAGGACGATCATCTCGCGATGACATCGCGATCTCACCTACGGAGCGTGAAGTGAATTCCACCCGGCCTATCCTGGAAGACGACCTGCACGCCTATGTTGACGGGGCCCTTAACGCCGCGAGGCGCGCGGAGGTTGAGGCCTATCTTCAGTCCCATGACGAGAGCGCGGCCCGGGTACAGGCCTATGCCCGTCAGCGCAGCGCGATGCAAACGGCCCTCGCCGGCGTAGCCGAGGAGCCAGTTCCGCCCGAACTCAGCCTGCGGCATTTTTTGGATGAACGCCGTCCGCGGCGCAGCGTACCTTGGCGTATGGCGGCGGCAGCTGTGGTTCTTCTGGCGCTGGGAGCCGCCGGCGGTTGGTCAATGCACGGGCCAGTCTCAGATCCTCTAATCCAGAGCGGTATCGGCAGCCTCGCCCAGGAAGCCGCTTACACTTATGATGTTTACAGTAATGATCCGACACATCCGGTGGAATACAAGGCCGCCGACAAGGCGCTGCTCGTCGGCTGGATCTCCAGCCGGCTGAAGCGGAGCATTTCCGTGCCCGACCTCAGTGGGTCAGGCTATCGCTTCATGGGCGGCCGACTGGTGGCCACGCCGCACGGGCCGGCCGGGCTGCTCATGTATGACAACGAACAAGGTCTGCGTCTCGCGATGCTCGTACGCCCGATGACCATTGATAAGACCGTGCGCATGACTGAGCACAGCGCCGGCGCCGTCAATGGCTATGCTTGGGCTATAAAGGGAATCGGCTACAGCCTTGTCGGAGCAATCTCCGCCGACACGCTACATCCGCTTGCGAACCAGATCAGGCAGCAGATGGAGCAAAAGGTCTAGAGAAGCCTTGCATACAGATTCTTATGCGGGCAGCTCCAACACGTAAAGAACTTCGTCCTCAAGGCTTGCTGAGCATCCGTCTCGCCACTTGCGATTCCTCGGCTGCTGTCGATGCGCTCGTGTGGTCGAGACGCCAAGCCGTCGAGCGATGGCTCGATCAGCCGCCCGAGCCATACTACTTCGTTCTTTCCCGACTTGTTCCTGCTCTTATCATGTTCAATAAGGTTGTAACACTGCGCGACTGATAATGGTCCATATGCTGCACTGCCGATAAATCACGCGGTAGCAGGTCGGCATTTACCCGAACAAGTCGACCTGCGGCGATGCTCTCCGAGCAGACCAAAGCAGAAAGCGCTGTCGCCCCTGCCCCCTGTTCCACTGCCCTGCAAACTGCTTCATTTGAGGGCAGGGAGATTCGAACCTGCAACGTCGCAGGATCAACTCCGAAACGGACCATAGCTTCTGTAAACACCGCGCGGGTGCCTGACCCATCTTCTCGCAATACCCAATTGCCCTCGGCGAGATCTTTTGCGGTTAAAGACGATTTCATTCCCCACGGATGATCGGGCGCCACAACGATGATCATTTGATCAGTCCCGACAGGTTCAACGCTAAGGCGAGGCTCGTTCACCGGTCCTTCGACAAAGCCCAGTTCGGCGTCCCCATTTATGACCGCGTTCACGACCTGCGCTGTGTTGCCGATGGAAACTGCAAGTTGGATGCCGGGGTACTTGATATGAAACGATACCAGATACCCCGGCAAAAAATAGCTTGCAATTGTCTGGCTGGCCTGGATGACAAGCCGGCCGCGCGTCAGACCCGAAAACTCCGCCATTGCGCTACGTGTGGACTCCGCACGGGCTAGGATAGCGTGGGCTTCGACAAGGAAAACTTTTCCTGCCTCGGTCAAGCTAATCCCGCGTCCAATCCGATTAAAGAACTTCAATCCAAAGTCGCTCTCAAGGGCAGCGATAGCAGAGGATACCGCCGACTGCGTCAAGTTCAGAAACTCGCTGGCACGCGTAATATGTTCGCGCTCAGCTACAGCCACAAATACTCGCAATTGTTCAAACGTCATTTATCTACGAGCCAAGGATCCAGCCCGATCTCACGCGTTCGCGTTTCTCTGGCGGCTATGCAGGGAGCGACAAACAGGTGACCGTGATACCCGTTGGATAATGTACGAAGTACAACTGTAATCCAAAGGCCGGAAAGGATCACCAGCAGCGCTTCACCAATGATATCAAAGACGGTTATTCCGGTCTGAACGCCGAGATTTAGCGTCGCCAGCGTGTAGACACCGAGCGGAAAAGTGAAGCCCCACCAGCCCATGTTAAACGGCAGACCTTCTTTAAGATAGCTCATTGTAATCGCGACGGCCATAACCAGCCACCAGGCGCCGTAACCCCACAACACAAGACCTCCAATGACGCCGATGCCATCGGCAACGGCACCGATCTCCGACATGCCAACGGCGGCTAGTATGCCAGGCGCGCTATGCCCCAGGACCAACAGACCTAAAGCCCCCGTCCCGAGCGGTCCAAGGGCCAGCCAACTGGACACGGCCATATCTCGCTTGGGTAATTTGTGTAGAACCAGGCGTAGAAAGAGTACGACCAAGACGCTTAGCGCTAGCGGCACGGACAACGCCCACAAAATATATCCATAGAACAACATGTGAGCAGCTGCGATGGGACTTGCCAGATGGACCGCCAGGCCCCCTGCGCTCGCGCCCGCGACTTCCGCCGCCACGATCGGCAAGAGCCAGACAGCTGTCATGGATTCAATTGTGTGATCTTGCTTTGTAAACATCAAGAAGGGCACCAGTAGCCCTACGCCCACAGCAAGCAACGCGTCGACCCACCAAAGCATCACGGCAAAATTGACCGCAAGGTGTCCAATACGCGTAGTGCCGAAGGCCAGGAAGCCGTTGATGATAGTAGCCAGGCCCATCGGAATGGCACCAAGGAACATTGGCATAACCGGATGGCGGAAAATCGGGATGGCATCGCGGGTGAAAAATACCCAGCGTGCGGCGTACAGTATCGAACAACATATGAACAATCCGATGTTCGCCTCCCAGAGAGCCGTTCCGAGACGATGCAGGATCGGCAAGTTGACGGGAACCTGGTTAAGCGCGAGGGCAAGAACGCCTGTGCCCATGGTCACGGTAAACCAGTTTGGCGTGAATTGCCGAACGATCTCTCGCGGATGATCATGGTGGGAGAAAGGCTGACTTAGGTGAAAATGCATGACACGGCCCTTATTGGCTGGACCGGATATACGCTTCGATTTGATGTACAAAAAACCGGATATTTTCGATTGGTTTAATCACTTCATCAGATGATTTTGCGTAGCGAGGGCAATTGTAAAGCTGGCGCCACGAAGCCGATCGACATGCTCGAATCCAACAGCGCAATTACCTCGGCTATCCCTGCTCAGCAACGTTGGAACGGCGACGCCGAGAGTGTCGGTCATGGCTTCCATCTGGAACTGTCCCGCGGC
This sequence comes from Acidisoma sp., assembly GCF_965199065.1. Classification (NCBI taxonomy): domain Bacteria; kingdom Pseudomonadati; phylum Pseudomonadota; class Alphaproteobacteria; order Acetobacterales; family Acidocellaceae; genus Acidisoma; species Acidisoma sp. The sequence continues at coordinate 23,195 of NZ_CBDAQN010000001.1, read as the reverse complement.
TGCGAGCTCGACAGCGAGGTCGCTTCTTTGAGCGACTGGCGTCGATGGCTTCCTTGAGGATCTCCACCTCGAGCGTCCGAGAATCGCGGCGGCCAGATGTTCCGGGCAAAACACCACGCTGCAGCTTGCCACAGGTCTCGACCTGCAGAGAAGCCTCAGATCTCCATCAAGCTCGACCATCGCCGCGAAGGGCTGACCGGCTTGCCCCGAACGCGTAGCATCACGCCATGGATGCGCATCACGAGGCTACGCGGAACCCTCCAACCCAATACAGCCATCCGCAGATCCTGCGCGTCATCACCGGGATCATCCTGTGCATGCTGCTCGCGGCGCTGGATCAGACCGTCGTCATCCCCGCTGTCCCGGCCATCGCACGCGACCTTCACAGTTACGAGCATCTCGCCTGGATCGTGACGGCCTACCTGCTCACCTCTACGGCAGCGACCCCGATCTTCGGCAAACTCTCCGATACCTATGGCCGCCGCGCCCTGATGACGCCGGCCATCGCGATCTTTATCGCGGCCTCCATCCTCTGCGCCCTCGCCCATTCGCTCCCGCAGCTCATCCTCTTCCGCGGCCTGCAAGGCATCGGCGGCGGCGGCCTGTTCGCCATGGCCCAGGCCTCGATCGCGGATGTGGTCTCTCCAAGAGAGCGCGGACGCTACCAGGGCTACCTTGCCGGCACCTGGGCCGTCGCCTCCATCGCCGGACCCGTCATCGGCGGCTACGTCACCGACGATCTCAGCTGGCGCTGGGTGTTCTGGTTCAACGTGCCGCTCGGACTGCTCGCCATTTTCCTCTGTGACCGGGCGCTCCGTCTCATCGTGGTCGTGCCGCGCCGCAGCCGGATCGACGGCGTCGGCGCCGTCTTGCTGACCTTCGGCATCAGCGCCCTGCTGCTCATGCTCAGCTGGGGCGGCACCACCTATCCATGGCTCTCCGCCCCGGTCCTCGTGCTCGGACTGCTTGGCCTTTGCCTCCTCCTGGCGCTGGCGATGCAGGAACGGCGCGTCGCCGACCCTCTGCTGCCGCCCCGGCTGTTCACCAACGACATCTTTCTGCGCGGAGTGGCCGTCGCCTTCTTCGCGTCCTTCGGGCTCTTCATCGCAACCTTCCTGCTGCCGCTCGACTTCCAGCTGCTGCACGGCTTCGGCGCCGAGGCATCCGGACTGCTGGTCATGCCATTCCTTGTCTCGAGCACTGTCGGCGCCTATTCCGCCGGCTACCTGACCCGGCGGTTCGGGCGCGCGAAGCCCATCATCCTCTCGGGACTCGTCGCCTCCGCCGTGGGGTTTCTGCTTCTCGCGACGACCGAAGTGGCGACGCCCGCATGGCTGATCATGATCGAGAGCGTCGTGCTCGGGACGGGCATCGGCCTCTGCATGCCGACCTCCATCGTCGTCGTGCAGAATGCGGTCGAGGGACGCGACATCGGCTCGGCGACCGGCGCCGTGCTGCTGCTGCGCTCCATGGGCGGTGCCTTCGGAAGCACGATGGCGGGATCGCTGCTGACGCTCCGCTTCCATCACGCGCTGCGCGCTGCCGGAATTCACCGCATGGTCAATCTGGGTTCGCTTAGCCAAGGTGCGGCGGCATTCATGGGCATGCCGGCGAATGCGCGACACGCGGCGGTGGGCGGTCTTGTCTCCGGTTTCAGCCTTGCCTTTCTCGTCAGTGCCCTTGTTCTAGTGGTGGCCGTGCTTGTTGCCGTGCGCCTCCGGGATATCGCGCTGCGAACGGCACCGGTCAGCGAAGCGCCGGCCGTAGGCCACTGACACGCGGGCCATTGAGGCAGGACGACGCCGGAGAGCGTCACAGGAAGGAAAACGAGACATGGACTTGATCACCTACCTCACGCGGATCCAGTTCGGTGCGGGCGCGCTCTCCTGCCTCCCGGCCGAGTTGGGGATGCTTGGCGCGGGCGCGCCGCTGATCCTGACCGACCGGGGCGTCGTCGCGGCCGGCCTCGCTGGGCGCGTCAGTGCGATGCTTCCCAGCCGGAGCCCCATTTTCGACGAAACTCCAGGCAATCCGACCGAGGCCGCCATGCGGCAAGCGGCCGCCGTTTACCGCGACGGCGGCTGCGACAGCATCGTGGCCGTCGGCGGCGGCTCCTCGATCGATCTGGCCAAGGCCGTGGCGCTCATCGTCAGCCATCCCGAGCCGCTGGCGCAGTATGCGGCGATCCTGGGCGGCCTGCCGCGGATCACAGCCGCCATGCCGCCGGTCATCGCGATCCCGACCACAGCCGGCACCGGCAGCGAAGTGGGCCGCGCCGCCCTCATCACCCTGGGCGACGGCCGCAAGCTCGGCTTCATCTCGCCGCACCTCATCCCCAACCTCGCCATCTGCGACCCCGAGCTGACGCTGGGTCTGCCGCCGCTGCTGACCGCGGCCACAGGCATGGACGCGATCAGCCATTGCATCGAAACCTTCCTGAGCCCGCGCTTCAATCCGCCGGCCGACGCCATCGCGCTGGACGGTCTGGCCCGTGCCGTGCGGTGGCTGCCGCAGGCGTTCGCCGATGGCGGCAACCTCGAGGCGCGGTCCGAGATGATGATGGCGGCATTGCAAGGCGGGATGTGTTTCCAGAAGGGGCTCGGCGCGGTCCACGCGATGTCGCATCCGTTGGGCGGCCTGGAAACGCCGCGTCTGCACCACGGCACGCTCAACGCCGTCATCATGCCCGCTGTGCTCCGCATGAACGCGGACGCGGCCGGGGCCAAATACGTCCGCCTGCGCGCCGCCATAGGTCTCGGAAGGGATGCCGACCTGGCGGCCTTCGTCGAGGATTTCAACCGGCGTCTCGGCCTGCCGGCAAGCCTGACCGCAATGGGCGTACCGGCCGACTGCCTGCCCCGCATGATCGAGGGCGCGGTGCTCGATCATTCCTCCGCCACCAACCCGCAGCCGATGACGCGGGATGATTACGCCGTGCTGTTCGATCAGGCGATGGCAGGATGACGCTTTAGCGGATCATAGAAGGATCGCTTCGAGCGAGGATGCGGGCATCGGTCGTCCGACAAGATAACCCTGAACGGCGTCGCACCCCATGCTGCGTAGAACGTCCATCTGTGTTGTGGTCTCCACGCCCTCCGCGATCACCGACAAGCCGAGCTGGTGCCCGAGCGACACCACCGCTCCCGTAATTGCGCTGTCGCCGCGGGCGGTGGGCAGGCCCTGCACGAAGGACTGGTCAATCTTGAGGCGGCTGATCGGGAAGGTGTTCAGGCTGCTGAGGTTGGAATACCCGGTGCCGAAATCGTCGATCGCAAGTTGAACGCCGAGATCGCGCAGCGCCTGCATCGTCGCGACCGCCGTACGTGGATCCTGCATGATCACGCTCTCGGTCAGTTCCAGTTCCAGCCAGCGGGGTTCAAGCTCGCTCTCCGCAAGCGCCGCCGCTACCTGGCCGATCCAGTCGCGCTCCCGGAACTGCCTGGCCGACACGTTGACGCCGACTGTCATCGGCCGCAGGCCGGCCCGCTGCCACGCGCGCGCCTGCCGGCAGGCGTTGCGCAAGACCCAGTCGCCCAGTTTCACGATGAGACCCGTCTGCTCAGCCAGAGGAACGAAATCTCCGGGGGCGAGAAGCCCGAGCGTCGGATGGTGCCAGCGCACCAACGCCTCGACCCCTTCGACCTGCCCGGTCTTCAGCGATACCTGCGGCTGGAAGTGCAGCAGGAACTCATGCTCCCGGAGCCCCCGCCGCATCTCCTCCTGCCGGAACAGCCTCCCCTCCGAGCCCAGCTTCATTTCGCTGGTAAAGAGCTGGACGTTGTCGCGGCCAAATTCCTTTGCCCGGAACAGAGCGGCGTCGGCGTTGGCGATCAGTCCTTCAGCGGTGGAACCATCCCGCGGATAGTGCGCCACGCCCATGCTGGTCGTCAGATGGAACGTGCGACCGTCAATCACGATGGGCGCGCCGACCGCTGCCTGCAACCCCGCGATCCGCTTTGACGTGACACCGGATTCGAGCCCGGCGTCCCGCAGCAGAACGACGAACTCGTCGCCGCTGAAGCGGGCTGCGGCTTCACGCGCATCGAGGATCGAAAGCAAGCGGCTCGCTATCACCTGCAGCACGCCGTCGCCCGCACGATGCCCCAGGCCGTCGTTGACGTGCTTGAAGCTGTCGATGTCGATGAACACCACGGCAACTTCGGTGCCGACCTGAGCGGCGTTGCGCAGAGCGTGGTTGATGATGGGCTCGAGCCGGGCGCGGTTGGGCAGGCCCGTCAGTGCATCGTTCTGGGCGAGGAAGCGGATGCGGTCCTCAGCCTGCTTGCGCTGGATCGCAATGCCCGAGATATGGGTGGCAAAGGCGGCGAGCCGACGCTCCAACGCGCTGGGGTCGCGCGACGTAGCGCAATACATCGCGGTTGTGCCGAGGATCGTCCCCTCGGTGTTAATGATCGGCCAGGACCAGCAGGCCTTCAGCCCGAAGGGACGGATGAAATCGCGATAATCCAGCCATAGCGGATCCGTCTCGACATCGCTGACGATCACTGCCTGGCGGCGAGCGACCGCGGTGCCGCAGGAACCAACGCCTTCGCCCACGGCGGCGCCTTCCACCGCATCTATCCAGGCTTGCGGAAGGCTGGGGGCGGAGCAGGAATGCAGGCGTCCGCCCGGCTCGTCGAGTAGAAGTATGGTGGCTTTGATACCAGGGCACTCGGCCTCGACCAATCGCAGAAGCGTGTCCAGCACATCGGCAAGGTCCGCGCTTCCTGCGATGCGCTCGAGTATTGCGGCCTCACCTTCGTGCAACCGCTCCTCCCGCTTGCGGTGGGTGATGTCACGGCAACATCCGACGAGGCCGATCACCTCCCCCGCGGCGTTGCGCAACGGGAGCTTCGTCGCAGAGTGCCATTTTTCACCAGCCGACCTGTCCCAGCTGCGTTCCTCGACATCGACAAAGGAGAGGGCACCGAACATGATCTCATGCTCCTGCCTCAGATACTTCCTCGCCACCGACTCCTCGTAGAAGTCGAGATCGGTCTTGCCGATGAGCGCCTCAGGCGACGCCTCGCCGACATCACGCGCGGTTGCATCGTTGGCAAGAACGAAGCGGCTTTCCGGATCCTTGACGAAGAGCAGATCCGGAACCTGATCGATCAACGCCCGCAGAAGAGCCTCGTCATCCGCTTCACGACGATGATCGCGCGGTCCCTTCTTGATGCCGAGCAAGCTGTGCGGCCCCACGGGCGGCGTGCGCACCGCTCCGGGCGATCCGCCTGTCCCCCTGTTCATCAAGGACGACCCCTCTTTGAAACTCGAAACATAACATCAATTCCGGTCAAGTAACCAACACATGTGCGTCAATTGATTTAGCGCCGCTTACCGGCAAATTGCCGTCACGTTAGTCTGCCGGTGCCTCAATAACGTTTGTAGGGGAGAAACTTGCCGCTCAGCGTCATCTTCACCCGGTCGCCCTTCTGATCCGGCTCGCGCTCCAGCGTCATGTCGAAATCGATGGCGCTCATGATCCCGTCGCCGAACTCCTCGTGGATCATTTCCTTCCATGTGGTGCCGTAGACCTGGACCAGCTCGTAGAAGCGGTAGATCACAGGGTCGGTCGGCACGGCCGTCGGCAGCGACCCGCGATAGGGAATGTCCTGCAGGATGGCCGTCTCGGCTTCATCAAGCCCGAAAATTGCCGCGGCTTTCTCGGCCGTCTCCGCGGTCATGGACATCTGGCCAAGGCAGGCGGCGCAGGTCCAGACCGGCGCATGGCCAAGTGTCTGGGCGATCCCGGCCCAGGTCAGACCTTCCCGCTTCTTGATGGCCAACAGCTTCTGGCCGAGCGCGCTCTTGGCATCGTTCATGCGGGTGCGATCCCTCGCGCTGGAGCAGCCGCGCCCCGTGGGAGCCGACGCATCAGGCCGTGCCGGCCCGCAGGCTGAGCCACCTCATCGCCCAGCCGATGAGATAGACGACCGGCGCCAGGACAGCGCAGAGGATGGCGAGATCTTCGAAGACAAGCTGGGCCGGATCCGCGAACAACACGTCGCAGGCGAGCCAACCCCCAGCAAGCCATATCAGCGCCAGCGCAACGGTAGTTGTCCCACGGGACAGGGAACGGAGCATCGAGAAGCCTTTCGCCCTCACACCGGGCAGTTAGACCTTGCAGTCGAAGGCCTATTGGAACAGGGTCGGTGACGTCGCCGCAAGCTCTGTTTGCGGCGCTTTCCAATCCAAAGACTAGTTTTTGTCCAAGGTCGGCTCGCGTGCCTCCTCGCTCTGCGAGTTGTGGGCGTAGGTTCGCCAGTCCGGCCGGTATGCGCCAGCCTGATTGCCCCAGACCGTCCAGCCGGGCCGCGGACCGCGCGCGAACAGTTCGAGGAAGGGGCCTGGGCTGCATGTCTCCATCAGCCGGTATTGCTCATCCGGCTTGCGGCTGTGCTCGCGCTTCCGGGTGGCAAGGAAATTGACCTGCGTCCGCCCTGCGGCGAGCGTGCGGGCGCTCGGCCCCCGGACACCGAACAGCAGCAGTTCCGTGACGTTGCGGAAGTAAAACCCGACGCCGCGTCCGTCGGGGCCGCCATCTTTCCGGATCTTGTGCCAGACGATGTTGGCCTTGTAGGCGAAACCCCATTCCTTCATGACCGCCAGCCCGTCCGGCAGGAGGGCATTCGGCACCCAGAGATAGAGATGTGCGGTGGGCGTCGCATGCGCCGCCACCGGAAGGCGCGCGATGGCGGCGAGATCGAGCGTGCCATAGCGTCCGAGCCGCCGGTGCTCCGGCGCCACCTTCCCCGTCCGGTTGACGAATTGCCAGGGCGGATCGGCCAGGATGGTGCCGAACCGCTGGCCTTCCAGTTCCGCTGCCAAGGCTGCCGCGGGATCGACAGTTTCAGCCGCGCTCATCAAACCGCTTCGAAAGCACCGTCCGCGTTGAGGCGCGACAGTGCGCCCGTCCGGATGTCGAACGAGGCGCCGTGCAAAACGAGGCGGCCGTCGGCGACACGGGAGGCAACCCAACGGAACGTCATCAGGTTGCGCAGGGACAGCTTGATGGCCTCGTACTCGCACATCTGCTGGCGCCTCTCCTCAACGGGCTCGCACGCGAGAACGCGGTCGCGCGCCTCCGCGGCGATCTCGACCCAGGAGGACATGAAGTCGAGCCGCTCGGCCGAAGCGGGATGCAGCAGGGCATGGATGCCGCCGCACATGGCGTGGCCCATGACGATGATCTCCCGCACCTCCAACACGCGGACGGCGAACTCGATCGCGGCGCTGGTGCCGTGGAAGGCCATGTCCTCCTCGAACGGCGGCACGAGGTTGGCAACGTTGCGAACGATGAACATTTCGCCGGGGCCGACATCGAAAACCATCGCCGGATCGACGCGGCTGTCGGAACAGGCGATGACGAGCGTCTCCGGCCGCTGGCCGCGTTGCGCCAAAGCCTCGAACTGCTCCCGGCGTCCAGGCCAGACGGTTTGACGGAAGCGCCGGTAACCGGTGAGGAGATTTTCCACGAAACCACGTTACGGGGAGCGTCCCGCGACGGCAACATCTCCCTCGCCCATCGTCAAACAAAGCTGGCCAACGCCCACGCGCATCCCAACATTGGAACCATCGAGCGGAGGGTCGTGCAGATGGATGTCGGTGTCGTCGGAATTGGACCGATGGGTGGAGCGATGGCGCGAAGCCTGCTCCGCGCGGGTCATAAGGTCACGGTCTTCAACCGGACGCGGGAGCGGGCGGAGGCGTTGCGCGGCGACGGCGCGACGATCGCCGGCACCGCCGCAGAGGCCGCGGCGCGGGAAGCGGTCATCACCATGCTCGCAACCGACGACGCGGTGGAGAACCTGGTGTTCGGGGCCGACGGCGTGCTGGCCGGGCTGCCGAAGGGCGCGATCCACATCTCCGGAAGCACCATCTCGGTTGATCTGTCGCAGCGGCTTGAGGAGGCTCATCACGGTCTTGGGCAGGGCTTCATCGCGGCGCCGGTTCTCGGACGGCCGCCGGCAGCCGAGGCCGGCAAGCTTTTCGTCATGGCGGCGGGAGAGGCCGCCCTTATCGAGCGCGTCAAGCCGGTGCTGGAGGCGCTCGGCCAGCGGCTGTTCATCGTCGGCGAAAGGCCGTTCAAAGCCAATCTGGTGAAACTCTCCTGCAACTTCATGATCTTCTCGACGATCGAGCAGATGGCGGAGATCTTTGCCCTCAACCAGAAAGGCGGCGTCGACAAGGCGACGCTCTACGAGGTGCTGACGGAGTCCTTCTTCAGCGCCCCGGTGCACAAGAACTACGGGCGCATGATCCTCGACCAGTCCTATGATCCGCCGGGAACGCCGCTCGGGCTCGGGGCCAAGGACACCCGCCTGATCCTCGAGGCGGCAGAGGCGCTGACGGTGCCGCTGCCGTTCGCGTCGATCCTGCGCGACCGCTTCCTGGCAAGTGTGGCGCGGGGCGACGGCGGCCTCGATTTCTCCGCCATCGCCAAGCGATCCGCCGAGGATGCGGGGCTTTAAGCGCTCAAGGTTCGAAGCGATGAGCCACCCGCAGGTGGCCGGCCGTGAAGCCATGGCGAGCTTGCAGTATCTCGCCGACCCGCCGACGATGGCAGATGCAGGGATCGGCCTCGTAGCAGAGCAAGCAGCTCAGCGAGGCGGCGGCGATCCTCGCGGCCTCGTTCAAGGCATCCTGAGCCTCCGGCCTGGCGAGGCTCTGCTCGACGATTTCCCAGAACAAGGGCCATTGCCGCCGGCGGTTCGCCTCGCGGCCGGCGGCAGGTGTGCCCAGCGAACGCAGGTGCAGGTAACCGATGCCGCTCTCGGCCAGCCCTGCCTGCAACTGCCGTTTCGAGAAGCCGGCGCGGCGTGAGAGCGGGAGGTCTCGGACATCGATCACCGTCGCTACGCGTGCCGCCTGGAGCGTTGCGATGAAATCCGCGAATCCCGCCTTCTCATAACCGATCGAAAGCAGTGTGGGGGCGGTCGTCGCGGCAGCGGGCATGCATCGCACCTTCGGTTTGTGCTTTTATGACACGGCCATGCAATCGGATAAGCGCCGGGGAAACCGCCAGGGGTTGCCCAGCGCAAAAACAAAGGATGCAGCCGCCTATGCGTTCAGCCATTCGCCGCCTGACCGGAACCGTCTGCTGCCTGCTTCTGCTCGGTGCCCCTGGTGCATCGCGGGCGGCGGCGCCGCAGGCAATGGAGACGCTCGCGGCTCATCGGGCTTTCTATCGGCTGACCCTGGCGTCGACTGAAAACAGCGGCGTCACCAACGCTTCGGGCGCCATGGAATATGAGGTCATCGACGGCTGCACCGGCTGGGCAACGCAGCAGCGTCTCGACATGACCGTCCTCGACCGGGAGGGTGGCGATACTCATACCGTGTCTGACTACTCGACCTGGGAATCGAAGGACGGGCAGAACTTTCGCTTCCGGATCACGCAGAGCACGAATGACGACCGAGAGGTGAGAGCCGGCTGGGCCGAACTCCCGCCTGGCAAGCCCGGCTTCGCCGTCTACACGGCGCCCGAACCGCGGCGCGTGGTGCTGCCAGCCGGCACGATATTTCCGATGGCGCAAACCGAGGCGGTGCTGGCGGCGGCGCAGAAGGGGCAGATGTTCGTCTCGGTTCCCGTTTTCGATGGCACGGCCACCGCTGCGGTTGAGAACACCTTTGCGGTCATCACCTCCCACGGCCAGGTGGTGCCGACGAATTTTGCGCCTTTGAGCAAGCTGCCGAGCCTCATGGTGCACATGGGCTATTTCGCGACAGATACGACCGAGATGCTGCCGGATACTCTGCTCTCCATGCGCTACTGGAACAACGGCGTCGCCGACGGCCTGATGATGAACTTCGGCAATTTCACCATGGCCGGAACGCTGGCCCAGTTCAGGCTGTTGCCGCATCACTGCTGAGGTCTAGCTTCCGGTGTTCATCGATTGCGCCATGGGTGGGGGCGCGGAGACGGGGATCGTGAGGATGAAGCCATTGGTGGGGTAGACGGTCGCGCCCCAGCCATGGACAGGCGGCCACCAGACACGCACCACCGTCCAGTCGTTCTGAGGTGACACGTCGAGCACCGGTTGGTTGCTCGTGATCCGATAGGGCAGCCAGTTGGCCTGCGTCACCAGCACCCGGCGATCCGACAGCACGGCCGAAACCACCGCGAGATGGCCGCTTGGAAGCCTGCCGGTTCGCCGGAAGACAAGCACGGCGCCGGGGGTAGGAACGTCACTCTCGACATAGCGGCCGCGAGCCTCGTCCCACCAGGCCCAGGCGTCGCCATCAAGCGGCAGCCTGGTGATCGACCGGGCGTAGGGGACGCAGGTCATTGCGGTCGCCGGCCCGTAGGAGGCGTAGCCGCCACCACATCCGGTGAGCAGACAGAGCACGAGCAGGCTGATCCATCGGCACCGGAAGCGCATGTGGTTCATGTCTTAACAAGCGGCTACACCCCGACGCTAACCCAAAAGATGAGGCGGTTCGACAAGAATATGAGACGCGTTGCACAAAAGACGCATGATCCTGGTTTGTTCTACACTTTGTTAAGAATTCGTTCTTGTTCTGGTCCCCTCGGTTCTCGTCCCCTCGGTTCTCGTCCTTGCAGAAAGCTGCCTCTTGGTGCTTTGGATGCGGCATGGCGGCATCCTCATCAGACGTGAGCCTCGATCTGGAGTTCAGCGAGGCGGAGATCCAACGCTACTCCCGCCACATCCTGCTGCCGGAGATCGGTGGAACCGGTCAGGCGGCTCTGGGCCGCGCTCGCGTTCTGGTCGTCGGAGCAGGCGGCCTCGGGAGCCCGTTGTTGCTTTACCTGGCGGCGAGCGGGGTCGGCACGATTGGCATCGTCGACGACGACCACGTCGAACTATCCAACCTCCAGCGGCAGATCGCGCATGGCATGGGGAGCCTGGGAGTTGCCAAGACCACCTCGGCCGCCGCGGCAGCGCGCGCGATCAACCCCGGGGTCGAGATCGTCGAGCACAGGCTGCGCCTGACGGCGCCGGAGGCCGAAGCGCTCATCCCGGACTATGACATCGTCTGCGATGGGTCCGACAACTTTGCCACGCGGTATCTGGTTGCCGACGCCTGCGTCCGGGCGCGGCGGGTGTTGGTGTCGGCCGCCGTGCTGCGGTTCGAGGGCCAGCTGAGCGTCTTCAAGCCGCATGCCGGCCACGACGGGCCGTGCTATCGCTGCCTCTACCCCGAAGCGCCACCGGCCGGACTGTCGCCCTCCTGCGCGGAGGCAGGCGTCCTCGGCGCCGTCACTGGCGTGATGGGAACGCTTCAGGCGACGGAAACGATCAAGGAGATCCTGGGGCTGGGCGAAAGTCTCTCAGGGCGTCTCCTGCTCTGGGATGCGTTGGCGACACGCTTTCGCACCATTCGGGTGCCGCGCGACCCGCACTGTCCGGTTTGCTCGGCGCTATGACCTCCAGCTTGGCTGGTGAGCCCCTCAGCGTCCTTCTGCTCTCCGGCAGCCACGACCGCGCGCATTATGCTTTCGTGATCGCGGCCGGTGCCGCGGCACTGGGCCGTCGCGTCCAGCTTTTCGCGACGAATGGCGGCTGCCACGCCCTCATGCAGGACTGGTCGAGCCTCGAGGAGGCCGGGCGTGACGCGGTCGTCCGCGGGCGCGGCGTCGGCGGCCTCGCTGAACTACGGGAGGCCTGCATCGAACTTGGCGTGAGTTTGATGGTGTGCGAGGCCGGGCTGCGGGCCGAGGCCATCGACGCTCATCAGCTGATGGAGGGTGTCGAGGTCGCGGGGGTCGCGCGATTTCTGGGCAATGCGGCCGGCGGCCAGATCGTCAGCCTGTAGCGAGTGGCGGCTTGACCGGCGGCCAGGAGCTTGGCACCCAGACCCTATGAGAATCGGGAGTGTCCCAATCCGCGTCAGCCTGGCTACGGCCTGCCTTGCCCTGACCTGGTTCGCGATTGCCTCTTCCAGCACCTTGGAGGCAAGGGCCGAGCCCGTTTCCAGCGCCTGCTCGTCGGCCAGCGGCAAGCCTGTCGACAGCGCTCATGTCGGCTCGTCGACCTGCCTGCCGATCCCCCGGTTCGTCTCGCTCCGGGCAGACGCGGTCAATCTCCGCGTCGGACCGGGTGACCAGTATCCGATAGCCTGGGTCTATCATCGCGCCGGCCTGCCGGTTGAGGTGCTGCGGGAGTTCGATGTCTGGCGACTTGTGGTCGATGCCGACGGCACCGAAGGCTGGATGCATGAGGCGACGCTGGTCGACACCCGTCACTTCGTCATCAAGGGGAAGTCCCCGGTCACGCTGTTCCGCAGCGCCTCCGATCAAGCCAATCCCGCCGCTCGACTGATGCCGGGCGTGATTGGTCTCATCCAGCGATGCGATGCCGGTGCCAACTGGTGCCACGTGCGCGTGGGCCACGTCGGCGGCTGGCTGGGACGTTCGGCCTTCTGGGGGTCGTTCCCGGGCGAGGCCATTCCTGCCAAATAGCGTGCCCGTCATTCTGGTGACGTCGAGGCCAGGTGAAATCCGGGGCCTCGCGATCGACAGGTACGGCGCGGTCGACAGCGCCATCGAGCGGCCCGGTGGCCCGCTCGGGGTCGAGGACCGGATCGTTGGCCGGATCGCGGCCCGCGTGCCCGCCATGGCCGGCGCTTTCGTCGCCCTGCCGGGCAACTCCGGTGACGGCTTCCTGCCGGATACGGCCGGCGCCCGCGGCCTCTCAGAAGGCACTCATCTCGCGCTCCGCGTGACGCGCGGATCCCAGGGCGGGAAAGGTCCGCGGCTCGCGGCTCTGCCGGATGACGTGCAGGGGCCGGTCCGGCTGCTGGCGCGCGGACCTGGCGTGGTCGAGCGCCTCGGCCGGCTGCACCCCGAAGCCGCGATCTATGTCGACCGCCCAGCCGTCGCGGGCGGCCTGCCGACGGCGTTGCGCGCACGCGTGACCGTGGGGCTGGGTGATGACGGACCCGAAGCCATGGCGATCTGGTCGGCCCTCGCAGACAACGTCGTCGACTTGCCGGGCGGCGCGCGCATGACGATCACGCCCACGCCCGCGCTCGTGGCGATCGACATCGATGCCGGCTCCGCAACGGCGGAACGACGCGCCAAGAAAACGGCGCAGCTCGCACTCAATCGTGCGCTCGCCCCGGCGATCGCCCGGCAGATCCGCCTCCGCCATCTGGCTGGCGCTATTTTGATCGACCCCGCAGGCGTCGGGCAGCATAGCCGTCCGCAGCTGGCAGCGGCCTTTGCATCCGCGCTGGCGGAAGACCCGCTGCACCCGCAGTTCTTCGGCTTCACAGGGCTTGGGTTGGCGGAAATCCAGAGGCCGCGCGTCTATCCACCGGTGCATGAGTCTCTGTCGGGCCCTCATGCGGAGGGGCTGGAGGCGCTCGCAACGCTGAGCGCCGCCTGGGAAGCCCAACCAGGTTCGGCTCATTCGATTTTCGCGACACCACAGATCGTCGGCGCAATCGAGGCGGACACAGCGGCGCTCGAACAATTCCGGTATCGCACGGGCCGCCAGCCATCCCTACATGCCGAAAAGCCCGATGACCGCCGGAATTTCCAGTGGCGGCTGTTCACAGATCTGTAACGCTGGTAAGTGCTGGTGGCTATGGCTACTCGGCCTGGGCGTCCCCCGGGGATAGCAGGCGCGGGCTTGGGGAACGTCGAACAGGCTCTCAACGGGGCCGTTGAGAGAGATCATGCAAGTTTCTGAAACGCACGACCCCCAGCCGCACTCGGCGATGGATAAGGCCGCCGTGCAGGCTGCATACCGGCGCTGGGCAGGCATCTATGACGGCGCCTTCGGGGCGATATCCCGCCCGGCAAGGCGTCGGACCGTCAGCCGCATCAACGCTTTGGCTGGTCGCGACGTGCTGGAGGTCGGCGTCGGCACCGGGCTTGCCCTGCCGCTTTACGACAGCGGGAAGCGCGTCACCGGCATCGACCTCTCGGCGGAAATGCTGGCCCGGGCCCGCAACCGGACCGACAAACTGGGGCTTCATCACGTCGCCGGGCTGCATGAGATGGATGCCGAAGCGACCGGCTTCCCCGATCAGAGCTTCGACATCGCGGTCGCCATGTTCGTGGCATCCGTTGTGCCTCACCCAAAGCGGCTGATGGCCGAGATGCGCCGGCTTGTGCGTCCCTCCGGTCACTTGCTGTTCGTGAACCACTTTATTGCTGCCTCGGGGCCGCGCCGCTGGGTAGAGCAGGCGATGGCGCCAGCCTCCCATGCGCTCGGCTGGCATCCGGATTTTGCCGCGGAGGCGCTGTTTACACCGGCCGAGCGCGCACGGGCCGAGATTGTGCCGACCCCGCCCTTCGGCATCTTCACGCTCGTCCATCTGCCATTGGAGCTGAGCGGCGACCGGTAAATCCGCTGTAAGCTGAGCCGCTCGGCAGGCATCTCGGTCTCGCAAGCTGCACAGCTACTCGCGGAGTTAATGGTCTTGCCGTCATGAGTGGCGTAGAGCTGTTGCCGGGCGGCTGGCGCGCCATACTTTAACGGAAGTTCTGCAATCTTAGCGACGGAGCCGGCGTGGCATCCGGCGTTGAAACTGTCTAAGTGGCTGCCTGCCGAGCGGTTGCGAAATCCGAACCGCTTCTCGGGGATGATCCCCGGGCGACCGGACTGGAAAGACGAAAGTCTGATGATGGATAAGCCTACCAACGCGATCCTGGCTGACGCGGCCCTACCCGTAGGCGCCAAACTCGAAGACTGGATCGCGCTGCTCAAACCCCGCGTGATGACCCTTGTCGTCTTCACCGGAGCCATCGGCACCCTGGTGGCGCCGGGCCACCTGAACCCTATCCTCGCGGTTGTCGCCGTCGTTTGCATCGCCATGGGGGCGGGAGCGGCCGGCGCAATCAACATGTGGTACGACCGCGACATCGACGCGATCATGCGGCGCACGGCAAGCCGGCCCATTCCATCCGGCCGTATGGCGCCTGCGTCCGCGCTTGCCTTTGGCATTGTACTCGCCTGCGCGTCCGTCCTGCTGATGGCGCTGGCGACCAATATCGTCGCCGCCGCGATGCTCGCGGTCTCGATCGCCTTCTACGTGTTTATCTACACGATGTGGCTGAAACGTCGCACGCCGCAGAACATCGTCATCGGCGGCGCGGCCGGCGCATTCCCGCCCATCATCGGATGGGCAGCGGTGACCGGGAGCATCGACCTCGTCCCCGTCCTCATGTTCGCAATCATCTTCTTCTGGACGCCGCCGCATTTCTGGTCGCTCTCGCTTTACGCGAGCGGCGACTACGAGCGTGCCGGCGTGCCCATGCTGCCGGTGGTTTCAGGACCACGGATCACGCGGGCGAACATCGCCGCCTACACGATGGTGCTGATGCCGGTAGCGGCCGGCCCCTGGGCGGTCGGCTTCGTCGGCTGGCCCTACCTCGTGCTGAGCCAGATACTCACCGGCATATTCCTGTACTATGCCGTGCTGGTCCTCGCCGACGGGCGCGGACCAGCCGGTGCAAGCCTCACGAACAACGGTCCTGCCCGAAAAGCTTTCCGCTACTCGCTGCTCTATCTCTTCCTGCTGTTCGGTGTGCTGGCCGCCTGCCGTCTCGCCGGCTGGTGAAGCCCTCATGAACGCCTATGACCGCCTGATCGCCCGCTTCGCCCGCATCGCGACAGTCGGCGAGGCGAGCGCGGTACTTGGGTGGGACGCCTCGGTCATGATGCCGTCCGGAGGCGCCGCCGCGCGGGGCGATCAACTGGCGGTGCTGTCGGGCCTCATCCATGAATTGACGACAGCGACGGCGCTGTCCGACGACCTCGCGGAGGCAGAGCAGACGCCCCCGTCCGACCCATGGGCCGCCGCAAATTTGCGGCTGATGCGCCACCGCTATCTGCAGTCGGTGGCTTTGCCGGCTGCCCTCGTCGAGGCTCGGAGCCGCGCCAGTTCCAGTTGCGAAGCGATCTGGCGCCGCGCCCGTCCCGCCTCGGATTTCGCGGCCGTGCGGCCTGCGCTCGAGGAGGTGGTGCGCTTGACGCGCGAGGCCGCGGTCGCACTGGGCGAGGCGTTCGGGATGACCCCCTACGATGCGCTGATGGACGGGTTCCAGCGCGGCGTTCGCGCGACCGATGTCGAGCCGATCTTCGCTGACTACGCGACCTTCCTCGCCACCGCCTTGCCGGAGGCAGAGGCCATTCAGGCGGCGCGCGGGCCTGGCCGGCCTCTGCGGGGGCTGTTCCCGGTCGCGGCCCAGGAGGCACTTTGCCAGCGGCTGTCGGCGGCGGCCGGGCTCGACTATCACCATGCGCGGCTGGATCGTTCCGCGCATCCCTTCAGCGGCGGCACACCGACCGACATACGCATCACCAGCCGCTACAGCGAAGATGAGTGTTTCCAGAGCCTGATGGGCGTGATGCACGAGACCGGCCACGCGCTCTATGAGGCGGGGCTGCCGCCCCGGCATGCGCGGCAGCCGGTGGGTGAGGCCGCAGGCATGGCGGCGCATGAAAGCCAGTCCCTGCTCATCGAACAGCAAGTATGCCGGAGCGCCGCCTACCTCTCCTGGCTCGGTCCTCAGCTGCATGGCGCGTTTGGAGGCGAAGCGGCGATTTATTCGGCTGCGAATCTTGGTCGGTTGCTGCGGCATGTGGACCGGGGCTTCATCAGGGTCGAGGCGAACGAAGTCACTTATCCTGCGCATGTCATCCTCCGCTTCCGCCTGGAGCGGGCGATGATCGCCGGCGATCTGCCGGTGGCGGATCTGCCGGACGCTTGGAACGACGGACTGCGGGCACTTCTCGGCGTCACGCCGCCTGACGACCGGCGTGGCTGCCTGCAGGATATCCATTGGTACGATGGAGCCTTTGGTTACTTCCCAAGCTACACCCTCGGCGCCATGGCGGCCGCACAGCTGATGGAGGCATTGCGACGGGATGTGCCGGAGGTCGACGAGGCAATCACGCGCGGCGATCTCTCGCCCCTCCTCGGCTGGGTACGCCAAAAGGTCCATGCCTGCGGTAACCTGATGGGGTTCAACGACCTGATGCGGGCCGCGACAGGCAAGCCGCTGGATGCCAAGGCCTTCGAAGCCCATCTGACGGCGCGGTATCTGACCGTTTGAAGGCAGGCGCGGCTAAGATGCCTCCGTCCGCTTGCCGAGCACGCGCAAGGCACCGTTCCAGGCGCGCTTCAGGAACATCGCCACATCACGAGGATCACGGAGATTAACCCGGCGAAAGTTTCGCCACAGGGTGGTCACGGCTCCGCCGCGCCGCTGCCAGCGCATTTCGCGCTCCGCCCGTGCGGTCATGTTTGAGACGCCGGCGCCCGCCTTGGGCGAAGCGCGGAGATGCGGAGGCACCTCGAAGATCAGCACCCAGGCGGCGCGCGGTTTGGACGATCGGTTGGGTCCGGCGCTATGAAGGGTTCGACCTCCATGGATCGTGCAGCCGCCCGTCTGCAAGTGGCAGGGAACTGCGCCTGAAGCGTCGAAATCGCCAATGCATTCGACCGCGTGGATCTTTTCATTCCCATTCAGCGGTCGATGCGGCAGCAGACCCCATGTGTGGGAGCCGCGCATGAATTTCATGCAGCCGTTAAGATCATCGGTGGGCTGCAGCGCAAGCCAGATGCTCAAGTCTTTATAATCGTAAGCAGGATCGCGAAATGCCTCATCCTGATGCCAAGGGGTCTCGGGACCGATCTCCGCCGGCTTCAGCAGAGCATGATCAGCGAAGAACCGTGCGTTGGGCCCCAGGATGTCCTTGGCAAGCTGCTGGCTGCGAGCAAAGAACGCGGTCTTGAGGAGTTCGGGCGCAAAACTGCTCGGATGGATAATCTGAGGGAACGACAAAGCTTTGTTCTCGTCGTCGTCTCCAACCAAGTCGAACTGGTAGCCGCGCTCGAACCCGGTCTTGGCCGCCCACATCTCCTCCAGCCTTTGACGAATTAACTGAACCTCGCCAAGGCTCGCGACATCGTCGATTTGAACAAAACCGTTCTCGGTGAAGCGGCGAGCAACCTCCTGCTCGTTAGGAAGCGTTTCCGCGACAACCGATGTTGTGATGTGATTCATCGACTACCCGCCACCATTCAATTTAGATTGAGCACCTGAGTCTGGGTCATACCGAAAGTACAACCACAATGTTCTGAGGACGATACTTTTAGTCTGGAGGTTTCATTGAAAAACGCCTATGCCGCTGTGCACTTTGCGAGAGCAATCTGGGATTGCAAAGACAACTGTGACGCAATGATGGCCATACCGCAAGCGGACGCCAAATGCAGCCGGAAGTCACTCGAAAGGTTTCGGAGACAAGAGGGTTAGATGGTCAAATCCTGCCCCAATATTCCGCTGCATCGGTCAAGCAAAAATAAAATAACGGTAAGCCTGCCGATCCAAATCAACGCGTTGATCCATCCAGATAAACCGTGATGCAAACACTGATAATTCTGGCAGCGCTCAGTACAAGCTTAAGTTTCGCAGGCACGCTCGTGCCCTGGCACTTTCGTTTGCTATGGCTTTAGATCGTGGATCTTCTGGTTGGATGGACGAGGATGACAGTTTAGTGGGGGAAGTTCAGTGTGGTGTTAAAGGGCATTCATCAATACCTTCGTGATTTTTACCCACTGACATCCTGACCGCGCAAGAAGCTGAATCATGAAGCGCAGGACCCAGCTGACTAAGGAAATTGTCGCCACTCCGCTCAAAGGTATTAAGCGTTTTTTGCTCGGTGGAGGTCGCACCTGACCCAGCTGGCGCGGAGGGCGCAGAAGTCTAGGGCGTCAGCTCACGATCCACCGACGGCCATGTCAGCCCATCGGGAGAAGCCATCCAGAAGCTCGGCCATTGCCTGAGGATCGGTGTGCCCCGAACGGGCAAGCACGTGGAACGAGTGGTCCGCACCGTCGATGATGTTAAGCCTTGCCAACCTCCCCAGGTCGGCGGCAACAGCCTTCGCCAGATGCAGATCTGCCAGCGCATCGCGCGTTCCTTGGAGGAACAACATGGGAATGGAAATGCTCTGAAGGTGCAAGGCCCGTTCAACGGACGGCTTCCCGGCAGGGTGCAGCGGAAAGCCCACGAAAGCCAAGCCCATCACCTTGGGCAAGGCCTCCTCGGCCTGGGATTGGGATGTCATCCGAGCGCCGAACGATTTGCCCCCGGCAATCAACGGAAGCGACGGCAGTTGCTGAGTGGCCTCGGCGACGGCTGCGCGCACGGTCGCATGAGCCAGCGCAGGAGCGTCGGGCCGCCTGGAGCCGTTTTCCATGAAGGGAAACTGATATCGAAGCGTCGCAAACCCCCGTTCGGCTAGGCCATCGGCCATCGCCGCCATGAACGGGTGTGTCATCCCGGCCCCGGCGCCGTGCGCCATGACGTAGCAGGCCCTTGCCTTCGGTGGCAGGCTCAACAAAGCTGAAACTACCTGCGTCTCCGAAACCCTGATTTTCAGAAATACCGTCATGCCAGTCCCTCTCCGTCTCGCAGAGTTGGCGGAGAGATTTGGCGCCCTGGCAAGCCGGGCGGCATGTCCATCCTAGTCCGCGGTCCGCTTCGGCCTTCGTGGGTCCTCCGACCGCGCCTCCAAGCTGGTGTGCCGGCTTACCTGATCCAGTGCCATATCGAGAGCAACCTGAAGGGGGTGCGTCGTCCGCATGGTTTGCGCCATGAGAAGACCTCCCTGAAGCGCCGTGAGGATGCCGGTGGCCAGCTGATGAATGTCCGCCGCGGCGGAGAGGTTGCGCGCAAGACGCATTCGTTCGAGCGCGCCGACCAGATGCGTCTCCCACTGGACAAAAGTCCGGACAAGCGCATCACGCGCGATTTCTGAGCGGTCCGCGAGCTCACTTGCCAGAGAGCCCACCGGACAGCCACCGACGCTCCGCTTCGAGCGATTGATTTCGACCACCTTGTCCCGCCAGGCGTAAAGATCCGAAAGGGAATTCACCTGACCAAGGCAGGACTTCTGGAAGTCGAGAACCTTATCGGCCTGCGCCTCAACGACCGCGCACATCAGTGTCTCCCGGTCGGAGAAGTAGTGGTAGATCTGCGATTTGCTAGTGTTGCTGTCCATCATGATGGCATCAATCCGGGTTCCAGCAACACCGTGCTCAGTTACCAAAAGCGATGCGGCTTGAATGATACGCGCACGGGTCGCGGCACCTCGGGCAGTCGTTGCTCTAGTGTCATCAACCGGCCTTGGTTTCGCCATTTCCCAACTAACGTTCAACTGGACCTTTCGTGCACAATGGTGACTTCCACCATTTTGGCAAGGGTAACGCCGAATGCGACGCGTCGTTCATGACGTTCCTCGCAGGATACACAGCGTCTACGAGCAGTGCCGTCGGCAGGCCGAGTGCATTGCCCTCTTGTTCAGTGGGATGGCTTTGCCAGCCCGACTTTGAGCACGCTATCGCCGGCTACTTCCGCATTGTCCGACGAAGGGACATATGTTGGAAACGTTCTAAGCTGCATCGGTGTGTAAGCGACGACTTCCAGATCGTCTCCCAGCAACACCATTGCGTCGATGGGCACGGCGATCAACCGGCCACCGAATCCGTAGAAGCCTCCGAAATTCATGATCACCTGCACAGTCCCTTTGGCGTCGCGGGTCACTGCGTGGACGCGACCGAGTATGATCTGGCTTTCAACCGGTTGAAGCACCAGACGATGAAGTAGGTCGCCAACCCGCACCGGCTGCGGAAACCGCATGGCGTTCGAATCCGCAAGGCTCATGCCCGGAGGCGGCGGCATACCGCCCGGCATTGGGCTCTGCGCATAAGCCACGGTGGCGCTCAGACTCATCACGAGGCTGCAGAAGGCGACTGCATATGTTCTCATGCTCAAGATCAGATTCCTGCGAACCAGGGAAAGCCTTTTTTCTCCCAGAACCCGCCGGTGTAGGTGTTGGTCACCTCAATCGCCGTGACCCACTTAGGATTTTTGTATCCGAGCTTGGTCGACATGCGTAGACGCACCGGAAAACCAAATGGATCGGCGAGAACTTGTCCACCGTACTGGAGGGCGAGCATGGTCTGTGGATGGAGAGCCGTCGCCATATCGATGCTGCTCGGATAATTGTCTGCCGTCTTGAACGCGACGTATGGAGCCTTCAGATCCGCGCCAACCCGCTCGAGAAAGTCTCGCAAGGGGACACCGGTCCAGCCGCCGATATAGCTCCACCCCTCGACGCAGATATGTTTGATGACCATGGACGACTGCGGAAGCCCCTGAAGATCCTGTAGCGTCCAGGGTCGTTTGTCCTGGATCAGACCGGCAAGTTCCAGGCGCCAGGTCGTCCCGTTCACGGGCTTTACGTCAACGACGTCATAATAGGCGTTGAACTTCGGGGGCCGTAAAATCATAGAAGCTGGGTAGGTTGGCGCGAGCTTGTTCGGATCGAAGATGAGCGCCTGAACCTTGTCGTTCAGACGCGATATCGCGAGCAGCGCATCCTGGACAGACTCCGGGCGTTTCACGTCGCACCCTGTGAGCATGACGAGCGAACCAAGGGTGAGCCCTCCACGCAACAGCCCCCGCCGCTCGAGGGAGCGGATCAGTGGGCGATGCAGGTCGAGGACAGAGGCATCTGGCGCATCGCCGGGCCGGAACAAAGACTTCATGATTTGCGTGCCGTCCTGATTTGGGGGGCCGGCTTCAGCCTCGGACCTCCCGCCAACATCGCCCAAATCGTTTTCGGCACGATAAGCGCCAGAAGGACATGCACGACGAGAAAGCCCACGATGACGACCATGCCTGTGAAGTGGAAGACGCGGGCTGATTGGAAGCCCCCAAACAGCGACACCAGCCCGGAAAACTGCACCGGCTTCCAGATAGCGATTCCGGTCACTACTTGGTTGATGCCAGCGAGGATGACCACAATGTAGAGAAGCTTCTGCACCGCGTTGTAGACCGTCAGATCCTCGTGCGCGAATTTGAAATGCAATGTCTCGACGACGGTATGCACGAGGTCCCTCGGGGTGATCGGTAAAAGTCGTTCCACAAATCGCCCGGTGGTCAGCCCGTAGATCAGATAGATGAGTCCATTGATCGCGAAGAACCACATTCCGGCGAAATGCCAGTTGAGGCTCCAGGCCGCCCAGTCACCGAGGCGAAAAAAGCTGCCAAAGATCAATCCGTGGATGATCACGTCATCGTCGTAAATTCCCCAACCGGATGTAATCATGACCATCATCACGGCTGCATTGACCCAGTGCATGACCCTTACGGGTAGAGGATGAAGGCGCCGCCTTGCCGGAGCGTCATGGCCCCTGTCTGCGCGGCTCAAAATTTCTTGGGACATGCTAATTACTCGCGACCGGAGAGCGTGGGTGGTGCTGCCAACAAAGGATCGCGGCCTCCTCTCGTCCTGTTTCGAACGATGTCGTTACTACCATTGTGCGGCCCTCGAAAGAACGATCTGTCCAAGGAATGTAGCGATCCCACAGCCCGCCGTATACCATACCGCAATGTAGAAAGGGTCATCCGATGGGCAGGCAAACACGAAAACGAAGGCTCCCCAAGCGGCAGACGCAAGTGCGCCCGCCAGCGCCGTACCGGTTCGGTCCGAAGGTGCTCCGTGCCGAATGAGGACGGCCAAAGCGATCACTGCCGGAACAGACAGCGCGATCATTTCCCAAATACATTGGAGGCCCTCGCGCCAGTGCAGGCGCGTGATCAAGTCTAACACTCCGCCCTGAGCCGCATCGATCAGCCACCCGCTTGCAAAGATAGCAGCGAGACAGGCGGGGATCCATCGCAGACCGCGACGTGGAGAGCAGGCGGGATCGATGGAGCTCAGTGCTATGCCCGCTCCCAGGACCGCGATCAGTCCCATGCTCAAGAGTTTCCACCAGAAGGAGGGAGAACCCATCGCCGCCGACATGTCCGGCCGCATGAACCCCATGGACAGGAACGCGATCACTTCGATAACGCCGAGCAAGGCGAGAATGGCAGCCTCACGCAGGACACTACGAGGACGAACGGGCCGGAGATCCTGACTCAGGCGATCAATAAGGATGTCAGTCCTCATCGCAGCCCTGTCGAACAGCGGCCGCCAGCCGTTTGAGCCCCCTGTGGATGTTCACCTTTACCAGAGCGACAGACTGGCCGGTCGCTCTAGATGCGTCATCGACGCTGTAACCCTCGATCTTGACAAGGCGGATCACCTGAGCCTGCGCTGGACGAATTTCACCGAGCAACTGAGTAAGGGTCGATTCCGCCACCACGCGGTTTTCGTGATCTGGGGTACCATAATTCTCGTCCAAGGGTTCCGTTGCCT